>NZ_CP019606.1:1311566-2623132 GCF_001997345.1 Tessaracoccus aquimaris | reverse complement strand
TCCAGCATCTCCTCGCCGTCGGTGGCGCGGCGGTCCGAGCGCGACGCCTCCGTCGAGGCGACAGCCGATGCGAGGTCTCCGGCCGCGGCTCCGCCCATGCCGTCGGTGACGAGCAGCATGTTGGGCGAGGCGTAGCCGGCGTCCTGGTTGTTCTTGCGGACCCGGCCCACCTCCGAGTGGGCGGCGAAACGGAGACTGAACACTAGATCTCCAGGCGCATCAGGGTCTTGCCGATGCGCACCACATCACCGACGGTCACCTTGATGGGTTCGGTGGCCAACTTGCCGTTGACGTAGGTTCCGTTGGTGGACTGGAGGTCGGTGAGAAGCCAGGTGGTCGGATCCTTCTGGACGAGTTGGGCGTGCCGCGCCGAGGCGTAGTCGTCGTCGAGCAGCAGCGTCGAATCGGCGGCGCGACCCAGGTTGATCACCGGTTCGACGGGGACGGACGCGCCCTGCTGCGGCCCGGCCGTGATGGCGAAGCGGGTGGGAAGCTTGCTGCGTCCCTTTCCCCTTCCGCGGTCGGCGGGGATGGCGGCGAGCGAGGACGCGGGCACCCGACGACCGAACAGGTCGGTGCGCACCACGTTGGCGACGAACAGGATGAACAACCACAGCAGGGCCAGGAAGACGATCTTGATCGCCGCGATGATGAGGTCAGACACGGATCAGGACTCCGAAGGCGTGTGGATCAGCATGCGCGTGTTGCCGATCTCGATCCGGGCGCCCTCCCCGACGCGGGTCTTGGTGATGCGGCTGCCGTTGACGTGAACGCCGTTGGTCGAGCCGAGGTCCTCGATGGTGATGACGGGATGCTGGGGGTCGCCCGACACGGAGATCAGGGCGTGCCTGCGGGAGATGCCTGGGTCGTTGAGGCGCAGGTCGGCCTCGGTGCCGCGGCCGATCAGCAGGCCGGGGGAGACGAGCGGGTGACGCACGCCGTTGACCTCCAGCACCAACTGGCCCGGAGCGCTCTGACGGCCGAGCGTGTCGGGCGCGACGGCCTGGCTGGCGACGGTGAACTGCCCGGTGGGCAGCGACGTGTCGAGCGCGTAGTCGATCGAGATAGGGCCGTTGAAGACGTACTGCCTGTCTGCCGCGTGGTCGCGGATGCCTGGCAGGATCTCGGCGTTCAGCGTCTTGGAGTACGGCGCGAGGCGGTCGTAGTCGGCCTGCGACAGCCCGATCCGGAAGGCATTGGGGACGAGCCGCTTGTCACGGCTCAGAAGCTTCGCTTCGGCGTCGAGTTCACGCTGGATGCCGGCCACGATCTCTACGGGATGGACGTACCCCTTGAAGGTCCGGGCGAACACCTTGCCGACCGCGGATTCGATCCGCTTCTCGGCCCTGTCGAAGACTCCCATGTGCCTCCTTTCGATCGGTCGAGCACAGGTTCCACGCGTCGAGTTTACTCGGCGCACCGACTGGGGGTGCTCCGGCAGGCTAGCGCATCCCCACTTCTTGGCCTCTATTGACCGGGTCGATCCGCCCAGGGAAGCGACCCGACGGAGCGGGCGAAGGCGGCGAGGATCTCCTGCGCGCCCTCCAGCGCGGAAAGCGACTCGTCCGCCAACTGGGCCTGGACGACGTCGGCGGCCGCACGGACCTCGGGGGAGGTGCGAAGGGCCTCCATCAACTCGTCACGCACCATGTTCCACAGCCAGTCCTGCTGCTGCTCCAGGCGCCGCGCCGCGAGCGTTCCCGCGGCCTCCAGTTCCGCGCGGTGCTTGGCGACGGTGTCCCACACCTCGTCAAGGCCCGCTCCGGTGTACGACGAGCAGGTCAGCACGGGGGCGCGCCGCTTCGAGTTGTCGCTCGTGATCAGCTTCATGGCGATCGACAGTTCGCGGGCCGCGACCCTGGCCGCCTGCTCGTTGTCGCCGTCGGCCTTGGTGATGGCGATGACGTCGGCCAGTTCGAGGATGCCGCGCTTGATGCCCTGCAACTGGTCGCCCGTCCTGGCCACCTGCAGCATCAGGAACGTGTCGACCATGCCGGAGACCGCGACCTCGGACTGTCCGACGCCGACCGTCTCGACGAGGATCACGTCGTAGCCGGCGGCCTCGAGGACCAGCATCGACTCGCGGGTCGCCCGGGCGACGCCCCCGAGGTGGCCTCCCGACGGCGAGGGCCGGATGAACGCGTCATCGCGGGCGGCCAGGTCGGCCATCCTGGTGCGGTCGCCGAGGATCGAGCCCCCGGTCCGCGACGAGGAGGGGTCGACGGCGAGCACCGCGACCCTGTGGTGGCGCTCGTCGATCAGCTTGACGCCCATGGCGTTGACGAAGGTCGACTTGCCCGCTCCGGGGACGCCCGAGATGCCGACCCTGAAGGCCTTGCCGGTGTGCGGCGCGATGAGTTGCAGGAGTTGGTGTGCCTGCGCCCGGTGCGCCGGCTTGGTCGACTCGACCAACGTGATGGCGCGCGCGATGGCCGCACGTGAGCCGTCCCCGATGCCCTGTGCCAGTTCCTCAACATTGACCCGCCGCATGTTCCCGACCTTACCGGCAGGGGGTCGGTGGCGGCGTCCGCCCCCGCCGCGGAGCCCCGACCCGGCTGCGGCGACCACCTGGCCCCCGTTACCAGCACCCGACGGGCGAGTCGGCAGGGAGCCCCCGTCGTCTGCTGAGGTCGCGCTGATAGCCTCGCCGGGCAGCTCCCTGCGGCCCAGCAGGGGGCACCCGAGCAGGAGAGATCGTTCACAGATGTCCGAGCAGTTGATCGCAGACACCGTCACGGCCATCGCCGCCACGTCGCAGCGCGCCGTGGCCGCCGCCGAGGCACGGCAGGCAAGCCTCACCAAGCCCGCAGGCAGCCTCGGGCTGTTGGAGCGGATCGGCATTCAGTTGGCTGGCATCGCGCGGGTCTGCCCGCCTCCGGTGCCCGAGCGTGCCGTCGTCGGCGTCTTCGCAGGCGACCACGGCGTCTGCGCGCAGGGCGTCACCCCATGGCCGCAGGAGGTCACGGTCGCGATGCTGTTGAACATGGCGGCGGGCGGCGCGGCGATCAACGTCCTCGCGGCCCAGGCGGGCGCCGAGGTCGTGGTGACCGATGTCGGCGTGAAGCTCGACTACCCGCCCACAGACGGCGTGCGCGGCCGCAACGTTGCGCGCGGCACCCGCGACCTGTCCGTCGAGGCCGCCATGACGAGGGACGAGGCCATCGCGGCCCTCGCGGTCGGGATCGACACCGCAAACGAGGCCCTCGACGGCGGCGCCCAGGTGCTGCTGACCGGCGAGATGGGGATCGGGAACACCACGGCCTCGAGCGCGCTGATCGCGGCGATCACCGGGGCGGGCGTTGCCGCCGTCACTGGGCGCGGCACCGGCATCGACAACGAGGCGCTCGCGGGCAAGATCGCCGTGATCGAACGTGCGCTCGCGCTGCACCGCCCCGACCCGTCGGACCCGGTCGGCGTCCTCGCCGCGGTCGGAGGGCTGGAGCAGGCCGCGATCGCGGGGTTCATCCTCGGCGCGGCCGCGCGTCGCGTCCCCGTCATCCTGGACGGCGTCATCGCCTGCGCCTCGGCGTGCATCGCCGTGTCGCTGGCGCCCGAGGCGCGGGGCTACCTGATCGCGGGCCACGCTGGCGCGGAGCCGGGCATCACCGAGGCGCTGTCCTGGCTGGGGCTCGACGCGCTCGTCGACCTGGGGCTGCGGCTGGGCGAGGGGACCGGCGCCGCGCTTGCGCTGCCCATGGTGCAGGCCTCGGCGCGGATCCTGCGCGACATGGCGACCTTCGACGACGCCAACATCAGCGCCGGCTAGCCGCCACCCGAACAGGGGGCAACGCCAAGCCGCCTACCGACCCGCGGAGAGCCAGAAATGCCCGGGGCGATCAATCCGATCGCCCCGGGCATCTCCCAAGTCCCCCCCAGGACCTCCCCCCACGTCAGCCGGCTACACGCGGTAGCCCCGCTGCCTGCGCAGCAGCTTGAACACCATGCCGAGCGTCTGCATCCCGGCCAGCACTGCGAGCGTCGGCCATGCGAACCACAGTGCGATCTCCTTGACCAGCAGCGGCAGTTGCGTCCACGTCAGCGCCAGGAGGCCGATGAAGACGGCCAGGTACAGCACCGGCTGCAGGTAGGCGTTGTTGGCCTTGCCCCGCTCCGCGGCCGCCTGCGCGCCCCAGTTGTCGACCTCCTGCCGCGACAGGAACTTCGCCCAGGAGCGGATGAAGTGGCCGAGCTTGAGCCACATGTACAGCTCACCCGGCACGAAGAGCAGGGCGAACAGGACATCCTTCGCGGACCGGTCGTGCATCGACAGCGCGGTGCGCAGGTTCAGCAGGATCGCGACGCATGGCGGCAGCAGCCACCACGGCGAGAAGACGAAGGCGCCGATGGTCATCGAGGCGGCCAGCAGCAGCACGAAGCCGATCCGGACGGCCAGGTTGAACAGCATCGACCAGTTCTCCAACCAGCGCAGCCGAAGGTTGGGGTGGAACGGCTGGCCGCTCGTGTCGCCACGCTGCCCCGGCCACATCAGGTCGATGGCCCCGTAGTTCCACTTCACCTGCTGCGCGTCGAGGGACTTCAGCGTCACCATCGGGCCGACGTCGGCCCGCGCGCTCGCCGAGATCTTCGTGGAGAACCCGCACCGCTTCAGTTGGAGCGACAGCAGCGAGTCCTCGACCTCGGAGTCCGACACCCACGGCCCCCGCTGCCGGTACTCGTCCCTGACCGTGCGGAGAGCCTCGACGGAGAAGATGGAGCACTGGCCGCCGAGCACGGCCATGTTGCGGCCGCGAAGCAGGTTCTGCATGTTGAAGCTCGCGAACTGCTGCCGCTGGCCGGCGATCAGGAACCGTTCGGCGCCGTTTGCGCCCTCGTCGTAGTCGATGGAGTAGATCGCGGAGATGCCGCCGATGCGCGGATCGGAGCGGGCCTCGGAGAGCAGGTTGGCGACCGCGTTGCGGTCGAGCACGGTGTCGCCGTCGACGCCCAGGAAGTAGTCGCAGTCCTCGACAAGCTTGAAGCCGATGTTCAGGGCGCCGACCTTGCGCTCGGGAAGCTTGCCCACGTCGTGGACGTGCACGTCGCACGCCATCACCTCGTCGCGGTAGCGGCGCTCATGCCTGCCCGCCAGTTCGCGCGCCACCCAGAAGGTGTCGTCGGAGCTGTTGTTCACGATGACGTGGATCACGTCGGGGACCCTCGTCTGGCCGAGCAGCGCCTCGACCACGGCCTGGATCGAGGACTCCTCGTTGTAGGCCGGGACGACGCAGCCGATGCGGGGCTGCGTCTCATGCTCGGGCACGTAAGCCCCCGCGAAGAGCTCCACCTGTCCAAAGGTGCGCTCGTCCGCGTCGGCCAGGACGACCTCTACGTCCTCGACCTCAACCGTCTTCTCCATCACGCTCATGCCGCAATCCTGGTCTGGCGGGCGCCGCCGTGCCACTGCGCGAGCCACCAGTTTCGGCAGAGCGACTACCAGCTTCCTGACCCTCTACCAGTGCCACTACCAGGATCCGGTTCCTGGGGTTGGCCGAGGCCACAAGAGGCGGCAGACTTCGTGTGCACGGAGCCGAGTAGAGGCGGAAAATGATTCACGGGCGTAGGGGACTGATGGTGGCTTGCATGGTGTCGACAGTGGTTCTGGCGGGGTGTGGCACCCCACCATGGATGGGTGAGGCGGCGCCGAGCCCGGTGCCCTCGCCCCACTCGCCCGCGTCGCCGGTCCCGGCGTCGCCCGCCTCCCCGACCCCGGGGCAGTCGATGCCCGCGAGCGAGCCCGTCCCCGAGCCGACGCCGACCCCGAAGGTCCCGCCGATGGTGGTCGACGACCTGGCGACTGGCAGCGCCGAGCACCAGTTCAAGGCAGGCGCGATGGTCGTGACGGCCGACTACTGGTCCGATCGCGGCAAGGCCGACTGGACGCCCGGGACCGTCAAGCCGTTGACGCTCAACGTGTCGGCCGACGGGCGGGGCGACCTGACGCTGGCATCGGTCAACGTGCAGGTCGAGCGGCTCTCGCTCGACGGATGGGTCGCGGTTCCCTCGGACGTCGTGACCCAGCCTGTGGTCTCGGCGACACCGGACATCAAGGGGCCGTCGAGCGCCAGCGCGACGGTGCTCGTCAACGCGGTCGACCCCGCCTCCTACGGGCTGCGGTACACCATCGTGTACACCGTCACATCCTCCAGTGGCGACGCCGACTACCAGGCCGTCGGCAACGACACGGTGGTCGTGACCTTCGACGGAAACCCGGGCTAGGCGACCGCCTCGCCGAGGGCCTGCTGCAACTGCGCGCGCGACGTCATGCCGATCTTGGTCAGGACGTTGTGGACGTGATATTCCGCGGTCCGCACGGTGACGAACAGCCGGCCCGCGATCTCGCGGTTGGAGAGCCCATCGGCGACCAGCAGGGCCACCTCGCGTTCGCGGCTGGTCAGCGTGCCGAGCAGGTCGAGGCCTGAGCGGGACGGGACGGGCGGCGCGGCTGGCGTGAGTTGGTGCTCGACTCGGACGAGTCGGTCGCGCCAGAGTGTGGCGCCCGCCCGCGTCAGCATGGCGATGGAGTCCCGCAACAGGGTGACCAGCCGCGCCGGTGTCGCCGCCCCGAGGCGCACGACGGCCAGTGCCCAGTCTTCCGCAAGGACGGCACCGAAGACCTGCAGGGCGGCGCCCGGATTGGTGCGGGCCTGCGCCCTCAGATGGCGGGCCGCTGTGGCGAAGGCTTCCGTCGCCGCGTCGGTCTCCCCGGCGTCCTCGGCCAGGAGGGCCGAAGCATGCGAGGTCGCGTAGGCGTGCGCCTGCGCCTCGTACGGTTCGTTCTCGAGCGCGACCAGGGCCGCCTCTGCGGCCGGCCGGTTCCCCGTCTGCAGGTGGGCTCGGACGCGAAGCGCCCCGGTCGGGTGGCCGCTGACGTAGGAGATGTCGCCGCGCGCCCAGACGCGGTCGAGGAGTTCGGCGACCCGCTTGGGATCGGTGTCGGTGGCGACCAGGCCCCAGGCCTCCGTCAACTTGCCTGCGGCCCCGCCGACGGTCGACTCGGTCGAGGCGTCTTGCCAGCCCAGGTACTCGGCCACGACGTGCGCCTCGCCTCTGGCGGCAGGCACCAGCGCGGCCACCGCGAACGACTGCGGCCACAGCGGGGCCTGGAGCGAGTCGAGTGTGGCGGCCAGGTGCTTGTCTGCGAGCGCATGGGCCGTGTCCCAGTCACCGTCGAGGAACGCGAGGTGGGCAAGCGCGAGTTCGGACTGCATCCGCACCAGGGGGATGTCCATGGCGGTGATCCGGGCCAGTTCCGTCTTCGCAGGGGCGAGGTCGCCCGTGACGTAGTGCAGGATCCCGATCAGGGAGCCGACGATGGGCCCGACCAGCATGCCCGAGACGGGGTCGAGGCGCTGCACCAGGTCGGTGAGCGGCTCGATGCGCTGTGCGGGGGCGATGGCGTCGTTCATGCCGATCAGGATCGCCTCGAGCCCGGCGGAGATGATCCGCAGCTCGATCGCGAGATCGGGTTGCACGGGAGCGAGGTCGACTCCCCTCCGGTGCACCGGGTCGACGAAGCGCGACAGCGCCATGCTGAGCTCGGGTGCCATGTGCAGGCTGGATGCGACGACGACCTGGATGCTGGCGTGCGCGAGGATGACGAGCTCACGCGGGTCGATCACGTCGTCCGCGTCGATCCCCATGAGGCGGTCGACGGCGGCGGCGACACTCTCGTGGGACAACTCGAGGATGGTCATGGCGGCGGTCCTGCCGACCGACGGCGGCATGTTGTCCACCCGGTCAGCGATGTCGATCAGCCGTGAGATGCGCCCGGAGCGCAGCGCCGCGAGGATCGCCTCGATCATGAACGTCGGCTCGAGATCGGCCGCGTGGATGGCGAGCCGGAACGCGAGCCCGAGATCGTTCGACGCGTAGGCGTCGGCAAGTTGCGCGAGAACCTCGATCAGCACCTCTCCCGAGGTGCTCTCGTCGGCCGCGGCGACGCGGTGCTCGAGCCCGTCGAGCCCGGTAAGCAGGGTGGCGAGCGCGGCGTGCGAGTCGCGGGCCTCGTTCCAGGTCATCCGCTCCTCGATCGCCCGCCGCGCGGGCTGGTGACGCAGCCTCAGCCCGGTCGCCCCCGCCCGCTCCGCAAGGCCGGTGGCCAGCAACTCGTCGGTGCCGGAGTCGGGGAGACCGCGAAGTCTCAGCACCTGGGACAGTTGGGCAGCGGTGAGCTCTCCTCCTTGGGCCAGGGCGAGCAGCGCCCCTCGGCCACCCGGGGTGACGTTCTCGAGCACGGAGGTGACGTGTTGACGCAGCAGCCCGCTGCCCTCGCCGCGCTGCGCCAAAGCCCCCACGGCCCTACGCAGGTTGGCGGCCTGGCCGCTGAGCCTGACCTGGTCGGCAAGGGAGACCAGCAGCGACGGATACCCGCCCGTCACCGACTGGACCATCTCGAGCGTCTCGCCGTCGACGGGGACGCCGAGCTCTTCCTTCAGGAAGGCGGCGCTCTCCTGGGCCCTGAGCGGCGTCACCGTCACCACCTGGCCGCGATCGGGGGAGCGCAGCAGCAGGGAGAGGCCGTCGAGCAGCGGGCCCGCGATGTCGGTGCTCGTCACCACGAGCCACACCGGCAGCCGCCGGAAACGACGCACCACCTGCCACACGGCCAACTGGGACGCCTCGTCCATCCACTGGGCGTCCTCGATGACGAGCGCCATCGGGCCCGCGGCCTCGATGGCCCGCAACAGGTCCTGTGCCGGATCGGTCCCGAGCGTGATCCCGAAGGTGGCGCCGAGTTCGTTGACGGCGGCGAGCGGGTGCTCGCGGTCTTCCGGATAGACGTCGAGGCGATGCACCTGCAACCCCGAGGCCTCGCACGCCAACCGCGCAAGGGTCGACTTACCGACGCCCTCGGATCCGACGAGCCAGGCCACCTTCGCGCCAGACGCGCAGTCGGCAGCCATGACGGCAAGTTCGGCCAGCATTCTCTGCCTGGTCAACGCTGCCCTCCGTTCATTCTTTCCGGCGTAAACCTACACGCGTATTCAACTGAAGATGGATGGGGTCAGCACAGTCGGATGGCGCCTTTGCGTAGCCGCTTATCAGCCGATTTTGGAACGTATCGGTCATCACGATTCGGTAACGGGAGTTTACGCTTCGACCAGCTAGTGCTAGCGTTAACATCGACGTCGCAACCGGGCGCTGCCGGTCGGTATCGACAAGGGGTACGAAGGAGTACGAGTGACGAAATTGCTTGAGCTGAGGAACGTCAGTAAGACGTTCCCAGGCGTGAAGGCGCTCCAGGAGGTGAACCTGGACCTGAACGCCGGCGAGGTGCTTGGCCTGTGCGGTGAGAACGGCGCAGGCAAGTCGACGCTGATGAAGGTGCTCACCGGCATCTACACGCCCGACGAGGGTGCCGAGATCTGGCTCCAGGGTCAGCAGGTTGAGGTCAGGGACGTCAACCACGCCCGCGAGCTCGGCCTCAGCATCATCCACCAGGAACTCAACATGGTCCCCGACCTGACGGTCGCGCAGAACCTGTACCTGGGACGCAAGGGCAGCCACCGCGGTGGGCTCGTCAACGACGCGAAGCTGAACAAGGACGCGGGCGACCTGTTCGACCGGCTCGGGATGAACATCAACCCCCGGTCCTACATCCGCGACCTGTCGGTCGCCCGCCAGCAGATGGTCGAGATCGCCCGCGCGCTGTCCTACGACTCGCGCATCCTCGTGATGGACGAGCCGACCGCCGCCCTGACGCTCGCCGAGACCGACGCGTTGTTCGGCATGATCCGTGACTTCATCACCCCTCAGACGGGGCTGATCTACATCTCGCACCGGATGCCGGAGATCGAGGAGATCACCGACCGCGTCTCGGTGCTCCGCGACGGCCGCTACATCGGCACCGTCGTCACCAAGGACGTCGAGATGCGCGAAATCATCTCGATGATGGTGGGCCGCGAGGTCTCCGGCGACGCGCGCCCGCGCACCAAGGTCGAGAGCGACGAGGTGGCGCTGCGCGTTGAGAACCTCAGCACCAAGAAGTTGCTCGGCGACATCAACTTTGAGGTCCGCAAGGGCGAGGTGCTCGGCTTCGCGGGCCTGATGGGTGCCGGCCGCACCGAGGTCGCCCGGTGCGTCTTCGGGGCCGACCCCCGCCAGAGCGGCGACATCTACGTCCACGGCCGCAAGATCAACGTCCGCGGTGCCGCCGACGCGGTGCGCGCAGGCATCGGGTACCTCTCCGAGGACCGCAAGCAGTACGGCATCCTGCTCGACCAGGACATCAAGGCCAACACCGTGATGGCAGCCATGCGCGACTTCAACATCGGCGGCTTCGTTCTAGACGGCAAGATCCGCACCGTCGGCGCCGAGTTCTCCGAGAAGCTCCGCGTCAAGACGCCAAGCGTCAACCAGTTGCTCGGCAAGCTCTCGGGCGGCAACCAGCAGAAGGTCGTCATCGCCAAGTGGCTCGTGCGCAACTGCGACGTGCTGATTTTCGACGAGCCGACCCGCGGCATCGACGTCGGCGCCAAGGAGGAGATCTACGGGCTCATCGAGCAGCTCTCCAAGCAGGGCAAGGCCATCGTCGTCATCTCGTCCGAGCTCCCGGAGGTGCTGCGCGTGTCGCACCGCATCGCCGTCATGGCGCACGGCCACATCACCGGCTTCCTGAACAACGAGGACGCCACCCAGGAAAACATCATGGAGCTCGCCACCGTCGGCAAGGCCCAGTTGAAAGGAACCGCAGCGTGAGCACCACGACCACTGAGAAGCCTGAAACGCCGACCAAGTCCGGCGGAATCAACATGGGCGGTTTCCTGCGCTCCTCCCTGCAGCAGGTCTTCGTCTTCGCGGCCCTGATCGCGATCTACATCTTCTTCATGATCTTCGCGCCGAACTTCGCCCAACCGAACATCGCGCTCGACATCATCCAGCAGTCCGCCTACATCGGCGTGATGGCGCTCGGTGCGACCTTCGTGATCGCCACCGGCGGCATCGACCTGTCCTCCGGCACCGGCATGACGCTTGTGGCCGTGATGGCGGGCATCTTCATGGCTGGCGACTGGCTGAACCTGCCCACCGGCCTCGGCATCCCGCTCGTCATCGCGTTCGGCGCCTTCATGGGCCTGCTCAACGGCCTCAACATCTCCGTGCTCGGGTTGCCTCCGTTCATCGCGACCCTCGCCATGATGATGGTCGCCCGCGGCCTCTCGCTGATCATCTCGGGCGCCTCGTCGATCACGATCGCCAACCCGCAGTACAAGTTCATCGCCTCCGGCCAGATCATCCCCGGCGTCGCGAACGCGATCCTGATCTTCGCGGTCCTCGCCGTGGTCGCCTGGGTGCTCCTCAACAAGACGCTGCTCGGCCGCTACGCCCTGGCGATCGGCTCCAACGAGGAGGCCACCCGCCTCTCCGGCGTCAACGTGAAGCTGTGGAAGACGCTTGTCTACGTGACCGCGGGCATCTTCGTGGCCTTCGGCGCCATCCTCTACTCGGGCCGCTTCGGCTTCGTGCAGCCCGCTGAGGGCGTCGGCTTCGAGCTCAACGTGATCGCCGCCGTCGTCATCGGCGGAACCTCGCTGGCAGGAGGCCGCGCCAACATCGTCGGCACCGTCGTCGGCGCACTGATCATGGAGACCCTCAAGAAGGGCCTCCAGATGATGGGCATCGCCCAGGAATGGCAGCTGGTCGTGACCGGCATCGTCGTCCTGATCGCAGTGTTCGTCGACATCCTCCGGCGCAAGCGCGCCACGGCCGTCTAGGCGACGTCGCCGAAGACAGACAACTGAATAACCCCATGTGTGGGAGGACGAACTCCCACCGAAGAAAGGAACCCGCCCATGCGCATCCTGCGCTCAGCAATCGCTGCCTCGGCCGTGCTCATGCTCGGACTGTCGGCATGCGCCACCTCCACCCCTGCGACCTCGCCTGCGCCGACGACCGACAAGCCGTCTGAGGCTCCCGCCAGCAGCCCCGCTGCTACCCCGGAGACCTCCGCGCCCGCCACCGAGGGCGGCGACGTCCCCAAGGGTGACGGCACCCAGACGATCTACCTCGTGTCGAAGGGCTTCCAGCACCGCTTCTGGCAGGCAGTCAAGGAAGGCGCCGAGCAGGCAGGCAAGGAGTACAACTACAAGATCCAGTTCGTGGGTCCGGACGACGAGACCAAGGTCACCCAGCAGCTCGACCAGCTGAAGACCGCCCTCGACTCCAAGCCCGCGGCCATCGGCTTCGCAGCGCTCGACACGGGTGCCGCCGCCGACGTCCTGAGCCAGATCGAGGCCGCCAAGATCCCGATGATCGCCTTCGACTCGGGTGTCGACTCCGACCTGCCGCTGACGACCGTCCAGACGGACAACTTCGCCGCCGCGCAGGAGGCCGCCAAGCACATGGCCGAGCTCGTCGGCAACAAGGGCACCGTCGGCCTGGTCTGCCACGACCAGACCTCCCAGACCGGCAAGCAGCGCTGTGAGGGCTTCCAGGACTGGATGAAGACCAACGCCCCCGACATCAAGGTGCTTGCACCCCAGTACGCGGGTGAGGTCGGCCTCGCCGCCAACACCGCCAAGGCCATGATCCAGGCCAACCCCGACATCGTCGGCGTCTACGGCTCTAACGAGGCCGCCGCCACCGGCGCCGTCCAGGGGACCATCGAGTCGGGCAAGGAAGGCATCACCGTCGTCGGCTTCGACTCGGGCAAGACCCAGCTCGACGCGATCCGCAACGGCCAGATGGCAGGCGCCATCACGCAGGCCCCGGTGAAGATGGGCTACGAGACCGTCGTCAGCGCCATCAAGGCCATCGACGGCCAGGAGCTGCCGAAGGTCACCGACTCGGGCTTCGCCTGGTACGACAAGAACAACATCGACGATCCGGAGATCGCCGCGAACCTCTACGAGTGATGTAGCTGGAATGGGTGGACCCTCACGGGTCCACCCATTCTTATCACCGACATCTTTGAGGGAACATTGCCTGCGATGGACGCCCGGCGCACCGCAGGCATCACACCAGCCGGACACCAGTGAATAAACGACGTACAGCACGCACAAAGAAGGTGTGATTCGTGACCAACCATCCCAAGATCGGCATCCGTCCCATCATCGACGGCCGACGCCGGGGCGTCCGTGAGAGCCTCGAAGACCAGACGATGAACATGGCTAAGCGGGTCAAGGAACTCTACGAGTCCGAGCTCCGCTACCCCGACGGCTCGCCCGTCGAGGTCGTCATCGCCGACTCCACGATCGGAGGCGTCGCGGAGGCGCAGGCGACCGCCGCCAAGTTCCGCACGGAGAACGTCGGGCTGACGCTGTCGGTCACGCCGTGCTGGTGCTACGGCACCGAGACCGTCGACATGGACCGCAACATGCCGCACGCCATCTGGGGCTTCAACGGCTCCGAGCGTCCCGGCGCCGTCTACCTGGCCGCCGCGCTCGCCGGCCACGCCCAGCTCGGCATCCCCGCCTTCGGCATCTACGGCGAGGACGTCCAGGACGCCGACGACGAGACCATCCCGGACGCCGTCCGCGCCCGCCTGCTCGACTACGCCTCCGCAGGCCTCGCCGTCGCCCAGTTGCGCGGCCAGTCCTATCTCGCCATGGG
Source organism: Tessaracoccus aquimaris (assembly GCF_001997345.1). Classification (NCBI taxonomy): domain Bacteria; kingdom Bacillati; phylum Actinomycetota; class Actinomycetes; order Propionibacteriales; family Propionibacteriaceae; genus Tessaracoccus; species Tessaracoccus aquimaris. Next base: position 2,609,584 of record NZ_CP019606.1, on the reverse strand, counting down.
CGGCGTGTCCATGGGCATCGCCGGATCCGTCGTCAAGGACGAGTTCTGGAGCAAGTACCTCGGGATGCGCAACGAGTACATCGACATGTCCGAGTTCGACCGCCGCGTCCGCGAGAACATCTTCGACCCGGAGGAGTACGACAAGGCCTACGCCTGGATCCGCGCCAACTTCAAGCAGGGCGAGGACTTCAACGAGGCCGACCAGCAGATGCCCGAGAGCTATGAGGCCTGGTGGGAGTACTGCACGAAGATGACGCTGATCGCCCGCGACCTGATGGTGGGCAACCCGCGTCTCGCAGAGCTCGGCTTCGGCGAGGAGGCCCTCGGCCACGGCGCGATCGCCGCAGGCTTCCAGGGTCAGCGTCAGTGGACCGACGGCATGCCGAACGGCGACGTGATGGAGACCGTCCTCAACACGCAGTTCGACTGGAACGGCACCCGCGCGCCCTACATCATGGCGACCGAGAACGACGCCCTCAACGGTGCCTCGATGCTGTTCAACTACCTGCTGACCAACCAGGCCCAGCTCTTCTCCGACGTGCGCACCTACTGGAGCGCCGACTCCGTCGAGCGGGTCACCGGGCACAAGCTCGAGGGGCGCGCAGCGGGCGGCATCATCGACCTGCGCAACTCCGGCTCCACCACCCTCGACGGCACCTTCGCGGCCGTCAAGGACGGCGAGAACGTCATCAAGAACTGGTGGGAGCTCACCGACGATGACACCTCGGCGATGCTCGAGGCGACCGAGTTCCACCCCGCCAACGTCGGCTACTTCCGCGGCGGCGGCTTCTCGACGCACTTCCGCTCCGCGGGAGAGGTGCCCGTCACCATGACGCGCATCAACCTGGTGGACGGGCTCGGCCCGGTCATCCAGATCGCCGAGGGCTACACGGTCGAACTGCCCGACGAGGTCGCCACGACCATCGAGGTCCGCACCGACCGCGCGTGGCCGACGACCTGGTTCGTCCCCAACCTGACGGGCGAGGGTGCATTCACCAGCGTCTACGAGGTCATGAACCAGTGGGGCGCCAACCACGGCGCGATCGCCTACGGCCACATCGGCGCCAAGCTGATCACGCTCGCGTCAATGCTCCGGATCCCGGTCAACATGCACAACGTGTCCACCGAGCAGATCTTCCGCCCGAAGGTCTGGTCGGCGTTCGGCACGCAGGACCTGGAGGGCGCGGACTTCCGCGCCTGCGCCACCTACGGCCCGCTCTACGCCTGAGCACGTGTCCCCCTCGGGCTGCGGCCCGAGGGGGAACACCCCTGACACCGCAAGACAACAGGAGAGAAGACCCAAGTGGACACCGTGACGGCCCTGGCTGTTGACCTCGGCTCATCGTCGGGTCGGATCGTGGCGGCCACGCTGCGCGGGGACCGGATCGAGGAGGTGGAGGTCAGGCGCTTCCCGCACCAGGCCCGCTTCGTCGACGGCTACCTCTCCTGGGACCTCGACTTCATCTGGGACGAGGTCGTCGCCGGGCTGCGGGAGGCGGTCGCCCGGTTCCCCGACGCGATCAGCGTCTCGGTCGACACCTGGGGCGTCGACTCCGTCACCCTCGACGCCGACGACCACCCCGTCACCCCCGGCCGCGCCTACCGCGACGAGCGCACCACGCGCACCCTCGCCGCCTACCGCAAGCGCATCTCCGACGAGGAGACCTGGGCCGCCAGCGGCATCGCCCCGGCGACCATCAACACCGCGAACCAGTTGTTCGCCTTTCTGCAGGAGGAGCCCGACGCCGCCCGGCGCGTCGCGACGGTGCTGCACCTGCCCGACTACTTCACCTTCCTGCTGTCAGGCCAGAAGCGCTGGTCCAGGTCGCACGTGTCGACCGGCGCGCTCGCCCGGCCCGGCGCCCACGAGTTCAACGACGAGGTGTTCGAGGCGCTCGGGATCCCGCGATCCTGGTTCGGCGACGTCACCGCCGAGCACGACATCGTCGGCCCGTGTGTCGTCGACGGGCTCGGTCAGTTGACCGTCGTCCGGGCCGGCTCCCACGACACCGCATGCGCCGTACACGCGCTGCAGCGCGACACCGCGCAGGAGTCCTACTTCCTCAGTTGCGGCTCCTGGTCGGTGCTCGGCGTGCTGCGCGACGAGCCGCTGCTGAGCCGCGAGGCCTACCAGTTGGGCCTCACCAACGAGGCGCGCGGCGACGCCGGGCTGCGGCCGCTGTTCAACATCACCGGCCTGTGGATCCTGCAGGAGTGCCAGCGCCAGTGGCGCGCGGAGGGCAAGACCCACGACATCGTCGAACTGATCGAACAGGCCGCTGCCGCCCCATCCCTCGGGGTCATCTTCAACCCGGATGAGCCGCAGTTCGCGCTCCCGGAGGGGATGGTCGACCGGGTGCTCGACGCGGTGTCCGACCGGGTCGGTGTGGACACCCTCAGGGAGGGAGATGTGGTGCGTCTGGTGCTCGAATCCCTCGCGGCGCGCTACGTTCGCGGCATGAACGACCTCACCGCGCTCACGGGAGCGCCAGCCACGCAACTGAACCTGATGGGAGGCGGCTCCCGCAACGCGCTGCTGTGCCAGTTGACCGCCGACGCGCTCGGCATCCCCGTGATCGCCGGCCCCAACGAGGCGTCCGCGCTCGGCTCGGCGATCGCCCAACTGGAGATCATGGGCGTGCTCGACCCGGCGCGCCGCAACGACATCATCGGGGCGACCGCCCACACGATCGAATACAGGCCCCGCGGATGAGCCCGAGCCTCAAGCGCGCCAACCTGCGCGACATCGCCGAGGAGGCAGGGGTCTCGATCCAGACCGTCTCGCGGGTGGTGCGCGGCGTCGATGTCGTCGCCGGCCCCACCCGGGAACGCGTGATGGAGGCCGTCAAACGCCTCAACTACCAGCCGAACCTGGCCGCTCGGTCGCTGTCGGCCCACAAGACCGGCTCGGTGCACGTCATCGACGCAGTGCCGCTGTTCCACGGCCACGCCGCGACCTTCGTGGCGATCTGCCAGCAACTGGCGGCGCTGAGCCTTCACATCTCCACCACGGTCGTGCCTTTCGGCCTGGACGAGACCCCGGACCCGCGCCACCTGGTGCCGCTGAGCGCCGACGGGATCATCATCCTCGGCGGCCGCCTCGACCCGCCCGCGTGGGTGCACGAGATCGCCTCGACGGTGCCCACGGTGATCGTCGGCCGACTGCACGACCTCCCTCCGACCGCCGCAGGCGTCGCCGTCGACCACAAGGACGGCGCCGAGCAGGCCGTTCGACACCTGATCGAGCGGGGCTGCCGCCGCATCGTGCACTTCGCGGGCCCGCAGGACTGGAGCGACGCGCACCAGCGCCTCGAGGGCTACCTGGAGACGTGCGCCGCTGCCGGCCTGCCGACCGAGGTGCTCGACGCCGGGTCGTGGGACGCGTCGGCCGCCATCCCCTTGGTCGCCCGGCTCGACCCCTCCGTCGACGGCATCTTCGCCGCCAACGACCAGTTGGCGCTGGGCTGCCTCAGCGAGCTGCAGCGCCGCGGTGTCGCCATCCCCGGCGACGTGCGCGTCGTCGGGTTCGACGACATGTCCGGCGCCGACGCGCTGTACCCGCCGCTGACGACGGTCCGGCAGGACTTCGAACGCGTCGGCGAGTTGGCCGTCGAGGGGCTGAACCGCATGCTCGAGGGCGGCGACGCGGTCAGTTCGCTCGTCCCCGCGACCCTCATCATCCGAGAATCCACCTGAAAGGACCCACCATGCTCTACGGACCCATGCTTCACCCCGAACTCCTCGGCGCGCTCGGTCGCGCGGGCCACGGCGGCAAGATCCTGATCGCCGACGGCAACTACCCGTCGGTCAGCGGCACCAACCCGACCGCCGAGAAGATCTACCTCAACCTGGCGCCCGGCCTGCTGACCGTCAGCCAGGTCCTCGACGTCGTGAAGCAGACCATCCCGATCGAGCAGGTCGCGATCATGGTCCCGGCCTCCGACGCCAAGGGCGTCGAGCGTCCCGACTCGATCCCGGCGCACGACGAGTACCGCGAGACCATGGCTGGCACCCCGTTCGTCGAGATCCAGCGCTTCGACTTCTACGACGTGGCGAAGTCGAGCGACGTGTCTGTCGTGATCCAGTCGGCCGACCAGCGCCTGTACTCCAACGTGCTGCTGACGGTGGGGGTCCGCACCGCGGGCGAATAGGGGACTGCGCCCCTCGATTTCTGAAGAACACCATCCACGGCGAGTGGTCGCCATGGCGGAAGGCTCGGTTGAGCCCCGCCATGCGGCCGCCGTTGGGTGGTGTTCTTCTGCGTTTGCGCGATGCCTGCTGATGACGCCCAAGGCGCGTCGCGGTACCCCTTCCGGGGGATAACAAGTTGGTCACAGTTGGACTGTCAGCGTCGGACACCCCTTGACCCTTCTGTGAACCCCTGCCTAGACTATCGACAGATGATTCAACGGTGAATAAATAGTCAGATCGAGAGTCTCCAATGTCACGTCAGGTCGCGCGGTCCGCTCAGGGCCTGATCCTTGCCATCGACCTCGGCACCACCAATGTGAAGGTGCTGCTGGTCGATCCCGCAACGGGTCGGGTCCTTCGACGCGCGTCCGTCCCGGTCGACGTCTACCGTCCTCAGCCCCTCTGGGTGGAGCAGGACGGCTCCCAACTGTGGGACGCCGTCGTCCGCGCAAGCGCCGAGGCCCTCCGGGACATCTCGGCCTCCAGCGTCGCGGGCGTCGCCATCTCCAACCAGCGCGAGGCCGTCGCGGCGTGGAACGACGACGGCGACCTGCTCGGGCCGATCCTCGGGTGGCAGGATGCCCGCACCGCCGACTGGTGCGGTGCGCCAGAGCGCGGCGACCTCGGCGAACTCACGGTCGCGGTCGCGGGGCTGCCGCTCGACCCGATGTTCTCGGCGCCGAAACTGGCCTGGCTGCTCGACTCGCTGCCGTCCTCGGCCTCACCGCGGATCGGCACCCTCGACACCTGGCTCGTGCACAGACTGACCGGCGAGTACGTGGCGGAGGCGGGCAACGCCTCCCGCACGCTCCTGCTTGACCTGGCGAGCCTCGACTACTCCGACGAACTGCTCGACGCCTTCGCGATCCCGCGCGGGCTCCTCGCGCCTGTTGTCGCCTCCGATGCGGGCTTCGGCCGCACGCGCCCGGGCCTGCCGATCCCCGCCGGCGTGCCCGTGGTGGCGGTGCTGGCAGACTCGCATGCCGCCCTCTACCGTCACGGCGCGGGCCGTCCAGGCGAGGGCAAGGCCACCTACGGGACGGGTTCCTCCGTGATGGCACCCGTCGCCGGGGGCCTCCCACCTGCGCCGACCGGGTCCCGAGGGGTCGCCCGCACCGTCGCCTGGGTGACCGAGCACCCCGTCTACGCGCTCGAGGGCAATGTCGTGGCGACCGGGGCGGCCATCGATGCCGTTGCCTCCCTGTTGACGTCCGGAGACGTCCTCGAACTCGCCCGACTGGCGGAGCAGGCCTCCCCAGACAGTGGTTTGGCGTTCGTGCCCGCCTTCACGGGGCTCGGCGCGCCATGGTTCGACCGGAACGCGGTGCCGATCCTCGTTGGCCTCGGCGGCGGGGTGAGCAGGGAACAGGTCGCGCTCGCCGCCTTCGAGGCCGTCGCTCACCAGGTGACGGACGTCGTCGACGCGGTCGACGCGGTGGCTCCCGGGTCGCTGAGCCTGATCCACGCCGACGGAGGCGCGACCGCGTCCCGCCTGTTGATGCAACTCCAGGCCGACCTGATCGGCAGGCCGGTCCAGGTCTCCTCAGCCGCGGAGGCCTCCGCCCTCGGGGCGGCGCAACTCGCGGCCACGACGCTCGACCTGGACGTCGCCCCTCCCGAGGAGGGGCGCCGTGTCGTGCCCGACGAGTCCCAGTCCTGGACATCGCCCAGCCGCGAACGATGGCGCACGGCCGTCGCGCGATCCCGCGGGCTCGCAGTCAACCAGAACCACCAAGGAGAGTCCTGATGCCTGGCACCAAGTCGAGGCCAGTGTGGCTTCGAACTCCGGTCATCGCGGCCGTGTGCACCGTTGCACTGCTCGTCGCGATGTACTTCAACACGACCTTCGTCGGAGCGGGTCAGCAGGCCGTCGCGGCCGACACCGCCATCGAATACGCCAAGCTCAACTACGCAGACGTGATCGTGCCGAACCTCGTCGACAAGGCCAATGACCTGCCGGAACTGGCGGGAAAGATCGTCGCCGATCCCGACGCCACCGGCGAAGAGTTCGGTCGTCGCGAGGACGCGGGCAAGCCGTACTCCTACGCGGTGAAGGCCACAGGCACGGTCGCCGAGGGAGAGTTCGGCGAGGTCGCACTGGAGGTCGACGGGATGCCGGAGGGCATCACGGTCGGGGTCGCGATCCCACCGCTCGGGTCTTCCACCGCGCTGCGCGATGCGGGAACGGACCTGACCTTCGGGTCCTTCACCAACCAGACCGAGTACCAGAACGTCGCCATCGAACTGAACAAGTTGGCCGCGGCCGACGTCTACGCCGACCTCAAACTCGCCGACCACATCGGCCAGCAGATCACCGTCGTCGGCGCGCTGACCTGGGCCTCAAAGACCGGGGGAGAGGTCACCCACGTGACGATCATCCCGGTCGCGATCGAGGTGCAGCAGTGAGCGACGAAGCCTCTCCGGTGCTGCAGGCCGTCGGCGTCACGAAGGCCTACGGCGGCACCCATGCGCTCAAGGGCGTCGACTTCGCGGTCAGCCCTGGCCAGATCACGGCGCTCATCGGCGAGAACGGGGCGGGCAAGTCGACGCTCATGAAGATCCTGGCGGGGGTCGAACAGCCCAGTTCCGGCCAGATTCTGCTCGACGGCGAGCCGGTGTCCTTCTCCGGGCCGACCGAGGCCCTTGCCCACGGGGTGGCCATCATCCACCAGGAACTGAATCTGTGCCCCAACCTGTCGATCGCCGACAACATCTTCCTCGCCCGTGAACGGACGAGGCTCGCGACGGTGGACTACCAGGGCCAGAGGCGGACCGCCGCCGATCTGCTCGCCAGGCTGGAGGAGGACATCAGCCCCGATGCGCTCACGGGCGACCTGCGGTTGGGCCAGCAGCAGCTGGTCGAGATCGCGAAGGCGCTCAACGGCGACGCTCGGGTGCTGATCATGGACGAGCCCACCTCGGCCCTGTCCCACGCCGAGGTCGAGGTCCTCTTCCGGGTGATCCGCGACCTTGCGGCCCGTGGGGTGGCCGTCATTTACATCTCCCACCACCTGGACGAGTGCCTCGAGTTGGCCGACGAGGCGGTGGTGCTGCGCGACGGTGCGATCGTCGCGCAGGCGCCGATGAACACCGTCGACATGGGGTGGATCGTCAGCAACATGGTCGGCCGCAACCAGGACGACCTCTACGCGGACCTCGACGCGGTGCCGGGTGAGCCCCTGCTGCAGATCGACCACCTGGTCGTGGCCGACCCGGACAGCCCCGGTCGACTCGCCGTGCGCGACGTGACCTTCGACGTGCGGGCGGGCGAGGTGGTCGGGATCTTCGGCCTGATGGGCGCTGGGCGCACCGAACTGCTCGAGACGCTCGCCGGTCGCCATCGGGCCCTCGCAGGGCGCATCGTGCTCGACGGTGAGGAACTCTCCCGCAAGGACGTCAAGCAACGCATCGCCAGCGGACTGATCCTCGTGCCAGAGGACAGGCAACGCGACGGGCTCGTGCCGAGCCTGACGATCGGCCGGAACATCGGGCTCGCCTCCGTCGCGCGCTTCATCCGCAACGGGGTCGTGCAGGCCAGGTCACAGCGGGCGGAGGCGACCGAGATCGCCGGTCAGGTGCGGCTGAAGATGTCCGGCCTCGATGCCCCGATCGGGTCGCTCTCCGGCGGAAACCAACAGAAGGTCGTCATCGCGAAGGCGCTGATGACCGAGCCGAGGGTCGTCGTCCTCGACGAACCGACCCGAGGCATCGATGTCGGCGCGAAGGCCGACATCTTCACGCTCATGGCGCAGCAGGCGAGGCAGGGACGCGCCGTCCTGTTCGCCACCTCCGAGGTGAGCGAGGTGCTCCACGCGTGCGACCGGGTGCTCGTGATGGCACGGGGAGAGGTCGTCGCAGACCTCGATCCCCGCGCCTCCTCCCGGGAACAACTGATGGCTCTGGCCGACACCGGCCCCACACCCACTGAGGAACCCCATGTCTGACCTCGCAGCGGTGAAAGCACCGCGCCGATCGCTGTTCGGCACCAAGTCTCTCGGCGAGTTCCTGCTCGACCAGCGTGCCTTCGTGGCCCTTGTGCTGCTCGTCATCGTCTTCAGCCTGCTCAGCGACGCGTTCCTGACGCCGACGAACCTGATCCTGATGACCAAGCACGTGGCCTACAACGCCATCTTGTCGCTCGGCATGCTGCTCGTGATCGTGACGGGCGGGATCGACCTGTCCGTCGGCTCAACGGTCGGGCTCTCGGGCGTCATCGCGGGCGTCCTGCTGCAGGGCTGGAAGATCGACCTGCTGGACGTCACCGCCTACCCGGCCGTGTGGGTGGTGATCGTGATCGCGCTCGCCGTCGGCGCCCTCGTCGGCAGCCTCAACGGACTCCTGGTGACCAGGTTCAACGTGGCGCCCTTCATCGCGACCCTCGGCATGATGTACATCGCCCGCGGGGCCGCGTTGCTCATCTCCAACGGAGCGACCTTCCCGAGGCTGCAGGGCGACCCCGACCTGGGCAACACGGGCTTCTCGTTCCTAGGCCTCGGCCGACCGCTCGGGATCCCTACCGCCATCTGGATCATGGTGATCGCCGCCCTGCTGATCTGGTTCCTGACCAAGAAGTCCGCATTCGGCCGATGGCTGTACGCGACGGGAGGCAACGAGCGGGCCGCCGAACTCTCCGGCGTCCCCGTCAGAACAGTCAAGATGCGCGTCTACATCATCTCCGGGATCTGCGCGGCGATGGCAGGCCTGATCATCGCCTCCGAGCTCACCTCGGCGGCCCCCCAGACCGGAACCTCCTTCGAACTGAACGCGATCGCGGCCGTGGTCATCGGCGGCGCATCCCTTGCAGGCGGCCGAGGGGCGGTCAAGGGGGCCCTGATCGGCGCCTTCGTCATCGGATTCCTCTCGGACGGGCTCGTCCTGGTCGGCGTCTCCAGTTTCTGGCAGACCGTCATCAAGGGCCTCGTCATCGTGCTGGCCGTGATCCTCGACCAGAGCCAGGAACGGCTCAAGTCGTCGAGGGCCGCAGCCCAGGCGGCCCAGAGCGTCAAGCGTGACGCCGCCAACCGTGAAACAACCACCACCGCATAACCAACCAACCAACCCATCACATCAACAACACACACCCAACACTTAAGGAGAGTGCAATGCGTGTTTTCAGCAAAGTCGCTGTCGTGATCGCCGCCGCCGGACTGTTCCTGACCGGCTGCGCGGGCACCACCAACGGAGGCTCGGGCTCACCCGCCGCGACGGAGAAGCCGACGACGGCTCCCTCCACCAGCGCCCCGGTCGAGTCGCCGAGCGCCCCGGTCGGCACCGGCAAGGAGGGCGGCCTCATCGCCGTCATCACCCCTTCCCACTCGAACGTGTTCTTCAAGGCCGAGGCCGACGCGGCGGTCGCCGCCGCCAAGGAACTCGGCTACACAGCGCAGGCCGACTCGCACGATGACGACCCCAACAAGCAGAGCGAGCTGATCGACTCGGCCATCGCCAAGGACGCGGCCGCGATCATCCTGGACAACGCGGGTGCGGACGTGACCGTCGGCGCCGTCAAGAAGGCCAAGGATGCGGGCATCCCCGTCTTCCTGATCGACCGCGAGATCAACGAAGCGGGCATCGCGGCCGCTCAGATCGTCGCCAACAACTCGCAGGGCGCTGGCCTGGTCGGCGAGTCGTTCACCAAGGCGATGGAGGGCAAGGGCGACTACATCGAACTGCTCGGTCGCGAGACCGACACGAACGCGGCCGTCCGCTCGCAGGCGTACCACTCGGTGATCGACCAGTACGCCGACATGAAGATGGTCGCGCAGGAGACCGCCAACTGGGATCAGCAGGAGGCCTTCACCAAGGTCCAGACCCTGCTCCAGGCACACCCTGACGTCAAGGGCATCATCGCGGGTAACGACACCATGGCACTCGGCGCGGTCGCAGCGGTCGACGCCGCAGGTCTCACCGGCAAGGTCATCGTCGCGGGATTCGACGGCAGCCCCGACGCGGTCGCAGCCATCAAGGAGGGCAAGCTGCTCGCCACCGGACTGCAGCCCGCCGTCCAGATCGCTCAGCTCGCGGTCGAGCAGGCCGACGCCTTCATCAAGACCGGCGAGACCGGTCAGCCCGAGAAGCAGTCCATCGACTGCGTCCTGATCGACGCAAGCAACGCAGACAAGTACACGGTCTTCGCTCTCGAAGGCTGATCAACCCCAGATGGGCGGCCTCCGGGCCGCCCATCGCCCATCATTCGGACATTGGAGCATCACCATGGCAAACCCCATCTTCGGCGCTGGCCTCTGGAACTTCGCCAGTTACGTCGACCGCTACGCAACCGACGGTTACGCAGAGCCCGTCTCGACCATCGAGCAGATCAAGCTCGCGGGGAGCGTCGGTGACCTCAGCTACGTCGACCTGAACTTCCCGTACTCCAACGATGCCTCCATCGACGACATCAAGGCGGCCCTCGACGAGGCCGGCCTGAAGGCGATCGGCATCACCCCCGACATCTACCTCAGGCGGTTCGGTAGGGGAGCCTTCACGAACCCCGACCCGACGGTCCGCACCCAGGCCATCGACCTCATGCACGAGGCGGCCGAGGACGTCCGCGCCCTCGGCGCGAGGTACGTCAAGCTCTGGCCCGGCCAGGACGGCTGGGACTATCCCTTCCAGGTGCATCACGGCGAGATCTGGAAGCTGGCGAAGGACGGAATCCGGGAACTCGCCTCTGCGCATCCCGATCTGAAGTTCGTGATCGAGTACAAGCCCCGCGAGCCCCGGGTGAAGATGCTGTGGGACTCCGCCGCACGCAGCATCCTCGGCATCCAGGAGATCGGCCTGGATAACATCGGAGTGCTGCTCGACTTCGGGCATGCACTGTACGGAGGGGAGTCGCCGGCGGACGCGGCCCAGTTGCTGATCGATCACGATCTCCTCTGGGGGATGGACGTCAACGACAACCTCCGCGGTTGGGACGACGACCTGATGGTCGGATCCGTCCACATCACCGAGGTCTTCGAGTTCTTCTACACGCTGAAGATCAACAACTGGGATGGCGTGTGGCAGCTCGACCAGTTCCCGTTCCGTGAGGACACCGTCGAGACGGCCCGCACGTCCATCAGGTTCCTGAAGGCGATCGACCGGGCGCTCGACGAACTCGACTACGAGACGCTCCGAGGGGCGCAGAGCCGCCAGGATGCCATCACGGCGCAGCGCGTCGTGCAGGACGCGCTCCTCTCGTGCATGCGGAGCGAGGCATGAACCAGGCCATGTCTGAACACTTCGGCCTGAAGCACCAGATCGCGACGACCCTGCTCGACGAGCCGGACCGCGAGATCCGCGTCATGGGGAGGGTGCCGGCCGACGCGGGCGATGCCGACGCCGTCAAGCACCTGGAACTCGCCGCGACCGAGGTCCGCCGCCGGGCCATTCAGACCGTCGGCTCGGCAAAGGCCGGCCACCTCGGCGGAGAGTTCTCCATCACCGACGCCCTGGTGACGCTGTACCTCGAGGTGATGAACATCTCGCCGGAGGCGGTCGAGCGCAGGGACCCGGAGCGCGACAGGCTCGTGCTGTCCAAGGGGCATGCGGCCAACGCCCTGTACACGGCCCTCGCCGTCGGTGGCTACATTCATCCGGGCGCGCTCAGGACGTTCCTGCAGCCTGAGTCGATGCTCAACGGGCATCCCGCGCGGAACAAGATCACGGCCGTTGAGGCCAACACCGGACCCCTCGGACACGGCCTGCCGATCGCCGTGGGGATGGCCATCGCAGCGAGGGTCGACGGGTCAACTCGACGCACCTTCTGCCTCCTGGGCGACGGAGAGCTTCAGGAGGGCTCGAACTGGGAGGCCTTCATGACCGGCGGCCACCATCGGCTCGAGCGGTTGACCGCGCTGGTCGACCGGAACCGCCTCCAGCAGGGCGCAAAGGTCGAAGACACCAACGACCTCGAGCCCCTGCACGACAAGCTGACGGCCTTCGGCTGGGAGGTCCGAGAGGTCGACGGCAACGACATCGCCGAACTGCGCCAGGCGCTGAGCCCCGTCGGCAGCGGTAAGCCGGTGGCAGTCATCGCGCACACGGACAAGGGCTATCCGGTGAGCTACATGCGCGACAACGTGTCGTGGCACCACAAGGTCCCGACGCATGAGCAGGTCGAGCAGGCGCTGAGCGAACTCGATGCCATTCTCGCTCGGCTGACGGAAGAGGAGAAGTGATGAGCGCGCAACTGTTCGACTGCCGTGACGCCTGGGCCGACGCCCTGGCCGAGGTGGCTAGAGGCGATGAGCGGGTGATGGTGGTCGTCAACGACTCGGTCGGCTCATCCAAGCTCGGCCCATTCGTTGCGGAGTTCCCTAACCGCAGCGTCAACGTCGGGATCGCCGAGCAGAGCATGGTCGGCGTGGCTGCCGGGCTCGCCAACGCGGGAAAGATCCCCTTCGTCTCCGCGGCGGGATGCTTCCTGAGCGCCCGCGCCATGGAACAGATCAAGGTCGACGCCGCCTACTCGGAGCACAACATCAAGTTGATCGCCCAGTCGCCGGGCGTCGCCTACGGTGACCTCGGCCCCACCCATCACTCGATCGAGGACCTCACCTGGATGCGCACCATTCCGGGGCTGACGGTCCTGGCGCCTTCAGACCCGGAGGAGACCAGGCAGGTCATCCGGTGGGCCGCCGACCATGAGGGCCCGACCTACATCCGGGTGTCGCGGATGGGGGTACCCGCGGTCTATCCGGAGGGCTATCGCTTCGCTCCCGGCAAGGCCGTCGCGCTCCGCGAGGGGGACGACGCGACGGTGATCGCCACGGGCACCACCACCGCCCGTGCACTGGAGGCCGCTGACCTGTTGGCCGCGGAAGGCATTCGCGTCCGGGTGCTGTCGATGCCGAGCGTCAAGCCACTCGATGAGGAGGCCGTGCTCCTGGCCGCGCAGCAGACAAGGGGGATCGTCACCGTCGAGGAGGGTCTCGTGACCGGGCTCGGTGGCGCCGTGGCCGAGTGTGTCGTCGAACAGCACCCGGTCCCGATGCGACGGCTAGGGTTCCGTGACGAGTTCGCCATCACGGGATCGGCCGAGTGGCTCCTGGACCGGATCGGCGCCAGCCCAGAGGGCATCGCCGCCGCGGTACGGGAGATTCTGGAGTTGCCGGAAACTCACTAGTCTGGGATACCTATTACCGGTGAAGTAGCGGGGAGGCCCAGTGGCGATGTCACGTTCAGCCCAGGAGGGCGCCCTGATTGCCGTCGGCGGAGATCAGGTTCGGTTGATGACCCGCGTGGCGCGGATGTACCACGAGCAGGGCAAGCGTCAGAGCGAGATCTCCGACGAACTCCACATCTCGCAACCGCGGGTCTCCCGACTGCTCAAGCGGGCGGTCGAGGTGGGCATCGTGCGCACCAGCGTCTTCGTGCCGCCCGGGATCTACACCGAACTGGAGGAGGCCCTCGAGGAGCGCTACGGGCTCGAACAGGCGGTCGTCGTTGACGCGGACGGCGCCCACGAGGACGTCACGCCAGCCATCGGTGCCGCCTTGGCCGACTACCTGAGCGCCACCATGACGGGCGGAGACTCGGTCGGCATCTCGTCGTGGGCCTCCACCCTGCTTGCCGGTTTCGGGGCGCTCAAGCCCTTCCGGGCCCCGGTCGCGGACCACGTGGTCCAACTCGTCGGTGGCATCGGGAACCCCCGGGTTCAGATGCAGGCCAGTCGCATCATCGGGCTCTTCCAGGCGGCAACGGGCGCCGAACCCATCCTGCTGCCCACGCCTGCGGTGCTCGGCAGCAGAGAGGCAGGGGCCGCCCTGCTCGGGGACCCGGCGGTCGCCGATGCGGTCAACGCGTGGGAGTCGCTGACCCTTGCGCTCGTCGGGATCGGCGCGATCGAACCCTCGGGTCTCGCGCTCGAGTCGGGGAACGCCTTTCCCGATGCCGACCGTCAGAGGCTGGAGGCCAAGGGCGCGGTCGGCGACATCTGCTTCCGCTTCTTCGACGCCGAGGGCAGCCTCATCGACTCCGACTTCGACGGCCGCGTCATCGGTGTGGACCCTCGCGTGCTGAAGGCGGTGCCTCGGCGGGTGGGCGCCGCAGGCGGGCTGAAGAAGGTGCCGGCCATCCGCGGCGCGCTGCTGGGCGGCTGGATCAACGTGCTCGTCACCGATCGGGCCGTTGCAGAGGCGCTGCTCTAGCCCGAACCGGCTACTCGCCAGGGTAGGAGTCGATGTTCCAGAGATTGCCCTCGGCGTCGGCGACCGCGCCCGAGCGACCGCCGTGCGGCGGGTTCGTCGGCTCCTGGACGAGGCGGGCGCCCGCCTCGACGGCACGCGCGATGGTCGCGTCGACTGCTGCGTCGTCCTCGACGACGAGGTTGCACACCCCGGTGCCGTAGTAGGACGCCAGTTCGTCGTCTCGTCGCGACCCGAGCATCACTCCGCCGTTGTCACGCCATCTCAGTTGGGCGTGCACGATGGCGTTGCCGTCGCGCACCACGAGGCGCTCGGTGAAGCCGAGCGCGGCCAGGAAGGTGAGCGCCGCCTCGGCGTCTGCGTAGCGGAAACACTGGAAGAGTTGGGGCTGCTGTGTCATGCCACCAGTGTGGTCACGGCGCCGCGTCGCCGTCTTGGACAATTGGGAACACCTCGTCTGATCGGCGCGGCGGGCGACCCGCGAAGCCCCGCCACTCCCGGCTCAGGTGGGACTGGTCGACGTAGCCCGCCGACGCGGCAACCTCTGCAAGCGGCAGCCCTGCTGTGGCGAGCCGCCGGGCGTGCTCGAACCTGGCGAGTCGTGCGACGCCCTTGGGGGACAGGCCGTACTCGGCGCGGAAGGTCGTCAGCAGTCGTCGACGGCTGTACCCGACCTCGGCGGCGATGGACTCGACGGTGCGTCGACCCCCGCTCGCCAGGATCAGTCGCCAGGCCTGTGCGACCTCGGGACGCGGCCCTGCGGCCGTGCGCACCCGGGCGAGGAGCGCGTCCTCCAGCAGCCGGAACCGCTCCTCCCATCCCGACTCCTGAAGTCGGGGGCGCAGCCAGCCTGGGACGAGTCGCTGCGCATCGGCCTGCAGCATCGTGTCTGCGATCCCCGCCGCGGGGACGCCGAGCAGCGCCCGAGCGCCCCGCGGGGTCAGGCTGAGTTGGATGCCTGCCTGGTGGCCGTGGGTGCGGATCAGGGCTGGGGAACTGTGCAGTCCGGCAACCAGGACCCCGAAGTCGTCGTGCGAGGTGCCGTCGAGCCAGGAACAGTCGAGGGGCTCGTCGAACGCGACGATCAGCGTGACGCCGGTGGAGGGAAGGCCGTAGTGGTGCGCGTCGGGATCCAGCCGGTAGTCGTATCCGACGCACGACGTCACCAGCCCCCTCAGCCCCGCGTGCAGCGGGTGCGAGCGCATGCCCATTGCCCCATCGTAGGCAGCCAAAGGCTGGTTGAGCCATGACGCGCTGGTTGAGCCATGGCAGGCGCGGAGCGGCTGGCATCGGTCGAAACCTCGTGACGTTCGCAGGGACCTCGTTCCCCGAGCTCGTCGAGGGGTCCGATTGTGGTCAGGTCTCTGGTCGCCTGCGGGTTGGTTGGTTTCGACGCGAGCTGCGGCGCTGCGCGCCTTGGCGCAGCTCAACCCGCGGTCGGCGGCCGGCATCGATACCTCTCGAGGTGGCCGCAGAGTTCGGGAGGCGCCCAGCAACACCCTGCCGATGCCCCGGCGTGGGGAACGTCGCCTCTCCGCCTCCCCGGTAGCGTCTGCCCGAGAACTCAGCGAAGAAAATCTCCCGACGGACGTCAACCACTTCCCGGGGCCAGGGCATTGAGCAGTGTGAGGAGGAAAGATGACGCAGACCCCGAGCAGGGAGGAAACGCCGGTCGACCGGCGCGACTTCGACCGCTTCGTCACGAGCAGGGCCGGAAGGCTCTGGCGCGCCGCGTGGTTTCTGACGGGCGATGCCCACAAGTCCGAGGATCTCGTGCAGACGGCGTTGACCAACGCCTACCCGCACTACGAAAGGCTCGGCGACGACGAGTCGTTCGAGGCTTACGTCCGCACGGCCATGTACCGCTCGTACGTGAAGTGGTGGCGAAGGCGCTGGAACGGGGAGATCCCCACCCAGCAGTTGCCCGACGTCGCCGCAGATCGGGGGATCACCCCGGCCAGGGTCGACCTGGCGCGGGCGCTGGCCGATCTGCCGAAGATGCAACGCGCCGTCCTGGTGCTGCGCTTCTACGAGGACCGATCCGTCGCGGAGACCGCCGAACTGCTCGGCATCTCCGAGGGCGCCGTCAAGACCCACTCCTCCCGGGGCTGCGCCAGCCTGCGCCGCTCAACGCATCTGACAGAGGAGGTTGCGCCATGAGCGACATCCAGGACCTGTTCCACACCAACGACACCCAAGAGCCCTCGACCGAAGGTTGGGCCGACAAGGTTCGCACCCGCCGCCGTCGGCGCCATGTCGGCGCAGGGGTCGCGGCGGGCGTGCTCGCCGTCGGGCTCGCCATCCCGCTCGGGGCGACCCTGCTTCGCCAGCCCGTCCAGGTGGCCTCGCCCGCCGAGACGCAGCCGCCGGCCGTCTCGCCCGTCTCCGCAGCCGACGTGTGCGCCGATGCCGCCGACTTGGTCGCCAAGCGCGACCCTGCGCAGTACGCGGACGAGGGCGTCAAGGAGGGCGCGGACCGCGTCTGGCTGTGCGGCGACGGCACGTGGGGCGGCCCGTTCGAGCCGCTGACCGTCGGCGTCGACGAGGCCGTCCAGGCCTTCCTCGGATCGCCGATGGCGCCGCAGGACCAGGCATGCACCATGGAATACGTGATGGCCTACACCGCCGTCTTCGAGTACCGCGACGGCACGAGGGTCCCGGTCACCGGCGAACTGCACGGCTGCCGCCACCTCGCCGACGGCGCGTCGACCCGCTCCGGCGGGGAGGAGTTCCTCACCACCTTGAAGAATCTCTGGACGGCCCAGCGCGCGGCGGACGACTACAGCATCAAGATCGCCCCGCCGTGCTCCGACCAGACGATGTCGATCCTCCCGTTCGACCCGCAGAGCGTGATCGGTCTGCAGGTCTGCTCGCTCGACGGCGAGACGTGGAAGACCGACGAGCTGCCTGCCGGATCCGACAACGGCGACCTGGCCGACAAGACCATGGCCTCGATCACCGACGGCTCCGAAGAGTCGGACGATCCGATGTTCGAGTTCGCGACCCCACAGCGACGGGTCCAGATGTTCGACCGCTTCGGCTCCAGGTTGACCCTGGAACGCCTGGCCGACGGACGGTTCCTGGCCTTCTCGGACGACGGAACCATGCGGTTCTGGACGCCGCCCGCCGACCTCGGCACCTCCCTCGGCCTCGACGGCTGAGAAACCCGATGCAACCGGAGCCACCCTCCGGAGCGTCATAAGGGTAGGAGGTGGAAGCAATGGAGTTGGCCCATCGTCGTCGGATCGCCCGCGTGGTGCGGATCCTCTGCGCATCGGCGCTCTTCGTGGCCGCCACGGTCGCGCTGGCCTGGTGGGCGCAGGGAGGCCCATCCGCCAGCCACGACCGGTGCTACACCGAGATCCTGAACCTCGCCACCCTGCCCGGCTGAGAAGCGAGAGGCCCCGTCCCGAATGGACGGGGCCTCTTCGCGTCACTGGATCACGGGATCCGCTTGGTCCATGCCTCGGAGGAGAACTTGGTCTCGACCAGTTCCTCGGCGCGGGCCAGTTCCTCGGGGGAGTACGCGCGTTCCTGAGTCTCGTACATCGAGCGGAAGTGCTCCAGGAACGTCGCGATGATCTCGTCGCGGGGGAGTTGGGTCTGCGAGCGCAGCGGGTCGACGCGCTTGTTTGCCGACTTGGTGCCCTTGTCGGACAGCTTCTCGCGGCCGATCCGCAGCACCTCGAGCATCTTGTCCGCGTCGATGTCGTAGGCCATCGTGACGTGGTGGACGACGACGCCGCCCGTCACGCGGCGCTGGGCGGCGCCCGCGATCTTGCCCTTGTCGGAGGCGATGTCGTTGAGGGGAACGTAGCGGGCGTTGATGCCGACCTTCGCGAGCGCACCCATCACCCACTGGTCGAGGAACTCGTAGCTTCGCTCGAAGCTCAGACCCTCGACGAGCGACAGCGGCACGACGAGCGAGTAGGTGATGCAGTTGCCCGGCTCCATGAACATGGCGCCGCCGCCGGTGATCCGCCGCACCACGTTGATGCCGTGCGAGGCGCGTCCCTCGTCGTCGATCTCGTTCTTGTAGGACTGGAACGAGCCGATCACCACGAGGGGCTGGTCCCAGTCCCAGATCCGCAGGCTGGGGTTGACCTCGCCGCGGGCCAGTTCGCCTGCGAGCACCTCGTCGAGCGCGACGTGCATGCGCGGGTCCATCGTGACGGGGCCGATGACGTCGAAGGTGTGATCGGACCAGTCGGTGGCGTGTCCGAGGGCCCGCCGCACCGCGATGCCGACCGCCTCGGGGGTGAAGCCGATCATCCGGACGTCGTCGGCAAGGCGGGCGTTGATCGCCGCCGCCAGGTCGGTGACCGACGACGTTGAGGCCATGCCGGCGAGCGCGTCGTTGATGTCCTCGAGCGCCTCGTCCGGCTCCAGGAAGAAGTCTCCGGAGACGAACGCCTGCGTGATCACCCCGTCCGCAGTCTCGACGTCGACCGCGACCAACTTGCCGCCAGGAACCTTGTATTCGCCACGCATGTCCCGAGCCTAGCGAGCCGACGAAGCCGCCGCCCACCCCGTCCTCGGGGCGGTGGTCCGGTGGGGCCCGCCACGCGCCTCAGGCACCCCTGACCGTCGCCTCGTGGAGTCACTTCGCGACCCCTCCCGACGGGCGACCCCAGAGCCAAGTAGCCTCCGTGACAACCTGAATGGTGTGTCAAAGCGTCGTGGTGGTCGGAGGTGAGGCATGGGCGACATCGAGGGGTTCATCCAGGCGAGGGGCAGCGATCTGCTGCGCTCGGCGTGGATGCTCACCGGCGATGCCCACCATGCCGAGGATCTCCTGCAGACGGCCCTGGCGAAATCGCTGGGTGCCTACGCCAGGCTCGCCAACGACCACAAGTTCGAGGCGTACCTGCGCACGACGATGTATCGCACCTACATCTCCTGGTGGAGACGGCGCAGTTGGCGCTCGGAGACCCCTTCCGAGTACCTGCCCGAGCCCCAGGCCAACGACGCGACAACCGAACTGAGGATGGACATCCTCCGGGCGCTGTCGACGCTGCCCCGGATGCAGCGCGCCGTGATGACGATGCGATACGTCGAGGACCGTCCCGTCGCCGAGGTCGCTCAAGCGCTCGGCATCAGCGAGGGCACCGTCAAGAAGTACGCACACCGAGGCTGCGCCGCTCTGCGTGAGTCGGCGCACCTTCAGGAGGTTCGACCATGATCCACGACGACGACTCCGACGTCGCGCGGGCCCTCAAGGGCATCGCGCCGGCACGGCCCCCCGTCTCCGCCGACCTGCTGGCGGGCGCGCGACGCAAGCGCGCCCGCACCCGTGCGACCGTCACCGCGGTCGCGGGGGTCGGGGCACTTGCGGTGCTCGCGGGGGTCGCGCTGCCCGCCATGCTGTTCCAGGGAGGCCCCTCCGGGCAGAGCGAGATGGCCGATCAGCGCCCGGCGGTCCAGTCGCCGTATTCGCGCACCGACGAGTCCTCCGAGACTGGTCAGGCGGAGAACGCGACGCCGCCCACCCAGGAGGCGACTCAGGCCGAGTCGACCACCGACCTCAGCGCCGTGGCCGCCACGACCGAGCGGCTCGGCTGGGAGGCGATCCTCGGCGCCGGTCAGGGCAACCAGGTCATCTCGCCCACCTCGCTGACGCTCGCCCTCGCGTTGGCCGCGGAGGGGGCTCACGGCAGGTCGCTGACCAGCATCGACGCGGCGCTCGGCCTCGACGGCGACGCGCGCTCGGAGGCCTACGGCGCGCTGCGCCGGTCGTTGTCGGCCTACGAGACGTCCCCGCCGAGATCGACCTCGACACCCCGCCTTCGACCCCTCAGGTACATCTCGCGAACCGCGCGCTGGCCATCGACGTCACGCCCGAGGCGGCGTTCGTCGAGCGGGCCGAGCGCTACCTGGGCGCCCCCACAGAGTCGACGACCCGCGCCGACGCCAAGGCCGACCTCGACGCCTGGGTGCGCCAGAACACCGGCGGCCTGATCGACAAGTCCGCGGTCACCGTCACCCCCGACATCTCGGTCGTGCTGCAGGATGCGCTGCTGTTTTCCGCCGCCTGGCAGACGCCGTTCGGCAACCAGGTCAGCATCCCCTTCGCGGGCGCCGGCGAGGTCGACGGCGTCAACGAGGTCCTGACCGTCCCGTTCGCCGAGACGGACAGGTGGAGCGCCGTCCGACTCCCGTACGGCGGCCCCTTCGCCGCCGATGTGATCCTCCCGAAGGAGGGCGTCGACGCGCTCACCACCGACGACCTGGCCGCGGCGAATACCGCGCTCGGCACGGCCGAGGCGCAGCGGGTGGCCGTGACGATGCCCGTGGTCGACCTTGCCTCCACCGTCGACCTCGGCGCCGCGCTCCCCGGCATCGACCTCAGCGACCTGGGCGGCATCGTCCCCGGCGGCTCTGCCCCCACCTGGATGCAGCAGACGGTGCTGAAGGTCACCGCTCAGGGCACGGTCGGCGCGGCCGTGACGGAGATCCCGGTCGCCGGGTCCGCGCCCAACGAGGACAAGCCCCTGGCGTTCCTGGTGGATCGGCCCTACGTGATGCGCGTCCTCGACACCACCACATCCGTCCCGCTCCTGATCGCCTCGATCCTCACCCCCGGAAAGTGAGCACGGCCATGCGCATCCCCAAGGTTCTCGCCGCCTGCCTCGCCACCTTCGCGGTGGCCGCCTGTTCCGGCACCGCGGGCGCCGACGTGAGGGGCGACGCGCCCCACGTCGACCTCGACTTCGCCTCGACCCCGCACGTCGCCGACGCGGCCCTGGCCAGCCAGGCGCTCGCGTGGGCGGTCGTGCAGGGCTCCGACTCGGCGAACACCATCACCTCGCCCAGTTCGCTCGCCATGAGCCTCGCGATGGTGGCAGAGGGGGCCGACGGCGTCTCCGTCGACAGCATCGACGCGGCGCTCGGCCTCTCGGGCGAGGAGAGGGCCAAGGCCTACGCGGCCCTGAGGCAGGCCCTCTCCGGCTACGACTCGCTGCCCACCAAGGTCGACGCGAACGACCCTCCCGAGACCCCCGTCGTGCACCTCGCAGGCCAGGTGCTCGCCATCGACAGCGCCGCGAAGAAGGCGTTCCTCGACGCGCTGTCCAAGTGGTACGACGTCGGCGCGACCCAGGCACCTCGTCCGGCCGCAAAGAAGGCCCTGGACGCGTGGGTCGCCAAGAACACTGCCGGGCTGATCGAGAAGTCGGGCATCGAGGTCACCCCGAAGGTCCGCGTCGTGCTGCAGGACGCGCTGCTGTTCGCGGCCGCCTGGGAGACGCCGTTTGAGGACACGTCGATGCAGTTCGACCTGCCATCCGGCCCGGCGACGGTGGACGCCGTCACCGCAACCTTCGAGGTGCGCTTCGCGGCGGGAGACAGGTGGACGGCGATCCGGTTGCCCTACGACGACAACCTCGCGGCCGACATCGTCCTACCGATCACGGGTCGCGCGCCCGAACAGATCTCCGACACCGAGTTGGCGCTCGCGGGCCAGGCGCTCGACCAGGCGACGCCGTCGCTGCACACCGTCACGATGCCGAGCTTCGACCTCTCCACCAGCACCGACCTGCTCGAGGCGCTGCCGCAGGTCGACCTGAGCAACCTCAACGGCATCATCGACGACGGCGCCGCAGGCCAGTGGGTTCAGCAGGTGCGACTGCAGGTCTCGGCGCTCGGCACGGTCGGCGCGGCCGTGACGGAGATCGCCGTGACGGAGTCGGCGGCGCAGGGTGAACGGCCTGCGGAGTTCATCGTCGACCGCGGATACGTCGTCCGGGTGCTCGACACCAGGACCGGCTGGCCGCTGTTCCTGGGCGTCGTCAACGACCCGACGGAGAAGCCCGCCTGATCAGTCCTCCGGCAGCGTCCGGGTGCCGTAGATCGACTCCCAGTCCTCGATGAACACGTCGACGGCGTGCGTGATGTCTGGCACCGACAGCGCCTGGCGCAGCAGTTTCGGCGACAGCGTGACCGCGTCGGCCCCGGCCTCGAGCGCGTGTGAGACCTGCACGATGTTCTTGAAGCTGGCCGCCATGATCTTGCTCGGCGCGTCGAAGCGCTGGATGAACCCGGACAGCGCGTGCAGGGTCCCCTTGGTGTCGATGTCGAGGGCCTGCATCCGGTTGTAGTAGGGGGCCAGGTAGTCGACGCCGGTCGCGATCGCCAGGAAGCCCTGAGTCTTGGAGTAGATGGCGGTGGCGGTGACATGCACGCCCTCGTCCTTCAGGTGCCGCATCGCCTCGATGCCAGCCTCTGTGGTGGGGATCTTCGGGTAGACCTGATCGTCGATCTTGTCGAGCAGTCGGTGGGCATCGTCGATCATCCCCTGCGCGTCCTTTGCGAGCACCTGGACGTGGAGCGTGCGCTCCGTACCGATGATCTCGCGGATGCGACGGAAGTGCTTGTAGAAGTCGACCTTGCCTTCCTTCTTCAGGATCGACGGATTGGTCGTCACACCGGTGACCGGGTAGATCGGCGTGAGTCGCTCGATGTCGTCGAGGTTGGCAGTGTCGAACAGGATGTCCATTCCGCGCCTTTCGCGTGCGCCGGCGCGACCTACGCCAGCGAGGTCCATTTCACCACGCGCGGAGGCGGCGCGAAGGCCGTCGTGACTGGGCAATTGCCCAGATCCTCTCCGACGGCGCCTGCGGGCCCGCTCGAGGGTCGGCCGCCGCCGACGGCATGAGAGACTTGGCGCCGTGCCAACGGCCCGTTACGCAGTCCTCCAGTCGACGTACTGGAGCGGGTTCTGCCTGATCGTCAGCTTCGCGAGCGTCTATCTGCTCGCGCAGGGCCTCAGCAACTCCGAGATCGGCATCCTGATCGCCGTCGCCAGCGCGCTCGCGACGGTGCTCCAACCGTTGGTCGCCGGGGTCGCCGATCGGTCCAGGTGGCCGCTGCGGCTGTGGATCGTCGCGAGCGGCATCCTGATGGCCGCGCTCGCCGTTGCGCTGCTGGTCCCGGGGCAGCCCAGGCTGCTGGTGGCGATCACCTACGGGGTGCTCGTCGGCTCGATCCAGATCGTCCAACCGCTTGTCAACAGCGTCGGGATGGACGCGATCAACCTCGGGATCCGGCTCAACTTCGGCCTCGCACGCGCCTGCGCCTCGCTGACCTTCGCGCTCCTGTCGCTCGCCGCTGGCCGCATCGTCGAGAGCACGTCGTCGCAGGCGCTGCCCGTGCTGATGATCGCGATGCAGGTGCTGTTCGTCGCCTCGGCCGCCACGTTCGTGTTCCGTCGCCCGGCCCCGCACCGCGACGAGGAGGTCGCGCCCGAGCCGGTGCAGGAGCCGGAGCCACTGGATCGCGCGGCCTGGATGCGCTTTGGCCTTGTCCTTGCGGGGTTCACGCTGGCGATGGCGAGCCACAACGTGCTCAACGGCTTCATGTTCCAGGTCGTCACCTTCCACGGAGGGACGGCGAGCGACATGGGGTTGGCGGTCATGATCGCCGCCCTGACGGAGTTGCCGACCATGATCGGCTTCAACCGGTTGGTGAGACGCTGGACGCCCGGCGTGCTGATGATCGTTGCGGGGGTGGGGTTCGCGGTGAAGAGCATCGCGACCTACCTCGCCCCCAACCTTGCGGGGATTTACGCTGCGCAGGCGCTGCAGTTCGCGGCGTTCGGGCTGATCGTCCCGGCGTCGGTGTACTACGTCAACCGGCACTTCCCGCCGAGCCAGCGGGTGACCGGCCAGGCATACATGACGATGACGGCGACGGCGGGCAGCGTGATCGGCTCGGTCGTCGGGGGAGTGGTGCTCGACGTCGCGGGGGTGCCGACGATGCTGCTGCTCGGCGCCGTGTTCGGCGTGCTGGGTGCGGGCTGCATGGCGGTGGGATCGAACCGCTCCTGAGTCACCTTGTTCCCCGAGCTCGTCGAGGGGTCCGGTGGCCGACTTCGCTGTCCTGCGCGGGATGGTTTCGACGCGAGCTGCGCCGCTTCGCGGCTTTGCGCGGCTCAACCGGCGGTGCGCTGGTTGAGCCAGCGGCCGCGACGCAGTCGCGCGCGCTGCGTCGAAACCCCTCGAGACGTGGGCAGGGACCTCGTTCATCGAGCTTGTCGAGACGTCCGAACGCGGAGGGTGCCCCATCGCGCAGCGACTCCGTGTGGGTACGGACCTTCGACGGGCTCAGGGAGCGGTGCCGGAGGTGCGCGCGAGTGGCGTGCAGGTTGGAGGGGCCTCGTTCGTCGAGCTTGTCGAGACGTCCGAGCGCCAGCCTGGCCCTTCGTGTCGCTACTCCGGGTGGTTGCTGACCCATAGACGGGCTCAGGGAGCGGTGCCGGACGTGCGCGCGAGCGGCGTGCGGGCTCGAGGGGGCCTCGTTCGTCGAGCTTGTCGAGACGTCCGAACGCCCAGCGTGGCCCATCGCGCAGCGACTCCCGTGGTTGCGGACCCTTCGACGGGCTCAGGGAGCGGTGCCGGACGTGCGCGTGAGCGACGTGGGGACCGTGCCCGAGGGGCCTCGTTCGTCGAGCTTGTCGAGACGTCCGAACGCCCAGGGTGGCCCATCGCGCAGCGACTCCAGTGGTTGCGGACCCTTCGACAGGCTCATTGAGCGGTGCCGGGTGGTTGTGCGTGCGTGGGATGGTTCCAAGCGCGCGCTGCGTCGAAACCCCTCGTGACGTAGGCAGGGACCTCGTTCGTCGAGCTTGTCGAGACGTCCGAACGCCCAGCGTGGCCCGTCGCCTGGCGACTCCATGTGGTTGCGGACCCTTCGACGGGCTCAGGGACCGGTGCGGGTTGGCGCGGCGTGCGGGCTTCGAGGGACCTCGTTCGTCGAGCTTGTCGGGACGTCCGAACGCCCAGGGTGGCCCTTCGCGCAGCGACTCCGTGTGGTTGCGGACCCTTCGACGGGCCCAGGGAGCGGTGTCGGCCCGGCGCGTGAGCGACGTGGGGGACCCGTGCCCCGAGGTGGTCGAGAGGTCAGCTTGTGGCCTGGCTACCGAGCTTCCGGATGGTCGACGGGATGGCCCGCGTCGCGCCAGGCCGTGAACCCGCCGTCGACGTGGGCGACGTCGCTGCGCCCCATCTCGATGAGGGTGGCGGCGGTGAGCGCGGATCGCCAGGCCGAGGCGCAGAAAAGCACGAGTGGGCGACCGTCGTCCAGAGCGGCTCGGTAGTAGGGGCTCTCCGGGTCGACCCAGAACTCGACCATGCCGCGCGGCGCCCGGTACGCGCCCGGGATCGTGCCCTCGCGCTCGATCTCCTTCGGCTCGCGGATGTCGACGAACGTCGCACCACCGCGGCGGTGCAGGTCGAACGCCTCGTCAAGCGACAGGGGCGGCGCGACCAGGTTGGCCGCCTCGACGAGGGAGGCGACCGGACGACTCAGTGGACTTCCAGGGATGCGATGCACCGCTCCTCCAACGGGTTCGACGGTTGGCGGCGGCCCCACCAACGCTCACTCGAGACTATCGACGGTCTCGGCGCAGCGTCACCCTTTCGGGCGTCTCGACAGGCGCGGCGGACCACACCACGCCGGCCACTCTGGGAGCGACGGAGCAAGTGCCAGATCGACGTCTCGGACGTCTATGCCAGCTCGACGGACGACACCTCACCGACCGCGCCGTGAGTGACCCGGGAATGACACATCGACGGTTTCGGCGTCTCGACTGGCTCGGACGGCCTCTGCTGGCGCCGCCGCCTGGGTGGCGCGACGAGTGCGACATCGACGTCTCGGACGCCTCGACAAGCTCGACGACCAGCACCTCCCTGACGGCGCAGCCGGGCAGAGCTCAAGGCCAGACTCGACCCAAGCGCCCACCCACGCACCACGATGCCGCCCGGCGGGAGCGCGGGCGGCATCGTGAGGAGGTTCAGCGGCCGGTACGGGGCGACTTCGGCGCCTTCGCCTTGGACCGCTGCTCGTCAGAGTAGGCGCCAGCCTCCCGTGCCGCCGCCATCGGGACGCCCGCGGCACGCGCCGTGCGCA
Organism: Tessaracoccus aquimaris; assembly: GCF_001997345.1. Lineage (NCBI taxonomy): Bacteria > Bacillati > Actinomycetota > Actinomycetes > Propionibacteriales > Propionibacteriaceae > Tessaracoccus > Tessaracoccus aquimaris. The sequence goes on along the minus strand of NZ_CP019606.1, from coordinate 2,583,359 downwards.
TCGCGGAGACGCTGTCGGTGTAGGCGCCCATCGCGTCGGCGGCGTTGGCCGCGTCGTAGGTGAGTGAGCGGTCGCGGGAGATGCCGATGGAGGCGCCGACCTCGATCGCGTCCTGGTTCGCGCCCAGGTAGGAGAACGTCCACTCGTAGCCGTTCTCCTGCTGCTCGATCAGCGCCTTGATGGCCGCATGGGTCCACTCCTTCGAGGAGTTCTCCATTCCGTCGGTCATGATGCCGACGATGACCGTGCCCGGCCGCTCGTCCTCGGGGAGCGCCGCCAGACGCTTGCCCGTGTCGGTGATCAGCCGCGCGATCGAGTCGAGCAGCGCCGTCATGCCGCGAGGCTCGAGGTTGAGCGGCGGAACGTCAGCGATGGGCAGGTCCACGTAGTTGACCTCGTACTCGGTGTCGAACTGCGCAAGCGTGACGGTGCAGACGCCGGGCTGCTTGCGCTGCTCCGCGATGAAGGCGTCGAAGCCGCCCTCGGTGTCGGTCTTGATGGACTGCATCGAGCCGGAGCGGTCGAGCAGGAATGCCAGGTGGGTGCGGTTCGGGTCGGTCATGATCTTCCTCTCGTCGAACGCTTGCGTGGCACGAAGCGCAGGCGTTGGGTGTCCGGTGCCGACTGCTGCAGGTCCCGCTGGGCGAGGGTCACGTCGTTTGCCGCGACGCGCCCCTCATCTGAGGCGTACGAGGCGAGTAGGCCGCTTCGGGCCAGCCGCGGGCTGACGCTGTTCGGTGCGACCCGTGCGGCCTGGGCGACCTCGCGGAACGAGTACCCCGACACGACGGCCTCTGCCAGCGCCTCGTTGTAGGCGTCGTCCAGTCGGTCACGCGCCTCGGCCAACGCCGCGACCCGCTCGACGGGCTCGGCGACGGTTGAGGCTGCCTGAAGTGCCTGCTGGGCGATCCTGGTCAGTTCATCGGAGGTGGACATGTCAACCAGTATTGCTCACAAACTGCTCATGCGCAAGAACTGCACACAAGCAAAGTTTGAGCGCGGGCACATTCTGAGCACTGGGCCTGGCGTTGAGCAGTAGTCGCTGGTCGATGGGCGACACGCCGAGCCCGCGGTGCGGTCCGGCCGACGAACCCGGAATGCTGCTCAACGCCATTCGTGCCCGACGGCGTCCGGCTCGGTTGGCCCTGTGGTGATGGGTGGGTGCCGGGGTTCCCGTTGAGCAGTAGTCGCTGGTCGATCGGTGACACGCCGAGCCCGCGGTGCGATCGGGCCGACGAGCCCGGAATGCTGCTCAACGCCATTCCGTGCCCGACGGCGTCCGGCTCGGTTGGCCCTGTGGTGATGGGTGGGTGCCGGGGTTCCCGTTGAGCAGTAGTCGCTGGTCGATGGGCGACACGCCGGGCCGGCGGCGCGATGCGGCCGACGAGCCCGGAATGCTGCTCAACGCCATTCCGTGCCCAGCGGCGCCGGCTCCGCCGCCCCTGTGGTGATGGGTGGGGCGCCCGGGTTCCCGTTGAGCAGTAGTCGCTGGTCGATGGGCGACACGCCGAGGCGGCGGCGGGATCCGCTAACGAACCCCGAATGCTGCTCAAACCCACTGGCGCTCCAGTGGCGTCCGGTTCCGCCGCCCCCTGTGGTGGTGAGTGCGCACCGGGTCTCCCGTCGAGCAGTAGTCGCTGGTCGATCGGCGACACGCCGAGGCGGCGGCGGGATCCGGCTAACGAACCCCGAATGCTGCTCAACGCCAGTCCCGGCAGCCCGGCCCGTCCGGGGCCCGGGGAAGGTCGACGAAACCGGATCGTGAGCATATGCCCAGACTTTTCCGAAAGGTCGACCGGAAGCCCGAAGAGCGCTTATCGTTGGTCATGCGAAAGTGATTCGAAACGCAAACGAAAGCAGCCGCCCGACAATGACCGTCGAACGAGTACAGCGCGAGGACCAGATCATGGCGCGCCTGAACGACGACGGTGCCCTCACGGTGTCCGGTCTCTCGGCCGACCTCGGCGTCTCCGAGGTGACCATCCGTGGCGACCTCCGCACGCTCGAGAATCGCGGGCTGCTCGTGCGCACGCGCGGCGGCGCGCGACCCACCACCTGGAAGTCGGTCCTGCAGCGCGAACAGATCAACGTGGACGCCAAGCAGCGGATCGCCCAGAAGGCCGCCTCGATGGTCCTCGACGAGGACACGGTCATGATGGAGGCGGGCACCACGACCGCGACCATCGTGCGCTACCTCGGCGGCCGCCGCGGGCTGCAACTGGTCACCAACTCGGCGCTCGTGTTCAACAGCGCCAGGGCCAACCCCTCCCTCAACGTGATCCTCACCGGAGGGGTCTTCCGGCGCGAGTCGGAGTCCTTCGTCGGCCCGACCGCCGAGCGCGCGATCGCCGACTTCAACACCCGCCTCGCCTTCCTCGGCACCGACGGCTTCTCCCCGGAGCGGGGCCTCACGACCCGCTTCGTCGAGGGCGGCCAGATCGCGTCGCAGATGAGCGGACGCGCCGAGGAGACCTGGCTGGTGGCCGACTCGTCCAAGTTCGGCCAGGCGGGCTTCGTCAGTTTTCTGCCCCTCGACAAGGTCACCGGGATCATCACCGATTCCGGCCTGTCGCGCGAGGCAGTTGAGGCACTACAAGAGCACACCCGCGTGTGCGTCGTCTAGGAAGAAAGAGAAGGTATATGGCAACCGTCGTAGTCATGCCGCAGCTCGGCAACTCGGTCGAGTCCTGCCTGATCGTGTCGTGGCAGGTCGCTGTCGGCGACGAGATCACCGAGAACGCCATCGTCTGCGAGGTGGAGACCGACAAGGCCTCCATGGAGGTCCCCGCCTCTGCCGCGGGCACCGTGCTTGCCATCCTCTGGGATGAGGGCGACGACGTGCCCGTCAAGGAACCGCTGCTGGTCGTCGGTGCCGCGGGTGAGGACCCGAAGCCCGCCCTCGACGCCGCAGGCTGGAAGGGCAAGGACGGCGAGGAAGCAGCCGCCGCGCCGCAGGACGCGCCCCAGGCCGCCGCAGACGAGGCGCCCGCCGCGACCTCCGCCGTCGAGGCCGTCCGCGCAGAGGCCACCGGCGCCTCAAGCCCCCGCGCCCGCAACCTGGCCGCCGCCAACAACCTCGACCTCGCCACCGTCGCCGAGGGCTCCGGCCCCGGCGGGCGCGTCATCGAGCGCGACGTGCAGGCCGCGCTGGCCGACACCACCCGCGGCGCCGCCCGCGCAGGAGCCCACGGGGCAACCGCCCAGGGCACCGGCATCGGCGGCCGCGTCACCACCGGCGACCTCTCCGCCCCCGCCACCGCAGAGGCAGAGGCAGTGCAGGCTCCCGCAGCCCAGGCGCCCGCGTTCGCCACCTCCGGCACCCGCGAGTACCCCGGCGCGACCACAACGGCCCCGCTCAAGGGCATCCGCAAGGTGATCGCCGAGCGCATGATGGTCTCCCTGGCCAGCTCCGCTCAGCTCACCTACACCTCGACCGCCAACGCGGCCGGGCTCCTGGCGCTGCGCAAGAAGCTGAAGGGCTCGCCCGAGGAACTCGGCCTCAGCGCCATCACCATCGGCGACCTCGTCGGCTTCGCCGCCGTCAAGACCGCCGCCAAGCACACCAGCCACAACGCCCACCTGAGCGACGGCGTCCTCACCACCTTCGAGCAGGTCCACATGGGCTTCGCGTGCGACACCCCGCGCGGCCTGCTGGTTCCGACCGTACGGAACGCGTCGCAGATGAGCCTGCGCGAGTTCTCCGCCGTCAGCAAGGACCTCGCCAACCAGGCGATCGGCGGCAGCATCAACCCCGACCTGCTCTCGGGCGCCACCTTCACGGTCTCGAACCTCGGCGGCTTCGGCATCGAGTCGTTCACCCCGCTGCTGAACGTGCCGCAGGTGGCGATCCTCGGCGTCGACGCGATCTTCCCGCGCGCCACGGTCAACGCCGACGGAAGCTTCGGCGTCGAGCAGCGCATCGGCTTCTCGCTCACCGCGGACCACCGCGTGATCGACGGCGCCGACGCCGCCCGCTTCCTGCAGGACCTCGTCAAGTACGTCGAGAACATCGACGTCACCGTGCTCGGCTGAGAAGGGCGGAGACAATCATGAGTGACTATGACGTCATCGTGCTCGGCGGCGGCCCCGGCGGATACATCGCCGCGGAACGCCTCGGACACGCCAAGAAGAACGTGCTCCTGATCGAGGGCGACTCCCTCGGCGGCACCTGCCTCAACGTCGGCTGCATCCCCACCAAGGCGCTGCTGAACGCCGCCAAGACCTACGAGCACGCGCTGCACGGCGCCCAGTTGGGCGTCAACGCGGGCGACGTCACGGTCGACTGGACGCAGATGCAGAAGTGGAAGGACCAGACGGTCGCCACGCTCGTCGGAGGCGTCGGCGCGGCCGAGAAGAAGGCGGGCGTCACCGTCGTCAAGGGCTACGGCACCTTCGACGGGCCCGGCAAGGTCACCGTCGACGGCACCACCTACACCGGCGAGCACGTCATCCTGGCGACCGGCTCGGTCCCCGTGATGCCGCCCATCCCCGGCGCGCAGGACAACCCCCGCGTGATCGACTCGACCGGGATGCTCTCGGTCGAGCAGATCCCCTCGAGGCTCACCGTCATCGGCGGCGGCGTCATCGGCCTGGAGTTCGCAAGCCTCTTCGCGATGCTCGGCTCCGAGGTCACCGTCATCGAGATGCTCCCCGAGATCGCCCCGTTCATGGACGCCGACGTCGCGGCCCAACTCCGCAAGGCGCTGGCCGGCGTCACGTTCAACCTGAACTGCAAGGTCACCGCGATCGACGGCGGAACCGTCAAGTTCACCACCGCCGACGGCGCCGAGAACTCCGTCGACTCCGACGAGGTTTTGATGGCCGTCGGACGCCGCCCCGCCGTCCAGGGCTGGGGAGCCGAGAACTCGGGCCTCGAGGTCTCCGGCAAGGGCGTCGTCGTCGACGACCGGATGCGCACCAACCTGCCCAACGTGTGGGCCGTCGGTGACGTGACCGGGCGCTCGCTGCTCGCCCACGCCGCCTACCGGATGGGCGAGATCGCCGTCGCGAACATCCTCGACGCCGAAGCCCACCGCAAGGGCGAGGTGATGCGCTGGAACACCATCCCGTGGGCCGTGTACACCAATCCCGAGGCCGCGGGCATCGGCCACACCGAGGCCTCCGCGAAGGCCGCGGGCATCAACGCCAAGGCGGTCACCGTCCCCGGCTACCTGTCCGGCCGCTTCGTCGCCGAGAACGGCGTCAAGGCACCCGGCGCGGCCAAGCTCGTCTACGACGCCGACACCCTGCAGGTGCTCGGCCTCACCGTGCTCGGCAGCTACGCCTCCGAGATGATCTGGGGCGCCTCCGTCGTGCTCGAGACCGAACTCAACGTCATCGACCTGCGCCAGGTCGTGTTCCCCCACCCCACCGTCAGCGAACTCATCCGAGAGGCCGCATGGGCCGTCAAGGCCTGAGCGGAGAAGCAAGGAGAATCACCGAAAATGCCACGCAATCTCATCGTTGACCCGAGCAACGTACGCGCTCGTTCGGTCATCACGGCACCCGAGATTCCGGTCAACGCCTACGAGCCGAACTTCGAGCGCGAGCTGGAGACCTACGGCAAGGAGGGCCTCGTCGACATCCTGCACGACATGATCGCCGTGCGTCAGTTCGAGACGATGCTCAACTCGATCAAGACCACCGGCGCCTGGAACGGCGTCGAGTACAACCACCGCGGCCCCGCGCACCTGTCGATCGGGCAGGAGTCGGCCGTCGTCGGCCAGGCCTCGCAGCTCGACCCCGAGGACTTCCTCTTCGGCTCGCACCGCAGCCACGGCGAGATCCTCGCCAAGTGCTACTCGGCCTCCCGGAAGCTGGACAAGGCCCAGCTCGAGGAGATCATGAAGACCTTCCTCGACGGCGAGACCCTCGGCTTCGCCGAGCAGATCGGCTACGACAACCTCACCGAGCTCGCCGAGAACTTCATCCTCTACGGCACGGTCGCCGAGACCTTCGCCCGCAAGGCAGGCTTCAACCGCGGCCTCGGCGGCTCCATGCACGCCTTCTTCGCGCCGTTCGGCTCGATGCCCAACAACGCGATCGTCGGCGGCTCCGCGGACATCGCCCTCGGCTCGGCCCTCTTCAAGCGGATCAACCGCGAGAACGGCATCGTGATCGCCAACATCGGCGACGCGTCCATGGGCTGTGGCCCCGTGTGGGAGGCCATGGGCTTTGCGTCGATGGACCAGTTCCGCACCCTGTGGAAGGACGGCGTCCAGGGCAACCCGCCGATCTGGTTCAACTTCTTCAACAACTTCTACGGCATGGGCGGCCAGACCTCCGGCGAGACCATGGGCTACGACATCCTGGCCCGCGTCGGCCTCGGCGTGAACCCCGAGGGCATGCACGCCGAGCGCGTCGACGGCCTCAACCCGCTGGCCGTCGCCGACGCCGTCAACCGCAAGCGCGGCCTCCTCGAGTCCGGCAAGGGCCCCGTCCTCACCGACACGATCACCTACCGCTTCTCGGGCCACTCGCCCTCCGACGCGTCGTCCTACCGCAGCCGCGACGAGGTCGAACTGTGGGAGCAGCACGACGGCCTGAAGAACTACGCCGGCTACCTCGTCGAGAACGGGGTGCTTTCGCAGGGCGAGGTCGACGACATCCAGGCCAAGTTCGACGACCGCCTCACCAAGGTGATCGCGCTGGCCACCAAGGACGAGGAGTCGAGCCCTCGCGTCGGCATCGACTTCATCGAGTCGGTCATCTACTCCAACGGCAACGAGGAGAAGCTCTCCGACGCCGAGGTCGACCTGCTGCAGCCGCTCGAGGAGAACGCCCGCGTCAAGTCGCTGAAGTCCAAGATCCGCACCGCGAAGGACGAGAACGGCAAGCCCGTCTCGAAGGTCAAGGCCTACTCCTACCGCGACGCGCTGTTCGAGGCGATCGCGCACCGCTTCGCCACCGACCCGACGATGGCGGCGTGGGGCGAGGAGAACCGTGACTGGGGCGGCGCGTTCGCCGTCTACCGCGGCCTCACCGAACTGCTGCCCTACCACCGCCTGTTCAACTCGCCGATCTCCGAGGCCGCCATCATCGGCGCGGGCGTCGGCTATGCCCTGTCGGGCGGCCGCGCGCTCGTCGAACTGATGTACTGCGACTTCCTCGGCCGCGCCGGCGACGAGATCTTCAACCAGGCCGCCAAGTGGCAGGCCATGTCGGCCGGCCTGCTGAAGATGCCGCTCGTGATGCGCGTCTCGGTCGGCTCGAAGTACGGCGCCCAGCACTCGCAGGACTGGGCCGCGCTCGTCGCGCACATGCCCGGGCTGAAGGTCTACTACCCGGCCACCCCGTACGACGCGAAGGGCATGATGAACCTTGCGCTGCGCGGCACCGACCCGGTGGTGTTCTTCGAGTCCCAGCTCCTCTACGACGTGGCGGAGCAGTTCGAAGAGGGCGGCGTGCCGGAGGGCTACTACGAGGTTCCCGAGGGCGAGCCCGTCGTGCGCCGCGAGGGCACCGACCTGACCATCGCCGTCGTCGGCCCCACGCTCTACCGCGTGATCGAGGCGGCCGACATCCTCGAGGAGAAGTACGGCGTTTCGACCGAGGTCATCGACCTGCGGTTCGTTGCCCCGCTGAACCTCGACCCGATCGTCGAGTCCGTCAAGAAGACCGGGCGACTCGTGCTGACCTCCGACGCCGTCGACCGCGGGTCCTTCCTGCACACGGTCGCGTCGCAGATCCAGACGCTCGCCTTCGATCACCTCGACGCCCCCGTCACGGTGGTCGGCTCCCGCAACGTGATCACCCCCGCCGCCGAGCTTGAGAAGGTCTTCTTCCCGCAGCCCGAGTGGCTGATCGACGCGATCCACGAGCGGGTCCTCCCGCTCAAGGACCACGTCCCCTCGTCCAACCAGACCGACGCCGAACTCGCGCGCCGGTCCCGCGAAGGCCTCTGAGAGGAACCAGCACATGCGTGACGCGATCAACGACCCGTCGATCTCGCCCGCGGAGCGTTTGGCGGCCCTGCAGGACTACCTGCAGGGCTCGCCCTCGTTTCCGCCGTTCGTGACCGAGTCCAACAACCACGTCCACACCATCTACAGCTTCAGCCCCTACACGCCCGCCGCTGCCGCGCTCCGGGCACGGGAGGCAGGCCTGATGGTGGTCGGCTCCGTCGACCACGACTCGGCGGCAGGCGCCGGGGAGATGGCCGAGGCCGCCCGTCTGCTCGGCATGGGAGCCGTCACCGGCTTCGAGTGCCGCGTCTACCTGAACACCGCCGACGAGGTCGCCTCGGGCAACGCCCCGCTGCACGAGCGCAAGCTCAACAACCCCGACACCGCGGGCATCGCCTACATGACGGTGCAGGGCATCCCGGCGGACAAGCGCGACCTGGTCGCCGAGTACCTGATGCCGATCCGCGAGGCGCGGCTGCGTCGCACGGGCGCCATGGTCGAGCGGGCCAACGTCATCCTCGAGGGCCTCGGCGCCGAGCCGATCGACCTGGACCGCGACATCGTCGCGAGGTCGCAGTTCCTCTTCGGCGGCACCGTCACCGAGCGGCACCTGCTCGCGGCGATGGCGGACAAGCTGATCGGCCGCTTCGGCCGCGGCCAGGCCCTTGTCGACGGGCTCGCGAAGCTCGGGCTGAACCTGTCCGACAAGGTCGCAGATCAGCTCTCGGATGTGGACAACCCGCACCTGACGTTCGACCTGCTCGGCGTCATGAAGGCCGAGTTCCTGGGCCAGATCTACATCGTCCCCGAGCGCACCGAGGACGGCGGCGAGTGCCCGTCGATGGCAGAGGTCATCGACGTGGCCAAGTCGGTCGGGGCGATCCCGTGCTACGCCTACCTCGGCGACGTCACCGCATCGCCCACCGGCGACAAGAAGGCGGAGAAGTTCGAGGACGACTTCCTCGAGGAGCTCTTCGCCGAGCTGCGCCGCATCGGGATGCCCGCCATCACCTACATGCCGCCGCGCAACACGGCCGAGCAGATGGCGCGGATCGCGAAGCTGGCCGACGAGTTCGGCCTGCTCGAGGTCTCGGGCGTCGACATCAACACGCCCCGTCAGGTGTTCAACTGCGAGGAACTGCAGCGCCCCGAGCTGTCGCACCTCAACGACGCCACCTGGGCGATGGTCGCGCACGAGCAGTTGGCGAACGTCGACCTGTCGCTCGGCCTGTTCGCGCCCGACGGCCCGCTGGCGGCTAAGCCGTTGAAGGAGCGCGTCGTCGCCTACGGCGCACTCGGCAAGGGGATCGTCGACGGCGACCTGACGCTCGACGCGGCCGTCGCGAAGTTGAAGGGGCAGGCATGAGCATCGAACAGATCGCACCGCTGGTCAGGGGCGAGTACCTGCGTCGACTCGGGGTGCCTGTCGTTGTGACTGCGCTGCCGGACGCTGATTCCGGTCTCGAGGCGCAACAGATCGGCGAGCTCGCTTCGATCGCCCCGCCTGAGGGAGGGGACTGGGGCACTTCGTGGGTCGAGGTTGAGAGCGTTGACGAACTGCCTGCGGCATTGGCTGCCGCACCCCTTCAGAATCAGGGGCTGGTTGAGGTCGACGGGCGGAGCTACGGATACAAGGTGTCGACCGTCGGAGCACCCGAGCCGCTGCCGCACGGCAAGGACCCGGCCGCCTCGGCGGCCGCGGCCCGAGCCCGCGTGGTGCAGGGCAAGGTCGCCGTCGTGACGGGCGGCGCGCAGGGCTTCGGCGCCGAGATCGTCCGGGGCCTCGTCGCGTCCGGTGCGTTCGTCTACATCGCCGACCTGAACGCCGACGGCGCGGCCAAGCTCGCGGCCGAACTGGGCCCGAACACCGCGGCCGTCACGGTCAACGTGGCAGACGAGGCCTCCGTCGAGGCGATGGCGGCGCAGATCGCCGCGACCACCGGCGGGCTCGACCTGGTCGTCTCCAACGCGGGTATTGTCCGCGCGGGCAGCGTCCTCGAGCAGGAGGCGGCCGACTTCCGGCTGACCACGGAGATCAACTACACGGCGTTCTTCCTGATCACCAAGCACCTCGGTCGCCTGCTCGCGGCCCAGCGGCGCACCGCGCCCGACTGGACCACCGACATCATCCAGATCAACTCGAAGTCGGGGCTGGTCGGCTCGAACAAGAACGGCGCCTACGCCGGGTCGAAGTTCGGCGGCATCGGGCTCGTCCAGAGCTTCGCGCTTGAACTGGTCGAGCAGGGCATCAAGGTCAACGCGATCTGCCCGGGCAACTTCTACGACGGCCCGCTCTGGTCCGATCCCGACCGCGGCCTGTTCGTGCAGTACCTCGCCTCCGGCAAGGTGCCCGGCGCGACCACCGTCGACGAGGTGCGCGAGTTCTACGAGGCGAAGGTCCCGCTGCGACGCGGCACCTACGGCTCCGACGTGATGCGCGCCATCTACTACCTGATCGAGCAGGAGTACGAGACCGGCCAGGCCGTCCCCGTGACGGGCGGCCAGGTCATGCTGAGCAGCTAGCCAAGCGTGGTGGGGTTGGCATACCAGGCCCGCCCCGCCACCCGCTGTGGCCGGGGTGGGACTTGAGCATGTTTGGTATGTCGTTGCGTGACACGCCGTGGTTTCACGGCGTGTCGCGCAACGAGCAACCAAACATGCTCAAGGAACGGTCGGTGGTGCGGGCACCGTCAACGTGGGCCGAGGAAGTGATCGGTACGCTCAGGACATGACCGCCGTGTTGATCCTCCCGAGCCCGCTGCTGCCGGGCATGGTCTACCGACCACTGGTCGAGGCGCTCGCAGCCGAAGGGGTACGGGCCGAGTTGGCGTCGGTGCCGAAGGACCCGAGCGCGCCCACGCTCGTCGAGCAGTGGAGGGCGAAGTCCGCGGGGTTCGACGTGCTCGCCCCGCACAGCAACGCCGGCCTGATGGCGCCGCTGGTGGCGGGGAGGGCCAGCGGATCGTGTTCATGGACGCGTCGCTTCCCCCGACGTCGGGGACCTTCCCGATGGCCAACGGGCGGCTGACGGAGATGCTCCATGGGTTGACCGACAAGCGTGGTCGCCTCGAGCCGTGGACCCGCTGGTGGCCGCGCTCGGCCTTCGACGAGATCATCCCGGAGAAGCTGTTCCGCAAGGTCGACCGGGCCTGCCCGCAGTTGCCTGCCGACTACTTCAACTCACGGCTGACGGTTCCGGACGGGTGGGTCGACGGCCCGCACGCCTATCTCGCCTTCGGGATGGCCTACGGCGAGGAGTTCGAGGCGGCCCGCGAATGGGGTTGGGCGCGGAAGGCCATGCAGGGCGCACACCTGCACTTCATGGTGCGCCCCGACGACGTGGCCAGCGAGATCGTCGCCCTGGCCGGCTGAGCCGCGCGATCGCGGATCTGCCCAACCAGTTCCGTGCGTCCGTTGCCTCCCACAGCCGCTATCCGAGGTTGTGGTCGGCCGTTCCCCGAGCTTGTCGAGGGGTCCGAGTGGCAGGTGGGTCGTTTGCGGACGCTTCGACAAGCTCAGCGAGCGGTGGTGTCGTTCGGCGAGCTAGTCGGGAGGCGCTCCTGGAGCGTGTCGTTAGCCGTTCCCCGAGCTTGTCGTCAGTCGTTCCCCGAGCTTGTCGAGGGGTCCGAGAGTCGGGTGGGCGGTTGCGGACGCTTCGACAAGCTCAGTGACCGGTGGTGTCGCTCGGCGAACTTGTGGGGGCCGCTACCCGGAGCTTGTCGCCACCCGTTCCCCGAGCTTGTCGAGGGGTCCGATTGTGGTCAGGTGTGCCTGCCTGCCTGCGTCGGTTTCGACGCGCGCTTCGCGCCTTGGCGTGGCTCAACCCGCGGCCCGCTGGTTGAGCCATGTCGGGCGCGCAGCGGTCGACATCGGTCGAAACCTCGTGAGGTCTCCGCAGTCCCGAGTCCGCTGCCTGGCGTCTCGGCGGTCGCGTCTGTCGCTACTTGTCGACTCTTGGCTGGGTCACTGCGCGGTGTTGTTGGTTTCGACGCGCGTTGCGGCGCTTCGCGCCTTGGCGTGGCTCAACCCGCGGCCCGCTGGTTGAGCCATGTCGGGCGCGGAGCGGTCGACATCGGTCGAAACCCCGTGAGGTGTCCGCAGTCCCGAGTCCGCTGCCTGGCGGCTCGGCGGTCGCGTCTGTCGCTACTTGTCGACTCTTGGCTCGGTCTCTGCGCGGGTGTGGTTGGTTTCGACGCGCGTTGCGGCGCTTCGCGCCTTGGCGCGGCTCAACCCGCGGTCGGCGGGCGTTGCGGCGCTTCGCGCCTTGGCGCGGCTCAACCCACGGTCGGCGGGCGTTGCGGCGCTTCGCGCCTTGGCGCGGCTCAACCCGCGGTCGGCGGGCGAGCTGAGGCTTACCTTCGCGAGCCGGTCGACTACCTTCCTGTGTGCCAGCACCGAGTCCCAGGGCGGGTCGGTGAGATAGCGCGCCACCTCCGCCTGGCCGTGGATCCGCTCCAGCGCCTGGCTGTCATGAAGTTGGTGGGGCCGCAGCGTGAGTCGCTCGGTGGTGAGTCGGGTCACGCCCGACGCCGGAGCGCCGCAAGCGCGATGTCGACCAGTTCAACACGCGGGCCGGCCTCATCGAGCTGGTCGAGGCGGACCCACTCTGCCCGCTCCGTCGAGCCGTCGACCTCGATGGTGCCGAGCTGACCGCCGACGATGTGGGCGACGAACACGATCCGCACGCTCGCGAAGGGGCGGCGATCCTCGGTCGCGTACTGCGCGAACGAATGCGAGGTCAGGTACTCGTCGAGTTCGACCCGGTAGCCGGTCTCCTCGAACACCTCCCGCACGACGGCCGACTCGATCTGCTCGCCGAACTCGACCCCGCCGCCGGGCAGCGTCCACGACGCCCACTCGGGGTGCGACTGGCCGGTCCACCACGACAGCAGCACGGAATCGCCGTCGAGGATGAGGGCGTACGCGCCGACGCGGGTGTCGTATTCACTGAAGTGCATGACGCGAGCCTAGTGCTGTCGCCGGGCGCCGGGGTCGTGGCTGGGGTGGCGTTGAGCAGCATTGCGGGGTCGACGCCGAATCGTGAGTCGTGGCACGTTCACATCGGCATCGAACCCCGATTACTGCTCAACGCCCATCCCTCCCCGGCCAACAAAGGGGAGGGCCCGAGCAAGTATGAGTTGCTCGGGCCCCCACAGGGTGATCGACGCTGGCAACTCGTCGATCTGGATGAACGTCCCGGTATTCCTCCGTCAGCCCTGCCAGGCGACTCCGTGGGCCGCAGCCCCGGAAGGAGGAAGAAGGACCCTTCCATCCGGTGACCCTCAGGGGACGATCCCTCGGGTCAGGGTGGGTGGTCCGTTCCGCCGTCTCGTCTCGACGGCCCCGCGGATTGCTCCGCTGGGGAGGGAACTTCGTCAGCCCATCCAATTGTGACAACGGTTAGGCGTGGCCGCCATCGAGGACGTGTCCGCCATAACGTTCGCTCGCCGCCTTGCGAGCCCCTTGCGGGTGATGGACGTCGGTGTGGCTGTCCTCCGCTCCCCACTAGGTGTTTCCACTTGGTGGTTCGCGTATGACATGTCTACACGGTCCCATGGAGACCCGCAAGGAAACGCATGAACTCGAAGTGAACTCCCTTGTCAGAGCGGCGTGTCGCGCTTGACAGATAGTCAGAGATCTGTCCGGGAGATTGCGGCGTGTCGCTACCGGAAATGTGCTCCAGCGCCGGTTTGAATGGTGCCGCAATGTCCGGGGCGCGTATGAGGCGCCCCGGACATCACAGTCTTCAGGCCGTGGGTGCCCAGTTCGGGTCGCGCCCGATCAGCGCCACAAGGCGATCCTCGGGCGTGTGTGTCTCGTCGAGGACTACCGGATCGCCGAACTGGCCAGAGCCGGCAAGCATGTCGCGCATCGGCGTCATGCCCTCGACCATGCCGGCGACGACGTCGGAGTTCCAGCCCGCGTCCTGACCGGACGCCTTCGCCAGGTCCCAGGAGTGCATGAAGATGTCTGCGAGGTAAAAGTTGTCGAGGACCTGCGTCAGGGGTTGCTCCCCGGACGACGTGGTGACGACGCGGCTCATCTGCTCGTCGTCCTCGAGGAGTGCCTGGACGTTGGCGGAGTGCTCGCGCCACAGCGCGGCCGGATCATCGCCCTCGGCTACGGGCAGATCGACGCCCATCCCGGCCAGCATGCCGGGGAGCCACTGCGTCAGGTGCGTGACAACGTCACGGGCCTGCCATTCGGCAACGGGGGTGGGAGCGTCCCAGTCGGTGACCGCGTCCGCGATGGAGCCGAAGCGGTCGACGAGGGCGGCATGTCGGGTGGCTAGTTCGTTCATGGCAGACAGCCTAGTGTCGAGCGATGACAATATAACGAGAAGATAACGAAATGGCCGAAGGGGTGGAGACAGCGTTGTCTAGCGTGGGGTGGACGGCTTAGTGTCGGGTCAGGAGGTGCCGCAGAGTCGCGGCGCCGAGTCGAAGGAGACTTGCCATGTTCAAGAGGCCAGTATTTGCCGGCGTGTTGCTCGCCGCCGCGCTCGCCGTTACCGCTTGTGGGACGCAGGGTGGAGCGCAGTCGCCCGCGCCAGGCGAGACGTCGGGAGGCGGAGGAGGTGAGGCGAAGGCACTGACCATCGGACTCGTCATGCTCCAGGGTGACGACTACTTCAAGAACATCCAGACGGGGCTCGAGAACGCCGTCAAGGCCGACGGAGGCACCGTTGTCCCAGTCAACTCCAACAACGACCCCGGAACCGAGGCGCAGAGCGTCCAGAACCTGATCCAGCGCAAGGTCGACGCGATCCTGATCCAGCCCGTCAGCGCCGACTCCTCGATCGCAACTCTGAAGAGCATCAAGGACGCGGGCATCCCGATGATCTGTTACGGCAACTGCACCGGCGAGGCGCTCAACCCCGAGCTCGTGCAGGGCGCTGCGCAGTCCGACAACACGGCGCTCGGCACCGCGACCGGTGAGGTCGCCGCCAAGTACATCAAGGACAACCTCGGCAACAAGGCCGTCGTCGGCATCCTCAACTGCGACTCGGCAGCCGAGACCTGCAAGCTCCGCAAGGCGGGCTTCAAGAAGGCGCTCGAGGACGCGGGAGTCGAGGCCGACTTCGCCGCCGACCAGGAGGGCTACCTCGCCGACAAGGCGACCCCGGTCGCGACCAATATGCTGTCGTCGAACCCCAACATCAACGTGGTCTGGGGCTCCAACGAGGGTGGCACCGTCGGCCTCGTGACCGCCGTAAAGCAGTCCGGCGCCAAGGTCGCCGTGTTCGGCACCGACATCTCCGAGCAGATCGCAGGCTTCGTCAAGGACGGTTCGCTGCAGGCCACGACCGGCCAGGATCCGCAGAGCACCGCGGCCAAGGCCTACGAGATGGCCAAGAAGGCGATCGCGGGGGAGATGAACGACCCGGTGGAGGAACTCATCCCCGGCATCACCTACAGCCACGAGGACCTCACCACCACCGAGGAATACCTGAACCGCTGACCGAACCCGCCACAGGAGGCCGCACATGGGAGCCGACACGGACGTCGTCCTCGAATGCCGCGAACTGAGCAAGACCTACGGAAGGGTCCGCGCGCTGAAGGCGGCGACCCTGACGCTGCGGCGCGGCGAGGTCCGTGCCCTCCTCGGCAAGAACGGCGCGGGCAAGTCGACCCTCGTCAAGCTGCTGTCGGGGGTGGAGACCCCGGACCGGCCTGGCGGCGAGATGTTCCTCGACGGCCAGCTGGTCGCGTGGGCGAACGCCCACGAGGCACAGCAGGGAGGCGTCGCCGTCGTGCACCAGGAGTTCTCCCTGGTTCCCGAACTTTCGGTCGCCGAGAACATCACGTTGGGCCGGTGGCCGCGACGGGCCGGGATCGTCGACCGACGCGAGGTGCGTCGTCAGGCGGTCGAGGCCATGGACCTGCTTGGCGTGACGCTCCCCCCGGGGCGCCCCGTCAGTCGGCTCTCGACCGCCCAACAGCAGCTCGTGGAGATCTCCAAGGCGCTGCTCGCCAAGCCGAAGGTGCTGATCCTCGACGAACCGACCAGCGCCCTCAACACCACCGAGGTGGATGTACTCCTTGCACTCCTGCGCAGGTTGGCCGGGCAAGGCGTCGCCATCATCTATGTCTCGCACCGGATGCGCGAGATCCCGGCGGTCGCCGACACCCTCACCGTCCTGCGTGACGGTGAGGAGGTCGCGACGCGAAATGTCGTCGACGTCACGACCGAGGAGGTCGCCAGGATGATCGCTGGCACCGAGGGCCTTGCCGCCGAGGAACGCGCGCGGCGAGAGCCTCGTGACCCGTCCAGCACCGTCGTGTTGGAGGTCGAGGATCTGAGGATCCCCGGAATTCTGGACGGCGTCGACCTGGCGCTGCGAGAAGGAGAGGTGCTCGGCATCGCGGGGCTCCTGGGGTCGGGACGTACCGAGCTACTTGAGAGCATCTTTGGAACCCGGCGCGACGTGACCGGGACCGTGCGCGTGGCTGGATCGGTCGTTGCTTCGCGCACGCCCGGCCGGATGCTCGCCCGGGGCGTCGCCATGACGCCCGAGGACAGGAAGAGGTCCGGCATCGTCCCCATCCTCGGCGTCGGCGAGAACATGATGCTCACCGCGAGGTCCCGGGTCATCGGCGGTCCGCTGATTGACGCGCCCAAGGAGCGCGCGGCGGTTCGTGAGTTGATCGACCGGTTGCGGATCCGGGCCTCCGGCGGCCAGCAACCCATCGCCAACCTCTCAGGCGGCAACCAGCAGAAGGCCGTGATCGGCAGATGCCTCGCGGGTCAGATGCGAGTGCTGCTGCTTGACGAACCCACCCGCGGCGTCGACGTCGACGCCAAGGGCCAGATCTATGAACTCATCAGGGAACTCGCCAGCGCCGGGGTCTCATCGGTCTTCGTCTCCTCCGAACTGGAGGAGCTCACCCAGGTCTGCGACCGGGTGCTGGTCCTTCGCGACGGGCGACTTCAGGAGGAAGTTCCCGGCGCAGAGGCATCGAGCGACCGGTTGCTCGCGCTGGCCATGAAGGGAAAGGAAGGGCACGTCGCATGACCGCCACCACTGCCGAGAAGACGTCCGGGGGCCTGCGTCGGGCGCTCTCCTGGGAGGGCACCGGCCTGCTCGGTGTCCTGATCCTCGTCTTCATCGTCCTGTCGATCTTCGCCCCCAACTTCCTCACCACCGGCAACCTGCTCAACGTCTTGCAGCAGGCCGCCTTCTTCGGGATCGTCGCCTTCGCCATGACCCTGGTGATCGTCTCCGGCGAGATCGACGTGTCCGTCGGGTCGCAGGCGGCCCTCACGTCGTCGCTTGTCGGATACATGGTCGGCACCATGGGCTGGAACATGGCGATCGCCTGCCTGCTCGCGATCATCCTCGCCGTCCTGTTCGGCGCGTTCGTCGGGCTGATCCGCCACTACTTCAACGTGCCGACCTTCATCGGGACGCTCGCCCTCTACCTGGCGCTTCGTGGCGCGGCGATGCTCGTCACCAACACCTTCCCGATCCCGATCGACTCGAGCAAGTTCTTCTACTGGGGCACCGGGAAGATCCTCGGTATCCCGGTGGCCGCCATCTATCTGGTCATCGCCTTCGCCGTCGTCGCGTTCATCGCCAAGTCGACCGTCTTCGGTCGCTCGGTCTATGCCGTCGGCGGCAACGCAAAGGCCGCCGAGGTCTCCGGCATTAACGTGATGAAGGTGCGCGTCATCGTCATGTCGATCAGCGCGTTCACCGCCGCCATCACCGGCCTCCTCCAGACGGCGCAGTTGTCCTCCGGCAACAGCACCATCGCCAACGGCCTCGAGTTCGACGCGATCGCGGCGGCCGTGATCGGCGGGACGGCGATGTCCGGAGGAAAGGGATCGGTCTCGGGAACGCTCATCGGCGTGCTCTTCGTCGCGATCCTGCTCAACGGCATGGTGTTGCTCGGCATGAACCCCTACCTCCAGCAGGTCGTCCGCGGCGCGCTTGTCCTCATCGCCGTGATGATCAACGTCATCCGCGCCCGCCGCGCGGAAGCGGCAGGATGATCCACATGGCCGATCCCTTTGCCGACACGGCGCATCTCGAGTGGCTGGACGGGCAGCGTGCCGCGCTACTGGACTTCTACCAGCCCAACGTCCGGATCCCTGGCGGGGGCTTCGCGTATCTCGGTCACTCGGGCGAACCGGTCATCGCGCAGGGCGCCCAACTGTGGCTCGGGGCCAGGATGCTGCACTGCTTCTCCATCGCGCACCTGCTCGGCAGGCCCGGCGCGGACGAGGTCGTCGAGCACGGCCTGGACTTCTATCTCGACGGTGCAGGCCGCGACCAGGAACACGGCGGCTTCTACGCCACCGTCGGGGGAGACCAGCCGTCCGAGGCGAAGGAACTCTACGGCCAGGCGCACATGCTGCTTGCGGCCTCGTCCGCGAAGACGGCAGGGTTCGATCGCGCCGGCGCTCTCCTCGACCACACGCTCGAGGTCATCGACCGGCACTACTGGCGCGAGGACGACGGCGCATGCGTCGAGGCGTACGACCGCCGCTTCGAGGTCCTCGACCTCTACCGCGGCCAGAACGCCAACATGCACCTGACAGAGGCGTACTTGGCGGCCCACGAGGCGACCGGCGACCCCGAACTTCTCGACCGGGCGGCCCGGATCGCGCGACGCATCGCGGGCCCCGCGGCGGTCGACAGCGACGGTTCGTGGCGGCTCGTCGAGCACTTCGACGAGTCCTGGCGGCCGCTTCCCAGGTTCAACAGGGACGACCCGCGCCACGCCTTCCGCCCCTACGGATCGCAGCCCGGCCACTGGCTCGAATGGTCGAAACTGCTGATGCAACTCCACGGCCTCGGCCGCGACGACGACTGGCTGCACGCGGCGTCCCGACGCCTCTTCGCGGGCGCCTTCCAGGACGCCTGGATGGACGGCGGAGGCTTCATCTACACCGTCGACTGGGACGGCACCCCCGTCGTCGAGGAGCGCTACTTCTGGGAGCCCCCGGAGGGAATCGGCGCGGCCCGATACCTGTACCTGACCACAGGGGACGACGGCTACGTCGAGCGCTACCACGAGATGTGGCGCTACTGCAGCGACCACTTCATCGACCCGGACACGGGCGCCTGGTTCCACGAACTCGACCGCGACAACCGACCCGTGATGCACACCTGGCCGGGCAAACCCGACCTCTACCACGCGTTCCAGGCGACCATGTACGCGTTCACACCCATCGACAAAGGGCTCGCCGCGTGGGCGGCATCCGCCCGCACCACCACCAGCCCGATCGACTGACGGGCACTTCGAAAGGGGCAACGATGCCGCTCTACGAGTTCTACGACAACGCACTCAACGTCATTCCGCTCAGCGACGAGCAACGCGGCCAGGTGTCCTTCGGGACCGACGCCGTCGTCGCGGGCCTCGCCGACCGCGTCGAGCGGGG
Source organism: Tessaracoccus aquimaris (assembly GCF_001997345.1). Taxonomy (NCBI): domain Bacteria; kingdom Bacillati; phylum Actinomycetota; class Actinomycetes; order Propionibacteriales; family Propionibacteriaceae; genus Tessaracoccus; species Tessaracoccus aquimaris. The sequence goes on along the minus strand of NZ_CP019606.1, from coordinate 2,564,067 downwards.
CGGCAGCGTCGGCATCGACGGCTGGTACGGCGTCGACTGGCGATCCCTGATCGGCGCCCTGACCGCCGCGCTCAGCGAGCGCGGGATCGAGGCCGAGACCGTCAGCACAGCAGGCCTCTACCTGCCGCAGGACGAGATCGCCACCTACCAGGCGACCTACGAGACCGACGACCCGTCCTTCGGGTGGGTCAACTCGGAGGGAACCCTGCAGGACCTGCTCGACCAGGGCGCCGTCGAGGACCTGAGGCAGCGACTCACCGCGGAGCGCGAACAGGCGCTGATCGTCTACGGCCCCGGCGCCTGCGTCGCCGAACTGCAGGACGCCTACGACCTACGCGCCTACGCCGACTTCACCATGCAACCGATGCTGTGGCAGATGTGGGGAGGCGAACTGGTCCCGTTCGGGTCCGACGAACCGGCGCCCGACTACGCCTGGAAGAAGTACTACTACAACGACTTCTACCTGCTCTACCGGCAGAAGAAGCAGGCCTTCCAGACGATGGACCTCTACCTGAGCGCGGTGCACTCCGACGCGCTGGTGGCGGTGCCGACCGACGTCTACAACCACGTCATCGACGAACTGGTCAAGCGGCCCATCAAGCAGGTCAAGATCCTGCAGCCTGGCCCGTGGGGCGCCTACCGGTACAAGGACCTGTGGGACGTTCCCGGCCTCGAGGCAAACGCCTGGAACGAACTGGCAGGCATCGAACTGAGCATCCTGGTCGACCTCGGCGGCCCCGTGAACCTCAACATGCCGACGCAGAACATCATGCAGCGACCAGTGCAGTTGGTCGGCCAGCACGTCAACGACACCTACCCCGACCTGTTCCCGCTGCAGGTGTGGCTCGACGACGGCTACTTCCCCAAGCCGGTGCCGTTCGAACGCTCCAGCATGCCGATCCACGACCACCCGTCGACCGACTACGTCCGCGAACACTTCAACGAGCCGCTCGGGCGCTACGAGACGTACTACATCATCGAGTCCTACAAGGGCTCCAGCACCTGGATGGGGTACAAGGAGGACGCCGACCTCGAGGAATGGGAGCGGCTCTGCCGCGCATCGGAGAACCAGGTGGAGATCCCCAACTGGCAGGACTACGTGAGCCGGTGGGACACCAACGTCGGCGACCTGTTCCTCATCCCGCCCGGCACCACGCACGGCCACGGCGGCAACCAGATGATCCTGGAACTTGACACCGGCCCGAGCGTCGCGGGCACCGAGTACTCGTTCTTCACCTACGACTTCGCAAGGCCCACGTGGGACGACGAGACGAAGACGATGACCGGCAAGCCCATGAAGATGCACACGAAGCACTCCTTCGACAACCATCGCTTCATCCGCGAGAACCGGGTCCGCTCCCACCACAGGGCCCGGCCGATCACCGTCGACGGCGACGGAAAGTTCCGCAAGGACCAGTACACATCCCTCCCCGAGATGCCCTTCCACATCGAGCGTGTTTTCATGGAACACGAGGCGGTCAACGACACTGAAGGCCGCTTCATGCACATCGCGACCCTCGCGGAGGGGAAGCGGGTGACTGTCCGGTCCGTTGCCAACCCCGATTGGTCGACGACGATCGACCGGTTCCAGTCATGCATCATCCCGGCAGGCATGGGGGAGCACGTCTACGTCAACGAGGACGGCTCCCACGCGCTGGTCGTGATCATTCGACTCAAGGAAGGGTGAGGAATCAATGGCAGAGGTCTCCATCGCGCACGGCAACACCCGCGCCGTCGTCCAACTGCAGGGCGGCATGACGACCGGGGAGTTCCCGGTCGACGGACGCCGGGTCGACCCGTTCTACCGGGCAGGCTGGGACGGGTTCGCGGAGTCGCGACTGCTCGACAAGTTGCGGGGCGACTTCGTCTGCGCGCCGTTCGGCATCACGCCCGCCGCGCCCCTGCCGGGATGGCCGGCGGCGCAGCCGGACGGCGCCACCGAGTATGCGCACGGCCACTGCTCGCACGGCGACTGGGAGGTCGTCCACCTCGATGAGGACCGCGTCGAACTGTCCATCGCCTACCCCGACGGCGACCCCGTCGAGAGGGTGACCCGCGTGGTGGCCTGCCTCGACGGCGAGATCAGCTTCGAGGACCGCATCCTGACGCGCGTCGACGCCTCTCTTCCGCTCGGCCTCCACCCGACCTTCCGGCTGCCGGAGACCCCTGGAGCGGCGACGCTGGAACTCCCGGCCGCCGACTGGCTGCAGTCGCCAGCCGCCAAGCCGGAGGATTCCTCACGGCTCACGCCCGCGGAGCGCTTCGACGACCCCGCCGCGGCACCCGCCCACGACGGGACCGTCGACCTCACACGGCTGCCATGGCAGGGCGCGAGCGAGGACCTCGTGATGCTGGTCGGCGTGCAGGAACCGACGGTCGCGCTCGTCAACCACGAGGAGCGCTACCGCGTGCGGGTCACGTGGGACACCTCGGTCCTCAAGCACCTGCTGCTGTGGGTGAGCAACCGCGGCCGCGACTACCTGCCGTGGAACGGCGAGAACCGCTGCCTCGGCATCGAGCCCGTTACCTCCGCGTTCGACTACGGCACCTCGATCTGCTCGCAGCCGAACCCGCTCAGCGACGCTGGCGCACCGACAACCGTCGCGCTGAAGGCCGGCGAGGAGCTCGTCATCCGGCACACCGTCACGGTCGAGGGCGTGTAGCGATGGGCGACGTCGAGCTCCAACTCGTCGGGCACGTATGCGTCGACCTCGCGCCCGGCATCGAGGCCCCAGTGTCGCTGACACCCGGCGTCCTCTCGGAGATCGGCGCGCCCCGGATCTCGGTCGGCGGCGCGGTCGGCAACGGCGCCCGCGCCGCGGCAGGGCTTGGCCGGGCGACCGTGGTCGCCTGCCGGGTCGGCGACGACGCGCTCGGCGACATCTGCGCCTCCGTGCTCGAGGAGACCACGCCGGGCGGGGTCGTGCTGACCCGCTCCCGCACCGCCGCCACCTCGTACTCGGTGATCGTCCAGCCGCCCGACCGGGACCGCAGCATCTGGCACCACACCGGTGCAAACGACGAGTTCGACGGGACCTGCGAACTCGTCGGCGCCACCGTCGTCCACTTCGGCTACCCCACGCTCTGCCCCGCCATGACGGCCGACGGAGGTGCCCCCACCGTCGCGCTCTTCGAGCGGGCACGCGCCCAAGGCTCGGCGACCTCGCTCGACCTCTCCTACTGCGCCGAGAACTCACCGCTGCGCGGCTACGACTGGGACGGCTACTTCACCACCGTGCTGCCGCACGTCGACCTGTTCTGTCCGAGCTGGGACGACGTCGTCAGCGCCCGCGGCACCCTGCTCGAGCCGGAACCCGGCCTCGTCGAGTCGACCGCCGACGACTTCCTGGCCCTCGGCGCCGCCGTGGTGCTGATCACGCTGGGGGAGCAGGGCTCCTACCTGGCGACCGCCGACGATGCGCGGATCCGGACCTTCACCGCCGCGATCGGCGCGGACCCCTCCTCCTGGGCCGACCGTCGCGCCTGGGTCCCCGCCGCGCCGCTGGAGCGCTTCGTCTCATCGAACGGGGCCGGCGACACCTTCAAGGTGGCGTTCCTCGCAGGGGTGCTCGACGGCCGCGACCCGGTGGCCGCCGCGACCTGGGCCGCCCAGGTCGTGGGCCGCGGCATCCAGGGCGACCCGCTGCTGGGAAGCGCCCCATGAGCACGGCCGTCGTCTTCGGGGCGGGCGGCATCGGCCGCGGCTTCGTGGGGGCGCTGTGCGCCCAGGCCGGCTGGCGCGTGGTGTTCGTGGACGTCGCGGAGGGCCTCGTCGGGCGGCTCGCCGCAGACGGCGGCTACCGGCTCATCGAGGTGTCCTCAGCAGGGGAGAGGATCACGCCCATCACCGGTGTCTCCGCACTCCTGCTCGGCGACGAGGACGCCGTCGTGGCGGCGCTGGTCGAGGCGGACCTCGTCGCGACCGCCGTCGGCGCCGAGAACCTGCCGCCGGTCGCACGGCTGCTCGCCCTCGGGCTCGCCGCGCGACGCTCGGCAGGCAGGGGAGGCCTCGACGCGCTCGTCTGCGAGAACCTCCACGATGCGCCCGCGGTGCTGCGCCGACTGATCGACGAGCAGGCGGGCGCGGCGCTCGCGCCCGTGGGGCTTGCTCGCACCTCGATCGGACGGATGGTGCCGGTCCAACTGCCCGACGCGGACCACCCGGCCGACGTGCGGGTCGAGCCGTACTCGTTCCTGCCTTACGAGGCGTCCGCGCTCGTCGGGGAGCAGCCCGCGATCCCTGGTCTCGTGCCGGTCTCGGAATCCTTCGACCTGTTCGCCGACCGCAAGTTGTACCTGCACAACATGGGCCACGCGATGCTCGCCTACCTCGGCGAGGCCGCTGGGCTCACCTACATCTGGGAGGCGGCAGAGCGCTTCGACCTGCGCTACTTCGTCCGAAACGCCATGGTGGAGGCGGCCTGTGCCTTGGCGCAAACGTACGCCACCCCGGTCGCACCGCTGCTGCGCCACGTCGACGATCTCCTCGCCAGGTTCCGAAACCCTGGGCTGGGCGACACGACGGCGCGGGTCGGCCGCGACCCCGTCCGCAAGATGCAACCGGGCGACCGGCTACTCGGCGCCTACACGCTCTGCATGGACGCAGACGTGGCTCCGCTCTACGTGACGCTCGCCGTCGCGCTGGGCACCAGGCGGCTGTCGGCCGAACCGGGCTGGGACCAGGAGAAGGCCATGGCGTTCGTCGCGTCCCACCTCGGCCGGGACGACGACGGCTACCTGTCCGACCTGGTCGACGAACTCGGGACGGGCCTCGACGCCGACGCCTTGCAGCGCCTGATCGACTCCCGTTTCGCCGTCAGCAGAGTTGTGTGAAGCCGGTCCGCACGGTCAAACTCTTGGTCAGGGCCGCGCAGCAGCGGTAGAGGAGGACCCATGAGCAGCACGCGTCGGCCGACCATGACCGATGTGGCGAAGATGGCGGGCGTCAGCCTGAAGACCGTCTCGCGGGTCGTCAACGGCGTCGCGACGGTCGACGAGGAGATGGCCGCAAGCGTCAACACCGCCATCGCCGCCCTCGGCTACCGACACAACCTGCTGGCCGCCAGCCTCAAGGCGGGATCAGGCGCCAGCCTCGTGGGGTTGATCACCACCGACCTCTCCGACCCGTTCTACGGATCGGTCGCCAACGCCGTCGACGAGGTAGCCCGCGCCCGCGGCTTCGGCGTCCTGATGACAGGGTCGGCGGAGGACGCCAGCCTCGAACGCAGCATCGCGCTCGACCTGTGCGCCCGGCAGGTGCGCGGCCTGATCGTCGTGCCCGCCTCCGACTCCGGCGAGTACCTCCAGGAGGAGGTCGCGCGGGGGCTCCGCGTCGTCTTCGCTGACCGGCCCGCGGCAGGCATCGACGCGGACACCGTCCTGGTCGACAACCGTGGCCTCGGCCGCAGGATGGCCAACCTGGCCGTCTCCCGGGGACACCGCAGGGTGGGCATCCTGCTCGGCAGCGAGTCGATCTACACCCACCGGGAGCGGTACCTCGGCATCACGGAGGCACTCAGCGACGCGGGAGTGGCCATCGACCCCGATCTGGTGGTTCGCGACGTCTCCGAGCCGCACGGCGCGGAGGGCGGCTCCCGCCGGGTCCTCTCGCTGCCCGACCCTCCAACGGCGCTGCTGTGCACCAACAACCGCCTGATGCTCGGCGCCGTCACAGCGCTGTGCCACACCCGTCAGACGGCGGACATCATCGCCTTCGACGACCCGGAGTACTCCGAGGTGCTCCCGATGCCGGTGACGCTGATCGCTCAGAACCCGGTTGAACTCGGACGCGTCGCTGCGGAGCGGCTGTTCGCGCGACTGGAGGGCGATGAGTCCGTTGCCCGTACCTTCGTGCTGCCCACCCAGTTGGTCGTCCGGGGCGGGCTCTGGCGGCCCGGAGCATGAAGCAGTAGCCCCGTCGGGCCGAGACCCCTTTTTTCCGAGAAACCTGGAATCCTCCTGAAACCGGGCATAGCATGGGCTGCAACCTGACCCCAACCCTTGGAGGCAACCTATGGGCATCGATGACAAGTTCCAGGAATCTGTCGGCAAGGCCAAGGAAGGCGTCGGCGACGCTCTTGATAACGAAGAGCTCCGTCGCGATGGACAGAAGGACCGCCTCGAAGCCAACGCAAAGGAGTTTGGCGACAAACTCCAGGAGAAGGTCGGTGACATCACCGGCAAGATCGCGGACAAGGCTGAGGAAATCAAGGATAAGTTCACCGGCGAAGACAAGTGAGTCGAAGCCGAACTTGGCATGAGTTAGAACGTCGAGGCCGCCCCCATTGATGGGGGCGGCCTCTTCGCGTGTCTGGACCCATCGCCTTCGGGCGTGATGCCGCACCGGTTCGCCGTGCCGAGATGGACACCGAACCGACACAGGCCGACTCGTGGCGGCTCGAGCGACGCGGAGGGATGGAAAGGGTGCCGTTCGGCCGCCCGGGCGCGAGGTGCCCGTGCGGCCGAACGCGGCCTCAGCCGAGGCGCCGTGCCCTGGCGACCTGTTGGCTGATCTCGCCGTCCCAGTTGCGCGGGGTCCAACTCTGTTCCGCCGTCCACTCCGAGCGGCAGGCGCCACACTCGAAGACCTGACGGCCATCGATCTCTTCGTCGGTCGGCTGCCAGGCGCACTTGCCCTGGCATTCATTGGCGGCGAGCGCACGTCCCATCATCAAGCTCCTTTGCTCGGTCAGGGTCCAAGACTACCGATACCGACGATTGGCCCCGATGCGGGGTCCGCTTGGTGTCGTCCCTAGTGGCGCCCCCAAAAGGAGCCCGAAAGGGCCCGGATAGATGGCGCATGACGCGGCCCGATCTGCCGCCCTTTCAGCAGAGGACTCCACCCGAAAGGGTCCATAGGGAAGGTTGGGTTTTGGTTCGCCGCGGAACGGCGCCTGCGACACGCCGATGAGCAACGCGAGCAGACTCTGGCCGTTGACCACTGTGGACGCGTGCCGCGAACCGAGCCAGGCTTCCGCGCTCCGATCACCTCCGGCGTCGACGCTGGTCGCGCTCCCCTTCGTCGTCTCAAGCCCTTGTCGGGGCGGGATTCGCTGCCCGGGTGGCCCTCGACGGCGTCAATGCCCGCATCTCTAGCGAGAATTGCTATCCAATATCCGCCGTGCTTAATGGGGGGTCAATGCAGGGGCAATTTTGGGCAGAGTAATGTGGCTCATCCGATTTGAGGGTGTAGGCGGGGTCTGAATCCGCCGGCTTCGAGGAGGCAGCGGGCGATGTAGTGGGTCAGGTTGCGGAACCCGAGAGCGGAGCCGCGGAGGTGTTCGAGGCGGCCGTTGAGGGCTTCTGTGGGACCATTGCTGGTGCCGGGCCGGTCGAAGAAGTTCAACACATCGATCGCGCGGCGTTTCAGGGTGTGACCCAGGCGGACCAGTTCAGTCAGCTCAGCGGGGACGCCGGTGGCGATCGCATCGATCACGCTGGCCATGAGGTGGCGGCCGAGTGTGCGGTCTTTGCAGCGGTAGGCCTGGACGAGGCGCTGGTAGATGCCCCACGTGGCTTCGACCTCGACGTGGTTCTGGTCGCCGAACAGGTCTTCGAGCCGTGTGACTTGTTTGTCGGTGAGTAGATCGGCGCCGGTGAGTAGGGTGCGGCGGGCTTGATAGAGCGGGTCCCCGCGGCGGCCTCGATGCCCCATGGTGGCTTGTTGGACGCGTTGGCGGCATTTGTCGACAGCCTCCCCGGCCAGGCGCACGACGTGGAACGGGTCCATCACCGCAGCTGCGTCGGGGAGTTCCTCGGCGGCGGCGGTTTTGAAGCCGGTGAACCCGTCCATCGCCACGACTTCCACGCCGGCCCGCCAGGCGGCTGGACGGGCAGCGAGCCAGCGTTTGAACACCTGTTTCGAGCGGCCCTCGACCATGTCGAGCAGCCGTGCCGGGCCAGTCCCAGCCGCTACCGGGGTCAGGTCGATGATCACGGTGACGAACTTGTCCCCGGCACGGGTGTGACGCCAGCAATGCTCATCGACCCCGAGCACGGTGACCTGGTCGAACCGGGACGGATCATCGATCAACACCCGACGACCCTCGGCGATGATCGCATCGTTGGCGGTGTCCCACGCCACCGCCAGCCCTTCGGCGACCCTCGCCACGGTGAGGTGCTGACACACGATAGCTTCGAGCGCCCACCGCACCCCACGCCGCGACAGCCGAGCCCTCGGTTCAGCGGCCCGGTCCATGCTCTGGCGCCACACATGACCGCATTCGACACACCGGTACCTGCGCAGCCGCACCCGCAGCACAGTGGGTCTCCAACCGAAGGGCTCGTGAGCCAGGCCTCGGATTACCGTGTCACGCACCAAACCGCGCCCGCCACAGTTGTGGCACCAGTCATCAGCATCCGTGACGCGGCACTCCAGCACCGCCCGGCGCGCGGTCACGTGTTGGCCAGTCACCTCCAACCCGAGCTCGTCGAGGCGGCAGAAGGTCGTCAGATCAGGCGCGGTGAAGGTAGCGTTGAACACGTCGAGGTCTTCCAGATGGACAGCTTAGGAACTTCCATCTTCGGGAGGCCTCGACCCCTCTATCCAGCCGCCACGCCGGAACCCCTACCTACACCCTCAATTGGGAAGAGCCAGTAATGTCTGCGGTCGTGACAGAAAGCGTCCCTGACATTATGGTTGGAACGACTCGCTAACGTCATAAACACCGGATCGGGTGGTGCGGGGTGAGAGCCCTTGCGACTCGAGAAGGCGACCCAGAATTTCCCGGTCGCGAGCGGCATAGTCCGCCGAGGCCGGGGTTAGAGCCTCAGTCCCCCCCTGAGGAGCGAGCGGGCGGATCTCGGCACAGCTTCGAGATCCGCCCGCTGCGTGTCCTGCGCCGTCCGGGCGATTTGGCCGATCGCGTCCCACCCTACCCGAATAGGTCAGACCAGTTGATCGGGGGGTGCCTCGGATACGCCCCAAGGGACGTGATTGGATGTACTCATGACTGCGCGAAAGATCGGCGTGACGGAGCTTGTCCTCCGGGACGCACATCAGAGTTTGATGGCGACCCGCATGGCCATGGAAGACATGGTTGATGCGTGTGAAGATATCGACAAGGCTGGCTTCTGGTCTGTCGAATGCTGGGGCGGCGCGACGTTCGACGCGTGCATCCGCTTCCTCAATGAAGACCCCTGGAAACGCCTGCGGACGTTCCGTGAGTTGATGCCCAACTCGCGCCTGCAGATGCTGCTGCGCGGCCAGAACCTCCTCGGCTACCGGCACTACGAGGACATGGTCGTCGAGAAGTTCGTGGAGAAGTCCGCCGAGAACGGCATGGATGTCTTCCGCGTGTTCGACGCCCTCAACGACCCCCGCAACATGGCGAAGGCCATGGCCGCGGTGAAGTCCGTCGGGAAGCACGCCCAGGGCACCATCTGCTACACCGTCTCTCCGGTGCACACCGTCGACGGCTACATCAAGCTGGCGGGGCAACTCCTGGACATGGGCGCTGAGTCCATCGCCCTGAAGGACATGGCGGCGCTCCTGCAGCCGCAGCCCGCCTACGACATCGTCAAGGGCATCAAGGACACCTACGGTGACGTGCAGATCAACGTGCATTGCCACTCGACAACCGGCGTCACGCTCGTTGCGCTGATGAAGGCCATCGAGGCAGGCGCAGACGTCGTCGACACCGCGATCTCGTCGATGTCGCTCGGCCCCGGTCACAACCCGACCGAGTCGCTTGTCGCGATGCTCGAGGGCACCGGGTACTACACCGACCTCGACATGGAGCGTCTGCTCCGCATCCGCGACCACTTCGCCAACATCCGGCCGAAGTACAAGGAGTTCGAGTCGGCGACGCTGGTCGACACCGACATCTTCTCCTCGCAGATCCCCGGCGGCATGCTCTCCAACATGGAGTCGCAGCTCAAGGCCCAGGGTGCGGGCGACCGCATCCGCGAGGTCATGGAGGAGGTGCCTCGGGTGAAGGCCGACGCCGGTTACCCGCCGCTGGTCACCCCGTCGTCGCAGATCGTCGGCACCCAGGCCGTGTTCAACGTGCTGATGGGCCGCTACAAGGTGATGACAGGCGAGTTCGCCGACCTGATGCTCGGCTACTACGGTGAGGCGCTCGGGGAGCGAAACCCCGAGGTCGTCGACCTGGCCAAGGCTCAGGCGAAGAAGGAGACGATCGACGTCCGTCCGGCCGACCTGCTCAAGCCCGAGTGGGCCGAGTTGGGCGCCGGTGCCGCGAAGCTCGAGGGCTTCGACGGCTCCGAGGAGGATGTGCTCACCAACGCCATGTTCCCGGGCGTCGCGCCGAAGTTCTTCCAGAGCCGCCACGAGGGCCCGAAGTCCGTCGCCAAGACCCCGGCGCAGCTCGCGGCCGAGAAGTCGGGCGTTGGCGCGGCTCCGCAGCAGGGCATCAACGGCCCTATCAAGTACAACGTCACCATCGCCGGTCGCCAGCACAGCGTCGCGGTCGAACCGGCCTAAGGAGATACAGATGGCTACCCAGCACACGATGGCAGACCGCCTCGCGCAGCTCGACGAGCGTCGCGCGACGGTTGAGGCCGGCGGCGGTGAGTTGCGCATCGAGAAGCAGCACGCCCAGGGCAAGCTGAGCGCCCGCGAGCGGATCTCAGCGCTGCTCGACGACGGCTCGTTCCAGGAGGACGGCGCCTTCCGTCGCAACCGCACCACCACCTTCGGGATGGACAAGGCCGACATGCCCGCCGACGGCGTGGTGACCGGTTCCGGTTCCGTCCTTGGGCGCCCCGTCCACGTCGCCTCCCAGGACTTCACCGTCATGGGTGGCTCGGCGGGCGAGGCCCACTCGATCAAGGTCACCGAGGCGCTCAAGGCCTCGCTGATGACGGGCACCCCGTTCGTCTTCATCAACGACTCGGGCGGCGCCCGGGTTCAGGAGGGCATCGACTCGCTCTCCGGCTACGGCAAGGTGTTCTACGCCAACGTGCTCCTCTCGGGTGCGGTGCCACAGATCTCGATCATCGCCGGCCCGTGCGCCGGCGGCGCGGCCTACTCGCCTGCACTGACCGACTTCATCATCCAGACCCGCAAGGCCCACATGTTCATCACGGGTCCGAGCGTGATCAAGCAGGTCACGGGCGAAGAGGTCTCGCAGGACGACCTGGGTGGCGCCGACGCGCACATGGGCCGCTCCGGCGTCGTCCACTTCGTCGCCGACGATGACGAGCAGGCGATCCTGATCGCGAAGAAGCTGCTCAGCTTCCTGCCGCAGAACAACACCGAGGACGCCCCCATCGTCGATCCCGACTATGTGGTGGAGCCCAACGAGAAGCTGCGCGACATCCTGCCCGTCGAGGGCAACAAGGGCTACGACGTCCGCGACATCATCCGCGAGATCGTCGACCACGCCGACTTCCTCGAGGTGCAGGCCGGTTGGGCGGCGAACATCGTCGTCGGCTTCGGTCGCATCGTGGGCCGCACCGTCGGCATCATCGCGAACCAGCCGAGCGTCATGTCGGGAGTGCTCGACATCGACTCCTCCGACAAGGCGAGCAAGTTCGTCCGGTTCTGCAACGCATTCAACATCCCCGTGGTGAACCTGGTCGACGTGCCCGGCTTCCTGCCGGGCGTCGCGCAGGAGCACAACGGCATCATCCGCCACGGCGCGAAGATGCTCTACGCCTACTCCGCGGCGACCGTCCCGAAGATCACCGTCGTGCTGCGCAAGGCATACGGCGGCGCGTACCTGGCCATGTGTTCCAAGGACCTCGGCGCGGACAAGGTGTTCGCCTGGCCGACCGCCGAGATCGCCGTGATGGGCGCCGAGGGCGCGGCCAACGTCGTGTTCCGCAAGGAGATCGAAGCGGCCGAGGACAAGGACGCCAAGCGCTCCGAGCTCGTCGAGGAGTACCGCGAGACCTTCTCCACGCCGTACATGGCCGCCAGCCGGGGCCTGGTCGACGACATCATCGATCCGGCGGACACCCGCCGCCAGATCGCGATGGCGCTCGAACTGCTCGTCGGCAAGCGTGAGCTGCGTCCGGCCAAAAAGCACGGCCTCGGCCCGGCCTGATCGGATCAGCGATGGAAGACAACACGTTGCAGGAGCTCCGCGACGCCGTCGTGGCGCTCACGGAACAGGTATCTCGTCTCGAGTCAAAGGTCGCCAAGCTGGAGGAACAGCAGGCGATCCCCGAAGCGGACCTCATCGCCATCGGCGCGGCGGTCGCAGCGTACTTCGGCCACAAGGCCAAGGTCCGCGCGATCCGTTACGGTTCGCAGAACCGCTGGGCCGCGGCCTCGCGCAACCGCATCCATGACCGCTCCGTCCCGCACGTTCGCTAAGGAGAAATGATGAAGCTGAAGGTGACCGTCAACCAGACGGAGTACGAGATCGACGTCGATGTCGAGGAGGAGCAGCCCCAGGGGCTCGGCCCGATCGTGATCGGCGTCAACGGTGGCTCCAACCCCATCCCGACGAAGGCCTCCATGACGGCGGCCAGCTCGAACGCGGTGCTCGCGCCGCTGGCTGGCTCTGTCGCACGGATCCTCGTCCAGGAGGGCGAGGAGATCGAGGCCGACCAGGTCCTTCTCATCCTCGAGGCGATGAAGATGGAGACCGAGATCAAGGCCCCCGCGGCAGGCAAGGTGTCGGCCGTGCTGGTCGCGCCCGGCGATGCCGTGCAGGGCGGTCAGGCTCTCATCGAGCTCTGAGCAGTACACCGCGAGCGGCCCCAGGGATGTCCCTGGGGCCGTTTCGCATCCGGCAACACCGTGGTCGCACGCGCCGCGGCGTCTGTCGCGAGTAGGGTGGTCGGACGACGATCGTGGGAGGGTCTCTTGAGCGACGAGCGCGAACCGCTTGCGGAGGAGCCGAAGGCCGAGGAACGGCCGGAGGGGCTGACCGACAGCGAGTTGGAGGCCCTTCCCACCTACGACCCGGACAACCCGGTCGACAGGGCCGACGTCATCGGCGAGGCGGGCAAGTGGGCCGCCTCCTGGTCGGGGCGGTTCCTGCTGATCGTGGCGGCGCTTGTGGTGATCGGCATCGGCCTGAAGTACATCTCCGGCGCCATCATGCCGGTGTTGCTCGGCCTGCTGCTCGCCTCGGTGCTGTACCCGGTGACGGCCCAGTTGCGGCGGTGGGGTGCCCCGTACGCGCTGGGTGCGATCGCTGCGCTGCTGTTGGGCGTCGGGGTCATCGCGGGGCTGATCGGGCTGATCGCGCCGTCCGTGGTGAACCAGTGGGACGCGCTGCGGACCCAGAGCCTCGACGGCATCCGCCGCATCCAGGCCTGGCTCGCCGGGCCGCCACTGAACATCAACGACGACCAGATCAACGACTACATCTCGCAGGCGGTCGCTTGGCTACAGGATCGAAGCGGCGACATCGCGACCTCGCTCGTCAACATCGGTGGCAGCGTCGGCAGCGCCGTCGTCACCTTGCTCACGACGTTGATCGTCACGTTCTTCATGCTCAAGGACGGCCACCAGTTCGTCGGCTGGATCCGCCGGATCGTCGGCCGCAGGGCGGGCTTCCACGCGTCGGAGTTGCTCACCCGGATGTGGAACACCCTGTCGGGCTACATCCGAACCCAGGCGATCGTCAGCTTCGTCGATGCCTTCTTCATCGGCATCGGGGCCTTCTTCCTTGGCGTTCCGCTTGCGTTCCCCATCGCCGTCCTCACCTTCATGGCCGGGTTCATCCCCATCGTGGGTGCGGTGACCGCCGGGACCGTCGCCGTCCTGGTTGCCCTGGTGTCGAACGGGTTGACGACCGCGCTGTTGGTGCTTGCGGTCGTGCTGGGCGTCCAGCAGTTGGAGGGGCACATCCTGCAGCCGCTGCTGCAGTCGCGCGTGATGCAGCTGCACCCGGTGATCGTGCTGCTCGCGGTGCTGCTCGGCGGAACCTGGGCCGGCATCGTCGGCGCCTTCCTCGCGGTGCCCGTCGCGGCCGTTGGCGCCGTCCTGCTGCGCTACCTCGGCGATCTGACCGACCTGCGCACCGGAGACAGAACCGCGGCCGAGATCAACTGGGCAACCGACGACGGCGAGGCCGTCGGCACCGAATCAGAGAGGTCGGCTGCGTTCTTCCGCACGCTGGTGCGCGGCCGTGGAACCCGCAGGACAGAACAGCAGGTCCCCGGCGACGAGGTTCTGGACCAGCAATCGGCATGGCGCCGCCTGTTCCGCGTCCGTGGCAATGACGCGCCCGAAGACGACCCGGACCGCAAGGACGGCTGAGGCGCGCCGTCAGCCCCGATGGACCTTGTACTGCGCGGCCTGGGCCCGCGGCCGGATCGTCATCCGGTCGATGTTGACGTGTGAGGGGCGGGTCGCCATCCACACGATGGCCTCGCCCACGTCGCCAGCGGTGAGGGGTTCCGCGACGCCCTGGTAGACGGCGTCGGCCCGCGCCTTGTCGCCGCCGAAACGGGTCAGGGCGAACTCGTCGGTGCGGACCATGCCGGGGCAGATCTCGGTGACGCGAACCGGCTTGTCGACCAGTTCCAGGCGCAGGGCCTCGACGACGGAGCGCTCGCCCGCCTTCGCGGCGCAGTACCCGGCGCCGCCCTCGTAGCCCCAGTCGGCGGCGGTGGAGGTGACGAACACCAGCACCCCTTCGGCGGCGATCAGCGCGGGAAGCAGCGCCTTCGTGACGCGTGTGGTTCCGAACACGTTCGTCTGGAGCATGGTCTCCCAAGCGTCCAGGTCGGCGCTGGCGACAGGCTCGAGCCCGAGGGCGCCTCCCGCGTTGTTGACGAGGACATCGAGGTTGTCCCCGACGGCGGCGGCCAGCGACTCGACGTCCTGCTGTGAGGTGACGTCGCACCGGATCGCGACGCCGTCGATCTCGCGGGCGAGCTCCTCGATCCGTTCGACCCGCCGGGCCGCGCAGATCACGCGGAACCCCTCGGCCGCCAGCAACCGCGCGGTCGCCTCCCCGATGCCGGAACTTGCCCCTGTCACCACCGCTGTCTTCATGTCAGCCAGCCTATCCGTCCGTGTGGGGTGCCAAGGGGCACCCTCAGCCGGCCTGTAGGACAAGTTCGGTTGACCGGTCTGCCAGGTGTGACGAAATATTGGCAAGTGTCACCGAAACACTGAAGTTTCGACCGATTGTGAGAAGAACATGTCAGACAAGTTGGCTCCGGATGGGCTGGTCATGCGATTGGCGGCGCACCTTCGGGTACGTGCTGCTCGTGACGGTGATCTGCTGCCTAGCGAAGCGAAACTGATGGCCGACCTTGGCGTTGGGCGTCAGCAGTTGCGCGAAGCGCTACGCGTGTTGGAGGCGTTCGGCGCGGTTGACTCGCGCCAGGGCGCCCGTCGCCGGTGGCGGGGCGTCAACCTGGGCGGGCTTGTGGCATCGTTCGCTCAACTGACGGGGTCGCCCCAGGAGACGACGGCCGAGCTACTGGGCGTCCGGCAGGCGCTTGAGACATCGATGCTCGCGAAGGTCATGCCGATGCACACCCCCGCGAGCCTGGTGGCGCTGCGAGACCTGGCTCTTGGGATGGAGGAGCGGGCGGCCCGGGGCGTGAGCTTCATCGACCTGGACGAAGAGTTCCATCTCACACTGTTCGCGCCTCTGCGTAACTCGACCCTGGAGGGCATCCTCGGCGCGTTCTGGACACTGCTATCCGTCGTCGAGGGGCCAACCCAGCAGGGCGTCGCGGATCCGGATGTGGCCGCCATGCACACGGCAATCATCGACGCCATGCAGGCCGGGGACTTCAACCTGGCCAGATATGAACTCGACACTCACTTCTACGGGGTCCGGCTGCGAGTGCTTCCCAGCCGGCTCGACCTCAAGTCCCGTCGCACGACGAAGCAGTCGTTGCGACATCTCACCCACTCATAAGGAGAACCACCATGAAGCGACGCAGTTTTCTCATTGGGAGCCTCGGTGCAGGCGCGGTAGTCGGCCTGAGCGCTTGTGGAGGCGGCGAACCCGGTCAAGGCGGCACCGGGGGAGGCGGCACCACCGACATCACCTACTGGCTTTGGCAGGACGATGCGACGGACCAGACCTGGACCCAGCTCGCGGAGAAGTTCAACGGGGAGCAGACGGACGTCAAGGTGACGTTGGAGACGATTCCACTCGACCAGTACCAGAACAAGCTCACGACAGCTGCGATGAACAAGACCGGACCAGACGCGGCCCGCTGCAAGGACTGGTGGCTGGGGCAGTTCGCACCCGAAGGAGCGACCGCCGACCTGACCACTTTCGTCGATGCCTGGGGCGGTAAGGGCGACGTTGTCGAGGGGCTCTGGAAGACGGGGCAACTGCCCGGCAGCAAGGAAGTCTTCATGCTTCCGCACCAGTACGTCACCTTGTACATGTACTACCGCAAGGACTACTTCAGCGAGGTTGGTCTCGAGGCCCCGAGGACGCAGGACGAGTTCTTGGCGGCCGCAGGGAAGCTCGCCACCGGAGATCGGTACGCCATGGACGTTCGAGGCGGAGCTGGAGGGCAGGACCAGTGGCTCGGCTGGATGTACGCCGGCGGCGCCCGCGTCGTCAATGACGGCGGGGAGATCGTCCTCAACGACGCTACCGCTTCCCAGGTCAACCAGCGCTACCTCGACATCGTGACCGAGCTCAACGCCGCCCCACCTGGTTCCATCACCGCAGCGTTTGCTGACGTGAAGAAGAACTTCGCAAGCGGGCTGACGAGCATGATGATCCACCATCCCGGGTCGCTGAAGGAGATGACCGAGGTGTTCGGAGACAAACTCGGTGTCATTCCCATCCCGGGCAACGGATCCGCCCCCTCTCACACGCTCGGCAGCATGTCAGGCAACGTCATCATGGCCGGGTCCAAGAAGCAGGAAGCCGCTTGGAAGTGGATCTCCTGGCTCACGGAAGAGGCCCAAATGGCCACCATGTCCACCTCACCCCAGGGCCAGTTGCCTGTCCTCACGTCGGTCATGGAGTCTGAAGCGTTCACCAGCGATGCGAACCTCAAGGTCGCTGTCGATGCGATTCCGGATGCGCTCACCTGGCCCGCGTTGAAGGGCGTTGCGACCTTGGCGGGGAAGGAATGGAACCCGACTATCCAGCGCGCATTCCAGAAGGAACTGACCAGCCAGGCAGCCCTTGATGCCATGGCCGATGTGTTGAAGGCTAACTGATCGTGACAGTGCGCGGTGTGACGCCTGAACGTCGGCGACGTCGACACCAGATCGAGCCGTACATCCTGATGGCCCCGGCCGTCATCCTGATCGGCGTCTTCGCCGGATACCCCCTCATCCGCTCGATCTACATGGCATTCACGAAGGTCTCCCCATTCACCGGGACGATGGACTTCGTCGGGTTTACCAACTTCCAGAAGGTCTTCACCGATCCGGACTTCTCCGGCTATCTCGGGCGAACCGCCTTCTGGGTGCTCGGTTGCGTGGCCCTGCAGCTGGTAGGAGGTTTGATCTTGGCGCTCTTGGTCAACACCCGGTTCCCGCTGCGGGGTGTCTACCGCGGGCTCATGATGGTGCCCTGGGCAACGCCCAGCGTCCTGGTCGCGTTGATGTGGAAGTGGCTGCTCGATCCCAACGACGGCATCGTGAACAAACTGCTGCTCGCTGGTGGCCTTGTCGACCGTCCAGTCGAGTTCCTGTCGAACCCGTCTACGGCGCTGCCGACGCTCATCGTGGTAGACGTCTGGCAAGGTATCCCGCTGTTCGCGGTCATGATCCTCGCCGCGCTCCAGTCAGTGTCAGGCGATCTCAAAGAGGCTGCTGCCACGGATGGTTGCGGACCAGTCGGCGTCTTCAGGCACGTGGTGCTGCCAGCGATCCTTCCGACGATCCTCATCACCGCGCTCTTGCGCATCATCTGGACGGCCAACTATGTCGACCTCATCTTCATCCTGACCGGCGGCGGCCCGGGAGTGTCCTCCACGACGCTGGCGTTGCAGTCCTATCTCACGGCATACAAGTCGACGGACTTCGGCCAGGGCGCGGCCTACTCGGTCCTGCAGGCGGCCCTGCTGGTCGTCTTCGTGGTCATGTATCTAGTGCTGACGTCCAAGAACGAGGAGAAGAAATGAGCCGCCCTGTCAACGCCAAGAGGGTAGCAGGGGGCGTGGCGCGATATGTGGGCCTGCTATTGATCCTCACGGGCGTGCTCGCCCCATACGTTGTGATGCTGATCACGTCGCTCACGCCAAAGGCAGAACTGGCTGCGGCCGGAGCGAGTCTCCTGCCCAAGACGGTGACGCTTGAGGCATACGTCGAGTTGGTGACCACCACGCACTTCCTGGAGTACCTGCGCAACAGCCTCCTCGTGGCGCTCATGTCAGTCCCCATCACCCTCGTTTGCGCCACCGGCGCGGCGATAGCACTCTCACGCTTTGAGTTCGTCGGCAGGCGTCAGACGATGACCATCCTGATTCTGGCGCAGATGTTGCCGGCGGTGCTGCTTGTGTTGTCGCTCCAGCAGCAGCTCAACGTGTTCGGGTTGCTGGACTCCAAGATCGGACTCGCCCTCGTGCATTCTGCTTTCGCAACCCCCTTCGCGACGTGGCTGTTGAAGGGATTCCTCGACGGGATTCCTCGAGAGTTGGAGGAGTCAGGTCAGATCGACGGCGCATCGGCTTGGCAGATCATTCGCCTGCTGATCCTGCCCCTTCTGCTCCCTGGACTCGTCGCAGCAGGAACCTACGCCTTCATCCTCACCTGGAACGAGTTCCTGTACGCGCTGACGTTCACCTCATCTCCCGCCACGAGGACGCTCCCGGTTGGTCTGCAACTGTTCATCGGCGAATACCAGATCCGCTGGGATCTTCTCACCGCCGGAGGGGTCCTTTCGGTTCTGCCTGTGGTCGTCGGCTTCCTGCTCGTGCAGAAGCGACTGGTCGCTGGCCTCGCCGCAGGCGCCGTCAAGGGCTGACCAAGACAACCAAACACACACATCGGAGAACAATGAGAATCGCTGACATCCAGTTCCAACTTTCCCGCATCCCGCTGCCTGGTGGCACATGGGGAGACCAGATCCACACGGTCACCCATATCGAGATCATCACGGCCGACGTGACGGCCGACGACGGCAGCACCGGCACGGGATTCACCCACACATCCGGGGTGGGGGGTCGCACCATCCTCGCCATGCTGGAGGAACTGAGGCCAACGCTCATCGGCGGAAACGCCCATCCCCGATCGGTGTGGCATGGAGCGTGGCACTACCTCCGTGACAACGGGCCCGGAGGTGTCACGACGCTGGCTCTTGCAGCGGTGGACATTGCTCTGTGGGATCTACTGGGCCGGTCGCTGAACCTTCCACTGGCCGACCTGCTGGGGAGGGTCCGGGACAGGGTTCCGCTGTACGGCAGCGGGATTAACCTTCACCTCTCCGCGGAGGAAGTCGCCGATCAGGTCGAAGGCTGGAAGCGCGACGGGTACGGCGCCGCGAAGGTCAAGGTTGGCAAGCCTGATGTCGAGGAGGATGTCGAGCGGCTCACAAAGATCCGTGAACGCGTGGGCGCCTTTCCTCTGGCCGTAGATGCGAACCAAGGGTGGAGCTTTCCACAGGCCGCCATCGCGGCGGAACGCTATGCGCCCCTGGACCTACTGTGGGTCGAGGAACCCTTGCGTGTGGATGACGTCGAGGGGCATCGGCGCCTGCGGGAGCGGTCGCGCATCCCGCTTGGTCTCGGAGAGAACCTCTACACGCTCCAACAGTTCAACCAGTACTTCATCAACGACGCCTGCGACTTCGTCCAGACCGACGTTGGCCGCATCGGTGGCATCACGCCGTACATGGCCGTGGCGGACACGGCCCGAGCGTTCGGGCTCCCGATGACACCACACTTCATCATGGAACTCAGCGCACATGTGCTGTGCGCCGTGCCGAACATCTCCTGGGCCGAGATGACGGAGGGTGGGACGCTGACCGAGTTGGGCGTTATCGAGGCGCAGCCGATCCAGAACGGCTGGTTTGCGCCCCGCGATGTGCCAGGCAACGGACTGGAGTTCGACCGGGGGCTTCTCAAGCGGTACGCCGTGAGCGGCGGTGACGTCTCATGAGCGCCGACCCACTCTTCGACGTCGCTGGCCGCAGGGTGCTCGTCACCGGCGGGTTGGGCCAGATCGGCACCGAGTTCGTCAGAGCCTTTCAAGAGCGAGGAGCCACCGTCTTTGTCGCCTCACGCTCCGTAACCCAGCAGGCCTTGGAGGAACGATTCGGTGACACCACGAACCTCGTGCCCATGCAACTGGATATCACGGCTCCGGAGGATGTCAGGGCGAGACTCAGCGAGGTTGCTCGCGACGGCGGACCGATCACCATCGTCGTCAACAATGCAGGTCTCGACACCCAACCCAGCGCCCCGCCCGAGGTATCAGGACCGTTCGAGGACTTCCCCGTGGAGATATTCAGGGAGGTGATCGAGGTGAACCTGACCGGAACCTTCATCGTCACGCAGGCGGCGGGAGCAGTGATGCGGGATCACGGCGTCGGCGGATCCATCATCAACGTTGGGTCCATCTACGGCATGCTCTCGCCCATCCAGGACATCTATGCCTATCGCGCCGAGCAGGGGCAGCCATTCACCAAGCCGGTCGCATACTCCGCGGCGAAGTCCGGCATCTACAACCTCACGCGCTATGCGGCCACCTACTGGGGTAGACACGGCATTCGCGTGAACACCCTCACCCCTTCCGGCGTTCGGCGCGACACGCAGGACGCCACATTTCAGGCGAACTACACCGCACGAATGCCGATCGGGCGGATGGCCGAGGCAGACGAGTTCAACGGGGCCGTGATCTTCCTTGCATCCGATGCTTCGAGATACGTCACGGGATCCAACCTGGTGGTCGACGGAGGGTGGACGGCGTGGTGACCCCAGACCTTGGCCGCCTGTTCAGTGCGATCGCCTCACCTGTCGACACCGAAGGGAGTCTGCCCGCAGGCGTGACCGCGCAGCTCGTGCAGGCTCACGTCGATCGAGGCGTTGAGGGGATCTACTGCTGCGGGTCGTCTGGTGAAGGGCTTCTTCTTCGCCCGGACGAGCGGATGCGCCTGGTCGAGGAGGTGAGCATGGCCGTCGGAGATTCCGTACCAGTGATCGCCCACGTCGGCACCGCCAGCACTCGCGACTCCATCCAGCTGGCCCAGCATGCCGAGCGGGTGGGAGCCGTCGCCGTCTCGATGATCCCGCCGATCTACTACCACTACTCGACTGACGAGATCATGGCCCACTACCGCAGGGTGATGGACGCTGTCAGCATCCCGATGATCGTCTACAACATCCCGCAGTTCACGGGTCAGGAGTTCGGCGCCGAACATCCACTTCTCGCGGAAGATCGGGTTGTCGGGGTGAAGCACACCGCGCACAGCATGTATCAGTTGGAACGAATGTCGGCCAAGAGGCCCGATCTGCAGTTGATCAACGGGTTCGACGAGACCTATCTGTCCGCGACGGTCGCGGGTGCAAGCGGTGCCATCGGCACGACCATCAGCCTCCAAACCGATTGCTTCAAGGCAATCCGTAGCCTGCTTGGTCGAGGGGATGTTGCGAGGGCCCAGCAATTCCAAGCGAGGGTGAACCACGTGATCGAAGATTTGGTCGCTGTCGGTGTGTTCCCGGCGGCGAAGTATGTCGAGTCGAGGCTCACCGGCATCGATCTGGGGCCCTGCCGTGAACCGTTCGCGCCAGTCTCGCCAGAGGGCGTCAAGCGACTGGATGCGCTTGTGGAACAGATGACCGACGATGCCATGGCAGCGCGCGCGGTGCTGGCGGAGTCCTGATCAGCTGCGTGAGGGCCGACCGGTTGCCCGGTCGGCCCTCACGTCACTGGCTGGAAGGGGTTACTTCTTGCCCTGGTTCTTCACGGCCTCGATCGATGCCTTGGCGGCCTCGGGGTCGAGGTAGCGGCCGCCGGGGGTGACCGGCTTCAGGTCCTCGTCGAGTTCGTAGTAGAGCGGGATGCCCGTGGGGATGTTCAGGCCCGCGATGTCGTCGTCGGAGATGCCGTCGAGGTGCTTGACCAAGGCGCGCAGCGAGTTGCCGTGCGCCGTCACGAGGACGGTCTTGCCCGCCTCCAGGTCCGGGACGATGTGCGCCTCCCAGTAGGGGAGCATCCGGTTGACGACGTCCTTGAGGCACTCGGTCAGCGGGCGCTCGTCGGCGGGGAGGTCGGCGTAGCGGGCGTCGTTGTACTGGGAGAACTCGTTGTCGGGGTCGATCGGCGGCGGCGGCACGTCGTAGCTACGACGCCACTGCATGAACTGCTCCTCGCCGAACTGGTCGCGGATCTCGGTCTTGTTCAGCCCCTGCAGTTTGCCGTAGTGGCGCTCGTTGAGGCGCCAGTTGCGCTTGACGGGGATCCAGTGCCTGTCGCAGCCGTCGAGAGCCAGGTTCGCGGTGTGAATGGCGCGGCGCAGCAGCGAGGTGTGCAGCACGTCGGGAAGCAGGTCCTCCGACTGCAGCAGCTTGGCCGCGTTCTTCGCCTCCTCGACACCCTTCTCGTTGATGTCGACGTCCACCCAGCCGGTGAAAAGGTTCTTTGCGTTCCATTCGCTCTCGCCATGGCGGAGCAGGATCAACTTCGAGGTCATGGGATCACCCTACAGTCCGGCGCGCCTTGGCTGAGGATCGGGTGGGCCGCAAATCACGCGGGGCCGTCAGGGGATGCGATGAGCATGTTTGGCGGCTCGTTGCCCCGATCGACGCGTTTGAACGATCAGATCGGAAACGAGCAACCAGACATGCTCAAGGGGCGGGCAGCCCAGCGTCAGGAGAGGACGCCGAACTTGTAGCCGGCCTCCTTGTAGGCGGCGATGATGTCGGGGACCGACTCGGCCGTCAGGTGCTTGTCCGGGGTGTCGTGGCCGAGGATGACGGCGACGTGGTAGCCGCTGCTGATCGGCATGGTGGCGTTGGCGACCAGTTGCGAAACAGTCGTGGGGCGCGAACTCTTCGGGGCGCTGTCGGCCGTGTCCGCGTTCCAGTCGACCCACGACACGCCCTGCTTCAGCAGGAAGGCGTCGGAGGCGGCCATGTTCTTCCACGACATGTGGCCGCCCGGGTAGCGCCACGACTCGGTGTTGAAGTCAGGGCCGAGGATCTCGCGGATCTTTGCGAGTGTCTGCTTGTACTCGTCGGCGACCCGGTCGGCGTTGGCCTTGCGGCCGGGATACAGCTTCTTGTAGTTGTGCGACCAACTGTGCAGCGCCACCGAGTTGCCCTCCGCGATCTCCCGCTTCAGCAGGTCGGGGGCGTCGTCGAGCATGGAGCCGACCACGAAGAACGTCGCGTGGACGTCCGCCTCCTCCAAGGCCTTCAGGATGATGGGGGTGGTGGTGTGGTTGGGCCCGTCGTCGAAGGTCAGGAAGACGATCTTCTCCGTCGGCTTGACCTCACCCTCCAGCCACTGCTGCACGAGCTTGGCCGGGTAGACGTACTCCTGAGCCGCACCGATGTGGTTCTTGCCCGGGATGAGAGCCGTCGGGTCACCCGTATACGTCGCCTTCGGGGTCGGCGTGGGCGTCGGGGTTGGGGTCGGTGTCGGAGTCGGGGTGGGCGTCGGGGTCGGCGTCGGATCGGCCGTCTCGGTGCTCACCACGATCGGGGTCGAGGAGTCCTCAGGTGAAGGCGCCGACGAGGGCGCGCCGGGCGACGGACTCGAGGCCTGGATCCCTGTCGGGGCGCATGCGCTGGCGGCAAGCGCAAACGCCGCCAAAGAGCCGATGACGAGGTGTCGAAGGGAAAGTGAGCGCATCAACGGTGGCCTTCCTGAGGGATCGACTCGACTCTACGCGCCCGATGGTGCAGATCCGAAACCACTCCTGACTAGTGGTCGACGGCCTCAGGCGTTCGGCCAGTCCTCACCCTCCGGCACCTCGCCGGTGATGATGTAGATGACGCGGCGGCCGACGGCGACGGCGTGGTCGGCGAAACGCTCGAAGTAGCGGCCCAGCAGCGCGACATCGACGGCTCCCTCGATGCTGATGGTCGAGTCGTCCGCGAGCATCCGCGTGAACTGATCGCGGCGCAGGTCGTCCATCCGCGAGTCGATCTCGGCGAGCCGCTCGGCGCCCTTGGCGTCGCGCTCCTGCAAGGAGACCCGGGCCTGGTCGATGATCTGGATCGCGATGTCGGCCATCTCGCGGAAGCTGGGCTCAAACTCGGAGGGGACCGCGTGCGCCGGGTACCTCAACCGGGCGATCTTGGCGACGTGCGCCGCGAGGTCGCCCATCCGGGCCAGTTCGAAGACGACGCGGATCGCGGAGACGATGGTGCGGAGCTCGCCCGCCACGGGCGCCTGCAGCGCCAGGATGGAGAGGCACTTGTACTCCATCTCCTCATGCATCTGGTCGAGCTCTGCATCGTTGGTGATGACGGCCTCGGCCCGGCCAAGATCGGCGGTCAGCAGCGACTCGGAACCTTCACGGATCGCCACCTCGACGAGTTCGGCCATGTGGACGAGGCTGTCGAGGATCGAGGCCAGTTCCTCGTGGTAGCTGGTGCGCATCGCTGCTCCTTCATCGGATTCGGGTTGAGTCTAGCTGCGCTCAACATCCCCCAAGAGGCTAGGGCACCGAGGTACACCCACGTTGACTCCGTGTTAACCGCCGGTGAACGAGCGGTGAAGCCTTGGGGCACCCGTTCGGGGGAGGCCTGAGGGGAGGCGTGGGCCCGCTGCGGCAACCTATGATGGCGGCATGCACCCAGCCCTTGCCGGATTGATCGGCGCCGGAGTGGCGCTCCTGGGATGCCTGTTCTTCTACCTCATGCACCGCGGGCGCGAAGGCTGGCGCCAACTCGAGGCGCGCCGCAACTCGGAGGCGATGTCGCGCGAGCTGCGCGACGTGCTCGCACTGATCCCCTCCGGCGCAGTGATGGTGGGCCCCGACGACGAGATCCTCAGCTCGAACGAGCAGGCCGCCGTGCTGAACCTGGCGCGCGGCAATCGGCTCGGGTTCCCGGAGCTGCTGGAACGCGTGCGTGAGGTCAGGGCAACCGGTGACGGCTACCGCGGGCCCATCCTGCGGGAGCAACTGCCCGGCAACAAGGCCATCGAACTCCAGGTCCGGCTTGCTCCGTTCGACGGTGAGCGCGTGCTCGTCCTTGCCGAGGACGAGTCCTCCCAGCGACGCGTCGACGCCGTGCGCCGCGACTTCGTCGCCAACATCTCCCACGAACTGAAGACGCCCATCGGGGCGGTCAGCGTGCTCGCCGAGGCCGTCGAGGCCGCCCACGACGACCCGGAGGCAGTTCGGCGGTTCGCGACAAAGCTTCAGATCGAGACGGCGCGCCTTGCCGAGCTGATCAACCAGATCATCGACCTGTCCCGGCTGCAGTCCGAAGACCCGATGCTCGCGAGCGAGATCGCCGACGTCAACGACATCGTCACCGAGGCCGTCTCCCGGTCCAGGGAGCGCGCGACACAGCGGGAGGTCAGCCTGATCCTCGCACGCACATCGGAGGCGTTCGTGCTCGGCGACCGGTGGCAGCTCACCGACGCCGTGACCAACCTGGTGCAGAACGCCATCAACTACTCGGACGAGCGCGCCCGCGTCACCATCTCGGTCGCGTCGGTCGACAGGGACGCCGACAAGCACGTCGAGATCCGCGTCTCCGACAACGGGATCGGGATCAAGCCGGAGGAGCAGGAACGCATCTTCGAGCGCTTCTACCGCGTCGACTACGGCCGCTCCCGCGCAAGCGGAGGCACCGGACTCGGCCTGTCGATCGTCCGGCACATCGCGGTCGCGCATGGGGGACGATCCGAGTGTGGTCGCGTCCCGGCCAAGGATCGACGTTCACCCTCAGCCTGCCGACCTACCTCGGGCCAGCCCCGCAAGAAGAAGACGAAGGAGACATCGCATGACCCGCATCCTGATCATCGAGGACGAGGAGTCGTACCGCGATGCCACCAGCTTCATGCTGGCGAAGGAGGGCTTCGAGGTGCTGACCGCAGCCGACGGCACCGAAGGCCTCGCGATCTACGACAAACAGGGCGCGGATCTGGTGCTGCTCGACCTCATGATGCCCGGAATCCCTGGCGTCGAGGTCTGCAAGCAGTTGCGGGCGCGCGGCAACGTGGCGATCGTGATGGTCACCGCGCGCGACTCCGAGGTGGACAAGGTCGTCGGGCTCGAGCTCGGCGCGGACGACTACGTCACCAAGCCGTTCAGTCACCGCGAACTGGTGGCCAGGATCCGGGCGGTGCTGCGGCGCGGCCAGGACCAGGTGCTGCTTCCCGACGTCATCGAGGTCTCCGGCGTGCGGCTCGACGTCGAGCGCCACCAGCTCTACGTGGACGGCGCTGAGGTTCGGCTGGCCCTGCGCGAGTTCGAGCTCCTCGAACTCCTGCTGCGCAACTCCGGCCGTGTGATGACCCGCGGGCAGTTGATCGACCGGATCTGGGGCAGCAACTACGTCGGCGACACCAAGACGCTCGACGTGCACGTCAAGCGGCTCCGCTCGAAGATCGAGCGTGATCCGTCAAACCCCGAACGGTTGATCACCGTCCGGGGCCTTGGGTACAAGTTCGAGGGTTAGCTCAGGACGTCGCCTCGGCGAAGGCCTTAGCGAAGTCGGGGTGCTCCGACGACATCACGGGGACCTCGAGCGAGACGGTCTGGCCGGTCGAGAAGTTGACGGTGACGTCGGCCAGGTGCCCCAGTTCGAGGCCCGGGTCGTTGAACTTCGTGGTGTCGCCCAGCAGGTAGATGGTGGCGCCCTTGTGGATGTCGTCGCTCAGCGCGATCTGCTGCGGCTGCCCGAACGAGCCGTCCTTGGCCTCGGCAGCGACGGTGACCCCGGTCACCTTGGTGGCCTCGTCGCGCGAGGCGATGCCGCCGAGCAGGATGCCTTCGCCCTCGGCGTCGGCAACCACCAGGAAGTTGCGCAGCTTGATGCCGCCATCGTCGACCTGGACGCCTGCGGCCGGCGGCGAGTCGTAGACCCAGTGTCCCTGGGTGCAGGCGCTCATCGTGACGGTCAGCGCAAGGGTCGCGACGACGGCCGCGACGCGACGCATGGGCTTGCTCATTTATCCTCCGGGGACGCGTAGGTCATCACATCCTAACCAGTTACCGACCCCCGATGCGGCGATTGACGCGCGAGGTGGACCGACCCCGTGGAATCGACTCTGGGCCGTCCGCGGCGCGCCTGCTAGAATTGGGCGAGGAAAGGGGTCTGAAAGTATGACATTTTCGATCGGTGAGACGGTGGTTTACCCCAATCATGGGACTGCTGTCATCGAGGACATCGAAAACCGGACCATCAAGGGGGAAGACAAGCTCTTCCTCGTTTTGCGGGTCATTGGGCAAAACGATCTGGTGATCAAGGTACCGGCCTGCAACCTGGATCTCGTCGGAGTGCGTGACGTTGTCGACGCCGACGGTCTGGAGAAGGTCTTCTCGGTTCTCCGTGCGGAGCACACGGAGGAGCCGGCGAACTGGTCGCGCCGGTTCAAGGCAAACATGGAGAAGCTGCACTCCGGAAATGTGATCAAGGTCTCCGAGGTCGTCCGCGACCTGTGGCGCCGCGATCGCGACAAGGGCCTGTCCGCGGGCGAGAAGCGCATGCTTGCCAAGGCGCGCTCCATCCTGGTCGCCGAGCTTGCGCTCGCCGAGCAGGTCGAAGAGGACAAGGCAGAGATCATGCTCGACGAGGTGCTGGCCTCCTGAGCAACGCATGACACTCAGCAACAAGGAACCGGTCGTCGCCGTAGTGGTGGCGGCCGGTTCTGGTTCCCGGCTCGGGGCTGACCTCCCCAAGGCGCTCGTGCCCCTCGAGGGCGTGGCGCTGGTCAGGCGCGCCGTCGACGCGCTTCTCGCGGCGGGAGTCGGCCAGGTCGTCGTGACCATCCCGCCCGACCACGAGTCGGGCTTCGCGGCCGCACTGAACGGGACGGGCGCGAGGCTGGTGCCCGGCGGCGCGGACCGTCAGGACTCCGTCCGCCTCGGCCTCCTTGGCCTCGACGCCCCAGACGACGCGGTGGCGCTCGTGCATGACGCCGCCAGGGCACTTGTACCTACTGACGTCGTGCGAAGGGTCGCCGACGCGGTCCTCGGCGGCGCGGAGGTCGTCATCCCGGTGGTGCCCGTCGTCGACTCGATCCGCCGCGTGGACCCCGACGGCTCCGCGATCGTCGATCGCTCGCTGCTGCGCGCCGTCCAGACGCCCCAGGCCGCCCGGCTCGGCGCGCTGCGCTCCGCACACGAAAGGGTGCTCGCCGACGGCGTGGAGGTCACCGACGATGCGGCCGTGTGCGAACACGTCGGCATGCGCGTGAGCCTCGTCGACGGTCACCGGGACGCCATGAAGGTGACCGAACCGGTCGACCTGATCCTCGCGAAGGCCCTGCTGGCCGAAAGGAGCCCCGCTGATGCGCGTCGGCATCGGGACTGACGTCCACACCCTCAGCCCCGGCGTGCCCATGTGGGTCGCCGGTGTGCACTTCCCCGACGAGGCCGCTGGCCTCGCCGGCCACTCCGACGGCGACGTCGCGGCCCACGCGCTGTGCGACGCGCTGTTCTCCGCAGCGGGCCTCGGCGACCTCGGCTCCAACTACGGCACCGCGGAACCCGAATGGGCGGGCGCGAGCGGCGTCGCCTTCGTGCGAGAGACGGCGCGCCGCGTCCGCGCAGCAGGGCTCGAGATCGACAACGTCTCGGTCCAGGTGATCGGCAACCGGCCCAAGCTCGCGCCGCGCCGCGATGAGGCGCAGAGGCTCCTGAGCGAGACCCTCGGCGCGCCCGTCACCCTGAGCGCAACCACCACCGACGGCCTCGGCCTCACGGGGCGCGGCGAGGGCGTGGCTGCCATCGCCGTCGCGCTGGTGCACTAGCCCGTTAGGCTGACGTCCGAGGAGGACCCATGTCGCTACGAGTCCGCTGTCTGCTGATCCTGTCGGTGCTGCTGCTGGTCGTCGGCGCGCCCACCGCGCGGGCCGACGTAGTTGCCGACCAGGTCGACGTCACCATCTCCGTGCGACCCGACGGCTCCCTCGACGTCAAGGAACGGCTCAGCTTCGGCGCGGCCCCCGGCGAGCTGCGTCGCACCATCCCGCTGCGCTGGGCCGTCGACTCCGGCTCGTACTGGCGCTTCCAGGTCGACGGCCTGGCCACCTCGGCGGCGGGAACCGACCGGATCGAGGAGAGCGGCGACGAGGTCACGCTGATCACCGATCTCGACGCCCCCGGGGAGGTCGAGATCGGCTACCGGGTGGTCGGCGCCACGTCGACGGGAACGGGACAAGACGGCGCGCTCTCGGTCGTCACCTGGCCCGCGCTGTACGGGCTGAACGTCGGAGCCACCAAGGTGGTCGTCACCGTGACAGGCGCCGCCGCCCAGACCATGGACTGCGTCGCGGGACCCGTCGACAGCATCGGCCAGTGTGCCGCCGTCACCGGAGGCACCTACGACACACCTGATCCCGTCTTCCAGGACGGCCCGCGCGACGCAGGCGACGAGGTCGTCGTCACCGTCGGCTACGACCCCGCGGACGTGCGGCCCGACGCGGACCTCCACCACGAGTGGAGCCTCGACCGGGCCTTCGAGGTGTCGCTGCCCGCGGTCGGCTGGGCGCTGCTCGGCGCCCTGCTCGGGGCCGCGTTGCTCTACGCGCTGTTCCGCCGCACCGGCCGCGACCTGAGCGGCGCGGCGGGCCCGACCCCGATCGCGACGTTCGCCCCGGTAGGCGACGGCGAGAGCGCGTTCGTGGTGCGCGACGCCATCCGCCCAGGCCACGTCGGCACCGTCGCCGACGAGCGCGTCGACCCCCTCGACATCACCGCAACGCTGCTCGATCTCGCCGTCCGCGGCCACCTGTTGATCACCGAACTGCCGCGCACCCAGCACGGGCTGCTCGACTGGCGCCTCACGCGCCGCGAGGGTGCCGACGACCTGGCCACCTTCGAGCGGGAACTGCTCGACGTCGTCGCGCCGAGCGGCGAACCGCGACTCGTCTCCGAGTTGCCAGTGGCGCTCGCGGCAGGAGTCGACCGGGTCCAGGATGCCCTCTACGACGACGTCGTCACCCGGGGCTGGTTCGAGTCGCGGCCTGATTCGACGCGCTCGTCGTGGCGCGTCAAGGGCTGGCTGGCGCTCGGAGCGGCGCTCGTGGCGGCGGTGCTGCTGGTGGCGTTCACGAACCTCGGCCTCCTCGCCCTGGTGCTGCTCGCCGTGGGGGCGGGCATGGTGTGGATCTCCGACCGGATGCCGAGGCGCACCGTCGCGGGCTCCGAACTGCTCGGCGGGCTCCAGGCGCTTGCGTCGATCCTCGCGGTCCAGCCGACCGACCAGTTGCCGAAGGGGCGCGAACTGGTGGAGGCGTCGAAGGTGCTCGGCTACACCGTGGTGCTCGGCAGCAAGGAGCGCTGGATCGAGGCGCTTGTCGCGGCCGACCAGGACGAGCGGCCCGACCCTGACGCCTTGCACTGGTACCACGCGCCCGACACCTGGCACCTCCAGGACCTGCCCGCTTCGCTGACGCAGTTCGTGCATACCGTGCAGGGAGAACTGTTCGGCCGCTAGGCGTTGAGCAGTAATCGCAGCTCAGGCGCCAAGCGCAGGCGTGTCGCCGGTTGGGTTGGCAACGAACCCGCAATGCTGCTCAACGCTCAACCCGACCACACGCAGGTCAAACCGACCACAAACGAAAGAGGGGCGGCCAACCGGCCGCCCCCTCATTTCACCTCAGAATCAGAGCTCGAGGCCCGGGTACAGCGGGTGCAGGTCGAGCAGGCGCTTGGCCTCGGCCTGCGACGCGTCGCGGGCATCGTCGGTGAGGTCGTACTTGGCCTTGCCTGGCTTGCCAGCGGCCGTCGTCGCCGGCGTGGTCGACTTGAGCACCGAAACGATCATGTCGGCGACCGCGTCCATGTCCGAGGCGGTGAAGCCGCGGCTTGTCAGCGCGGGGTGCCGAGCCGAACGCCGGTGGTGTACCAGGCGCCGTTGGGATCGTTGGGCACCGCGTTGCGGTTGGTGACGATGCCCGCGTCGAGCAGGGCCGACTCGGCCTGCCGTCCGGTGAGGCCGAAGTTGCGGACGTCGAGCAGCACCAGGTGGTTGTCGGTGCCGCCGGTGACGAGCGTCGCGTCGCGGTTCAGGAGGCCCTCTGCGAGCGCCTTGGCGTTTTCGGCGACGTTCTGCGCGTAGGTCTGGAAGGCCGCGGTGCGGGCCTCGGCCAGGGCGACCGCCTTGGCGGCCATCACGTTGGCGAGCGGGCCCCCGAGCACGAGCGGGCAGCCACGGTCGACGGAGGGCGCGTACTCGCCGGTCGCCAGGATCATGCCGCCGCGCGGGCCGCGCAGCGACTTGTGCGTCGTGGTGGTGACGACGTCGGCGTGCGGCACCGGGTCCTCGTCGCCGGTGAACACCTTGCCTGCGACGAGGCCAGCGAAGTGCGCCATGTCGACCATCAGCACCGCGCCCACCTCGTCGGCGATCTCGCGCATCTTGGCGAAGTTCACGCGACGTGGGTAGGCGGAGTAGCCGGCGACGATGACAAGCGGCTTGAACTCGCGCGCCTGCTCGGCGAGCGCGTCGTAGTCGAGGAGTTGCGTCTCCGGGTTGGTGCCGTAGGAGCGCTGGTGGAACATCTTGCCCGACACGTTCGGGCGGAAGCCGTGCGTCAGGTGGCCGCCCGCATCCAGCGACATGCCGAGGAGGCGCTGCTCACCGAAGCGGCGACGCAGATTCTCCCAGTCGGCCTCGCTCAGTTCCGCGACGCCCTTGACGCCGAACTCGGCGAGCGCGGGCGACTCGATCTTGTGCGCGAGGATCGCCCAGTAGGCGGTCAGGTTCGCGTCGATGCCGGAGTGGGGCTGAACGTAGGCGTACTCGGCGCCGAACAGTTCGCGGGCGTGCTCGGCGGCGACCGACTCGACGGTGTCGACGTTCTGGCACCCGGCGTAGAAGCGGTGCCCGACGGTGCCCTCGGCGTACTTGTCGCTCATCCAGGTGCCCATGGTGGCCAGCACAGGAAGGCTCGCGTAGTTCTCCGACGCGATCAGCTTCAGCGAGTTGCGCTGGTCGGTGAGTTCCTGCCGGGTGGCCGCGGCGACCCGCGGTTCGACGGCCTCAATCATGCTGAACAAGGTCTGATACGCAGACGAGATCGACTCGAGATCGCTCACAGTTCTCCTCAGATAGGACGGGATGTAGACACCTTATCCCGGAGCGCCCTTGGCGCCCGCCTCTGTCGTGGGCCGTGGGCAGCCGATGAACTACCCTGACTGCGTGCCACTGACCAGACGTTCCGCCCTCGCGCTGCTTGCCGTGTCCGGACTGACCGGTTGCTCGTTCAGCCCGATCGTCTGGGAGTCGACGGAGGCGAACCCGGACGGCGAGGAGTCGGGCGCCGCGGGCAAGGAGGTCAGGCCGGACTACTTTGCGCAGTCGCCCGACTCCGACGCCAGGACCCTCGACGAGGGCGCCATGTCGTCGCAGTGGGTCTCGACCCCCCACTTCGACGCCAGGCTCGACCGGACGTTCGTCGGCGCAGAACTCGGGGCAAAGACCAGCCGCCAGGTGCGTGAACCCACCCCCATCCGGGCGCCGGAGGGTCACGAACTGGTGGCCTTCACCATGGAGGCGGGCAGCCCCGTCTTCGGGGATGGAGGCAAGGACGGCGGGGAGCACGTCGCGCAGGTCGCCATCGAGGTCAACGAGGCGATCAAGCTGCCGCTCACCGCCCCCTTCGGCGTGTTCAGCCCCGCGGAGGGCTACGCGCGGCCGTGGGCGCTGGTGATCCTGTGTGTCCGTCAGGGCGAGAGCGTCAAGCTCGCCGTCAGGGACGAGGGGAAGACGGTGCGCGTCGACCTGCGGACCGGCGCTCCCGAGGTCGACGCGGACTGGGCAGCGACCCGTGGCTTCCGCGAGCGGGTCACGATCGGCGTCAGCGAAACCTCGGCGGTGCTTCGCCGAGACATCCAGACTGACAAGGTCAACGACCAGGTGCAGCGCTCGAACTTCCGGCTCGGCCTCAAGCCCGACGCCGGGGGAGGGCTGGTGCCGTGGCTGACCACCGAGGGCTGGGCCCCGGACGGATCGCAGTGGCTCTACGTGAAGATGAACGCCCTCGTGACGTTCACCCCTGCCACGCCCGCCATCATCCTGACGCTCGACGTGCCGCGGTCCTTCGTCTACCAGGCGGGCACCTCAACGCCCATCGAGGCGCAGCCCCTCGAGGGCGGCATCACCACGGAACAGATCCAGCGGGAGTCGAAGACGCTCGACGTCACGTGGAGCATCCCGGACGGCGACACGGAGGCGAGGCTCACCTGCAATCCCGTCGGCCGGATGGTGGCGCGCTACACCGACCATCCCGACGTCGCCGCGCAGTTTATCGGCGCCCCTCAGCAGGTGATGTTCCGGCTGAAGTTCACTCCGATGGAACGTTAGCGCGCTGCTGCGCGACCTCGTACAGCGTGATCGCCGCGGCCACCGAGGCGTTGAGCGACTCCACACCGCTGGCGATGGGGATCGAGATCAGGGCGTCGCAGTGCTCCCGAACCAGGCGCGCAAGGCCCTCGTCCTCCGAGCCGACCACGATCACCAGTGGGCCGTCGATGCCTGGGGCGCCCGCGACGGGGACCTCTCCCTCGCCCGCGAGCCCCACGATGGTGAAGCCCATCTTCGACGCCTGCTCGAGCGCCCGGTTCAGGTTGGTGGCCATCGCGATCGGCAGCCGGGCGGCCGCCCCCGCGGAGGTCTTCCACGCGGCGGCGGTCATCGACGCGGAACGGCGCGACGGGATGACGATGCCGGTCGCACCGAACGCGGCGGCCGAGCGGATGATCGCGCCGAGGTTGCGCGGGTCGGTGATCCCGTCCAGCGCGACGACGATGCCGTCGCCATCCAGCGCGTCGGCGAGCACGTCCTCGACATCGGCGTACTCATAGGCGGGCAGTTGCAGCGCGACGCCCTGGTGCACCAGGCCCCCGGTGACGCGGTCCAGTTCGGCGCGGGTCACCTGGAGCAGCGGGACGGAGTTCTCCGCGGCGAACTTCAGGATGTCGCGGAGCCGGTCGTCACGCTCGGCGCCCTCTGCCACGTACGCCTGCTTGACGGGAAGCCCCGCCATCATGGCCTCGAAGACGGGGTTGCGCCCGACGACCCAGTCGGCGCCCACCGGCCCGCGGGCGGGCTTGCGCGGCGTCGACTGGTGCTTCTGCGCGGCCTTCTTGGCTTTGTAGGCCTTGTGGTAGACGCGGTCCTCCGCCCTCGGTGTGGGGCCGCGGCCCTCGAGGGACTTGCGGATCCGGCCGCCGGAACCGGCCGCCTTTCCCTTGCCCTTGCTTGTTGCGCCTCGGCGCGATGAATTGCCGGCCATTACTTCTCCAGGCTCCATGTGGCACCGTCAGGGGTGTCGGTGATCTTCAGGCCGGTTGCGGCCAGGGTGTCGCGGATGGCGTCGGCGGCGGCCCAGTCCTTCGCGGCCCGGGCGGCGGCCCGCTGCTCGAGGAGGGCGCCGACGAGGCCGTCGACGACGGGGGTGAGGTCGCTGCCTGCGTCACGGTCGGCCCACTCGCGCGCGCCGGGGTTGAGGCCGAGGACGTCGAGCATCGAGGCGACGGCCAGTACCTCGTCGAGGACCGCCTTCTTGTCGGCGTTCGCGATCGCCTGATTGCCGGTCCGGATGGCCTCGAACAGCGCCGCGACGGCGGCGGGTGTGCCGAGGTCGTCGTCCATCGCCTTGGCGAAGGCGGCGAACCGCGGGTTGTCCATCGGGGCATAGGCGACGAAGTCGTTGGGGCGGCGAGTTCGAGCCCTCGCTTCAGGAACGAGTCGATGCGCTCGATCGCCTTCTCTGCCTCGGAGAGGGAACCCCGGGTGCCCTCGTCGGCGGGGGAGAACTCGATGGTCGAGCGGTAGTGGGGGCTGAGCAGGAAGAAGCGGACGGCGCGCGGGTTGTAGGCCTTCGTGACCTCGGAGACGAGCGCGGTGTTGCCGAGCGACTTGCTCATCTTCTCGCCTGCCATGGTCACCCAGGCGTTGTGCATCCAGTAGCGCGCGAAGCCGCGCCCGGCCGCCGCGGACTGGGCCAGTTCGTTCTCGTGGTGGGGGAACCGCAGGTCGATGCCGCCGCCGTGGATGTCGAAGGTGTCGCCCAGATACTTGCCCGCCATCGCCGAGCACTCGAGGTGCCAGCCGGGGCGACCGCGTCCCCAGGGGGACGGCCAGGACGCCGTCTCCGGTTCGCCCTGCTTGTGGCCCTTCCACAGGGCGAAGTCGCGGGGGTCGCGCTTGCCGCGCGGGTCGGCGTCGGCGGCGGGCTCCATCTCGTCGACCTTCATGCCGCTCAGCTCGCCGTAGCGCGGCCAGCTCATCACGTCGAAGTACACGTCGCCGGAGCCGTCGGGTGCGACGTAGGCGTGGCCCGCGTCGATCAGTTCCTGGGTGAGTTCGAGCATCTCGGGTACGTGGCCGGTCGCGCGGGGCTCGTAGGTCGGCGGGATGCAGCCGAGCGATGCGTAGGCGTCGTGGAGTTCACGCTCGAACCGGTAGGCCAGCGCGAACCAGTCCTCGCCGTTCTCCGCCGACTTGGTGAGGATCTTGTCGTCGATGTCGGTGACGTTGGCCACCACCTTGACCCGGAGGCCCTTGTACTGGAGCCAGCGGCGCAGGACGTCGAAGACGACCTCCTTGCGGATGTGACCGAGGTGCGGGGACGCCTGGACGGTGAGGCCGCAGTGGTAGATCGACACCTCGTCCTCGCGCAGGGGGACGAACTCGCGCACTGAGCGAGTCGCGGTGTCATAGAGCTTGAGCGTCACGGTCGGCAAGTTTACCGTGACCTGCTGGTCCAGCCAGCCGCGACGACACGGCGGGCTGCTGGTTGGGCCAGCCGCGGCGACACAGTCGCCCGCCGGTGCGTGATAACCTCTCGCGCCCGGTGTGTTCGCTGGTTGAGCCAGCCGCGGCGACGCAGTCGCCCGCTGCTGTGTCGAAACCCCTGGCGCCCGGTGGTTTCGCTGGTTGAGCCAGCCCGCGGCGATGTAGTCGCCTGCTGCTGTGTCGAAACCTCTGGCGCCCGGTGCAGGCTCTGGAATCGGTTGGGCGGTGTCGTCGCGTTGATTTCGACCGATGAAGTCCGCTGCGCGTCCTTCATGGCTCAATCGGCGGTGACCGTTCAAGTCCGCTGCGCGTCCTTCAAGGCTCAGTCGGCGGGTGTCGGGCGCGCCATATCGTCACGACCGTGATGGTCGAAGCTGCACCGTGCCTCAGTCGGTCCGGAACCGTGAAGACAGTCAGTCGGCGGGCTTCTCGGCCACCAGAAGGACGTTGGTCCACGACCAGTCATCGGGGATGAGCGCCCCGTCGGCGTCCTGCACGAAGACGCTCACGGCGGGCGCGAAGCGGTTCTCGATCAGCCAGGGGTTCTGGATTCCGCGGGTGTCGCGCGTCATCACGAAGCCGTTGGCCTCAAGCAGCGCGACCCACTCAGAGGGGGAGAAGAAGCAGAACGCCTCGTGGGCCTCCGAGAACCAGGAGTCCACGTAGTCCTTCTTGGCGAGGAACTCGTACAGCGCGCCCCTGGTCAGCCGGACAAGGCTCCTGCCGTCCACCTCTACCGGCTCGTAGCTGATGCCATCGCCCTCCTCCCGGCGGAAGTCGTGGACGAACCGCTCGAACCGTGCCCGCGTCGACAGGTCCTTCAGGTCGCCCTCGGCGGCGCCGTCGTCGTCGGTGAGTTCGGCGAGCACCAGGTCCTCGCGACCGTCCGGCCCGACGACGTCGTAGTTGATCCAGACGCCCCCGGGGCGGAGCATCGAATACACCCGCGAGCAGAACTCGAGCAGCTCGTCGCGGCCGAGGTAGGACTCGATCTCATGCGTCAACGCCATCGAGATCACGGTGTCGAGCGAGTCGTCATCGAACAGTTGCGTCTGCATGATGTTGCGTTGGTGGAAGAAGACGTTGGCGTCTCCGAACTCGCCGTTGGAGCGGCGCTGCTCGCAGATCTCGTACAGCGGCCGGGCGACCTCGACGCCGTAGAAGTCGGACTCGAACAGCTCGGGAAGTTCGCTCAGCAGCTTGATCGTCTGGCCTGTCGCGCAGCCGACGTCGACGATCCGACCGGGGCGGACGGCGTCGGAGAATTCGGTGACCTTCCGCCACGCGTTGTTCTCGAAGGCGGCCCGGTACGTGGCGTAGTCGCGGGTGACGGTGATGTCGCCGTCGTCGGAGTCGATCAGCGGGTCGGCGTAGATCGACTGGATGGCGGCGGCCAGCCCGTAGCGGCGGTAGTAGTCGACGGCTCCCGGCGCCATGGTCGACGCGACCCGGTCCGCCCAGCCGTCGCCCGCGTCGATGAGGGCCTCGACCACCTGCCAGGGCCGTGTCTCGTCGGTGCCAAGCTCGACGGGGTCGATGGCGTAGCCGAGCGCCCGGTAGCCGTCGGCCACCTCGGGCGTCGAGCAGGCGACGAGGGTGTTCTCGGGCGACATCGCGACCCGGCCGCCGGTCTGGGTGCGGATCTCCTCGATGACGTAGTGCGCGAAGTCGGGCTTCGGGCGCCGGTTGCCGATCAGGAAGGTGAGCGACGGGAGGTCCGCGCCCGCGGTGACCGCCTCGACGAGCCCTAGCCTGCGCTCGCCCTGGATCGGGTTGCGCTGGGTGCCGCCGTGATCGGCGCTGGTGATCGCCCAGACCACCTCAGCGCCGTCGTTGGTGGCCACCAGGGCGGCGAGGTGGCGGAGTTGGAAGGCCGTGATCAGGTGGTGCCGGCCGGGAAACAGGATGTAGCGCACGGGCTGATTCTTCCACCAGCCCGGTCCTTGGTAGTTCATGGTTCAATCAAGGTGTGAGCATCGACATTCAGATCTGGTCCGACATCGCCTGCCCCTGGTGCTTCATCGGCAAGCGCCGCTTTGAGAGGGCGCTGGAGGAGTTTCCCCAGCGCGACCAGGTCAAGGTGACCTGGCGCAGCTTCCAACTCGACCCGACGCTGCCCGAGCACTCGGATCGCGACGAGATCGCCTACCTCGTCGAGACGAAGGGGATGCCGCGCGAAGCGGTCGAGCAGATGGTGGAGCAGGTGCGGCTGAACGCTGAGGGCGAAGGGCTGCACTACGACTTCCCGAGCCTCGTGGTCGCGAACTCGCGCCGTGCGCACCGCGTCCTGCAGGCGGCCAAGCGGGCCGACGCGCTCGACTCGGGCTCTCGGACCGACGCCCTGAAGGAGTCGCTGCTCTCCGCGCACTTCGAGAAGGGCCTCGATACCGGCGACCGTGACGTCCTCGTCCGGCTCGCGACCGAGGCAGGCCTGGACGAGGTCGCCGCGCGCGATGCCCTCGACTCCGAGGAACTTGACCGCGCAGTCGAGGACGACATCCGCACCGCGGCCCAACTCGGCGTGCGCGGCGTGCCGTTCTTCGTCGTCGACGAGAAGTACGGCGTCTCCGGCGCCCAGCCGACCGAACTGTTCCTGCAGGTGCTCAACACCGCGCTTGCCGAGCAGAAGCCAGGGCTGATCACCGTCGACGGCGAATCCGGCGACGCCTGCGGCCCCGAGGGCTGCGCTTAGCCTCACCCCTCGATCGCCCCCGCGACCCGTGGTGCGCGGGGCGATCGGCGTGCCCGGAGCGTGGGCGTGCGCGGCAGTGGTCAGGGGGTGGCTCCTTGTCGCGGACGTCGCATTGGGCGCCCATCTGCCAGGGAACCCTCCTTGCCAACTGTGGAAGCCTGTGCAACGATACGGGAAAGCGTTTACCCATCGTTGTGAAACCAAAGGAACAGGCGTGGCATCTACGACAGCGAGCCCCCGCGAGATCGGCATCATCATGAACGGCGTCTCCGGCCGGATGGGCTACCGGCAGCACCTGCTGCGTTCGATCCTGGCGATCCGCGACGAGGGAGGCATCGAGCTGTCCGACGGCTCCCGCATCACGGTGAGGCCGTTGCTGGTGGGGCGCAGCGAGGCCAAGCTGGCCGAGATCGCGCAGCGCCACGGGATCGCCGACTACACCACCGACCTGGACGCCGCCCTCGCCGACCCCCAGTGGGAGATCTACGCCGACTTCCTCGTCACCAAGGCCCGCGCCACAGCGTTGCGCAAGGCCATTGCGGCGGGCAAGACCATCTACACCGAGAAGCCGACCGCCGAGTCCGTCGACGAGGCGCTC
Source organism: Tessaracoccus aquimaris (assembly GCF_001997345.1). NCBI lineage: Bacteria > Bacillati > Actinomycetota > Actinomycetes > Propionibacteriales > Propionibacteriaceae > Tessaracoccus > Tessaracoccus aquimaris. The sequence continues at coordinate 2,525,041 of NZ_CP019606.1, read as the reverse complement.
GAGTTGGCGCGGCTCGCGTCCGAGGCGGGAGTCAAGACCGGCGTGGTGCACGACAAGCTGTACCTGCCCGGCCTGCAGAAGCTGCGCCGCCTGATCGAGTCCGGCTTCTTCGGCCGGATCCTCTCGGTTCGGGGCGAGTTCGGCTACTGGGTGTTCGAGGGCGATTGGCAGCCGGCGCAGCGCCCGAGCTGGAACTACCGCACCGAGGACGGCGGCGGCATCATCGTCGACATGTTCCCGCACTGGAACTACATCCTCGAGAACCTCTTCGGCCCCGTCCGGTCGGTCTACGCGCAGGCCTCCACCCACATCCCGGACCGCTGGGACGAGAACGGCACGCCCTACAGGGCCACCGCAGAGGACGCCGCTTACGGCATCTTCGAGCTCGACGGCGACATCGTGGCCCAGATCAACTCGAGCTGGACCGTCCGCGTCAACCGCGACGAGCTCGTCGAGTTCCACGTCGACGGCACGCACGGCTCCGCGGTCGTCGGCCTGTTCGGCGCCAAGCTGCAGGGCCGCAACCTCACACCCAAGCCAGTCTGGAACCTCGACCTGGCCGACGAGCACGACTACGCGGCCGACTGGGCCGAGGTGCCGACCAACGACGTGTTCCGCAACGGCTTCCGCCAGCAGTGGCACGAGTTCCTGGAGTCCTACGTGCTGGGCACCGACTACCCCTTCGACCTGCTCGCGGGCGCCCGGGGCGTCCAACTCGCCGAGGCCGGGCTCGAGTCGGCTCGCGAGGGCCGCAAGGTCGAGCTGGCCGAGTTGGGGCTGTGATGGGCTCTTTCACCCTGCTCGACGGCGACGGCGCGACCCGCAGCGTCGCCATTGCGCCGGCGCCCCAGATCCGGCGACCCGACGGGCCCTTGGTCACCCGAACCGCCTACGCCGCCGCGCATGTGGTGCCGCTCTCATGGGCGGACAACACGCCCGGTCGACCGGCCGAGATCGACTGGGATGCGACGCTCGCGTTCCGCAGGCACGTCTACTCCTGGGGGCTCGGGGTCGCCGACGCGATGGACACCGCGCAGCGCAACATGGGGCTCGACGCCGCGGCGACCCGCGAGTTGATCGCCCGGTCGGCGCAGACGGCGCGCGAGGAGGGCGCGGACGTCGTCGTCGGCGTCAACACCGACCACATTGAGGACGCCTCGCTCACGCTCGCCCAGATCGTTGATGCCTACAAGTCCCAACTCCACTTCGCGGAGGAGCAGGGCGCGGGGCCCGTCATGATGGCCAGCCGCCACCTCGCCAGGGCGGCCGCCACCGCGGAGGACTACCGCAGCGTCTACCGCGAGGTGCTCACCTCCGCGACCCGACCCGTCGTGCTCCACTGGCTTGGCACGGCCTTCGACCCCCAACTCGCCGGCTACTTCACGGGTGACGCGAACGACGGGTGGCGGGCCGCAGCGGACGTGCTGCTGGAGGTCATCGAGGAGAACGCGGCGCATGTCGCGGGCGTCAAGATGAGCCTCCTGAACGCCGAGTCGGAGGTCGCCGTCCGGGAGCGGCTGCCGGAGGGTGTGCGGATGTTCACCGGAGACGACTTCAACTACGTCGGGCTGATCGGCGGGGCCGACGTGCCCTCCGCGACCCAACCCGGGCGCTCCGAGACCGCGCGACTCCAGCACTCCGACGCCCTGCTTGGCGCGTTCGCCGCGGTCGCACCGGTCGCGTCTGCAGCCATCCAGGCCCTTGACGCGGGGGACTCAGACAAGTACCTCGCACTCCTCGGCCCCACCGAGGAACTGAGCCGCCAGATCTTCGCCGCGCCCACGTTCTACTACAAGACCGGCGTCGCGTTCCTGGCCTGGCTCAACGGCCACCAACCGGCGTTCCAGATGGTCGGCGGCCTGCACAGCGCCCGCAGCCTGCCGAGCCTCTCCCGCATCGTCGAACTGGCCAACGCGGCCAACGCGCTCGAGCGTCCCGACCTGGCGACCAAGCGCTGGCACGGTCTGCTTGCCCTCAATGGGATCGGCCGATGAGCGGCACGCCGCGCCTGTCGATCAACCAGGCGACCATCAAGTACGCCGACCTTCCAACTGCGCTTGAGGTGACGGCGTCGGCGGGCATCGAGTCGATCGGGCTGTGGCGTGAGCCGGTCGCCGAGGTCGGCCTGGAGACGGCGGCGCGGCAACTGCGCGACTCGGGGCTGAGGATGTCGACCTACTGCCGCGGTGGCTTCTTCACGCTGCCGGAGGGGCCGGCCCGGCGAGCCTCACTGGACGACAACAGGCGGGCCATCGACGAGACTGCGACCCTCGCAGCGGCGGGGGCCGCCGGCTCCGCGGCCGTGCTCGTACTGGTGGCGGGTGGTCTGCCTGATGGCTCCCGCGACCTGGACGGGGCCCGCGACCGGGTCCGTGCGGCGCTTGAGGAGTTGGCCCCCGCAGCCGAGGCGGCGGGCGTGACTCTCGCTGTCGAACCGCTGCACCCGATGTTCGCCTCCGACCGTTGCGTCGTTCCGACGCTCAGACTCGCGCTCGACCTGTGCCGCGACTTCGCCCCCGAGGTCGTCGGCGTGACGGTCGACACCTTCCACCTGTGGTGGGATCCTGACGCGCTCGCGCAGGTTGCCCGCGCGGGGGCAGAGGGGCGCCTCGCGACCTACCAGGTCTGCGATTGGGCCACGCCGCTGCCGCAGGACGTGCTGCTGTCTCGTCACTATCCCGGCGACGGCGTGATCGACTTCGCCGCCTTCACACGGACAGTCGAGGCCACGGGATACGCGCGCGACGTGGAGGTCGAGATCTTCAACGCCGCCGTGTGGGACGCGCCGTTCCCTGACGTGGTCGCCCGGACCACGCAGAGCTTCGCAACGAGCGTGCAGCCGTACCTGGCCCCCTAGAATCTGTGCCGTGAGTCAACCGCCCAGAAACGCCACCCTGCACGACGTCGCCCGGCTCGCGCAGGTCTCCCTCGCGACCGCGTCCCGCGTCCTGAACGGGTCGACGCGCGCCGTCGCAGACTCGTACCGCGAGAAGGTGCAGGCGGCAGCGGCGGAACTCGGCTATACCGCCAACCGTTCCGCCCAGGCCACCGCAAAGGGCACCTCGGCCACCGTCGCGCTCCTGGTGGCCGATATCGCGGACCCCTACTTCGGCGAGATCGCCGCCGGGGTGGCCAGCGCGGCCGAGGAGCTGGGCCTGATGGTCAACATTGCCATGACCGACCGCGACCCCTGCCGGGAGATCCGGGCTGTCCGCGAACTCCGGGGCCAGCGGCCGCGCGGCCTGATCCTCGCGGCGTCGCGCACGACCGACGGCGATCCGTCGGAGCTGAAGGCGGAGTTGGCCCTGCTGGAGGCCGCCGGAGGTCGGGCCGTCGCGATCGGAGGAGGGGCCCCCGATCTGAGGTCGGTGCGCGTCGACAACCACGGCGGTGCCGAGGCACTGGGTGACGCGATGGCGGCGCTGGGCTACCGGCGCAGCATCGTGCTCGCCGCCGACGGTGGCATCGTGACGAGCGATGATCGCGTCGCGGGCTTCCGCACGGGCTTCGAACGGGCGGGCGGTTCCGTTTCTCGGATCTACCGGGACGGGCTGACCCGCGAGGCGGGACACCGCGCAATGGCGGCGGCCCTCGCCGACGGCGTGGAGAAGGGCACCGTGGTGTTCGGGGTCACCGATGTGGTGGCGCTCGGGGCGCTGGTGGCATTGCGCGAGGCCGGGCGCTCGGTGGGGGCCGATATCGCGATTGCAGGCTTCGACGACGTGCCCGCCAGTAGGGACGTCACGCCTAACCTGACCTCGGTCCACGTACCTCTGCAGGCGGTCGGGTCGGAGGCATTGCGCGCCGCGGTCGACCCCGACTGGAGCCCGGACGCGGCGCCGTTGTCGGTGAGCGTCCGGGTACGCGAATCGACCCCAGGCCTCCAATGAGCAGCCGGGTCGTGGTCGCGGTCGACAGCTTCAAGGGCTCCATCGGGGCCGCGGAGGCAGCCGCCAGGATCGCGGCAGGATGGGGCGCTTACCGCCCCGACGACGACCTCTGGCTTCGTCCGATGGCTGACGGCGGCGAGGGGACGGTGGCCGCCTTCGCTGCGGCGGTCGACGGCTCCCACCTGATGCCGCTCACCGTCCGGGGCCCAGAGGGCTCTGTCATTGACGCGGCGTGGTTGCTGCTTCCCGACGGGACCGGCGTCGTCGAACTCGCCTCCACCTCCGGCATCGAGCTGCTGGGGGAGCGTCGCACCCCGTTCGACGCCGACACCTTCGGGTTCGGGCAGGCCATCGCCGCGGCGATCGCGCACGGTGTTCGTCGGCTGGTGCTGGGAATCGGGTCCTCGTCGTCCACCGACGGGGGCGTCGGCCTGCTCACGGCGCTGGGCGTGCGATTCCTGGGCGGCGACGGACTTCAGGTCCGCCCCGGCCTGCGCGGCCTTCCAGACATCGTCGAGGTGGACTTCACCGGTCTGCTTACGCTGCCACCCGAGGGTGTTGTGGTGCTGAGCGACGTGCGGAACCCGCTGCTCGGCGCGATGGGCGCGGCCGCCGTCTTCGGGCCGCAGAAGGGGCTCCGGGAGGGCGAGATCGACGCGGCGGACGATGCTCTTGCGCACCTAGCTCTTCTGCTGCCGGCCGACGCTGAAGCGGAAGGCGCTGGCGCCGCGGGGGGAAGCGGGTTCGCGCTGCTCGCGTGGGGGGCGGAGTTGGTGCCTGGCGCTCCCGAGGTCGCCCGGTTGATCGGCTTGGCCGAGGCGGTCGCCGGGGCTGACCAGGTGATCACCGGGGAGGGAAGCTTCGACGCGCAGTCGGCCCAGGGCAAGGTGCCGGGCTTCGTCGCCGACCAGGCGGCCGCGGCCGGGGTGCCTGTGTCGCTGATCGCGGGCAGGATCGCCGACGACGCCGACGTGTCGGCCTTCTCCGGGACCAGGTCACTGACGGTGCTTGCGGGCGGGGCGGAGCCGGCGATGGCCAACCCGGCGCGCTGGCTCGAGGTCGCGGCCTCCGAACTCGCCGCTCGCGCCGCAGATTGAGCTAGCCCCGGTCGACGGGGTCGCCTGCCGCCATGTCGAGACCCCAGGCGTCTTGGCGGGTTCGCTGGTTGAGCCAGCCGCGGCGACGGAGTCGCCTGCTGCGTCGAAACCCTCCGGGGCCCGGTGTTCTCGCTGGTTGAGCCAGCCGCGGCGACGTAGTCGCCTGCTGCTGCGTCGAAACCCCTGGCGCCCGGTTCGGAGACCTTCGCCCGTCCTGCCGCGGGTGACAGCATCCGCGGCAATGCAGGCATGCCTGCTGTGTCGAAACCCCTGGCGCCCGGTGCAGGGTCTGGGGTCGAGCGGGTGGGCGTGGCCGGTTGATTTCGACCGATGAAGTCCGCTGCGCGTCTCTCATGGCTCAATCGGCGGATGCCAGCCGCGGCGACGCAGTCGCCTGCTGCGTCGAAACCCTCTGGCGCCCGATGCGGGTTCTTGGGTTGAGCGAGCGTGGCCGGTTGATTTCGACCGATGAAGTCCGCTGCGCGTCCTTCATGGCTCAATCGACGGTGACCGATGAAGTCCGCTGCGCGTCCCTCATGGCTCAATCGACAGTCACCCGCGGGGCGCGGGGCGCCGGAGCGCCCCGCACCGGTCGCCGTCAGGCCAACGGCATGATCACCTCGGTGACCGGATCCCCCGCTGTGCCCGGCTCGGTCAGATAGCGGTTGCGGTTCCGGTCACCGATGGGGGCCTCTGGACCGCCGTCGGCAAGTGTCAGGCCTTGAGCCTGCGCGTACTCGGCGATCCGCGAGTGCGCCTCGGTGATCAACGAGTAGGGGCCGACGATCGTCGCCACGACCGCGGTCTGTTCAGGCAGGTCGATGATCTCCAGCGGCTCCTCGACCGTCACGTCGGCGCCGACGGGCACCCACACTGACACGTCCGGGTCCGACTCGCGGTACTCGCCGTCGTGCTCGATCACGCCGCCGGGGCCGATCGGCCGGAGGGACTGCCTGCCCAGTTCGGGCATGAAGCGCTGCCAGAGCAGCCCTTCGTCGGTGTAGGTGGGGATGACGCCCCGCAGTGCGACGACGCGGGCGGCGGGGATGGTGGTGTGGGACACGGTGATGGCGTCCATGGCGTTCTCCTTAGAACGGATGAGTTGGTCGATGAGGACGAGCCGTTCCTCGACGCCGTCGCGCTCACGCAGCAGGCTGGCACGCTGCAGGGTGAGGGCGCGTCGATAGGCTTCCTCGTCCGCCGTTGCGATCACGGCGGCAATGGCGGAGACCGAGAACCCCACGTCACGGAGGCGCCGGATCTGCGCCGCGTCGGCCAGTTGCTCAGGCAGGTAGCGGCGGTAGCCGGTCGCCTGATCCACCGAGTCGGGGCGCAGCAGGCCGTGCTCGTCGTAGTGCCTCAGCATCCGGATGCTGATCCGGCTGAGGGACGAGAACTCACCGATCGTGAGGTGCTGGGTCGTCGTCATGGACACCACCTTGGTGCCTCACACGGTGTGAGGGTCAAGAGCCGGACAGATATCGGCAACGCGTCGACCCGAGTGCTCGGCCCTGGTCTGGCGTTGAGCATGTTTGGTAACTCGTTGGCCCGTGAGCCGCGAAACCTCGGCGTGTCGCGAAACGAGCGACCAAACATGCTCAAATCATGACCCGCCCGACGCCACGGCAACCCACAACGGGACCGGGGCGCAGTCAGCCCTTCTTGGCCTTGGCCTCCGCCTTCGCGGCTGCCTTGGCGCGCAGCGCGGCGATGTCGAGGCCCTGCATCACGGGGACGTCGGGGGCATTCGCCTCGTCCTCCCACGGGTCGTACGGCTTGTCCTCGTCGTCATGGTCGACATAGCCCTTCGACGGGTCGTACTTGTCGACCAGTTCCCCGGTGACGGGCTCAAGGTCGCCCATCTGCTCATCGGGCAGCGTCGTGAGGATCTCGCTGATGTAGCCGCTTGCCGCCTCCGGGGTCGGCACCTCGCGGTTCTCGCGCTGCGACTGGTACCAGCGGTAGTCGAGCACCTCGTGGAAGAACTGCGCCGCGTCGCGTTTGCTCCGAAGGTGCGCGGGGATCCGGTTGACGGCGGGCTCGAACACCTCGACGAGCCACTTGTGTGCCGCGACCGACTCGGGCACGTGCGGGGCGTACTTGGCGCGGAACGTGTCCATGTCGTTGAGCAGCCGACGAGCCTGGTGCTCCTCGGCGTCGAGGCCGGTGAGGCGCATCAACCGCCGGGTGTGGTGGCCAGCGTCGACGACCTTCGGGCGCATCTTGATGGTGCGACCGTCGGGTGAGGCGTCCACGTCGATCTCGGCGACGTCGAAGCCAAGGGCGTTGAGCCGCCGGACGCGACCCTCCAACCGGTACATCTCGGACTCGTCGAACTCCTCGACGCCGGTCAGTTCGGCCCACAACTGGTGGTAGCGCTCCTCGATGGTGTTGACGAGCCACTCCGGGTTCAGCGACGGGTCGAGGATGCCGCCGGCCTCGAGGTCGAGGAACTCGCCGTACAGGTTGGTGCGGGCGATCTGGAGGTCGTGGCGGCGTTGTCCGTCGGTCAGTTGGTCGTGCAGTTCGCCCGTCTCGGCGTCGACGAGGTAGGCGGCGAACTCGCCCGCGTCGCGTCGGAACAAGATGTTCGACAGCGACACGTCGCCCCAGTAGAAGCCGGTCAGGTGGAGCCGCACGAACAGCACGACCATCGCGTCGAGCAGTCGGTTGACCGTCTCGTGCTTGACGCCGGGGTAGAACAGCGAGCGGTAGGGGAGCGAGAACGGCAGGTGCCTGGTGAGAAGCACCGGGTCGAGCGGATCCCCCTCGGCGTCGACGCGCCCCATCACCACGCCGATCGGCTCGACGGACGGGACCCCGAGCCGCTTCAGCTCGGTCAGCAGGCGGTACTCCTGGACGGCGACCTCTTCGAGGATCTCCTTGGCGGCCAGGATGTCGTCGCCGACCTGCAGGAAGCGCACGACGTGGCGCGAAATACCCCGCGGGAGGGCGACGAGATGGTTCGTCGGCCATTCCGCCAGCGGCAGCTGCCACGGAAGCCGGATCAGGTCGGCATCGGGCTTGGCGGCGAGGAATCTGGGCACGGCCCCAGCCTACTGTGCCGAATCATGAGGCGGTGTCAGCGTCGCCAGGAGCGCCCGCCCGTAAGCGTTCTCTGGCTCGGCGTCGCGGTGCATCGACCCGTCGTCGAGCGTGACGACGAACCCGGCCGCGTCGCGCCGCAGCGACGCGAACCGGTCGCCTAGCGCCTCGCGCAACTGTCGCTCGTACGGGAGCCAGACGGTGTCGTCCTGCGCGACCGAGTCCAGGGCCCATTCGGTGGTGCCGTTGAACGCGAAGATCGTGCCCGCCTCCAACCGACGCGCCTCGACGACCATGTCGGCCAGGTGGAAGACGTCGTCGAGCATCTCGGTGCGGGTGACCGCGAACCGGTCGCCTGCCGTCGGCCGCCAAGCGAGGCCGGCCGACCTGAGTTCGAGCGCGAGCGACAGATCGAGCATCGCTATCCCTGGCTCCGTGCGGCACGTTCGAGGGCCTCGCCGACGACGGCGACCAGGTCGTCGGCCGACTCGACCCCGACGCTCAGGCGAAGCAGTCCGTCGCCGATGCCCGCCGTGGCGCGCGCCTCGGGCGTCATGCCCGCGTGCGTCATCGACGCAGGGTGGCAGATCAGCGACTCGACGCCCCCGAGGGACTCGGCAAGATGGAAGATCTGCAGCCCGTCGAGGAAGGCCTCCGCGGCGGGGCGTCCGCCGTGCAGTTCGAGGGCGAGCAGAGAGCCCATGCCCGTCTGCTGCCGCCGTGCGACGTCGTTTCCGGGATGCCCGGGCAGCCCGGGGTAGTACAGCGCGGCGACCGCGGGGTGGTCGCGCAGCAGGTCGACGAGCGCCTCGGTGTTGGACGTGTGGACCCGCATCCGGGCGTCGAGGGTGCGCAGCCCGCGCAGCGTCAGGTACGCGTCGAACGCGCTCCCGGTGAGGCCGAGCGCGTTGGCCCAGAGCCGGAGTCGGTCGTGGACGTCCTGTTCGGCCGCGACGGCGACGCCCCCGACGACGTCGGAGTGGCCGTTGATGAACTTGGTGGTGGAGTGCACCACGATGTCGGCGCCGTGCTCCAGGGGGCGCTGGTACAGCGGCGAGAGGAACGTGTTGTCTGCCGCGACCATCGCGCCGACGGCGTGCGCGGCGTCGGCGACCTTGCGGATGTCGGTGATCCGCAGCAGCGGGTTGGACGGCGTCTCGATCCAGACCAGGGCGGGGGAGAGGGCGAGCGCGGCACCGAGCGCCTCGTCGTCGTTGAAGTCGACGAAGTCGACCTCGAGCCTGCCCTGCTCGGCCAGGAACGTGAAGAGTCGCCAGGTGCCGCCGTAGGCGTCGTGCTGGACGACGACGCGTCTGCCGCTGGGCACGAACGCCTCGGCGACCAGGGTGATGGCCGCCAGGCCGGTCGACACCGCCGTCGCGCCGGCGCCGCCCTCCAGGACGGCGATCGCGTCGTTGAGGTGGTCGCGGGTGGGGTTCGCCGAACGGGAGTAGTCGTAGGCGCGGGGTTCGCCGATGCCCTCGAAGGTGTAGTTGGTGCTCAGATAGATGGGAGGCACGACCGCTCCGTGCGTCGGGTCCTCACCGAGCCCGGTGCGCATGCCCTGCGTCCACCGTCCGAGTTCCGCCATCGAGGCTCCCTTCTCCTCCGAGGATCTTACGGCCACTGGCGAACCAGCCCTTCGCCCGTTTCGCGATGAGCATGTTCCGTCGCTCGTTTGCGATGCGAACGCTCACATCTGCCATTCGCCGCGACGAGCAGCGGAACATGCTCACGGAACCATCCGAACACAGCACGAGGGGCCCGGGAGAACCCGGGCCCCTCGTGTGTGACGTTCAGATGATCAGGAGATGCGATCTTCGGTCTTGGTGCTGAACACGTGCACCTGGTCGGGCGAAGCGGTCAGACGAACGACGCTGCCCTTCTCGGGTGCGGTGCGGGCGCCGACGCGTGCGACGAACTGCTGGGCGGTGACAACCTCGTCGTCCGACAGGCCCGCGAGGGTGCCGTAGAGGAAGGAGTCTGCGCCGAGCTCTTCGACGACCGCGACGTCAAGCCCGATGCCGTTTTCGCTGATCTGGAAGGCCTCGGGGCGGATGCCGACGGTGAGGGTGTCGTCGCCGGCCGCCTTGGCCAGGGTCTCGCGGGGAACCGGAACGGTGTAGTCACCGATCTGGACGCCGCCTTCGACGATCTTGCCCGTCATCAGGTTCATCGCGGGCGAGCCGATGAAGCCGGCGACGAAGAGGTTGCGGGGGGCGTCATACAGGGCGAGCGGGGTGTCGACCTGCTGCAGGATGCCGTCCTTCATGACCGCGACGCGGTCACCCATCGTCATGGCCTCGGTCTGGTCGTGCGTGACGTAGACCGTGGTGACGCCGAGACGCTGCTGCAGGGCGGCGATCTGGGTGCGGGTCGAGACGCGGAGCTTGGCGTCGAGGTTCGACAGCGGCTCGTCCATCAGGAAGACCTGCGGCTGGCGAACGATCGCGCGGCCCATGGCGACGCGCTGACGCTGACCACCCGAGAGGGCCTTCGGCTTGCGGTTGAGGAAGTCCTCGAGGCCGAGCAGCTTGGCGGCCTCCTGGACGCGCTGCTGGCGATCGGCCTTCGGCACGTTCTGCATCTTGAGCGCGAAGCCCATGTTGTCGCCCACGGTCATGTGGGGGTACAGGGCGTAGTTCTGGAAGACCATCGCGATGTCGCGGTCCTTGGGCGGGAGGTCGGTCACGTCGCGCTCGCCGATGAAGATCGAGCCGGAGTTGACCTCTTCCAAGCCCGCGAGCATGCGGAGCGAGGTGGACTTGCCACAGCCCGAAGGGCCGACAAGGACCATGAACTCGCCGTCCTCGATCTCGAGGTTCAGTTTGTTGACCGCAGCGCGGTCGGTACCGGGGTAGACGCGTGAGGCGTCGCGGTAGCTAACGGTGGCCATGCCACATTTCCTTTCCACGGGCAGGTACGTGCCCGACGATCCGTAGTGGATTGGAACCTAGTTGTTTAGGTGTTCCTGGAAGGGACTTTACACCCCCTGAGTTCGGCGTCTACTGCAGGTTCAGGTTTGGAAACGGGCCCGATGTCCGACACGCCGGAATGCCGCACTGACTTTGATCGTTCATATGCCGTTCGTATTCCGGCCATCCAGATCCAGGCCCGCGCGGACGCCGCCTTCGCTTGGCGGCAGCGGGGACGCGCATCGCTCAACTGGCGGATTTCCGGGCTGCTGCCGGACCCGAGACCCGGGCCTCAGGCCCTCGCCTTGCCAGGGGGTTCGGCGCTGGCAAGGTCTGTACCAAAGGGTGAGGTCGCCGCGCGGCCCTCGGGGTGGCGTGACGTAGCATTCAGCCGTGACCGAGACCCCAGACGACGCGCGCGAGCCGCGGACCCCGGCGCCCAGCGCCGACGACACGAGGCTCGACCCATCCGCGGGCGTCCCGGTACCTGCCGAGCGGGTCGACGACCCGTACCTGATGGACCAGGACGTGGCTCTGCCCTCCCACTCGGGCGTCGAGGCGGCGGACCCGTTCGCGGTGGGCGAGGTGGCCGATCCGGCAGACGCCGGCTCCGAGGATGAGTCGGAGGAGGATGCCTGGTGGGAGGCCGACGGCATGCCGTGGAAGAAGAAGCCCGGCCGATCCGACTATGCCTGCCTCACCTGGTTCGGTGTGGTGGCCGTGTTCAGCCTCATCCTCATCCCGGTTCGCGCCTGGCTGCTGCCGATCGCCCCCGACTTGCTGGCGATGCTGACCGGAGGTCGCACCGCGGTCGCCGCGAGCGGCGCCGTCGCCTCCACCGGCGCGATGCCGCACTGGCCGATCGTGTTGATCGTCTCCTCGATCCTCAGCCTGAAGTTCGACTGGATCTACTGGTGGGCGGGCAAGCTGTGGGGACGGGGAATGATCGAGGTGTGGGCGGGCCAGTCGAAGCGCGCCGCCCGCAACTACGAACGCGCAGAGCGGTGGGCCGACAAGCTCGGCCCCATTGGCTTCCTGATTGCCTACATCCCGATGCCGCTGCCGCTGATGCAGGTCGTCTTCGTGCTGGCAGGCGCCTCGAACATGAGCCTCAAGCGGTTCCTGATCTACGACTACATCGCATCGACGCTCTGGTTGATCGGCTACTTCGTGCTCGGCTGGCAGTTGGGTGAGGGCGCCGTCGCCGTCCTCGACTGGTACGCCAAGATCGCAGGCTACGTCGCGATCGGTCTCGTCGTTGTCATCATCGTGACGACCTACTGGCGCGCATCCAAGAAGGCCAAGGAAGAGGCTGCACAGAAGGGTCGGTGAGGCGACGACGCCCACGTGCCCGACTCCTGCGCCGTCGGATGGTCTCCTGACGCTCGGCGCCAGCGCCTGCATCCTCGAGCGAGGCGTACCGCTCAACTGTTGTGCAAACGGGTGATTTGGTGGGTGAAAAGCGCCAACGGGGCGACAAATGCGGTTTTGTCCCACTCTTTCTGTGGAATCCTTCCGGTTGTCCGACTCGGAGGAACCGTCGAGAGAGGCCGAAGTGTCCAGCAGGAAACTTCAGCGCCTCACGCTTGACGGGTTCAACGGTCGGACACCTGTGACGCCCGGGGCAATCGCGCCGCGTCACATCCCGGTCCGCCACCACGGTCAGCGCACGTCCCCCCCTGTACGCAAACCGGGCCTGCATTGCTGAGATGCAGGCGGTGGCGCCGCCCTCCACGAACACCACGCGTGGAGCCCGTCCGGATCCCGGCCGGGTGTGGGTCGCAGCTGCGACCCGCGGCGGCGAACTGAGCGTTCTAGAGAAACACTCAGGGTGTTGCAGAGGTTCTGCCCTCGGCGATGAGCCGAGGGCAGAACCTTTCGCGATTATGTCCGAGGTCGTAAGTCGTGTAAATAGCACCAGTACGAGGGGCAGTGCATGAACGCAGGCCCGCGGTCGCAGAGAGAGGAAGTGACGGTGAGTCTGGTCGACACCTCCATGCCCGGCAGGCGCTGGCGTCGACTTTTTCGAGGCGGCGCCCCGAAGGTGATGCTGGATCGCCCGCGACTGATCGGCCGCATCCTCGACGCCCCAGAGCAGTGGGTCGCGGTGCACGGCACGACAGGCATGGGGAAGTCGACGCTGCTGCGGCAATGCCTCGAGGCCGCGCGGCTCGGAGGGCTCCCGACGGTGCTGGTGGCGCTGGATGAACGGCTCGCCGATCCGACCGTCCTCGCAGACTACATTCGCGACAAGGTCCGAGACCTGGACCGCGCGCTGATCATCATCGACGACATCGACTGGTGCGACCTGGCCCAGGACCTCGACCCGCTGTGCGGCCTCTTCGGGGAGCACCCGGGCTTCCGCTTCCTCACCGCCTCTGCCGACGCGCCGACGCCGCGGGTGCCGGCGGGAATGATGGTCCACCTGTCCGCGGGCGACCTGGCATTCACCCGACCCGAGGTCGTCGAGCTGGGGACCAGATGGTTCGGTGAGAGCATGCCAGGGCGCACCCTGGACGCCTGCTGGAACCTGCTGAGGGGCGGCGTCGCGGCCACCGTTTACTCGTTCGAGCGGATGGGAGAGGACCCGCGTCGGGCCGACCTGATCCCTCAGGCGCTCCTCGACGCGGTCGCCGTCACCCTCGACATCAGCACGAACCTGCTGCCGCCCTACCCGGAGACAGGGCAGAACGTCGCCTGGCGAACCCTCTCGCTGATGCCTGAACTCAGCCCGTCACTCGCGGGTCGGCTGCTCGGGGCCAAGGCGACGCAGGTCGTCGACGAGTACGTCCAGATCCCCGGCGTGACGGTGCCGTCGGCGACCGACCGGGAACTCATCGAATGGAGCCCGAGCTTCTGGCATCTCTCCCGCGAGTTCCACGGCGTGGCGGCCGAGACCCGGCTCGACCTGGCGGACCGTCTGCTGCTCCTCGGCGAGCGGCGCGCGGAACTGTGGCAGCGCCTGCTCGCGGGGGACTGGGGCGGCGCCGAACGCATTCTCGTTGAGCGGTTCGCGGAGGCGGCGATGGCGATCCCGGACGGCGTGGTCGACTCGATTCTCGCGACGAGTCCTCCCTCGCCCGACCGGTTTCCTCTGGTCGCGGCGCTGTGGGTGTTCAGCAGGCTCGAGCGTCGAGGCTGGAGTTCTGAGTGCGAGGGACTCCTGGCCGGACTGGCCGGACGTCGTCGTGGTGAGGCTTCGCTCCAGGTGGACCTCGTCTGTGCCCAGGCCGCGGCGATCCTCGGTGACCGCGGCGGACTCATGGACGCCATGACGGGCATCCTCGCGTACCTCGATGCCATGGAGCCGCAGGAATGGGTTCACCTTCTCCCGCAGGTGCTCCGACTACTCATCCACGAGGGGGAGTACGTCGCGGCGCGCGAGTTGATCTTCAAGACCCCCGGTGAGCCCGACCCTCGACACCTGGTCACCCTGCGGGCGATCGAGGGCTACCTGCTGTCCGAGAAGCATGCGGAGTTCATTCCGACGGGCGGCGACGCGACGGAGGCGGCCCGACTCGCGGCCGAGATCGGGCCCGCCGCGGCCGCCTGGCTCCTGCTCGATCACGAACGTCAGGCCGACGTCGTCGACCTCCTCGAGCCCTACCTCTCGGGGCCGCTGCCCCGTTCCGGGTATGCCGAGCCGCCCGAGCGGGCGCTCATCGTGACCGCCTACCTGGCGGCCCTACTGCTGAACGACGAGAGCGCAAAGGCCGCGCGGAGGTTCGGGCGCGTGTCGCAGCGCGAGCCCCTGCTCGGCGCCGACGTCGCGGTGACGGTGATGGGCACCCAGGTGTTGATCGCCTGCGGGGACCTCGACGGTGCCTACCGCCAGGCCAACTCCCTCCCGGAGGGGCACGCGCTTCGTCCCGTCGCCGTTGCCCTCTGCGATCTGGCGGCGGGCAACGAGGTGGTGATGACCTTCCCGCGGGCGCGGATCGGCGTCCGGGCCCAGGGGCTGAGGCTGGTCATGGAGGCGGTGCAGCGGGCGCGCCACGGTGACCACGACGGCGCCTTTACGAGCCTCGTAGCGGCCCTGGCGGGCACCGGTTCATGGGCAAGCGGGTTCGCGGTGCGGCTGATGTCGGCCTCCGACCGGGCACTGCTGCGCGGCGTCGCCACGGCGGCCAGGGCGGCGAACCATCCCAACTCGGCGGCGGTCGTGCGACTTGTCGGCGCGCCGGATCCGGGTGTGGAGGTTGAGGGCCCGGCCCAGACCTCGGCCCCGCTGACTAGGCGCGAGAAGATGATCCTTCAGGGCATCGCCCTTGGCCTGACGTTGCCCCAGATCGCGGAGCGCGACTATGTCAGCGTCAACACCGTCAAGACCCAACTCAAGTCCCTGATGCGCAAACTTGGGGTCTCGGGAAGCCGCGAGGGAGCTGTGCAGGAGGCCAGAAGGCGCGGCATCATCGGCTGACAGTGCGAGCTGGGGCTTGTCCCCAGTCTGCAGTCGCCGTCGCCGTCGCCGAGCCTTCCAGGGGCCCAAGCCTGTCGCGTCCCTGGGCCTGTCGCCGTTCCCCGGCAGTCGTTCCCTGAGCCTGTCGAGGGGTCCGAGCCTGTCGCCGTTCCGTGAGCCTGTTGCCGTTCCCTGAGCCTGTCGAGGGGTCCGAGCCTGTCGCCGTTCCGTGAGCCTGTTGCCGTTCCCTGAGCCTGTCGAGGGGTCCGAGCCTGTCGCCGTTCCGTGAGCCTGTTGCCGTTCCCTGAGCCTGTCGAGGGGTCCGTGCGCCCACCGCCCGTCAACCACCAGCGCAGGCGAGGACGACCGGGCCATGGGGACCGCTCCAGTGCTCGGGCCCTTCGACCGGCTCAGCGAGCGGCGGCAGGTGGCCGACTGCCTGCGAGAGGCGTTGCCGAAGCGGTGCGGGCCCCTCCGAGCCGTCAGTCGGTCACCGCAGAATGGCGACGATGAAGTCCGAGTCAGCCTTGAACGGGCGAAGGTCCCAGGTCGACAGCGCGAGGTCCAGTTCGAGGCCCGACTCCTCGACGTCTGCGAAGAACTGCGCGAACTCGTAGCCGCGGCCCGCACCGAAGCCAAGGACGACGCGACCGTCGAGGCGCAGGTGCGCCCTGAACCGGCGCAGCACCTCGACGCGGGTCGACGGCGCGAGGAAGCCCATCACGTTGCCCGCCGAGACGATCACGTCGAAGCCCTCGTCGATGCCCCGCTCCGGCAGGTCCATCTCCGCCAAGTCGCCCACCAGCCACGTCGGACCCGGGTAGTCGCGCTCCGCGGCCGCAATGAGGGCAGGGTCGACGTCGATGCCGACGACGGTGTGCCCGAGCGCGTGCAGCCTGCCGCCGACCCGGCCGGGCCCGCTGCCCGCGTCGAGGATCCGGGACCCACGCGGCACCATCGCGTCGACGGTGCGGACCTCGCCCGCGAGGTCGTGACCTGCTGCCTCCATCACCTTGAACCGTTCGATGTAGCGGCGGGAGTGGTCGGGGTCGGCCTCGATGATGCGGGTCCACTTGCTTGGTTCGGTCATGGGCCCATTGTGTCGCCCCTCGACGGCGCCTCCAACCGGGCTCCGGGTAGCGGTTGGCGCGAGGTCGGACCAGGGCGCGGAGTGCGGGCGTATCGGGTCCCGAACGCTGCTGCGCCATGGTGGAGAGGGCCCTGCGGCGCGGGTCGGCCGATGAGCATGTTCGGTGTCTCGTTGCGCGACACGCCGTGAAATCACGGCGTGTCGGCAAACGAGCAACCAAACATGCTCAAGGAAACAAGCCCAGCCCCAGGTCGATGACACCGGATGGGGCTCGCGCCGGAGGCGGCGGCGTCCCCGAGCGGGGCCGGTTGGTGGAGCCTCCTGAGGGAGTCGAACCCTCGACCACTCGCTTACAAGGCGAGCGCTCTGGCCGCTGAGCTAAGGAGGCGTGCTGGCCCATTGTGCCAACGCGCGGGCGCGGTTGCCAATGCCGAGCGAGAGCGACCGCCCATCTCGGGGGTCGCGACGAGCCTTCAGGCCCCGGACACCGCGACGAAGAGTTGCCCGTGCCCCTTCACCGCGACGTGCTCGTCTGCGGCGACAAAGACGGCCTGCCCCTGAGTAAGCGCCAGCGACTCCTCGGCCTCGAGAACGAACTCGCCCTCGGTCGCCAGCACGACGCGACCGCTGTCGGTGCGCGGCAGTTCCAGGGTCTTGCAGTCGACCGGGGCGATCAGCCACAGTTCGAACTCCGCGAACGACGTCGGGTACACGTAGACGCCGTCGACTCCCTCGGGGAGGAGCACCTGTGGCTCGCCCGGCTCGAAGTTGACGACCTGGAGCAGCCCGTCCACGTCGATGTGCTTCTTGGTGAGGCCACCGCGCATCACGTTGTCCGAGTTCGCCATCACCTCGACGCCGGTGCCCCGAAGGTAGGCGTGCATGATGCCCGCGCCAAGCGCAACGGCCTCTCCCGGTTCCAGCGCGAACCGGTTGAGCAGCAGGGCCGCGAGGATTCCGGGGTCGCCCGGGAAGTGTTCGTCCAACTCGACGGCGGTGCGGGCGAACTCGCCCAACGCCCCCTGCGCCTCCAAATTGTTGACGGCTGCCGAGACGACCACGTCGACGAGGTGACGGCGCTCGGCGAGAGACAGCACGTCGAGGAAGACCTCCTGCAACGCGGGTGCGGCGCGCCGGTCCCGCAACGGGCCGATCACCGACGACAGTTCGTCCGCGATGCCGAGGCCCTCGAAGAGCCCCGCCGTGATCAGCGGGTCGCGGAAGCCGAGCAGCCCTTCGAACGGCGTCAGGGCGACGATCGCCTCGGGCTTGGGCCAGTCGTCCTTGAAGGAGCGCGTCGGGTCGGTGGGGTCGAGGCCGAGCAGCGACTCGCGGGCGTACCCGGCCTCGGCCTGGTCGCGCGAGGGGTGCGCCTGCAGGCTCAGCGGGCTGCCCGCTGACAGTAGTTTGAGCAGGAACGGAAGCCGGTTGCCGAACTCGGAGCGCGATGCCTCTCCGAGGGTCTCGGGGTGGGCCTGAACGTACTCGTCGAGCGTGGTGCCCTCGTCGGTGAGGGTGGGGCCGTTGGGGTGGGTGCCGAGCCAGTATTCGGCCCACGGCTGCCCATCGACGTTCCGGGCGAGGATCGCTGGGATGGCCTCGGCGCTGCCCCAAGGGAAGTGCTGGACGTGGCCGTTGAGTCGACGCATGCTTGAGTTTCAGTCCTCGTTGATTGTGAACAGCGGTCAGCCGAACTCTACCCGTGGCGGTCGGCGGCGCGCTGAGTCACCCCCCATGCCTGCGCGAATCGGTCAGTCGAACGCGTGTCCGCGGGCGCGGAACCGCCGACTCTGATAATGACAGCGGTGTGATTTGGACGTAGCATGGGCGCTATGTCTGAGGCACTCTCGTTCACCGGCGCGGTCGATCTGTCGGAGCGTGACGCGGCCATCCTCGACTTCGAGGACAGGTGGTTCACCAACGCGGTGCCAAAGGAGCAGGCGATCATGGAGCACTTCTCGCTCTCATCTGCCCGGTACTACCAGCACCTGAACGAACTGATCGACACCCCAGAGGCCCTCGGCTACAAGCCCTTGCTGGTCAAGCGTCTCAGGCGGATGCGCTCCCAGCGGCAGGCGGCCCGCTCGGCGCGCCGGCTGCATTCCTGAATCTTCACCGCCCGAACAGCCGCGCGAGGCCCTGCCTCAGCGGCTGTTTCGCATTCTCCGGGTAGCCGCCGATCCTCAGCCCGGCCTGCCGCTCGAAGGGGTTGGCTGAGGCCCGGTCGCCGCAGCGCACCATCGACCAGGCGACCGCCGCGAAGTACAGCGGGATGAACGGCAGCCCGAGGCAGGCTGCCCACTGCCAGGCATGCTCATCCTCGTGCGCGATCAGCGTGGGGTTGCGTGCCTCCGCCTCGTCAAGGCTGCGGCCGAGGATCAGGACGACGCTCCCGACGGTCATGGCGCTGGCGTTGATCCCGGGCAGCCTGACGTCCTCGGCGATCCAGAGCCCGTCGCGCCTGCGCAGCCGGCCACCCCGGGCGACGGCGACGCCGAGGCCGAGCGGGGTCGACAGGTTCACCACGTTGGCTAGGTCGCGGATCGTCCGTAGTCGGTTCATGGTGGCCCCACCTATTTGAGCGCTAGTACCTACAAACGCTGACCCTATCCGCTGGAAGAGTTGCCCAGAGACATCGAACCGGAGGACGAATGGACGACATCACCCTCAGCCCGCAGTTGATGGAGGCCCAACTCGACGAGTTGGTGCGCGACATGCTGGCACTTCAGCCAAGGCGTGAAGAGGTCACCGTGCGTGACACGGAGGGCCAGGTCGCCGCGACCATCGACCCGGAGGGCCGGCTCGCCCGGGTGCTCGTCGAGCCGCGTTGGGTCGACAAGATCGAGACCGACCATCTCGCGAATGCCATCCTCGCGACGATCGCCGAGGCGCAACTGGAGGCCTCCGGTCTCTCCGGTGACGCGCCCGTGATCACCGACGAGCAGGTCGCGGCGAAGCGGCAGGAGATCCTCCGTCAGGCCGAGAACGAACTCCAGGCGCCGACGCCGGAGGGCGAACTGCAGGCGAAGATCGACAACCTGCCGAACCTGTTCGACCGGCTGGACGATGCGTTGCAGCGTCTCGAGGACCGCGCGACCGAACTCGAGACGCCCATCCCGCTCGAAGAGGCCGCCGCGCTCGGGCTCACCGAGGCGCCGATGGGGGAACAGATCCGATCCGAGAACTCGATGGTGAGCCTCACCGTCAACCCCGAAGGCGGGGTTGTCGACGTCTCCATCCATCGCAACTGGCTTGAGGGCAAGTCGGGCATCGCCGTCACGGAGTGCCTCGACCAGATCATCAGCCAGATGACCGATCAGCCGATCAGCTAAGGGGAACCATGTCTGAGACAACGACGGCCACCTTCGAGTGGCCGGCCCAGAACGACAACGTCGGCGCGATGCGCGGCGGAAGGTCGGCCGCCTCCGGCGGCACGGGCGACGAGGCGCAGGACGCGCCCACCGAGGACTACGTGACGGGTGAGGCCGTCACCGCGGTCCCCGACGACGCCATCGAGATCACCTCGGACGTCACTGTCGCCGATGAGGCCGTCGCGGTCGCGCCGGACGGCACGGTCGTCGACACCACGGGCGAGGGCACCGTGGTGTCCACCGCGGACGGCGTCGAGATCACCGTCGGGGCAGACGGAAGCGTCAAGATCGACGCCGACTTCATGGACAACGACGATGCCGACATCTCGACGCTCGCCGCGGGCGGTTCGTTCGAGACCGAGTCGGGCACCGTCGTCACCCGCAACGATGACGGGTCGCTGACCATCGAACAGGCAAACGGCCAGACGATGACCGTGCACGAGGACGGAACGGTCGACGTCGATCTGCCCTCGGAGTACGAGCAGATGGCTAGCGGTGCCGGCGCAGGCTCGGGCTCGGGGCCGAACCTGCGGCGGAGGAGACGCCAGAGGAGGCGGCGGGCGAGGATCCGGCCGGCGCCGGCTCGGGCGGTGGCGACACCGGTGGCGGTTCGGGCTCGGGCGGCGGCGGCGATCTCGGCGGCGGCTCGGGCGGAGGCCTTGGGGGTGGCTCGGGCGGCGGCAGCGATGCCGGTGGCATCGGCGGACTGGGCGACGTCGGCAGCATCGGCGGCGGCTCGGGAGGGCTCCCCTCCGGTGGCGGCCTCGGTTCGGGCGGCGCGCCAAGCGGGGGCGTCCCCTCGTCGATCGGCGACGACCGCGTCCCCAACGTCTCGACGATGCCCGACTACGGGCCGCGCCCGGCCTCCGTGCCGGATGTCCAGCCGGGCCAGCCCCTGCCGAGCACCCCGTCGACACCAGGTGCCGGCGCGGGCGTCGGATCCGGCGTCCCCGGCGATGACGGACTGGTCTGGGATCCGGTCGACACCGACGGCGACGGCACGCCCGACTACCGCGACACCGACTCCGACAACGACGGCATCCCCGACGCGGTGGAGGCGCGTCCCGACGGCGCGAGCCCCGGGATCCCCACCGCACCGAACCCGGAGCCCGACGCACCGACCGGAGGCACCCCCACGGGAGGCACGCCGACCGGTGGCACGCCAACGGGTGGGACGCCGACCAGTGGGACGCCGAGCACTGGGACGCCGAGCACTGGGACGCCGAGCACTGGGACGCCCACTGGAGGCCCCCCGACGCAGGAGCCCGGCGACAAGCCCAAGGATCCCAAGCCCAACGAGCCGACGGTCTGCACCGAGCCGCCGCCCCAGCCGGGAGGGCACGACTTCACCGTCGACCTGTCCGACCTGCGCGACGACGCACGCTACGTGTCCAACCTGATCCCGTCGGCCAGCGAACTGTCGCAGTGCTGGGAGTCGGTCGCCGACCTCGTGCAGCACTGGGGACTCTGGATGCCCGTCGCGGGCACGTACAAGAAGGGCTGCCGCCAGTTCGGCACGCTCTACGAGGGTGCTGCCAAGGAACTCCAGGCCGTCAGCGACGCCCTCACCAAGACCGCCAAGCGCTACGAAGAGATGGAAGCCAAGGGCGTCCAGATCTCCGGCCAGATCAATAAGTAAGGGATATCGACATGGCAGCAATCGCGAGGCAAATGGGACGGGCCCCCGGATTCAGCCCGCCCGTCGGTCGCACCGGTGGGTGCGCCTTCACGCTGGACGTGCAGTGGATCCTGGACGTGATCGACCGCGTCAAGCAGGTGGTCGACCGGATCGGGCGCACCGTGCAGCAGGTGGTCCGCATCGCGCAGAAGATCCTCGGGGCGCTCGGCGGCATCGCCGACCTGTTCTGCTGGATGCCGGGCGTCGGCAAGGTGCTCAAGTCCGCCGTCGAGCGCGCGTGCAAGATCATCGACCGCACTGTCGGGTTCATCACCAAGGGCATCAACACCTCCCTTGAGGTCTTCAAGCATGTGCTGGCGCCCTGGGAGGTCCGCTCGGCGGGCAAGTCCATCGCGGACGAACTGGCGCCCAAGTGCCAGACGTTCGCCCTGCAGTATCAGCGCGGCCACTTCAAGTCGGCCGAGACCTGGACCGGCGACGCGTCCGACGCCTTCTTCTCGTCCATCAAGGTCCAGGAGGAGGCCGCCGACAGCACCGCCAAGGGAGCGAAGGCGTTCGGCGACGCAGTGCACCAGATGGGCGCAAAGGGCGTCGAGATCACCGTCACGTTCGTGACGCAGTACATCACCACCGCCATCGGCGTGATCGTCGCGGCGCTGGAGATGGCCGCAGTTCCGGTGGGCACCGCCATCGGCGCCGCCCAGGTGATCGGCCTGATCACGAAAATCATCGCCTACGTGATGACGTGGATCAACGCCATGATCGGCCTCATCAGCTCGATGGTCACCATGGAGAACGCCGCCCACCAGGCTGTTCCCGGCGGCACCTGGCCGCCGGCCGTGGTCGGCTGAGGCTCGCAGAAGAGGACAAGACGCACGGGCGGGACCCTCCCGGGTCCCGCCCGTTTCCATGCACTCTTCGGCCCGGAAGGGCCCGAATCTTTGCACTCTCTTGGGTCGAGTGCTAATAATGGAGTTAGCACTCTCGCCTAGCGAGTGCTACCGGATCGAGGATGAGGCTCAGGCCGTCCGTCGCGGGCATCAGCGGTCCACACCTGACAGACAAACAGCGGGGTGTGACACCCCATCGACGGGAGGACTCCCGAACCACCATGGCAAAGCTTATTGAGTTCAACGAGGACGCTCGCCGCGGCCTGGAGCGCGGCATGAACACCCTGGCCGACGCGGTCAAGGTGACGCTCGGCCCCAAGGGCCGCAACGTCGTCCTGGAGAAGAAGTGGGGCGCACCCACCATCACCAACGATGGCGTGTCCATCGCCAAGGAGATCGAGCTCGAGGATCCCTACGAGCGCATCGGCGCCGAGCTCGTCAAGGAGGTCGCCAAGAAGACCGACGACGTCGCGGGCGACGGCACCACCACCGCCACCGTGCTGGCACAGGCAATGGTCCGCGAGGGCCTGCGCAACGTGTCGGCCGGCGCGAACCCGATGGGCCTGAAGAAGGGCATCGAGACCGCGGTCACGACCATCATCGACAAGCTGGCCGAGATGGCCATCGACATCGAGTCGAAGGAGCAGATCGCCGCCACCGCATCGATCTCCGCCGCTGACCCGACCGTCGGCGAGATCATCGCCGAGGCGATGGACAAGGTCGGCAAGGAGGGCGTGATCACCGTCGAGGAGTCGAACACCTTCGGCCTCGACCTCGAGCTCACCGAGGGCATGCGCTTCGACAAGGGCTACATCGCCCCGTACTTCGTCACCGACACGGAGCGCATGGAGGCCACCCTCGATGACCCGTACATCCTGATCGCCAACTCGAAGATCTCCTCGCTGAAGGACCTCCTTCCCGTGCTGGAGAAGGTCATGCAGTCGGGCAAGCCGCTGCTGGTCATCGCCGAGGACGTCGACGGTGAGGCCCTCGCAGGCCTGATCGTCAACAAGATCCGTGGCACCTTCAAGTCGATCGCCGTCAAGGCCCCCGGCTTCGGCGACCGCCGCAAGGCCATGCTCACCGACATCGCCATCCTCACCGGTGGCCAGGTCATCTCGGAGGAGGTCGGCCTGTCGCTCGACGCCGTCTCCCTCGACCTGCTCGGCCGCGCCCGTTCCGTGCTCGTCACCAAGGACGAGACCACGATCATCGACGGCGCGGGCGACCAGGCCCAGATCGAGGGCCGCGTCTCGCAGATCCGCAAGGAGATCGAGAACTCGGACTCCGACTACGACCGCGAGAAGCTCCAGGAGCGCCTCGCCAAGCTGGCAGGCGGCGTCGCCGTCATCAAGGTCGGCGCGGCGACCGAGGTCGAACTGAAGGAGCGCAAGCACCGCATCGAGGACGCCGTCCGCAACGCGAAGGCTGCCGTCGAGGAGGGCATCGTCCCCGGTGGTGGCGTCGCGCTGCTGCAGGCGGCCAAGGCCGTCAACTTCGACAACCTCAGCGGTGATGAGGCCGTCGGCGCGCAGATCGTGCTCGCGGCCTCCTCTGCCCCGCTGAAGCAGATCGCCAGCAACGCCGGCCTCGAGGGCGGCGTCGTGGCGGAGAAGGTCGGCAACCTGCCCGCGGGTGAGGGCCTCAACGCTGCCACCGGCGAGTACGTCAAGATGGTCGAGGCCGGCATCATCGACCCGGCCAAGGTCACCCGCTCCGCGCTGCAGAACGCGGCGTCGATCGCGGCCCTGTTCCTCACCACCGAGGCCGTCATCGCGGACAAGCCCGAGAAGGCTGCAGCGATGCCCGGTGGCGACGACATGGGCGGCATGGGAGGCATGGGCGGCTTCTGATCCGCTCCTGTCCCTGAGGTCGCCCGGTACGCCGAGTCGACCGAAGGGTCCCGATCAGCCAAACGCAAGGGCGGTCCCGAAAGGGGCCGCCCTTGTTGCGTCCCGTGCCCGGGCACGGCGCAAACCCGGCCCAGTCGATGAACGACTGCCCGCGCGGTGCGCCACCTCGTGCCCGGCGGACGGCGCGAGAACGGGTCGCAAGTGGGGGGAGGGCCGACTGGCCTGATACGGCCATCCCGAACAGTGGGGGCCGTCAGGCGCGGGTTCCAAGGCGCATGGGGTTGGTTGAAGGGCCACCCAAAGGGTCACGATTTGGCCACAACCCTTGCGAGTTGATCGTTCAAATGTCATTCTTGGAAAAGTTGAACGTTCATATCCTGCCGACGAGGGCCGATGCTGGGCGAACCGGACAAAATTGTCTGAGTCATCGTTTAGCGTGAAACTCCTGGGCACACCCTGACGAAGGAGTCACGCATGCGCTCGACCCGGTTCACCGCGTCTCTCGCGGCCACCGCCTTGATCGCGGCCAGCGGTGTCGTCACCGCGGCAGTTCCTCTCCAGACGGCGGCCGCCGCGACCACGGCCGTCACGCTGGTGGGCGACCTGCAGACCGAACTGGGCTGCGCGGAGGACTGGGCACCCGCCTGCGCCGCGTCCGGGCTCGCCGACGCTGACGGCGACGGCGTCTGGAGCGCCGACTTCACCGTTCCCGCGGGGGACTGGGAGTTCAAGGTCGCCATCAACTCGTCCTGGGACGAGGCCTACGGCCCGGCCGAGGGCAACTGGCCGCTGAAGCTCGCTACGCAGCAGAAGCTGACCTTCACCTTCGACGACGCGAGCAACAAGGTCTCCGTCGCCGCTGCCGACCTGCCGGGCGACTACGTCCCCTCCGACGACGCGCTCGCGAAGGCGCCGTTCGCCGATCCCGGCGCCGGCAACTCCTTCTACTTTGTGATGACCGACCGCTTCGACAACGGTTCCAGCGCCAACGACTCCTGTATCGCCACGGGCCATGCTGGGGCCGACGGCAAGCTTCCCGTCGACTGCTCTGGCACCGACCGGCTCACCACCGGCTTCGACCCGACGGACAAGGGCTTCTTCAATGGGGGTGACATCCAGGGCCTGCGCGACCGGCTCGACTACATCGAGGGCCTCGGGGCGACGGCGATCTGGCTGACCCCGTCGTTCGTGAACCGCCCCGTGCAGGGCAGCGGGGCCGACGCGTCCGCCGGCTATCACGGCTACTGGGTGACCGACTTCACCCAGATCGACCCGCACCTTGGCACCAACGCCGAACTGAAGGCGCTGATCGACGAGGCGCACGCCAAGGGCATCAAGGTCTACTTCGACATCATCGCCAACCACACCGCCGACGTCATCTACTACGCGGGACATGAGGGCTCCGACCCCGCCTACGTGACCAAGTCGCAGAACCCGTACAAGGACGTCGACGGCGCCTCGTTCGACCCGGCCAGCTACGCCCCTGGCGACAAGGCCATGCCGAAGCTCAACCCCGACACCACGTCGTTCCCGTACGACCCTGAGGTCCCGGCAGGCATGGAGGACGTCAAGTTCCCCACCTGGCTCAACGACGTGACGCTCTACCACAATCGCGGCTTCGACCCGTCGTGGCCGTCGGGTGAGGCCGCCACCTACATGGACTTCGGGAACCTCGACGACCTGATGACCGAGAACCAGATCGTGGTCGACGGCATGAGCGACATCTACGCGGCCTGGACCGACCTGGGCATCGACGGCTTCCGGATCGACACCGCCAAGCACGTCGACTTCGTCTTCTGGCAGGAGTTCACCAAGCAGATCAAGGACCACACCGCCACCGGCAATCCCGACTTCTTCATGTTCGGTGAGGTCTACGACGCCGACGCCAAGCTGCTGTCGCCCTACGTCCGCAACTCCTCGATGAACTCGGTCCTCGACTTCGCCTACCAATCCTCCGCCCTCAACTTCGCGAAGGGCTTCACCGCAAAGGGGCTCTCCGGGCTGTTCTCCGCCGACGACTACTACACGACCGCGCACAGCTCGGCCGCATCGCTGCCCACCTTCCTCGGCAACCACGACATGGGCCGCATCGGCTACCTGCTCGGCACGTCGAGCGACAAGCTGAAGCGAAGCACCTTCGCGCACGAACTGATGTTCCTGACCCGCGGCCAGCCGGTCGTCTACTACGGCGACGAGCAGGGCTTCGTCGGTGACGGCAACGACAAGGACTCCCGCGAGTCGATGTTCGCCTCCAAGGTGCCCAGCTACCTCGACAACACCCTGATCGACGGCTCCGCCTACGGCGCCGGCGACCACTTCGACACCGGTGTGCCGCTCTACGGGTCGATCGCCAAGCTCGGCGACCTCCGTGGCGCAAACGAGGCGCTGTCGACAGGCGCTCAGATCGAGCTGTACGCCGACAACGGGGCGGGCGTCTACGCCTTCTCGCGCGTCGAGCGCACGGAGAAGGTCGAGCATCTGGTCGCGCTCAACAACTCCACCTCCGCCAAGACGGTCGAGCTCACCACCCTGACCCCCGGCGCCAGCTATGCGCCGCTGTACGGTGCGACCGATCCGGTCACCGCCGACGCAAACGGCAAGGTTTCCCTCACCGTCCCGGCGCTCGGCGCGATCGCGTTCAAGGCGGGCACCAAGGTCGCCGACGCGGGCGCGAGCCAGGCGATCAAGGTCGCCTCCGGTGCACCGGCCGACGGACTGACCCCGATCACCGCGACCGTCGCCGCCGACCGCTGGGCCGAGACCTCCTTCAGCTATCGCGTGGCAGGCGACACCGACTACACGGCGCTCGGCACCGCCACCACCGACCAGCCCCGCGTCTTCGCCGACTTCGGCGCGCTTCCCGCTGGCACCGTCGTCGAGGTGCGCGGCGTCTCCACCGATGCCGACGGCAGCCGGGTCGCCAACTCGACGACCGTGATCGTCGGCACCGACCTGGGCTCCGCGGCGCCCGAGCAACCAGACGTCGACCTGTCGAAGGTCGTCACCGTGCCCGGCAGTCACAACGCGGCCATGGGCTGCGCGGGCGACTGGCAGCCGGGCTGCCTCGACGCGTCTCTCACGCTCGACCAGGCCTCCGGCCTCTACATCGGTGCCTGGGACCTGCCCGCAGGCAGCTACGAGTACAAGGTCGCCGTCGGCGGAAGCTGGGACGTCAACTACGGCGTCGGGGGAGTCCCCAACGGTGACAACGCCACCTACACGCTGGCCCAGCCGGCCAGGGTCACGTTCTACTACAACCCGACGACCCACGCGTTCTTCAACACCGCGCAGGGCCCGGTCGTCACGCTGCCCGGCTCGTTCCAGGCCGCCGCCGGGTGCCCGGGCGACTGGCAGCCCGACTGCCTCAACACGCTGATGTTCGACGCGGACGGCGACGGGGTCTACACCTGGTCGAGCGCCACCATCCCGTCCGGTTCCTACGAGGTGAAGGTCGCGCACGGCCTGTCCTGGGCCGAGAACTACGGCCAGGGCGGCGTCCTCGACGGACCCAACTACAGCTTCCAGTCGGCGGCTGGGAAGCTGGTCACCTTCAACTACACCCTCTCAACCCACCTTCTGGAGATCGTTGTGGAAGATCCTCCGCTGGCCGGAACAGGCGAGTACCTCGGCCACTGGATCGACGCGGACACCGTGGCCTGGCCGACGAACCTGATCACGGCCGACGCCGCCAAGACGACGTGGGAGCTCTGGACCGACGCCGACGGCGGTCTGGCGCTGGAGGAGGGCGCGGTCGTCGGCGGGGCGGGCGACGGCGCGGTCAAGCTGGCCGACCTGCTACCCGACGCGGCGGGCCTGACCGCCGATCAGCTCAGGAACCGCGGTCATCTCAAGGGGTTCACCGCACTGAAGTTGCAGCCGAAGGCGCGGGCGGCCATCGACCGGGCCGTGCTCGAGGAGGCGCTCAAGGGTGACCTGGCGATCATCCAGCGGGGACCGGACGGCCTCGCACAGGTCTTCACGGGCCTGCAGATCCCCGGGGTCCTGGACGACTTGTACGCCGCGGAGGCGCGCACCGATGCGATCGGCGTCACCTTCGAAGGCGGCGCTCCGACGCTCAGGCTGTGGGCACCCACCGCAACCTCGGTCGACCTGCTGCTGTTCGACGACCTGATGGGAACCGGTACCCCCACCCGCACCGCGATGACCCGCGCCGCCGACGGCACGTGGAGCATCACCGGCGCGGCCGACTGGAAGAACCGGGCCTACCAGTTCGACGTCAACGTGTTCGTGCCATCGCTCGACGCCGTCACGCACAACATCGTCACCGACCCATACTCGGAGGCGCTGACGCTGAACTCGACACACACGGTGCTCATCGATCTGGACGACCCCGCGTTCGCGCCGTCGATCTGGACCGACACCCCTGCCCCCAGGATCGCCCAGTTCGTCGACCGCGCGATCTACGAACTGCACATCCGCGACTTCTCGATCTCGGACGAGACCGTCCCCGAGGCGCTGCGCGGCACCTACGAGGCCTTCGCGCTGACGGGTACCGACGGCGTCAAGCGCCTGACGGAGTTGGCGAAGGCTGGCATGAACACCGTCCACCTGCTGCCCAGCTTCGACATCGCCACGATCGAGGAGAACAGGGCCAATCAGAAGGTGCCTGCCATCCCGACCGACGCCGGCCCCGCCTCTGAGGCACAGCAGGCCGCGGTCACCTCGGTCGCTGACGAGGACGCCTTCAACTGGGGCTACGACCCGTACCACTACTCGACCCCGGAGGGCTCCTACGCCACCGACGCCAACCAGAACGGCGGCGCGCGCACCAAGGCGTTCCGCGAGATGGTCGGCGGGCTGCACCAGATGGGCTACCAGGTGGTCCTCGACCAGGTGTTCAACCACACCTCCGCCGCGGGTCAGGCGAAGACCTCTGTCCTCGACAAGGTCGTGCCCGGCTACTACCACCGCCTCAACCTCAAGGGCGCCGTCGAGACCTCGACCTGCTGCCAGAACATCGCAACCGAGCACGCGATGGCCGAGCGGTTGATGGTCGACTCGGTCGTCACCTGGGCCGCCGACTACCACGTCGACGGGTTCCGCTTCGACCTGATGGGGCATCACTCGGTCGACAACATGGTCGCCGTCCGCGATGCACTCGACGGCCTCACCGCGGCCAAGGACGGCGTCGACGGCAAGGGCGTCTACCTGTACGGCGAGGGCTGGAACTTCGGTGAGGTCGCGGACAACGCGCGCTTCACGCAGGCAACCCAGGGCCAGTTGAGCGGCACGCACATCGGCGCCTTCAACGACCGACTCCGCGACGCCGTCCACGGCGGCGGCCCGTTCGACGAGAACAAGTCCGAGTTCCAGGGCTACGGGACCGGCCTCTACACCGATCCAAACGGCGTCTCGACGGCTAGCCAGGACGACCAGTTGGCCGACCTGAGGCACCGTCAGGACCTGATCCGCATCGGCATGGCGGGCAACCTCGCCGACTACTCCTTCGAGACGTCGGCCGGGAAGATCCAGAAGGGCAGCGAGATCGACTACAACGGCCAGCCGGCCGGGTACGCCTCGCAGCCCGACGAGTCCGTGAACTACGTCGACGCGCACGACAACGAGACGCTGTTCGACATCGGCATGTGGAAACTGCCCGCCGACACCACAATGGCGGACCGGATCAGGATGAACACGCTGTCGCTCGCGACCGTGTCGCTCGGCCAGTCGCCGTCGTTCTGGCACGCGGGGACCGACCTGCTGCGATCCAAGTCGATGGACCGCAACTCGTACAACTCGGGCGACCACTTCAACACGCTCGACTGGACGATGCGGGACAACAACTTCGGCGTCGGCCTGCCCCCCGCCGCCGACAACTCGTCGAAGTGGCCCGCGATGAAGCCCTACCTGGAGGACGCGGCCAACAAGCCGACCGCGGCCGACATCGCCGCCTCGCGGGACCAGGCGCTGGAGTTGCTGAACCTGCGCTCGGCCCACCCGTTGCTCACGCTCGGCTCGGCGGAACTGATCGAGCAGAAGGTTAGCTTCCCGAACGCGGGTGCCGACCAGACGGCAGGCCTGATCCTGATGCGGGTCGACGACACCGTCGGCGACTCGGTCGATCCGGACCTGGACGGCGTGCTCGTCGCGTTCAACTCGTCGACGCAGCCGATTACCGAGGCGGTCGACGACATGGCGGGCCTCGACCTTGCCCTGTCGCCGGTGTTGACCGACGGCGTGCACGACGACCCGGTCCTCGCGGGCGCGGCGTGGGACAAGGCCTCCGGCTCGATCACGGTGCCCGCCCGCTCGGCGGTGGTCTTCGTCCAGAAGAAGAAGGACACACCCTCTCCGACGCCGACGCCGACCCCCACCGCGACGGCCACCCCGACCCCGACGGTCACTCCGACGCCGACGGCCTCGCCATCGGCGACCAAGACGCCGAAGCCGACCAAGTCGCCCAAGCCGTCGAAGACGCCTAAGCCGTCGAAGACGCCCAAGCCGACCAAATCGCCGAAGCCTCCGACGGGCAAGCCGACGGACCGGCCCCGACCAGGCCTCCCGTCGACCGGATCGCTCGACGCGGCCCGCCTGGACCGGTAACCAACGCCGCGACCGATTACCTCCACCACGGCAGGTAACTGCCACCGCGACCGACAACCACCGCGACGCCCTCCCAGCCTGTGCTGGGAGGGCGTCGTGCTGTGCTCACCTAGCGGTTGGGCGCGGTGAGAGTCGGGTTTGAGCATGTTCGGTTGCTCGTTGCGTCGTGGGCGCTGTTTGAACGATCAGATC
This sequence comes from Tessaracoccus aquimaris, assembly GCF_001997345.1. NCBI lineage: Bacteria > Bacillati > Actinomycetota > Actinomycetes > Propionibacteriales > Propionibacteriaceae > Tessaracoccus > Tessaracoccus aquimaris. The sequence goes on along the minus strand of NZ_CP019606.1, from coordinate 2,494,096 downwards.
GCGAACGAGTTGCCAAACATGCTCAACGCGCACCCAGCAAGCGGTCCCGCCGACTCCAGGAAGGCGGCGGTGGGTCAGGAGAGGCGCGCCATCCGGTGCATGCCGACCCCGCCCCAGTCGTTGCCCGCGGCGTGCTGCTCGTCCACGTCGGCGAAGCCGAGTCGCTTGTAGAAGCGGTGGGCGCGCTCGTTGCCGTCGATGAGCCACAGGTACAGGTCCTCGCCCTCGTCGACGACGTTGAACATGGCCCTTGCCAGCCCAGTGCCGTGCTGGCTCGGGTCCAAGTAGAGGCGCTCCAACTCACGGCCAGCAGGCGACGGGACGAGGCCGGCCGCGATCTCCCAATCCTGGGGTCCATCGAGGATCGAGGCGATCCCGACGATGCCGCCATTGAGTTCGGCGACCACCCGTCGCGCGGTGCCGGGCGACGCGAAGGCCGCCGCCAGTTCAGGCACCCAAGCGTCCCGGTACTTGCGATCCTGGCCCGTGGCGAAGTCCTCCGGGACGATCCCCGCGTACGCCTTGGCCTGCTGGGCGACGAGGAAATCGAACCACGCGTCGGCGTCGGAGGGCTGGGGGGCGCGCAGCAGGGGTGAAGACACCCGGGCACTCTACGACGCGCCCGCGCCCGGTGCCATTCGACGCGTGCGGGTGGTCTGGTCGACCAGATCGCGCGTTCAGAGCGGGTCGCGCCCCGGGCCGCAGCGCGGCCGGGCACAATATCGGCATGGGTCTGTTGGAGGTCATCGCGCTGCACGCCGCCGACGCCGAGCGTGCCGAGGCCGGGGGAGCCGATCGCGTCGAACTGGTGGGCACCATGGACGACGACGGGCTCTCGCCCGAGCCCCGGCTCGTCGACAAGGTGCGTCGCGCGACGTCGATCCAGATTCGCCCGATGGTGCGACTCAGGGGTGGCTTCACCACCGACGGCGGCGAGGCCACCCGGCTCAAGGGGCTGATCAGTTCGTACTTCGACGCAGGGGCGGACGGCGTCGTCCTCGGTTTCCTGAACGGTATCAACCGGATCGACCTCGAGGTCGTCGGCGAACTGGTGGGCGACGGTTCGTTCCCCTGGACCTTTCACCGTGCCATCGACCACTGCCTCGACGTCGACAGGGCGTGGGTCGACCTGCGCACACTTCCCGGCCTCAATCAGGTGCTCACGGCCGGCTCCGCGAGGGGAGTTGAGCAGGGCCTCGACGATCTCGTCAGGCGCGCCAAGTCCGACCCCGAGGTCGCCCGGCTGATCATGGCAGGCGGTGGCCTGGCGGCCGAGCACGTCCCCTGGCTGGTGAGGGCCGGCGTCCGCGCATTCCACATCGGCTCCCCGGCACGGCCCGGTGGCTCATTCAAGGCCTACGTGGACGCCGATCTGGTCGCCAGCTGGCGCGACCTGATCGACGACGAGGTCGCCCATGCGCGGCGTCCCGACTGAGCGCCCCGTCAAGCGCCGCCGCGGCGCGCGGGTGGTGGTCGTGGCCGCCGACGCGGTTCTACTGCAGGGCGACACCGATCCCGGCCTGCCCGGCTCCCGCTTCTGGCAGGTCCCGGGAGGCGGGGTCGACGAGGGGGAGAGCACGAGGGAGGCCGCGGCACGCGAACTCCACGAGGAGACGGGCCTGCGCGTCGAGCCGGCCGAACTGGTCGGTCCCGTCGCGACCCGGGTCGTCAGCCACGGGTACTCGGATCGGATCCTGATCCAGGCCGAGACGTTCTACCTGCTTCGGACCGAGAGGTTCGAACCGGTGAACGCGGCCCTCAGCGAGGCGGAGGCGCGGCGCCGCGTCGCCAGCGCCTGGTTCCTTGTCGAAGACCTCCCCGACGACGTGTGGCCGTCCGAGCTCCCCACTCTGGTCGCCTGGGATGGGGGAGCACCGCTCGACCTCGGAGAGGTCGAGGAGTCGACCGTGCCGGTGTCGGACGCCGGCTGAGGGGCCGCGCCGGCTGAGCTTGTCGGTGCGTCTGCTCATCGTTTGCTGAGCTTGTCGAAGCGTCGATCATCGTTCGCTGAGCTTGTCGAAGCGTCCGGGGCTGGTTGGCCTGCTCTTAGTTCCGTGTCGCTGTCCGGAGGCAACACTCGAGGTTGCGGACCCCTCGACAGGCTCGGGGAACGGAGGCTGGCCCTTGTTGCTGGCGGCATCGTCCGCTGAGCTTGTCGCTGGGTGGGGTCGGTCGAGATGTCGGAGCGTCTGCTCATCGTTCGCTGAGCTTGTCGAAGCGTCGATCATCGTTCGCTGAGCTTGTCGAAGCGTCCGGGGCTCGTTGGCCTGCTCTTGGTTCCGTGTCGCTGTCCGGAGGCAACACTCGGGGTTGCGGACCCCTCGACAAGCTCGGGGAACGGAGGCTGGCCCTTGTTGCTGGCGGCATCGTCCGCTGAGCTTGTCGCTGGGTGGGGTCGGTCGAGATGTCGGAGCGTCTGCTCATCGTTCGCTGAGCTTGTCGAAGCGTCCGATCTTTCGGAGGACTGTCACGCGGGGGAAGCGCTCGCGCGCGTGACGGCAATGCGCGCCTTCGGCGCGCCCGGCCCGGGACCGAACAGTCAGCGGACAGTCGACCTACTTGGCGCGGGCGCCGCCAAGGAAGAAGCCGAGGCTCGCCGCCAGCGACAGCGCGATCAGCAGCAGATTGGTCCTCCCCAAGGAACCGTCGAGCAACTGGAACAGCATCGCGGCCCCTCCCACGATCAGCGTGATCGGGCCAAGGTAGCCGGTGAGCTTCCGGGTCCGGATCCCGAGGCCGCCTGCCACGACCAGCAGGAACGGTGCCGCGGGCGACAGGAGCACGCCGCAGCCTGCGACGGTCGCGGCGATCCAGCACAACGACTTCTGCCGCCTGGTCTCCTCGCTGACCTGCTGGGGACGCCAGGACGGATCGCCGTAGGGAACCGGAGGCGGCCACTGGCCTGGCTGGCCCGGCCGTTGAGGTGCGTTCGGCTGACCGTACTGGCCGACGTAGCTCGGCAGCGGCGGGTTCGGCCCGGTGGGAGGCAGCGTCGAGAGGGGCGACCCAGCGGGTGGCAGCATCGACAGCGGCGCTCCCGTCGGGGGAGGAGGACCACCGGTCACCGGCGAGGAGGTGCTGACGGAGAACGCTTCCTTCGGGTCCCGGCCCGACTCCTTACCTGGGGCGGAGGTGATCGCAAGCGATGCGACGGCGAACTCCTCGCGCGGGTTCCTGGTGTCCTTCGTGGTGACGCCGAGTTGGGCCAACGAGGGCTGCTCCAACGGCTCAAAACCACGCGGGTGCGTCATCGGCCCCGGGGTGTCGGCGCGGTACGGCTCGGCCGCCGGCAACGGATCGGCAACGGGCGTCGCGAAACCATCGGGTCGCTCCACCGGGGCGTACGCGGCCCCGTCCTTCCAACTCGCCATGGCGTCATTCTAGTGCGACGAGGCACTATGCGCGTTTGTGCAGAGATTCTGCGCAGTTGGGGCGGCAAGTGGGCACTTTGTGTGCACTTCCGGCGGGTGCGTTCTAGGCTGGTGGGGCATCGCCAAGCGATCCCAGATACCCGGTTCTCAGTGAGGTTCACACCATGGAAGTTGTCATCTGCAAGGACGCGCAGGAAGTTGGCAAGGTGGCGGCCGACAAGGTCATCTCCAGCTTGGACGGCGTCGTGACGCCCGTCGTCGGGTTCGCGACGGGTAGCTCCCCGCTCTCGCTGTATCAGGAGTTGTCGCGCCGCGTCGAGGCAGGCGACTGCGACTTCTCGCACGCCCTCGGCTTCGCCCTGGACGAGTACGTCGGCATCGAGCGCAACCACCCGGAGAGCTACGCAAGCGTCATCAACCGCACGGTGGTCGAGCCGCTGCGCATGGACCCGTCGCGGGTCCGCGTCCCGGACGGGCTCGCAGAGGACCTGCAGGGTGCGGCGGACGAGTACGACGAGGCCATCGAACTGGCTGGCGGCGTCGACGTGCAGATCCTCGGGATCGGCTCCAACGGCCACATCGGCTTCAACGAACCCTTCTCCTCGTTCTCCTCGCGCACCCGCATCAAGACGCTCACGCCCGAGACCCGCGAGGACAACGCTCGCTTCTTCCCGTCGATCGACGACGTGCCGCGGCACTGCGTCACCCAGGGGCTCGGGACCATCATGGACTCGCACGTCGCGCTGATGGTCGCCTCCGGCGAGCAGAAGGCCGACGCCATCGCCGCCATGATCGAGGGGCCTGTGTCCGCGAGCGTGCCCGCGTCGATCCTCCAGTTCCACCCGCGCGCGTTCATCGTCATCGACGAGGCGGCCGCGTCCAAGCTCAAGAACCTCGACTACTTCCGCCACGTGCAGGAGACCGAGTCGTTCACGGGGCGCGTCGGCGACTGAACCTCCCGTCTTGGGGCGCCCGCGCCTGAACCGATAGACTGATCGTTCACCTGATACTCAACTAAGTGAGGGCGGACGTGCCTACCGGAAAAGTGCGCTTCTTCGACGCCGAGAAGGGCTTTGGTTTCATCACCAAGGACGACGGCGGTGACGTTTACGTGCGTTCCAACGCGCTACCAGACGGCGTTGCGTCGCTGAAGCCCGGCCAGAAGGTGGAGTTCGGCGTCATCGAGGGGCGCAAGGGAGAGCAGGCCCTCAGCCTGCGACTCCTCGAGGCGCCCCCGTCGCTCTCCAAGGCACAGCGTCGCAATCCCGAAGACATGGCCGTGCTGATGGAGGATCTGATCAAGATGCTCGACGGCCTCGGTAACGGGTACCGGCACCGCCGCTACCCCGACAGCAAGCAGGCGTCCAAGGTCGCCCAGGTGCTGCGCCGCGTCGCCGACGAACTGGAGCTGTAAATGGCCACTCCCAAGCTGGACGCCGCCACGGGCGCTGCGATCGACCTGGCCCGCGAGGCCGCCGTCGAGACTGGCGGCGAGGAGGCCGTCGGCGAGCATCTGAGCGCAACGGCCGAGCCGGGCGACCGGGTCGTCACCCACACGTTCGACTGCCTGCTGCCCGGCTACGCCGACTGGCACTGGGCCGTCACCCTGGTGCGCGCCTCGCGCGCCAAGGAGCCGACGGTCAACGAGGTCGTGCTGCTGCCCGGTTCCGCCGCGCTGCTCGCCCCGGCGTGGGTGCCTTGGGAGGACCGCATCGGCCCCGGCGACATCGGCCCGGGCATGCTGATGGCCACCCCCGACAACGATCCGCGCCTCGAGCCGGGCTTCGCGGCGACCGACCTCCCCGTCGACGCCGACAACGCCGACTGGGTGCAGTTGCGCACCACCGTCGCCGAACTGGGTCTCGGCCGAGCCCGGGTGCTGAGTCACCAGGGCCGCGACGAGACGGTCGAGCGCTGGCTCTCCGGCCCACCCGGCCCGAAGGACGAGGGCTCGCAGGAGGCCCCCGGTCCTTGCTCGACGTGCGGCTACTTCATCGCGCTGCGCGGCTCGCTCGGCACGATGTTCGGGGCCTGCAGCAACCAGTACTCGGCATCCGACGGCAAGGTCGTCTCGCTCAACCATGGCTGCGGCGGCCATTCCGACGTCGTGGCAGAGCAGCGTCCCAAGGAACTGCCGGCCCCTGCGTTCGACACCATCGGTGTCGACGAGGCCCTCTTCGACTGATCCGTCGAGCGCTCCCTGACTCGTAGTGGGTCCGGCGCTTCGCCGTGCCCCGAGCACGTCCTCGTGCCTCGTGCCTCGTGAGCATCCGCGCCCCCGCGCGCACCTCTCGTTCATCAAGCTCGTCCTTGTTCACCGAGCGCGTCCTTGTTCCCCGAGCCTGTCGAGGGGTCCGCGTGCCGCGCGGGGGGTTCGGGCGCTTCGACAGGTTCAACGGGTTCAAGTCCCGTTACTCACCCGAGGCGTCGCCGGGTCGAGGCTCAGCTACCACAGGTTCAGCCATGCTTCGCCGTTCCCCGAGCTCGTCGAGGGGTCCGTGCGCCGCGCTCGGGGTTCGGACGCTTCGACAAGCTCAGCGATCGGGTCCGCGCGCCGTGCTGGGTTTCGGACACTACGACAGGTTCAGCCATGGCTTCGCCGTTCCCCGAGCCTGTCGAGGGGTCCGAGCGCGGCGCCGTGTTTCGGACGCTTCGACGAGCTCAGCGATCGGGTCCGCGCGCCGCGCTGGGGGTTCGGACGCTTGACCGGCTGGGCGAGCAGTGGCCTCGGGCGCTGTGACGAGCTCAGCGATCGCCTTGCCGTTCCCCGAGCTCGTCGAGGGGTCCGCGCGCGGCGTTGGGTTTCGGACGCTTCGACAAGCTCAGCGAACGGGTGCGTGCGCCGCGCTGGGGGTTCGGACGCTTGGACGAGCTCATCGAACGGGTCCGTGCGCCGCGCTGTGTCTCGGACGCTTCGACAGGCTCAGCGATCGGGTCCGTGCGCTGCGTCGGGGGTTTCGGACGCTTCGACAAGCTCAGCGAACGGGTCCGCGCTCCGCGTTGAGCAAGTTCGGCAACTCGTTCACGATCTGATCGTTCAAATGCCCCGACTGACGCAACGAACAAGGAATGCTGCTCAACCCCGGGCCCTCACCGCGGCGTCCTGTTACTCACCCACTCGCGACTCACGCGGCTCGCGCCAGATCGCGGCTCAGCGACCCCGTCAGCAGGGAACGCTTCGACCGACTCCGCGACCCATCCGCGGACGACCTCCACCACCCTCGGCGACCGGGCCGTGGCCCTCGCCGGGCGCCCAGAGCAGGTCGAGCCGATGACCTGCGCCTTTGGCCATTAGGCGGAACCGGTCACACGCGAAGGGGCGAAGCGCTCTACGATGACCTCCCGTGGTTACGAATCCTCCCTCGGCTGTTCAGCCCAACGAGACCGCGCCCCCGGCGTCGGGACTCGACCGCTTCTTTGAGATCACCAAGCGCCGCTCGACCGTAGGTCGCGAGGTCCGCGGTGGACTCGTCACGTTCTTCGCGATGGCCTACATCATCGCGCTGAACCCCCTCATCATCGGCACCGCCGCTGACAAGAACTTCAACCTCATCTCCGGCGCCCCGAAGTTCCTCGACGCCGCCCACACGCAGGTCGACGGCGCCGCCGTCGGCGCCTCGATCGCGATGGTCGCCGCCGCGACCGCGCTGATCGCGGGCATCATGACCATCCTGATGGGCGTCGTCGGACGATTCCCGCTCGGTATCGCATCTGGCCTCGGCCTGAACGCGCTGGTCGCCTTCACGCTCGCGCCGATGATGACCTGGCCGCAGGCCATGGGCCTCGTCGTCTGGGAGGGCGTCATCATCGCCGTCCTGGTCCTCACCGGCTTCCGGACCGCCGTCTTCAAGGCCGTCCCGAAGCCGCTGCGCACCGCCATCTCGGTCGGCATCGGCCTGTTCATCGCCTTCGTCGGCCTCGTCAACGCTGGCATCGTGCGCCCCGGCAGCGGCACCCCCGTGCAACTCGGCATCAACGGCTCACTGCTCGGCTGGCCGATCCTGGTGTTCTTCATCGGCATCCTGATCCTGATCACGCTGCACGTGCTCAAGGTCAAGGGCGCCATGCTGATCTCGATCCTCAGCGCCACCGTCATCGCCGTGATCGTCGAGGCCGTGACACATATCGGCCCGCAGATCCCCGGCGGCGAGAACGCCGCAGGCTGGTCCCTGAACACCCCGGCGCTCGGGGCGTTCTCGCTGCCCGACCTCGGCCTGCTCGGCCGCGTCGACATGTTCGGCGCATTCCTCGTCGACGGCAAGTTCGCCATCGGGCACTTCCTCGCGCTCGTCGTGCTGGTCTTCTCGCTCCTGCTCGCCGACTTCTTCGACACCATGGGCACCATCGTGGCCGTCGGCTCCGAGGGCGACCTTCTCGACGAGGACGGCCTGCCCCCGCACACCACCGAGATCCTGCTCGTCGACTCGCTCGGCGCAGCGGCCGGTGGCCTCGGCTCCGTCTCGTCGACCACCGCCTACGTGGAGTCGACGGCGGGCGTCGGCGAGGGCGCCCGCACCGGCCTCGCGTCGGTCATCACCGGCGCGGCGTTCCTGCTCGCCGTGTTCCTGGCCCCGCTCGTCAACATGGTGCCGTTCGAGGCCGCCAGCCCCGTGCTGGTGTTCGTCGGCTTCCTGATGATCTCCCAGGTCGTCGACGTCGACTGGAACAAGCCCGAGATCGGCATCCCCGCCTTCCTCACCATCATCCTGATGCCGTTCACCTACTCGATCACCGTCGGTATCGGCGCGGGCTTCTTGGCCTACGTGTTCATCCGGCTCATCAAGGGTGAGGCGCGCAGCATCCACCCGCTGATGTATGTGGTGGCAGGCCTGTTCGTCGTCTACTTCCTCCAGGGCGCGCTGCTGCAGCTCGTCGGCGCCTGAGCGACCCGTCGACGCCCCCGTTCCGCGCTCAGCGGACGGGGGCGTCACGCGTTCCCCCTCACGTCAAGGGGGTGCCCGCCGGATCGGGACGATGCCCTGCCCCTCTGGCGTGGCCGCTAGCATGACGCCCATGTTCCATAAGGTTTTGGTAGCCAATCGAGGTGAAATCGCGGTTCGCGCGTTCCGTGCTGCGTACGAGTTGGGCTTGGGCACCGTCGCGGTGTTCGCCTACGAGGACCGCAACGCCGATCACCGCGTCAAGGCGACCGAGTCGTACCTGATCGGCGAAGAGGGCCACCCGGTCCGCGCCTACCTGGACATCGACGAGATCATCCGTGCCGCCAAGGAGGCGGGCGCCGACGCCGTCTACCCCGGCTACGGATTCCTGTCGGAGAACCCCGACCTGGCCGCCGCCTGCGCCGCGAACGGCATCACCTTCATCGGCCCTGACGCCTCCGTCCTCGAGATGGCAGGCAACAAGGTGGCCGCGATCGAACAGGCCCGCAAGGCGGGCGTGCCGACGCTCGACTCGTGCGCGCCCTCGACCGATCCCGAAGTGTTGAAGAAGGCCGCCGACCAGATCGGCTTCCCGGTGTTCATCAAGGCCGTCGCCGGCGGCGGTGGCCGAGGCATGCGCCGCGTCGACGATCCCGCGCGCTTCGAGTCCGAACTCGGCGCCGCGATGCGCGAGGCCGAGGGCGCCTTCGGCGATCCGACGGTGTTCATCGAGCAGGCCGTCGCGGCCCCCCGGCACATCGAGGTGCAGATCCTCGCCGACCAGGAGGGCAACACCGTCCACCTGTTCGAGCGCGACTGCTCGATCCAGCGACGCCACCAGAAGGTCATCGAGATCGCGCCCGCTCCGCACATCTCCGACGAACTGCGTGCCGCGCTGACCTCCGACGCCGTCAAGTTCGCCAAGGCCATCGACTACACCTGCGCAGGAACCGTCGAGTTCCTCGTCGAGACCGAGGGCCCCCGGGCCGGCGAGCACGTGTTCATCGAGATGAACCCCCGCATCCAGGTCGAGCACACCGTCACCGAGGAGATCACCGACGTCGACCTCGTCCAGGCGCAGATGCGGATCGCCAACGGCGAGACCCTCGCCGACATCGGCATCAGCCAGGACACCCTCCAGATCCGCGGCGCCGCCCTGCAGTGCCGCATCACCACCGAGGACCCGCTGAACTCCTTCCGCCCCGACACCGGCCTGATCACCGCGTACCGCTCCGCCTCCGGCGCGGGCATCCGCCTCGACGGCGGCACCACCGGCACCGGCGTCGAGATCAGCCCCCACTTCGACTCGCTGCTGGTCAAGCTGACGGCCCGCGGTCGCGACCTGAACATGGCGATCATGCGTGCCCGCCGCGCGCTTGCCGAGTTCCGCGTGCGTGGCGTCGCAACCAACATCCCGTTCCTGCGCGCGGTGCTGGACGACCCCGACTTCGAGCGGGGCGGCGTCACCACCTCCTTCATCGACGAGCGGCCCTACCTCGTATCGGCCCGCACCCCCGCCGACCGCGCCACCAAGCTGCTGCGCCACCTCGCTGAGGTCACCGTCAACAAGCCGCACGGTGACGCCCCGACCCAGCTCGACCCCCGCGCCAAGCTCCCGAAGGTCGACCTGAGCCAGCCGTGCCCCGACGGCCCCAAGCAGCGCCTCGACGCGCTCGGCCCCGAGGGGTTCGCGAGGGCGCTGCGCGAGCAGACCGCGGTCGCCGTCACCGACACCACCTACCGCGACGCGCACCAGTCGCTGCTCGCCACCCGCGTCCGCACCCGCGACCTGCTCGCGGTCGCGCCCGTGCAAGCCAGGCTGCTGCCGCAGATGTTCTCGGTCGAATGCTGGGGCGGGGCCACCTACGACGTGGCGCTGCGCTTCCTCGGCGAGGACCCGTGGGAGCGGCTCGCCAAGCTCCGCGACGCGATGCCCAACCAGAACCTCCAGATGCTGCTGCGCGGCCGCAACACCGTCGGCTACACCCCGTACCCGACGGAGGTGACCGAGGCCTTCGTGGCCGAGGCCGCCGCCACCGGCGTCGACATCTTCCGCATCTTCGACGCCCTCAACGACGTCGACCAGATGCGCCCGGCCATCGACGCGGTGCGCACCACCTCGTCGGTCGCCGAGGTGGCGTTGTGCTACACGTCGAACCTGCTCGACCCCGCCGAGAAGATCTACACGCTCGACTACTACCTGCGCCTCGCGGAGAAGATCGTCGAGTCCGGCGCCCACATCCTGGCCATCAAGGACATGGCGGGCCTGCTGCGCCCCGAGGCCGCCCGACGGCTCGTCAGCGGCCTGCGTGAGCGCTTCGACCTCCCGGTGCACCTGCACACCCACGACACCACCGGCGGCCAACTCGCCACGCTGATGGCCGCGATCGACGCGGGCGTCGACGCCGTCGACGTGGCGAACTCGGCCATGAGTTCGACGACGTCGCAGCCGCCGATGTCGGCGCTGCTGATGGCGCTCGACCAGACGCCCCGCCAGCCCGACCTCGACCCGAACGCCGTGCTCGACCTGGAGCCCTATTGGGAGGCCGTGCGCAAGCTGTACGCCCCGTTCGAGTCGGGCCTGCCCGCGCCGACCGGCCGCGTCTACTCGCACGAGATCCCCGGCGGCCAGTTGTCGAACCTGCGCCAGCAGGCCATCGCGCTCGGCCTGGGCGAGAAGTTCGAGGCCATCGAGGACATGTACGAGGCCGCGGACAAGATCCTCGGGCGTCCCACCAAGGTGACGCCCTCGTCGAAGGTCGTGGGCGACCTGGCGCTGCACCTCGTCGCCGTCGGCGCCGACCCCGCCGAGTTCGAGGCCGACCCGCAGCGCTTCGACATCCCCGATTCGGTGATCGGCTTCCTCAACGGCGAACTCGGCCAGCCGGCAGGCGGCTGGCCAGAGCCGTTCCGCAGCAAGGCCATCGAGGGTCGCCGCACGCCGGTGCGCGTCACCGAGGTCGCCGCGGAGGACCTGACCGCGTTGCAGGAGCCGGGACGGGGGCGTCAGGAGACGCTGAACCGACTGCTGTTCCCCGGCCCGACGCGCGACTTCCAGCAGCAGCGCGACGACTTCGGCGACATCTCGGTGCTCCCGACGCTGCCCTACCTGTACGGCATGCGCCCAGGCAACGAGTACGCCATCACCATCGACAAGGGCGTCACGCTGCTTGCGGGCGTCGAGGCGATCTCCGAGCCGGACAAGCGCGGCAAGCGCACCGTGATGTGCCTGCTGAACGGCCAGATCCGCCCCGTCAGGGTGCGTGACCTGTCGATCAAGTCGGAGGTCGCGGCAGCCGAGAAGGCCGATGCCTCCAACAAGGGCCACGTCGCGGCGCCGTTCTCCGGCGCGGTGACCACGACTCTGCATGAGGGTGACGTCGTTGCCGCGGGCGATCCGGTCGCCACGATCGAGGCCATGAAGATGGAGGCCGCGATCAACGCGCCGATCGGCGGCACGGTCAAGCGGGTCGTGCTGACGGGGACCACCCAACTCGAGGGCGGCGACCTCGTGCTGGTGATCGAGTAGGTCAGTCGGCGCCGACCACCACGACGTCGAGGCCCCGCTCCGCAGCCACCTCGAGGACCTGCAGGATCGGGGCCACGAACTCGGCCGTCTCCGAGGTCATCTCGGGGTCGGCGAGCGCGGCCTTGACTGCCTCGGCCGTCTCCGCGACGTGTACCGCCTTCGCGTAGCCGACGACCTGGCCCTGCAGCGGGCGCAGCGGCGCGCCGATCTGCCTGTCCGCCAGTCGCCGCAGCGAGTAGTCGCTGTTCAGCCCGGCGCGCGCCAGGTCCCATTCGACGGCGTCGAAGCGCTCCGGCTCCCAGGCGACCTCGGCGCGGGCGGCGGCGAGGTCGTCGAGCCAGGCGAGCAGGATGCGCCAGCAGAACACGGTGCGGTCGGGCTCGATGTAGCCGCCGCTGAGCAGCGCGTCGACGTCGGTGCGCAGCGGCCGGTCGGTGCGGACCTCGGTGTCGGGATCGCGGCGCTGCATGGGCTTGAACCAGTGCCTCTTCTGCGGTGCGGCCTCCCCGAAGCGGGTGGCCGCGACCTGACGGAGGCGCTCGGCGAGGGCGGCATCCGCGCCGAAGATGTCGCGCACGTCGTTGATCGCGATGGCGAAGACCACGAGCCTCAGCATGCTTCCACCGTAGCTCTGGCGTACCATCGAGCACGATGAATCCGAGAACTCGCCGCGTCATTGTGACCGGGGTCCTGGTGGCCCTGGTGCTCCTCGCGGTCATCGGCGCCGTCTGGAGCGCCGTGACCGCTAACGGGTGAGCGTGGCTATGCTGGGTTCCCGATGAAGACCTTGCCTCGCGGCGCAGCCGCAGCCGCCGCCGTCGCGATGGGCCTCAGCCTTGCGGCGCTGCCTGCCATGGCCGAAGAGATCACGCCCCCGGAGGGCTCGACCCCGGTCGTGGGGATGGCCGTCGAACCGGGCTCAAAGGACCTGTGGCTCGCGGGCCCCGACGCCGACCGCGGCACGTTCGTCAACGCCAAGAACGGCGACGAGTGGACCTTCAGCGGCAAACCCGAGTCGGTGCAGGCGCTCGCGTGGAGCGACGGCCGGCTGTGGGTCGGCGACATCGGCGACACGAGTCTCGCCCGCGACCACGTCGTCATCTTCCGGCTCGGCGCGCCCGAGAACGGCAAGTCGACGTACTTCGCCTATGACTTCGAGTACCCCGACGGCCCGCACGACGCGAAGGCGATGCTGCTGTCCGGGCGCGGCAACATCTACATCGTCACCAGCGGCGAGGACCCCGGCATCTACCGGGCCCCCGCCGACCCGTCGCGCCAGAACATGAACGACCTGCGCCGGGTCGCCGACGCGCCGAAGGGCGTCACCGACGGCGTCTTCCTCACCGACGGCACCACCATGGCGCTACGCACCGAGACGGGCATCGAGTACATCGACGCGCTCGAGTGGGCCCCGCTGGTCACCGACACCCTCGTCGGCGCCCCGCAGGATGAGTCGATCACCGTCGGCCAGAGGGACGAACTATTCGTCGGCGGCAACCCGGGCATCCGCTCCGCAGAGGTGCCCTCGTCCGACACGACCACGACCGTCACACCCGAGCCAACCGCCTCGCCGACGCCGACCGCCACCGGGGAGGCAACGCCCGTGGCGTCCGCCAGCCCCGACACGGGGTCCGAGCAGGGCGGCACGCCCAGCCAACCGGCGCGCACCGGCACCATCGTCGCGATCGCACTGGCGGGCCTGCTGGCCGTCGCGGCGGGTGCCGTGACCTTCTTCGTGCGCCGCTGAGTTACGGGCGTTGAGTTACCGCGCGTCGATCACATAGTCGAGGCACGCGGTGAGCGCCTCGACGTCGGACGGGTCGACCGACGCGTAGCAGCCCACCCGCAACTGGTTGCGCTTCAGCGCCCGGTACGGGTCGACGTCGACGATCCCGTTCTCGCGCAGGATCGAGATGACACGTGCCGCGTCGACGTCGTCGGCGAGGTCAATGGTGGCGACCACCGGGGAGCGGTCGCCCGGCTCCGCCACGAACGGTGACGCGAAGTCGCGGGCCTCGGCCCACCGGTACAGGATCGATGTCGACTCGCGGCAGCGCTCGGCGACCGCCTCGATGCCGCCGAGTTCGAGCATCCAGCCGAGTTGGTCCTCGAGCAGCAACAGGGTCGCGAGCGCCGGCGTGTTCAGCGTCTGGTGCTGGCGGGAGTTCTTCACAGCCACCGTGAAGTCCAGGGACTCGGGGAGCCAGCGACCCGAGGCCTTGATGCGCTCGGCCCGCTCGATCGCCGCGGGGGAGGCGAACGCCAGCCACAGGCCGCCGTCGGAGGAGAAGTTCTTCTGCGGCGCGAAGTAGTAGACGTCCGTGTCGCCGATCGGCGCGTCCATGCCGCCCGCCGCCGACGTCGCGTCGATCAGGACCAGCCCGTCGCCGACGCGTGAGACCGGCGCCGCGGCGCCCGTCGAGGTCTCGTTCTGCGCCCAGGCGTAGACGTCGACGCCGTCGACCGCGCTCGGCACCGCGACCTTGCCCGCCTCGGCCTCGGCGACCACAGGGGCCTCGAGGTGGGGTGCGCGCTCCGCGGCCTTGGCGAACTTGCGGGAGAACTCGCCGAACACGCCGTGCGCGGAGCGCTTCTCGATGAGCGAGGAGACCGCCATGTCCCAGAACAGCGTCGAGCCGCCGTTGCCGAGCACCACCTCGTAGCCGTCCGGGATCCGGTACAGCTCGGCGAGCGACTCCTGCACGACCCGCACCAGGTCGCGCACTGGCGCCTGTCGGTGGGAGGTGCCCATCACGTCGCCGCGTATCGCGAGGTAGTCGAGCGCATCGGGGCGCACCTTCGCGGGGCCTGAGCCGAAGCGGCCGTCGACGGGCAGGAGGTCAACCGGGATCTGTGTCTGCACGCGCCAAGCTTAGGCCCGCGGCGTCGATCCGGTCCCCGGCCCTGTCGCGGGTGAAACGCGCATCCGAAGTTCGCGGGAGCGGCGGCGCGGGCGCCCGAGGGCTACGTTGGGGGCATGTCGCTGACCCAGTTGCAGGTCGCCCACGCGGTGACCCCCGAGGGTGTCGTAGAGGACGCCGTCATCACCGTCGAGGATGGGCGGATCGTCTCCGTCGAGCCGGGCGGCTCCGGCGGTCGGTTGTGGGCCGTGCCGGGCTTCGTCGACTCGCACTGCCACGGCGCGGTGGGCGTCGCGTTCGGCGATCCCGACGTCGACGCGAACCGGCGCGCCATCGACTACCACCGCACGCAGGGCTCAACCACAGTCTTCGCGTCCACAGTCACCGAGCCGGTCGACAAGTTGGAGCGGCAACTCACGGTGCTGCGCGGCCTCGTCGAGGCCGGCGACCTGGGCGGCATCCACCTCGAGGGCCCGTACCTTGCGGAGGCGAAGAAGGGCGCCCACGACGCGGCGCTGCTGCGCGACCCGGACGCCGAGTCCGTCGAGCGGCTGATCGCCGCCGGTGGCCACGCCCTGAAGATGATCACCATGGCGCCCGAGCGCGACCACGCCGAGGCGGCCATCAAGCGCTTCGTGGAGTCCGGCGTCGCCGTCGCGTTCGGCCACTCCGACGCGGACGAGGTCGTCACCGCAGAGTCGATCGAATGGGGAGCCACGATCGCGACGCACCTGTTCAGCGCAATGCGGCCGATCCACCACCGCGACGCCGGGCCCGTGCCGGTGCTGCTTGTCGACGAGCGGGTGATGGTCGAACTGATCTGCGACGGCATCCACCACCAGCCGGTGATCGCAGCGATGGCCATCGAGGCCGCCGGCCCTGGCCGTGTCGCGCTGGTCACCGACGCGATGAGCGCGACGGGCAAGGGAGACGGGCGCTACGTGCTCGGCGAACTGGAGGTCGACGTCGAGGACGGCACGGCCCGCCTCGTCACCGTCGACGGGTCGCAGGGGGCGATCGCCGGCTCGACGCTCACGATGGCATCCGCGTTCCGTTTCGTGGTGGGGGAGGTCGGCGTCAGCATCCCCCACGCGGCCCTGATGGCCGCGACCACCCCCGCGGCGTTCCACGGGCTCACCGAGGTCGGACAGCTCAGCCCCGGCAGGTACGCAGACATCTGCCTCGTCGACAACGACGGCGCGCTCGTCGGCGTGATGCGACGCGGCGAGTGGATCGTCGAGCCTGCCTAAGCCTCCAGCAGGTCCTTGAGCCTGTTCAGGTCGGCGGCCACGGCCGCGACATCGCGCTCGAAGTCCGCGTCGGTCGCACCCAACTGGCGCACCGTGAACACCACCTCGGCGCCGTCGGGGTGATTCAACACCCGCAACGGGTTGTGCACGGTGGTCCCGTCGGGCAGCGCGACGTCGTGGTCGAGGACCCCGAACGGGTTGCGCGGCGCGAACAGCACGGTCACCGCGCCCATCGGCGAGTCGACCAGGAGGAGATCGCCGTCGCGCGTCACCTCACCCTGCGCCAACCCGGCTGCCCACCCCGACAGGTGGTCTGGATCGGCCGCGTACTCGTAGACCTCACCCGCCGGGCGGGCGATCACGACATGGACGTGTCTGCTCTGCATTGACCCAGCCTAGGATGGACGTGAAGGGGGTCGGCATGAGCGATCTGATTGACACGACCGAGATGTACCTGCGAACGGTCTACGAGCTGCTGGAGGAGGGCGTCCAGCCGCTGCGCGCCCGCATCGCGGAGCGGCTTCACCAGTCCGGCCCGACCGTCTCGCAGACCGTCGCACGGATGGAACGCGACGGGCTGCTTGTCGTCGAGCCGGATCGCACCATCAAGCTCACCCCGACGGGCGCCAAGCTCGCCCGTGACGTGATGCGCAAGCACCGGCTCGCCGAGTGCCTGCTCACCGAGGTGATCGGCCTCGACTGGGACAAGGTGCACGACGAGGCCTGCCGATGGGAGCACGTGATCTCGGTCGACGTCGAGAAGAGGCTGGTGGCGATCCTCGACAGCCCCACCTTCTCGCCATACGGCAACCCGATCCCCGGCCTGCGCGAGTTGGGCGTCGAGACCCAGCACGAGCCGTTCCGGCAGGGCGCGGAGCCGCTCGCCGATGTCGTCGCCACCGATGTGCGGGCCTTCCGGCTGCGCAGGATGAGCGAGAACATCCAGGCCGACGCCGAGACGCTCGCCGCGCTCGCCGCCGCCGGGCTGCGGCCGGGCGCCCGGTTCGAGGCGTCACGGATGGAGGACCACATCGCGCTGATCCTGGGCGACCGGGTCGTCGAGTTGAGCCCGTTCGCCGCGGAACTGCTGTTCGTGGAAGTGGCCGACTGACGTGGACAAGACGCTGAGGTGGTTCGGTAGCAGGCACCCGGGCGCCATGGAGGCCGTCCTGTCGCGCTCCTACGGCGGCGGGCGCACCCCCTACGAATGGCTCGCCCGCTCGGTGTCGTCGTCGGCCGACCTGGTGCTCGACCTCGCCTGCGGTGCGGGGGCCATGATCGAGAGGCTGGAGCGCCCAGGTCGCACCGTGATCGGCCTCGACCGGTCCGAATCGGAACTGGCCGCCGCGCAGTCGCTCGGACGGGGCCCGCTCGTGCTGGGCCACGCGTCCTACCTGCCGTTCGCCGACAACTCCTTCGACGCGGTGGTGACCTCGCTCGGCGTCGCGGTGGTCGCCGACCGGCCGCGCTTCCTGGCCGAGGCGGCCCGCGTGCTGCGCCCCGGGGGCGTGTTCGCCGCGCTGACCCCGTCGATGCGCCCCGCCAACCTCGACGACATCCGCCTCATCAGCAGACTCGCCAGCTACCTTCGGGTGCCGCCGCACCTGCCCGGCACCACCGAGTTCAAGGCGAAGGAGGCCCTGGCCGCCGTCGGGCTGACCAAGGCCGAGGACGCGCGCGCCAAGTACTACTACGAGGTCGGCAACGAGACGGACGCCAGCGTGCTGCTCGCGGGCCTTCGGGCCCCCGTCGAGGCCGACCGTGCGGGCGCGGCCATCGAGTTCCTGCGCAGCAGGCTCGCGGGCGGTCCGGTCAAGATCCCGCTCCCGATGCGGCGCATCATCGCGATCAAGTAGCCGTCCACCTCGTCGCGGAATAGATTTCGTGGCAAGGTGGTTGAACGTAGAACAAACCTGAGACCACATGTGAGAAAGGGGTCACGCATGGCGACCACCGCCCTGACCGCCGAAAACTTCGAGAGCACCGTTCAGGACAACGAGATCGTCCTTGTCGACTTCTGGGCCGATTGGTGCCAGCCCTGCAAGCGCTTCTCGCCGATCTACGAGGACGCGTCCGGCCGTTTCGAGGACGTCGTCTTCGCCAAGGTCGACACCGAGGACGCCCGCGACCTCAGCACCGCGCTGCAGATCCAGTCGATCCCGACGATCATGGCCTTCAAGAAGGGCCAGCTCGTGTTCCGCGAGGCCGGAATGCTGAGCGGCAAGCAGCTCGACTCCCTGATCGGCCAGGTCAAGGAACTCGACCTCGACGCCGCGATCGCGGAGGCCAAGAAGCAGGCCTGAGCCGCTCCACCGAGAAGGGTCCACCTGAGGGTGGGCCCTTTTTGCTGCCCCGACCCAGACCCGGCAGCCGCGCGGGGAGGGTTGGGCGTTGAGCATGTTTGGTGAGTCGTTTGCGATGTGAACGTTCAACTGCGGCGCAACGGGCAACGAGCAACCAAACATGCTCAAGCGAGGGACCCGACCCAGTGCCCGGGAGGTCGCCAGCGGGGTGGGCGCGCCGCGCGGCTTGTGGCGCGGGGAAGGTCGGGCGTTGAGCATGTTCGGTCAGTCGATTGCGATTCGAACGTTCAACCACGCCGCAACCGGCAACGAGCGACCAAACATGCTCAAACGAGGGACCCCGACCCCCGCGCCCCGAGGGCGGCGCGGGGGCGGCACCGGGCGACCGATGGCCGCCCGAACAACCCCGCGGGCTTGTCCCCACCCAAATGTTTGTGACTAACCTCCTCCATCTACGATGCTTTGTAGTAGAACCCATGAGGAGGATCAGGCAATGAGGCCGGAACGACGGGATATGACGGTCCATCCGGACCTCACCAACACAGAGGGCCGAGTGGCGCCGGTGCGCTCCCGCAAGCCCGTCTACCTCGACATGCTGCCGCCGTGCAACGCCGGATGCCCCGCGGGGGAGAACATCCAGGAGTGGCTGCGCCTCATCAAGGCGGGCGAGGCCGAGGCCGCGTGGCGCCAACTGGTGCGCGACAACCCGTTCCCCGCGATCCACGGCCGCGTCTGCTACCACCCGTGCGAGACCGCGTGTAACCGCAAGGACCTCGACTCGGCCGTCTCCATCCACTCGGTCGAGCGCTACCTGGGCGACCTCGCCATCACCAACGGGTGGCAGTTCCCGACCCCGCGCCGCGTCTCCAACCGCCGGGTGATGGTCGTCGGCGCCGGCCCGTCCGGGCTCTCGGCCGCCTACCACTTGGCGAAGCTCGGCCACCACGTCGAGGTCTTCGACGCTGGCGACAAGCCGGGCGGCATGATGCGCTACGGCATCCCCGAGTACCGGTTGCCGCGCGACGTCCTGGACGCCGAGATCGACCGGCTCCGCACCCTCGGGGTCGTGTTCAGGCAGAACGCGCCCATCAAGGACCTGCTCGCCACCCAGCGCGAGGGCAACTTCAACGCCGTGTTCGTCGCGGTCGGAGCCCACATCTCCAAGCGCGTCGACATCCCCTCCTCCGACGCCTCGCGTGTCGTCGACGCCGTCAGCTTCCTGCGCGACGTCGCCTCGGGCGAGCGCCCCGTGATCGGACGCAAGGTCGCCGTCTACGGCGGCGGCAACACCGCGATGGACGCCGCCCGCGTCGCCAAGCGCCTCGGCGCGGAGGAGTCGGTGGTCGTCTACCGGCGCACCGAGCAGCAGATGCCAGCGCACGAGGAGGAGCGCGAGGGCGCCGAGACCGAGGGCGTCAAGATGAACTGGCTGCGGACCATCACCTCGATGGACGAGGCCGACCTCACCGTCGAGATCATGGAACTCGACGAGCACGGCAAGGCCGTCGGGACGGGCCGCTTCGAGAAGTTGGCGGCCGACACCGTGATCCTGGCGCTCGGCCAGCGCGCCGACACCGACTTCCTGCACGCCATCCCCGGCATGAGCTTCCACGACGACGTCGTCGACGTCGACCCCACGTCGCTGATGACGGCGGTGCCAGGCATCTTCGCCGGCGGCGACGCCGTCCCCTCCGACCGGACCGTCACCATCGGCGTCGGCCACGGCAAGAAGGCCGCAAAGCGGATCGACGCGTGGCTCAACACCGAGGAGTGGGTCCAGCCCGCCAAGAACCCGATCGTCAGCCTCGACCAGATGAACGTCTGGTACTTCGGCGACCACGAGCGCCGCCAGCAGGTCGAGGCCGATCCCGAGGAGCGCACCGAGGGCTTCGGGGAGGTGCTTGCCGGGCTCACCGACGCCGAGGCCGAGTTCGAGGCCCGCCGCTGCTTGAGCTGCGGCAACTGCTTCGAGTGCGACGGCTGCTTCGGCGCCTGCCCGGAGGACGCCGTCATCAAGCTCGGCAAGGGCAACAGGTACCGGTTCGACTACGAGCTGTGCACCGGCTGCGGCACCTGCTACGAGCAGTGCCCGGTGCACGCCATCGAGATGATTCAGGAGGGGCAGCGGTGAAGGCCATCATCGACGGCAACGAGGCGGCGGCCGATGTGGCCTACCGGGTGAGCGAGCTGTGCTCGATCTACCCGATCACGCCGAGCTCCACCATGGCCGAACTGGCCGACGAGTGGGCCGCCCATGGCAGGGCCAACGTCTGGGGGCAGGTCCCCACCGTCATCGAGATGCAGTCCGAGGGCGGTGCCGCGGGCGCGATGCACGGCGCGCTGCAGGGCGGCGCCCTGTCGACGACGTTCACCGCGTCCCAGGGCCTGCTGCTGATGATCCCCAACATGTACCGCATCGCGGGGGAGCTGACCTCGACGGTGTTCCACGTCGCCGCCCGCTCGCTCGCCACGCAGGGTCTGTCGATCTTCGGCGACCACCAGGACGTGATGGCGGTGCGCCAGACCGGCGTCTGCCTGCTGAGCTCTGCGTCCGTGCAGGAGGCCCACGACATGGCCGCGATCGCACACCGGGCGACGCTGCTCAGCCGGCTCCCGTTCGTGCACTTCTTCGACGGGTTCCGCACCTCGCACGAGCTCAACACCATGACAAAGCTCGCAGACGAGCAGTTGAGCGAGTTCATCCCGCGCTCGCTCGTCCTCGAGCACCGCGCGCGGGCGCTCAGCCCCGCCAACCCGTTCATCCGCGGCACGGCGCAGAACCCCGACACCTACTTCCAGTCCCGCGAGACGGCCAACCCCTTCTACTCGGAGGTGCCCGGCATCGTCGCCGAGACGATGGACCGCTTCGCCGAGCTGACCGGACGCCGCTACGACCTGATGGAGTACCACGGCGACCCCGAGGCCGAGCGCGTCGTCGTGGTGATGGGCTCCGGCATCGAGGCCATCACCCCCGTCGTCGACCGGCTCAACGCCGAGGGCGGCAAGGTCGGCGTGATCCAGGTCCGCCTGTACCGGCCGTTCCCCGTAGACGCGTTCCTCGCGGCGCTGCCCGCCAGCGCACGGCGGGTCGCGGTGCTCGACCGGACGAAGGAGCCGGGCGCGGGCGGCGAGCCGATGTTCCTCGACGTGTCCAGCGCTCTGGCCGAGGCGGTCGCGTCCGGGCGACGCGCGAGCCTGCCGACCGTGATCGGCGGCCGCTACGGGCTGAGCTCGAAGGAGTTCACCCCCGCGATGGTCAAGGCCGTCTTCGACGAACTGGGCGCCGAGTCGCCGCGGCCGCGGTTCACCGTCGGCATCCACGACGACGTGACGCACCTGTCGCTCGACTACGACCCGACACTCGACCTCGAGGATCCGGAGACGCTGCGCGCGGTGTTCTACGGCCTCGGTTCCGACGGCACAGTCGGCGCCAACAAGAACACCATCAAGATCCTCGGCTCCGACGAGGACACCTTCGCGCAGGGCTACTTCGTCTACGACTCCAAGAAGTCGGGGTCGCGGACCGTGTCGCACCTGCGGTTCGGTCCCAACCCCGTCAAGGCGCCCTATCTGGTCTCGCAGGCCGGGTTCATCGGCTGCCACCACTGGTCGATCCTGGAGCGCGTCGACGTGCTCGAGTTCGCCCGGCCCGGCACCACGCTGCTGGTCAACTCGCCGCACGGCGACGACACGTGGCACCGCCTGCCGGCAGAGATGCAGGCCAAGATCATCGCGCTCGGCATCAACGTGTACGCGATCGACGCGGGCAAGGTCGCACGGGCCGCGGGCCTGGGAAGTCGCACGAACACGATCCTGCAGACCTGCTTCTTCGCGATCTCCGGCGTGATGGAGCGCGGGGCCGCCATCGACAAGATCAAGTCGGCCATCACCAAGACCTATGCGCGCAAGTCGGCGGAGATCGTCCGCAAGAACCACCTCGCCGTCGACTCGGCGCTCGCGGAACTGAACAGGCTGGAGGTGCCCACCGACGCGACGTCGGAGCACGGCTTCATCCCGCCGGTGCCCGGTCACGCGCCGGAGTTCGTGCGCACCGTCACCGCGACGATGCTGCAGGGCCGCGGCGACGACCTGCCCGTCTCCGCGCTCCCGGTCGACGGCACCTACCCGTCCGGAACTACCAAGTTCGAGAAGCGCAACATCTCCGACATCGTCGCCGAATGGGACGCCGAGAACTGCATCCAGTGCGGCAACTGTGCCTTCGTGTGCCCGCACGCGGTGCTGCGCGCCAAGTCCTACCCGGACCAGCAGTTGGAGGGCGCGCCCGATGGCTTCCTGAGCGCGCCGCTGAACGCCGCTGGTCTCCCGTCGACCCGCTACACGCTGCAGGTCTACGTCGAGGACTGCACCGGCTGCGGCCTGTGCGTCGAGGCGTGCCCCGTCAAGCCGATCGACCAGCCGTCGCGTCGGGCCATCAACCTGGAACCGAAGCTGGACCGCGAGGCCGACAGGAAGGCCATCGAGTTCTTCGAGCAGATCCCCCACAACGACCGCGCGTGGATCGACTACGGCACCGTCCGCGGCATCCAGTTGCTCGAGCCGCTGTTCGAGTTCTCCGGAGCCTGCTCCGGTTGCGGCGAGACGCCGTACCTGAAGCTGCTCAGCCAGTTGTTCGGCGACCGGGCGACCATCGCGAATGCGACCGGCTGCTCGTCGATCTACGGCGGCAACCTGCCGACGACGCCCTGGGCGAAGAACGCCGCGGGACGCGGACCGGCCTGGTCGAACTCGCTGTTCGAGGACAACGCCGAGTTCGGCCTGGGCATGCGATTGGCCGCGGACCTGCACACGGACCTGGCGCGCGCCAGGCTGGAGGAACTGCGCGGCGAGATCGCCGACGATGCCCTCGTCGACGCGATCCTCGGCTCCGAGCAGAAGCAGGGCTCCGAACTGGCCGAGCAGTTAGTCCTCGTCGACCGGCTGAAGGAGCGGTTGGCGCAGCTTGAGGGTCCGTTGATCGACGACCTGAGCTCGGTCGTGGACCACCTTGTACGCCGGTCTGTGTGGATCGTCGGCGGCGACGGGTGGGCCTACGACATCGGCAGCGCAGGCGTCGACCACGTGCTCGCCTCTGGCCGCGACGTCAACATCCTGGTGCTCGACACCGAGGTGTACTCCAACACCGGCGGCCAGGCGTCCAAGTCGACCCCGCTCGGTGCGGTCGCCAAGTTCGCCTCCGGCGGCAAGTTGAGCAACAAGAAGGACATGGCCATGCAGGCGATGGCCTACGGCTCGGTCTACGTCGCGCGGATCGCGATGGGCGCCGACCCGCAGCAGACGCTGAAGGCGTTCCGCGAGGCGGAGGCCTACGACGGCCCCAGCCTGATCATCGCCTACAGCCACTGCATCGCGCACGGCTACGACATCCGCAAGGGGCTCGAGCAGCAGTACCGGGCCGTCAACTCCGGCCACTGGCCGCTGATGCGCTACAACCCGATCATCCGCGACGCGGGCGGCAACCCGTTCCTGCTCGACTCGCCGCGGCCGCGCATGTCGCTTGAGAAGTACCGCTCAGCCGAGTTGCGCTACAAGGTGCTCAAGGCGGCCGACCCGGAGGAGGCCCAGCGACTCCTCGACCTCGCCCAGGCGCAGGTCGACCGCCGCTGGGAGGAATACGAAGAGCTTGCGCTGCGCGGGGCCGAGCGCTTCGCCGTGGACGCCAGGAGGGACTGACATGGACCTGACCACCACCTACATGGGACTCACGCTGCGCAACCCGGTCGTCGCGTCGGCCGGCCCTCTGTCGCAGACCGTCGAGGGCATCAAGTCGCTCGCCGACGGCGGCGTCGGCGCCGTCGTGATGTACTCGCTCTTCGAGGAGCAGTTGCGCCGCGAGGCGGAGCAGACCGCGATCCTCGAGGACATGTACGACGACGCCAACGCCGAGGCGATGAGCTACTTCCCGAGCGTGCCGCAGTCGTCGCAGGACGCCAGTTCGGCCTACCTGCGCCTCGTGGAGGCGGGCGCGAAGGCGATCGACGTGCCTCTGATCGCCTCGCTCAACGGCGCGTCGGTCGGCAACTGGACGCAGACGGCGCACCGCCTGCAGGAGGCGGGCGCGGCGGGCATCGAGTTGAACATCTACTTCGTGCCGGGCGACATCACCGTTTCCGGCGGCGAGGTGGAGGAGCGGCACCTGGAGATCGTCAGCGCAGTCAAGGGCAGCGTCGACATCCCGGTTGCCGTGAAGCTCAGCCCCTACTTCTCGTCGGTCGGCAACATGGCAGTACGACTAGACGCCTCAGGCGCCGACGCGCTGGTGCTGTTCAACAGGTTCCTGCAGCCAGACATCGACGTGGAACGGGTCACGGTCGAGTCCGGGGTGTCGCTGTCGTCGGCCATCGAGGGAAGGCTGCCGCGCACCTGGATCGCCGTGCTGCACGACCGGATCGAGGCCTCGCTCGCCGCGACCACGGGAGTCGACACCGCCGACGACGTGATCAAGTACATCCTGGCCGGCGCGGACGTGGTGATGACGACGTCCTCGCTGGTGCGCCGTGGCCCCGCCTACGCGCAGGTCCTCGTCGAGGGACTGAGCAGTTGGCTCACCTCCCATGAGATCCCGCTGGTCAAGGCCCGCGGCCTGCTCGCCGTCCCCAAGGACGCCGCCGCGGACGCCTACGAGCGCGCCGGTTATGTGTCGGCCCTGGAGAAGGCCAAGTCGACCTACGGGTCGCTGCGCTGAGGCTCGGTGCGGTTCTAGCGTTGAGCAGTAGTCGTTGTTCGTTGCGCGGCGCG
Source organism: Tessaracoccus aquimaris (assembly GCF_001997345.1). Taxonomy (NCBI): domain Bacteria; kingdom Bacillati; phylum Actinomycetota; class Actinomycetes; order Propionibacteriales; family Propionibacteriaceae; genus Tessaracoccus; species Tessaracoccus aquimaris. The sequence goes on along the minus strand of NZ_CP019606.1, from coordinate 2,469,146 downwards.
ACGGCCTTCGTCGGCGTGTCGCGCAACGAGACCCGAATGCTGCTCAACCCCATGTGCGGGTGGCGGTCCGCGCCCGCCCTGGTCAGCGCGATTTCGACCTGGTTATCTGCACCGCAGGACTGCTAGCCTCGCCGCGAGCGGGGCCCACGCCTCGTCCGCCGATGCGAGGAGTTCAGGGTGATCAGCTACGAGGACATTGGCGACCTGGAGGGTGAGGTCGAAGAACAGGTCCAGGAGATCATCGACCGCAGGCAGGAACTCGGCGACATGCCGCTGTCGCTGGCGCGCGTCGAGGCCTTCGAGCAGTTCTACCAGGACGCGGAGAACATCGAGTTGCCGCACTTCATGGCGACGGCCCGCTACGAGCAGTTCATCACCCTCAGCGACGGCGGCATGCCGCGGGAGGCGGCCGAGTACTACCTGATGCTGCTCGACGTGCTGGAGCGCCACGGCCAGTACGTGCACCCGAGCAACCGCGCCGCCTTCTACCGCTCGGCCCCGTCGTTCATCGACTCCCTGATGCGGACGCCGGAGGTGCCCCTCGAGACGATCCGTGGCTTGCTCGACCGGGTGGAGGGGCAGGCCCTCGCCGACGTCGGATCGCCCGCCGACATCCTGCTCGCCCGCGCGATGGTCGCCTCACGGCTCGGCCACCAGGCGGAGACCCTCGACCTGCTCGACCGCTGGGCCGCCGTCGAGGATCCCGAATGGTCGCCCTACGACGACGGAACCGTGCGGGTGGAGATCGGCGTCCTGGAGGGAGTCAGCCTCGCTGCCGCCATCGAGACGCAGCGCGAGCGCACCGCGGACCTGTACCTGCGCGACGCCGATGCCCGGGCCTACCACGCCTTCGTGCTGGCCTCGCTCCTGTCGCAGGCGGGAGAGGTCGACGAGGCGCGCCGCGTGATCGCCGACATCGGCCCCGAGGCAGGGGCCGATGCGGAGGTGACCATGGACGACCACCTCCGCGCGCTCGAGTCGTTCCCGGTCGAGGCCGCCGCCGAGGCGCGCCGGATGCTGGCCGCCTTCGACCTGACCTCCCCGGGCGAGTACACGGCGATCGCCGCCATCGCGCGCACCCTGCTGCTCGCCGACCCGGACGACGCCAACGGCCTCGACCTGATGCGGATCGCCGAGACGAACGCCGCCAGGCTCGACGCGCGCAACGGCACCGACGCGCAGCGCCGGATCCTCGCCGAACGGTGGTGGACCGGTCTGCCACCCGCGCCGTCGCCCGCGCCCGAGGACGAGCTTGCGGGCATCGCGGAGCGGGTCATCCTGAACACGATCGACACCGTCGTCGACTTCGCAGACGCGCCGTACTTCCTGCGCGACGACTACACCGCGCTGACGTCGTTCACCGACATCTACAGCGCCCCCGATGCCGAGACCGCCGCCCGGCTCGCGGCGGAGATCGAGGCGGAGTCCCAGCGACTGCGCTTCCCGACTGGCGTCGGCTTCGCCAGGTGGTCCCTGTGCATCTACCACTTCTCCGACGGCGAGCGCCGGGTCGCGTTCCGGATGTTCCCTGAGGTGCAGAACTTCATTGTCGAGAACGCCGCGGTGCTCTCGCCGCTGCTTCTTGACTCGTTCGCCACCTCGTTCGCGCTGCTGTTCGACGAGGTGTTGACCTCGCCGGAGGTGTCGCTCGCCGACCTGCGCTCGATGATCGAGAACCAGCAGCGGTTCGCAGACGAGAACAGGCAGCCGAGCTACCCGGTCGCCGTGGCGCGGGCCATCCTCGCCGCGCACCTTGGCGACGTCGAGGACCTCGAGGAATGGCAGTTCCAGGCCATGCAACTCGGCCACGCGCAGGAGTCGCCGGTGGGAGCGGTCGAGCTCTCGATGGTGCTGACCACCGCGCGGATCAGCCCCGAAGCCGCGGCCCAGCTACTTCCCGCCCTCCCGGACGACGTCACCTCGGCCGACGAGGAGAAGACACGCAACTTCTCCGTCCTCGGGGCGTACCTCGACTGGCGCACCGCGGGTCGGGCGGCGTCGGACGGTTGGGTCGACGCCATCCTGGACTCGGTCGACGGCGACTTGGAAGAGATCAACTCCACCACCCCGCTCGCGTACTTCATCGCGGCCCTGGAAGGGTCGGCGCGCTTCGACGACCTGCTCGAACCGCTGGAGCAGACGGCGCGGCGCGCGCTGCCGCACTCATGGGAGTCGTTGGCGGCTCTCGGTGGGGTGCTGCTGCGCCGAGACCCGGCGGACGCCCGTGGTCGGGCGCTTCTCGACGAGGCCAGGGCACACGCCGCTGCCCTCGACCGCCGCAACGCGACGACGTCGGCGAGCGAGCAGATGGAGCGTCTCTGGCTGTAGTCGGAGGCTCGGGTCGTTCGTCGAGAGTGTCGAGACGTCCGGGCTCTGGCTCGGTGTACGGACCCCTCGCCCGGCTCGGGGTGGTCGTTCGTCGAGCTTGTCGAGACGTCCGGTTCTGGCGCGGTGTTCGGACCCCTCGACGGGCTCGGGGATCGGTGGCCGGTCTGTGCGGCGGCTCGGGGTGGTCGTTCGTCGAGCTTGTCGAGACGTCCGGTTGTGGCGCGGTGTTCGGACCCCTCGTCGGGCTCGGGGGTCGGTGGCTGGTCTGTGCGGCGGCTCGGGGTGGTCGTTCGTCGAGCTTGTCGAGACGTCCGATTGTGGCTGGGTGTTCGGACCCCTCGACGGGCTCGGGGATCGGAGCGGTGCGGGGTTTGGACCCCTCGACGGGCTCGGGGATCGGAGCGGTGCGGGGTTTGGACCCCTCGACGGGCTCGGGGAACGGTTTGGGCGCGGTGTTCGGACCCCTCGACAGGCTCGGGGAACGGTTCGGCTCGGGAACTGCCCGCCGTCAGCCCAGCCCAGCGAGGTGGCCGTGCACCAGCGACACGACCGTCGCGCCCTCACCCGTCGCCGAGGCCACCCGCTTCATCGACCCAGAGCGGATGTCCCCGATCGCGAACACGCCTGGCACCGACGTCTCAAGGTCCGTCGGCGGGCGACCGTCGAGCCAGGCCTCGGGCGGCAGGTCGCGGCCTGTCAGGACAAAGCCCTGCTCGTCGCGGAGAACCGCCTCCGGCAGCCAGGCCGACTGCGGCTCGGCGCCGATCAACAGACACAACGCACGCACCTCGCGGCGCTCCGTTTCACCCGTGACGACGTCGCGCAGATCGACCCAGGCCAAGTGGCCATCCTCGCCTGGGCCGCCGTCGACCACCTCGCAGTTGCCCCGCACTGTGATCCGTGGGTTGTAGCTCACCTCGTTGATCAGATACGTCGACATCGTGGATGTGAGGTCCTCGCGCCGCACCACCAGGGTCACGGACCGCGCGTACCTTGCCAGGTGCACCGCAGCCTGGCCCGCTGAGTTGCCCCCGCCGACCACGACCACGTCCTGGCCGACCAGTTCCGGTGCGACCGCCATGGCCGCGCCGTAGTGCACACCGTCCCCGACGAGGGCCTCCAACGATCCGACGCCGAGCCTGCGGTACGTGACCCCAGCGCCCACCACCACGGTGCGGGCGAGCACGTCGCCGCCGTCGGTGTGGACCCGGTGCGGTGCGCCGTCCGAGCCGGGTGTGACGCCCGTGACCGGCCAGCCCGTGTAGAACCTGGTGCCGAACCTCAACGCCTGGCTGCGCGCCCGCTGGGTCAGCCGCATCCCCGAGATGCCGCGCGGGAAGCCAAGGTAGTTGCGGATCATCGAACTGGTGCCGGCCTGGCCGCCGATCGCCTCCGCCTCGATGGCGATGGTGCTGAGCCCCTCGCTCGACGCGTACACGGCGGCCGCGAGTCCGGCAGGGCCTGCCCCGACGATCGCCAGGTCGATGACCTCGTCGACGTCGATGTCGTCCGGGCGACCGTACAGTCGCACCGCGAGTTGGCGCACCGACGTGCAGTGCTCGACGATGCCGGGCGCCGCGACGAGCGGCCAGGAGCCTGCGGGCCCCTCCCAGCGTTCCAGCACCGCGCGACCAGCGGGCGAGTCTGGGTGGTGCATGCCGTGCGGCGTGCCCGCCCTCAACAGGAAGTCGGAGATGGCCCGGGTCAGCGCGGTGGCCTCGGGGGCGATGATCTGGATCGACTCGACCTGCGGCGCCGCCGTCGCGCCCCAGTCGTTGAGCAGTTCCCCGATCGCGACGTGGAACTCCTCGTCGCGCACCCCACGCGGCAACAGCAGGTGGGCGTCGAACTTGCCCGCCGCCAGCGCGTGCCTGAGGTCGGTGCTCTCCGCGATGAACGTCTCCCACGGCGACACCACCACGCGTCGGGCGGTCGGGACGGCGGTGCGCATCATGTGCATCGCCTCGTACCAGGTCGCGTCGGGCAGGTTCGTCTCCATCACGAACAGTGCGACCGTCGCGCCCGCGGCCAGCAGGTCCTTGGTGCGGTGCTTTGCCTCGAGGGCGGAACCGGTGATGACGAGGTCGTACTCGTGCTCGTAGCGGCGGAACTGAGCGGCGAGGACGTCGGGGTGTCCTGCGGAGATGCAGACGATGGCGGGGGCGTCGGGTGTTGTCATTCGTTCCTCACGAGGTCTTCAGGTGGACATAGCACCAGCGCCAGTTTTCGCCCGGCTCTGCCGACTCCATCACGGCGTGACCGGTGTCGTGGAAGTGCGCGGTGGCGTGCTGGCCGGGGGATGAGTCGCAGCAGGCGACGTTGCCGCAGACGAGGCACTGGCGAAGTGCGACGGTGTGGGTTCCCTCGTCGCGGCAACGCTGGCAGAAAGCGTCCTTGGCGGTCTCGACCGCCGGGTAGTCGAGGAGGTCGGGGCAGTCGCCCCCGTCCTCGCCGAGCGGGGCAGCCCGCACGAACTCGCGGGTCTCGGCGCTGACGTCGATCATCGACTCCTCCAGGTCGAGCATGCCGAGCACCTCGCGGACGACATCGGAAGGCACCCGACCCTCGCTGCGGATCTCCAGCACCCGGGCACGCTCGGCGTCGATCATCTCGATCCGGATGCGGGCGTACAGGTCGGACGGCGATTCGGCGCCGGTCGTGGTGGAGAGCCGCTCCCAGGCGGCGAAGGTGCGCTGATCCAGGCGCGTGCGGATCTGGTCGACGACCCCGGTCTGGTCGTCGAAGTCGAGTTCGTTCAAGCGGCGCAGGCCCGCGTCGGCCGCCTGCTGCAGCACGGTGGCCCTGGCTAGCGCATCGCTTGCCGGGTCGGGCGCGTCGACCTTGAGTGCCCTGGTGATCAGCGGCAGCGTCAAACCCTGCCCGAACAAGGTCCCGACGACGACCGTCAGCGCGATCAGGAGCAGCACCTCATGGTGTGGCACCGTCTCGGGGATCAGCAGCGCCGCGGCGAGCGTCACCACCCCGCGCATCCCCGCCCAGCCGATCACGAACGAACTGCTGCGCGGCATCCGCTCCGACGGTGGACGGAAGGCGTCGCGGATGCCCTGCTGAGCGAAGACGAACCCCACGCGCACCACGATGACGCAGGCGAGTACCGCGAGACACACCAGTATCACGCGTCCGATGCTGAGGTCGCTCTCGGCGATCGCGGCGAGGATCGAGCGGGTCTGCAGGCCGATCAGCAGGAAGACGGCGTTCTCCAGCAGGAACGCGATGGTGCGCCACGTGATGGTCTCCGTGATGCGGGAACGGGCGTTCTGGATGATCGGCGCCTTGTGCCCGAGCAGGATTCCGGCCACCACCACGGCGATGACGCCGGAGGAGTGGATCCGCTCGGCGATCAGGTAGGCGGCGAAGGGGGTCACGAAGGACACGGCCGTGTCGAGCAGGGGGTTCTCGAGCCGCCTGCGGACCCAGGCGACCACGATGAAGACCAGCAGACCGATGATCAGGCCACCACCTGCGGCGCGCAGGAAGTCGAACTCGATCGCGCCCACCGACACGGTCGCGGCGATGGCGGCGATCGCGGTACGCAGCGCCACCAGGGCGGTCGCGTCGTTGAGCAGCGACTCCGCTTCAAGGATGGTGACCACCCTGCGAGGCAGCCCGATCCGGCGCGCCACGGCGGTCGCGGCGACCGCGTCCGGCGGCGCGACGACCGCGCCGATCGCCACCGCGACGGGCCAACCGACCGAGGGCAGCAGCCACATGACGACGCAGGCGACGGCCGCGGTGGTCACCACCACAAGCACGACCGAGAGTTGCAGCACATTGCCGACGTTTGCGCGCACGTCCAGGAGCGAGGTCTGGATCGCCGTCGAATACAGCAGCGGGGGAAGCAGTCCCAGCAGTACCACCTCCGGTTCCAGATGGATCTCCGGGATGAACGGCAGATAGGACGCGACGATGCCGACCGCGATCAGCAGCATGGGCGCGGCGATCCGCAGACGCTCGGACAGCGCGGTGCCAGCAATGACGGTGATCGCGATCGCCACAAGCAGGAAGACAGTTTCCACTCAGCAATTGTGCTGCCTCCGTCAAGTGTTCGGCGCCCGTGTTAGCGTCGCGAGATGATCACGTATCGGGACCTGACAATGCTCGAGACGCCGGTCGCCGAGCAGGTGGCGGATCTGACGTCCTGGTTCGAGGCCCTCACCCGCCTGCCACCCGGGCAGGCGAGGAACGATTCCCTTGAAGCGCTGTACGCGGAGGCCGAGCGCATCGAGTTCCCGCAGTTGATGGCTGTGGTCAAGTACGAGGAGACGGTCGCCCTGCTCGGTGACGTGCGGCCTCAGGCGGCCGTCGACGCGTACATCGAACTGATCGCGCTGCTCGGCCGGTACGCCGACGCGATCCACCCGGACCTGCTCGCGGCGATGCGCGCCGAGGCCCCGGACCACGTTGCGCTCATGATGGGGCTGCCCGAGATCCCGCTCGAGGTGATCCGGGTTGTCATCGACCAGGTCGGGCGGCAGTCCGCCGCGGTGCACGGCTCGCAGGCGCCGCGACTGCTTGCCACCGCCATGGTCGCTGCCTGCCTCGGAGACCGGGCCGCAACGATCGAGGGCCTCGAAGCGTGGCGGGCGAGCCTGGCCGCACCTGTTGATGCGGGCGTGGACCTGACGCTACTCGACCGGGTCGACCTGGACGCCGCGATCGCCCTCCAGCGCGAACTGCTGCAGGCGCTTCCGGACGGTGACCCCGCCGAGGCGTTCCAGCGGATCACGCTGGCGTCGAGGCTCGCGCAGGCGGGCCGCGCCGAGGAGGGCGCGGCCGTGACGTCCGGCCTTTGGGATCGTCTCGATCTCGAGGCGGCGACGGGGATTCCCGACGCGGACCTGCTGCGCGCGCTCGAGGCACGCCCCGACCTGGCCGGTCCCGTGGTCGGCCGGGTGATGTACACCGCCGACCTGCACTACCCGGGCAACTACCCGGTCGTCGCGGCCCTCGCCCGGCAGTTTCACCTGCGCGGCGAAGCGGGCGACGCGGGGGCCTTCATGCGCGCCGCCCAACGTCACGCCGAGGACCTCGATGCGCGAAACGGCACCACCGCGCAGGCCGACTGCCTGCGGCGCCGGTGGTGGCCCGGCGTCGCCGACGGCGTTTCTCCTGCGACGGTGACGGGCGCCGAGATGGACATCGACGAGGTCGCGGTGCGCTACCTCGACCGCGTTGCCGTCACCCCCGCCGACCTGCCCGTCTCGCTGCAGGAGCGGTGCGGCCGGTCCGCCAGGGTTGCCGCCGATCTGTTGTCGCCGCCGGATGCTGCCGCCGCGGAGCGTCTCGCTGAACTGGCGATCGGCGAGTCGCGCATCCTGCGGTACCCGACCACCGAGGCCGTCGCGCTGATCAACCTGGCGCTCTACCACAACATCTTCGGCGACCCGGTCGCCTCGCACGAGACCTTCCGGCGTCTGCAGGAGTTCCTCGGCGCAGCGGGGGAGCAGGTCGAGGAGTACACCAGGGACGGCACCATGGAGGTGTTCCAGACGGTGGTTGAGGGGGACCTGGCCGTCCCGGAGATCAGCCTGGAACAGATCAGGGCGTTCATCGACGCGCAGCAGCAGTTGGCCGACCGCCTTGGCCTGGCCAGTTATCAGGTGGACGTGTGCCGATCGCTGCTTGCGGCGCACCTCGGCGAGGCCGACGAACTGTCCGAGGAGCAGGTGCGGATGCTTGCGGCGGCTGAGCGCGACGAGGCTCCCGTCGGCGAGGTCGAGTTCGACGTGCTCCGCGGCACGGTCCGCGTCGACGCGGAACTCGCGGGCCAGTTGCTGCTGTCCTTCCCGCCCGAACTCGGTCTCGCCAGCGAGGTCAACGCCCGCCGATACGGAGCGTTCCGGGCCTACCTGGCGCGCCGCTTCGCGTCGGCGGAGGCGGCTGCGGAGGCGGCCGAGGCGATCCTCGGCTCTGTCGAGCGCCTCGCCCAGGTCGCGTCGAACCGGGTGCTCCCGTACCTGCTGTCCTCGCTGGACCGGGCCCCGTCGCTCGAGGAACTCGCCCCGTCGCTCGAGGAACTGGTACGGGCCAACCTGCCGATCTCGTGGGAGGGGTTCCCTGCGCTGGCCGGCGCCCTGCTGCGGCGCGACCCGACCGACGAGCGCGGCGTCCGACTGTTGGATGAGGGACGCGAGATCGCCCGTCGGCTCGACGCCCGCAACGGCAGCGGCGTCGCCTCGGCCCAGCTAGCCAGCCTCTGGCTCTGATCCGCCGTCCGAGGCGCTGGTTGAGCCAAGTCGGCCGCGAGTTCAGCGACCGCCGTTCCCCGACCTTGACCGCCGTTCCCCGAGCTTGTCGAGGGGTCCGAGACCACAGCGGCGTTCGGACGCTTCGACAGGCTCAGCGATCGGTCCCCGAGCTTGTCGAGGGGTCCGGAACCACATCGGCGTTTGGACGCGTCGCTCTCGCGCGCCAGCGTCCGGGAGGTGTCTTGTCGAAGCGGCGCGGTGTTTGCTGGTTGAGCCATGTCGGCCGCGGAGCGGGCGACATCGGTCGAAACCTCGTGACGTCCGCGGGGTCTTGCGCGGCGTCTGCGCGCCCGCCGACGTTTGGACGTCTCGGCGCGGTTCGGTGTTCGGACGCTTGGAAAGGCTCAGCGATCGGTGTTCCCCGAGCTTGTCGAGGGGTCCGAAACTTCAGCGGAGCGTTCGGACGCTTCGACAGGCTCAGCGACCGGTGTTCCCGAGCTTGTCGAGGCGACGCAGACACGTTCCCCCGAGCTTGTCGAGGGGTCCGCGACCACCGTGAACACTGGGGACACTTCGGCATGCTCAGCCAACGACGACCGCCCTCGAAGCCTTGTCGAGTCGGACGAAGTTCGGTTACCCCGCCGATCGCGACCTCACGGTGCGGTACAACAGGTCCGTGACCTTCGTGCAGCCAGTAACCCTGACCGACCGCGGCGTGCGCGTCGAGCCCCTGACACTCGCCCACGTCGACGGGCTCGAGGCGGCCGCGGCCGACGGGCAACTCTGGCGCGTCCGGCTCACCTCGGTGCCCGAGCCGGGGCAGACGCGTGGCTACGTCGAGGCCGCGCTCGCCGCCCGAGAGGACGGCACCAGGTTCCCGTTCGCGATCATCGACGAGGCATCCGGCCGGGTGCTCGGCACCACCAGCTTCCACGACATCCTGCCCGGTCCGCGCCGCCTGGAGATCGGCTACACGTGGCTTGGCAGGTCGTCCCAGCGCACGAGCGTCAACACTGTGGTGAAGCGACTGCTGCTGATCCACGCGTTCGAGGACCTCTGCTGCAATACGGTCGGCTGGCGGACGGACAACTTCAACCACGCGAGCCAACGGGCCATCGAGCGGTTGGGGGCCAAGCGCGACGGCGTGATCCGCGGCCAAGCGCAGCGCAGGGACGGCACCATCCGCGACACGGTGATGTACTCGGTGACCGCGGGGGAGTGGCCCGAGATCAGGGCTCACCTCGACCACCTGCTTCTGCGCCACGAACGCTGACCCGGCCCGTCCGCTGAGCCTGCCGAAGCGCTTAGTGGGGCGGTGGTTTCGGACCCCTCGACAAGCTCGGGGAACGAGCGACCCTCGACCAGCTCGGGAATCGGTCGCCCCTCGACAGCCGCGTGGGGAGGCCCGGCCGGTTGACTGGGTCGCGGTCATCGATCGCTGAGCTTGTCGAAGCGTCCGAGCGCCGAGCGTGGCTGGTGGTTTCGGACCCCTCGACAGGCTCGGGGAACGGCCTGGCCGTTGACTGGGTCGCGGTCATCGATCGCTGAGCTTGTCGAAGCGTCCGAGCGTCGAGCGTGGCTGGTGGTTTCGGACCCCTCGAGATACCGGGGAACGGCCTGACCGGCTCGTGGTTTCGGACCCCTCGACAAGCTCGGGGAACGAGCGACCCCTCGACCACCTCGGGGTACGGCATGTGGCCCCCCCGACAGGCTCGGGGAACGAGCGACCCTTCGACAAGCTCGGGGAACGGTTTTCGGACCCCGACTGCTCGGGGAACGGCTCCGACTCGGCCGACCTCAGTTCACGTCGTTGGGGTGCGACCCCACGCGCCCGCGGCCGTCGCCCGGGTCCAGCGAGTCGATCGCGTCCAACTGCCTGTCCGTCAGGTCGAAGTCGAACACGTCGAAGTTCTCCCGCAGGCGCTCCACATGTACCGACTTGGGGAACACGATCCTGCCCCGCTGCAGGTGCCAACGCAGCACGACCTGCGCGGGGCTGCGACCGTGGGCGGTGGCCGCGGCGGCGACCGGGCCGCATGCGGCGATGTCGTACTTGCCCTGCCCGAGCGGACCCCACGCCTCGACGGCGACGCCATGCTCGGCGCACCACCGGACGATGTCGGCCTGCAGGTGCCGCGGGTGCAACTCGATCTGGTTCACCGACGGGACGACGCCCGTTTCGTCGACCAGTCGGTCGAGGTGACGCACGAGGTGGTTGGACACGCCTGCGCTGCGGGTCAGGCCGCGCTCGCGGATCCCGACCACCTTCTCCCACGCGTGCACGTAGTTGTCGTTCTCCGGCGTCGGCCAGTGCACCAGATACAGGTCGACGTGGTCGAGGCCGAGCTTGCCGAGGCTCTCCTCGATCGCGCGATCGGGTGCATCGCCGTCGTGGTCATCGTTCCAGAGCTTGGTGGTGACGAACAGTTCGTCGCGTGGCAGTCCGCTTGCGGCGATCGCCCTGCCGACGCCCTCCTCGTTGCCGTAGATCGCGGCGGTGTCGATGTGGCGGTAGCCGATCTCGAGCGCCTCGCTCACCGCGCGCTCCGTGTCGCCTGCGGGCACCTTGAACACGCCGTAGCCGAGTTGGGGGATTTCCGGGCCGTCATTGAGTCTGATCACGGGAACAGTCATGGCTCCATGCAAGCACACCCCATCGGCGCATGCGCGGGATCGATCCCCAATTCGGACGGGCGAGGGGTCCTCAGGTGACTCGACCGGCAGCACCCAGCACCGGCGACGGGTTCCGACCGAAGGAGGCGGGGCACCCGCTGCTTCACGGCTCAGCCAGCGACAGGCCGAGGCGACGTCCTCCAAGGACGGGGGAGCGAGGGCCACGCCGAACCACATCAGGGGCGAGAGCCGTTCCGACGGGGTTGGAGGACATCGCAGGCGTGGCGACCCCGGGAAGATTCGAACTTCCGACACAAGGTTTAGGAAACCTCTGCTCTATCCCCTGAGCTACGGGGCCAACTCGACAAGGATAGCCGTCACGCCCCATGCGACGCATCACGGCTGGCGCTGGCGGGCCTGCTCCAAAGCCCCTGATGATTAATCCAAGAAGATGGTAGTAATATTCGAAGCGTGACCGAACTCAACCTGACCGCCAAGTCCGCCTGCGGCTGCGGAGCAGCCCACGAACAGCTTCCCGAACTCGACGCCCGCACCATCCCGCACGCCGTCCGGCACGCCGCGATCTTCGGCGTCGTCGACGGGCTCCAGCCCGGTGCTGCCTTCATCCTGATCGCCCCGCACGACCCCCTCCCCCTGCTGGGCCAGATCGCCGAGCGGCACGGCGGTGACATCGCGGTGGAGTATGTTCAACGCGGCCCCGAGGCGTGGAAGCTCAAGCTCACCCACGCCTGACCCGGCCCCCGCCGCGGTGCGTTTGTCCCTCCCCTCTGACAGCACCGTGGCGGGGCCCTCAGGGCAACGCCATGACCTCCGCACTCGCCGCCTCTGAGCGGACGCGCGGCCTGCGGATGACGCTCATCGCGCTCGCAGGCCTCTCCCTCCTCACCGGCCTCAACGCCGGGCTGCTCCGGCTCGGCCTGTGGGCGCCGGTCATCTCGGACCGGATCGCCGACCTGCACGGCCCCGTGATGGTGCTCGGCTTCATGGGCACCCTCATCTCACTTGAGCGCGCCCAAGCCCTGCGCAACCCGCTCGCCTACCTGGCACCGGGGCTGTTCGCCCTGGGGTCGCTCGTCCTGCTCACCGGCCTGCCCGTCGCACTCGGAAAACTGCTGCTGCTCGACGGCGCAATCGCGTTCCTGGTGGTGACGCTCGCGCTGTGGCGGCGCGCCCCGCTCGGGCTCGTGGCCGCGCAGGTGCTTGCCGCATTGTTCACCGTCCTTGCCTCCGTCTCCTGGCTGTTCGCCGAGATGCCGAGCGTCGTCATCCTGCTGGCGGCCTTCCTCGTCATCGCCATCGGCTCGGAGCGCGCGGAACTGGCGCAACTGACCATGGGACGTCGGGCCGTCCCTATGCTGCTCGCCGTGAGCGGGTTCCTTGCGGTGGCCGCCGCGCTGAGCCTCGCCCTCCCCGACTGGGGCGCGCGGGCGTTCGGCCTCGGCTGCCTGATCACCGCCGCGTGGCTGATCCGCGACGACGTGGGCCGCCGGATGATCCGCTCCAAGGGGCTGCGCCGGTTCAACGCTGCCGCGCTCCTGGCGGGCAACGTGTGGCTCGGGCTCGCCGGGGTCGTGTGGTTCGTCGTCGGGCAACCGACGTCGGCAGGCGCGTACGACACCGTCGTCCACGGGGTGTTCCTCGGCTTCGGGATGTCGATGATCATGGCCCACGCCCCGATCATCTTCCCGGCGGTGATCGGTCGACCCCTTCCGTATCGCGCCCCCATGTGGGTGCCCCTCGTCCTGCTCAACGCCGGCCTCGCCGTCCGCTTCGCAGGCGCCCTCTCACAGACCACCCTCGCCTATCAGGTAGGAGGCACGCTCACCGTGGCAGCCGTCCTGTTGTTCGCACTCACCGTCGTCGTCTCGGTGGTCAGGGGATGAGGGGCAAGCGCGGGTTCCGCGACTACACCCTCGTCCTGTGGTTCGTCGCCGCCGTCGCCGTCTCGGGCGCGCACCGGTGGATCCCGGAGTCGACCTGGCTGATGGTCCACCTGATCGCCCTCGGCGCGATCACGCACGCCATCATGGTCTGGAGCGCCCACTTCACGGCCGCGCTGCTGAAGACCCGCGACGATGACCACACCAGAAGGCTCGCCGACGCCCGACTCGTGATGCTCGCCGTCGGGGCGCTGCTCGTCTTCATCGGCGTACCCGTGGCCATCTGGTGGCTCGTGGTCGTCGGTGCGACCCTGGTGTCAACGGCGGTGCTGTGGCACGGCGTCGTGCTGGTGTGCGACCTCAGGCGCGCGCTTCCCGGCCGCTTCCGGATCTGCATCCGCTACTACGTCGCCGCTGCGCTCTGCCTGCCGGTCGGGGCTGGGTTCGGCGCGACCCTCGCGCTCGGCCTCGACGACCGCTGGCACGCCAACCTGCTGGTCGCCCACTCCTTGACGATGCTGCTCGGCTGGGTCGGCCTGACGGTCGTCGGGACGCTCGTCACCTTCTGGCCGACGGTGCTGCGCACCAGGATGGACGACCGCGCCGAGCGCCTCGCCAAGCAGGCCCTTCCGATCCTGCTCGGCTCCCTGGCGGTCGTGATCGCCGGGTCGCTGACCGGCCTGCGTCTGGTCTCGGCCGTCGGCATCCTCGGCTACGCGGCGGGCCTCGTCTGGTTCGGGCGCTGCCTCGTGGCCCCCGCCCGAAAGCAGCCTCCCCGGGAGTTCGCGTCGGCCTCCATCCTCGCGGGTGCCGTCTGGGCGACCATCGCGCTGATCATGACGGCGGTCCACGTCGCCTTCTCCGACGACCTCCGCCTGGCGACCGACTACCCGACGCTCGCCGCGGTGTGGGTCGTCGGGTTCCTGCTGCAACTGCTCACCGGGGCACTTTCCTACCTGCTGCCGTCGGTGTTCGGCGGTGGCCCGCGGGTCGTCAGGGCGGGAGGGCGCTACTTCGACCGGTTCGCCACCGCCCGCCTCGTCATCATCAACGGGGGCCTGCTGCTGTGGCTCCTGCCGATCCCGAGTTGGGCGAAGGTGAGCGTCTCCTCGCTGGTGCTGCTCGCCCTCGTGGCGTTCATCCCGCTGCTCATCCTCGGCCTGCGCGCCGCCGCGACCGAGAAGCGGCGGGCCCAGGCGGGCGAGCCTGCCGCCGAGCCGCAGCGGACCTCCGCGATCACCGGCAACGGGTTCGTGGCCGGGATCGCCGCCCTGGCGATCGCGCTGACGCTCGGCATCGGGGCCGACCCGTCGGCCGCTGGCCTCAACGCCGGGGCGCCGCCCGCCACCCAGGTCGCACCGACCGGGCAGACCGTCACCGTCGAGGTGATGGCCCACGACATGCGCTTCGAACCAAACCGGGTGGAGGTCAACCCGGGCGACCGTGTCGTGATCAAACTGACCAACCATGACGCCACCAACGTGCACGACCTGTTGATCGGCTCGGCGCGGACCCCGCGCCTCGCGATGGGTGAGACCGCGGAACTCGACCTCGGCGTCGTCGGGGCAAGCATCGAGGGCTGGTGCACCGTCGTCGGCCACCGTCAGATGGGCATGGTCTTCGACGTCGTGGTTGCGGGTTCTGCTCAGCCGGAACCGACCTCAACGCCCGCCGATCACAGCGGGCACGGCGCCACCGCCGACGCTTCCGCGAAGCTGAGCCGGATCGTCGACCCGGTCGCGCCGCCGCTGACCGCGGAGACGGTGCACAAGTACGAGTTCAGGGTGACGGAGGTGCCGCTCGAGGTCGCGCCCGGCGTCTGGCAGCGTCGCTGGACGTTCAACGGCGGGCCGGTCGGGCCGACCCTGCGGGGCAGGGTCGGCGACGCGTTCGAGATCACGCTGATCAACGACGGCACCATGGGGCATTCCATCGACTTCCACGCGGGCGCGGTCGCACCCGACCAGCCGATGCGCACCATCGCGCCGGGGGAGAGGCTCGTCTACCGGTTCACCGCCGAGCGGGCGGGCGTGTGGATGTACCACTGCTCCACCATGCCGATGAGCGCCCACATCTCCGCAGGCATGCACGGGGTGGTCATCATCGAACCGGAGGGCGGCCTGCCGAAGGTCGACAGGGAGTACGTCCTCGTGCAGTCCGAGGTCTTCACAACCAACGCCTCGACGGCGGAGGCTGCGGTGGACATCGACCCGGCCCGGATCGCGGCAGGCAACCCCGACTTCGTCGTGTTCAACGGCGTCGCGAACCAGTACGACCAGCAGATGTTCGAAGCGAAGGTCGGGGAGAAGGTCAGGTTCTTCGTCCTCGACGCAGGCCCCGACAGGGCGTCCAGTTTCCACATCGTCGGCGGCCAGTTCGACACGCTCTACCGCGAGGGCGGCTACCACCTCAAGGACGGCGCCGACGCCTTCGGCTCATCGGGAGGGGGCGCACAGGCGCTCGCCCTGCAGCCAGCGGAGGGCGGTTTCGTGGAACTCACCTTCACCGAGCCGGGCCACTACCCGGTCGTGAGCCACCTGATGAGCGACGCCGAGCGGGGCGCGCACGGCATTGTCCACGTCTCCTAAGCGGCGACCAGGCGAGGGTGCGGCCAGCCCTTCGTGAAGCGGGTCGTGCCGGTGCGACGTTCGAGCCGGGCCGAGACGCCGAAGTGCGTCAGCCAGTCGGGCGCCCGCTCGCCGAGCACCACCGATGCCGTCGCCCAGGCGTTGGCCTCGAGAGCGGTGCATGCCGCGACCGTCACCTGCGTCCACACTCGGTCGGCGGCGTCGCCGGTGCGCGGATCGACCACCGCGGGCGCTCCGTCCGTCGATGCGGACGCGGAACGGGCAAGCGCCGCCCTCGTCGTCGAGACAAGTTGCAGCATCTTTCCGGTGGGGCTGGTGACGGGGATCCTCCAGCCCTCGTCCGGATGGTCGCCAGCGACGGCCATGTCGCCGCCGATGCTGACCAGGAACCCGCCGCGATGCTCCTCGGCGAGACGTCGCACCAGCAGGTCCGCCGCGCGGGCCGGGGCGGTGGCGCCGAGGTCCAGGACGCAGCCGCGTGGCAGCGTCACGACGCCATCTCCGAGCACGATCCGTTCCCAGCCGCGGGATGTGTCGTCTGAGGCGAGCGACCCGACGGTGGGGTCGACCAGGCCGCCGGTCAGGTCGGCCGCCCACAGCGCAGCGCGCAGGTAGTCGATCAGCGTGTCGCTGGCGGGCACGGTGATCTCCGCGAAGCGCGCGAGCCTACCGAGCCGCGACACCTCGGAACCGTGCAGGTCGAGAGAGGCGGTGGCGGCGAGGGTGTTGACGGTTTCGATGACCTCGTCAATGGCGGGGAAGAGTTCCTCTGGCTCGGTCGTGATGACGAGGCAATCGAGGTCCATGACGGTGAACGTGGCTTCGTGCGGGTAACGACCCATCGTTGGGTCCTTCCGATCGGGATCAGGCATGTTCCGACCCAACCAACCGAGTCTGTGTGCAGGCTGTGAGTCACATGGGTGGCGCGTGTGAGCGGAACTCCGCCCGAAGGGGTGAGCGGATTCACCTCTGGCCTGGTGGCCGTTAGGATCGAACGCGTTCGCTCGTGAAGGGAAAGTACCTGTGTCTGCAGCCGGTCTGGAAGCCGCCCGTCAGAAGATGCTCGACGCCGGAGTGTCCGCGCCCGCGATCGAGGTGTTTTCGCGTTTCTATGAGCTCCTCGAGTCCGGCGCCACCGGGGTCATCCGCGAGGACACCATCGAGCCGCTCCTCGATCCGCCGATGCTGGCGGACGTCGACATCACCGACGCGCAGGCCCGCGAGGCCATCGGGAAGACCGTCATCATCAAGCTCAACGGCGGCCTCGGTACGTCGATGGGTCTCGACAAGGCCAAGACCCTGCTCAAGGTCCGCGACGGGATGAACTTCCTGGACCTGATCGCCCGGCAGGTCCTCGCGGCGCGGGAACGCTACGACGCACGCCTGCCGCTTCTGCTGATGAACTCCTTCCGTACCGAGGGTGACACCCTCGAGTACCTCGCGAAGTATCCGGAGTTGTACGTCGAGGATCTTCCGCTCAGCTTCGTGCAGAGCAAGGAACCCAAGCTGCGCGCCGACGACCTGACTCCGGTCGAATGGGCCGACGATCCGACTCTCGAGTGGTGCCCGCCCGGCCACGGGGACCTGTACCCCGCACTTGAGGGCTCCGGCGTGCTCGACAAACTCATCGAGCACGGCTTCCGCTACGCCTGCGTGTCCAACGGCGACAACCTGGGCGCCGCACCCAACGCCACCATCGCGGGCTGGTTCGCGCAGTCGGGGGCGCCCTATGCAGCAGAGCTGTGCCGCCGCACGATCAACGACAAGAAGGGCGGCCATCTTGCGATCCGCAAGGAGGACGGGCAACTGATCCTGCGCGACACCGCCCAGACGGCCGCGGAGGAGATGGACTACTTCACCGACGAGCACCGTCACCCGTTCTTCCACACCAACAACCTGTGGTTCGACCTCGTGGCGCTTCGGGCGGCGCTCGTCGAGCGCAACTCGGTGCTTGGACTTCCGCTGATCCGCAACGAGAAGACGGTCGATCCCGGCGACTCGTCCTCGACGCCGGTAATCCAGATCGAGTCCGCCATGGGTGCCGCCATCGAGGTGTTCGAGGGCGCGACCGCGATCTGCGTCGGCCGGGACCGCTTCCTTCCCGTCAAGACCACCAACGAACTGCTGCTGCTGCGCTCCGACGTGTACTCGCTGACCGCGGAAGGCAAGCTGGTCGCCACCACCGAGTCGGCCCCCGAGATCGCGCTCGACTCGCGCTACTACAAGTTGGTCGACGAGTTCAGCCGCCGGATCCCGTCCGCACCGTCCCTGCGTAAGGCGTCCTCGCTCAAGGTCACGGGCGACTGGACGTTCGAGCCCAGCGTCGTGGTGACCGGAGACGTGGAACTGCTCGACGAGGGCGGCCCCGCGACCATCCCGGTCGGCACCCATCTCGGTGACTGACGTAGAACTGGCCGAGGCGCTGACACTTGCCCTGACCGGCCGACAACTCTCCGTCGGCGACGGCGGGCTGGAGGCGGCGCTGGCCGAGGCGGGGTTCGACCGTTCGAGCCTCGCCGACCTCAGGCACCGCTGCCAGCAGGAGCAGCTTCCCTGGCCCTTCGCCGTGCCGATCGAGGCGCGCCGCGCCATCGGCTTCGCCCGCTTCGACGCCGCCCTCGCCGAGGCGCGTCGGGAACTCGGCCTCGACGGTCTGACGCACGCCAACCAGGCGATCCGCCCGCTCACCAGGGACGAGCAGCGGCTCGCGGACGACCGGCCACCTCACTGGGGTTGAGGCCCTGAGCGAGCCCGGGCCGGGCATGCAAAAGGGGCGCCCCCGAAGGGACGCCCCGATTGTGTGAGGTGGTTCAGTTGCGCTGGGTCTTCAGCACGTCGCGGATCTCGACGAGCAGGTCCTCGGTCGTGGGAGCCGCGGCCGCTTCCTCGGCGGGCTTCTCGAAGCGCGCCTTGGCCTTGTTGTAGGGGAGCACGACGCCGAAGTAGACGACGGCGGCCATGATGACGAACGCGACGAGCGCGGTCAGGAACACGCCGACGCTGACGCCGCCCGGCTTCCAGGCGGAGAAGTCCGGCGTGCCGCCGGCCTTGCCGAGGATGTCCATGAACATCGTGGTGAAGGCCTCGACGACGGTGGCGAACGCGCCGCCGATGACGAAGGCGACGGCCAACTCAACGAGGTTGCCGCGCAGCAGGAATTCCTTGAAACCCTTCATAGGAAGTGTGTCTTTCTGTGTGCCTCGCCGTGGCGGGGGAGTTGCCCGGCGCTGCAGAGGGCAGCACGGGTGGGCCAGCAGTTGACCGCGAAAGAATATATAACGATCAAAGGGGCCGTGGCAACACCCTTCGGCCCCCCAACCCTACACCGTGCCCAAAATCACGCTGACCCCGACCCCCTGTCCGAACGTCGCGACGTTGGCCGCATCTTCCTGAGGGACCTCGACGAGGATCATCGTTGAGGGCCGCTGGGTCGCGTCCGCCAGGCGCCCGGCGGGGTCCGGCCCGGAGGGAAGCGCCACGATGATCGCGTCTGAGCAGAGCACCACCATGGAATCGGGGCCTTGGGTCACCAGGGAGACCCTGTCACCGGGGGAGAGCAGCGCTCGCAGCCCGTCGTCGGAGACGGCGATCGGCACGATCGCGCGCCCGTCTGCTGCCCGGTGATCGTTGGCGAGCGAGCCAGGCTGCAGCACTGTGCTGCCGCTGACCGCCGCCGCGAGGGTGCGCCCGATCGCGTCATCTGGCGAGGCCAGGGAGTCGTCGGGCAAGGCTCCGGGCGGTAGAGCCCTGACCTCCACATCGGCGGGGGTGATGGTGTGCCCGGCGGGCAGCGCGACGGTGGCGACCAGGGCGTCGACCGTCTCGACGGGCGTCCTCAGCGCCTCAGCGAGCAGCAGGACGGACGCGGCGGCCAGCAGCGCGCCGATCGCGCGTCTGTGCCAGGAGACGAAGGTGACGATGGAGGTGGCAATGCGTCGCATGCCCCGTTATCCGCCGCGGTGGGAGGTCGTTCTCACCTGTCCACAGGGCAAGGTCAGTCAACATTTCCACTTCAACTGGCCTGGCCTTGAGCATGTTTGGTAAGTCGATTGCGATTCGAACGTTCAACTACGGCTCAACACGCAATGAGCAACCAAACATGCTCAACGAAGGCCCTAACCCGGCCGTTCGTCGAGCTTGTCGAGACGTCCGTGCTCCGTGTCTGGTTGCGGACCCTTCGACAGGCTCAGGGGACGATCAGGCTCAGGGAACGGGGGAAGGCCCGGAGAACCACCGGCCCTTCGGCCGGTCCAGCGATGGACGGGCTCAGCGACCCGCGGCGGACGGCGTCAGGCCGACTTTGCCTGGGGAGCGGCCGCGGCCGGGGCCGACTCGGTCTTGGCGGGCTTGGCCGCCGGAGCGTCGGACTTCTTCTCCGAGGCGGGCAGCGACGACGACTTGCGCGAGTCGGTGCGGTAGAAGCCGGAACCCTTGAAGACCACGCCGACGGCGCTGAAGACCTTGCGGAGCTCACCCTCGCACTCCGGGCACACGGTCAGCGCGGGGTCCGAGAACTTCTGCACAGCCTCGAGCTCGTTGCCGCAGTTGGTGCAGCGGTACTGGTACGTGGGCATGGATCGGCTCTCTTCAGCGGCGGTGGACCATCCCATGATAGTTCAGCGCTCCAGTTCGACCCATTCCGTCTCGGTGACAACGCCCTGGACTGCCACGTCGTGCTCCTCCATCGGCACCGAGGCGACGACCTCCGCTCCTCGGGCAAGCGCCACGACCGGGGTGCCGGGGGTGCGCGACGGGAGCGCCCGGTCGTACCAGCCGCCGCCGGTGCCGAGCCGGGAGCCGTCCAGCCCGACGCTCAAGGCGGAGACGAAGACGAGATTCGCCCGCGCGAGAGCCTCCGGCCCCAGACGCGGGCCGTTCGGCTCGGGGATGTCGCGCCAGCCGGGCACCATCTGGCCCCACGAGGCGAACTCGGCCCAGTCGACGCGCCGCCTCAGCACCGGAAGAAGGACTCTCCAGCCGGCGTCGGCCAAGGCGTCGATGAGTGCGGTGGTGCCCGGCTCCCCAGGCAGGGAGGCGTACAACGCGACGGTGCCGGAGCGACCGGTGAGCCGCGCGAGGACATGCTCGGTGCGGGCGCGGTCCTCTGCGTCCCAGACGGCGGGGGAGAGGGCGGATCGCTCGGCCAACACGGCGGCTCGCAGCGAGTCCTTCCTGTGTCGGCTGAGCATTGCCATATCGTAGGACCCATGGCTTGGTTTGCACGCAATAAGCAAGAGCCCGTCGTCGAAGAGCCGGTGGAGGAGCCTCGTCTTCCCGAGCCGCCCGCCGTCGACGCCTCCGGATTGCGCAGTGTCGCCGACCACACCTCCTACCTGTTGAGCCTCGTCGAACCGCTGAAGCCGTTCGGGATGACGCTGCTCGACGCATGGGATCAGGTCGTGTGCGAGGACATCGACTCCATGATCAACGTCCCGCCGAACAGCACCGCGAAGGTCGAGGGCTACGCGGTGCGCGCCTCGGACCTGCTGGATGACGAGGGGCACCTCGCCGAGCCACTCGAACTGATCGACCTGGGCGACACGGACCGGCTCCCGGCTGGCGCGGTGGTGGCGGTTGCCCCGGCGACGTGCTGCCGCGCGGCGCGAACGCCGTGCTTCCGACGACGTTTGGGACCCTCGCCGAGGGGCGCGTGCGGCTCGTGGAGAAGGTCGCCGCAGGCGAATACTCACGCGCCGCCGGCGAGCACCTGGAGGCGGGCACGCGCCTGCTGAGCGAGGGCGACACCCTCGACGACCGCGCCATCGGGCTCCTGGCAGGCGCGGGCATCGACAAGGTGATGGTCCGCCCCCGCCCACGCGTCGTCGTGGTCAGTTCGGGCGAGCACCTCGTCGATCCGGGCGAGGAGATCGGGCACGGTCAGAGCGCCGACGCCAACTCGTTCATGATCGCCGCCGCGGCCCGCGCCGTCGGAGCGACCGTGTTCCGCGTCGCCGTCCACTCCAACGACCCCGCGACCATCAAGCAGGTCGTCACCGACCAACTGATCCGCGCCGACCTCGTCATCTCGACGACGGGCGGGAAGCGCGAGGACTACGAGGCCGTCGCCGCCGTCATGCAGGAGATCGGCCTGGTCGACTCGGTCAACGTCGCGATGTCTCCCGGCCGGATGCAGACCTTCGGCCTGATCGGCGAGGACCAGGTGCCGATGCTGATGCTGCCCGGCAACCCTGTCAGCGCCTATGTGACCTTCCAGGCGTTCGCCCGCCCGATGATCCGCCAGTTGATGGGTGCGGGCACCTCGCACCGTGCGGTGCGGGCCATCGCGACGCAGCCGCTGCGCTCGATGCTCGGCCAGCTTCACCTGCTCCGCGGGAGGGTCACGTCGGAGGGAAGCGTCCGCCAGGTCGCGGCGGTCTCGATGCCGCACGCGCTCGGTGAACTCGCCGCGTCCAACGCCCTCATCGTGGTGGACGAGGCGGTCGAGTCGGTCCGCGCGGGGAGGCCGTCAAGGTCTGGCTCCTCGACGAGGAGTAGTCTCCCGACTTTTCGTCAACACCCGACGCGCCCGGCCTGTCGGGGCGCAAATTACACCGTTGTTGTTTACGGTGGTCGCATGCTCGCCGGAATCCTCATCTCCCTTGTTGTCGTCGCCGGCCTCGCCCTCGCCCTGCCCTGGGTGATGTCGCAGCGGACGGCCGATGTGGAGCTCGACGGGGACCCGACCGAACGCTTCTCCAACTCGGTGCGGATCCTGCGCCGCGACGTCGAGGACTACCAGGACGAGGACACCTCCGCCGTGTCGACGCCGTTGACGCGCCGCGCTGAGGTGCATGAACTGCGGATGATCGCGCGCCAGGCGGCGAAGCGTCGCCTCGTGGTCGTGTGCGCGCTGCTCGTCGCCGTGGTGACGCTCGCGGTGCTCGCCTTCCTGGCGATCGTGCCGTGGTGGAGCCTCGCCGTTCCCGGCGGACTGCTCGTCGGCTTCCTCGCGGTCGCCCGGTTCTCCGTGGTCTCGATGCACCGCAGCCTCGACACCCGCGCCGCGGCCGTGGAGCGGGGCTTCGACGAGAACGAGGACACCGAGACGATCGACCTCACCGACTTCGAGGGCACCGAGGGGATCGAGATCTCCGTCGACCTGTCGGTGCCGACCACGACCGGCGCGCTGTGGGACCCGATCCCCGTCACGCCCGCCACGTACGTGTCGCAGCCGCTGCTGCCGCGCACGGTCCGCACCATCGACCTGTCGGCCCCCGTGACAGCCACCGCGCCGATCGTCCCGACCGCCGACCACCCGGCGGCGGAGGTCGTCGAATCGGAGGAGACGATGACCACTGACAACGTCGCCCAGTTCCGCCCGCGCGCGATCGGCGAGTGAACGGGCCTGGTTTGTGGCGCGCCCAGCCGCGCTGCTAGACTCAACGACGCTTGAAAAGCATGGGGCTATGGCGCAGTTGGTAGCGCGTCTCGTTCGCAATGAGAAGGCCGGGGGTTCGAATCCCCCTAGCTCCACTAGTTTCACAGGCTCCCGACTCGATCCGGTCGGGAGCCTTCGCGTTTCCGGTGTGATTCGTATCCGGAGAGTGACACCCCGATCGGGCATCGTGGGCCGCGTGGCGTCGGCATGACCGTGGCACACCGCTGACCGCACGGCAGCGGTAGGGCTCGGCGCGACGCCTGAGGTCAGTGGGCGGCAGACGAGGGGCGGGTATGGATGACGTCAACCAGACCGACGCCGGGGGGTCGAACCTGGTGCCGCTGAACCGGGCGGCCGCCGTGGGCGACGTGGGCGCAGTGCGAACGTTGCTCGCGCGCGGTGCCCGCCCGGACGTGCTGACGAGACGGCGCTGACGCCGCAGATGGACGCGGTCCGCCATGGGCAGGCTGAGGTAGCGAAGGTGCTGCTTGAGGCTGGCGCGGAGGTCAACCGCCTTGGGTATCTGCAACGGTGCTACCCCGTGGACTTCGCGGGTTGGAAGAAGGCGGACCCCGAAACGGTCTCGGTGTTGGAGCGGTTCGGCGGGTTGAGCGTCGCCGCATCGAGGGACTGGCCCGCAGAGGAGGGGTATCCGGTGATTGCGCACGTCAGCCGCAACTACGCGGGGGTCTTCCCCGTGCCATTCACCCGCGTCGTTGCCCTTTCGGTTCTGGCTCGGCGAGATCCGACCGGGTGGCTCGTACGTGTACCTGTTCACGGCAGGACTGAGCGACCTCGGGCCCGGGACGGAGGTCGCCCTTGTGCTTCCTGGGCCGTGGGCGCTGCTGAACACCTACGACGCCGACCGGTCGATCTACTCGTTCCCCATCGACCTGCTGGAGCGGGTCGCCGAGCGGGTTGCGGGCGGCGCCAGGATCGAGGCGGGCGACCTCCTCGCGCCCGCTGACGCCGATCTCGCGGACCTTGCGTGGCCAGAGGGCGTTCGCTACCTGATCGCGGTCGACCAGCAGTGGCCCGAAGACACTCAAGCCCCCGGACCTCGCGGCGGCGACGACGACATCACGCTGCTCACCCTCGCCCCGGTCACCGCGAAGACCTTCACCCCGAAGCGGGCCGCCGACACCCACGAACGGCTTCGGACCGCGAGCCCCAAACGGCTCGCGCTGCCCTACTACTGGCCCGAGAGGGTCCCGGGCCTGCGTTGACGTTTCGGCGCCGCGATGGCGCCGCGTCGCCCCGGCGGATCACATCGCCCCGGCGGATCACCCAGGACGCCGCACGGCTCAGAGCAGCGAGTCGGCCGGGGCGGCCAACTCGGCGAGCGGGCGGGTCAGCAACAGGTTCGTGAACGACTCCAACCGGTCCGCGATGTTGACCTCGCCCACCCCTAGCAGCCACTGGATCTGGAGGCCGTCCCACAGGGCGATCAGTTGGCTGGCCGCCTCCGCAGGCTCGATGCCGCCGACCAGGTGGCCCTCGTCATGCAGCACCGTGAAGGATTCCTCCATCATCCCGGCCACCCAGCGGTAGCGGCGGCGCATGTAGTCGTTGGCCGGATGGTCGGGTCGGGTCGCCTCTGCGGACAGCACGGCGAACAGGTCGATCTCGAAGGGGGTCTCTGCATTGGAGCGGGCGAAGTCGAAGGCCGCCAGCAGGTGGCGCGCGCCGCGACCGAGGTCCTGGGTGTCCTCCATGGCGCGCTCGTCGCGCTTGTCCAAGAGGGCCGACAGGAGTGCCACCTTGTTGGGGTAGTGGTGCAGTAGGCCCGCCTGGCTGATCCCCGCAAGCTCTGCGACCTGACGCAGCGTGCCCGCCTCGAATCCGAACTCGCTGAAGACGGCCAGAGCGGCCTCCAGGATCTTTGCCCTGGTCTTCGCCGTCTTTCGGTACTTGCCCCGCGGACCCTGATCGTCGTCCTCGGCTCGCAGGGGAGCAAACGGAAGCATCGACGTCCCTCCAATCGACCTCGATAGCGCTGGCTGAAAGTCTGACATATGAAAACCTAGTGCGCGCTCGGTTTTCATGTTAGCGTTCTGGCACTTGGCCGCGCTAAGGCAGCGCGAATCGGGGAAAGGGACCAAAGATGATCCGCAGGGACTTTATGAAGCTGGCCGTTGCTGCGGTCGGCGTCGGGACCGTCGGCCTCACGGGCTGCGGCGGAGGAAAGGGCAGCTCAGGAGGCCCGACGGGCGGTGGTGGATCGGGCGGAACGCTCGTCATGGGCCTCATCTCGGCCCCCACGTCGTTCGACCCGTCGGTGGCCGAGTGGGGCAACCGGCTGCCGTACTACCAGGCCGTCTACGACACGCTGCTGTTGGCGACCCCGACGGCAAAATCGATCCGTACCTCGCCACGGAGTGGAAGTACGACGACACCGAGACGACCCTCACCCTCACGATCCGTGACGGCGTGACGTTCTCCGACGGCGAAAAGCTCGACGCCGAGGCGGTCGCCGTCAGCATGAACCGCTTCAAGTCGGGCACCGGTCCCGACGCCGGCTACATGCGCAACGTCGACACGATCAAGGCAGACGGAGCCACCAGCGTTGTGGTGACCTTCACCGCGCCGGACCCGGCCTTCCTCAACTACCTCACCAGGACCGCAGGGCTCGTGATGAGCCCCAAGGCCGTCAGCAACGCCGACCTGCCGACCAATCCCGTCGGCTCCGGCCCCTACACGCTCGACGTCGGCGCCACCGTCACCGAGACCAGCTACACCTTCGTGCAGCGGGAGGGGTACTGGAACAAGGACGTGCAGCACTACGAGAAGATCGTGATGCGCGTCTTCCAGGATCCGACGTCGATGCTCAACGCGCTGCGCGCCAACGAACTCAACTACGCCAAGCTCGCCGTCGCCGACACCTTCGACCAGGCGAAGGCGGCAGGCTGGACGCTGAACAAGAACGAGCTCGACTTCCAGGGCCTGCTGCTGTTCGACCGCGCGGGCACCCAGGTCAAGGAACTCGGCGACGTCCGCGTCCGCCAGGCCATCAACCACGCGATCGACCGGCCGGCGTTGCTGCAGGCCGTCGCGCTCGGCTTCGGCACCGTCTCCACGCAGGTCTTTCCGACCACCTCGGTCGCCTACGACAAGTCGCTCGACGAGCGCTACCCCTACGACGTGGCGAAGGCGAAGTCCCTGATGAAGGAGGCCGGCTACGAGGCCGGGTTCAACATCACGATGCCCAGCTCTGCGGTGCTCGGGACCACCGTGTACGCGCTGATCACCCAAGCCCTGGGCGAGATCGGCATCCGGGTCACGAATGAGGACCCCGGCTCCAACTTCATCGCCGACATGCTCGCTCCCAAGTGGTCAGCCTGTTTCATGGCGCTCGAGCAGAACCCGGACTGGCAATTGACGCAGTTCATGATCGCGAAGGACGCGGTGTTCAACCCGTTCAAGTACGCCGATCCGGACGTCGACGCGATGCTCAACGAGTACCGCACCGCCGCACAGGACCGCCGAACCGAGATCATCAAGGAGCTCAACAAGCACATCGTCGAGCAGGCCTGGTTCGCGCCGTTCTACCGGGTCGAGGGCGTCGTGGCCACCGACCCCAAGACGGCGGTCAAGATGCTGCCGACGAACACCCTTCCCAACATCTACGACATCACCCCCGCCTGAGCCAGGGTCACACTGATGCTCGGATTCCTTGGACGCAGGATCGTCTCAGGGGTGGTGCTGGTGTTCGCCATCACCACCCTCGCGTTCCTGCTGCTCTACCTCGGCAGCGGCGACATCGCGCGCCGCATTCTCGGACAGACCGCCACCCAGGAACAGGTGACGGCAAAGGCGCACGAGCTAGGACTCGATCGTCCCATCTGGGAGCAGTACACGGGCTGGTTGGGCAACGCTCTCTCCGGCAACCTCGGCCGCTCCTGGTTCTCCGGCCAACTCGTCATTGACGGCGTGACAAACCGTCTGACGGTCACCCTCTCGCTCGTCATCGGGGCCACGATCATCACGGCGCTCATCGCCGTCGTGCTCGGGGTCTGGGCGGCGCTTGCAGGGGGCTGGGTCGACCGCACCATCCAGTTCCTCACCGTCCTGGGCATGGCCGTCCCCGGCTTCCTGATCGCCGTGGCCCTCGTGGTGGTGTTCGCCATCAACCTTGGCTGGTTCAACGCGACGGGCTATACGAGCATCGCCGACGACGCGTTCGCTTGGGCGCGCTCGGTCACGCTCCCCATCGTGGCCCTGTCGATCGGCGGCGCGTCCGCCGTCACACAGCAGATCCGCGGCTCCGTCGTCGACGCGCTGCAGCGCGACTACGTCCGCACCCTCCGTTCGCGGGGGCTCAGCACCCGCAGCGTCGTCTTCAAGCACGTCCTGCGTAACGCCGTCGGGCCAGCGTTGGCAGTGCTCAATGTGCAGTTCGTCGGCATGCTCGGCGGCGCCGTGATCGTGGAGCAGGTCTTCCAGATGCCTGGCCTCGGCCAACTGGCGGTCGGTGCGACCACCCAGGGCGATGTCCCCATCGTGATGGGGTTGGTCGTCACCACGGCGATCATCGTCATCGTCGTCAACCTGGTGATCGACATCGCCCAGGGTCTGCTCAATCCGAAGGTGAGGCTCGCATGAGTGAGGTTCCAGTCCTGGCGGTCCCAGTGACGCCCGTGCGCAAGGCGGGCCTCGTGCGCCGAGTGCTCCGCAACCCCGTCGGTCTCGCGGCGGTCGCCGTGCTGGCCGTCATCGGCCTTGCCGCGCTCCTCGGAGGAGTGCTGGCCCCCTTCGACGCCAACCAGGCCGACGCCTACAAGATCCTGGCCGACCCCGGCGATGGTTCGCTGCTCGGCCGCGACAGCGCTGGGCGCGACATCTTGTCCCGGTTGCTTGTCTCTACTCAGATCTCCGTCGGCGCCTCCATCGTCGCGCTCGTCGTGGCGCTGATCATCGGGGTCACCGCGGGACTGTACGCCGGCTACTACAAGGGATGGGTCGACTCGGTGTTCAGCTGGGTCGCCTCCCTGACGATGGCGCTGCCTGGCATCATCGTCCTGCTCGCCGCCCGCTCCGTCGTCGGCCCGTCGGTCTGGTGGGCCATGGTGATCTTCGGTGTGCTGATGAGCCCGGGCTTCTATCGGCTCGTCTACGCCTCCGTCAGCACCGTCCGCGAGGAACTCTATGTCGACGCCGCACGGGTCGCGGGTCTCTCGGACACTCGCATCATCGCGCGCCACATCCTCGGCGTCGTCAGGGCACCCATCATCATCCAGGCGGCCATGGTGCTCGGCA
Organism: Tessaracoccus aquimaris; assembly: GCF_001997345.1. NCBI lineage: Bacteria > Bacillati > Actinomycetota > Actinomycetes > Propionibacteriales > Propionibacteriaceae > Tessaracoccus > Tessaracoccus aquimaris. Next base: position 2,440,873 of record NZ_CP019606.1, on the reverse strand, counting down.
TCGCGATCGCCATCCAGTCCGGGCTCGAGTTCCTCGGCATCGGCGACAGCCAGACGCCCACCTGGGGCTCGATGCTGAAGGATGCGTTCGACTCGATGTACCGCAAGCCCCTCAACATGTTGTGGCCCGCGCTTGCCATCGGGCTCGCCACGGTGTCGCTCACGCTGCTGGCCAACGTCATGCGTGACGCGTTGGAGCGCACCGTCTCCAGGGTCAAGCGACGCAAGCGGCAGGCCGCGGGCGACAAGGTCGCCGCTCGCAATGCCGCGGTCCTCACGCATCAGGACGACGCCCGCGCCGCCGTCCGCCAAGGCGAGGTGCTGCTGGCCGTCGACGACCTGCGCGTCGGCTACGACCAGCCGAACGGCTCGGTAACCGAGGTCGTGCACGGGGTTGGCCTGACGATCCGCCGCGGCGAGGTCCACGGGCTGATCGGCGAATCAGGCTCCGGCAAGTCGCAGACGTCGTTCGCAGTGCTCGGCCTCCTGCCGACAGGTGGGCGGGTGCTGTCCGGCTCGATCGTGTTCGAGGGCGTGGACCTGGTGGACGGGTCCGCGCGCCAGCACGCAGCGGTCAGGGGAAAGAAGATCGCCTACATCCCGCAGGAGCCGATGAGCAACCTCGACCCGATGTTCACGATCGGCAGCCAGCTCACCGAGCCGCTGCGCGTCACCATGGGCCTCAGCAAGGCCGACGCCAGGCGTCGCGCCCTCGACCTGCTCGCGCGGGTCGGCATTCCCGACCCGGAGCGCACCTTCAACGCCTACCCGCACCAGGTCTCCGGCGGCATGGCGCAACGAGTCCTGATCGCCGGCGCAGTGTCCTGCGACCCCGACCTTCTCATCGCCGACGAGCCCACCACGGCGCTCGACGTCACCATCCAGGCCGAGGTGCTCGACCTGATCCGCGACCTGCAGGAAGAACTGCAGATGGCGGTGTTACTCGTCACGCACAACTTCGGCGTCGTCGCTGATCTGTGCGACCGGGTCTCGGTGATGAAGGACGGACTGATCGTCGAGACGGGCCCCGTCCGGTCGATCTTTGCCAACCCCTTGCACGACTACACCCGTTCACTCCTCGACGCGATGCTCGACGAGGACGGCCCGGTCAGGGCTCCACTCACGGAAGGAGAAGCGTCATGACGGCACCTCTGCTCGAGGTCTCCGACCTCGACGTCATCTATCCGGGCGGCCGCGGGCGCAAGCCGTTCCACGCGCTCAAGAAGGTCTCACTGGAGATCCGACCAGGCGAGACCGTGGGGCTCGTCGGGGAGTCGGGGAGTGGCAAGACGACGCTTGGACGCGCGGTACTTGGGCTCGCCCCGGTCAGCTCGGGCGCCATCACGTTCGACGGGAACGACATCTCGCACCTGACGCGCCGCGAGCGCAGGGCCGTCGCCCGCGACATCCAGGTCGTCTTCCAGGACCCGTACTCGTCGCTGAATCCTTCGATGACGATCGAGCAGATCCTCGCCGAACCACTCACCGCGAACGGCGTCGACTCGAAGGCCGCGCGGGCAAAGGTCAAGGACCTGCTCGACAAGGTGCGGCTGCCTGCCGATGCGGCCGGTCGGCTCCCGAAGGAGTTCTCCGGCGGCCAACGTCAGCGCATCGCGATCGCCCGGGCGCTCGCCCTCGATCCGCGGTTGATCGTTGCCGACGAGGCGGTCTCGGCCCTGGACCTCTCGACTCAGGCACGCGTCCTCGACCTGTTCGTCGAGATCCAGGAGGCGACCGGGGTCGCCTACCTCTTCGTCACGCACGACCTGGCGGTGGTGCGCCATGTCAGCCATCGCGTCGCTGTGCTGTACCGCGGCGAGATCGTCGAGCAGGGCAACGCCGACCAGGTGACGAAGCGGCCGGAACACCCGTACACCCAGCGGCTGTTCATGGCCGCGCCCGTTCCGGACCCCGACCTTCAAGAGCAACGCCGGGCCGAGCGGCTGCGGCTACACGAACAACAGCGCGAACAGGCCGAGCAGGCCGGCGCGGGAGGGATGTGACATGTCGATCACCTGGGGCGTCGCGACCGCGGCCTTTCAGATCGAGGGCGCGACGGCGGAAGGGGACCGCGGCCCATCGCATTGGGACACGTTCCAGAAGAAGCCGGGAGCGATCTTCCATGGCGAGGACGCCGACGTCGCATGCGACCACTACCACCGCTGGGCGGCGGACCTGGACCTGATGGCGGAACTCGGTATTCCGGCGTATCGGCTCTCCCTGTCGTGGGCGAGGCTCCAGCCTGCCGGCCGTGGCCCGCTGAACCCGGAAGGGGTCCGGTTCTACCGGGACCTGCTGATCGGCTGCCGGGAGCGAGGTATCGAGCCATACGTGACGCTCTACCACTGGGACCTGCCCCAACCGCTCGCCGACGAGGGTGGCTGGCCAGAGCGCTCGACCGCCGAGGCGTTCGGCGCCTACAGCGCCATGGTGATCGACGAACTCGGGGGTCTCGCCGAGAACTGGATCACCATCAACGAGGCCATCTGCGCGTCCTTCCTGTCCTACGACTGGGGCATGCAGGCGCCCGGGCACACGGATGAGGACGAGGCGATCCGCGCCGCTCACCACCTGCTGCTCGCCCATGGCCTCGCCCTGGCCGAGTTCAGGGCAAGGCGGCCCGAGGCGAAGGTCGGGATCACCAACCTGCTCTCCCGGATCCGCCCGTACTCGCAGGAGGCGGCCGACATCACGAAGGCCACTGAGGCGCGGGCGCGGATGAATGAGGTGTTCATGAACCCCGTCTACCGCGGGGCCTATGGCGAGGCCGTCGAGGCGCTGTTTCCGCAACTGCGCGACCCAGACCTGGTCCGCGATGGTGACCTCGCACTGATCTCAGCACCCGGCGACTTCGCCGGCGTCAACCACTACACGAACGTGCTCATCAAGGCCGATCCGGCATCGCCCTTCCACGGTTACCAGATGATCCAGGTGGAGCCGACCCCGACCAGCTTCGGCTGGTCCGACACCCCGGAGGCGCTGCACGCACTCCTGGTGCACGTGGCGGAGGACTACACGGGTCTGCCGCTGATCGTCACGGAGAACGGCGCCACCTTTCACGACTACGTGACGCCGGACGGCGAGGTCCACGACCCCGAGCGGGTCCAGTACCTCGCCGGCTACACCGATGCGGTGCTCAAAGCCAGGGCGGACGGCGTCGACGTCGTCGGCTACTTCTGCTGGTCCTTCATGGACAACTTCGAGTGGTCCTGGGGCTACTCGATGCGCTTCGGGCTGGTCTACGTCGACTTCGCCACCCAACAACGAATCCCCAAGGACAGCGCCCACTGGTACCGCGAGTTCATCGCGGCTCAGCGCGACGCCACCCACACCCACGAAACAGGAGAACCCGCATGACCGCCACCGCCGATCGGCAGACCCACATCGACGCCCTCGTCGCCGCGCTGGATCTCGAGACCAAGGTGCGGTTGCTCACCGGTGAGGACTTCTGGACGACCAAGGAGGTCCCCGAGATCGGCCTGCGCGCGATGACGCTCTCCGACGGCCCCTCAGGAGTCCGCGGCCCCGTCTGGGACGAGCGCTCGCCGTCGCTGAACCTGCCGTCGGCCACGGCCCTCGCCTCCTCGTGGGACGTCGCGCTCGCGCATGAGTTCGGCGCGGCGGCTGCGTCCGAGGCCCGACGCAAGGGGGTCGACTGGGTGCTCGGCCCGACGATCAACATCCATCGCTCGCCGCTGGGCGGGCGCCACTTCGAATGCTTCAGCGAGGACCCCGCCCTGACGGGCGACCTCGCGTTCGAGTATGTGAGGGGGCTGCAGGACAACGGAGTAGCCGCCACCCCCAAGCACTACGTCGCCAACGACTTCGAGACCGACCGGTTCACCGTCGACGTCGTCGTCGACGAGCGCACGCTGCGGGAGGTGTACCTCGCGCCGTTCGAGCGGGCCGTCGAGGCGGGCGCCTGGTCGATCATGAGCTCCTACAACAGCGTCAACGGCGTCACCATGACCGAGAACGACCTGCTGCGTGACCCGTTGCGCACCGAATGGGGCTGGGACGGCGTGGTCGTCTCGGACTGGACCGCCGTCCGCTCGACCGCGGCGGCGAACGCCGAGCAGGACCTCGAGATGCCCGGCCCTGGCGTCTGGGGCGACGCGCTCCTCAGGGCGGTGCGGGCAGGTGACGTCGAGGAAGCGGCGATCGACCGCCACGTCGCCCGGCTGTTGCTGCTGGCCGACCGCGTCGGGGCCCTCGGAGGCTCGCACGTGCAGCCGGTTGCCGCGCTGGACGGCGTTGAGTTTGTGCGGCGCGCCGCGGCCGAGGGCAGCGTGCTGCTCTCCAACGCTGGCCTCCTCCCGCTCGACCCGCAAGGGCTCTCACGGGTCGCTGTGATCGGCCACAACGCCGACGAGGCGCGCACCCAGGGTGGCGGCAGCGCCACGGTCGTGCCCGAGCACGTGGTCAACCCGCTCGACGGTCTGCGCCAGGTACTGCCCGGCGTCGACGTGGTCTACTCCCTCGGCGCGATCGTCCAGGAGGGCGTCGGCCCGCTCGACCCGCGACGACTGACCAATCCCACCACCGGTGGCGCGGGGCTGACCGCGACGTTCGTGGCGCCCGACGGCACGCGGATCCACAGCGAGGACCGCTTCGCCACCTCGCTCACCTGGTTCGGCGGCGGAGAGGAGTACATCGCCAGCGCGGCCATGCTCGTGCTGGAGACGATCTTCACGCCCGCCGCGACCGAGGTTCGGGAGCTGGGGTTCGCCACCTCCATGCGGGGCCGGGTCTTCGTCGACGACGAACTCCTCTTCGAGGATCAGCCGAAGGCGACCGGGGCCGACCTCGGCGCCGCGCTGCTTGCGCCCCCGTCTGAGACCCGACCGGTGTCGCTTACCGCAGACGTCCCCGTCCGACTGCGCGTCGAGTTCGACCTGGGCTCCTCGCAGTTCCAGGTCGCGGGTGCCATCGGCCTCACCTTCGGCACCGCGCCCCTCTCACTCGATCCGACGGCGCTGATTCAGGAGGCGGCCGCGAACGCGGCGGCCTCGGAGATCGCCATTGTGGTGGTGGGGACCAACTCGCGGGTCGAGTCCGAGGGCTATGACCGCGACGACCTCGACCTGCCCGGCCATCAGGACGACCTCGTCAGGGCCGTGGCGGCCGCGAACCCCAACACGATCGTGGTGGTGAACTCGGGATCGCCAGTGCTGATGCCCTGGCGCGACGAGGTAGCGGCCATCCTGGTTGGCTACTTCGGAGGGCAGGAGTTCGGCAACGCCATCGCCGACATGCTCACCGGCGCCGTCGAGCCCGGCGGCAGGCTCCCCACCACCTGGCCGGCCAGCATCGAGGACGTCCCGGTGCTTGACTGCACGCCGACGGACGAGGGCAAGGTGGCCTACTCCGAAGGGATCCACGTCGGCTACCGCGCGTGGCTGAAGGCGGGACGCAAGCCCGCGTTCCCGTTCGGGTTCGGGTTGGGCTACACCACGTGGAAGATCGCAGACGTCCAGTGCCAGGTCGAGGGCGACGAGGCCGTGCTGACGGCAACGGCCACCAACACCGGCACGCGCGCAGGAAAGCACGTCGTGCAGGTCTACGCGTCCCGGCCAGGGAGCACCGTCGATCGGCCGGCCCGCTGGCTCGTCGGCTTCGCGGTCGCAAGGGCTGGCGCAGGGGAGGCGAGCGAGGTGTCGATCCGGGTACCCCGGCGACGCTTCGAGCACTACGCGGACGGCTGGCAGGTGGAGCCGGGCGGGTTCGCACTGCACGTCGGCGGAAGCGTCGCAAGCACCGAGGCTGATGCGGAGGTGACCTGGTGACGACGCTCCCAAACCCCTGATCCCGGGCTTCAACCCCGACCCGAGCGTCGTGCGCGTCGGCGACGACTTCTACCTGGCCACCTCCACGTTCGAGTACCTGCCTGGCATCCCCATCTACCACTCCACCGACATGGAGAACTGGACCCAGATCGGCAACGTCGCCACCCGCGACGGGCAACTGGGGGTGCCGGATGCGCCGACCAACCTTGGTGTGTGGGCGCCGACGATCCGCCACCGCGACGGCGTCTTCTATGTCATCGTCACCGACACGGCGGGTCGCGGCACTTGCGTCTTCACGGCCAGCGACCCCGCCGGCCCGTGGAGCGACGGAGTCGTCATCGATCTGGAGGGCATCGACCCTGACCTGGCGTGGGACGATGCCGGCACCGCGTACGTGACCTACTCAGGCCTCGTGCTGTCCGGTCCCGACATCGGGGCGCATCGCGGGATCGAGCAGGTCACGGTCGATCTCGACACCGGTGCCGTGCTCGGAGCGAAGCGATCCTTGTGGTCCGGTGATGGGGGCATGTTCCCCGAGGCTCCACACCTGTACCGCCATGGCGGATTCTGGTATCTGCTTGTCGCGGAGGGCGGCACCGAGCGGGGCCACTCGGTCTCGATCGCGCGGGGAGGCGCCCCCGATGGCCCGTTCACGTCCTGCCCGTCGAACCCGCTCGTCACGGCCCGCGGCACCGCCCGGCCGGTGCAGTGCACCGGCCACGGGGACCTCGTCGAGGGCCCGGACGGCCGCTGGGTCGTGGTGCTGCTCGGCACCCGTCCACGAGGAATGGTCCGATCGTTTTCTGCCCTCGGCCGGGAGACCTTCGCCACACCGGCCCGTTGGACGAGCGACGGTTGGCTCGAGATTGACCCGGTCGAACTGTCCCCGCGCGCCGCGTTCGGCTGGGAGGCTCCACTCGACGCGGCCCCCGGTCCGGAATGGATCGGGGTGCGTCGCCGACCCGATCAGGTCTGGGACAACAGCCCGAGGCCCGGCTGGCTGACCCTTCGTGGGCAGGACGAGGGAATGGGGGCGCTGCGCCCCGTCTTCGTCGGCCGCAGGCAGCAGCACCAGACCTGCGAGGCGCGAGTCGTTGTGGATGCAGCCGTCGGAGTTGGGGGACTTGCGGTGCGCTACGACGAGGGACTGCACTACGAGGTCGAGGCGAGCGACGGCGTCGTCACGGCGCGCGCCGTGATCCCAGGGTTCACCCGGGAGGCGTCGGCGAGGGTGCCCTCCGGCGCCGTCGAACTGGTCCTCGGGTCGCGGGTGCCGCCCGCTGAGGGGTTGGGTCACGTCTCGTCCGACCTGGTGTACCTCGGATATGTCTCGCCGGATGACGGGCAGCCACGGGTGCTGCTCGAGGTGGACGGACGCTACCTGTCGAACGAGACGGCAGGTTCGTTCACCGGGCGAGTGTTCGGGCTCTACACCGTCAGCGGGCGGGTCGACTTCCAGCGGCTGAAGTACACGGGAAGCAACCAGTGATGGCCACCATCTCGACACTCACCGCCGAGTTGCGCGGCGACACCGAGTTCGTGGCGACCACAAGGCCCCGGCTGAGCTGGCAGGTCACCGACGCCGAGCCTGGCTGGCTTCAGGCCTGGGCCGAGATCCGGCTCGGCGACGACGTGGTGCGGGTCGAGGGGCGGGAGTCCAACCTGGTCGCCTGGCCCTTCGCCCCGCTTGAGCCCGGCCGCGTGGCAGGGATCCGCGTCCGGGCGGTCGGGATCTCAGGGGAAGCGACCGAGTTCAGCGACGAGTTGCGCCTCCGTCTGGGGGCCGTCTCGGAGGACGCGCCGTGGGGTTCCCTCATCGGGCTGCCCCAGCCGCAGCGGCCCGCTCAGCCCTTCCTGTTGCGGGCCGAGTTCGAGGCGACCAGGGTCGCGCGGGCAACGCTGCACTGGACGGCCCTTGGCGTGGCAGAGGTCAGCCTGAACGGCGTGCGTATCGATGACGCGGTGCTTGCGCCCGGCTGGCCCACGTACCACCATCGCCTCCTCCACGAGACGACCGACGTGACGGATCTGGTCGTCGAAGGTGCCAACTGCGTGGCGGCCGTCGTCGCCGGTTGCTGGTTCACCGAGAGCTACGGCTTCCACGGCCAAGGCGCTCCCGTCTTCGGCAGCCAGCCGGCCTTCGCCATGCGGCTTGAGGTCAGCTACGCCGACGGCAGCACCGACGAGGTGCTGAGCGACGGCGGCTGGCGCGTCACCGGCGACGGGCCCCTCGTCGCGTCCGGCCTGTACGCAGGGGAGAGTTACGACGCGCGGCTCGCGGTGCCCGGCTGGGACCGCCCCGGGTTCGATGACGGCGCGTGGCCCCGCGCGGAGGTCATCGGCGCCCTTGACGGCGTGCAGTGGCCCCGGCCCGATCCTCAGACCGGGCCGCCAGTCAGGAGGATCCAGGAGGTCCCGGTCGCCTCCGTGCTGCGGTCTCCGTCCGGTTCCCTACTCCTCGACTTCGGGCAGAACCTCGTGGGGCGGCTGCGGATCACCGTCGATGGGCCCTCGGGTCAGGTCGTCACGCTTCGGCACGCCGAGGTGCTCGAGAATGGGGAACTGGGCACGCGCCCGCTGCGCGTCGCGGAGGCGACCGACCGTTACACGCTTGCGGGCGGGGCGCCCGAGACGTGGGAGCCTGCCTTCACGTTCCACGGCTTCCGGTATGCGCAGATCGACGGCTGGCCCGGGGAGTTCGACCCGGCCGCGGTGGTCGCGGTGGTGCTGCACAACGATCTGAACCGAACCGGAGAGTTCACCACCTCACACCAGCAGGTCGCACGGCTCCACGACAACGTGGTCTGGAGCATGCGCGGCAACTTCCTCGCCATCCCGACCGACTGCCCGCAGCGCGACGAGCGGCTCGGCTGGACCGGAGACATCGGGGTGTTCGCCCCAACGGCAGCCGGCCTCTACGACGTTCGGGGCTTCCTCGCCAACTGGCTGCGCGACCTCGCCGCGGATCAGCTCGCCGACGGCACCAACATCCCCCTCGTCATCCCCGATGTTCTCAAGGGGGCAGGCCCGTTCGGCCGGCCGACCGCCGCGTGGGGCGACGCGGCCACCATCGTGCCCTGGACCCTCTACCGCCGCTACGGCGACCTCGGCGTGCTTGCCGAGGCCTACCCGTCGATGGTGCAGTGGTGCGAGACGATCCTGCGAGAGAGCCAGGGAACCGGGCTGTGGCAGGGAAGGATGCAGCTCGGCGACTGGCTCGACCCGACGGCGCCTCCGGAGAACCCGGCGGCGGCCAAGACGTCCGGCGATGTGGTGGCAAGCGCCTACCTGGCCCACTCGCTCGACCTCACGGCCCGGACGGCGCGGCTGCTCGGACAAGACGAGGATGCCGAGCGGTTCGCCGCGGAGGCGGCCACCTCGAGGGCCGCGTTCCGCGCCGCCTATGTCACCGAGGGCGGCCGGATGATGTCGGACGCCCAGACAGCGTATGCGCTCGCCCTGGGGTTCGACCTGGTCAAGGAACCAGGGGAGGACCGCCTGGCGGAACTGCGCGCGCGGCTCGCCCGTCGGCTCGCGGAGTTGGTCCGCGAGGGCGGCTACCACATCGCCACCGGCTTCGTCGGCACGCCGCTCGTGATCGACGTGCTCAGCGCAACCGGCTACCTCGAAGAGGCCGAACGGCTGCTGCTGCAGACCCGCTGCCCCTCCTGGCTCTATCCGGTGACCATGGGGGCGACGACAATCTGGGAACGGTGGGACTCGATGCTGCCCGACGGCACGATCAACCCGGGTGAGATGACGTCGTTCAACCACTACGCGCTCGGAGCGGTCGCCGACTGGCTGCATCGCGTCGTCGCCGGGTTGGACGTCCTCGAGCCGGGCTACTCCCGGCTGCGGATCGCTCCGCGCCCCCTGCGACGGATGGGCGACGCACGGTACCGGCTCGACACGCCATACGGTCTGGCCGAGGTCGGCTGGCGACGCGGAGCCGACGGAGTCACCGTCGAGGCGCTGGTCCCGGCCAACACCACGGCGCTCGTCGAACTCCCGGGGGTCGAACCGGGCGAGGTCGGGTCCGGACGACATACTTGGACGATCCCCGAGGACCGGCGGCCCGTTGCGACGCGGCGGCCGTTGACCATCGAGTCGCCGGCCGCCGACATCATCGACGACGAGGAGGCCCTGGCGGCGGTGCTCGCGGTGCTCCGCGAACGCGACCCGGAGCGGGCCGCGACCCTCACCCGACAGGTCCTCTGGGGAGAGCGGCGGCCGTTCTCGCTCGCCTTCCTCTTCGCGCCACCGGAGTTGCTGCGGGCGGTCGACGCGGCCCTCGCCGGGCTGCCGGGCACGAGGGAGCCCTGATGGCGTCGCGCCCCCGCACCGTCATCACGACGGACCCCGAACTGGATGACCTCAACTCGATGCTGCGGTTGCTGCTCTACAGCAACGAGATCGACATCGTCGGCCTGGTCTACTCATCGAGCCGGTTCCACTTCTCCGGCGGGGCAGGCCGTGCCTCCCACCGCTGGCCGGCGGCAGGGAGCGTCTTCCACATCGACGCGGCGATCGACGCCTACGAGTCGGCGTACCCGAACCTGGTGCGCCACGACCCGCGCTATCCGGCCCCTGAGTACCTGCGGGGCATCACGGCGTGGGGCAACGTCGCCGATGTCGGCGACATGTCCGGCGACACGGCCGGCTCCGATCTCGTGCGCCACCTGCTGCTGGATGACCTGCCCGGGCCCCTGTTCCTGCAGGTGTGGGGCGGCCACAACACGATCGCCAGGGCGCTGATCTCCATCGAGGACGAGTTCCGCGACACGCCCGGCTGGGGGAACTGCACGCACGGATCTGCGCCAAGGCGGTCGTGACGAGCTTCGGGAAGCAGGACAGCACCTTCGACGACTACCTGCGCCCGCACTGGCCGGCCATCGAGAGCCGAGAGGTCGCCACCACTGTCTGGGGCTACTTCGCCCGTGAGGTCGTCGCCGACGAGGATCGCCGCTTCCTCGGCCCGGAGTGGACGCGCGAGAACATCACGGCGGCGGGCCCGATCGGTGCCGCCTACCGCGTGTGGGGTGATGGGCTGCAGATGGCGGAAGGCTTCGACGACGAGGACTACTTCGGGCTCTCGGGCCTGAGCGCTGGGGAGCTAGCCGAGCGCGGGTACACCGTCTGGATGCCGCCCCAGGAGCGGGGCGGCTTCATCTCGGAGGGCGACTCATCCAACTTCGCACTGCTCGTCGACAACGGCCTGCGGAGCTGGGAGCACCCCGGCTGGGGCGGCTGGGGCGGCAGGCAAGGGCCCGTCCCGGGGGACCCCGCGGGCTGGTCGAACGAGGAGGCCACCGATGCGGGGCCCGACGGTCGACCACGGAAGGACTGGTCGGCCGCCCGCTGGGCAGGCGAGTTCCACCAGGACTTCGCGGCCCGGCTGCGCTGGTCCACCAGTTCGGAGTTTGCTGCCGCGAACCATCACCCGTGCGTCGCCGTCGTGGAGGGAACCATGCTGACGGCGCAGCCCGGCGCGACCGTACGTCTCACGGCGGAGGTGAGCGACCCCGACGGTGACGCCGTCGGCGTCACGTGGTGGCAGTACCTGGAGGCCGGCACCTCACGGGCGGTGCTGGACCTACGCGCGGACCTCACGTCGGTGGAGTTCGAGATACCGGCGGACGCCACGCCTGGAGAGACACTCCACCTCATCTGCTCCGCCACCGACACGGGGGCGCCGCCGCTGACGCGCCATCAGCGGGTCGTCCTGACCGTGGTCGCGACTCAGGCCTAGACCTCGCGTCCCGGCGGCCGGTCGAGAACCGGTCACGTCATCTGTGAGCCTTGGGAGATACCCCCGGGGGTATACAGTGAGGGCATGGCATCACGCGAGCACTTCGATACCGAGCATCACCAGGCAACGCCAGACGGGGGTGCCCCATCGCATGGGCATCACGTCGAGGGCGCGACGGAACGGGGCACCCGCGGTCCTGTCGATGGGATTGCCACGCACACCGGTGAGGGCACTGCTCGTGCCTCGGCTCCAGGGCACCTGGGCGGTCACGCGGGTCACGAGGCGCATGCCGGTCACGCTGGCCACGAGGCTCATGCCGGTCACGCGGGCCACGAGGCTCATGCCGGTCAGGCGAGCCACGAGGCGCATGCCGGCCGCGCCGACCACGGTGATGGGCATGCGGGTCACGCGAACCACGCCGGTGGTCACGCAGGGCATGTCGCCCGATTCCGGCGGCTCTTCTGGATCATGCTGGTCCTCGCGGTGCCGGTGATCGGGTTCAGCTACATGTTCGCCCACCTCGTCGGCTACCACCTCCCCTCCGCCAGCGTCGTCGGATGGATCTCGCCCGTGCTCGGCACCGTGATGTACCTCTGGGGTGGATGGCCGTTCCTGACCGGCGCGGTCTCCGAGATCCGGCAGCGGAAGCCGGGCATGATGCTGCTCATCGGACTGGCCATCACGGTCGCCTTCGTGGCCTCGATGGGCTCGAGCCTCGGCCTCCTCGACCCGCAACTCGACTTCTGGTGGGAGTTGGCCCTCCTGATCGTCATCATGCTGCTCGGCCACTGGATCGAGATGCGTTCGCTCGCGCAGACCACCTCGGCGCTCGACTCTCTCGCGGCCCTGCTGCCCGACGAGGCCGACCTGGTCAGGGGAGACGAGACCGTCAAGGTGTCGCCAGCGGAACTCAGGGTCGGCGACGTCGTCGTGGTGCGTCCCGGAGCCTCGGTGCCTGCCGACGGGCGGATCGTGGCGGGCAGCGCGCATCTGGACGAGGCCATGATCACCGGTGAGTCGGCCACCGTGAAACGAGGCGTCGGCGATCAGGTCGTCGCGGGAACGGTCGCCACCGACTCGGGCCTGCGCGTCGAGGTCACCGCGACCGGCGAGGACACCGCGCTTGCGGGCATCCGCCGTCTGGTCGCCGACGCCCAGTCCTCGTCATCGCGCGCCCAGCGACTCGCGGACAAGGCCGCCGCGCTGCTGTTCTGGTTCGCCCTCGGCGCCGCGGTGCTCACCGCCATCGTCTGGACGCTGCTCGGTCGACCCGACGACGCGGTCGTGCGGACCATCACGGTGCTCGTGATCGCGTGCCCCCACGCGCTCGGGCTCGCCATCCCACTGGTGGTGTCCATCGCCACCGAGCGCGCGGCCCGCGGCGGCGTCCTGATCAAGGACAGGCTCGCGCTCGAACAGATGCGCACCATCGACACCGTCCTGTTCGACAAGACCGGCACCCTCACCAAGGGAGAGCCGACCGTCACCGCCGTCGAGGCGACGGCGGGGTTCAGTCGGGACGAGGTGCTCGCGTTGGCGGCCGCGGCGGAGTCCGACAGCGAGCATCCGCTCGCCCGCGCCATCGTCGGGGCGGCGGCCGCGCAGGAGTTGGCGGTCCCGTCGTCCAGCGGATTCTCGTCGTCTCCGGCCGTGGGAGTGACCGCGACGGTGGACGGCTCAACCATCGCCGTCGGCGGGCCCTACCTGTTGAGCGAGACGGGCACCTCCGAACTGCCGATCGCGGAGCGATGGCGTGCCGAGGGCGCCATCATCCTGCACGTGCTGCGAGAAGGGGCGGTCATCGGGTCGCTCCGGCTCGCCGACGAGGTCCGCGCCGACTCGCGTGAGGCCGTTGAGTCGCTCCAGGCCGCCGGGATACAGGTCGTGATGATCACCGGTGACGCGCAGGCGGTCGCCGACACCGTCGGAGCTGAGCTGGGTATCGACCGCATCTATGCGGGCGTCAAGCCCGAAGACAAGGCGGGGAAGGTCCAGGAACTGCAGTCCGAAGGCCGCCGCGTCGCGATGGTGGGCGACGGGGTCAACGATGCGCCTGCCCTGGCGAGCGCCGACGTCGGCATCGCCATCGGGGCGGGCACCGACGTCGCCATCGCCTCTGCGGGTGTGATCCTGGCATCCGACGACCCCCGCTCTGTCCTGTCGGTCATCGAACTCAGCCGCGCCACCTACCGCAAGATGAAGCAGAACCTGTGGTGGGCCGCGGGGTACAACCTGATCGCGGTGCCGCTCGCCGCTGGGGTGCTCGCGCCCGTCGGGTTCGTGCTCCCGATGAGCGTCGGGGCGATCCTGATGTCGGCCTCGACCGTCGTCGTCGCGCTCAACGCCCAACTGCTGCGCCGCCTCGACCTGCGCCCCGCGGCCAGCGCGCTCCGCTTCCTCCAACGCTGAGCCGTTCCGATCTGCCGGTTCGAGACCGCGCGACGCCACGCCGTCCTAGTCTCGAAACACAACGGCGATGCGGAGGAGCCAGGAATGAAGACGTACGTGGTGGTCGGTGGCGGGCTGGGCGGCGCGAAGGCCGTCGAGGAACTGCGGGACCTGGACGGCGAGGCGCGGATCGTGCTGATCGACGGCGAGGAACTGCTGCCCTACGAGCGGCCGCCGCTGTCGAAGGAGTACCTGCTCGGGGAGAAGAAGCTTGACGAGTTCACCCCGCTCTCGGCCGGCTGGTTCACCGACAACCAGGTCGAGGCGCGGGTCGGGATCTTCGCCACCGACCTGGATGCGGGCCAGCAGATCGTGCACCTGTCCGACGGCACCAGCATCCACTACGACGGTCTCGTGCTCGCCACCGGGTCGCGGCCCCGCACCGTCAACCTGCCGGGCGTGGCGCGGCAAGGGGTACAGGTGCTGCGGACCCTTGCAGAGTCGGATCAACTGAAGTCGGTGCTCGAATCCGGCGAACCGCTCGTCATCTACGGCGGCGGCTGGATCGGCCTTGAGGTGGCCGCTGCCGCGCGCACCCGCGACGTCCCCGTCACCGTCATCGTCCGCGAGGACAAGGTGCTGCGCCAACTCGGAGACGAGATCGGCGACCGCTTCCTCGCGATGCACCGCGACCACGGGGTCGTGTTCGAACTCAACGCCACCATCGCGTCGATCGACGGCGACGGCGACTCGGGTCCCGTCACGGGCGTCACGCTCGGCGACGGGCGGAAGGTCGACGCCTCGCACGTCCTGATCGCCGTCGGGGCCGACCCGCGCGTCGAACTGGCAAGCGCCGCAGGGCTGGACATCGACGACGGCGTCCTCGTCGACGACACCCTTGTCACCAGCGACCCCCACATCGTTGCGGTCGGGGACATCGCCAACGCGCAGAACACCTGGGTCGGCGACCGGATCCGGGTGCAGCACTGGGCGGCGGCGCTCAAGATGCCCGGGGTGGCGGCCCGCACGCTCGTCGGCGACGACGCGCACTACGACGATCCCCCGTACTTCTACACCGACCAGTACGACCTCGGCATGGAGTTCCGGGGCCTCATCCCCGACGGTGCACGGCTCGTCCAGCGCGGTGGGGACGACGAGTACATTGCGTTCTGGCTGCGCGACGACGGCGTGCTGCGGGCCGCGATGAACGTCAACGTGTGGGACCAGGGCGACGCGATCGAGGAGATCCTCACATCGGCCAAGCCTGTCGATCCCGACAAGTTGGCCGACCCGAACGTGCCGCTGGGGGAGGTCAGCGCTGGTTGATCTTGTCGTAGCGCTTGCCGGCGTCCTTGGGGCCCTGCGCCATCAGGATGATCATCACGATCGAGCCGAGCCACGGCACCAGGTTGATCAACTGAAGCAGGCCCGAGTTGTCCGTGTCGTGCAGACGACGGGTGCCGAGCGCGATGCCGGGCACGACCGCGGCAAGGATGTACAGCACGCCGACCGTGCTGAGGAGCCCGCCGAGCGCGCCCCCTCGAAGGCCGAGGACAAGATGCTGAAGCCCGCGAAGCCGACCGCGTGAACGAGGAACACCCACCAGTACTCGGCGAGGCTGGCGCGACCGGAGAACGTCAGGCCGCGCGTCCAGAACCGCTTGTACGACTCGACCACGTTGGCGCCCCGCAGCGGGGCGTCCGGCGCGGACAGGTCCTCCAGGAGCGGACGCCCGTAGAAGGGCTGCTGCACCATCGGCGCGTACGGCTGTGGCTGCTGCCCGTAGAACGGGACGCCGTAGGCCGCGTTGTTCTGCTGTGGCGGGCCATAGGCGTAGTCAGTGTTCGCGTCCTGGTACTGGTAGCCGAGCGGCTCCGGCTCCGGGGGAGCGCTCGGCTGCGGCTGGGCGACAGGCCTCGGGGTCACCTCAGCGCCCGCGTCGGTGGGCTGGTCCAGTGCGCCATAGGGATCGTCGGTCATGCTTGACAGTTTCTCACGACCGCAGCCCAGACCTCCATCGGCATCGGGCGGATCAGGGAGACGCGAGACGCAGGTCGGACGGCACCGCGATCGCGCTGCGGACCCTGGTCCGATGACTCTCAGCGCTGGGGACGAACGTCCTTGAATTCGCGCAGGTGATAGGCAAGCGACGAGTCGCCGTCGGTCTCCGCGGAGACCACCGTCGCGACGACGACCGTGTGGTCGCCGCCCGGCAGGAACTCGAGTTCCTCGCAGCGCAGCCACGCAGCGGCCTCCGTCAGCCGGGGAAGGTCGTGGTCGAGGGTCCAGTCGAGGTCGGCGAACCGGTCGGGGGTGTGCCTGCTTGCGAACTTGATGGCCGCGTCGGCCTGGTGGCCCGCGAGGATGTTGACGCCTGCCCGCCCCGAGGCGCGGAGCCGGTCGATCATGCCGCCCCGGTTATCAAGCGCGAACACCACCATCGGCGGGTCGATCGACAGCGACGCGAATGCCGAGACGGTGGTTCCGGTGGGCTGGCCGTCGGCGCTCGTCGTGATCACGGTCACCGGCGCCGGAACCCGGGCCATGGCGTCACGGAAGGAGGCCTCGAGTTCGTCCACGGCCCCACCGTATCCCCCTGCCGAAGCCGCGGACATCTCGTCCAGCCAGGCCCTCTTCAGGGAACGTCATTGTCCCGGGTGAGCCGCCTGGGCTACCGCCGTCCGATATTTTGGCCAGGACGCATCCCCCGCAGCGGGGATTGCGTCGATCGGAGGCGGCAGTGCAGGTCGAGTGGTGGAGCATCGTCCCGTTCGTCGTGCTGCTCGGCTGCATCGCCGTCCTGCCGCTTGTTCCCGCCACGTCGCACGCCTGGGAGCGGAACCCGGTCAAGCTGACCCTCGCCCTGGTGCTCGGCCTGCCGATCGCCGCGTGGTTCGTGATCGCGGGCGCAGGCGGCGAGGTCGTCCATGCGCTCGTCGAGTACGGCCAGTTCATCATCCTGCTGCTGGCGCTGTTCGTCGTCTCCGGCGGGATCTTCCTCTCGGGCGACATCCGGGCCACCCCGCGCAACAACACCATCTTCCTGGCGATCGGCGGCGCCATCGCCTCGTTCATCGGCACCACGGGCGCCGCGATGCTGCTGATCCGGCCCCTGCTCAACACCAACAGCGAACGACGCCACAAGGCGCACACCGTCGTGTTCACGATCTTCATCGTGGCCAACTGCGGCGGCATCCTCACGCCGCTCGGCGACCCGCCGCTGTTCCTCGGCATGCTCCGCGGAGTGCCGTTTGAGTGGACGCTCGGACTGTTCAAGGAGTGGCTGTTCGTCAACGCGCTGCTGCTGATCGCCTACTACGCCCTCGACCGGCGCGCCTATGCCGCGGAGGACCCCTCCGCGATCCAGGCCGACGACTCACAGCGCACGTCGCTAGGGCTGCGGGGCGCCGTCAACATCGTCTTCTTCGCGGCGATCATCGTCTCCGTTGCCTTCCTGCCGTCGATCGATCTGCACGCCATCGAGACGGGGCACGCCACCTGGGCGGAGGCGGTGCCGTGGCGGGAACTCGTGATGTTGGCGGCCGCCGCAGCGTCGTACTTCCTGGGCGACAGGGTCGCCCGCTTCGAACTGAACCAGTTCTCCTGGACGCCGATCCTGGAGGTCGCCGCGCTGTTCATCGGCATCTTCCTGACGATGATCCCCGCGCTGAACTACCTCGGCCAGGTCGCGGACAAGTTCCCGCTGAACCGGATCACGCTTTTCGTCTTCACCGGCGGCATCTCGGGCGTGCTGGACAACGCGCCCACCTACGCCACGTTCTTCGAGATCTCCTCGATGCTGCCGGGCGACCCGCGCGTCGCCGGCGTCCCGGAGGTGCTGCTGATCTCCGTCGCGCTGGGCGCCGTGTTCGGCGGGGCGCTGACCTATATCGGCAACGGGCCCAACTTCATGGTCAAGTCGGTCGCCGACTCGGCGGGCGTCGAGACGCCGTCGTTCGGCGGCTACATCGTGCAGAGCCTGACGCACCTGGTCCCGGTGCTCGCCGCGATGGCGCTGATCTTCCTCACCGACGGCTGGCTGTGGCGGGGCCTCGGGATCGGCGTCGCCGCGGTGCTGGTCGCCCGCTCGCTGCTGATGATCGCCAGGACCCCCAAGCCGAAGGAACTGGCCGGCTGAGGCTGGTCGACCCCGGCGACCGCAGGTCAGGCGGGAGGTGACGACAGGACGGTGTCTCCCGAGGCCGTCGAGATCGTCAGGGAGCCCGCCACGTCGGAGGGCCACTCGGCCGTCACGGCACCGTCGATGCCGACCTCGACGCCGAGCACGCCGCCGACGATGAACTCGCACCACGACCCGGCCGACGAGCAGGCCCAGTCGATCAGGTACGGGTACTGGCCCGGGGCCTTGCGGGCGCCGCCGTCGACAGTCGGGGCGGCCTCCTCGACGAAGTGTGCCTGCCCCGGCGGGCCCTGGCGCGTGGTGCGGCGCAGCCCCTCGACCCACTCCATCACCCCGGCGCGACCGCCCAGCGCGATCGACGCGCGGCCGGCATCGGCGGGCCAGGCGGGGTAGGCGCCGTTCCACTGGTGGTCGGGTCGCACGGAGAAGCCGGCGTCGCCGTCCTTCGGGCTGAGCGCCCGCATCCAACTCGGGCTGCGCAACTCGGCCTCGAAGAAACGCACCATCTCGGCGCGCTGCTCCTCCGGCAGGTCTGCCGCGATCGTGGTGCCGACCGTCGCGAAGTCGTAGCAGTGCCGGGTGGCATGCCGCGTGCCGTCGGGATACCTCGCGTCGAAGAAGCCGTCGCCCGGACGGTACAACTCCAGCACCTTGGGCAGCAGCGCCTCCGCCTCCGCCTCGAGTCGCTCTGCCTCGGCCGTCTCGCCGCGCAGCCTGCTGAGCTCGGCGGCGGTGCGCATCGACCACACGTTGGCGGCCTGCAGGCTCGCGACCTCGTGCACATAGGTGCTGACGCATTCGAGCAGGTTGTCGATGCCGCCGTAGTCGGCCAGGCCGGACGGGTTGCGCTTGTCCTGCCAGGCGAGCGACCAGTCGCGCACGTGGTCGATCATGCTGCGGGTCGAGCCGTCCGGGCCCTCCACCTCGACGTCGAGGAAGTCGACGTCGCCGGTGAACCGCACGTAGTCGGCGGTCAGCCGGACCAGGGCGTACTGGTTGACGGAGTACCAGTAGCCGACGGGGTGCCCCGTGACCCATTCGGTGCCGAAGTGCGAGTTGATGTCGAGCCCGACCCAGTGCAGGATCTGGCGGCGCATCACGTCTGGCTCCAACTGCGCGTGCACCCAGGAGCTGAGCGAGTAGTCCCAGATGAAGGTGGTGGTCTGCCAGTAGCGCGGCATCAGGGTGTCGTAGACGGTGCCGAGCACCGACGCGGGGTTGGTGCGGCGGAACCAGAGCGTCCCCATCGCGCCCCACCAGTACAACTCGCGCAGCGCGTCGTTGTCCGTCTCCAGTGCGGGCAGATGCCCCTCGAAGATCTCGTTGTCCGGCGTGAACATCGCGGCCAACTCGTGATTCCAGGTCTCGCGCGCCGCCTCGACGGCACCCTCCGGGTCGGCTTCGATGGCGTCCCAGGCCGCGAGAGCCGCGTCGCGGTCCCCTGCGATCGCGTGCGCGTACCAGTACGTGGCGTGCTGGCCCGACGCGAGGTCGACGGCCACCTCGATCACCCGGCCTCCGTCGGTGACCAGCCCATCGGGCGAGCCGAGCAGGCCCTGCAGGCTGACGGCGTCGTCCCCGTCAGGGATGCCCCAGCGGCGTGCCCCGTCGGCCTCCAGCCGGTTCGGGGCCTGCGGCGGCTCGGCGCGCAGCCACGGCTTGCCGCTGCGGGTCACGGTCGAGTCGATCCACAGCCCGAGCCGCAGTTCACGGTCGGGGCCGTCGTTGGTGACGTCGATCCGCACCAGCACCGCCGGCTGCCCAGGTGGGCACACCGTCACCGTCTCGACGCGCCACCCGTTGACGGCGGTGGAGCGCGTCACGCGGTCGGGACGCCACGCGACGTCGACGCCCTGGCCCGACGCCTGTGCCAGAGCCCCGTCCAGGTACAGCCTGGCGCTGACGGAGTCGCCCTGCGAGATCGGCGGCACGTTCAGCGACCGGACCGCGACCACGTCGTGGTCGACCTGGGCGACGGCCCAGTGGTTCGTGAGGCCGGGCGGGCTGATCATGTCGTCGTAGGTGTCGGTGACGGTCGCGCTCGTGAAGTCGTCGACGGTGGGCAGTCGCATGGTCGGTGAGGCCTTCTTCTCGTGGAGGGATCAGTACTGGCCGAGGGCGAGGCCCTTGGTGAAGTAGCGCTGGGTGAGGAGGAAGAGGATGACGGTGGGGATCGACACGATCAGGCCGCCGGAGAGCACCGTCGGCATCGTCGAGCCGCCATAGGTGGTCTGCAGGGCCGCGAGCGCGGGCATCACCGGTCGAACCGTTTCGGACTGGCTGAGCGTGAGGCCGAGCAGCAGGTCGTTCCAGATGAACGTGGCCTGCAGGATGAAGATCGCCACCAACGCGCTGACGGCGTTTGGCAGGTAGATCCGCCAGAAGATCCGCCAGGCGCTCGCGCCGTCCACCGTGGCCGCCTCGAACAGCGAGTAGGCGAAGTTGGAGAAGAAGTTGCGCATCACGAATGCCGAGAAGGGCACCGAGATCACCATGTAGATCAGCAGCATGCCGACGTGGGTGTCGAAGATGTTCAACTCGACGTAGGCGATAAACAGCGGCATCAACACCATCTGGATCGGGAACACCGTCGAGCAGAAGATCACCACGAACCAGGCGAAGCCGTTGCGCAGCTTCAGCGCGATGATCGCGAAGCCTGCCATGGCGCCGATCACCACGGCGATCAGCGGGGCCACGAGGGCGTACAGCAGGGTCGACCAGATGCCGTCGGAGATCCGGCCGCGGGTCCAGGCGTCGGTGAAGTTCGAGGCGAGCCCCTGCAGGCCGCCGGGCAGCCAGACGCTGATGGCGCCGTACTGGTCGACGTTCTTCGATGCGTTGGCGACCATCAGGTAGATGGGTAACAGCCAGATGAGCCCCATCACGATGAGGATGGCGCGTCGGATGAAGCCGGACATCACAGCTCCTTGTCGCGGGACAACTGCTGGCGCAGATAGATGATGCTCGCCAGCATGGTGATCACAGTCAGCAGGATCGCGAGCGCGGCGCCGAGGCCGTAGTTGCCAGCGCTGAACGTCTGCTTGTACATGTTCAGGGCGAGCGTCTCGGAGTCGCGCCCCGGGCCGCCCTTCGTCATGCCCCAGACGATGTCGAAGGTCTTCAGCGAGCCGACGATCGACAGCCCGACCACGACCGCGGTGAGCGGGCGGAGCATCGGCCAGGTGACGTAGCGGAACATCTTCCAGCCGCTCGCGCCGTCGAGGCGGGCGGCCTCGACGGGTTCCTTGGGGATCGACTGCAGCCCGACGCCGAACAGCAACGCGTTGACGCCCGCGCCCTGCCAGGCCGCCGCGATGATCATCATGATGGTGTTGAGCGGCCAGTCGAGCAGCCACCTGGAGTTCGCGCCCGGCAGGTGCAGGAAGGTCAGGAGTTGGGTGAGCGCGCCCTTGCTCTCCAGCAGGAAGCTCCACACCACGCCGACGGCGATGCCGGAGATCGCGTAGGGGAGCAGGAAGGGCAGCCGGAACCACACCCCGCCCTTGATCCCGTGCGTCAGCACCGCGATCAGCAGGCCGAGGCCGACGGGGAGGATCAGCGTCCCGACCACCCACATCAGCGTGTTCACGCCGGACTGGATGTTGTCGGCGTCCGTGAACATCTCGATGTAGTTGTCGAGGCCGACCCACTTCGGGTCGCCGAACCCGTTGAACTCGGTGAAGCTGAGATAGCCAGTCCAGAGGAAGGGCAGGTACAGCACCACGACCGTCAGGACGATCGCGGGCGCGGCGAACGTGTGCGCGCTCAACTGGTTGCGGGGCCGATCCCTGCGGAGGTCGTCGGCGGGTGGTGCGGTCACGAAAGACTCCTTCGTCCGGGCGGGGCGTCGCCCCGGTCAGTGGAGGGCGACCAACGTCCCCCGGGCCGTTGGCCCGGGGGACGCGGTCACTACTTCGAACTCCAGTACTCGTCGGCCGCGGCCTGGATCTTCTGGAGTCCCGGCATCGGGTCCCCACCGTCGGTGACGAGCTTGCCGAACACCTCGGAGGCGACCGTGTAGATCGCGTTCGGGGTGGCCTCGAGGTAGCGGGTGTGCACCTGGAAGTCTTTGCCCTTGTCTGCGATGTCCTTGACGATCGGGCCGATCTCCGGGTCGTCGCTCGGCACCTCCGGGTTGAAGGAGATGTCGCCGCGAGACGTCGACCAGGCCTTCTGCGCCTCCGTGGACATCCACCATTCGCTGTAGGCGAGCGCGGCGGCCTCGTTGGCCGCGCCCTTGCCCGCCAGGAGCGGGCCGGTCTCGAGGGCCATCTGGGGCCGGGCGACGGCGGGATCCATGTTGGGGAAGACGAACGCCCCGTAGTCCTTGCCCGAGGTCATCTCGCTCGCGGTGAGCTGGCCCGTGAAGAAGGTGCCCATGTAGATCATCGCGATCTGGCCGGTCTTGAGCAGCGTCTGGGGATCGGTCGTCGACCCAGGGTCGATGAAGTACTTCTTGCCGATCATGTCGCTCCACTGCTGGGCGACCTTCACCACCGCGTCGTCGGTGTACTTCGCCTCGCCGCGCGAGAGCTTGTCGTAGACGTCGGGGTTGGAACCCATCAGCAGCGCCTGGAACCAGACGAACTCGAAGATGATGTTCATCTGATGGAACGGGGTCACGCCCGCCGCGACGAGGGTGTCGGCCATCGCGAGCAGGTCGGCGAAGCTCGTCGGCGGCGTCAGGTTGTGCTTCTCGAAGACGGACTTCGAGTAGTACATCACCCAGTAGGCGATGTTCAGCGGGACGCCGTACTGCTTGTCCTCGATCGTGTAGTTGTCCTTGATCCCCGGGGGCACGAGACCATCCGTCTCGGCCTTCGCCCACAGCGCAGAGGTCTCGGCGATGAGCCCCTGCTCGACCAGTTCCTGGGTCTGGCTTCCCGTGTGCCAGGTGAACAGGTCGGGGATCTTCTTGGTGCGGAACGACTGCTTGATGAACGTGTCATAGGCGGTCGGATCCGAGTAGCCGGTGAACTTCAGCGACATGTTCTGGCCCGCTGAGGCCGTGTTCATGTCCTTGAAGCTCGGCTCCCAGGCGGCCTTGTCTGTGAAGAAGTTGAGGGTCACCGGTTCGGCGGGCTTCGACGGGACCGTGGTGGCACCGCCTCCGCCACCGCCCGGCTCGGTGTTGCCCGAACAGGCGGCGAGCGTCAGCGCGGCCGCCGAGCCAAGCGTGCCTGCAATGAAGTGGCGTCGTTTCATGATGGGTGTGTCCTCTCAGCGGTGGGTGAAGGTGGCGCGGATGAACCGCGGTCGGTAGATCGTGACGTCGTCGTAGATCGCCATGTTGTCGAAGGTGTTGATGTTGTAGCTGATGACCAACTCGTTGCCCCGACGGAGCTCGGGATGCTCGTGCGGGTTGTAGCCGAAGATGTTCGGGTCGCCGTAGCTGCCGAACGGGCCGACCTCAGGCATCCGGTAAACCTCGATCGGGTCGACGAACGGGCCGGTCAGCGAGTCGCTGCGGTAGGCGAGGATCCGGCTCGAGAACAGCTCGTTGGTGTCCTGGGTGATCAGGAGGTAGCCGCCGCCGAACGCGGTGACGCTGTACTCGTTCGACACCCCGACGATGATGCGGGCCGAGTCCGTCTCGGTGCGGGACCACCCGGAGCCGGTCCAGTACTCCCACTTGCCGGTGGAACTGAGGTCGCCCGAGCGGACCCGGGCCAGGTGCATGTACTTGCTCGCGCCGAGGTCCTCGACGCCGTAGACGTAGGTGACGCCCGGCTGCTGCAGGAACCAGGAGGCCCACTGGACACCGGCGGCCGACGGGAGCGGCGTCACGGAGCGGGGCTTCAGGGTCCGGCGGTCGAGCGTGACGAGCCGGTTCGACTTCCAGCCCCAGTCCCAGGCGCCGGTGCCGAAGCGTTCGAAGCGGAGCACCCCGATCTGGACGTCTCCGTTGGGGCGGGTCTGGGCGGCGCCGAACCAGTGCCACGCGTCGCCGTCCATGCCGACGATGGCCTCGGGGTGATCGGACGTCCCCCCGGTGACGGTGCTGAGCTTCTGGCCGTCCTGCACGATGATTGAGTTGTTGATGAAGAACGAGTCGGTGGGAGAAAGAGTCCCGTTGACGACGTCGCCGTAGATGGTGTCCGAGAAGACCCATGCGGTGCGACCGTCCTTCAGCCGGACGGAGTAGGTGCTGTCGGCTCCCACCCACTGCCCGCCCGTGTTGCCGTAGTTGGTGAACATGGCGTTGAGCTGGGTGTCGGGCGTTGCGGTGACGCTGAGCGGCCCGAGCCCGGACGGGCGGGGCGCAGCGTGCGCAACGGACGGAATCGCGATGGCCCCGAGCCCGGCGGCCGCGAGCACGGCGCGACGCGACGGTCCTGGCAGGTTGGTGGTTCCGGTCATGATCACTCCCTCGTGAACGCAAGCGTTGAGAGGAGTGTGACACATTGCGCTATCGATAACGTAGTGTTTCGGCGAAAATTCTCGCGAAGAGTTACGGTATTGATATGAATCGGGCGCGCAAGGCGGGGGAACAGCAGAAGCGCCCCACCGTCTACGACGTCGCCGCGGAGGCGGGGGTCTCCGCGATGACCGTCTCTCGCGTCCTCAACGGATCGCCCGGCGCCGGCCCCGACGCCCGCAGGCGCGTCGAGAAGGCCGTCGTGAAACTCGGCTACCGACGCAACGAGAACGCCAGACGGCTCCGCGCGGGCGACCGGACCGGCCTTGTCGGTGTCATCATCACCAACATCGAAAACCCCTACTACGCGCAACTGCTGCTCGGCGTGGAGGAGGTCATGGACAAGGCGGGCACCCGGCTTCTCGTCGGCATGAGCCACGCCGACTCGGAGCGTGAGGCGCGACTGGTCGCCGACTTCGTCTCACGCCAGGTCGACGCCCTCATCGTGGTGCCAGGCGGCGGTGACGCGTCCCACCTCGCGGCCGACCAGGTGCGCCAGACCCCCATCGTCTTCGCGTCGCGCTCGAGCGATTCGATCCAGGCCGACAGTGTGCTCATCGACGACGCGGGCGGCTCCCGGCGCGGCGTCGAGACCATGATCGAGGCGGGGCACCGGCGGATCGCCTTCCTGGGCAATGCCAAGCACGTCACCACCGCCCAGCGCCGCTACGAGGGCTACGTTGCCGCGCACTCGGCGGCAGGGCTGCCCGTCGACCCGGCGCTGGTGTCGCGGTCCTGTTCCGATTCGGAGACCTCCCGGGTGGCGCTGGAGCAGATGGTCGCGAGCGACGACCCGCCGACCGCGGTGTTCGCCGCCAACAACCAGGTGACGATCGGCATCATCGAGACACTGCTGCGGCTCTCCCGCGAGGGGCGCCAGATGGCGCTGGTCGGCGTCGACGACTTCCCGCTGTCAGCGCTCGTGCCGCTTCCGGTCCTGCTCGTCGACCACGACCCGCGCGCGATGGGTCGCACCGCTGCCCGTCGTGTCCTGCAGCGCCTTGAGAACGCCGAGGAGAAGCAGCCGCCCATGACGCTCACCCTCGCGACCTCGCTGCGCTGGCCGGGGGACGCCAAGCAGCATCCCCGCCCTTGATGCGGCGACTTCCGCGTACCGGGTAGACAACGACCAGACCCACCGTTATCGTTATCGTCATTCTCGGCGGTTCTGCACTGAGCGGAGTGACTCGATGTACGGCTTTGGCAACTACGACCTTCGGCCAACGGTGGCCATCCCTGGCGCACCGGGAGGGTGGAGCGGGGCGGGCGTCTTCGACGAGATCGCCGCCAGGACCGCGGCGGAACGTTCGGTCACGGTCGTCGACTGCTACCCGGGCGTCGACGTCGAGGCACTGGTCGCGGTGCTCGCGGCCCGATTCCCGGATCGGCGGGTGCTCAACGTCGAGGAGGCCGCCCGGTCGATGGCCGAGATCGACGCCCGCATCGAGCCGCACCTGACCGACGACCGCGTCTTCGGGGTGCTCGCTCACATCGGCCTAGGCGAGTTCTACGACGAGGCGGCGCTCGCCGCGATCTCCGGAGAGGTCGAGGGCCGCGACGGCCCCGTCGTCCTGGTCGGCTGGGGCGCGAGCCTCGCAGCCCCCGAACCCGACCTGCTGGTGCTTGCCGACCTGCCCCGCTGGGAGGCCCAACTGCGGTTCCGCGCAGGAGTCCCGAACTGGCGCTGCGACAACAACGACGGGGACGTGCTGCGCAAGTACAAGCGCGCCTTCTTCGTCGAGTGGCGCACCGCAGACATTCACAAGCGCGCCATCTGGGACGACGTCGACCTGCTGCTCGACACCGTCGAGAGCGTCGAGGAGCCAAGAGCCATCACCGGAGAGGCGCTGCGCGCGGGCCTCGCCGCGGCCGTCGGGCAGCCGTTCCGGGTGGTGCCCTACTTCGACCCCGGCACCTGGGGCGGCCAATGGATGCGCGAGGTGTGTGGCCTCGACGACGAGGCGCCCAACTACGCCTGGTGCTTCGACTGCGTCCCCGAGGAGAACAGCCTGCTGCTCGACGCGGGCGGCGTCACCGTCGAGATCCCCGCGATGGACCTCGTCATGACCCACCCGCGGGAACTGCTTGGCGAGAAGACCTTCTCGCGCTTCGGCCCCGAGTTTCCGATCCGCTTCGACCTGCTCGACACGATGGGCGGCGGCAACCTCTCGCTGCAGGTGCACCCACTCACCGGGTACATCCAGGAGCACTTCGGGATGCACTACACGCAGGACGAGAGCTACTACATCCTGGACGCCGATCCCGACGCCGTCGTGTACCTCGGCACCCGCACCGGCGTCGACCGCACCGCGATGTTCGACGACCTGCGCCGCGCGGAGCAGGGTGGCTTCTCGTTCCCGGCCGAGGACTACGTCAACACCTTCCCGGCCCGCAAGCACGACCACTTCCCGATCCCGGCTGGCACGGTGCACTGCTCGGGTGCCAATTCGCTGGTGCTCGAGATCTCCGCGACCCCCTACATCTTCACGTTCAAGATGTGGGACTGGGACCGACTCGGCTTGGACGGACTGCCGCGGCCCATCAGCCTCGACCACGCCGAGGCCAACGTGCAGTGGTCCCGCGACACCGAGTGGGTCACGGCGAACCTCGTCGACCAGGTCGAGCCGCTCGCCGAGGGCGACGGGTGGCGCGAGGAGCGCACCGGGCTGCACGAACTGGAGTTCATCGAGGTGCGGCGCACCTGGGTGAGCGGCACCCGCACGATGGACACGCAGGGCACGGTGCGGGTCTGTCACCTCGTCGAGGGCGCCGAGGCGGTCATCGAGTCGCCGAGCGGGGCGTTCGAGCCGTTCGTCGTGCACTACGCGGAGACCTTCATCATCCCGGCCGACGTGGGCGCCTACACGGTCCGCCCGCACGGCCAGGCGGAGGGTTCGGAGGTCGCCATCGTCACCGCGTCCGTGCGCGGCAGCGAACGCGACTGATGAGATACGTCCCCGTCCTGGAGGTCGGTGGCACGCACGTGGCCGCTGCGCTCGTCGATCCTGTCGGCGGTGTCGTGGGGGAGCGGTTGCGTGAGTCACTGGACTCGGCGGGGTCGAAGGAGGTGGTGGTCGGCCGTCTGGCGGATCTCGCCAGGCGGCTGCCACTGCCCGAACCAACCCGATGGGCCGTCGCGATGCCTGGCCCGTTCGACTACGCGCGAGGCATCGGTGACTTTCGGGGCGCGGACAAGTTCCACTCGCTGGAGGACGTCGACCTGGGGGCGGCGCTCGTCGAGCGGGTCGACACGATGACCGGCTGCGGCTTCCTCAACGACGCCGCGGCCTTCGGGCTTGGCGAGGCCAAGTTCGGCGCCGGGGGCGGCGCCGACCGGGTGCTGTTCGTGACGCTCGGC
Source organism: Tessaracoccus aquimaris (assembly GCF_001997345.1). Classification (NCBI taxonomy): domain Bacteria; kingdom Bacillati; phylum Actinomycetota; class Actinomycetes; order Propionibacteriales; family Propionibacteriaceae; genus Tessaracoccus; species Tessaracoccus aquimaris. The sequence goes on along the minus strand of NZ_CP019606.1, from coordinate 2,413,034 downwards.
ACCGGTCTAGGCTCAGCCTTCATTGACCACGGGCGGGTCGTCGAGTCGGGCGACCGCGTCCCGCCGCACGGATGGCTGTTCCTCGCCAGCCTCGACGGGCGGCCCTTGGAGGACGCGTTCTCCAGGCGGGCCCTCATCGAGCGTTACCGTGCCAGGACGGGGCGCCTCGTCGACGTCGGCGACATCGCGGCAGCCGTCGAGTCCGAGCCCGACGCGCGGGCCGTCTTCTTCGACGCGTACCGCGACCTCGCCCGTGGCCTCACCCCCTGGCTGGACAGCTTCGCCCCGGAGGCCCTGGTGCTCGGCGGGTCGATCGCCCGCTCCTGGGGCCTCATCGACGATTTCTTCGTGCCGCTGCTCGGGGAGTCACATCCCGACGTGCTGGTGCGCGGGGCCGAACTCGGCGACGACGCCCCGATGCTCGGCGCCGCCCACTGGCTGCACGCCTGAACTGCCGCCCCGTCCTTCGCCTGGGCGCTTGGATCCGGGACGCAGAAGGGCCCAGCCCGCATGCTGCGGACCGGGCCCAGGAGATCAGCGGCCCTTAGGGCCCTCTACGGGTTCGACGACCGGGTCGTCGTCGGGGTCGCCCGCGTAGATGCCGGGCGAGGAGTAGATGAGGCTCGCGCCGTCGGCATCGTCCTTCATCTGCTTGGGGGCGATCAGGCGCGCCAGGTGGTAGATGCCGATCGTGACGATGGTGCCGAGCGCGATGCCGCCGAGTTCGAACCCGCCGCCGAGCGGCACGGACACGTTGCCGACGCCGATGATGATGCCCGCAGCGGCCGGAATGAGGTTCAGCGGGTTGCCGAAGTCGACGTTGTTCTCGCGCCAGATCTTGGCGCCGAGCAGGCCGATCATGCCGTACAGCACCACGGTGATGCCGCCGAGCACCGCCGACGGGGTTGCGGAGATGACGGCGCCGAACTTGGGCGAGAAGCCGAACAGGATCGCCACGACAGACGCGACCACGTAGGCGGCCGTCGAGTAGACGCGCGAGGCGGCCATCACGCCGATGTTCTCGGCGTAGGTGGTGGTCGGGCCGGCGCCGACCACGGTCGCCAGCATCGAGGTCGCACCGTCGGTGGCGATGGCTCGGCCCATCATCGGGTCGAGATCCTCCTTGGTCATCTCCGCGACGGCCTTGACGTGTCCCGCGTTCTCCGCGATCAGGGCGATCACGACGGGCAGGGCGATGACGATGGCGCCGAGGCTGAACTGGGGAAGGTGGAAGCCGACCACGTTGGTGGGGGAGTTCAGCGCCCAGTTGGCCAGGTCGGTGACGGGAGGCAGGCCGAACCAGTCGGCCTCGATGACCTTCGACCAGTTCACGCGGTAGGCCTCGGAACCGTCTGCGGCGGTCAGCGGGCCGAACGTGAGGTCGACCAGCCAGCTCAGCACGTAGCCGATCACCAGCGAAAGGAAGATCGCGATGCGGCCCATGAAGCCGCGCAGGCCGATCGACAGCGCGACGACGATCAGCATCACGACGAAGGCCAGCCACGGGTCGACCGGCCAGTACACCGTCGCGACGACGGGGGCAAGGTTGAAGCCGATCAGCATCACGACGGCGCCGGTGACCACCGGCGGCAGGGCCTTGTGGATGACGCGGGCGCCTGCGAAGTGGATGATCAGGCCGACCATGAACAGCGTCAGGCCGACGACGAACAGCGCGCCGGTCAGCGTCGCAGGGTTACCGCCGTTGGCGTAGATCGCGGTGGCGACACCCACGAACGAGGCGGACGAGCCGAGGTAGCTGGGGATCCGGTGCTTGACGACGAACAGGAAGATCAGCGTCGCGACGCCGGACATCATCACCGCGAGTTGCGGGTTGAGGCCCATCAGGAGCGGGAAGACGAAGGTCGCCCCGAACATGGCGACGACGTGCTGGGCGCCGAGGCCGATGGTCCTTCCCCAGGTGAGTCGTTCGGTCGGTTTCACGACGGCGCCGGGTTCGAGAACGCCGTGGTTGTGCAGCTTCCACATGGGGGAGGTTCCTTTCGTCCGCCGCATGCTACTGGTCCGCGAGGGGTCCGCGTCGCGCGGCCCGCGGATGGTGGGTCCTTGAGCATGCTTGGTTGCTCGTTTGCGTCTGGGGCTGGGTTGAACGTTCAAGTCGGCAACGAGTTACCAAACATGCTCAAGGCAAGGCCCTCGACGGGTTCAATGGCGGGCCTCGACGGCGAACGGCGGGGCCGCGTCGACGACGGGAAATGCCCAGCTAGGGTGGAGATATGCCGCACGACGTCCTGGTTCTGGGGGCGAGCGTCGCCGGGCTCACCGCAGCCAGGCGCCTCGCCGAGACCGGCTACGACGTCGTCGTCCTCGACCCCAACCCGACGGGACGCAGCGCGGCGGTCGGCCACGGGGTCGCCGCGGTCGGCCACGCGTCGACCATCGCGAACATGGCCCACGCCTACGGCGTTGCCGCGGCGCGCGAGCACATCGAGCGCAACATCGCTGGCATGGCGGAGATCGAGACCACCGCGGATGCCGTCACCCGGATGCCCCTCAGGGACCGATCGCTCCCGGGCGCCGACGAGGAGGAGAACCGACGCATCGTCGCGCTGTTCCGCGAGGCGGGCGTCGAAGCCGACCTCCTGGTCGCACCCGACGGCGCGACCATCCTCACTCAGGCCCTCTGCGTCGACCCGGTCGCCTATGCGCAGTCGCTGCGCTCCGCGGCGGTGTCGGCAGGCGCACAGGTCGTCGACTCGGTCACCGTGACGCACCTGGTGCGCAGGGAGGGCATCACTCGGGTCCGGTTCCGTGACAACAGGGCTTGGGTGCGCGAGCCCGGCCAGACCACCGGGGTCGCGGTGATCGACACGCTGGGGATCAGCCCCTGGGGGCGCGCGGCGCGCGTCGGTCCTGTGCAGTGGGTGCCCGTCGTGCGCGGCGTCCCTGCCAAGCGCCGCGACGAGGTACGCCTCGAGGCCGACTCCCCGGCCTGGATGGTGCGCCCCGTCGACGACGACGTCCTGGTGCTCGGCCAGAAGACCTCGCTTTCGCGGATCGACGCGGCGAGCGAGGAACTGCGCTCCTACGCCGCTGACCGGTTGCGCGCAACCGACCTGGAGGTCGGACGGTTGGCGATCGACCCGAGCGACCACGGTCGCCCCATCGTCGGTGCCTCCGCGATCCCTGGCGGGTTCTACGCGCGCGGCAACGGTCGCGGCGAACTGATGAACGGGACGGCGAGCGGCTTCTACCTGTTCGGCCTCCTCTCCGACTACCGCGCCTCGGCCAACGCCCTGCCGCCGCTCAGCCAGTTGCGCGCCGCGACCGCCCGCCTCTGGCGCCGTTGACGCTTGGGTCGCGTCCTGCGTTGAGCAGTTTCCGCAACTCGTTGACGGCTTCGTCAGGGTTGAACGTTCGAATCGGGATCGAGCACCGGATGCTGCTCAATCGCGACGGTGGCAGCCTGCGCGACGCGCCCCAGCTCGTCCCGGTCCCGTCCGTGCACGCCCAGGCGATTCGCCGCCGTCGGGGGCTTGGGTCGCGCCGTGCGTTGAGCAGCATTCGCACGTGGTTGACGGTTCCGTCGGGGTTGCACGTTCGAATCGGGATCGAACCCAGAATGCTGCTCAAACGCTACGGTGACCGGACACCCGAGCGTCGCGGGAATCCCGGGACTGACTGGGGTGGTGAAACGGACGTCAGACCCAGGCGTTGCCGAGCCACATGCGCCACCACCACTGCGTCCTGGTGATGAGTTCGGCAGTCAGGATCGGGTAGATGAACGCGAAGTTGAAGATGATCAGCGCGACCAATGCCCCGACGGCGATCGCGCGCTGCATCCGGTGCGGGCTGAGCGCAGGGCCGAGCAGTTTGCCGAGCGCCATCGCAAGGATCGTCACGCTGAACGGGATGATCATGATGGCGTAGAAGAAGAACTGGGGACGGTCCGTGTACTGGAACCAGGGCAGCCACACGGCGGCGATCGCGACGAGCGGGAGGCCGAAGCGCCAGTCGCGCCCGCCGACCCACCAGACGATCGCCAGGACGATCGCCACCAGGGCCGCCCACCACAGGATCGGGGTGCCCATGCCTGAGATGATCCGCATGCACGTGGTGCCGACGGCCTGGCAGCCCTCGGTGCCCGGCTGGATGTCGTTGACCGCCTCGATCCCGATCGGGCGCAGCATCAGCAACCACCCCGCGGGGTTCGCGTCGTAGGGGTGGACCGACTCGCCCATCATGTACGAGCCGGTGTGGAAGCCGTAGATCTCCTGGTGGAAGTGGATCAGCGACCCGAATGCGTCCCCGAAGCGCAACACCCACGGGTCGGTCGGGTTCTTCTCGCCCCAGTCGCGGCTCCAGCCGCCCGTCGTCGTCAGCCACTTGTACCAGGACGCGATGTAGACGGGCACGGCCACGACAACCAACTGCACAAAGGCCGCGGGCGCATCGACCAGGAGGGAGAGCCATTGGCGCGACCCGGCTCCGGCCAGACGGCGTGCGCCCAGGTCCCAGAACACCACGAGGATGCCCATCGCGGCCAGCAGGTAGATCGAGTTCCATTTCACCGCGCACGAGGCGCCGAGCAGCGCACCCGCGACGATCCGCCACGGTCGCCACAGCATCAGCGGCCCGAAGCGGCCGCCGAGGTCGGGCAGGTCGTACCTGCGCAGGTAGTCGGCGAGTTTGTGCCGGAACCAGTCCCGGTCGGCCAGCAGCGCGGACACCGCCGCGACCGCGAACGTCGCCTGGAAGATGTCGAGCAGCGCCAAGCGGCTCATCACGAAGGCCAGGCCGTCGAAGGTGAGCAGGATGCCCGCGATCGCGCCGACGAGCGTCGAGCGCGACAGTCGGCGCGCCATCCGGATCGTGAAGAACACCAGCAGAGTTCCGAAGATCAGCGACGCGAACCTCCAACCGAACGCGTTCATGCCGAAGAGATGCTCGCCCGCGCCGATCAGGAGTTTCCCGAGTGGCGGGTGCACCATGAACTCGGCGGTGTCGAGCATGCCGCTCGTGTCACCCTTGACGAGGAGGTCGTTTGCGCCGTCCGTCCAGTTCCGCTCGTAGCCGCTCTGCAGGACGGACCATGCGTCCTTGGCGTAGTAGGTCTCGTCGAACAGGATCTTGTTCGGGAAGCCCAAGTTGTAGAACCGCAGCCCGAAGGCCAGCAGCGTGATCGTCAAAGTCACGACCCAGCCAGCGGCGCGGTCGCGGAGTCGGCCATCATCGAGCGCCTGCAGGGTCGTCACCACAGGAAGCATCATAGGCTGATGCCATGCAACCCCTGCTCAGTGGCGCCCTCATCCTGGCGGCTACGCCGATCGGATCCTCGACCGACGCGAGCGAGTCGCTGCGCTCGGTGCTCGCCGAGGCCGACCTGATCGCCGCCGAGGACACCCGACGGTTCGTGACGCTTACCAGACGCCTCGGCATCGAGCCCCAGGGACGTGTCGTCAGCTACTTCGAGGGCAACGAGGCCTCCCGCACGGCCGAACTGGTCGACGCCGTCGCCGCCGGACAACGCGTGGTGCTCGCCACCGACGCCGGGATGCCATCGGTGTCGGATCCCGGGTACCGCGCCGTGGTCGCGTGCATCGACGCCGGGCTGCGGGTCACCGCCGTCCCCGGCCCCTCCGCGGTCCTGACGGCGCTGGCCGTCTCCGGCCTTCCGGTCGACCGGTTCTGTTTCGAGGGCTTCCTACCGCGCAAGTCCGGTGAGCGAAGCCGCCGACTGCAGGAGATGGCCACCGAGCCGCGCACCATGGTCTTCTTCGAGGCGCCGCACCGGCTCGAGGCGTTCCTGCGCGACGCCGCCGCGCAACTGGGCGACGACCGCAGGGCCGCCGTGTGCCGCGAACTGACGAAGCCCTACGAGGAGATCCGCCGCGGCGGGCTGGCCGAGCTTGCCGATTGGGCCGCAGACGGCGTCCGCGGCGAGGTGACGGTGGTCGTCTCCGGCGCGGACCTTGCGCCCACCTCGGTCGAGGACGCGCTCGGCATGGTTCGGCAGCGCGTCGCCGAGGGTGCGAAACTGTCAGCCGCGGTCGGGGAGATCGCGAAGCTGACCGGTGCCAACCGGAAAGAACTGTATGCGGCCGCGTTGGCCGACAAGGAGGCGCGATGAGTGTGATCGAGCAACTGGGCCTGCCGCCGCTGCCTGAGCCGCTGCCACGCCCCGTCATCGACAACCACACCCACCTCGACTCCACCCGCGAGTACTCGTCGCTTCCGGTGGCAGAGAACCTGCGGCTCGCGCGGGAGGTCGGGGTGACAAGGGTCATCGAGGTGGGCTGCGACGTCGAGGGTGCCAGGTTCGCCGTCGACCTCGCGGAGAGCGACCCTCAGGTCCGCGCCGCGATCGCGCTGCACCCCAACGACGCCGCGCGCGCCTTCCTCCGGGGCGGGCAGGAGGCGCTCGACCGGGACCTCGCCGTCATCGATCAGTTGGTGGGACGCGACGCCGTGGTCGCCGTCGGCGAGACGGGGCTCGACTACTACCGCACCCGCGAACCCGAGGGTCGCGCCGCGCAGGAGCGATCGTTTCGCACCCACATCGGGTGGGCGAAGAGGCACGGCAAGACGCTCATGATCCACGACCGGGACGCCCACGACGACATCCTGCGGGTGGTCGACGACGAGGGCGTTCCCGAGACCATGGTGATGCACTGCTTCTCGGGCGATGCCGACTTCGCCGAGAGGTGCCTCGAGCGCGGCGCCTACCTCTCCTTCCCGGGCGTCGTGACCTTCGGTACCGCGGAGAACCTGCGGGAGGCTGCGCTCGCCACCCCCCTCGACCGGATCCTGGTCGAGACCGACGCCCCCTACCTGACCCCCAAGCCGCGGCGCGGGAAGCCGAACGCCCCGTATCTGCTGCCGCACACCGTCCGATTCCTCGCCGACCTGCTCGACGCCGACCTGCCGGATTTCTGCGACCGGGTGGTCGCCAACACCTTCGCCGCCTATGGAAAGTGGGGCAGCGATGCCTGAGACCGGCCTCCTCGACCCGGCTTCCGTCCGGAAGATCGCCGCGGAACTCGACCTGAAGCCGACCAAGCAGCGCGGCCAGAACTTCGTCGTCGACCCCAACACGGTGCGCCGCATCGTGACCCTCTCGGGCGTCACCGCCGACGACGTGGTGCTGGAGATCGGCCCGGGGCTGGGGTCGCTGACCCTCGGCCTGCTCGAGACGGGCGCGCGCGTGGTCGCCGTCGAGATCGAGGACCGGCTCGCCGAGCGGCTCGAGCGCACCGTCGCCGAACGGATGGGGCCTGAGGCGGCCGAGCGGCTCGACGTCGTCAACGCCGACGCCCTGCAGGTCGACTCGCTGCCCGTCGCGCCGACCGCGCTCGTGGCGAACCTGCCATACAACGTGTCCGTGCCGGTGCTGCTGCGCATGTTCGAACTCTTCCCCGACTGGACGCGCGGGCTGGTGATGGTCCAGTTGGAGGTCGCCGACCGGCTCGTCGCGCCGCCCGGGTCCAAGACCTACGGGGTGCCCTCGGCTAAGGCCGCCTGGTACGCGGAGACCTCGCGCGTCGGGACGGTGCCGCCGAAGGTGTTCTGGCCGGTTCCCAACGTCGACTCGGGCCTCGTCAGGATCGAGCGTCGCCCCGCACCAGACACCGAGGCCACCCGCGAGCAGACGTTCAGGGTGATCGACGCGGCCTTCGCGCAGCGCCGCAAGATGCTGCGCGCCGCGCTCTCCGGGGTGGTCGGTTCGGCCAGCGCCGCGGCCGAGGTGATCGAACGCGCGGGAGTCGAACCGACGCTGCGCGGGGAGATGCTTGACGTGGCCGCGTTCGCCGCGATCGCCGCCGAGTTGGCGAAGGTGTCAGGAGGCGACCAGGAACGTCGCGTGCGGTAGGTTCAGCGGTGTGACCAGAGCTGTGCGGGTTCGCGTGCCCGCAAAGGTGAATCTGGCCCTGCGTGTCGGCGGGACCGACCCCCAGGGTTTCCACGAATTGGGCACCGTCTTCCAAGCGGTCAGCCTCGGCGACGAGGTGCTGGCCGAGGCTGCACCCGCGGGCCAGTTCCGCCTCGCCTTCCACGGCGAGGGCGCCGCCTTCCTGCCCGTTGACGACACCAACCTCGCGATGCGGGCGGCCAAGTTGCTCGCCGAACGCTTCCAGGTCGCCGGAGCAGGCGTGGCCCTGACCATCCGCAAGCGCATCCCCGTCGCGGGCGGAATGGCGGGAGGGTCGGCCGACGCCGCGGCCGTGCTGGTCGCATGCAACGCGCTGTGGGATGTCGGCGCCATGCGCGACGAGTTGCAGCCCCTGGCCGCCGAGTTGGGCTCGGACGTGCCGTTCCTGCTGGTCGGCGGCACCGCGATCGGCACTGGACGCGGCGTCGACCTGACCTCTGTGATGACGTCGGGCACCTACCACTGGACCTTCGCGCTGTCACACGCCGGGCTCTCCACGCCCGCCGTGTTCAAGGAGTTCGACCGCACCACCGAGCCGCAGTCGACCGAGATCCCCTCGAGGCTTCTCGAGGGCCTCCGCGCCGGCGACGCGGCGGTCGTCGGCGCCAACCTGACCAACGACCTTGAGGCCGCCGCGATCGCGCTGCAGCCCGGACTCGAACACACGCTCAAGCTGGGGTTGGAGGCGGGCGCCCTCGGCGCGATCGTCAGCGGCTCCGGCCCCACCTGCGCATTCCTGGCCGGATCGGACGCCCACAGCATCGAACTGGCCGAGGCCCTGGCCGTGTTCAGCGGGGTGCGCGCCGTCCGACGGGCGTTCGGCCCGGTCGCTGGCGCCCAGGTGCTGCCGTGAGCGACGAGGTCGACGGCGTCGTCGAGGCATGGGCGACCGAGCGCCCCGACCTTGACCTCGGCTCCATGCAGATCTGGTCGCGCATCGACCGCCTCGCGGGCATCCTCGACGGGCACCGCAAGCGCGCCTTCGCCACGCACTCGATCGAGGCTTGGGAGTTCGACGTCCTGGCCGCGCTCCGTCGCGCGGGCGCCCCCCATCGGTTGTCGCCGGGACAGTTGCTGCGCGAGACACACGTGACCTCGGGGACCATGACGAACCGGGTCGACCGGCTGGTCGCCCGGGGCGCCGTCACGAGGGAGTCGGACCCCAACGACGGGCGCGGGGTGCAGGTCGCCCTGACCGCCAAGGGGCTGGCACTCGTCGACGCGGCGCTCGCGTCGCTGCTCGAGGTCGAGCAGGAACTGCTCGCTGGGTGGCCTGATGCGGACCGCGACCAGTTGGCGTCGCTGCTGCGCCGGCTGCTGCTTGGTAACGCGGGCTGACTCAGGCCTTGCGCTTGCGCTTGGCGTGGGTCGCCTCGTCCTCGGGCTCGGAGGCCGTCGCAGCGGCTGCGGTGCGGCGATCCATGTGCTCCATCACGAGCCGCGGATCGGGCTTGAGATGGGCCATGCCGTTCCAGGCCAGGTTGATCAGGTGCCGGGCGACCACCTCGCGGGACGGTTCCCGGTTGTCGAGCCAGAGTTGCCCGGTTTGTGCGACGAGGCCGACGAGGGCCTGCGCGTAGAGCCCTGCGAACTGCGGGTCGTGCCCCGTCTTGGTGAACTCGGCCGCCAGCAGGTCCTCCACCTGGACGGCGATGTCGCTGAGGATCGACGCGAACGAGCCGGTCGGCTGGCCAGGAGAGGGGACCGCCTGGGGATCGCGGGAGGGGTCGCGCGAGAGGATCCGGAAGCCGTCGGGGCGCTCGTCGATGTACTGCAGCAGCGCCATCGCGCCGCGCTCCAGCAGTTCCCGTGCGCCTGCGCCCGGGGTGGTCAGGGCGTCGCGGATCGCGGTGTGCAGCGTCTTGGTCTCCCGGTCAACGACGACGGCGTAGGCCCCCTCCTTGCCGCCGAAGTGCTCGTAGACGACGGGCTTGGAAACGCCCGCACGCGAGGCGATCTCCTCGACGGAGGTCCCCTCAAAGCCCCGCTCCGCAAAAAGTTCGCGGGCGATCTCGAGCAACTGCTCGCGCCGCTCGGCGGCGCTCATCCTGGTGCGAGGACGGCGGGCGCGAGGCGTGGTTGAGCGGGCTGACACGCCCCCTAGTCTCTCATGAGCGCCGCCGGGCTCGCCCGGAGGGAGGTTGCCATTCCTCCGCAGCCTCGCGAGGTACGCCCCCACGACGGTCAGCCCCACCTCGAGCGCCGAGGTCAGGACCGTTCGTCGAGCTTGTCGAGACGTCCGCAGGGTGAAGGGGGTTGGCCCCGCTCGCCGAGTTGGGTCGAGGCGTCCGGGCGTCGCGCTTGGCTGCGGTTCCGGACCCTTCGACTCGGGCGCGCGACTTCGTCGGCGGCCCGGCTCAGGGAACGGCGGTCGCGACCTCGCGAGCGACCCGGCTGAGGTGCCTCGGTGGTGGTCGGTGGTGGTCGTTCGTCGAGCTTGTCGAGACGTCCGAAGGTGGAGGGGGCTGGACCCGGTCGCCGAGCTTGTCGAGGCGTCCGAGCGTCGCGCTTGGCTGTTTGCTTCGGACCCTTCGACTCGGGCGCGACTTCGTCGGCGGCCCGGCTCAGGGAACGGTGGGCGCGATCTCGCGGGCGGCCCCGGCTGAGGTGCGTCTGTAGTGGTCGGTGGTGCGGCCCGTTCGTCGAGCTTGTCGAGACGTCCGAAAGGGTGGCGGGTGCTGGACCCGTTCGCCGAGTTGTTCAAGGCGTCCGTGCGTCGCGCTCGGCTGTTGTGTCGGACCCTTCGACTCGGGCGCGCGACTTCGTCGGCGGCCCGGCTCAGGGAACGGTGGCGCGACCTCGGTTGTCTGGCTCGGAGCGGGCGGGCGCGACGTCGGTTGCCCAGCTCTGGTGTGACTGGTGGTCGTGGTGCGGGTCGTTCGTCGAGCTTGTCGAGACGTCCGAAGGGTGGAGGGTGCTGGACCCGCTCGCCGAGTTGGGTCGAGGCGTCCGGGCGTCGCGCTTGGCTGTGGTTTCGGACCCTTCGACTCGGGCGCGCGACTTCGTCGGCGGCCCGGCTCAGGGAACGGCGGTCGCGACCTCGCGAGCGGCTCGGCTGAGGTGCGACTGTGGTGATCGGCGGTCCTTGGTCGTTCGTCGAGCTTGTCGAGGCGTCCGATTGGTGTGTTGGTTTCGGACCCTTCGACTCGGGCGCGCGACTTCGTCGGCGGCCCGAATCAGGGAACGGTGGTCGCAACTGCTTCCGTCCCCGCTCAAGGCGCCCCTTGGTCGGGCCGCTGGACCGTCGACGCCGCGGCCGTCAACTCAGGGGGCGGCCTGTGCGACCCGGTCCTTCGCTAACCAGCAGCCGTGGATGTGGTCGTCGACCGCTCCGATGGCCTGCAGCGTCGCGTACAGCGTCGTCGGGCCGACGAAGCGGAAGCCCCGCTTCTTCAACTCCTTACTCAGGGCGACCGACTCCGGGGTCTGTGCGGGCACGTCGGCGAACGTGAGCGGCGCGTGGTCGCGCGGCTCGGGGGTGTGCGCGGCGATCACGTCCGCCAACCGCTCGCCCTGTTCGTGCATCGCAAGCAGCGCCCGGGCGTTGCCGATCGTCGCCTCGATCTTCTGCCGGTTCCGCACGATGCCGGGATTGCCGAGCAACCTCTCCACATCGTCTGGGCCCATCGCGGCGATCTTCTCCGGATCGAAGCCGTGAAACGCCTCCCGGTATCCCTCGCGTTTGCGCAGGATGGTGATCCAACTGAGACCCGCCTGGGCGCCCTCCAGACACAGGCGCTCCAGCAGTCCCGCCTCGTCTGCGGTGTCGTCCACGGGGCGCGCCCACTCCTCGTCGTGGTAGGCGGCGTACAGTGCGTCACCGCTGCCGAAACAACGAACCTTGTCCATGCCGATTCCTCTCGTCGTGTGGCCCCATCATTGGACGGTGCTGCGCCGATTTTCCACCGACCCGACGGCCTGTGGAGAACCGCGCTTCGCGCAGTTGGCCCCTGCATCAGCCCTGACGATAGACTCATGGCTGGTCCGATGGGCCAGATCCCCGGTTGGTCTTTCGGCAGGGCCCGCCTGACTTTGAATCAGGATTAGCGAAGTAGGTTCGACTCCTACCCGGGGAGCCACCTCCCGAGCGCGCTCAGCGCCGGGCAATCACGCAATGCACATCACCGCAGGTAGGTGTTGAGCACCACGCCTGCCGGGAGCAACTGGGTCGACGCGAGCGTCAACTCACTTCCCCTCTCGCCTGCGATGGGGCTGATGCCAGCCCCCAGCAGGACCGGGCTCACCTTGAACTTGAACTCGACGACCTCGCCGCGATCGCCGAGCCGCGGGAGGCGCTCACCGCCTACGTCGGCTACGTCGTCGAGCGACTTCTGGCGCGACCGGCGCTGGCGCTCGCCCTCGTCGAACTCCGACTCGAGGCGGCCAGGACGCCAGCGCTGGCCGAGCGGATCGGCCCGTTCCTGAGGGCCGGGCTCGAGGCGGACGTGTCGTTCCACGTCCAGCGCGGCCTCCCGGGCGGCCGCGATGCCGTCGTCGCGCTGCACCACCTCGCCAACGGCCTCGTCCTGGACCGACTCACGATCAGCCTCGATCCGGCGGCAGATCCGTCGGAGACGGTCGCCTCCATCGCCGCGGCGCTCACGTCCGGCGGATTCGGCGCCGCCAGATAGCGTGCGCGGGGCTGTCGGCAAATCGGCGTGAACAGCCGGAACGCCGTATGATGCGAAACGACTCCGGTTGCGGACGACGGCACGCCGAGCGCCCAGCGCGCGGGTGCCAAGCAACCGGGGACGTCGCCCGTCGGCCACAGAAGGAGAAACCCGTGTCCACCGACAGCGAGCTCGCGCCAGTCGCAGCCGTTGTGGTTCTCGCCGCCGGAGGCGGGACCCGCATGAAGTCCTCGAAGTCCAAACTGCTGCACGAAGTGGCTGGCAAGCCGATGCTGAGCTTTGCCGTCTCGGCCGCCGCCGCGCTCGACCCCGAGCATCTGGTGGTCGTCGTCGGGCACCAGCGTGAACAGGTCGAGGCCCAACTCGAGCAACTCTCCGCCGCGGTCACGACCGCCGTCCAGGATCAGCAACTCGGCACCGGACACGCGGTGGCCTGCGGCCTCAACGGCCTCGGCGACCTGCAGGGCGAGGTCGTCGTGACCTACGCAGACGTGCCCATGCTCACCGGCGACACGCTGCGCCAACTCGTCGCCGTGCACCGCGGCAACGGCAACGCCGTCACCGTCCTGACCGCCATCGTCGACGACCCGACCGGCTACGGCCGCATCGTCCGCGACGGCGACACCGTCACTGGCATCGTCGAACACAAGGACGCCTCGGAGGCCCAGCGGGGGATCGACGAGATCAACTCGGGCATCTACGTCTTCGACGCGGCGACCCTGCGACAGGGGCTCGGTGCGCTCACCACCGACAACGCCCAGGGCGAGCAGTACCTCACCGACGTCGTCCACTTCGCCGCGCAGCGCTCGCAGCGCGTCGGCGCCCACATCATCGACGACGTCTGGCAGACCGAGGGCGTCAACGACCGCATCCAGCTCGCCAGGATGAACGCGGAGATGAACCGCCGGATCCGCGACACCTGGATGCTCAAGGGCGTCACCATGATCGACCCGACCAGCGTCTGGATCGACGTGGACGTCGACCTCGCCCAGGACGTGACTCTCCTTCCAGGGGTCATCCTGCAGGGCGCCACCACCATCAGCGAGGGCGCCACCATCGGCCCCGACACCACGCTGATGGACGTCGAGGTCGGCCCCGGCGCCGAGGTCGTCCGCACTCATGGTTCCTTCGCCGTGATCGGCGAGAACGCCACCGTCGGCCCCTTCTCCTACCTGCGCCCAGGCACCATCCTGGGCGTCGGCGGAAAGATCGGTGCCTTCGTCGAGACGAAGAACGCCCAGATCGGCGACGGCGCCAAGGTGCCGCACCTCGCCTACTGCGGCGACGCGGTCGTCGACGACGGTGCCAACATCGGCGCAGGCACGATCTTCGCCAACTACGACGGCATCAACAAGTCCACCTCACACGTCGGCAAGAACGCCTTCGTGGGCTCCAACTCCGTCCTCGTCGCACCAGTCGACATCGGCCCAGGCGCGCTCGTCGCGGCCGGTTCCGCCATCACCGACGACGTCCCCGCGGGGGCGCTCGGCGTCGCGCGCGGTCGACAGCGAAACGTCGAGGGATGGGTCAACGATCGTCGCCCCGAGTCCAAGCAGGCCGCCGCCGCGGCCGAGGCGGACGGGTCGATTCATCCAGCAGTTCTCGAGTCCCGAAAGAAGAAGGCCTGACCAGATGACCCAGATCGCCAAGAACGACAAGCACCTGATGCTTTTCAGCGGGCGTGCCTACCCCGAGCTGGCTCAGGAGGTGTCGTCGCTCATGGGGCAGGAACTGGTCCCCACTCGGGCCCTGACGTACGCCAACTCGGAGATCTACGTCCGCTTCGAGGAGTCGGTACGCGGCTGTGACGCCTTCGTCATCCAGTCGCACACGGCGCCCGTCAACGAGTGGATCATGGAACAGCTCATCATGGTGGACGCGCTCAAGCGTGCCTCCGCCAAGCGCATCACGGTCGTCGCACCGTTCTACCCGTACGCGCGACAGGACAAGAAGCATCTCGGCCGCGAGCCCATCTCGGCGCGACTGGTGGCGGACCTGTACAAGGCCGCGGGTGCGGACCGGATCATGTCGGTCGACCTGCACGCCGCGCAGATCCAGGGCTTCTTCGACGGCCCCGTCGACCACCTCTGGGGACTCCCGGTGCTCGCGGACTACGTCGCCGAGAAGTACGACCCCACCGAGATGTGCATCGTCTCGCCCGATGCCGGGCGAGTGCGCCTGGCCGACATGTGGACGGACAAGCTCGGCTGCCCGCTTGCCATCATCCACAAGCGTCGCGATCCGAACAAGGCCAACACCGTCGCGGTCCACGAGGTCGTCGGCGACGTGGCGGGCAAGACATGCCTGCTCGTCGACGACATGATCGACACGGCAGGGACCATCACGGAGGCCGCGCATGCGCTGCGCGAGCGTGGCGCGAAGCGCGTCATCGCCGCGGCCACGCACGCCGTGTTCTCGGGGCCGGCCGCCGAGCGACTCAACGGCAGCGGCATGGAGGAGATCATCGTCACCAACACGCTGCCGATCCTCCCGGAGCAGGGGATCGACAACCTCACGGTGCTGTCGATCGCTCCGCTGATCGCCAAGGCCATCAACGCCGTCTTTCTCGACGGATCGGTCACCTCGCTGTTCGGCGGGCAGGCCTGACGTAACCGTTGCCAGGCTGGTTCAGGCCGGGCTGGTTCAGGAGGCGAACTCCTGGGCCAGCCCGGTCAGCTTTTTGATGGCTTCTTCACGGTCGGCGCCGCGACCCATCGCGAGGCCGACGAGGAAGGCCGACACTGGTGCCATCGGGCGGTCGACGCCGTGCGCGATCACGGCGGTGAGCCGGAGCAGGTCGTCGACGGGGACGTCGTCGGGGGAGAGGCCAAGCTCGCCGGCGGCCAAGGTGATCCAGCGTCTCCACAGTTCGTGGTCGTCGTCAGGTCGCGCCATGGTGTCCTCCAGCCCTTGTCGCACCATCGTGGCACATGCCGCTTCGGGCCAGCCACGCACGGACGGGCGCAGTCGGGCCAGGGCACCAACGCCAACTGGGGCGCACCGGGGAGCGGTGCGGGGGATGCGGTTGAGCATGTTTGGTAACCCGTTGTCGATCTGAACGTTCAAACGAGGCGGCTGCGAGAACGAGCAGCCGAACATGCTCAACGCCGGACCCAGCCCAGGTCCCCATGCGGGGAACCTCAGGCGGTGGCGAGGACGGCGACGTTCAGCGCGATCACCGAGGCGACGACCACCCATGCGACGCCGGAGACGAGGCGCTTGCTGCGGTGCTCTCCCATCACGCCGCGGCTTGACGTCAGCAGCACCAGGGGGATCAGCGCAAACGCGATGCCGAAGCTCAGCACCAACTGCGACTGCACCAACGCCTGAGTCGGGTGCAGCCCAGCGACGAGCACCACCACGGCGGGCACCAGGGTGATCAGCCGCCGCACCGTCGGGGTGATCCTCGGGGAGACGAAGTCGCGCACCATGCCAGCGCCCGCGTCGGTGCCGACGATGGCGGAGCCAAGCCCGGAGACCAGCAGGCCGATCGCGAACACCGTCGCCGGAAGGGCTCCGACGAGTTGGTCGATCTGGGCGTAGGCGCCCTCGATCGAGTCGATCGACGCGCCGCGCAGGCCCGCAGCGGCGAACAGCAGCATCGACACGTTGACGGCCGCGGCGATCGTCAGCGCGACCGCGACGTCGATGCGCTGCACCTTCAGCAGTCGCTCGACGGTCTCGCCTGAGTCGTTGTGGCGAAGTTTGGCCAGTTCGGAGTGCAGGTAGATCGCGTGCGGCATCACGGTCGCGCCGAGCATCGCGGCGGCCAACTGCACCGATCCGGCGTCGGTGAACCGCGGAAGCATGCCTCCGAGCACGTCGACGGGGTCGGGCGGCAGCCAGAACAAGGTGGCCAGGAAGCCGATCGCGATCACGGCGAGGACGGCCGCCATCAGGATCTCGAAGAAGTGTTCGCCGCGGGCCCTCATCCAGTGCAGAGACGCGATGGCGACGCCGCCGACGATGATCGCGCCGAGCCACAGCGGCAGCCCGAAGAGCAGGTTCAGCGCGATCGCCCCGCCGACGACCTCGGCGAGGTCGGTCGCGATCGCCACCGCGACGGCCTGCGCCGCGTACAGCACGCGCCACACACCGCGGTGTCGGCGCGAGTCCAGGAAGTCGCGGATCAGGGCGCTCAGCGACTGTCCCGTCACGACGCCGAGCTTGGCCGACAGGTACTGCACCAGCATCGCCATCAGGCAGGCGAGCACGAGCGCCCACACCAGCAGGTAGCCGTACTGGGCGCCGGCGCTGAGGTTGGCGGCGACGTTTCCCGGGTCGACGTAAGCCAGGGCTGCGACGAAGGCGGGCCCAAGGAGGGTGATGGTTCGTCGCTGCATGTTGCCCGATATTAGGGGGCCGTACCCCTCCCCAGTCCAATACCGCTCCGACCGGAGTCTCATCCGCGGCCCGACATTGGTGACGACCAGCCGATCCGCCACGGCCGCGCCGCCGGTTAGGTTCGAGGAACTAGCGTCAGGAAGGACGAGCATGACCAACTACCCGAACCAGGTTCCCGCCTGCGGCACGGACCATCTGACCAAGGTCTACACCACGGGCGAGACACCGGTGGTTGCGGTGGACGACGTGTCGGTCGCGATCGAGCGCGGCAGCTTCACCGCCATCATGGGGCCCTCAGGTTCGGGCAAGTCGACGCTGATGCACTGCATGGCGGGCCTCGACAGGCCCACCAGCGGCGGCGTGTTCATCGGAACCGACAACATCGCGCTGCTTCCCGAGAAGACCGTCACGCGGGTGCGGCGCGACAAGATCGGCTTCGTCTTCCAGTCGTTCAACCTGCTTCCGACCCTGACCGCCGAGCAGAACATCGTGCTGCCCCTCGAACTCGCAGGCCGGAAGGTCGACAGGCAACTGCTCGACCAGGTGGTCTCGTCCCTTGGCATCGCCGACCGCCTCACGCACCGTCCGAGCCAGCTCTCCGGCGGCCAGCAGCAGCGCGTCGCCATCGCGCGGGCCCTCGTCACCCAGCCGGAGGTGATTTTCGCCGACGAACCAACCGGGGCGCTCGACCAGCGCACCGGGACTGCCCTGCTGGAGTACCTGCAGTCCTGCGCCCGTGACCAGGGTCGCACCATCATCATGGTCACCCACGATCCCAAGGCGGCCGGATACGCCGACCGGGCGCTGATGCTGCTGGACGGACGCATCGTCCAGGATGTCGCCGACCCCACCGCTGAGACGATGCTCTCGCTGCTTGGAGCGGTGGTGGCCTGATGTGGCGTCAAGCCTTCAGTGAGCTGAGGCTCCACCCAGGCCGCTTCGTCGCCACCCTGATCGCCATCGCGATCAGCGTCGGTTTCATCTCCGCCATCTCGGTGTTCGTCAACAGCCAGCGCACCGCGATGGGAGGGCTGTTCGCGCTGCCGATCAGCAAGGCCGACCTCGTCGTCACGACGGCGGAGGGCAGGACCGCCACCGCGGCAGAGGCAGCCGCAGGCGTGTCCGGAGTCGAGTCCGCTGCGCCGGTGCCGCTGGGGCAGGGCCGCTTCCTCAGCAAGGACGGGGCCTCCGTGATGGCCTCGCTCTACCAGCTTCCCCCGGAGCCGCTCAGGTGGTCGCACGTCGTCGACGGCCGACTCCCCGAGAAGCCGGGCGAGGTGGCCCTCTCCGCTGACGCGCTGAGCACCCTCAAGGCCAAGGTCGGCGACACCCTCGGCGACGATGGGGCGGCGGACGTGCTCGTCGTCGGCGAGACCAACGACCCCGCGTCGCTGTGGGGCGTCACCGGCTACACCGGCACCCCCGACGACCTCACCTTCGCCACCCAGGTCGCCGTCACACTCGCCCCCGGCGCTGACGAGGCGACGGTCGTCACGGCGCTCGAGGGCATGGCGGATGTGGCGAAGGTCGAACGGGCCGCCGACGTGCGGGAGGCATCACTGATCGAGGTCACCAACGGCTTCGACGTGTTCAAGAACCTGCTCTACGGCTTCGGCGCCATCGCGCTGCTGGTCGGCGCCATCACCATCGCCAACACGTTCACGATCCTCGCGACGCAACGGCGCAGGCAATTGGCGTTGCTGCGGGCCATCGGCGCGACGCCCGGCCAGGTCACGAAGCGGCTGCTCGCCGAGTCCTTCCTGCTCGGCGCGGTGGGCTCGCTGATCGGCCTGGGCATCGGATTCCTGGTCGCCTGGATCGGCGGTGCGGTGACGGGGTCGAACTTCTTCGGGATCACGGTTGAGCCGGTCGAGTTGCTGATCGCCTGGGCGGCGGGCGTAATTGCGACCGTCTTCGCGGCGGTCGCACCGTCCCTGAGGGCCGCAGGCGTCAAGCCGCTCGAGGCCCTCCAGGTCGTGCCGACGGCGGCGGAGGCGCGCAGGGCGAGCATCGCGCGGATCGTCGTCTGCAGCCTGGCGGCCGTCGCCGGGATCGGCCTCGTCGTGGTCAGCCGCACCGACACCGATCTCGGACTGCTGTGGGCCATCCTCGCAGGAGTGGCGTTGACGCTCGCAGTGCTGATCGCCGCCCCGCTGTACATCGCCCCGCTGTTGCGGCTCTGCGCGCGACTGTTCGGCTCTTCTGGGCCGACCGCGCGTTTGGCACTGACGAACGCGGCGCGCAACCCTCGCCGCGCCGCGTCGACGGCCACGGCGCTGATGCTCGCGGTCGGCCTGATCGTGACGCTCCAGGTCGCGCTGGCCACCGCCCGATCCTCGGGCATGGCCTACATCAACGAGCGCTATCCCGTCGACGTCGCCGTCGCGTTCCCGGTCCAGGGATCCGTGCCCGCCGACCTGGTCGGCAGGATCGAGGCCGTCGGGGGTGTCTCCAAGGTCACCGAGGTGGACTCGAAGCGGATCGAGGTCGGGGCGGCGATGCTGGACTTCTTCGCCCCGCCGACGCGTTCGGCGGGCTCGGGCTGAAGGCGCCCACGTCGCAGAGCCCCACCGACGGCACCGTCCTGGTGTCGCCCTTCGAGCCGGTCGACTCCGGCAGCATCGAGGTTCCCACGTCTGACGGCGCGCTCACGTTGACGGTGAAGGAGAGCGAGGGCGTGAGCCTCGGGCAGGCCATGGTCTCGCCAGCGACGTACTCCAGGATCTCCGCGGATCCCGCCGCGACCGGCGTCTGGGTTCAGTTCCACGACCGCAGTTCGACGGGAACCCTGAACTCCGTGCTGACGATCCTGAGTGACTACCCGGATGCCCTGACCGACGGCAGCGGCGCTGTGTTCGCAGGCATGCTCGGCCAGATCCTGGGCGTGCTGCTGATCGCCATGACGGCGCTGTTAGGCGTCGCGGTGCTCATCGCGCTCGTCGGGGTCGGGAACACGTTGGGGCTCTCGGTCCTGGAGCGGCAACGCGAGTCGGCCCTGCTGCGGGCGCTGGGCATGCAGCGGGCCAGCTTGCGGGTGATGCTGCTGATCGAGGCGGTAGCGCTGGTCGCGATCGGCACGGTGATCGGCCTGGCCGCAGGCATGTTCTTCGGCTGGTTGGGCGTGGACAGCACTCTCAGGATGATGCCGTCGGAGGACATCGCGCTGAAGTTCTCCCTCGACTGGCTCTACACCGCTGGCCTGATCGGGGTGTGCCTCCTGGCGGCGATCCTCGCGTCGATCCTGCCGGGACGCCGGGCAGCGAACGCGACACCGACGGAGGCTCTGGCCGTCGACTGAGACCGGGGGACGGAGGGGCGGTGGAGACCGATGCGGTCTCCACCGCCTTGCGCATCTTCGGGCTGGATGGGCAGGCCGGGCAGGCGCTGGTTGAGCCATGGCAGGCGCGGAGCGGCTGGCATCGGTCGAGACCTCGTGCGGTTCGCAGGGACCCCGTTCCCCGAGTTTGTCGAGGGGTCCGATTGAGGTCGGCTCTGCGCGCGGGCGGGAGTTGGTTTCGACGCGCGTTGCGGCGCTTCGCGCCTTGGCGCGGCTCAACCCGCGGTCGGCGGGCGCTGCGGCGCTTCGCGCCTTGGAGCCGTTGGTTGAGCCATGTCGGGCGCGGAGCGGCCGACATCGGTCGAAACCCTCGCGAGGCGTCCAGGGTCTAGGGTCGGGTCTCTGCGCGGGCGGAAGTTGGTTTCGACGCGCGTCGCGGCGCTGCGCGCCTAGGCGCGGCTCAACCCGCGGCGTGCTGGTTGAGCCATGTTGGGCGCGGAGCGGTCGACATCGGTCGAAACCTGGTGAGGTTCGCAGCGACCTCGTTCCCCGAGCTTGTCGAGGGGTCCGATTGTGGTCGGGTAGGCCTGTCGCTGGTGGTTGGTTTCGACGCGAGCTGCGGCGCTTCGCGCCTTGGCGCGGCTCAACCCACGGTCGGCGGGCGCTGCGGCGCTGCGCGCCTAGGCGCGGCTCAACCGGCGGTGGCGTGGCTCAACCCGCGGTCGGCGGCCGGCATCGGTCGAAACCTCGTGACCGCTCCGTTATCCAGTGCGCGTCAGGTGTTGGCGACCTGCTTGCGGTAGGCCTCGGCCTCCCACGTCTCGATGAAGGAGCGCTCCCGCTCGTCCATGGCGCGCACCGTGCCCAGCCGGTTGGCCGCCTCGACGACCGTCAGCGCGTCCGTGAAGACCTCCAAGGCAGTCGTCGCCGACTTCTCGGAATCGCCCGCGGCGATCACGCCGAGCCCGGGCGCGACGGCGATCACCGGCGCCGATCCACGCTCGGCCGCGAACCGGGCGACCGTCGTGGCGACCGGCTCGCCAGCCCGAAGCACAACGGGGAAGGAGCCGGAGTAGACGATCTGGTCGGGGATCAGCGGCCCGGCCGACAGGTAGGCGCCGCCCCTCTCCGTCGCGGGGTAGGTCGACGCGAGAGCGTCGCCGTCGAGCGCTACGTGGCTGGCGCCGACCGCCGCCTTGAAGGCGACCGCGAGCGCGATCAGGTCGTCGCTCCAGACGGCCCGAGTGGGATGGCCCTCATCGGCGGCCCGCTGGGTCTCGGCGGACGTCGAACGGCCGTCGTCTGCAACGGCCGGATCGTCGTCGGTAGCGGGGGCCTGCGCCAGCGCGTCGGTGATCCTGGCAAGGATGTCGCGGCTGATGGAGCGCACCTCCTCCGGGTCGTCGCTCGCGACGATCAGGCCGTGGTTCATCAGGAAGGTCGCCTTCGGCGGAACCTGGCCCGTGCGCTCCGTGAACTCGTCGCGGCGCTGCTTAACGAGCCGGGCCAGCGGCAGGCCGGGGTCCACGTACTCGACCCACAGCACGTCGTCGCCGAACAGCGAACGGGTCAGCGCGACCCCGTCCTCGTTGCAGGTGACGGCGTTGATGAGCAGCGGGTGCGTGTGCAGCACGTAGGTGTCGGGGATCAGCGCGTGGAAGAGGATCTCAACGGACGGGCGGCGGGGGCCGTCGTCGCGGCGGGCGAGGGCCGCGATGTGGTTGACGGGGTCGCCGAGTGCCGGGTCGGGGTCGGGCGCCGCGAGCGATCCGTTGAGGACGTCGAGGTCGAGGGGGACGAGGTCCTCGGCGGAGATGTCGGCCATCGAGACGCCGCTCGGCTTGATCCACATCACGCCATCGACCTTGGCCGAGGAGTTGCCGCCCCCGGCGCGCACGAAGGCGGGATCGGCGCCGAACTCGTTGCTGAGCCTGGTGATGGCCGCCTTAGGGTCCGGGAGGTGGGTGGTCAGTTCTGCGGAGGCCATGACGATCCTTCTGAGGTCGGTGAGGGTGCCCGTGACGAGGCCGACGGCGCGGGCCTGGATGAGTGCGTTGCCGATCGCGGTCGCCTCGGCGGGACCCGCGCTGACCTCCAGCCCGGTGCGGTCGGCCGTCAGTTGGTTCAGGAGCGCGTTGTGTGAGCCGCCGCCGACCACGACGAGCCGTCGGGGCCTGGTTCCCGTCAGGGCCTCGAGTTCGGCGAGCGTGTCGGCGTAGGCGTCGGCGAGTGACTCGAAGATGCTGCGGGCCAGGAACGCCGGATCCTCGAGTCGCGGGTCGTCGCCCGCGAGCGCCCGGATCCGGCCGGGCATGTCGCCTGGGTGGAGCAGCGAGGGGTCGGTCGCGTCGAAGTGGACCGCGTCGTCGATCTGGGCGGCCGCCGCGATCAGGTCGGCGACCGAGGTAGCGAGGCCTTGGTCGGCCCAGGTGCGCTGCGCCTCTGACAGCAGCCACATGCCCATCACGTTCTTGAGGTACCGGATGGTGGCGTCGACGCCTGCCTCGTTGGTGAGGTTCGACGCGCGGGAGGCCTCGGTGAGGATCGGCGCGTCGAGTTCCATGCCGATCAGCGACCAGGTGCCAGACGACAGGTAGGCGTCGGAGGGCCCCGTGAGCGGCGCGCCGACCACGGCGGATGCGGTGTCGTGCGAGCCGACCGCGATCAGGGGGATGCCTGCGGCGGGGCCGACGGTGATCGGCCCGACGACGGTGCCAGGGTCGACCAGTTCCGGGAAGATCCGACGCGGCAGCCCGAGCCGGTCGATCAGCGGCCAGTCCCAGCCGCGGCCGACCGGGTCCAGCAGCGAGGTGGTCGACGCGTTGGTGCGTTCGGCGACCGCGCGACCCGTCAGCCAATAGCCGATCAGGTCGGGCAGCAGCAGGAACATAGCGGCCGCGTCGAGCCTGCCCGCGAGCTTGTCGTCGGCCAGTTGGTTGACGGTATTGATGGCGTTGTCCTGGATCCCGACGCGGGCGTACAACTCGGCGGGGGAGATCAGCCGGTCGACCTCGGCCTTACCGCGGGTGGTGCGCTCGTCGCGGTAGTTGAACGGGTCGCCAAGCAGGCCGTCGGCTCCCAGCAGCCCGTAGTCGACGGCCCAGCAGTCGATGCCCACGGAGGCGACCCCGTCAGGCGCCGCCTCGAGCGCCTTACCGATGCCCTCCTGGACGTCGGCCAGCAGCGCGCCCGCGTCGAGCCGCAGCCCGTCGTCAGTGCGGCGGGCCGCGGTGGAGAAGCGATGGACCTCGGTCAGGCCGATCCTGGCGTCGCGCAGCGTGCACAGCACGACGCGGCCGCTCGTCGCGCCAAGGTCGACCGCGATGACCGAGGCGGGCAACTCAGGCGCCCCAGCCGGCCTGCGTGCCCCCGACGCGCTCCTCGGCGATCCTGGCCAGGTAGCCCGAGTCCGCGAAGGCATTCATGGGGTCGGCGGGGAAGCCGCGCGACGCGCGCCATTGGGCGAGCTGCGGCCGGACGTCTGTGTAGAACGCGTCCATCAGGATCTCGTTGGCGCCGAGCACATCGCCAGCCAGTTGAGCGGCCTCGAGGGCGTCGGCGTCGACCATCAGGGCCCGCGCCGTCATCTCCTGCACGTTGAGGACGGAGCGGATCTGGCCCGGGATCTTGTCCTCGATGTTGTGGCACTGATCCAGCATGAAGGCAACGCCGGTCGACTTCTCGAAGCCGCCGCCGCGGCGCACCTCCCACAGGATCCGGAACAACTGGAACGGGTCGGCCGCGCCGACGATCAGGTCGTCGTCCGCGTAGAACCGCGAGTTGAAGTCGAACGAGCCGAGCTTCCCGAGCCGCAGGAGTTGGGCGACGATGAACTCGATGTTGGTGCCGGGTGCGTGATGGCCCGTGTCGAGGCAGACGACGGCGCGCTCACCCAGCGCGGCGACCTGCGTGTACGACGTGCCCCAGTCGGGGACGTCGGTGTGGTAGAACGACGGCTCGAAGAACTTGTACTCGAGCACGAGGCGCTGTTCGGGGCCGATGTGGGCGTAGATCTTGGCGAGCGAGTCGGCGAGCCAGTCCTGGCGGCGGCGGATGTCGCCCTGCCCGGGGTAGTTGGTGCCGTCGGCGAGCCAGATCTTCAGGTCGCGTGAGCCGATCTTGTCCATGATCTCGATGCACTCGAGGTGGTGGTCGATCGCCTTCTGCCTAACGGCCGGGTCGTGGTGGGCGAGGCTGCCGAACTTGTAGTCCTCGTCCTGGAAGGTGTTCGAGTTGACCGTGCCGAGCCCGACGCCGACCTCGGCCGCAAAGTCGACGACCTCGCTCCAGTCGTCGACCTTGTCCCAGGGATAGTGCAGCGCGACCTTCGGCGCCAGACCCGTGTAGGCGTTCACCTGGGCCGCGTCTGCGAGTTTCTCGAAGACGGTTCGGGGCGTGCCGGGCGTCGTGAAGACCCGGAAGCGGGTCCCCGAGTTGCCGTACGCCCACGAGGGCACCTCGATGGCCTGTTCGGCCAACTGGTCGGTGATGGAATCGAAGTCGGTCATCTGCACTCCCGCGCTGGAGGTTGAATCGTTTCAATAGAGCACACGCTACAGCCCATCTCGGGAGCGCGTCAAGCGTGCCTTCGTGGCGGTGGGGATGGCAGGGGAAGGCGTTGAGCAGTAGTCCTGGTTCGTTGCTCTAGAGAGCGGTTTCTCTCGGCGTGTCGTCGATCGAGGCCGGAATGCTGCTCAACGCGAGACCCGCGGGCCAGCCTTTCCGGTGCTAGCGGGTGAGGGCGCTGGAGGCCCGGACGACAAGGGTGGGGGTGAAGCTCACTGACGTGTGCACGTGGTCGCGGTCCGCGTCGGCGTCGGCGATCTCGGCGAGCAGGAGGTCGGCTGCGGTCCTGCCGAGATCCTGGCGTGGCTGGGCGACAGAAGAGAGAGGGACGGCGGCCGCCGCGGCGAAGTCGATGTTGTCGTAGCCGACGATGGCGATGTCGTCCGGGACGCGGAGTCCCTGCGCGGTGAGCCCCTGCAGGAACGCGATCGCCACCAGGTCGTTGGCGCAGAAGACCCCGGTCGGCCGGGCGCGGGGGTCCATCAGAACGACCTGATCGGCAGCCAGGCGGCCAGAGGCGAAGTCCAACTGCGGGACGGAGATGGACAGCAGGTCGGCGCCGCCGTCGAGCGCCGCGGCCTGCGCCCCCTCGAGGCGGTCCTGGATCTGTTTCAACGAACTGGGCCCGCCGACGAAGGCGACCCTGCGGTGCCCCTGGGAGACGAGATGTTCGACGGCGATCCTGCCGCCCGCCACGTCGTCGACGCCGACGGCGCAGCACTCGACCGAGTCGGCCGCGCGGTCGACGAGCACCGTCGGGATGTGCGCCTTTGCGAGCGCCGCCACCTCCAACGGTTGCGGCCCGATCGGGCCGAGGATCACGCCTCGCACCCTCTGCTGCAGGAAGGTGCGCAGAATCGCGGTCTGGCGCGCCTCGTCGATGTTGGCATCGCCGATGGTCGCGTGGAAGCCGTGGGCGAACAACACGTCCTGAGCGGCCCGCAGCAGGTCCGCGAAGAATGGGTTGGTGACGTCCATCACGGCCAGGCCGATCGTCCGCCCTCGCCCTGCCCGCAGTTGCTGGGCCTGCTGGTTTGGGACCCAGCCCAGATCGGCGATGGCCTGCTGCACCTTCTCGCGCGTGGCGGGAAGGACGATGTCGGGGTTGTTGACGACATTGGAGACCGTGCCGATGGAGACCTGTGCGCGTGCCGCGACGTCACGCATGCTCAGCCGTGCCATCGCGCCTCCCCAGGTCTGTCGTGTACGGCGTCACTCTAGGGTCATGTCGGTGCCAGACGCATCCGGCCCAGGGGTGCGTCCACCTCCGCACCCGGCGTGATGGTCGGCGCGGCCAAAGGCGGCGCTGCGGAGTGGGCGGTGTTCCCGATGGGCCCAGGACGTCGATCGCCGCCCCCAGAACGGCGGCAAATCTACATGTAGTAGTGGACAGGTGGTCGAAGTGGCATATATGCTCAATCTCGCACTTGGTTCCACCGAAGGGTGGCCAAGAGGGAATCCGGTGAGAGTCCGGAACTGCCCCGCAGCGGTGAATGAGAACGACCGCCGTCAGAAGCACTGGGACCACGTCCCGGGAAGCGACGGCCAGTAGGTGCCTCAGGGTGTGCTCGTGAGTCCGAAGACCTGCCAGGTGTGGCCCCGAAACCTCGGGGTCTGATTCGTGGCCTCGTGGGAAAGGCGCGTGTCGGCCGCGCCGTGAGGCGGGCGCCGGTGGGCGACGAGACGGGTCGCGGGTCGCGGCTAACGACTCTCGAGGAACGTCCATGAGCACACCGACCGATATCCGCGTCCTCAAGAGGGACGGATCGCTGACCCCGTACGACGGCGCCGAGGTCGCCACCTCCATCGCCGACGCCGCGCGCGGCCTTGACGATGCCGTCACGCAGGCCGTCCAGCTTCGCTCCGAGGTCGAGATCACCCTCTTCGACGGCATCTCCACAAGCCAGCTCGACGAGGCCGTCATCCAGGTGGCGCTCGGCAACGTCAAGGACGATCCCGCCTTCGACACCATCGCGGCGCGGCTGTTGACCAAGCACCTCTACAAGCAGGTCTTCGGCGACACGCACGACCTCTTCGGTGACGGCGCCCCCGAGACGGTCCGCGCGCTGCACGTCGAGCACTTTCCCGGCTGCATCGAGCGAGGCGTCGCGAGCGGTCTCCTCGACACGCGGCTCGCCGAGATGTTCGACCTGCCCGCGCTCGCGTCGGCGCTGCGCCCCGAGCGCGACGACCTGCTGCGCTACATCGGCGTCCAGACGATGCGCAACAGGTACCTCCTGCAGGGCGAAGGGCGGCAGGTGCTCGAGGTCCCGCAGTTCTTCTGGATGCGAGTGGCCATGGGGCTCTCCCTCAACGAGATCGACCCGACCGCCACCGCGCTTGGCTTCTACGAGGCGATGAGCAGACTGCGCTACCTTGCGGCCGGATCGACCCTCGTCAACGCCGGTACCGCTTACGCGCAGCTCTCCAACTGCTTCGTGATGCAGATGGAGGACGACATCGAGCACATCGCCAAGTCGGTGCGCGACGTGATGTGGCTGACGAAGGGCACCGGCGGCATCGGGCTCTCGGTGTCGAAGCTGCGCAGCGAGGGGTCGCCGATCCGCTCCAACAACACCACCTCGACCGGGCCGATCCCGTTCATGCACACCATCGACTCGACGCTGCGGGCCGTGTCGCGGGGCGGGAAGAAGTTCGGCGCACTGTGCTTCTACATGGAGAACTGGCACCTCGACTTCCCGCAGTTCCTCGACCTGCGGCAGAACTCCGGCGACCCCTACCGCCGCACCCGCACCGCCAACACCGCAGTGTGGATCTCCGACGAGTTCATGGCCCGCGTGGCCGCCGACGACTACTGGTACCTGTTCGACCCGCTGGAGGTCGACGACCTGACCGAGTTGTACGGCGCCGAGTTCTCCGCGCGCTACCGCGAGTACGTCGCGATGGCCGAGGCAGGCGAACTGCGCCGCTTCGTCAAGGTCAAGGCGCGCGAGCAGTACACGTCGATCCTCGTCACGCTGCAGACGACGTCGCACCCGTGGCTGACGTGGAAGGACGCGATCAACACCCGGGCGTTGAACGACAACACGGGCACCATCCACCTGTCGAACCTCTGCACCGAGATCTGCCTGCCGCAGGACCGCGACTCGATCGCCGTGTGCAACCTCGCGTCGGTCAACCTGTCCCGCCACCTGATCGGCGACGAAGGCGCGCTCGGCATCGACTGGGACGGCCTCGCAGACACCGTCCGCACCGCGGTGCGCCAACTCGACAACCTCGTCGACATCACCATCTCCTCGGTTTACGAGGCCGAGACCGCAAACCGCGACAACCGTGCCGTCGGGCTGGGCGTGATGGGCTTCACCGACATCCTCGAGCGGCTCGGACACCCGTACGACTCGGAGGAGTCCTACGCGCTGATCGACCAGATCACCGAGTTCGTTTCTTGGCACGCCATCGACGCGTCCTGCGACCTCGCCGCCGAGCGTGGCGCCTACCCCAACTTCCAGGGATCGGGATGGTCGAAGGGCCTCGTGCCGATCGACACGCTCGACCGCCTCGAGCGCGACCGTGGCATCAGCGTCGACGTCGACCGCACCGTCCGGCTCGACTGGGACCACCTGCGCGCCCGGGTCGCCGGGGGAGTGCGCAACGCGACCCTGATGGCCGTCGCCCCCACCGCGTCGATCGGGCTGGTCGCTGGCACCACGCCGGGCCTCGACCCGCAGTTCTCCCAGATCTTCAGCCGCGCCACCTCGTCCGGCAAGTTCCTGGAGGTCAACCGCAACCTGGTCGCCGACCTGAAGCGCCTGGGTCTGTGGGAGGCCAAGCGCGGCGACCTGCTGCGCGCCCAGGGCGACCTCGCCAAGGTCGACGGGATCCCGGAGGAACTGCGTCGCACCTACCGCACAAGCTTCCAGGTAGATCCGGCGTCGTTCCTGCACGTCGCGGCGCGCGCCCAGAAGTGGATCGACCAGGCCATCAGCCGCAACATCTACCTCGCCGACCGCAACGTGTCGACCATGGTGGACCTGTACCAACTCGCCTGGCGGATGGGCGTCAAGACGACCTACTACCTGCACATGATGCCCCGCCACACCGCGGAGCAGAGCACGGTCGCCGTCAACAAGAGCGCCGACCTGGCGGGGGCGTCTTCGGGTCGACGGCGTGGGTTCGGGTCGCGCCCGGCCGCTGCCACCGTCGCCGCACCTGTCGCCTCGGCCGCGGTGGCCGCCCCCGCCCTGCTGCCGGTCGTCGGGTCGGCCATCACGCTCGAGGTGGAGGTCGACGAGACCGGCTGCCCCGTCGACCCGCAGGAACGCCTGCAGTGCGAGTCGTGCCAGTGACCACCACCACATCAGGAGAATCCACCATGACCTCGATCCTCGGCACCGGCATCCAGGAAGGGCTGCTGCTCAAGCCCGTCACCTACCCCTGGGCCTACGACCTGTACAACCAGGCGGTCGCCAACACCTGGTTCCCCAACGAGATCCAGCTCGGCGAGGACCTCGCCGACTTCGCCAGGATGAGCGACGACGAACGCCACGCCCTGACGTACCTGATGAGCTACTTCAACCCGAACGAGCTGCTGGTCAACAAGGCCCTCGCGTTCGGCGTCTACCCCTACCTGAACGCCGCCGAGTGCCACCTGTACCTGGCTAAGCAGATGTGGGAGGAGGCGAACCACTGCATGGCTTTCGAGTACGTGCTCGAGACGTTCCCGATCGACAGGAAGGCGGCCTACGAGTCGCACGTGACGGTGCCGTCGATGGCGGCGAAGGAGGAGTTCGAGGTCGCCTACATCAAGCGGATGACGGAGGAGACGCTCGACATCTCGACCGTCGAGGGCAAGCGGGACTTCGTGCGGAACCTGGTCGCCTACAACGTGATCCTGGAGGGGATCTGGTTCTACTCGGGGTTCATGGTGGCGCTGTCGTTCCGCCAGCGGAACCTGCTGCGGAACTTCGGGTCGCTGATCGACTGGATCGTGCGGGACGAGAGCCTGCACCTGAAGTTCGGGATCAACCTGATCTTGACGGTGTTGGACGAGAACCCTGAGGTCGCCACGGACGAGTTCGCGGACGAGATCCGGGGAATGATCCTCGACGCGGTGGAGATGGAGGAGCGCTACAACCGGGACATGCTGCCGAACGGGATCCTGGGGTTGAACGCGGAGTACGTCAACGACTATGTGAAGTACCTGGCGGACCGGCGGCTGGAGGAGCTCGGCTTCGAGCCGCACTACAACACGGCGAACCCGGCCAAATGGATGGCCGCGGCAAACGACACCCTCCAGCTCGTCAACTTCTTCGAGGCCACCAACACGTCCTACGAGGTCAACGCCCAGGCCTGATCCGTTGGTCGAGCCATGCAGCGGCGCTGCGCGTCGCTTCATCGGTCGTGTTCGCTGGTTGAGCCATGAAGGGACGCGGAGCGTCGTTTCATCGGTCGAAACCTCGTGACCTTTCAGTCGGTCTTGTCAGGGGTTGGTCTTTGCCTGGACTGGCCAGAGGGTCCGTTGGTTGAGCCATGCCGCGGCGCTGCGCGTCGCTTCATCGGTCGATACCTCGTGACCCTTCGGTGCGTCTCGGGCAGCGTCGGTTACCTGAGCCCGTGTTGTCTCGACGCTGCCCTGCGCTGGGTTGCGGTCAGCCCCGGCCGGTCGCCCGGCGGCTCCTTGGCTGGTTCGCGTTGCCGGAGTCCGGTCGTCGGGTGGTCGGGTTGTTGAGGCCGCCGGTCGTCCGTCCGGGTCTGCCCGGTGTCGGGTCGTCTGCCTGTGGTCGGGTGCCGTGCTCGGGTGGGTACTCACGACCGCGGCCTGCGCCCTTCCGGTCGCCCCGTTGGGGTCGGGCCCCTGGAGGCGTGTGTCGTTGGGTCCCTGGCTGAGTCTGGCGTGCTGCGCGGACGGGGCGACTGGAGGGCTAGTGGCCGTTACTTCCGGCACGTCGCGTTCCGCTGCTGTTCTGCCGCTGCTCGTGTCGGTGGCGGTCGGGCCTGGGAGGTCGCCCGGCGGCTCCTTGGCTGGTTCGCGTTGCTGGCGTTCGGCGTCGGGTGGTCGGGTTGTTGAGGCCGCCGGTCGTCCGTCCGGGTCGGCCCGGTGTCTCGTCGTTCGCCTCAGTTTCAGGAGCTCGTCGACACGGATTGCCGCCCGTGCGACCTGCGTTCCCGCGTCAACCAACCGGGCGACCCGGGCGATTTCGGCCACCCGATTCTCCTGAGGTAAGCTGTTCCAGTTGCCTGGCGAGGGACCCCCAGGGTCCGTGATCGACTAGCTCGCTCCTCGCTCGGCGTCCGCTTTTGTTGCATTGCCCCGTTGTTTCAGAGCTTGAGGAGATCCCCCATGGCAGACGTCAAACTGACCGCCACCACCCGCACCGAGTTCGGCAAGGGCGCCGCCCGCCGCCTGCGTCGCGCTGGCCAGACCCCCGCGGTCCTCTACGGTCACGGCACCGATCCCGTCCACCTGGCCCTCTCGGCCCAGGAGGCCTTCCTGGCGCTGCGTACCGCCAACGTCCTGCTCGAGATCTCCATCGAGGGTGAGAAGAAGCCCGTCCTCGCCCTGCCGAAGCAGGTCCAGCGCGACCCGATCTCCCCGGTCATCGAGCACATCGACCTCCTCCTGGTGAAGGCCGGCGAGAAGGTCGCCGTCGACGTCGCCCTGTTGCTGGTCGGCGAAGCCGAGCGTGGCTCCATGGTCAACCACGACCTCACCGCGCTGCCCGTGCTTGCCCCCGCCACCAACATCCCCAACGAGATCGAGGTCTCGATCGAGGGCCTGGAGATCGGCGCGCAGATCCTCGTCTCCGACGTCGTGCTGCCTGAGGGCGTCGAGGCCAACGCCGACCCCGAGGCGCTCGTGCTGTCGGTCGTCGTGATCCCCGTGGCCGAGGAGACCGAGGCTGAAGAGGGCGCCGAGGGTGGCGCTGCTGAGGCTGCTGAAGGCGACGAAGCGGGCGAGTGAACACTCCCTACCTCGTGGTCGGGCTCGGAAACCCGGGCCCGACCTACGACTTCACCCGGCACAACGTCGGTTTCTGGGCCGTAGCGGACCTTGCGGATCGCTACGGTTCCTCCTTTTCCCTCAACTCGAGGCAGCGGGCGGAAGTGGCGACAGTCACCCTGCCCGGCCCTGAGCCGATCAAACTGGTGCTCGCCAAGCCGACCACCTTCATGAACGACTCGGGCACGGCCGTGAAGGCGATCGCCGCCTTCCACAAGATCCCCGTCGACCACGTCATCGTGATCCACGACGAACTCGATCTCGATGCGGGGCGACTTCGCGTCAAGACCGGGGGAGGCGACAACGGGCACAACGGGCTCAAGTCGATCCGCGCGCACCTCGGCACCGGCGACTTTCACCGGGTCCGCGTCGGCATCGGGCGACCGCCGGGCAGGCAGCCCGCCGCGGACTACGTCCTCAACAAGCTGAAGCCCGCCCAGGCCGACGAGATGAGGGTCGACGCAGCCGTCGCGGCCGACGCCGTCGAATACCTCATCCGCGAGGGCCTCACCGCAACGCAGAACCGCTTCAACGGCTGATAATTGAGCAGTTTCCGTTGCTCGATGACGATGGCAGCGCTAACAGTTGCCGCTTAGGCTAACGAGCGACGGAAACTGCTCAAGCATTCACCCAACCCAACGCATCGGCAGGACGACTCGTGAAGTATCCAGGGCTCCTCTCACTGCTCGAGGCGGACCGCGGCTTTGCCGCGACGATCGCCGACTCGAGGAGGTCGGGCGTCACGACGCTCGACGTCACCGCCGTGCCCTCCTTCTTCCCCCTGCTCAGCTCCGCGATCGCCGAGGGGTCTGCCAACACGGTGCTCCTCGTCACGTCGACGTACCGGGAGGCCGAACAGTACGCGGCCGAACTCGGCGGGCTGCTCGGCGAGGACGACGTCGCCTACTTCCCGGCCTGGGAGACCCTGCCGCATGAGCGCCTCTCGCCGCGCGCCGACACCGTCGGACGACGCCTGGCGGTGTTGCGCCGACTCTCCGGCAAGGACGAACTCCCGCCTCCGCGCGTGGTGGTCGCGCCGATCCGTTCTGTGTTGCAGCCCCAGGTCAAGGGCCTCGCCGACATGGCGCCCGTCCGCATCGCGGTGGGGGAGACCTACGAACTGAGCCAACTCCTCGCCGATCTGGCCGACGCCGCCTACAACCGCGTCGACATGGTCGAACGGCGCGGCGAGTTCGCCGTGCGCGGCGGCATCGTCGACGTGTTTCCGCCAACAGCCGAGCACCCCGTCCGCGTCGACTTCTTCGGCGACGAGGTGGACGAGATCCGCTTCTTCACCGTCGCCGACCAGCGCTCGACAGGCGAGACGACGACCTCCATGGTCTGCCCTCCCTGCCGCGAACTCCTGCTCACGCCGCAGGTCCGATCCCGCGCCAAGCGACTCTCGCAAGAGCACCCAGAGCTGAGCGACATGCTCGCCCGGATTGCCGAGGGGCAGGCGGTCGAGGGCATGGAGGCGCTCACCCCGGCGCTGGTCGACGGCCTCGAACTGCTCGTCGACGTGCTGCCGAAGGGGTCGCTCGTGCTGGCGGCCTCCCCGGAGCTGATCCGGGCCCGCGCCGCGGAACTCGTGCAGACCAGCCAGGAGTTTCTCGAGGCGAGTTGGGCCGCCGCGGCCGGTGGGGGCACCTCTCCCATCGACCTCGGGGCATCTGCCTACTGGAGCCTCGGCGACGTGCGCCAGCACTCCCTCGACAAGGGCCACCGCTGGTGGTCGCTTTCACCGTTCGCGGCCCACGACGACGACGGCGAGGCGGAGCAGCCCAACTTCGACCCCGACTCGGTCCACTCCCGGATCCTCGACGTGGGGCCGTCCGAGACCTTCCGCGGCGACACCGAGGCCGCGACCCGCCACATCGCGGCGCGCATCGACGCCGGCTGGCACGTCATCCTCGTGGTCGAGGGCCGCGGCCTGGCGCAGCGCCTGATCGAACTGCTCGGAGAGGCTGGCCTCTCTGCGCACCTCGACGACCTGAGCGAGCCCCCGAAGCGCGGCCGGATCTCCATCGTGTTGTCCTCGCTCAGGCAGGGCTGGCGCGCCGACGAGCCGAAGGTCGAGGTCATCACCGCGGCCGAACTCACCGGCCAGCAGGCCCTCGACCGCTCCGAGCGCAAGCTCCCGTCGCGCCGCAAGGCCACCATCCAGCCGCTCGAGCTGAAGGCGGGCGACCCCGTCGTGCACGAACAGCACGGCGTCGGACGCTTCGTCGAACTGGTGCAGCGCGTCGTGCAAGGCGCCACCCGCGACTACCTCGTCATCGAGTACGCGCCCTCGAAGCGCGGCCAACCGGGCGACCGGCTGTTCGTGCCGATGGACCAACTCGACCAGCTCAGCCGCTACGTCGGCTCCGAGTCGCCGACGCTCGACAAGATGGGCGGCGCCGACTGGACCAAGCGCAAGGCGAAGGCCCGCAAGGCCGTCCGGGAGATCTCCGCCGAGCTGATCAAGCTCTACGCCGCCCGGCAGGCGACGAAGGGCTACGCCTTCAGCCCCGACACGCAGTGGCAGCGCGAACTCGAGGACGCGTTCAACTACGTCGAGACGCCCGACCAGTTGTCGGCCATCACCGAGGTCAAGGGCGACATGGAGCAGGTCGTCCCCATGGACCGCCTGATCTGCGGCGACGTCGGCTACGGCAAGACCGAGATCGCGGTGCGCGCCGCGTTCAAGGCGGTCCAGGACGGCAAGCAGGTCGCGGTGCTCGTGCCGACGACGCTCCTCGTCACACAGCACTACCAGACCTTCGCGTCCCGGTTCGCTGGCTTCCCCGTGCACCTGGCGCAGTTGTCCCGGTTCCAGAGCGATGCCGAGGCCAAGAAGGTCGTCGACGGCCTCGCCACGGGCAAGGTCGACGTCGTGATCGGCACCCATCGGTTGCTCAGCAACGGGATCCAGTACAAGGACCTCGGGTTGGTGATCATCGACGAGGAGCAGCGCTTCGGCGTCGACCACAAGGAGCGGCTCAAGTCGATGCGCGTCGACGTCGATGTGCTGTCGATGTCGGCGACCCCGATCCCGCGCACCCTGGAGATCGCCATCACCGGCATCCGGGAGATGAGCGTCATCGCGACCCCGCCGGAGGAGCGCCACCCGGTCCTCACGTTCGCGGGCCCGTACGACCAGGCGCAGGTCAAGGCCGCCATCCGCCGCGAGTTGGCCCGCGAGGGTCAGGTGTTCTTCCTGCACAACCGGGTCGGCACGATCGAGAAGACCGCCGCGACGCTGCGGGAACTGGTGCCTGAGGCGAGGGTCGTGACGGCGCACGGCCAGATGAGCGAGAAGCGGTTGGAGCAGGTGATGCTCGACTTCGGCGAGCGTCGCGCCGACGTGCTGGTGTGCACCACCATCGTCGAGGCTGGCCTCAACATCCAGACCGCCAACACGCTCATCATCGACCGCGCCGACCTGCTCGGCCTCTCCCAGTTGCACCAGTTGCGCGGCCGAGTGGGTCGATCCCGCGAGCGCGGCTACGCCTACTTCCTGTATCCGCCGGACAAGCCGCTGACGGAGGCCTCCCACGAGCGACTCGCGACGATGGCCGCCAACACCGACCTTGGCGCAGGCATGGCGATCGCGATGCGTGACCTTGAACTGCGCGGCGCGGGCAACCTGCTCGGCGAGGATCAGTCCGGCCACATCGAGGGCGTCGGCTTCGACATGTACCTGCGGATGGTCGGCGAGGCTGTTGCCAGCTACCGCGGCGTCGACACCGAGACCGAGCCGACGATGCGGGTCGAGATCCCCGTCGACGCGCATCTGCCCGAGGACTACATCGCCTCCGAGCGGCTGCGGTTGGAGATGTACAAGCAGATCGCCGAGATCCGCAACGACGCCGACATCGAGGCGGTCCGCGGCGAACTCGTCGACCGCTACGGCGAACTGCCCGACCCTGTCGAGGCGCTCCTCGGGGTCGCGCACCTGCGCAACCTGGCCCGCGAGAAGGGGATCCAGGAGATCGTGCCGCAGGGCAAGGTCGTCCGGTTCTCGCCCATGACGCTGCCCGAGTCGAAGCAGGTGCGACTGCAGCGCCTGTACCCCGGCGCGACCGTCAAGTCGGCCCTCGACCAGATCCTGGTCCCGAAGCCCGACGGCGACTACCTCACCTGGGCGAGAACCTTCCTCACGCAGATGTACGCCTGAGCAAGAAGGCTCGCGTCAGAAGGTCATGGCCTCGCCGAGGTCGCGGTAGTACCGCTGCTGGGCGGGGAAGTAGTCGCGCTCGAAGTTGACCTCGGCGAGGTCGCCTCCGGTCTCGACGGCGACCAGTCGATCCAGGTAGTACTCCCAGCCTGGCCCGATCGACGAGACGTCGTCGCCCTCGTCGAAGTCCTGTACGAGCGTCAGCGTCGTGACGCCGTCGGTCTCGGCCAGTTCGAGGGCGAGGCGCCACTGGAACACGGGGTGCAGGGTCGTCACCCGCAGCAGGTCGGGGGAGCGACACTCGTCGATCCGCAGCGGCGAACCCTCGGTGTCGCCCTCGCTGGTGACCGCCAGGGTCACCTCCCCGCTCGCCGGGTCGCCGGTCCAGGTGCCGTACCAGCGCTGCAGTAGGGCGGGGTCGGTCACGGCCGCCCAGATCCGCTCGATGGGCGCGTCGAAGGCGCGGCTGATGGCGATGTGTGAACCGTCGCGTAGCTCTCCGGTGGCCTCGGGCATCCTGGTCCCCTTCCGTTGTTTCGCTCATCTTCACAGGAATCCGACGCGGCCGGTGGGCGTTCCGCCGTCTCTGGTCGGCGCCCGCGCATGCGGTAGTCTGGCGGACGCGCGCCCGCCGCGTTCGAACCCTGCCGCATGAAGGACCGAAGATGAAGCTGATCCGCGTCGCTACCGCCGTCGCCGCCGTCGCCCTGCTCGGGGCGTGCAGCCCCACGTCCGGGACCGCCGCCGTCGTCGACGGACGCGTGCTGACCACTACCGAGGTCGAGAACACCGTTGCCGGCTGCGCCAGCGCGATCGGGGTCGACAAGTCGCAGGTGAATCGCAGCGTCATCGCTCAGTCGCTCGTCCTCGGGCGTGCTCTCGCCCCGCTCATCGACGGGTTCGACCAGATGCCCGACGATCAGATCCTCCAGGTCGGTCAGGGCATCGGTATCGACACGACACCGCTTCTCGCCAACGCCGACTGCAACGAGTTCGGCCGCGCCGCCGTGCTGACCAACTCTCTCCTGCAGAGCCTCGGCGCGCAGGGCGTCGCCCAGGCGCTCGCCGACACCGACATCACCGTCAACCCGCAGTACGGGCGCTTCGACCCCGCACAGGCGACCCTCTTCACCTCGACCGGCTCCCTGTCGGTGCCCGCCGCCGCGACCTTGAAGTGACCTCCGAGCTGGAGCGGCTGCGGCAGGTCATGGTCGACCTGCGTGACCGGTGCCCGTGGGACGCCGAGCAGACGCACCGCTCCCTGCTCAACCACCTCCTCGAGGAGACAGCTGAGGTCGTCGACGCCGTCGAGACCGGAACCGACGACGACCTCCGCGAGGAACTCGGCGACCTGCTCCTGCAGGTCTACTTCCACGCGCGCATCGCGGAGCAGGAGGGCCGCTTCGGCCTCGACGACGTCGCCCGCGGCATCTCCGACAAGCTGATCCGCAGGCATCCGCACGTCTTCGCCGACGAGGACGTGCCCGACGACATGTGGCAGTCCTGGGAGGAGCGCAAGCGCGCCGAGAAGGGCCGCTCGTCCGCACTGGACGGCATCGCGGAGTCGCTCAACGTGCTGCCGAGGATCCAGAAGGTCGTCTCGAGGGCACGGTCCCACCAGGTCGACCTCGACCTCCCCGACGAGCCGATCGACGAGGCGACGCTTGGAGACGAACTGGTCGCGCTGATCGCCCGCGCCCAGTCGGGAGGGATCGACGCCGACGCCGCCGCCCGCGCGGCGCTCCGCCGCCTGGAGGCCACCGTCCGCGTGGTCGAGGGCACGGACGGCCACCCGGCCGACTGATCGACCACCGGCCGTCCCGCCTACTTGTCCCGTTTGCCGGACGAGCGGCCCTGCTGGCTGAGCGTCCCGGGAGCGCGGCGACCGGGCGTCGACACGTCCAGCACCCGCCGAGCCGACCCGGGGCATCACGGGCGAGGAGGAGCCTGCCGAGCCCAGAAGAGGGTCCTTGGCCAGCCCATCGCGCCCCTCGTCAGCCCCTGGTACGACCGTCACCGCGGGCCTGTCGACGTCCCCGCCGGTCGCGGCCCGCGGCGGTCCGACCGAGCCTGCCGCCAGCCGGCCTCCGAACGCTCAGATCGGATAGACCCCAAGGGGCGCATCTCGGTGCGGTAACGGTAGGCTGACCAGTGAAAGAGACGACTCTTTGAAAGGGAGCTACATGGCATCCATCGAATTCATCCAGGCTCGCGAGATTCTTGATTCCCGCGGCAACCCGACCGTCGAGGTCGAGGTGGAGCTTGACTCGGGCGCCAGCGGTCGCGCTGCCGTCCCCTCGGGTGCCTCGACCGGCGCCTTCGAGGCGGTCGAACTCCGCGATGGCGACAAGTCCCGCTACGGCGGCAAGGGCGTCCTGACTGCCGTCAAGAACGTCACCGAGGTCATCGGTGAGGAGATCCTGGGCCTCGAGGCCGACGAGCAGCGCCTCGTCGACATGGCCATGATCGAGCTCGACGGTACCGACAACAAGGCGAAGCTCGGCGCCAACGCCATCCTCGGCGTCTCGCTCGCCGTCGCCCACGCCGCTGCCGAAGAGGCAGGCCTGCCGCTGTACAAGTACGTCGGCGGCCCGAACGCGCACATCCTGCCCGTTCCCATGATGAACATCCTCAACGGTGGCTCCCACGCCGACTCCAATGTCGACGTCCAGGAGTTCATGATCGCTCCGATCGGCGCCGAGTCGTTCGCCGAGGCCCTGGAAATGGGTGCGAGCGTCTATCACGAGCTGAAGAAGGTCCTCAAGGCCCGTCAGCTCTCCACCGGCCTGGGTGACGAGGGCGGCTTCGCCCCCAACCTGGACAGCAACCGTGAGGCCCTTGACCTCATCATCACCGCCATCACCGACGCCGGCTACAAGCCCGGCGAGGAGATTGCGCTTGCGATGGACGTCGCCGCCTCCGAGTTCTTCGAGGACGGCCAGTACAACTTCGAGGGCGAGAAGAAGACCTCGGAGCAGATGGTCGACTACTACGAGGAGCTGGTGAAGTTCTACCCGCTGGTCTCCATCGAGGATCCGCTGAACGAGGAAGACTGGGACGGCTGGAAGCTGATGACCGAGCGCCTCGGCGACAAGGTCCAGATCGTCGGCGACGACCTGTTCGTCACCAACGTCACCCGCCTGCAGAAGGGCATCGACACCGACACCGCCAACGCGCTGCTGGTGAAGGTGAACCAGATCGGTTCGCTGACCGAGACCATCGACGCCGTCGACCTCGCTCACCGCAACGGTTTCCGCACCATGATGTCGCACCGCTCGGGCGAGACCGAGGACACCACGATCGCCGACCTCGCGGTCGCGCTCGGCTGCGGCCAGATCAAGTCGGGCGCCCCCGCGCGCACCGACCGTGTCGCGAAGTACAACCAGCTGCTTCGCATCGAGGACGACCTGGACGAGGCGGCCGTTTACGCCGGCCGTTCGGCGTTCCCGCGTTTCAAGGGCTGAGAAAGTTGGGGCTTGAGGAATACTTGACGGGTGCCTCAAACCCCTCGTAACACTCCGGCAACCAGTGGTCCGGGCCGCGGAACCCCGCGGACCCGGACCACTGCGCGTCCGGGGGAGCGTACGAGCCGGCCGCGCGTGCAGCCCCTCGAGCCACGCGACGTCTCCGAGGCGCTGTCCGATGCGCCGATGCCCGCCCCCGCGCGCAGCGGGCGATGACCGCCACCTGGCGGCTGGCAGTGCTGGTCGTCGTGATCGCGGGCATCTCGCTTGTGCTCGCCAACTCGCTGCGGGTCTACTTCACCCAGGCGCAGGAACTAGGCCAGGAACGCGCGAAGATCGCGGCCGAGCGGGACCGGATCGCCGACCTTGAGGACAAGCTGCAGCGCTGGAACGACGACGAGTACGTCAAGTCCATCGCGAGGGTGCGGCTGGGCTGGGTGATGCCCGGCGAGGTCGGCTACCACGTCATCGGCGCCGACGGGAAGCCACTCGAGGGCGCCACCATGAACGATCAGGACCAGGCGCCGGGGACCTGGTACGAGAAGATGTGGGGCTCGGTCCAACTGGCAGACACGCCGGGGGAGGACACCGGCGGCTCGACCGCGCCGAACCCGCAGCCCTCGCCCAGCCCGACCCCTTAGCTAGGAAGAACGTGACCCAGATCACCGACCACGACCTCGCCATCGTCGAGGCGCAACTCGGACGCGAACCGCGCGGCGTCGTCGAGGTCTCCTGGCGTTGTCCGTGTGGCAAGCCTGGAGTCGTGAAGACGCTGCCGAGGCTGCCAAACGGGACACCATTCCCGACCACCTACTACCTCACGAACCCGCGCCTTGTCTCGGCCGTGTCGACGCTCGAGGCCTCCGGGCTGATGAGCGAGATGAGCGAGAGGCTCGCCGAGGACAACGAGTTGGCCGCCCGTTACCGCGCAGCCCACGAGGCCTACCTCGCCGACCGCGAGGCGCTCGGCCACGTCGAGGAGATCGACGGCATCAGCGCGGGCGGCATGCCCATGCGGGTCAAGTGCCTCCACGTGCTCGTCGGCCACGCGCTGGCTGCGGGCCGCGGGGTCAACCCGTTCGGCGACGAGGCCCTCGACCTGATCGGCGACGATTGGCACGACGCGTGCGTCGCAGACACGGCAGAGGACACACTGTGAGCCGCACCGTCGCCGCCGTCGACTGCGGCACCAACTCCGTGCGTCTCCTGGTGCTCGAGCGCCACGGCGACGGCGAGGTGGAGGAACTTACCCGCCAGACCCGGCTCGCTCGGCTCGGCCAGGGGGTCGATGCCACGGGCGAGTTCCACCCTGAGGCCCTCGAGCGCACCTTCGCGGTGCTCGACGAGTACGCCGACCTGATCGCCGAGCACGGGGTCGACGACGTCCGCTTCGTCGCAACGTCCGCTGCCAGGGACGTCAGCAACCGCGACGTCTTCGAGTCGGGGGTGCGGGACCGGCTCGGCGTGGGCGTCGACGTCATCTCGGGAGACGAGGAGGCGCGACTGTCCTCCGCAGGCGTGCTGAGTGGGGTCACCTCGCCGCGCCCCACACTGATCTTCGACATCGGCGGAGGGTCGACCGAACTGGTGGTGGTCGGGTCGGACGAGCGCATCGTCTCGGCCATCAGCCTCGACATCGGCGCCGTCCGCATCAAGGAACGCTTCCTGCCGACCGAGCCGCCGACGCCCGCGGAGACATCGGCCGCCCGGGCGTTCGTCAACGCGCAACTCGACGCATCGGGAACCGACTTCGCGGCGGTCGCCTCCAGCATCGGGGTGGCGGGGACGGTCACCAGCGTCGCGGCCGATCACCTGAACCTCGCGACCTACTCCCGAGACGCGGTGCACGGCACCATCCTGACGTTGGCGGCCATCGACGAGGCGAACCTCCGATGGCTGGAGCAGACGACGGAGCAGATCGCCGCCAACCCCCTGCTACCCCCGCTGAGGGCCGCTGTGATCGGGGCCGGCTCGATGATCCTCGCCGAGATCGTGCGGAGGCTTCCTGCCCGCAAGATCATCGTCAGCGAGTCCGACATCCTCGACGGCATCGCGCAGGAACTCCTCGCTCGCTGAACAGTGTGGAACGGGCCCGGTCAACGTGACCGGGCCCGCTCGTTTGATTATCCGTCACGGCTCTTTGGGGGGATCGATCCGTGACGGTTCACCCACCACGTCGACAGACCTCGCCGACGGCAGGCTTGCCGGGCG
Organism: Tessaracoccus aquimaris; assembly: GCF_001997345.1. Lineage (NCBI taxonomy): Bacteria > Bacillati > Actinomycetota > Actinomycetes > Propionibacteriales > Propionibacteriaceae > Tessaracoccus > Tessaracoccus aquimaris. The sequence goes on along the minus strand of NZ_CP019606.1, from coordinate 2,371,533 downwards.
GGGCGACCCTCGCATCACCGAAGAGCCGCCCCGACCGGGGTCAGTGGATGCGCCTCGAACGGCGCAGGGCGAATCCGACGGCCGCCGCCAGCAGCGCGATGGCCGCCACGGGGGCTGCCCCGTCGGCGCCCGTCGAGGGCACTCCCGGGCGCACGCCCCCGCCCGGCTTCTGCGTGGGCGTGCCGCTGGCGCCGCTTGAGGGGCCGGTGCCCGGGCTCGGGCTTCCCGATGGGTGAGTCGTCGGGCTGGCGGTCTGAGACGGTGTGGCGCTGGCGCTGGCCGACGCGGTCGGGCTGCCCGACGCACTCGGAGTTGCGGTCGGCGACGGGGTCACCACAGGCTCATACGTGAAGTCGCCCGGGGCGGAGTCTTCCCCTGGGAGCACGACGATGACCTCGCGGGGCCCGACGACGCCCGGAGGCGTCACCGCCGTGACGGTGGTGTCGTTGACGACCACCACGTCGGTGGCAGGCTTCCCGTCGATCGTGACGCCCGTCGCGCCGGTGAACCCGACCCCGGTGATCGTGATCGCGGTTCCGCCCGTCTCAGGGCCGTGGTCGGGGTCGATCCCCGTGATCACCGCGGGCGCGACCCGAACCGTCGAGGCCGCCAGAGGAAGCACGACCGCTCCCATCTCGGGCAGCAACGTCACCTGCAGCGCCCGGACCGTGAAGGCCCCGTTGGACGCGGTGCTCTGGGAGTTCACCGTCACCTCGACGATCCGGCTCAGGAGTGGGGTCAGGACCGGCGAGAGTGCATCGAGGGTCCCGACGACGGCGGTGGTCAAGGGCTGGAAGAGTTGCGCGTCAGGCGACAGGAGCCCCGCCGCGATCGGGCTGATCGCGGGAAGGACCGTGGCCCTGACAGGGGCGAGGATCAGATCCAGGAGCCCAGCCAGGGCGATCGGTGCGCCGGCGACCCTGACCTCGCCTGTGGCGGTGAGCAGCGGGGCCGGTCCATCCCCGGCGAAGCCCGCCAGCGTGCCCGCCGCCTTGATCTGCAGGGCGCCCGAGATCAGGAAGCCGGAGAGAGCCGGAGTGTAGGTCACCTCGAGTTGAGTGGCGCCCAGCCGGGTGACCAGGGACGAGACCGTCTCGGTGACGGCGTCGTCGAGCACCTCTGAGACCGAGTCGAGGATGGTGCCGATCTGGGCGGTCGTCAGCAGTTGCGTGTTCGCCGGCAGATCGTTGAGCCCACCAGCAAGGGTGGCGAGGTCAACCGAGATGGTGCCGTCGGCGAGGTCGACGACCACCCCGTTGCTACCGACGAGAGGACTGCCGAGGAGGTCGTCGAAGATGCCGGACAGGTCCGCGGTCAAGCTCACCTGCGGTGACCCGAAGTCGAGCGAGGCGAGCCCGAGGTTCACCGGGGCGATGTCGAGCGCCGCGAGCGCCTGAGAGAGGGCGCCGCCCGGTCCGAAGGTGGCGTTGACGGCGGTCTCGATCGACTCGCCCGCCTCACGCAGTTCGTCGCCCAGTGCCGCGACGGCAGGGCTGTGGAGCTTGAGGACAGCACCCGCGAGCAGGTAGTCGCTGGTCGGGGCAGAGCCCGTCTGCGCGTGCGCGGATGAGGCAAGCGCCCCCAGTTCCAGCGCCAGGCGGTCGACGAGGTGGTCGGTCAGGCCGTCAACCCCCAGTTGGTCGGTCAACCCGGTCAGGTCGAGTCGTGCCACGCCGCCGTCGCCTGCTCCGGCGGCGAGGTCGATGGCACCTGCATCGGTCAGCGCGCCGCTGGCGGCGGTCGCGGTGGCGGCGTTCGGTGCGTATGCGTAGCCCTTGAGCAGGCCTGCTGCCGCGCCGTCACCGAGGTAGAGAAGTCCTTCGTTGTCGCCGTCGGAGATGAGCGGCACGCTCAAGGCGGGAAGGTTGAGTGCCACGGCCCGGTCGAGCAGCGCCGCGTCGATGGTGGCGCGCCGCTCGGCCGGGTCGCTGGGTGTCCCCGACTCGACGGTGATGAGGTCCGCGAGGTCGATGGACAGCAGGTCCGCCTCCAGGAGAGCGGCCCTGGCCTCCGAACGGTCGGAGGGTGCGGCGTCGGCGGTGGGGATGAAGAAGGTGGAGACGGCCAGTGCACTGGCGACGACCAGCACGGCCGGGCGGTTCCGGCGCGCACGAAGGCGCGCCGAACCAGGGCTCGTTAGGGATGAAGGCATCAGAGGCTCCTCGATGGGGCGGGTGTAAATCGGTTTGTCGATCAACTGGCCGTCACCCCCACGTCAGGGAGAGTGTGATGCTGCGGCTCTGAGCGAGAGCTTAAACAGCGGTTTCTCGGCACTGCAACACGAGCGCTGCGCCCGAGACGGGTGCGACCTCACCCCTGCGGTGAATACTGCAGAGAACGCAAATTTCATAGCCGAAAGGATGAGGCCACTTGGGCAGCGGTTGCGTCCGTCTGCCCTTGCGGCGCGCACAATGGGACCGGTCACGACGCCGTGCGGGGGCTGCCGGCGCCGGGATCGGACGGCATCCATACACCGCATGTGCGGAGTCCCACTCGTCTATGGCGACGCGGGATCGACTTTTGTGCACTTTTCTCGGCATATCCCGCGTTTCGGCAAAGCTTGCTGACTAGGCTCCGGACTACACCGCGCAGCGTTGCCGGGGGTTCGCAGCCTGCGCCCGACGGGAAGACTGGCACATGAGCGAGCCGCAGACCATCACCCGAACCGAGATCATGGCGCCGCTGACCGGCGTGATGCTTGCCCTTGACCAGGTTCCAGACCCCGTCTTCGCCAAGAAGATGGTCGGTGACGGATTCTCGGTCGACCCGCTGAGCAACGTGCTCGTCGCCCCCGTCGCGGGCGAGGTCATCGACCTGCAGCCCTCACATCACGCGATCACCCTTCGCACCATGGACGGGTTGGAGATCCTGATGCACATCGGCCTCGACACCGTCTCACTGCTCGGCGAGGGATTCACTCCGCGGGTCAAGGAGGGGGCGACCGTAGCCGTCGGCGACCCCCTCATCGAGTTCGACATGGACGCCGTCGCCCGCGCCGCGAAGTCGCTGCTCACCCAGGTCGTGATCACCAACATGGAGCGCGTCGCTGGCATCGAAGCGGCCACCGGCCTCGTCATCGCGGGCAGCGACATCGCGGCGAGCGTCGAACTGAGGGAGGACGACGACGTCAAGGACACCGGAGGCACCGCGACGACTGCGACCTCGGAGGCGCTGATCATCCCGAACCCGACGGGCCTGCACGCCCGCCCGACGGCCACCTTGGTCAACCTCGCCAAGCGGTACCGCTCGGACATCAGGCTGCGGCGAGGCGACGACAGCGCGAACGCCAAGTCGATCGTGTCGATCATGGGCCTGGCCGTCGGGAGGGGAGAGAAGGTCGTCGTCACCGCGCACGGCCCCGACTCCGATGCCGCCGTGGCGGCGATCGCCACCGCCATCAAGGAGGGCCTCGGCGAGGAGGTGCCGCCCGGCGCGGGAACCGAGGACACGGCGCCCATGCCCGCGATCGTCCCAGAGCCGCTGCCCGAGCCGGAGCCAGCCAAGGGCCCGCGCTCCGGCGACCCGAACCTGCTGCTCGGCGTCTCCGCCTCGCCGGGGCTCGGCGTCGGAACGGTGGTGCAGTTGCGCCACGACGACATCGAGGTCGCCGAGACGGGGGACGACCACCACACGGAGCGCCGCAAGTTGAACGCGGCGATCGACCGGGCGCTGCTCGACCTGTCGGCCCTGCAGCAGAAACTGGAGCGCGACGCCTCACCGGACAAGGCCGCGATCTTCGCCGCCCACCGCGAGATCCTGCAGGACCCCGAACTGCTCGACATCGCCGTCAGCGCCATCGACAAGGGCAAGAGCGCCCCGTTCGCGTGGCGCGCCGCCTACAACTCCTTCGCCGAGCAACTCGCGGGCTCTCGAACGAGGTGCTGGCGGGAAGGGCCAACGACGTGCGCGACGTGGGCCAGCGCGTCCTGGAGGAACTCACCGGGCAGCGGGGCGAGCGGAGGGCGCTTCCCGACCAGGCGATCCTGATCGCCGAGGAACTCACCCCGTCCGACACCGCCCAACTCGACCGAACCAAGGTCGTCGGGTTCGCCACCACAGGCGGCGGCGCCTCCTCGCACGTGGCGATCATCGCCCGCTCGCTCGACATCCCCGCGGTCGCCGGAATCGAGACGGCGGCCCTCGACGTGCCCGACGGTAGCCGCGTCGTCCTCGACGGCACGGCGGGATCGCTGCAACTCAACCTCACAGAGGACCAGATCGGGGCGATCCTCGGCAGGCAGCGCAGGCTGGCGGAACGGAAGGCACGCGAGGACGCGCGCAAGCATGAGCCCGCCGTCACCGCCGACGGTCACCGGGTCAAGGTCGTCGCCAACATCGGGGGTGTCGAGGACGCCGTCCAGGCGGCTGGCATGGGCGCGGAGGGCGTCGGCCTGCTGCGCTCCGAGTTCGTCTTCATGGGACGCTCCACCGCACCCACCGAGGCGGACCAGGCTGAGGTCTACGCCGACTGCGCCAAGGCGCTGCGCCGGGGCGATCCGCTCGTGATCCGGACCCTCGACGTAGGCGGCGACAAGCCGCTGGCCTACCTGCCGATCCCGGCCGAGGAGAACCCGTTCCTCGGCATCCGCGGCGTCCGCGTCGGGTTGGAGAAGCCGGAGGTGCTGCGCACCCAGTTGCGCTCGATCCTCGCCGCCGCCGGGCACGGCGCCGAACTGTTCGTGATGTTCCCCATGATCGCCACCATCGCCGACTGGCGGGCCGCGAAACAGATCTTCGACGACGTCGTCGCGGCCCATCCACCAGCGCGACCCGTCTCTCTCGGGATCATGATGGAGGTGCCGTCGGTGGCCGTGATGGCCAAGCAGTTCGCCGCCGAGGAGGGCTGCGACTTCTTCAGCGTCGGCACCAACGACCTGACCAGTTACACGCTCGCCATGGACCGCGGCCACCCCAAGCTCGCCTCGCAGGTCGACCCGTGCAACCCGGCCGTCCTCAGCCTGATCGGTGACGCGGCGGAGGCGCTCCACGCTCGCGGCAAGTGGCTCGGTGTCTGCGGCGGCGTGGCGTCCGACCCGCAGGCCGTGCCGATCCTTGTCGGCCTCGGCGTCGACGAGTTGAGTTGCTCCATCCCGGCGATCCCCTCCGTGAAGGCCGCAGTCCGGTCCGTGTCGCTTGAGGACTGCCGGCGACTGGCCGCGAAGGCCGTCACCTGTTCAACACCGGAGGAAGTCCGGTCCCTCGTCCCGACCATCGATGAGTGAAGGAAGCGACCATGAGCACCGCTGAAGAGATCGTCGAGGCGGTCGGAGGACCCGACAACATCGTCTCGCTCACCCACTGCGCCACCCGCCTACGGTTCCAACTGGCCGACGCGTCCGGCGTCGACACCCCGAAGGTCGAGTCCATCAAGGGCGTGATGGGCGCCGTTCCCCAGGCGGGCGACCGCTACCAGGTGATCATGGGCGGCGCCGTCCAGAACACCTACCAGGCCATCAATGACCTGCCCTCGATGCAGGACAAGCGCCAACTGAGCGACGCGGAGGTCAAGGCCGCCGCGCGATCCGGGGGAGTGCGCGGCAGGTTCGCCTGGATCGACTCGTTCTTCGAGTTCCTCTCCGACTCGTTCCGTCCGATCCTCGGGCCCTGTTGGGTGCCTCGCTGTTCATCACGTTCATGTCGCTGATGTCGACGCTCGGCGTCATCGGCAACTGGGCCGACCCTCGCGTCGAACTGCCCCCGTCCTGGCAGTTCGTCAACCTGCTGTGGCAGTCGGTGTTCGTCTTCCTGCCCCTGATGGTCGCCTACAACGCGAGCAAGAAGGTCGGCGCGGACCCATGGGTCGGCTTCGCCATCATGGCGCTCGTGATGCTGCCCGGGTTCACAGGGCTCGGCGCGTCCGAGGCCGCATACTCGGCCACCATCGCGGGCAGTGACGTGACGCTGATCGACGTCTTCGGGATCCCGCTGACGATCTTCAGTTACAACTCGCAGGTCTTCCCGCCGCTCCTTATGGCCGCCCTGCTTGGGCCGCTGTACAAGCTGCTGAAGAAGATCATCCCCGACAACCTGCAACTGATCTTCGTGCCCTTCCTGGCGATGCTGATCATGCTGCCGCTGACGGCCTTCCTGATCGGCCCGCTCGGGGTGTTCATCGGAGCCTGGGTCGCAGGCGGCCTCGGCGCGATCAACGGGTTCAGCCCCTTCATCTTCGCGATCATCATTCCGCTCGCTTACCCGTTCATGGTGCCGCTCGGCCTGCATTGGCCGCTGAACGCCGTGATGCTGCTCAACATCCAGACGCTCGGCTTCGACTTCATCCAGGGCCCGATGGGGGCCTGGAACTTCGCCTGCTTCGGCGCCACGGCCGGAGTGCTGTACCTTGCCTGGCGGGACCGCGACGTGCAGATGCGCCAGACCGCGACCGGAGCGCTCGCGGCGGGCCTGCTCGGCGGCATCTCCGAGCCGTCCCTGTACGGCATCCACCTGAGATACAAGAAGATCTACCCGCGGATGCTGCTCGGCTGTCTGGTCGGCGGACTGATCCTCGGCTTCGGAGGCAGCGTCACGACGCAGGCGTTCGTGTTCACGTCGCTGTTGACCATCCCCGCCTTCTCCAACATTCCGCTTTACGCCATTGCGATCGGGGCGGCATTCCTGACGTCGATGCTGATGGTGATCATCTTCGACTACCGCACCCCTGAGCAGAAGGCGGCCGCCCGCCGTCAGGGCGCCGAGGACGAGGCTGCGGCCGCCGAGCCGCGGGTGATCGTGGTCGGCGACGTCGAGTCGAACCAGGCGAAGCAGTGGGTGGCCGCGCTGGGCGGCGAGGAGAACATCCTCAGCGTGGAACCGATCGCCGAGACTCGAGTCCGGGTCGAGGTTCGCGACGACGCACTGGTCGACGCCGACGCGCTCAGACGGGCGGGGCTTTCGGGCGCTGTGCAGGTCTCCCCAGGGGTATGGCACCTTGTCGCGGGGCTGGAGGCGGGCCAGTACGCGGAGGGGATGCGTCGGAGGCTGTCGTCGCTGGCCGCCACCTGACGGGGTGGGTCCGTCCCGGCGTGACACCAATGGGTGTGGCGCAAGGGAGGGCGCGTGCGCCATCGTGCGCGAGGGGCGCGCTGGGCGTACCCGAGCGCGCCCCAGGGGGACGCGCCGATCGTGTCCGCCCGTGAACCATCAAGCGAGGAGCGTCCATATGCCCACCCTTTCCGCCGTACGCCGTCAGATCCTCGTCGGTGGGGACCCCGCCGACGCCTACCGGCTCTGGATCGATGACATCGGAGCGTGGTGGCCCGTTGAGGGGTTCAGCTGCTTCGGGGCGGGGGCGAGCGTCGCCTTCGTCGGCGACCACATTGTGGAGACCGCGCCCGACGGCAGGAAGACCAGGTGGGCTGAGGTGATCTCGACCCAGCACGGGTCGCGCCTGGAGCTGAGTTGGCATCCCGGACGTGAGGCCTCCGAGTCGACGCGTGTCGTGGTGACCTTCGTCGGCGTGCCACAGGCCGGGACGTTGATCACGCTCGAACACGATGGCTGGCAGGGCTGGCCGAACCCCACGGGCGCCCGGGCCGACTACCGGGCCGGCTGGCGCAAGGTGATGTGCAGGCTGGCCGACTACGCGGGATCGCCCGGCGGTGCCGACGACGTCTGGCTGGTGTTGCAGCACCAGGCCGGTCCTGCCGCCCCGCCCGGCGGGGTCATGACGTCGCCCGACTTCGCACTGCACGGCCGGTTCCTGAGGGAACTCGGGCGACGTGGGGTGCTCGTCGCCGCGGGGCCCCTGGTAGACCGGCCCGGCTCCGGGATGGCCGTCGTGCACACCCCGGACGCCGCCACCGCCGTCGAGGTCGTGAACATGGCCCAGGACGAGGACGGCAGCGTCGTCAACGAGTTGCTCGTCCTTCTCGCCCGCCCGTGGAAGGTGATCATGTCGAGCTGACCCCCGGCCATGCGAACCCCGCCCGCCTCGGGAGGCCCACGGGTAGTCTCGGGGCAGGCGGAAAGGGGCACGCGATGACATCCGAGATTGAGTTCGACGAGACCGACCGCGCCGCGCAGGAGGCTTCGGCCGACCCTGCCGACGACCAGGTCGCGCCCGAAGGAGGGCCCGACCTGGTCGACGAGGCCGATTGGATCGACCAGCGCACCGACGCACCCCAGGACGACCCGGAGGAGTAGATCGCCCTGGCGTCGGGTCCGTCCCCCGATCATGTCGAGGGGGGCCGAACTCGAACGGTTTGCTGTTTGCTGCTGACGGTGTCCCATAATCAGGCATGTTTGGCGCGCGGCTTGAACGCTGGGACAAGATGCTGGAGTGGCCCTTGATAGTGGCCACGTGCCTCTTTCTGGTGGCTTATGCGACGGAGATCGTGTGGAGGCCCGGGATCGGCACCGCCACCGTGTTGTGGGGCACCTGGGCACTGTTCCTGGTGGACTACATCGTGCGACTCTCGCTGGCCGAGAACCGTTGGCGCTGGTTCCGAGCGCACCTGCTGGACCTCGCCGTTGTCGCCCTGCCGATGCTGCGCCCCCTTCGCCTGATGCGGTTCCTCACCATCGTTGCGCTGATCCAGCGAAATGCTGGCTCGCGTCTCCGGGGCCAGGTCGTCGCCTACACCATCGGGGCAACGATCCTGATCCTTCTGCTGGCTGCGCTGGCTGTCCTCGACGCCGAGAAGGGAGGCAGCGGCAATATCCAGTCATTCGGCGAGGCGCTCTGGTGGTCCTTCGTGACGATGACGACCGTCGGGTACGGCGATTACGCCCCCGTCACTGGAACAGGCCGGGCCGTGGCAGCTGGACTCATGGTTGGCGGGGTCGGGCTGATCGGCGTGGTCACTGCCACGCTCGCATCGTGGATCGTCGAGCGCGTCTCGCTCGAAAGCACCTCCGCGTCGTCCGCCTCCGAGGAACGGATCGAGGACCTGAGGCGGGAAGTGCGTGAGCTGAAGAACCTTGTTCAAGGGCTGGCGCAAGAACGGTGAACGATGTCGCGGATCTGCGACATGGTTGCGACAGCGCCGACACCTACGTGAGCCTCGCCGTTTCTAGGGTTGTCCCTATGAACCGCATCACACGTATCGCCTTGTCAGTGGCCGCCTGCTCGACCCTGTTGGTAGGGACCGGCTGCAGCCTCACCACCGCGGACGGCCCGGCCGAGGCGTCGCAGGCGCCCTCCTCACCGGCGGAGACGCAGGCCGCGACCAAGGCGCCGACCCCGGCGCAGCCGTCCGAGGAGCCGACGGAGGAGGCCTCTGACGAGCCGACCGACGCCCCCTCTGACGAGCCGACCGACGAGTCGGAGTCCCCCGCGCCGACCACCGCCGAGCTCAGCGAGGACCTCGACCGGGCGACCCTGCTCGCCGCCGTCGAGACCGAGGACAACTGCGCCTCCGGCAAGGTCCTCGTCGACCGCACCGGCGTCGTGGTGGCCGTGACGGCCGACTGCGACGAGGTCGAGATCACCGGGAACGGCTCCATCGTGGTGGGCCAGGGGATCGGGAAGCTCACCGTCGCTGGCACCGGGTCGGCGGTGCTCGCCACCACCATCGACGCCGTCAGCATCACCAAGGACGGCAACGGGTCGGTCGTGAACTGGGAATCTGGATCTCCGACGGTCGCCGACGCGTCCATCGGCTCCGTCGCGGTGGCTGCGGGGGCATGAGCCCCGGGCTTTCTAGGATCTGACCCATGTCCGCTGCCTCGGCGTCTCGATGATGTCCTCCTCGATCCTCCTGGTCGACGACGAGGAGGCGATCACCACGACCCTTGCGCCGTACCTGGAGCGCTCCGGGTTCAGGGTCGAGTGCGCCCCGGACGGCGAGGCCGCGCTGGAGGCCCTCGCAGTGCGAGGCGTCGACATCATCGTCAGCGACGTGCTGATGCCACGCAGGGACGGCCGCTCGCTGGTGCGCGAACTGCGCTCCAGGCAGGACTGGACGCCGGTCATCCTCCTCACCCAGGTCGACGGGTCGTTCGAGAAGTCGGCGGCGCTCGACGAGGGCGCCGACGACTACCTGGCGAAGCCGTTCGATCCTCCGGAGTTGATCGCGAGGATCCGTGCCGTCCTGCGGCGCACCACGCCGGGGGAGCGCACCCTCGCCTCCGCGAAGCGTCTCGTGGCCGACGGTGTCGAGTTCGACCGGACGGCCCGGCGAGTGTTCGTCGCGGGTCGGGAGGTCGTCCTCACGCCGAGGGCGAGCCTGCTTCTCGAGTACTTCATGAGCCATCCCGACGAGTTGCACACCCGCGAGCGACTGCTGGAGACGCTGTGGGGCTATGAGTTCGCCGTGTCGTCGCGCGCCGTCGATCACCGGGTCGCGGAGTTGCGCCGCGTGCTGGGCGACGATGCGGGCCAGCCTCGCCTCATCGAGACGGTCCCGGGCGGCGGATACCGGTTCATCTCCCCGGTGCGCGGCGGATGAGGCGCGCCTGGTGGGTCGCGCTTGCCCCGGTCGTCGTCGCAGGGATCATCGCGGCTGGGCTGCTGGTGGCCGGCGCCGACACCTGGCTGATCCTCTCGACACGGCTCTCGCTGACCATCGCGCTCGCCGGGGTGGTCGGGTCCGGTGCCTGGCTCGGGGCGCGCGCACTGCGGTCACGCGCCACGCGCCGCGAGGCCGCGGTCGAGGCGCGGGTGCGCGACCAGGAGAGCCAGGCCAGGCACCGCTTCATGCGCCGCCTCGACCACGAGTTGAAGAACCCCGTCACCGCGATCCGCACCGCGCTCGCCGCGCAGCCCACGCCGGGGCCCGCGATGGGTGTGGTGTCGGCCCAGGCGCGACGGCTCAGCACGCTGGTGGGGGACCTGGCGAAGTTGGTCGACCTGGACACCCGCGCACTGGAGCGCGAACCGGTCGACCTGCGCGACGTCGTCGACGAGGCCATCGAGGTGCTCCCGCCGTCGGACCGGCGCATCTCGGTGGAGTTCCCTCAGGTGCCGTGGCCGGTGCCCCCGGTGATCGGCGACCGCGACCTGCTGTCGGTGGCGGTGTTCAACCTGCTGAGCAACGCCGTCAAGTATTCGGAGCCGGGCGCGCGGATCGAGGTGCGGGCCACCGAAGGCGGCGGCGTCGTCCACTTGGACATCAACGACACCGGCTGGGGCATCCCTCCTGCGGCCGTCGGCCAGATGTGGGAGGAACTGGCTCGGGGCAGCACCCGCGCCCCGTCGAAGGGTCCGGCCTCGGACTGTCGATCGTCCGGACGATCCTCGCGCGCCACGGCGGCACCGCCCAGATCACCTCGGAGCCGGGGGTCGGCACCCGGATCTCGCTCCGCCTCCCGGCCGCCCCCGTCGCCCGGCGCGACCCCCGCTGACCCGCCCCGCGCCTCCCGCGTGACGCTCGGTGCACGTCTGGCGTTGAGCATGTTTGGTAACTCGTTGTCGTCCAAGCGCTATTTGCACGATCCAAACGCAAACGAGCAGCCAAACATGCTCAAATCCCACCCGACCCGAGCGTGACAAACCCGCCGACCCCCCAGCGGGGTTCGGCGCGTCCGGTGTCTCGGTGCACGTCATGCGTTGAGCATGTTTGGTAACTCGTTGTCGTCCGGGCCACGTTTTCACGATCCAAACGCAAACGAGCAACCAAACATGCTCAAGCCCCAACCCACCCCGAACATGACGAACGCGCCGACCCCCAGCGGGGATCGGCGCGTCCGGTTGCTTCAGCGACGCGTCACTCGGCGACGTCGCCCTTGACGATGTCGGCGCGGGCTGGCTCGTCCTTCTTGGTGAAGCGGTCGAGGATGCTGGTCAGGTCGTAGCCAGTGGTGTCCTTGACCATCTGCATCGTCTGCATCACGTTGTCGGTGACCTGGCGAGGCAGCGTCGACGCGCCGTCGGTGGAGATCACCGTCAGCTTGTCGATGTTGCCCATCGGCGCTGCGACCTTCTCGGCCATCTCGGGCAGCACCTCGATGAGCATCTGCAGCACGGCGGCGTCGTTGTAGTGCTGGAACGCCTCGGCACGCTTGTCCATCGCCTCGGCCTCGGCCTGGCCGACCGCGAGCACCGCGGCCGCCTTGGCCTCGCCCTCGGCGCGGACCGCCTCGGCCTCCGCGATACGACGTGCCTTCTCGGCCTCGCCTCGACGGGCACCCTCGATGGCCTCGGCCTCCGCGAGCGCCGAACGACGCGACTTCTCACCGACACCGCTCAGGCGAGCCTTCTCGGCCTCGGCCTCGGCGTTGGCGATCGACGCTGCCTTGTCGGCATCGGCACCGAAGATGGCCGCGTTGCGCTTGGCCTCTGCCTCGGTCTCCACGCGGTACCGCTCGGCGTCTGCCGGGCGGCGGACCTCGGTGTCGAGCTGGCGCTCCTTCAGGGCCGCCTGCGCGACGGCGACCTTCTCCTGCTCCTGCAGAATGGCCTGGTCACGGTCGGCCTGCGCGAGAGGGCCGGACGCGGCCGCGGTCGCGCGGGCGGCGTCGGTCTCGGACTGGATCTCGGCCTGCTTCAGCACCAGTTCGCGCTGCGCGATGGCGATCTGCTGCTCGGCGGCGATCTGGGCCTGCTCCGCCTCGCGGCGGGCCTCGGCCTCGGCGACGGCGGCCATCCGGCCCAGCTTCGCCGACTCGGGGCGACCAAGGTCGCTCAGGTAGGTGCCGTCATCGGTGATGTCCTGGATCTGGAAGGTGTCGAGCACCAGACCCTGACCGGTCAGCGACGACTCCGACTCGTCCGTGACGCGCTGCGCGAACGCGGCGCGGTCGCGGATGATCTGCTCGACCGTCAGCGAACCGACGATCGAACGCAGCGAACCGGCGAGGGTCTCCTGCGTGAATGGCTCGATCTCGTCCTGCTGCGACAGGAAGCGCTGCGCGGCGGCGCGGATCGAGTCCTCGTTGCCGCCGACCTTGACGATGGCGACGCCGTCGACGTTGAGCTTGATGCCCTGGCCGGAGACGGCGTTACGGATGGTGACCATGATGCGGCGCGACGACAGGTCGAGCACGTGCAGGCGCTGGATGAACGGGACGACGAACACGCCGCCGCCCATCACGACCTTCTGGCCGCTGAGGTCGGTCGACACGAGCCCGGTCTCCGGGTTGCGGACCTCCTTGCCCTTACGGCCGGTGATGATGAACGCCTCGCTCGGCTTGGCGACCTTGTAGCGGCTCGCGATCAGGAGCCCCACGAGGACGACGAGCACGACCAGGCCGATGATGGCGGTCGCGATGGGGTTGAGTTCGGGCATAGCTGCCTTTCTTGGGTTACGGGTCAGGCGTTGAGTTCAGGGGTGGTCGGGGTGACCTCGACGGCGGTGGGTGACAGGATCGAGGAGACCCACACCTCCTGCCCGGCGTCGACGGGGAGCGCCGACTTGGCGCTCAGCTTGCGGACGTGTCCTCCGGCGGAAATCCGGATCTCTCCGTAGCCGCCCTCCGGGATCGCAGTGATGACCAGGCCCGCGTGGCCGATCATCGAGTCGGACCTGAAGCTTGCCTCGTTCTCGCCGGACTTCAGGGCCTTGGTCAGTGACACGGCCCCCAAGCGGCGATGGCGCCGATCACGACGCCGACGATCACGGCCACCAGTGTGCTGTCGATCAGGGCAAGGCCGAGCGCTCCGCCGAAACCGAAGGCGCCGACGAAGGCCGCCAGGCTGGAGAAGGAGAACAGGTCACCGCCGAGGACATCGAGATGGAAAAGGCCGTCGAGGACGTCGCCGATGATCAGTGCCAGGAGAACTAATGCGACGCCTACGCCTCCGATGATGAGAAACGCGGTCACGATGGTGGCCCCCTTTGTCGAGTCTCAAGCCTACCGGCCGGGAGGGCCAGCGGTAGGCCGGGCGTGGAGATCGCGAAGGCGTCGGCCGGTAGTCTTGGCCTCCGCAGCCCTCGTGGCCCAACTGGCAGAGGCAGGCGGCTTAAACCCGCCCAAGTACGGGTTCGAATCCCGTCGGGGGCACTGTCGATAAGGTGGGCACATGAGGACGATGCTGGGCGTGGCCGTTGTCGCCGCGCTGTTCGGCAGCGGATGTTCGTCGGTGTTCCTCGAGGACCCCGTCTACCCCGATGCCACCATGACGGCCGAGACGCGGACGCCCGGCACCGTCGCAGACCCGCTGCCGTCGGGTTCGGCCCTCGATCGCGCCGAGATCGCGGCGGCCAGCGACCAGGTCCTGGACTGCTCCTCGGGCTCCGTGGTCATCGAGTACCCGGGGGCGTTCAGCATCAAGGGGTCTTGCGCCTCCGTCACCATCGCCGGCGACTCGACAGTGCTCACCGCCGACCACATCGACCAGTTGCGGATCTCCGGCTACGGCCACATCGTGCTGGTCGACACCATCGACGACATCGCGCTCGACGACACCGTCTCGGGCACCGTCGTGCAATGGGAACATGGCGACCCGAAGGTCGACGACAAGTCGGCCGAGTCGCGACTCTTCCGCGCCCGCTAAGTCAGGAACGCGCGGACGGCGTCGATCGTGTCGGCCTCTGCGGCGGGCTTGTCGTCGCGGTACCTGACGACGCGGGCGAACCTCAGCGCGACGCCCCCTGGATATCGCGTGGAACGCTGCACCCCGTCGAAGGCGATCTCGACGACCTGCTCCGGACGCAGCGCGACGACCCAGCCGTCGTCGGAGGTCTCCAACTCGCGGAACCTCCCTGTCTGCCACCGCAGCATCTCGTCCGTCATCCCCTTGAAGGTCTTGCCGAGCAGCACGAAACCACCGGTACCGGGGTCGCGCGCACCCAGGTGGATGTTCGACAGCATGCCCGCCCGACGGCCGCTGCCGCGTTCGACGGCGAGCACCACCAGGTCGAGCGTGTGGACGGGCTTGACCTTCACCCACCCCGAGCCGCGTCGCCCCGCCGCATACGGCGAGGAGAGGTTCTTGACGACGACGCCCTCATGGCCTGCCTCCAGCGCGCGGCGCGCGAACTCCTCGGCGACACCGGGGTCGTCGGTCACCGTCCTGGCGACGCGCAGCGCGGGCGGCACGACGCGTTCAAGCGCGGCGAAGCGGACCTCTGCCGGCTCGTCCAGCAGGACGTCGTCGTCGATCTGGAGCGCGTCGAAGAAGAAGGCGGCCACCGCCTCGCCAGCGTCGGAGGCGGTGCGCGCCGCGGTCTCCTGGAAGGCGCGCGGGCGGGCGTCCGGGCCGATCAGCATCGCCTCGCCGTCCAGCACGCACCGCTCGACGGGCAGCGCCAACACCGCCTCGACGACCTCCGGGAGCCGTTCGGTGACGTCCTGGAGCGTGCGGGTTGCGAGCCAGACCCGGTCCCCGTCGCGGTGCGCCTGCAGCCGGATGCCGTCCAGTTTCACGTCGACGGACACCGGGGCCCCGCTCGGGTCCGCCTTCGCCATCGCCGTCGCGATGTCCTTCTCCGACGCGGCGAGCATCGGCTGCACGGGGCGGCCGACGCTGAGCCCGACTGCACGCAGCGCCTCGGTCCCGCCGATCAGTGCAAGGGCGACGGCCTCGGCCGCGGAGCCGGCCAGCATCGCGGCCCTCCTTACCTCGGCGACCTCCACCGACGCGGCGCGCGCCGCAGCATCGATCAACAGCGACTCGGATGCACCCTGCCGCAGGTTGCCCGTCACGACGGCGACCAGCCACTCCTGTTCCGCGGCGGTGGCGGCGCCGAATAGCGCGTCGAGTTCCCGCGTCCGCTTGTCCACCGAGCCAGGGCCGGTGAGCGCCGCGAGCCGTTCGAATGCGGCGTCCACCTCCGCGACCGTCAGCGTCGCGTCGTCGGCGGGGGCGCGGTGCGTTCGAAGCGAGCCCCACGCGACGCCGGTGCGCCGCTGCCGCAGGGTGCCCGCCAGGTAATGCGCGACGACGTCCAGGTCCTCCGGCGCCGTGTCCGCGAGCAGGGCGGCGACGATGCTGGTCTTGGCGTCGCGGGAGCGGGTCGCGGCCACCGCGGCGGAGGCGTCCACCACGGAACGAAGCGTTGTCGGCATGTGCCAAGTCTCACGCCGCAGCCGGGCGGCCGCTGGCTTCACGCGCAGTCCACCATCCGGAATGCGGAAACTGCCCTTGTCCGCGGCGGTGCGCAGGCGTAGATTCGCGGGGCGCTCCGTCGGGGGCGCAGATGCGGAGTGCACGTGGACGACTCGCGTTCCCCTTGGCCGGGTTTCCTGTCGATGATCATCGGCTTCTTCATGATCCTGGTCGACTCAACCATCGTCACGATCGCGATGCCCCACATCATGCGGTCCTTCGACACCGGCATCAACAACGTCATCTGGGTGACCTCGGCCTACCTGCTGGCCTACGCGGTCCCGCTGCTGATCACCGGCCGACTGGGCGACCGGTTCGGCCCCAAGCCGATCTTCCTGCTCGGCCTGTTCATCTTCACGGCGTCATCGCTGTGGTGCGGCCTCGCGGGCAGCATCGGGATGCTGATCCTCGCGCGCGTCGTGCAGGGCCTCGGCGCGGCGCTGATGGCGCCGCAGACGATGGCCGTGATCATGCGGACCTTCCCCGTCGAACGCAGAGGCGCGCCGATGGGCCTGTGGGGAAGCGTCGCGGGCATCGCGATGCTCGTCGGCCCGCTGCTCGGCGGCTTCCTCGTCGACGCCGCAGGGTGGGAATGGATCTTCTTCATCAACGTTCCCGTCGGGATCGCCGCGATGGTGCTGGTCGCCGTCAACGTCCCACGACTGGAGACGCATTCGCACTCCTTCGACCTGGTGGGCGTCGCGCTCAGCGCCGTCGGGCTGTTCCTGATCGTCTTCGGCATCCAGGAGGGCGAGACGTACGCGTGGGGCAACATGCCGGTGATCGTGTTCGGGGCGACGTTGCAGGTGCCGATCTTCGGCATGATCGCCGTCGGGGTCGTCGCGATGGGCGTGTTCATCTGGTGGCAGCGTGTCACCAGGAGCGAGCCGCTCGTGCCGCTGCAACTGTTCGCGGACCGCAACTACGTGCTCTCCAACACCGCGATCTCCGTGATGGGGCTCGTGGCGGCCGCGTCGAACATCCCCCTGTTCCTGTACGTGCAGTCTGCGCGCGGCTTCACCCCGAGCCAGTCCGCGGTCCTGATGATCCCGATGGCCGTCGCGTCCGGCCTGCTGTCGCCCTTCATCGGCCGCTTCCTGCAGGACCGCGATCCGCGGCCCTGGATCGCGGGAGGGCTCGTCGGGCTCGCCGCGGCGATGGCCTGGTACGGCCTGTGGCTCGATCCGAGCCGGAGCCCCTGGTGGCTGCTGCTGCCCAGCCTCCTGGTCGGCGTAAGCAGTTCGTTCATCTGGGGGCCGCTCGCGCTGGTCGCGACGAGGAACCTCCCGCGCGACCTCGCGGGCGCCGGGTCCGGCGTCTACAACACGACTCGCCAGATCGGCTCGGTCCTCGGGTCGGCGGCCATCGCCGCCGTCATGTCTGCGCGGCTGACCGCCGAACTAGGCCCGGGAGCTGCGGCTCAGGGGGAGGGCTCGTCCGGAGCGGCGATGCCCCCGCAGGTGGTGGAGGGCTTCTCGGCCGCCATGGGGCAGTCGATGTTCCTTCCCGCAGGGCTGCTGCTGCTCGCCGTCGTGTCCGTTGCGTTCATGCGGCCCCCGGGGCGGGCCTAAGTTTCGTCGTCGAAGACGGTGGGCGCGGCGAGGCTGACCACCTCGCCGAAGCGCGGCACCACCGCGGCGCAGCCGATGGTCTCCTCGATGTCGTGGGCGAAGGACGCGGCGACCTTCGGCTCTCCGTGGACCACGAAGACCACCTCCGGCTTCGGGACGAGTTCACCGAGCCAGTCGAGCAGGTCGGAGCGGTCGCCGTGCACGGAGAACTCCCGGTCGCGCACGATCTGGGCCTTCACGGGCACGTAGCGCCCGTTGATCTTGACGTTGCGGGCGCCGTCCTCGAGCGCCCGGCCGCGGGTGCCTTCCGCCTGGTAGCCGGTCAGGATGACGGTGTTGCGCGGGTCGGGCAGCAGCCGCTCCAGGTGATACAGCACGCGCCCGCCCTCCAACATGCCTGACGACGAGATGATGATCATCGGGTCCCTCCGACGGTTCAGCTTCCTGGAGTCGCGGGCCTCGCGGGTCTCGATCAGGTTCAGGTCGGTGAAGTCGGCCACCGTGATGTCGTGGTCCAGTTCGTCGGGCTCGTCGCGGTAGACGTCGAGCGCAGCCAGGGACATGGGTCCGTCGACGACGACCGGCACGTCGGGGATCCTGTCCTCACGGCGCATCCGCACGAGGGCGTGCAGCACCGTCTCCGTGCGGTCGATCGCGAACGCGGGGATGACGACCTGCCCACCGCGCGCGATGGTCTGCCTGATCGCCTCCGCGAGGTCGGCGTGTGCCTCCTCCGGTTCTGGATGCTCGCGGTCGCCGTAGGTTGACTCGCACAAGACGATGTCCGCGCCGGGTGGCGTCGCCCTGTCGCGGAGGATCGGGTGGTCGTGGCGGCCGAGGTCGCCGGAGAACAGCACACTGCGTGGGCCCACCTCCACGTGGATGCACGCCGAACCGAGGATGTGCGCCGTGCGCACCCAACGCGCCCATGCGACGCCCTCGACGTCGATGTTGGTCTCCCATTCGACGGCCCGGAACAGCGGGAGCGTCGCCTCCACGTCGGAGGTGTCGTACAGGGGCTCGGGCTGTTCGTGCTTCGACCAGCCGCCGCGCGACGCGTCCTCGGCGGCCTGCTCCTGCAACTTGCCCGAGTCGCGCAACACGATCTCCGCGAGCCTGATCGAGGCGCCGGTCGCGTAGATCGGGCCGCGGAAGCCGTGCTTGACGAGGGCGGGCAGATACGAGGAATGGTCGGCGTGCGCGTGCGTGAGGAGGATCGCATCGATCGTCGCCGGGTCGATCGGGAACTCCTCGCGGTTCTTCAACCGCCACTTCTTCTCGCCCTGGAACATGCCCGAGTCGACCAGGATCTGCTTGCCATCGACGCTCAGCAGGTACTTCGAGCCGGTGACCGTTCCGACGGCACCGAGGAACGTGAGGGTGGGATCAGTCATGTTCGATCCTCGCACGTGGCGGTGACAGTGCGCGGGGCTTCCCGGGAACCGACAGCCCAGCGCCGAACCGGGAACAGAAGCGGTCGTTGCGTCGCGCGCTACCATGGAAGTCGACAAGCCTCCTTCGTGAGACTGAAGAAAGAGCATCTGAGATGGCAAATCCGATTATTGGTAGCCCGGACGCCTTCACGCGTCACAGCACCCCGCAGCAGACCTACCCGCAGGGGTACGGCCAGCAGCAGGGCCCCGGCTACGACCCCTACCAGCAGCAGTTCCCCGAGCAGCAGCAGAACTACAACCCGTACCAGCAGCCGGTGTCCACCGGCGCGGTGATGACGCTTGACGACGTGCTCGCCAAGACGGCCATCACCCTCGGGACGGTCGCCCTGTTCGCCGTCGCGGCGTTCATCCTCCTGCCCTGGAACCTCGTCACCCCGGCGCTGATCGGGTCCGGCATCGTCGGCCTCGTCACCGTCTTCCTCGTCGCGGGCCGCGCCAAGCTGCCGGTCGGCGGCGTGCTGTTCTATGCAGCCGTCGAGGGCGTCTTCATCGGCGCGTTCTCGAAGTTCTTCAACGAACTGTGGCCAGGCATCGTCGTGACGGCCGTGCTCGCCACGTTCGTCACCGCTGGCGTCACCCTCGCGGCGTACAAGTTCTTCAACATCCGCGTCACCGCCAAGTTCCGCAAGGTCGTGACCATCGCCACCATCGCCCTGGCGGGCGTGCTGCTGGTCAACTTCGTCCTCGCCCTGCTGGGCGTAGACACCGGCCTTCGCGGTGCGGGTGCAGGCGCGGGCATGCTCGCGATCGGCGTCTCCGCCGTCGCCGTCGTGCTCGCCGTGCTGAACCTCGTGATGGACTTCGACTCCGTCGAGCGCGGCATCGCCGCCCAGGCTCCCGCGCAGGAGTCCTGGCGCGCGGCCTTCGGCATCACCATCACCATGGTGTGGCTCTACACCGAGATCCTGCGCATCCTGAGCTACTTCAGGAACTAGCCGCCCACAGCCTGCGGGCGTACTGCGCGAGCAGCGTCCGCGAGCTGTTGGTCCAATGCAACGAGCGCCACGCGCGCAGAGGCACCCAGTCGGCCCCTTGAGTCGATCCACCGATGTCGTGGACGACGGGGTCGCTGGGTGTTTCGCATCTCGCGGCGTATACGACGCGCAGGGCGTGGAAGTCCTCGAGTTGGCCCGACATGGACCGGCCGATCCAGTGCTCCGACTCCAGCGTCAGCACACGTTCGATGACGATGTCCTGGCCTGTCTCCTCGAACACCTCGCGCAGCACCGCGTCGGAGGGCGACTCATGCTCATCGACCCCGCCGCCCGGCAGAGTCCAGGTGCCGGGAGCCAGCGTCGTCGTGGAGTTGACGGTGCCGAGGATGCCGCGACTGGACAGCACCAGGGCATAGGCGCCGATTCGCTGGTGTCGCCGCGGCTGCTCATTGGGGCGCGAAACGTAGACGGTGTGCCGCTCCGGTGGGCGCTGATCCGCCGCGGTGACCTCCCGGACAAGCCAGGTGAAGACGATCTCGCGCTCCTCGTCCATCGTCGCCGCGAGCGGCCGGACGGGCACGTAGCCGCGGTCGAACATGGTCACGCGGGGATGCTGGCCGTGCGAGATGGGAAATCCGGCTACTGGTGCCCCCAGGGGATGGGTGACACCGACGACGCGCATTGGCCAAGCTTAGACGCACGCCACTACCCGCGGGTGACAAGCGCCTCGTCGCGGGTCCTCCCCAGGTTGCCCTCGACGCACTAGCATTGTGAAGTCACAGTGGACCCCGGGCACACCGGGCAGGACGACGGGGAAGCCATGGAGTACCGACCGGAAGCCGACATCAGTGGCGGCAACGTGCGCTACGGCGGAGGCGGCGGTGGCGGTGGCCGCGGCGGCCGGATCGCCGTCGGCGGTGGCCTCGGAGGCCTGATCGTCCTGCTGATCGCGCTGTTCTTCGGGGGCAATATCGGCGACGTCCTCGGAGGGCAGGCTGAGCCGCAGACCCAGGACACCACGGTCGGCAGCAACAACCCCAACTGCAAGACCGGCGCCGACGTCGAGCGGGACCGGGACTGCCGCTGGACCGCGTACATGGCAGCCCTCAACAACTACTGGTCAAGCGCCTTCACCGAGGGCTTCCGGCCGCCGGCGAGCATGCAATTGTTCAGCGGCCAGATCGCAACCGCGTGCGGCACCGGCTCCTCCGAGATGGGTCCCTTCTACTGCCCCGGCGACGAGACGATCTTCGTCGACGACTCCTTCGTCGGTCAGTTGCTGCAGCAGTTGGGCACCGAGCAGAGCGACCCCGCCGAGCTCTACATCGTGGGCCACGAATACGGGCACCACATCTCCAACCTGACGGGGCAGATGAGCGCCGCGCGGCAGGCGGGCAACGACACGGGCCCCAAGTCGGCTGCGGTGCGCCTCGAACTGCAGGCCGACTGCTACGCGGGGGTCTTCTTCGCCAACACGATCAAGGACCCGAACTCGCCGATCAAGGCCATCACTCAGGACGACCTCGACCGGATCGTCGTCGCGGCGCGCGCGGTGGGCGACGACCACATCCAGAAGCAGTCGACCGGCCGGGTCGTCCCAGAGAGCTGGACGCACGGGTCGTCGCAGATGCGCCAGTACTGGGTCGCGAAGGGCTTCCAGAGCGGCAACCCGAACACGTGTGACACCTTCGCCACCGACGACCTGGGCGGTTAAGCCTCCGCGTCTGTGACGTCGGCTACCTGCGCCCCGAGATGGGCAAGCAGGTCGTCGCCGCCGAGCGTCGCCGCGACCCCGTGCCCGCCGGCCCCGATCGACACGCTCCGTCCCGAGATCCGCTCGTCCGCGACAACAGGCAGCGGAGTGAGGGTCCCGAACGGCGTGATGGTGCCGCGGGCGAACCCGGTGACGCGCAACGCCTCGTCAGCGTCGGGCATCGAGAGCCGGTTGACGCCGAGCAGCGCCCTCAGCTTGGGCCACGAGATCGCACGGTCGCCCGGCACCAGCACGAGAAGGTGATCGTCCTCGCCGCGGCGCACCACCATGGTCTTGACGATGTCGCGCGGCTCGACGCCGCGGGCGGCTGCCGCCTCCTGAAGCGAGCCGACGCGTCCGTGCCTGGTGACGGTGTGCGCGAGGCCTGAGGCCGTCAGCGCCTCAAGGGCGGGATTGGTGTCCATGGCCACAAGACTAGGTCGCACTTGGGCGCGGGTCGACGGGTGCGCGGTGGCGGTGGTTGGGAGGGGGCTTGAGCATGTTTGGTGTCTCGTTTGTGATCTGAACGTTCAAACGTGCCCCGAGAGGCAACGAGCAACCAAACATGCTCAAGGCGAGACCCGAGCCCCGGGTCGTCGGTGGGCGGGTCAGCCGACCAGGTCGGTCATGTCGCGTCCGTCCATGTCCGCGTAGTGCACCGAGCCGCCGCAGTCGACCTTCGCGACCGGGGCCGAGCGCTTCAGGGACATGTCCACCGTCACGGTGCACGCCTCGTCGGGGGTCTTCTGGAACTTCGAGATCGCCTTCGCCAGGCCGGCAGGCTGAATCAGAGCAGGATTGAACGGTGCGACGCTCGGGTTCTCGGTGCGGCGGGTCTCGAAGACGGGCATCTCGGCGGGCCGGGTGCGGTTGAGGACGACGCCCTTGTCGGCGTCGGGCAGGTCGGCCGAGTAGCCGAGCGTCGGGCTCAGCGTCACGGAGTAGACCTCGGTGGCGTCCCCGACGACCTCGCCGACGCCCGCCGTCAGGTCGGCGACGCTGGTGAGGCCGAGGCTGGCGACCGCGGTGCCGTCCTTGTTGAAGAACACCGTCTTCGACTCGGGGCGCGACGTGACCGTCATGACGACCTGTCCCTCCCGGTACTCGACGATCTGCAGCACCAGTTCGCCGCGCACGCCGCGCAGGTCTGCGATGTCGAACATCCGGCCGAGCGAGTCAATGGGGTACTGCGACGGGTCGAAGGTCTTCTGGTCCAGGTACTGGATGTCGGAGTCGACCTTGGTGATCTCGCCGTTCTCCCACCGGTAACTGGCGACGCCCTTGTCCGGCTGCAGCGCGGTGAGCGTGGCCTGCTTCGTCGTCAGGTCGACCTTCAGCACCGGGAGACCACCCGAGACCTCGTGCAGCCTGGCGACGATGTCGCCCGCGTCGCCGGCGGTGAGGCTGTCGGCGATCGGGTAGGAGATGGGGAACTGGTTGTCGGGGACAGGAGTGGAGGTGGGGACGATCGTGAGCGTCGGCGTCGGGCTCGGTGCGACCTGCGGGGAGGTGCTGGTCGCGGGAAGGTTGGGGGTGCACGCGGACGCGATGAGCAGGCATGACACTGCTGCGACGGCCCGGATCCTCATGGGCCACAAGTCTAGGCGGAATGCCGCCCACCCCCGCATCGGTCCTTGGTCGTTGCCGGGTCGACCTACGGGCACCAGCGCGGTTGTGGTGGACGCCGTCAACGTGGCTATCCTGTTGCGGTTGCGGGGCGCTGTGTCGGGGCGCCCCGCACTACCTTCTCTAGCCTCGGTAGGCCCGCGCAGGGCCGCGTAGCGCCAGGCCTGTGTCTCCCCTTCCGAACGCGGTGCGACTAGGGGGTATAGCGTGGAGACGCTGGACGACTGCAGGAGGAATCATGATCAACTTCGCGAAGAGCGTGTGGCCCTGGATCCTGATCCAGGGCATCCTCGCCGTCATCTTCGGCATCATCGCGCTCGCCTGGCCTGGCGCCACCTTGCTCACGCTGGCAGTCTTCTTCGGCATCTGGATGATCGTCGACGGTGTGGGGTTGCTGATCCAGGCGGTCACGGATACCTCTGGCGACCTGGCCGATCGGGTCCTGGTCGGCCTGTTCGGCGTCCTCGGTGTCGTGCTCGGCGGCGTCGTCGCCTGGAACCCGTTCACCGGGGTCGAGGCGATCGCGCTGCTTGTCGCGGTGTGGTTCATCGTCGCGGGCATCCGTGAGATCGTCTTCGCCGCCCGGGTCCGCAAGGTCATCACGGGGGAGTGGCTGCTCATCTTGAGCGGCATCCTTGCTGTCGTCTTCGGCATCCTGTGCCTGGTGATGCCCGCACTGGCGCTAGGCGCCGTCGTCTACCTGATCGGGATCGGCGCGCTGCTGTTCGGGATCTTCATGGTCGTGTCGGCCATCCGGATCCGCACGGTCGCCACCACCGTCACGCCGCCTCAGCCCTAGCCGCTGACAGCCCACCGGGCGGCGCGGTAGGTTCGGGGCGTGGACAACATGACCGTCCTGGTGTTCGGCCAGGTGCAGGGCGTCGGGTTCCGCTGGGCGACCGGCAGGCAACTCGACGCGCTCGCTCTGGTGGGCGACGCGGAGAACCTTCACGACGGATCTGTGCGGGTGACGGCGTCGGGCGATCGCGCCGCGCTGCAGGAACTGCTCGACTGGCTCGAGGGCCCTATGACGCCCGGCCGGGTGCGCGCGGTTCGCGTCATCGAGGACTGACGGCTGAGGAGAACGATGACGAACTGGCCCGATGAGGTGGACCCGACAGGTCACGACCTGCGGTTGCTGACCGACGAATTGCGCGCCGGGCACCGCGTCGTGCGGAACGCGCGCGGCGAGTGGGTGCTGCTGGGGTACGCCGAGGTAGAGGCGACGGCAACGGACGCGGAGCGCTTCTCCAGCGCGGTGTCGGCCCACCTGCAGGTTCCCAACGGGCTTGATGGAGAGGAACACGCGGAGGCGCGCCGCGTCCTCGACCGGTATCTGACGGCGGAGGCCGTCGCGCCCTTCGAGACGCGGTTTCGAGAGATCGCGCGCGACCTGGTCGCCTCGCTTCCTACCGAGACGGATGCGGTGCGGGACCTCGGCGCGGTGTTCGCCGTCAGGGCCCAGTCGGCCTGGCTGGGCTGGCCAGCGTCGCTGGAGCCGCGGCTACTGGACTGGATGCAGGCTAATCACGCCGCGACCCGCTCGGGCGAGAGGGCACGGATGGCACAGGTCGCCGACGACTTTGACGACCTGATCCGTGGCGTCCTCGAGCCTCGCCGCCTCAACCCCACCGACGATCTGACCAGCCGACTGATGGCCGACGGCTGGAAGGAACGGCCGTTCACGGATGAGGAACTGGTCTCGATCCTGCGGAACTGGACGGGCGGCGACCTCGGATCGATCGCACTGTGCGTCGGGGTGCTCGCGGCCCACCTGTCGCTCGATCCCGCGCTGCAGGCCCGGCTGCGTTCAGGCGTCAGCGACGCGGAACTGGACGCGGTGATCGACGAGATCCTCCGCCTCGACGACCCCTTCGTGACGAACAGGCGCAAGGCGACCTGCCCGGTCACGGTCGCGGGAGTGGAGATCGGGGAGGGCGAGGTCGTCAAGCTCAACTGGACCTCCGCCAACCGCGACGAGTCGGTGTTCGGCGTCGACATCTTTGACCCAGTAGGTCACGCCGCGCGGAACCTGGTCTACGGCACCGGCCCGCACGTCTGCCCCGGCAGGGCGTTGGCGACGATGGAACTGCGGATCGCCGTCCAGGAGTTGTTGGCGGCGACGTCCGCGGTGTTCCCAGGTGAGCGCGACCCCGAGCGCGAGGTCCACCCGGTCGGCGGCTACCGCCGCGTGCCGATCGCGCTGGCCCGCTAGCCGCTACCTGGCCGCGCCCCCGTGGCGCGGGAGCATCAGGGCATCGCTCGGCTCGGCGCGGCGGTTGAGTCCCGGACCCGCAGTTGTGTGGTCGTGTGGAGACGGAGTGCCGGGTGAGGCTCCGCAATGTGTCCAAGGAGCAGTCGGCAGGCCATCTCGCCCATCTGCTCGAAGTCGATCCAGACGCTGCTCAGGGCGGGGGTGTAGAAGGCGTCTTCGGGTGAGTCATCGATGCCGATCACCGAGTAGTCACGCGGGCACAGCAGGCCCTGTGAGTGCAGCCTGCTCATCAGCCCGAGCGCCAGAAGGTCGTTTCCGGCGAAGACCGCAGTGAACTCCGACGGGTCCAGAGCATCGGCGGCCGCGTATCCGGCCCGTGCGGTCCACGCATCGCAATAGATTGGCTCGGCGGCATCCAGCCCGTGACGTGCCATGGTGTCGCGGAAGCCGCGCACCCTCTCAGAGGCCTCATTAGTGATCGACGGGCCCGCGAGATGCAGGATCCGGCGGTGTCCGAGGGCAACCAGGTGCTCGACAGCCAGGCAGGCTGCCGCATGAGAGTCAGCCTGGACGGAACTCAGTTGAGATGCGACCTGGTCAGACAGGGCGACCAGGGGGACGGCCTTTCCGATGGTCTCGACGACGGTGTTGAGGCCGCTGTATGGAGTGCCGACGATGATGCCGTCCACCCGCAGGGAGAGGAACGTCTCCAAGGCATGACGGACGTCCTCGGCCTTGTCGGGGGCGTGGGGGTCCAAGTCGAGTTGGGTCGTGAGGAGCGCCTGTCCCGCGGCACGAGCGGCTCGGCTGAGGCCGGTGAGGATCGACCCGGAGCCGTGGTTGATCGGGCCGACGTTGAGGTACCCGATGCTGTCAGTCCGCGAAAGTCGCAAGCTGCGCGGGAGCTTGTTTTGTCGGTAACCCAACTCCTCGACGGCCTCACTGATCCGCTGCCGTGCATCCTCCGAGACGTACCCGTTGTTGAAGAAGCGGGAGACCGTCTGGGCCGACACCTCGGCCATCCGACCTACATCGGCCATGCTCGCCTGGCGGGGACGCCGTCGTACGCCGCCATCAGCCATGGTTCTCCTCCGGGCTCCACGATCGTTTCCGGCAACTCTACCGAGCCGCTCGGGATGAATTGATATACGTATTTGACGAAACATGCTTGCGGTGACGCTCTGTTATGCATAACATAACTCCATGGTTCCGACGATGGGACCGCAGAGAGCGGACTCAGGCAGGCAAAGCTGCCGGCCTGGGGCACAGCAAGGAGACGACATGACGAGAGTTCCCACGAGTCCCCAGGACCACGGGATCGCGCCCGCCAAGACCTGGAAGCTGGGCGAAACGCCCTGGCGGTCAGATGAGCCGTTTGCCCCGCACGCGCGGGTGCTCATCGACAACGACTTCTCCGGTGATCCGGACGATCTCTTCCAGATCGTGCACCACCTGCTGTCGCCGAGCCTGGAGATTCGCGGCATCGTCTGCTCGCATCTGCGAGACGGGGACCCCTGGGATCCGAGCGATGACACGGCCGAGAGCGCCTTGAGCGTCGCGCGTGACGTGCTCGCACGGATGGGCCTCGCGTCGCCCGAGATCCTGGTCAAGGGGGCTTCGCGGGCGCTTGAGTCGCTCGATCAGGCGCAACCCTCCGCGGCGGCCGAGGCAATCATCGCGGAGGCCATGCGTGATGACACCGACCTTCCGCTGTTCTACGTGGCGGGCGGCGGCCTCACAGACCTCGCGTCGGCCTACCTGCTCGAACCGCGAATCGCTTCCCGGTTGACCTTGGTGTGGATCGGTGGGAATGAACACGATGGGCTCGCCCTGCCACCGGTGGGTGCCATGCCCATCGAGTACAACCTGTTGATCGACGTGACCGCAGGGCAGGTGATTTTCGGTGCGGAGGATCTCGAGATCTGGCAGGTGCCCCGCGACGTCTATCGTCAATGCCTCGTGTCCGAGGCGGAGTTGCGGCACCGCGTCGCCCGCACCGGGCCGCTCGGACAGTACCTGTACGACGAGATCAGGCTGGTGATGTCCTCGGCGCATCACCGTGCCGAACCGATGCCGGAGGCGTACGCGTTGGGCGACTCCCCGCTCGTCCTCCTGACGGCACTCCGCAGTCCGTTCGAGTCGGACACCACATCCAGCCGGTATGTGTTCAAGGACACCCCGGAACTGACCGCTGACGGAACCTATCGAGCCATCAACGGAAGCCGACCCATGCGGGTCTACACCCAAGTCGACCTGCGACTCATGTTCGAGGACTTCTACGTGAAGCTCGATGAGTTCTCCCTCTGGCAGTCGTCCTAACTATCAACCCCAACGAAGCTCAACCTGGAAGGAACAGAGATGTTCGGATACAAGAAGGTGCTGGCCGTCGCGTCAGCCGCCGCGATGGCCCTCGGCCTTGCCGCGTGTGGCGGAAGCGGTGACGGTGCCGATGGAGCCGGTGACGGCAAGAGCCTCACGATCTGGCAACTGACGCTCGACGGGGACCAGGCGACCGCCTGGGACGCCCTCGTCAAGGGGTTCGAGGCCGAGAACCCTGGCGTCAAGGTGACCACCGAGAACCGTGCGGTCGACCCCCACAAGGATGCGCTGCGCCAAGCCGCGGGCACGGACTCCGTGCCAGACATCTACCGCTACTGGGGCGGGCCAGGGCTCGGTGGCGAACTCATCAAGGCCAACATGAGCCTCGACATCACCAAGTACTACGACGAGTACAAGTGGGCGGACTCTCTGACGAGCGTTGCCGTCGCTCGCTCCGAGCTGTACGGCGGCCATAACGGCGTCGCCTTCCAGGAGTCCAGCGAAGCGATCTACTACAACAAGGCGCTGTTCGAGAAGGCCGGAATCACCGAGTTGCCGACCACCTACGAGGAGTTGCTCGCGGCGGCGGAGAAGCTCAAGGCCGCAGGCATCACGCCGATGGAGATGGGCGGCACGGTGAACTGGCATGTCATGCGTCTCCTCGACGCGTTGATCGAGACCGAGTGTGGTGCCGAGATCGCTGACAAGCTGAACCAGGGGGACGGTAACTGGGGCACGGAGCCCTGCGTCACGGACGCCTTCGTGGAGCTCAAGAAGTGGGGCGACGACTACCTGAACCAGGGCTACATGGCCATCAGCCAGGACGACTCATCTCAGCTCTTCTTCACGGGCCAGGCGGCGATGGCCCTTGAGGGCGATTGGTTCGGGCCGCAGGCGGTCAACGGCGGCATGTCTGCCGATGACTTCGGCATCTTCGCCTTCCCCACGGGGACGGGGAGGATCTATGGATTCGGAGAGTTGCTCTACGTCACGCAGGCCTCGAAGAACCCGGACCTGGCGGCGAAGTTCCTCGACTACATGATCTCTGAGGACGGGCAGGCGAAGCTCGGTTCCGCGTTCTCCGTCATCTCCGCGAACAAGAACGTGGCTCCTCCGGCTGACGCCGTCCTTGCGAACGAGTGGTCCGAACTGGTTAGCCAGGCAACGGGCTCGTACCTGAACAACGATCAGAACTTCAGCACCGCCGAGACCGGCGAGTACTGGCGTGTCCAGAACTCCGTACTCACGGGGTCCATCAGCCCGGAGGACGCGGGCAAGACCTTCCAGCAGTGGCGCGACGCCAACGGCTGATCCACTCGCACCTGGGCGGGGGATTCCCCGCCCAGGAAGGAGACTCACGATGGCAACAGAAACCCAGTCGCCCCCGTCGGGCACCCCGCAGACCGCTCAGCGTGCGCGAAAGCCCCGACGCTTGGTCACGGCACTGCCGTACCTCGCCCCTGCCCTCCTCCTCTACCTCTACTTCCTCGTCTACCCGATGCTCGACTCGGTGAGGCTGTCGTTCTTCAAGTGGTCGGGATTCAGGACGGATGTGCCCGAGTTCGTGGGCCTTGCCAACTACGTCCGCATGTTCACAGCGGACCCGGTCTTCTGGACGGCAGCCCGCAACACGATCTTCTGGGTGATCCTCACCTTGGCGGTTCCGATGGTGCTTGGGCTGCTCCTCGCGCTCGGTCTGAACCGTCAGATGGCGGGGCGCAACCTGATGCGGTCGATCTTCTACATCCCCTCCGTGTTCGCCTCGATCACCGTCGCAGCCATGTGGCGCTGGATCTACAACCCGACCCTCGGCCTCGTCAATCAGGCGCTCGAGCAGGTTGGGCTGGGAAGCTGGGCGCAGACCTGGTTGGGAGACCCGAAGATCGCGATCTACTCGGTCTTCGTCGCGTCCATCTGGCAAGCGGTCGGGTTTCCCCTCGTGTTGTTCCTGGCCGGGCTGCAGTCGGTCCCTCAGGAACTCGTCGAGGCGGCCAAGATCGACGGCGCCAATGCCCTCCAGGTGTTCCGCAACGTGACGCTGCCGGCTCTGAAGCCCACCACGGTCGTCGTGGTCATTCTGACGATCATCAACTCGCTGAAGGTCTTCGACCTGATCGTGGGCATGACCGGTGGTGGACCCGCGCAGTCGACCCAGGTGCTCGCGCTGTGGTCGTACACCCAGTCGTTCGCCAACCATCAGTTCGGGGCGGGCGGCGCGGTTGCCACAGTGCTTCTCGTCATCTCGTTGGCACTGGTCGTGCCCTACATGCTCTGGTCGCTGAAGGGACAGGACAAGTGACTGCATCCGCGATTTCTGAAGGTCTCACGCTGGAAAAGGGCGGGGCGCGGCGTCGTCGACGAGTCGACTTCCCAGGGCTCGCGCTGTGGATCTCCCTTGTCGTCACATCCCTGTTGTGGGCGCTCCCGTTCCTCATCATGTTCCTCACCTCCGTCAAATCGAATGCGGACATCAACCAGAACCCGGCATGGGCACTTCCTCAGCAGTGGGACTGGTCGAACTACGTCCGGGCATTCGAGATCGGCAAGCTTGGCATCACAGGGCTCAACAGCATGCTCATCGCCGTCATCAAGGTGCCAATGGGCCTGCTGCTGTCGGCCGCCTGCGCCTTCGCCCTGGCGCGGCTGCGATTCAGGCGGAGCAAGGCGCTCCTCGGTTTCATTGCGATCGGCTCCATGGTTCCCGTGCAGATCGGGCTCGGGCCGCTGTTCAACACCATGCTGACCCTGGACCTGCTCGACTCGAAGATGGGCCTGATCCTCCCGTACCTTGCGTTCGGTATCCCGTACCAGATCTTCGTTCTGTACGGGTTCTTCCGTGCCATTCCCGACGAACTGGAGGAGTCGGCCCGAATGGACGGCGCCTCGACGTTCCGCATCTTCTGGCAGGTGATCCTCCCGTTGGCGAAACCCGCACTGGCCGCCCTGTTCATTCTGGACTTCGTGGCCACCTGGAACGAGTACGCCATGGCAACCACGTTGCTCCGCAGCCAAGGAAACTGGACCGTTCCCTTGGCGGTGCAGAGCTTCTCAACCCAGTGGGGAACCGAGTACGGGCCGTTGAACGCGTTCATCATCATGTCGGCGATCCCGGTGTTGATCGTCTACCTGATGTTCCAGCGCTACTTCGTCAGCGGCGCCCTGGCTGGGGCGGTCAAGGGCTGACCCGGTGTGGTGAGGGGCGCGCGTCTCTCACCACACTGCTCACGCGGCTACGCGTCGTCGGCCGTCGAGGAC
This sequence comes from Tessaracoccus aquimaris, assembly GCF_001997345.1. NCBI lineage: Bacteria > Bacillati > Actinomycetota > Actinomycetes > Propionibacteriales > Propionibacteriaceae > Tessaracoccus > Tessaracoccus aquimaris. Next base: position 2,340,477 of record NZ_CP019606.1, on the reverse strand, counting down.
CGTGCCCAGGCGAGCGACGGCTCGGCCCAGGCCGGGGTCTCTTCCGACTCGACGGCCAGGATCAGCGCCACCAGGTGTGAGGTGGCCTCGTCCAGTCGCTCCGCCTCCCCGGGAAGGTCTACACCGCGACGCTGGGCCAGTTCGCGGTACTCGGAGTCGAACGCCTCGGACGCCTCGGGGGTCAGTAGGGCGGAGACGTTGCGCAGGTCGCTCGCCCTCAGCCCCATCCCGGTGAGGTTGTAGTCGAACATCAACGCGGAGGAGCCGTCCCAGAACACGGCCAGGTTGGTCGCGGCGAAGTCGTTGTAAGTGAGCGTCGAGGGAAGCGAGCCCATCGTGTCGCGCCAGGCGGGCAGTTGCCTGGTCGCCCACTCGGTGAAGGGCAGGAGGTCGGGCCAGCGCCGCGCCACTGCGGCGAGCGCGTCGGGGTCGATCAGGTCGAACTCGCTGTAGTCGATCGCCTTGGCCGGGACGGTGTCGCCCGCGGCGTGCAGCGCGTCGTACCAGTGGGCGATCAACCGCGCGACGCGAGGATCGGACAGGTCGGCCTCGGTGCCCTGCCGGTAGCCGGCCGAGACCAGGTCCTCCAGGATCAGCCAGTCGGGGCCGGAGCCGAGCACGGGAAGCGTCGGGACCCCAAGTTCACCCAGCAGCGCATAGGTGTCGACCTCGCGGCGGTGCGGAGTGTCGGCGAAGCGCTTGACGACGACGGGCAGGTCGCCGACCTCGCCCCGGATCACCAGGACGCCGTCATCGTCGGAGACGACGTCGCCCCACTCGACATCACTCAGCAGCGTGGACATGGCCCCACCCTATTGCGATGCGGCGCGGAGGCACATGCATGGCTGGTCGGGTCGGAGGTGCGTTGCGTTGAAATCAGGCGTCGGGTCCGCACTTCACGCCGGTGGCGTGGTTGGGGCAGTAGCCGCCAGGGTTCTTGTGCAGGTACTGCTGGTGCTCCCGGTCGGCGTAGTAGAACGGCCGATCCTGCGAGATCTCCGTCGTGATCGTGCCGAACCCCTGGTCGGCGAGGCGCTGCTGGAACGAGGCGAGGCTGCGCTCGGCCGCCTCCCGCTGGGTGTCGTCGACGGGGAACAGCGCCGAGCGGTACTGCGTCCCGTTGTCGTTGCCCTGCCTGTTCAACTGGGTGGGGTCGTGGTTCTCCCAGAACAGTTCAAGGAGGTCGTCGTAGCTGACGCGCTTCGGGTCGAACACGACCTGGACGGTCTCGGTGTGACCCGTCTTGCCCGTGCATGACTCCGCATAGGTCGGGTTGGGGGTGAAGCCACCCGCGAAGCCGACGGCGGTGTTGAGGACGCCCGGGGTCTGCCAGAACATCCGCTCCTCGCCCCAGTAGCAGCCGAGCGCGAAGTAGGCGACCTCGGCACCCTCGGGCACCTCGTCGAGTGGGAGGCCCAGGACCTCGTGGACGGGGATCGGATCGAGGATGGGGGTCGGACGGCCTGGAAGCGCGTCCTCAGGGGCGACCATCTTGGGGGTGGAGAGCTTTCCGTTTAGCCATGCGAGCACGTCGATGTCCATGCCTCCACGCTACCCGCGGCGGCAAGGCTCAGGACTGTCCCGCCATGATCGCCTGGTAGATGCCGGTGGCGATGAAGTAGACCCCGACGCCGAGGCCGACCAGCCACAGTGTCTTGCGCGCCTTCGTCGGCCCGTCCGCGACAGGCTGGGGCGCGTCCGACGCGGCCTTCTGGGCGTCGACCGACTGGGGATTCGCGGCGTCGTCGCCAGCGGGCGCGGCCGCGTCGTGGGGTTCCTGCGGAGACTTCGGGCGGTACGGCATGCGCCTAGTCTGCCACCCGCTCTGGGATGGCCCAGTCGATGGGTGCTGCTCCCTGCTGTTCGAGCAGCGCGTTGGTGCGGCTGAACGGGCGCGACCCGAAGAACCCGTTGCGTGCCGACAGCGGCGACGGGTGTGCGCTTGCGATGATCGGGACGTCGCCGAGCATCGGGGTCGCCGTCTGCGCGTCGCGGCCCCACAGGATCGCCACGAGTGGGCCACCGCGGGCGGCGAGCGCCTCGACGGCGCGGGCGGTGACCTGCTCCCAGCCCTTGCCGCGGTGCGACGCGGGGGTGCCTGGTCGCACGGTGAGGACGCGGTTGAGGAGGAGGACGCCCTGATCGAACCAATGGGTGAGGTCGCCATGCTGCGCGGGCGGGATCCCGACGTCGGCCTGCAGTTCCTGGTAGATGTTGCGCAGCGAGCCGGGTAGTGGTCGCACCTCGGGGGCGACGGAGAACGACAGCCCGACGGCATGCCCGGGGTGGGATAGGGATCCTGGCCGATGACCAGGACGCGCACATCGGCCAGCGGAAGCGTGAAGGCGCGCAGCACGTTCTCGCCGGCCGGCAGGTAGGAGCGCCCGGCGGCCATCTCCTCGCGCAGGAACTCTCCCATCGCACTCACCTGGGGCTCGACGGGGGCGAGCGCCTCGGCCCAGTCGGGTGCGACGAGTTGGCTCAGTGGCTGCGGCATGGGCTCAGCCTTCCATATCGGTGGCGTCGACGGCGGATAGTCGGTGCGGAGCTCGTGCCTGGGGCCCCGTGAGCGGAGCGGGGGCCAAGACCTGGGTTCGCGTGCGGGGTCTGTGGTCGGGGTGGGTTGGCGGGCGTTGGAGGTTTCGACGCGCCCGATCGCTCCGCTCCCGGGCGGCTCAACCAACGGCTCCGGGCGGGCTCTGTCGGCTGGGCTGGCTCGATCGGCGGTGCTGGTTGAGCAGACCCTGTGCGGAGCGTGCGGCTTGGGTTCGGGTGCGGGGTCTGTGGTCGGGCTGGGTTGTCGGGCGTCGGAGGTTTCGACGCGCTCGATCGCTCCGCTCCCGGGCGGCTCAACCAGCGGCTCTGGGCGACTGCGTCGCCGGGCTGGCGCACTCCGCGCGACTGCGTCACCGGGGGTGGCGCCATCGGCCGAAATACGAATATCTCAATCTGGCTTTAGATTCTCGAAAGTCGGGTTACCATTTACTCATGAGCAATGTTGACCTCGGGCCGATCCTCGACGATCTGGCCGCTGGGCGCATCGACGCCCAGGAAGCAAGCAGGCGGATCGACGCGGCCAAGCGTGCCGCCGACGCCCCGCAGGCCCCCAAGGAGCCACCGGCCGACACGACCCGCAAGGGCGGCCCGAAGTCCGGAGGGCTCTCCCGCATCTCCGTCACCTCCGTCGGGCGCCGCGTCCGCATCGAGGGCGACCAGAGCGTCTCGACCCTCACCATCGACGGCCCCCACGTGCTGCGCCGCGTCGGCACCGTGATGGAGGTCAACTCCACCGGCGAGATCGGCCCCAACTTCGGCGGCTTCTCCCTGATCCGGCCTCCCCGCAGTTGGGACGACATCCGCGACATCGGCCTCGGCAAGGAACTGGTCATCCGGGTCAACCCGAACCTGATCGTCGACGCAGAGGTCACCACCGGCGGCCTGCGCACCGTCGGCGTCCCGCGGCTCGGGCGGATCCGCGTCACGGCGGGCGGCTCGACCCTCGAGGACGTCGAGGAGGTGGAGGACCTGCTCAGCCAGGCAGGCGGCATCAGCGTCGAAGGCCCGATCAGCGTGGGTCGATCCAGGCTGAAGGTCGAGTCGGGCACGCTGACGGTGACCCTGTCCAAGGGCGCAAACGTGACGATCCGCGGCGAGGCCAAGCTGGGCAGGATCAGCTGGCCTGACGGTGGAGACAAGGTCGACGAGTACGTCGTCGGCAACGGCTCGGCCCGGCTCGATGTCGCGGTCGTGATGGGGATGGCAACGATCAAGTCGGAGGGCGAGTAAATGGCCAAGCATCTGTACCACGCGCCGTCGGAGTGCCCCGTCTGCGGGGACACCCTCATCACCACGCGCAAGGGCTGCCTGCACTGCGGCACCGAGATTGCGGGCGAGTTCGCAAGTTGCGAGTTCTGCAACCTCAACCAGGCCGACCTGGACCTCTTGAAGGTCTTCCTCTCCTCGCGAGGGAACCTGCGCGAGGTCGAGAAGCACCTCCAAGTGTCCTACCCGACGGCGCGCGCCCGGCTCGACGCGGTGCTCGGCAAGCTCGGGCTCGACGGCGACCCTGCGTCCCCGTCGTCGCCCTCGCAGGCGGCCAGGTCCTCAGAGGTGGACGACGAGCCCACCGAATACGGCGAAGAGGTGCCGAGCGCCGGCTCTGCCGAGGATCAGATCCTTGAGCGCGTCGCACGCGGCGAGATCAGCCCGGAGGACGCGGCGCGCCTGCTCGGCTGACGCGACAACCCTCTGACGACACCCACCACGACGATGGCCGCCACCTGCATGAGGTGGCGGCCATCGTCGATGTCAGAGGGGGTCTAGAGAACCTCGACCTTGGTGACCACGACCATCAGTTCCTTGCCGCTGGGCGCCGTGTAGCGCACTTCCTGGCCGATCTTCGCGCCGAGAACGGCGGCGCCGAGCGGCGACTGTGGCGAGTAGACGGCGTGTTCGACGGACTCGTCGGTGGCGAGCACCTCGCGGGAGCCGAGCAGGAACGTGTCGGTGTCGTCCTCGTCGCCGTCATAGGCGACCGTGACGAGCTTGCCCGGCGTGACCTCGTCGTGGGCACCTTCCGGCTCGCCAACCTCGGCGCGGCGGAGGAGGTCCTCCAACTGTCGGATCCGGCCCTCCATCTGTCCCTGTTCCTCGCGGGCGGCATGGTAGCCGCCGTTCTCGGACAGGTCGCCCTCTTCGCGGGCAGAGGCGATCCGGGCGCTCACTTCAGGGCGACCCACGGTCTTCAGCTCTTCGAGTTCGGCCTCGAGCTTGTCGTAGGCCTCCTGCGTGAGCCACACAACGTCGGCAGAAGTTTCAGACATCCAGCAAGCGTATCAGTCGACCAAAGTGCACGCCGGGTCCTCCATGGTGACCGTCGTGGCCTCCTTGGTGGTCTTGAGGCCGACCTCGACGGTGGTGAGCTTCTCGGTTCCTGGGCCGACGGTGAACGTCCGCTCGGCGACCCGCTCGTAGCTCTGTGCCTGCGCGAAGAGGCTGCACTCCACCTGGACGCTCGGGTCGCTTCGCTGCACGACGACCTCCGCGACCGCCTCCGAGGGGCTCATCACGGTAAAGCCACGCACCATGGCGGCGACCGGCGGGTTGGCACGGTCGAGCCCGTCGACCAGCACCAGCGCGACCGCCCCGACCACAGCGACGGACGCGCCGATGCCGAGCACGTAGTCGATGGGGGAGCGCTTCGGGTAGCGGGCCTTGATGCGGGCGTCGTCGTCGGTCACGCGTCCCATTGTGCCCTGAGACGAACGGGAGGCGCCCATCAGGGACTGCGGCACAATACCGACCATGCCCGGATTGCCGCCCACCCAGTTGCGGTTGTTGCACGTCCACGCCCACCCCGACGACGAGTCGAGCAAGGGCGCGGCGACGACCGCGAAGTACGTCGACGAGGGTGTCGAGGTCTTGGTTGCGACGTGTACTGGCGGCGAGCGCGGCTCGGTGCTGAATCCCAAACTCGCCGACGACCCACAGGTGCTGGCCAACATCTCGGAGATCCGCGCGAGGGAGATGGAGAGGGCCCGCGAACTGCTGGGCTTTCGTCAGGTGTGGCTCGGGTTCGTCGACTCGGGGCTACCGGAGGGCGATCCGTTGCCGCCGCTGCCCGACGACGCGTTCGGGCTGGTCGACCCGGTGGTCGCGGCGGGGGCGCTCGTGAAGGTGATCCGGGAGTTCCGCCCACACGTCGTGACGACCTACGACGAGCAGGGCGGCTACCCGCATCCCGACCACGTGATGTGCCACCGGATCACGCTCGAGGCGTTCAAGGCGGCGGCCGACCCGGACCTGTGGCCAGAGCACGGGCCAGCCTGGCAGCCGGCCAAGTTGTACTACCACATGAGCTTCCACAGCAGGCGCGCCGAGCAACTCGAGCTGGTCATGCACGAGCAGGGCCTCGACTGCCAGTTCGCGCACCTCGACCAGGACCCGTTCTCCTACGGCAGGCTCACGACCTTCATCGAGTGCGCGAAGTACTTCCCGATCCGCGACGAGGCCCTCCGGGCGCACGCCACGCAGATCGACCCGGACGGGCCGTGGTTCGCGGTGCCGCTGGCGATCCAGCAGGCGGGCTGGCCGACGGAGGACTACCAGTTGGTGGTCTCGAAGGTGCCGACGATGATCCCGGAGGACGACCTGTTCTCGGGGCTGCGTCCGCAGCCGCTGGTGCCCGAGTTCATGATCTAGCGGACGCCAAGGTGGGTCAGTAGGCCATCTGCTGGGGCTTGCGGTTGCGCTCGCGGCTGTGCAGCAGCCAGGCGGCGATGATGCCGCCGAGGGCGCCGCCCAGATGGGCCTGCCAACTGACGCCAGCCGCCGTCGGGAAGACGCCGAGCAGCACCGAGCCGTAGACCGCCAAGACGACCACGGCGATCACGATCTGGCCGATCCTGCGGGAGAAGATCCCGCGCACCAGAAGGTAGGTGAGGTAGCCGAAGATGACGCCCGAGACCCCGGCTGTGAAGGTGCCGATCGGACCGAGGAGCCACGCGGTGAGGCCGGAGATGATCGTCGAGATCACGGTGGTGACGACCCACTTGATGGGGCCCGAAAGGTAGGTGACCACGCCAAGCACCAGGAAGGGGACCGAGTTCGCGATCAGGTGCCCCCACCCGAAGTGCAGCAGGGGAGCCCACAGGATGTTGGGCAGGTCGCTGATCTTCCGCGGCTCGATGCCGTAGTTGTCGAGCGCGTTCGCGGTAACGGTGTCGAGCCCCTCGAGGACCCACATCAGAGCCAGCAGGCCGCCGACGACGATGAACGCCTGGACGAGGCGCGACTGCTTCTTGGGGGTCCCGGTCTCACTCATACTTCAAGTGTGCCTCACGCCCCGAGCGGCTCGGGGAAATCGCGACGCAACTGGCCCACTAGGCTGACTCCATGGTCAACCGCCTCTCAGAATCGTCCAGCGATTACCTGCGCCAGCACGCCCACCAGGGAGTCGACTGGTGGGAATGGTCCCCCGAGGCCAGGGCGGAGGCCGTCGCCCGTGACGTCCCCATCCTGCTCAGCATCGGGTACGCGTCGTGCCACTGGTGCCACGTGATGAGCCACGAGTCCTTCGACAACCCCGAGGTGGCCGCCTACATCAACGAGCACTTCGTGCCGATCAAGGTCGACAGGCAGCAGTTGCCCGACGTCGACGCGGTGTTCATGACGGCGACGCAGGCCATGAACAACGGCAACGGCGGCTGGCCCATGACCGCGTTCCTGACCCCAGAGGCCAAGCCGTTCTTCACCGGCACCTACTTCCCGCCCGAGCCGCAGCCAGGGATGCCGTCGTTCATGCAGGTGCTCGGCGCGATGGCCGACGGCTGGCACTCGCGTCGCGACAAGTTGCGCGGGTCGGCCGACTACATCGTGGCGACGCTGGCCGCCCAGGACGACGCCGCCTCCGAGGCCGCGCCCGACCTGAGGAACGCCGTCGACGAGGTGGAGAAGCAGTTCGACCTGATCCACGGCGGGTTCGGCACCGCGCCGAAGTTCCCCGCCCCCACCCTGCTCGACGCGCTGCTCGTCAAGGGCGACCCGAAGTCGCTCGAGATCGCCCAGCGGACCCTCGAGTCGATGGCCCGCGGCGGCATCTACGACCAGGTCGGCGGGGGCTTCCACCGCTACGCCGTCGACCCTGGATGGGTCGTGCCGCACTTCGAGAAGATGCTCTACGACAACGCGCTGCTGCTCGGCACCTACGTGCGCGGCTGGCGGCGCACCGCCGACCACGACGAGGGCCTGCGCGCGCTGTACGAGCGCACCGCCTACGGCATCGTCGAGTGGCTGGAGCGCGAGATGGTCTCCGAGGAGGGCGCGTTCATCTCCGGCCTCGACGCCGACTCGTGCGACATCCGCGGCGCGGTCCACGAGGGGATCTTCTACCTGTGGAACCCCGAACTGCTCGACGACGCGCTCGGGCCGAACTGGGCGACTGGGCTGCTGAGGTGTTCCACGTCACCCGCGGCGGCACCTTCGAGGACGGACTGTCGACGCTGCAACTGCGCGGCCGACCGGACTTCGCCAAGCTGGAGGAGGTCGCGGGCCTGCTGCTGCAGGAGCGCACCAACCGGTTCCGGCCCGCCTCCGACAACCTCGTCGTCGCCGCCTGGAACGGCTGGATGATCTCGTCGCTGGTGACCGGGGCGCTGATCTTCAACGAGCCGGGCTGGCTCGAGTTGGCGCAGCGCGCCGCCGAGCACCTGGTGTCGGTGCACCTTGTCGACGGGACGCTTCGTCGCTCGTCCCGTGACGGTCAGGTCGACCCGGCCGAGGGAGGCGCCGACGACTACGGCGCCGTCATCGAGGCGTTCACTGCGCTGGCTGCTGCCACGGGTGACGCGGCATGGCTGGAGCGGGCCGCAGAGCTGGCCGATCGGGCCGTCGAGGCGTTCGCCCACCCGGACGGCGGCTTCTACGACGCGGTCGACACGGGCCTGTTCCGTCGGCCGCGGTCGCTGACCGACAACGTGACCCCGAGCGGCACGTCGGCGCTGATCGCAGGGCTCCGCGCCGTCGGACTGCTTGCCGAGCGTCCGGGCCTAGTCGCACGGGCCGACGAGGCCGCCGCGACGACCTGGTCGATCGTGGGGGAGGCGCCCCGCTTCGCAGGGGCCGCGATGGCCGACCTGATGATCTCCGACGAGGCCCGCCGCGGGCTGAAGCCTGCAGTCGCCGTCGTGGTGTCGTCCGATCCGTTCTCGGAGTTGTCGCGCGCCGCTTGGCGCCTGGCTCCCGCCGGGTCGATCGTGCTCACGGCGCCGGAGGGCACCGAGGGTTTCGGGCCGCACCTGGAGGGCCGCGTCGACGGGCTCGCCTACGTGTGTCGCGGAACGGTCTGCTTCGACCCGGTCAGCGAGTATTCGGAGTTGAAGACGCCGCTCTGGTCGCGCGTCTAGCCGCCGCGTTGTCGCTCCCCGGGCTTGGCCGGGGGCCGGCTAGATGCGCCGCGGGCGGGCGTTTGAGCATGTTCGGCTGCTCGTTGGCTCCTGAGCCGTGTTTGAACGTTCGAATCGCCAACGAGTTACCAAACATGCTCAAGGAATGAGCCGCCCCCAGCGTCGAAGAACCCATTCGGAGGAGGCTTGGCCTCGGCCGCAGTCTCGGCCTCGGCGGGGGCCGCGTCGTGCAGGAACGGGTGGCTGCGATCGCTGACACCGGCCCTCGCGGCGCAACGAGCGTCGGAACATGCTCAACGCGCCTACCCGGCCATCGCGTCGCGCAGCGGGCCGGCGAGCCAGCGCTCGACGTCGCGGGTGGAGCCGAGCCGCACCGTCGTCCAACCCTTCGCCTCGACCAGTCGGGGCAGCCGGTCGCGCTCGCGGTTGCGGTGCGTGACCGACCAACGGATGATGTGGTCCTCGTCGGTGAAGATCCGGCGCAGCGGCCCCTCGGTGTTGCCGTTCCACATCGGCCGGCCGGTCACCCGGCGGCTGAGCGTTCGCCACACCACGCGCGGAAAGTTGACGCGCCAATAGGGCAGGTCGAGCCAGACGAGCAGGTCCATCCGCTCCGCGATCAGCGGCCTTGCGACCCGGTACTGGAACTCGGTCACCCACGCGTCGGCTGCGACGAGGGCCCGCACGTCGTCGAGGAACTCCGGCCGCGGCACCCAGTTCGGGCCGTGGTAGAGCGAGTCGATCTCGGTGTGCGGGGCGGCCACGATCGCCGCGACCCTGCGAGCGAGGGTCGTCTTCCCGACGCCCGAGACGCCCGCGATCGCGATCCGTCGCGGCCGGGAGGGGAGGGGATCGACGGCGGTGAGCACCGGATCACCCTACAGAGCGCGCCGGGGGTGAGCGCCCTCGCAACTAGGCTGATCCGGTCCATCAAGGAGTCGTCGTGCCCCACCTACTGCGAACCGCCGCCTGCGTCCTGGCCGTTACGGCACTGGCGGCGTGCTCGAACCCCGGGCCGCCCTCGCCGTCGACCCGCCCGAGCGACGGAGTGCCGAGCGCCCGGCCGACGGCCACCCCAAGCATCACCCCCTCGCCCCAGGTAACGGAAGACGACGGCCCGGACGCCGCCCTTCGCGACGCGTACTGGGCGAACGACCTGGCCAAGGCCACCGACCTCGTCAACCAGGGCGCCGACGTCAACGCGAAGGACACCACCCAGCAGTCGGCGTACCTGATCGCCGCCAGCGAGGGTCACCTCGACCTGCTGCGCCTCGCCCTCGCCAACGGGGCAACTGTCGACGACAGGGACAGCTTCGACGGCACCGCGCTGATCCGCGCCGCGGAGCGCGGCCACTTCCACGAGGTCGGCGAACTGCTGCGCGCAGGCATCGACCGCGACCACGTCAACAACCTCGGCTACCAGGCCATCCACGAGGCGACCTGGCTCGGCAAGGACGACTACCCGTACGCGACGACGCTGCGGGTGCTCGTGGCGGGAGGCGTTGAACTGGATCGGCCATCGGGGCAGGAGAAGTTGACGCCGCTGCAGATGGCCGCCGACAAGGGGCTCGCCGCGCAGGAGGCGTTCCTGCGGGCCATCCCGCAGTACTCGGACATCGCGGACCCCGACACCACGCTCCTCGAGGCGGCAACGGGTGGCGAGGCCGACCTGGTCGCGCTCGCGCTGCGCGCAGGCGCCGACATCGAGGCGCGGGACGACCGCGGTCGCACGGCCCTGCTGCTCGCCGTCACCGAGGACCACCTGGGCGTCGCCGACGTGCTCGTCGCGATGGGGGCCTCCGCCGACGCGCTCGACGACCAGCACGACACACCCTGGCTGGTGACGGGCGTCACGGGTTCGGTCGACATGCTCGAGTCGCTGCTGCCGGCAGGCCCCGACATGACGATCAGAAACCGGTACGGCGGCATCTCCGTGATCCCGGCGAGCGAGCGCGGCCACGTCGACTACGTGCGCAGGGTCGTCCAGGTCGGCATCGACGTGAACCACGTCAACGACCTGGGCTGGACGGCGCTGCTCGAGGCCGTCATCCTCGGCGACGGTTCGCGGCCCTATGTCGAGATCGTCACCGCCCTGCTCGAGGCAGGCGCCGATCCCGCGATCGCCGACAGGGAGGGCGTCACCGCGCTGCAGCACGCGCGGAACAAGGGTTTCGACGAGATCGCAGAGGTTCTTGCCGGGAGTCGTTGACCCTCCCACGATGGCAGGTGCCAAGCTGTGTCCATGAACGATGCCCGGCACTCGCCCTACTCGGATCCGCGCCACCACGAACCCCTGGTGCGCGCCGTCGAGGCCGATGTCGCGTCCATCGCCCGGGCGGTGACCAACGTGATCGGCCACTATCGCGCCGAGGACCTCGACCCGTCGACGGCAAGCGAGATCCATCTCCGCACCGTCGCCGAGATCCTCGACGCCGACCAGTCCCGACACCAGTTGTCCCTGGCCGAGCCGCGGCCTCCCCGGGACCGGGTCCAGGGCTGCTGCCGCGACCATTCGCTCCTCGCCGTGTCGATCCTGCGCTCCCACGACGTCGCGGCCCGCACGCGCGTCGGCTTCGCCTCCTACTTCCTGCCCGACTGGTGGTGCGACCACGTGGTCACGGAGGTCTGGGAGGACGGACGGTGGCGGCGCTTCGACCCGGAGTTCGTCGACGGAGGCGCCGACTTCTCGCCGCACGATCTCGACCGGTCGGGCGACGGCGCATTCCTGACGGCCGCGCAGGCCTGGCTGGGGTGGCGCCGCGGCGAGCGTGACCTCACAAACTTCGGCGTCGGCCCCGACGTGCCTGAGCTTTCCGGCCCGGACTTCGTGCGCGACTACGTGATCTACGAGGCCGCGCACCTGGCGGGCGACGAGTTGCTGCTATGGGACGTGTGGGGAGGCATGGACAACCCCGACGAGTCGATCGACCTGGAGTTGATTGACAGGCTCGCCGGTCTCTTGGTGACGGACGAGGAGCAGGCTGTCGCGCTCTACCTCGCGGACGAGCGGCTTCACCCCGGCACGGAGGTGACGCGCCTCGACCCGCTCGGGGGACCCGCGGCCGTCGAAGCGCTGCCGGCTCGCGGGGAGACGGCCCCGTAACGAGGACGGGGCCGCCGTGACGCTCAGACGGACCAGTCGGGGCGCGGTGTCTCCGGGCCCTCGTACGGGCGGTCGCCGTAGAGTTCCTGCAGTCGGGCCAACTCGGCCTCGAGGTCGCGTCGAACCTCCGTGTAGGACGGATCGTCGGCCACGTTGGTCAACTCCGACGGATCGGCGACCAGGTCGTACAACTCGAACTCGCTCGGCAGCACCCGCTCCGACGACCCGGGCGTGCCCAGCCCGTCGTTGTAGTAGTGGATGAACTTGTGCGTCGCCGTCCGCACCCCGTAGTGCGCGGGCGCGTGGTGCTCCGGGTCGTCGTGCTCCCAGTAGCGGTAGTACATCGACTGCGGCCAGTCCTCGACGGACTCGCCACGCAGCAGCGGACGAAAGCTGCGACCCTGCTGGGCGGGCAACGCCTCGGCCGACTCGCCAGCCATGTCCAGGAAGGTCGCCGCGAAGTCGACGTTGGTGATCATCGCCTCGACGTGCGAGCCCGGCTCGATCTCCGCGGGCCAGCGCATCAGCATCGGCATCGTCAGCGACTCGTCGAACATCAGTCGCTTGTCGAACCAGCCGTGGTCGCCCAGGAAGAAGCCCTGATCGGAGGTGTAAACGACCACCGTGTTCCCGGCGAGCCCCGCCGCGTCCAGCCAGTCGAGCAGCGTGCCGACCGAGTCGTCGATCGCCTGGATGGTCTGCAGGTAGTCGCGCATGTAGCGCTGGTACTTCCACCTGGACCGCTCGCGCCAGCGCTCGTCGCCCTCCAGGTCGGCGGGGACCGGTTCCTTGACGTCGGCAAGGGTGAGGTCGTCCAGGGTCATCGCCACGTCCTGCACGACCTGGCTCATCGACGCGTGGTCGTCCCACATCGTCTCCGGTTCCGGGATCGACCCGGCCGGGTAGAGGTCGGCGTGCCGCGGGTGCGGCACCCACGGCCGGTGCGGCGCCTTGTGGTGGACCAGCAGCGCGAACGGGCGGTCCCGGTCGACCCCGTTGAGGAAGCCGAGGCTCAGGTCGGTGACGATGTCGGTGGCATAGCCCTCGACCCTCTCCTCACCCTCCGGCCCGTACATCAGTGGGTCGACGTACTCGCCCTGCCCAGGGAAGATGCGCCAGTCGTCGAAGCCCTGCGGGTTCGACTTGGGCGTGACGCCCAGGTGCCACTTCCCGAAGAGCGCCGTCTGATAGCCGGCGTCGTGCAGCACCTCGGCGAACGTCGGCACCCGGTAGTCGAACTCGGAGTAGATCGAGCAGGCCCCGTTGACGTGGCTGTAGGCCCCGTCAGGATCGTCGCCCGCGACGGCGTGCAGATCGAGTTGGTGCAGTACACCGCGTCGAGCCGGGCGCCCTGCGTCGCGATCCGGTCGATGTTCGGCGTCGAGTTGACCCTGCTTCCGTACGCGGAGATCGCGTGTGCGGCGTGGTCGTCCGACATCACGAACACGATGTTCGGCCTTGTCATCCAGCGACCTCCTCGGGCGCGTAGGTCGACTCGTCCAGGCCCGACATGCTCGGGTCGTAGTCGACTCCTCCGACGTCGAACATCGACGTCATCCAGTGGTAGAAGTTGTCCCCCCGGTCGCGCAGCCGCGTGTACAGCCGCTGCAGCAGATCCTGGCGGACGGCGGCCATCTCCGGATGCGTGTACCGGTTGAGCAGTTCGTCGGGGTCAACGACCAGGTCGTACAGCTCGTTGACGGACTCCGGATTGACGACCAGCTTGTACCTGTCGGAGCGGATCATCCGCTGCGGCAGCGGGAAGTGGTGCCCGTGGAACTCGCAGACGATGTCGTCGTCCCAGTCGGGCTCCTCGCCCCTGACCAGCGGCAGCAGCGAGCGCGAGTCGACGGCCGGCGCCGGGTCGAGCCCGCACCAGTCGAGGATGGTGGCGGTGCAGTCGAGCAGGCTGACGAACTCGCGTCGGACCTGACCCTCCGGCGCCCCGGGTAGCCGGACGATGCCAGCGGTGCGGTAGATGTCCTCGTACATGGCGGGGCCCTTGTCGTGCAGCCGGTGCGCGCCGGTGAACTCGCCGTGATCGGAGCTGAAGAAGAAGGCAGTCGAGTCCATCAGCCCGAGCTCCTCGGCGACCGCGAGCACCCGTCCGATCTGCTCGTCGATCAGCGTCACATACCCCCAGTAGACGGCGATCAGCTTGCGGCTCTCCGCCTCGCTCATGCTGTCGAAGGTCCAGTGCGCCGAGTAGTTCTTCTGCACGGGGGGCTTCGACGCGAACGTCTCGGCCACCGACTTGGGCAGCTCGATCTGATCGGGGTCGAACATGTCGAAGTACGCGTCGGGGACGATGTATGGCAGATGCGGGCCGAAGTAGTGCAGCGCCAGGAAGAACGGGCGGCCCGTGTCGCGCTGCTCCGCGGCGTAGCGGCGCAGCAGGTCGATGGTGCGATCGGCGAGGTAGTGCTCGAAGGTCGCCTCGACGGGTTGGTGCAGCCGCGCAGCGAGCAGGTTGCCGGGGCCGCCGTTGGGCAGCGTGCCCCGCATCTGGTCGCTGATCTCGTAGCCGGGCAGGCCCCGTTCCTCGAGGTAGGCGAGGTAGTCGGGATGGTCGACCGGGTTGTGCCAGCCGTGCAGTTGGGCGCCGTCGAAGCCGAACGCGTCGCGCTCCTTGTTGGTGCCGACGTGCCACTTGCCGATCAGCCCGCAGTTGTAGCCGGCGCCCCGGAGGGCCTCCGAGAAGGTGAACTGGCCTTCCCGGAGGTCCTCCTGGTACCCGACGTTGCGCTCGTAGTTGGCGAGCAGTTTGTGCCTGAACGGCGCCATCCCGGTCAGCAGGCTGGCGCGCGCGGGCGTGCAGATCGCCGTCGGGGTGTACCACCGGTCGAACCGGGTGCCCGACGCGGCCAGCGCGTCCAGATGCTCAGTCCGGGCGACCTGGTTGCCGTACGCGCCTAGCGTGTCCGCCCGATGCTGATCGGTCAGGAAGAAGACGACGTTCTTGGGAGCGGTCACTTACCCGCCTCGACGAACAGGTCACCCACGTAGAAGTCCTTGGGTGCGACAGGTGTGCCCTCGATCTTGCCGTTGGCCTCGAAGAACTTGTTCATCGCCGTGAGCCACGTGTCGATGGTGCCGTCCTCGGTCAGCGTGTCGAGCTCGGCGGCCTTGTAGTACTTGGCGTTGGAGGCGTCGGCGTTGATGGCGTCGACCTCCGCGGCGTTCATCTTGGCGACCAGTTCGACGGTGGCGTCGAGGTTGTCGGCGCGGTAGTCCATCGCGTCTCGGAGCACCTTCAGAACCTTGATGGTGGTCTCCTTGTTCTTCTCCGCGTAGTCCTCGCCGGTGACCATCACGTTGGGGAACTGCATGACGTCGACGAAGTCGGTGTTCTTGGCAAGCTCGACGAGGTCGGGGACCTGCTGCTTGATGGTGTCGATCATCGGGTACCAGATGCCCGCCGCGTCGACGTCCTTCGAGGCGAATGCCGACACGACGGTCGCGGCGTCCATGGCGACCTTCTCGATGTCGTCCATGCTCATGCCTGCCTGCTCGAGGGCGAGCTGGACGATCATGTCGCCCGAGGTGCCCTCGGGGATGGCGACCTTCTTGCCCTTGAGGTCCTGGATCGAGTTGATGCCGGGCTGGGCGATCACCCGGTCGGCCTGGCCGACGCCGTTGATCGTCAGCAGCTTGGCCTTGCCGGAGGCGGGCAGCCACATGGCGCCGGGGCCGATGTAGCCGAACTGCAGGTCGCCGGTGCCGATCGCCTGGATCTGCAGCGGGCCGTTGGTGAACGACTTCAGGTCGGCCTTCAGGCCGTGCTTCTCCCACAGCTTCTGATCGTTGGCGATGGCGAGAAGGCTGGTGCCGTTGAAGTCGGGAATGTAGCCGTAGGTGATGGGGGTCAGCTCGGCGGGCTTCTCACCGCCGGCGGAGGGCGTGTCGTCGCCGCAGGCGGCGAGGACGCCGACGGCGGGGACGGCGAGCAGGGAACCGAGCAGGGTGCGACGGCGCATGTTCATGGAAGGGTCCTCTTTCGGGGGTTAGGAAGCGACGGCTTCGTCGTCGACCTGGTCCTGGTGGTACACGGCGTACCAGATCTCGTTGCGGAGTTCGGTGAACTCTGGGCTCAGGCGCACCTCTTCGGTGCGGGGGTAGGGGAGGTTGACGTCGATGATCTTGTGGATGCGTCCCGGGCGGGCAGCCATCACGACGACACGGTTGGCCAGGTAGACGGCCTCGTCGACGTCGTGCGTGATGAACATCACGGTGCGCTTCTCCTGCTCCCACGTCTGCAGCAGGTGCTCCTGCATGCGGACCCGGGTCAGGGCGTCGAGTGCGCCGAATGGTTCGTCCATCAGCAGGATCTTCGGGTTCATGGCGTAGGCGCGGGCGATGGCGCAGCGCTGCTTCATGCCTCCGGAGAGCATCTTGGGCAGCGCGTCGGCGAAGTCGGTCAAGCCGACCATGTCGATGAAGTGCTGGGCGCGGTCGCGGCGTTCCCCGGCGGGGACGCCCGCGTTCTTCAGGCCGAACTCGACGTTCTTGCGGACCGTCAGCCATGGGAACAGCGCGTACTGCTGGAAGATGACGCCACGCTCGGGGCTCGGCCCGTTGACCGGCTTGCCGTCGACGAGCGCGGTGCCGCTGGTGGGCTCCTCGAGCCCCGCGAGGATGTTCATGAGCGTCGACTTGCCGCAGCCGGACGGGCCGACGACGGTGACGAACTCGTTGTCGACGAGGTCGAGCGAGACGCCGCCCAGCGCAACGAAGCGCTCCTTGCCGAGGTCGAAGACCTTCCGGACGTCGCGGATCTGAATCTTGGGGTCATCGGCGCTCCTGCCAACTGGTCAGCTTGTTCTCAACCCACAGCAGCCCGCGGTCCATCAGGAGGCCGATGCCCCCGATGATGACGATGCCCACGAAGATGACGGGGAGTTGGTAGTAGATCTGGGCCTGCTGCATGCGGTAACCGAGGCCGACCTGGGCGGCGATCAGTTCGGCGGCGATCACGGTCGCCCATGCGGAGCCGAGGCCGACGCGCATGCCGACGAGGATGAACGGCGTCGAGGCGGGGATGACGACCTTCGCGAAGATGGTGCCGTCCTTGGCACCGAGCACGCGGGCAGCGTTGATGAGCGTCTTGTCGACCTGCACGACGCCCTGGAACGTCGAGATGACGCAGGACAGGAACGCGGCGAGGAAGATGACGAAGATCTTGGGCACCTCACCGATGCCGAGCAGCGCAATCATCAGCGGGATGATCGCCAGCGGCGGCACCGTGCGGAAGAACTGGATCCACGGCTCGAGCAGCCCGCGCGCCCAGGGGTACCAGCCCATCAGGAAGCCGACGGGGATCGCGAGCGCGGTGCCCAGCACGAAGCCGGTCAGCACTCGCGTCAGAGAGGCGCCCAGGTCGGTCCAGAGGGTGCCGTTGGCGGCCATCTTGATGGCGGCCTGCACCACCTCGGGCGGCGTCGGGAGCTTGATGCCCGAGATGGACACCAGCCACCAGACCCCGATGCCGAGGAAGATCGTGACGACGTTGAGGATCAGCAGCGTCGGGCGCTGCTTCTTGGGTGGGGTGAGGTCGGCGGACGCGGCCGCGGCCACCTCCCGGTCGGCATGCAGGACGGCGCCGGTTGCGTTATCCGACACGCGGCGCCCCCGTCACTTCTAGGCGGTTGGGGCTCATGGAAGCCTCCTTCTGGGGTTCGGTGGCACGCTGCTGGGCCATCAGGGCGACGATCCCTCCGATGGCGCCCGCCTCTTCTCCGAGGTTGCTGTGGCGCACGGGGACGTGTTGGGTGGACAGGACGGAAGGCCAGAGCGCAGCCTGGACGCGCTCGACGAAATCGGGAAGGTAGCGGGGGACCTCTCCTGCGAGGACGACCTCGCCGGGGTCGCTGACCAGGACCGCCATCGCAAGGACCCGGCCGACGCGCTGCGCGGCGACCTCCAGGAGGGCGACGGCGTCGGGGTCGCGTTCGGCCGCGGCGGCCTCGAAGGCGGCACGATCGGGAGCCTGGCCCTTGAGGTGGGCCCAGTCGCGGGCCAGCGCGTCGATGGAGGCCACCGTCTCGAGGCAGCCGCGTCGACCGCACCGGCACTCGAGGGCGTCGTCGTCGAGTTGGACAATGAAGTGGCCGATCTCGCCCGCCTGCTGGTGCGCGCCCTGCGCGACCGAGCCGGAACTGATCACTGCGCCGCCGATGCCGGTGGACATGCGGAGGTAGACGAGGTTGCGGATCGGGGTGGCGCGGCCGGCAGAGGCTTCAGCCAGGGCGGCGAGGCGGATGTGGTGGTCGACCATGATTCCGACGCCGAACGCCTGGCTGAAGAGTTCCCGGATCCGGGCGCTGACCATGTGGAAGGGCTCGGCGCGGGTCGCGCTCGGCAGGCCAGAGTCCCAGGTCGCCGAGTTGGGGCCTGGGAGCCCGATCGCGATGCGGCTGAGGGCGCCGAAGTGGACGTCGTCGCCTTCAAGGCCTCTGGCCAGTTCGATGCCTGCGCGGCAGCGTCGCTCCCAACCGTCGTCGGGGGAGTAGGACGCGGTCCCGCTGGCGATCACCTGGCCCGTGGAGTTGGCGATGCACGCCATGACGCGGGTGTGGGAGTAGTCGACGGCGATGTAGCGGGCGGCGCCGGGGTTGGCGCACAGCACCTCGGCGGGTCGCCCGCGCCCTCCGCTGTGCGTGACCTTGGAGACGACGACGGCGCCCTCTTCCTGGAGGTCGGTCAGCACCTCAGAGACGGTCGATCGGGTGATGCCGAGCCGGCTCGCGATCTGGCCGCGGGTGAGGTGGACGCCCGAATGCAGCAACCCGAGGACGGCTCCTCGATGCTGCAGTCTTGCGGTCCGATCTGAATCCATGCGGGCTAGCTAACTTGCCCGGATTTTTTCCGTCAACATCTCGACAAAAATAGATTCGTGAATCGTGATAATTTCGTTACTTTTGCGACGTTTGTCCCGAAAGCTCGTGCATGCGGCGCTGTCGCGCGGGCAGGGGGCCACGGTAGGCGGTGGAATTCCGTCCCGCCGCCGCCGCGCCGACCGAGTCGCGCAGCCACCCCGGGTCGTCCCATGGGCCGTTGACCGACCCCGTCGAGACGTTTGTCCACCGTGCGTCGAGCTTGTCGAGACGTCCGATGGTCGGGTGGTTCTGGTGCTTGGTCGGTTCGGGCGGGTTGGTCGCGGTCGGTGGTGGGTTGCGGACCCCTCGACGGGCTCGGGGATCGTTCGTCGAGCTTGTCGAGACGTCCGATTGTCGGGCGGATCTGAAGCGTGGTCGGCCCTGGGAGTCGTCGCGTTGGGTGTGGGTTGCGGACCCCTCGACGAGCTCGGGGACCGTTCGTCGAGCTTGTCGAGACGTCCGAGTCCCGCGCGGGGCCCTCGGGCACCGTTCGTCGAGCTTGTCGAGACGTCCGATTGCCAGGTCTGGGCCTCGTCGGCCTGGGGAGTCGTCGCGTTTGGTGTGGGTTGCGGACCCCTCGACGGCTCGGGGATCGTTCGTCGCGTTGGTGTGGGTGCGGACCCTCGACGGGCTCGGGGAGCGTTCGTCGAGCTTGTCGAGACGTCCGATTTCACGGGTACGCGACGCGGAGAGCCCCGGGCGACCTGCGCCCGGGGCTCGACGCAACGTAAGGTCAGCCGACCTGGTCACCCTCCAGCAGGTCCGTCACGAGGGCCGCGATGGGGGACCGCTCGGAGCGGGTCAGTGTGACGTGGGCGAACAGCGGGTTGCCCTTGAGCTTCTCCACGACCGCAACGATGCCGTCGTGCCGTCCGACCCGCAGGTTGTCGCGCTGGGCGACGTCGTGGGTCAGCACAACCCGCGAGTTCTGGCCGATCCGCGACAACACCGTCAACAACACGTTGCGCTCGAGCGACTGGGCCTCGTCGACGATCACGAACGCGTCGTGCAGCGACCGGCCGCGGATGTGCGTCAACGGAAGCACCTCGATCATCTCCTGCGCGAGCAGTTCATCGATGACGTACTTGTTCGTCACGGCTGAGAGGGTGTCGAATACGGCCTCGCCCCACGGCTGCATCTTCTCCGCGGACGTGCCAGGCAGGTAGCCGAGGTCCTGGCCGCCGACGGGGTACAGCGGTCGGAAGACCATCACCTTGGAGAACTTGTGCTGCTCGAGCGTCTGTTCCAGCCCGGCGCACAGCGCGAGGGCCGACTTACCGGTACCGGCCCGACCGCCGAGCGAGACGATGCCGACAGAGTCGTCCATCAACAGGTCGAGCGCGACACGCTGTTCGGCAGACCTTCCCCGAATGCCGAACACCTCGCGATCCTGCTTGATGAGGCCGATCCGGCCGTCGCTCTTCACCCTGCCCAGCGCGCTGGAGCCCGGTGCGTGAACGACGACTCCCGAGTTGACCGGAATGTCCGACTCCACATCGAGGCTGCCCGTCTCGTAGAGGGTCGCGACCTCTTCGGTGCCGACGTCGATGCTCGCCATGCCGGTGTAGCCGGTCAAGGTGGGCATCTCGTTGCGGTACTCCTCGGCCGCGAGCCCGACGGCGGCGGCCTTGACGCGCAGCGGCAGGTCCTTTGACACCAACACGACGTCGTGGCCCTCGTTGGCGTAGTTCAGGGCAACGGCCAGGATGCGGGTGTCGTTGTCGCCAAGGCGGAACCCGAGGGGCAGCGCCTCCTGGCTCGTGTGGTTCAGCTCGATGCGAAGGTTTCCGCCGTCCTCGTTGATTGCCATCGGGGTGTCGAGGCGTCCGTGATCGACGCGGAGGTCGTCGAGGAGCCGCAGCGCGCTCCTGGCGAAGTAGCCGAGCTCGGGATGATGGCGCTTCGCCTCCAGTTCCGTGATCACCACGATCGGCAGGATCACGTTGTGTTCCGCGAACCGGAGCATCGCCCGCGGGTCGGACAGGAGGACTGAGGTGTCGACGACGTAGGTGCGGATCGCGGTGTCGCTGGTCGTCGAGGTGGAGGTTGTTGGCTGGTCAGACGTGGTGAGCACTGTTGCTCCCTTCCCGGGGGCGGTGCTTCGTCCGTCCCCGAGTACGAAGGTCAGGGGACTTGTGTTGCTGCGATGGAGCCTCTCTCCATGACGAGACGATAACCCGCGACCCGCTCGCGCGTCGTCGAATCACACAATTGTCATTTACCGTTCACCGAACGGTCCCCGACGCCGACGCGGCCGCCGACCCGGCGCCCAGTCGCCGTTCAAGGGCGTGGTCGGGTGCCGCGTTGAGCATGTTTGGCTGCTCGTTTGCTCTTGAGCCGCGAAATCGCGGCGTGTCGCGCAACGAGACACCAAACATGCTCAAGTCCTGACCCAGCCGCGCGCGGCACCCTCGTCGACGCGGACCGACGCGAGCGCGACGTGGGGGTCAGGCGGGGCGGCTGATCAGGCGCAGCCCGACGCGGATCCAGCCCTGGTCGCGACTGATGGAGCGGTAGACCTGGGCACGGGCCTGCGCGGCGACCGGGGTCGTCGGGTCGAGCACCCGCAGGTACACCTCGTGCTCGGCGAGTGAGTCGATCGCCGCCTGCACGTCCTCGTCGCTGACCTCGACGTGGTGCGTCGGTTCGGGGCCGTTCTCGAACTGCCAGATGCCGAGCGGGGCGACGACGTCGACCGCCGCGTCCCCGAAGGCGATGTGATCGGCCTGGTTCGGCATGCCCGGACCCCACTCGGGCCGCGATAGAGGCTGATCACCAGGTCGGCGTCGGGGTGGGCCTTGACGGCGGCGTCGAGGCGTTCCCGGAGGTCGGGGGCCTCGCTGAGCCGGGAGTCGGGCAGGCCGAGGAACTCGATGTCGTGCACGCCGACATGGGCGCCCGCGCGGATCTGTTCCTGCTCACGCAGCGGGCCCGCCTCCGATGCGGGCATCCCCTCGATGCCCTCTTCTCCGCTCGTGGCGAGGATGTAGGTCACCTTCTTGCCTGTGCGGGTCCAGAGGCTGATGGCGGGCGCGAGGCCGTATTCGGGGTCGTCGGGGTGCGCGACCAGGATCAGTGCATGCGACCAGTCGGTCGGAAAGGGCTGCGTCATGTCGCCACGCTACCCAACGCTCAGGCGACTGAGGACGGATCGCGTCAGAAGACCGCCAGCCCGATCGCGATCGCGTGCAGGACCGCCGCGATGATCGTGCAGGCGTGGAAGACCTCGTGGAAGCCGAACCACTTCGGCGAGAGCGCGGGCTTCTTGGTCCCGTAGGCGACCGCACCGAGCGAGTAGACGAGCCCACCTGCGAGGAGGCAGACGACCACGCCCGGGCCGCCGTTGACCCAGAACTGGTTGAGCCACCCGACCGCGGCCCAGCCCATCGCGACGTACAGCAGCGTGTAGAGCCAGCGGGGGGCGCCGAGCCAGGTGGTGCGGAACACGACGCCGAGGATCGCGATCGACCAGATGAGGATCAGCAGGCTCCACCGCGACGTGCCCGTCAGCAACGTGAGGGTCAAGGGGGTGTAGGTGCCGGCGATGAAGACGAAGATGTTGGAGTGGTCGATCCGTCGGAAGATCGACAGGCCCTTGGGCGACCAGTTGCCGCGGTGGTAGGCGGCGCTCGTGCCGAAGAGTTGGACGGCGGTCAGCGTGTAGATGCCGCAGCCGATCCTGCCCTCGATCGTCGGGGCGAAGATGGTGAAGATCAGCCCGGTGATCAGCACGACCGGCGCCATGCCCAGGTGCAGCCAGCCGCGCAGTTTGGGCTTGATGGGCGCCTCGGCGACCGGTTCTGCTGTTGCCACGGGGGCACCTTCCCTCGTCATGGTTCCAGTCATCAGAGATACCTACGCTTCCGTAACTTACGCTACCGTAGGTTAGTCGGTCCGAGACGAGATTCCAACCCCACGCTACGCTTCGTTCATGTCCTGGTGGAGTCGAATGCTCGAGCGGCACTGGCCGCCTCGCTGGCTCTACACGACCTATGAACGTCAGGTCCTCGAAGGCATCGACAAGGACAGCCTCCCCAAGCATGTCGCGGTGCTTGCCGACGGCAACCGTCGATGGGCCAGGATGAACGCGCCGGGGGAGCCGTTGGTCGCCGGCTACCGGGCCGGGGCGGCCCGCCTGATGGAGTTCGTCGAGTGGTGCGACGAGGCCGACCTGCAGGTCGTCACGCTCTGGGTGCTCAGCACCGACAACCTCTCGCGCAGTGACGACGACGAGTTGCGCCCCCTGCTTGCGGTGATCGACGCACTGGTCAAGGACCTGGCGGCCACCGGCCGCTGGCGGGTACAAGCCGTCGGGGCCCTCGATCTGCTTCCGGCCGAGATGGTCGAGTCGCTGAACGAGTCGGCCGCGGCCACCTCGCAGGTTGACGGCATGCAGGTCAACGTCGCGATCGCCTACGGCGGCCGACAGGAGTTGCGCGACGCCGTCCGGTCGCTGCTCGCGGCCAGGGCGGGGGAGGGTGCCACCCTTGAGGAGGTCTCGCGCACCCTGGAGATCGACGAGATCTCCAAGCACCTCTACACCAAGGGTCAACCGGACCCCGACCTGATCATCCGCACCTCGGGCGAACAGCGGCTCTCCGGGTTCCTGCTGTGGCAGTCGGCCCACAGCGAGTTCTACTTCTGCGAGGCCCTCTGGCCCGATTTCCGGCGCGTCGACTTCGTCCGCGCACTGCGCTCGTACTCGCACCGGGAGCGCCGTTTCGGACGCTGACGTCACGATTCAGCGCCTCATGGCAGGCCGGTTACGATGGCCGTCATGGCGCGCAACCAGAACTCAAGGGCCCGAGACATGATCATCTCGATGGCCGTGATCCTGGTACCGGTGCTGCTCATCGTGTTCTTCTTCACCCAGCCCGCCGACCAGGATCCCGAGAAGGCCGACGTCGCGGGCATGCTCACCCGGGCAAAGACCGAGTCGCCATACCCGCTGCTGCAGGCAGAGGGCCTCGGCGACGACTGGGCGGCCGTGAGGGTCGCCTGGGCCAAGGACGGGGCACCGTGGATCACCTCGGAGCCCGCCGACGGCGACTCCTGGCAGGTGGGCTACCTGTCTCCAGATGACATCTACTACGGCGTCCAGCAGCGCAACCGCGACGTCGCACGGTTCGTCGACACCGTCACCCGCGACGGGAAGGCCGTCGGCGGTGAGGTCGAGGTCGCCGGGCGCACCTGGGAGCGCTACGAGAGCGAGGACGGGCGCACCCGCAGCCTGGTCAGCCGGACAGACGACGTCACCTCGGTCGTGACGGCGGACACCGACTTCGTGGAGTTGGAGGCCTTCGCTGGCACGTTGGTCGAGGTCGCACCGAACCCGAAGTAGCCGCTGCGTGAGCCATGCGGAGCGCGTGAGCGGTCCGCATCGGTCGAAGCCTCGTGAGGTGTCCGCGGTGTCGGGTCAGCGCTAGGTCAAAGGGGTTTCGACGCAGGCTGCGCCGCTTCGCCGCTTCGCCGCTCTGCCCGGCTCAACCAGCGCGTGCGCGTCGGAGTCGGTCGCCCCCGCTGGGTGAGCCATGCGGAGCGCGTGAGCGGTCCGCATCGGTCGAAGGCTCGTGAGGTTTCTCGGTGTCCGATCGGTGCTCAGGGTCAGGGGGTTTCGACGCGGGCTGCGCCGCTTCGCGGCTTTGCCCGGCTCAACCAGCGCCTTCGGGTGGGAGTCGGTCGGCCCCGCTGGGTGAGCCATGCGGAGCGCGTGAGCGGTCCGCATCGGTCGAAGCCTCGTGAGGTTTCTCGGTGTCCGATCGGTGCTCAGGGTCAGGGGGTTTCGACGCGGGCTGCGCCGTTTCGCGGCTTTGCCCGGCTCAACCAGCGCCTTCGGGTGGGAGTCGGTCGGCCCCGCTGGGTGAGCCATGCGGAGCGCGTCAGCGGTCCGCATCGGTCGAAGCCTCGTGACGCTTTCCGGGGTCGATTGTGGGTCGACGGCGTACCGGGCGACGCGCGCATGTCAGTCGCTCGACAAGGCCCTCGTCAGTCGTCCTCCGGGTCCTCGTCCTCGGCCGACCGTGACTTCGCCACCTGCTCCTTCGCGCCGTCCAGGAACCGCTGGCACAGGTCGGCCAGCCGCTCACCGCGCTGCCACAGGGCCATGGAGTCCGCGAGGGAGGTGCCGCCCGACTCGAGTTGGGCGACGACCTGCATCAGCTCCTCGCGGGCCTCCTCGTAGGTCGGTTCCTTCTCAGCCATGCTGCTCCTTCTGGTGGGCCTCGACGACGTCGAGGGTGAGCTCGCCGTCGGCGAGATAGGCGTGGATCCGCTCCCCGGCGGAGGCGTCGGCGACGCTGGAGACCGACTCGTGATCAGGGCCGACGAGGACCGCGTACCCGCGCTCAAGGGTGCGTTTGGGCGACAGCGCCCGGATCGACGTGACCGCGGCGCGCAGGTCGGCCTCCTCAGCCCGCAGCGTCCGGTCGATCGAGGACGAGAGCCGATGGCGCAGCAGCGACAACCGCTCGTAATGGGCGGCGAAGGCGGATGTCGGGTCGACCATCACCGGCCTCGACCGGACCGCCTGCAGCGCGTGTTCCTCCCGCGAGATCAGCGCGTCGATCGCTCGCCTCAACCGACTGGTCGCCTGGTGAAGGCCCGCCACCTCGACGGCGTGGTCCGGGACGACGCGCTTGGCGGCATCCGTCGGCGTCGAGGCGCGCAGGTCGGCCACGAAGTCGACCAACGGGAAGTCCCGCTCATGGCCGATGGCGGTGACGACCGGGGTGCGGGCGGCGGCCACGGCGCGCACCAACCCCTCGTCGGAGAAGGAGAGCAGGTCCTCGAGCGAGCCGCCTCCGCGGGCCAGGATGACGACGTCGACCTCGGGGTCCGCGTCGAGGCGGGCAAGGGCCGTCATCACAGACTCGGCCGAGTTGGGGCCCTGGACGAGCGCGTGCCGAACCTCGAAGCGAGCGGCGGGCCACCGTCGGGCCACGTTGGTGAGCACGTCGCGTTCCGCGTCGGAGTCCTTGCCGGTGACCAGCCCGATCACCCGAGGCAGCAGCGGCAGCCGGCGCTTGCGGTACTCCTCGAACAGGCCCTCGGCCTGCAGTTTGCGCTTGAGTTGCTCCAGTTGCGCCAGGAGCCGCCCTTCGCCCGCGACGTGCAGTTCGAGGCATTCGAGGCTGAGGCTGGTAGTCCGGTCCCAGAGCCGCGGTCGCACCCGTGCCGTCACACGTGACCCCTCGGGCAGCGGCCCCGCGGCGTCGAGCACCAGCGACGAGACGGTCACCTGCGCGGACATGTTGGCGACCCGGTCGCGGAACGTCATGAACTGCGTCGCGCCGCTGCGCCGCTTGATCTCGACGACCTGCGCGTCGACCCAGATCTCCCCGAGCCGCCCCACCCAGTCCTTGACGGCGCCGATGACGCGCCCGAGCGGCTGTGGCTGCTCCTGGGAAGAGTTCATCGGCATGTACGAACCCTAGTGCCGAGGTCAGACGTTTCGGCGCCACAACCGCCTGGGTACGGATCGGCCGGGGCGATCCGTCTGGTTCCCGCTAGGGTCGAAGCGTGATCAGGCTCATCGCGACCGACATCGACGGCACCCTCCTCAGCAGCACCCAGCGGATCTCGCCGCGCAACCTGGCGGCGCTCACGGCCGCGCGCGACGCGGGCATCGTCGTCGTGCCGACGTCCGGGCGCCAGCCGTTCTCCATCGTGGACGTGCTGGGTGACACCTGGCTCACCGACGGGATCGTGATCGGCGCCAACGGCGGAGTCGGGTTCGACTTCGCGGGCGACGAGGTGCTGTTCGAGAGGCTGATCTCTGTCGAGGCGCAGACGGCGCTGTTCGAGGCGCTCCGCGAGCGGTACCCGTCGATCGCGTGCGTGTCGGTCCGCGACGCGGGCGCGACGTTCTGGCCGGAAGCGGGCTACGTCGGAATGATGGACCCCGGCGACCACGGGCGTGGCGAGACGCTGCCGCACTACCCACTCGAGGAGGTCCTCGGAACGCCTTCGCTGAAGCTCGTGGTCAGGGGCGTCGACGTGACACCCGAGGAGTTGCGCGACGAGGCGGAGCGGCTGAGCATCCCCGGTGTCGCCGCATCGACGTCCGGGGCCCCGTTCCTGGAGGTCGCCGCGGCGGGCGTCAACAAGGCGACCGGGCTGGAACTGCTCTGTGCGCGGCTGGGGATCGACCGCGACGAGGTGATCGCCTTCGGCGACAACAACAACGACGTGGAGATGATCGAGTGGGCCGGGGTCGGGGTCGCGATGGGCAACGCGCTGCCGGAGGTCCAGGCGCTCGCCGACATGGTCGCTCTGACCAACGACGAGGACGGGCTCGCGGTGATCCTGGAGGAGTTGGCCGCCAACGAGTGGCGCGGTCTGCTGGGGTGACGAAAGGGGGCGCCGGGTGCGGCGCCGTGGTCACCTGGCAGGGCCGTTCTACGGGGGAACAACGAACAGGTTCCGGGGGACGGTGCTCGCTGAGCTTGTCGAAGCGTCCGTAAGTGTTCGCTTGGGTTTCGGACCCCTCGACAAGCTCGGAGAATGGCGAACGGACTCGGGATCGGGTTCCGGGGCACGCTGCTCGCTGAGCTTGTCGAAGCGTCCGCAAGTGTTCGCTTGGGTTTCGGACCCCTCGACAGGCTCGGGGAGCGATTGGGGGCTCGGATCACTCGACGGGCTCGGGGAGCGATGTGGGGGCTCGGATCACTCGACGGGCTCGGGGAGCGATTTGGGGGCTCGGATCCCTCGGCGGGCTCGGGGAGCGATTTGGGGGCTCGGATCCCTCAACGGGCTCGGGGAACGGCGCTGGGGCTCGGAGTAGAAGCGGCCTCAGTCGTCCCAGGTGCCGGAGGAGCAGGTCGCGTACCAGGTGCCGAACACGATGTTGCCCGGCTGGACGGGATGGTCGAGAGCGATCCCGCAGCTCAGGTCGATGGCGGAGCGACCCGTCACAAACTGGAACTCCACGCCCGTCAGCTCGTTGACGCGACGCTCGACGTTCTGAACGGTGAGCGCCATCAGAAGCGTCGGAGTTGCCTCCTGCGGCGTGATGGCGGCGGCCTGTAGGCCGACCAGTCCGGGCGACATCAGCGCCGTCGCGCCCAACTGCAGCGCTCCCGACTTCGACGACGGCGAGGCGAGGAATGCATCCTCGTCGGCGAACACTTCGATGTCGATCGCGAGAGCCCCGACGCGAAGCGCGTCAGCGACGCTGAACTCCTCGCTGTTGCGCAGGTCGTGCTGCTGGTAGGCGAACGGGTCGTCGACCATCGCGAGGTACTGCGTCAGTAGTTGCCCCTCGCCGTCGGCCGCGTAGAGCGCGACACGGGCCAGCAGGTCCGTGAACCGGACGACCTGGGCGCGGTAGGTCGTCTCCGAACGCAGCCCGGCCGTCGTCATGACCGCCTCGCCTTCGCGCTGCAGGAACGCCAACCGGGCGCCGCTGGGGTCTGTGTACGTGCCGATCATGGCAAATCCCGGCGCCTCGTTGACGCCGCGCACCCCCGCCTCGAACGCCTTCTTGATGATTTCCTCGATCGTTGGCGCGTCGAATCCGATGGCGTGAAGCTGCGGGGTATCCATGCGCCAAGGGTAGCGAGGTGGTGCCACCGACGAACCCACCTAGACTTGGGTTCCATGAGCAGCGCAACCGAACAAGGCAAACGAGTCGTCGTCGCGGCCCCCCGAGGGTACTGCGCGGGCGTGGACCGCGCCGTGGTGACGGTTGAGAAGGCCTTGGACCTCTACGGCCCGCCCGTCTACGTCCGTAAGCAGATCGTCCACAACAAGCACGTCGTCGAGACCCTCGAGGCCCGCGGCGCGATCTTCGTCGAGGAACTCGACGGCGTTCCCGAGGGTGCGACCGTGGTGTTCTCGGCACACGGCGTCTCGCCTGCCGTGCACGCCGAGGCCGCTGAGCGCTCGCTGAAGACGATCGACGCGACCTGCCCGCTCGTCACGAAGGTGCACCACGAGGCGAAGCGGTTCGCGTCGCAGGGCACCCAGATTTTGCTGATCGGTCACGCCGGTCACGAAGAGGTCGAGGGGACCATGGGTGAGGCGCCCGAGCAGACCACGCTCGTGCAGACCCCCGACGATGTCGACTCGCTCGAGATCCCCGAGGGCACGAACCTCGCGTGGCTGAGCCAGACGACCCTCTCCGTCGACGAGACCATGGAGACTGTGAGCAGGCTGCGCCAGAAGTTCCCGCTGCTGATGGACCCGCCCTCGGACGACATCTGTTACGCGACGCAGAACCGCCAACTCGCCGTCAAGCAGATCGCCGGCTCGGGGTGCGACCTGATGATCGTGGTCGGCTCGCAGAACTCGTCGAACTCGGTCCGACTCGTCGAGGTCGCACTCGACGCGGGCGCTAAGGCGTCCTACCGCGTCGACAATGCGAGCGAGATCGATGAGGCATGGCTCGAGGGCGTCGAGTCGGTCGGCGTCACCAGCGGCGCCTCCGTGCCGGACGACCTGGTGCAGGGGGTCCTCGACTTCCTGGTCTCCAAGGGGTACCCGGCTGCGGTCGAGGAGCGCCTGACGGAGGAGACGCTGCAGTTCGCGCTTCCCCCCGAGCTGCGCAAGGACCTGCGCAAGTCCGCCATCAACGACTGACGGCCAGCGAAAGGGCGGCCCGCCGCCACGGGGAGCACAGGGTCTTCGGTGGGCCGGGTGGTCTCGAATGCGGATCGGAAATGGCACGCCCCGGATCCGGGGGCAAAGCACCGCGGCGGCCGACCCGGATCGCAATGCGAACCGGCCAACCGCCGCGGTGTTACGTATCCAGGCTCTGTCGGGGTCATGTCGGGCGTTGCACCGACATCGTGTCGGCAGGGCCCAGCCACGGGAAACGGAGTTGTCGCCCTCGGCGATCGCCTTGGCCGATACCGACTCCACCCGTACTGACTTGTCCGTCGGCGCATCCCACATGAGCCACCACAGCCTGGACATTCGCGGACCGACCGACGTCTGACTGGTCCGCGACACCTATTTGTCCGCCGCTACCGCCTCTCGAGGCCGTCGATCGCGGCCAGCAGGGTGGCGAGTGCTGCATTGACCTCGGCCTGCGTGCCTCGCTTGGAGATGACGGCGTTAGCCTTGCCCCGAGCGCCGTTCACGGCGCCGATCGACTTCCCGGTGTAGGTCTTGCCCCGAAGGTCCAACGAGTCCACGAGGGCGATGGCATCGACCAGGCGAGAGGTGTCGGAAATCGGCTTCTTGAGCCCAAGCCAGCCCTCTGGGTTGGCCACGGCCACAGCTGCGAGCTTCTCGGAGAAGTCCCCGTTGAAGATCTGCGGGTTGTGGTTCCGGCGCCAGTTCTGCGCGTCGGTCAAGCCCCAGAAGGTCACGCGGTCAACGTCCTGGGAGTACTTCTTGTAAACCGCGAAGTACTCAGCGAAGCGCTGCGCCTGGATGCTCTCCAACTCGGCCCGGTTGCTGATCTTGTCAGCCCAGTAGGTCGCGCCGGGCTTCTGGAAGAGGTCCTTGACGGACGGGTCCGTCAGGTCGTAGTAGGGGCCGTTGGTGCCCTGCGGTTCGGCGTTCCATGCCTCGAACGCCTGGACGTCGAGTTCGCTGACGCTGACACTGAGGCCGGCGTCGATGATGAGCTGGATAGACCGCTCCACCGAGGCGTGGTCAGAACACGCGCCGGGCTTCCAATCCGCCGCCCCGTTGTCAGACAACTCGGGGAGACGAGTGAAGTCGGAGCAGGCGAAGGCTGGCGTCTGGTTGATGTAGTTGTGCGACTGCATGCCGATGCCCTCGATCAGCAGGCGAGCGTCGCCCGGGTTTGCCTTGGCATAGCGCTGGTTGAACTCGGTGGCCATGGCGATGATCGCCTTGGCCTTGCCCTCAGACTGGAACACGTTGAAGTCGTTGTACTCCAGCTTGACGTTCGGGGCGTACTTCCTCGCGAAGACGAACGCGTCGTAGATGAACTCGCCCGGGTCGGCACCCGGCTCGCTGGCGTACGCCTTGTACCACTGGGACGACATCCGGAGGTACTGGCGCCAGCCGACCGCGGGGTCGTACTGGTCGACGCCGTCGGCGAATGCCTCGTTGACGACGTCCCACGACACGATGGTTGCCGGGTCGAAGGTGGTGCTCTCCCCGAAGTGCGTCAGGACCGTCTCGATGTAGCGCTCCATGTTGGCCTTGGCCTGGGCGCGGTTGAGGGGAGTGAGTTTCGCGGGCGACTGGCTGTGCCAGACGAGCACGTGGCCGTGCACCTTGATGCCCCGGTCCTGGCTATCCTTGACGAACTTGTCCGCGTTGGCGAATGTGAAGTCCCACTCGCCCGTGGTCTGGTTGATGTTGGCGTTGGGTAGCAGTTGGTCGGGCTTCATGAGGTTCTCGCCCGTCATGATGTTGTAGTGACGCGCGACCGTCGCGGAATCCTGTGTGCCTGCCTCGTAGGTGCGACTCCCGGCATAGATGTTGCCGATGGTGAAATCGTCCTTGTAGACCTGCTTCAGCGATGCCATCTCTGGCCGGAACGAGGTGTCGAGGACGACGTCGGAATCGGGCATGGTGAACGAGTCCACCCGCGCGCCGATCCAGTCAAGGCCCGGAGAGCTCCATCCGGCCCACACTTGGCCACCACCAGGGACCGCAGTGAGTTGCACGATGTCGCCGGGGCGGTATTTGCCTGCGCCGGTGACGATGCCCTTTCCCGCGCTGTGAATCGTCACGCTGAACGAGGGGGCGCTCTGCGCCGGCATGGAGAAGCCCGAGGCGGCTAGCGCGAGCCCCAGCGCCCCCGCCAGGACTCGGACGGTGCGTGGCCTGGCGCTCTCGGTGCCCGCAGGGGACCGCCTTGGGAGAACGGTTCGGATTGTCATTGCTGATGCCTTTCAGTTGCGGCAATGGAACTGATTGGTGTGGCTGGTCACAACCTCGCGGGACCCAACCCACGAAAATGTTTGGTTGCGCTACAAAACATAGCCAGGGTCCATGAGGGCGTCAAGGACGCTTTTCCACGCGCCGAGAAGAGGCTTGTGGGCGGGCATCGCCCGGCGTTTCTTGCCCCGGAACCGGGGGCGCCGCTAACTGCGCATAGCTTCATCGAGGGGGTTAACTGACTCACCGCCTGCGGAGTCGGGACGCCGGTCGGTGTTGCCCGGCGGCTCGCCGCGTTCCGCTTCCTGGACCTGGCCAGGCGCGCCGGTTTGCCCATGTCACAGCGCGTTTGGGTGACGCAGCGTGGAGTGCCCGACGGCTAAGTCAGGAACTGGAAGAAGGGGCTGTCGTAGGCGACCTCGTGGGCCTGCATGCCACACTCCTCGATCCGTTGCAGCAGGAACGGGTAGTCGGTGGGGTTGCCCAGTTCGACGCCGACGAGCGCCGGTCCCGTCTCGCGCGCATTGCGTTTGACGTACTCGAAGTAGGTGATGTCGTCGTCGGGTCCGAGCACGTTGTCGAGGAAGGTGCGCAGCGCGCCGGGCTGCTGCGGGAAGTCGACCAGGAAGTAGCGCTTGCGGCCTTCGTGGATCAGCGACCGCTCGACGATCTCCGCGTAGCGCGAGACGTCGTTGTTGCCTCCGGAGACGACCACGAGCACCCGTGAGCCGGTCGGGATCTGGGCACGTTGGCCGACGCCCCCGGTGGGCAGCGCCGCCGCGGCCAGGGCGCCCGCGGGCTCGGCGATGATGCCGTCGGTCTGGTACATGTCGAGCATCTCGGTGCAGATCTGGCCCTCGGGGACCCTGATCAGTTCGATGCCTGCCTCGCGGATGGCGTCGAAGGTGAAGTCGCCGACCCGTCGGACCGCAGCACCGTCGACGAATGTGTCGATCTCGTTGAGGGTCACCGGCCGCCCCGCCGAGATGGCGGCCGCGACGCATGGCGCGCCCTCCGGTTCGACGCCGATGATGCGGACGTCGGGGTGGTGCGCGCGCAGCCATGCGGCCGCTCCGGAGACAAGACCCCCGCCGCCGACCGGGAGGACGACGACATCGGGCGCGAAGCCCAACTGCTCGAACGCCTCGACGATGAGGGTCGCCTGGCCAGCCGCCGTGCGGGCGTCATTGAAGGCGGGAACCAGGACCTTGCCCTGAGTCGCCAGTCGTGACGCCTCCTCGGAGGCCTCGTCGTAGGTGGTGCCGTGCAGGACCAGTTCGACGCGGCCCCGTCCGATGTCGAGGATCCGTTGACGCTTCTGGCGCGGGGTGGTGTGGGGCACTACGACGGTGGCGGTGATGCCGAGCGTGGCCGCGGAGTAGGCGACGCCCTGGCCGTGGTTGCCCGCGGAGGCGCACACGACTCCCGCGAGGCGCTCGTCGCGGGTGAGTTGGGCCATCAGGTTGTAGGCGCCGCGCAGCTTGTAGGAGCGCACGGGCTGAAGGTCCTCGCGCTTCAGCCAGACCTCCGAGCCCGTCGCCTCGGACAGGCGCTGGTCGAGTTGGACGGGCGTGCGGGCGGCGACGCCCTGCAGTCGCGCAACCGCGTCGGGGATCTGCGCCTCGAGGTCCGTCAAAGTCGTCATGGGGGCCATTCTTGCGCCGCCACGCATCCTGGGCCAACGACGACCACCGATTGCAGCGTACGGGTTGGTGTGGCGGGTGTTTCAGCGAGAGTCGCCGGGGGTCGGGAAGCGTCGCATCGTCGGTCGCGGCTGGCTCAACCCGCAGGCGTCGGCGGACTGGGCGACTTCGGTGGCGGCCTGGCTTGAAAAAGAGGCGTTGACGGCCGGGGACTGTTCCGCTGGGTGAGCCACGAAGGGGCGCGGAGCGTCGCTTCGTCGGTCGAAGCCTCGTTACGTTCGCTGCGAGTCGGGTGGCCGTGGGCGGTGTCGCGGCGTCGGTCGCGCTCAGGTGATGGTCTGCGGGGGTGTCACGTTGGTTTCGACGCACCCGCGCGACTTCGTCGGCGGGGTGGCTCAACCCGCAGGCGTCGGCGGACCGGTTGACTTCGTCGGCGGGCTGGCTCGACCCGCGAGCGTCGGCGGACCGGTTGACTTCGTCGGCGGGCTGGCTCAACCCGCAAGCGTCGGGGAGACGGGGGTGTTCCGCTGGGTGAGCCACGAAGGGGCGCGGAGCGTCGCTTCGTCGGTCGAAGCCTCGTGAGGTGCGCTGGTACCGGGGAGTGACGACGCCCGGGCGCGACTGCGTCCGCCAGCGGCTCAGCCGCGAGATCGACGCAGCGCCTGGCACCGTCGGGAGTCGTTCGTCGAGCTTGTCGAGACGTCCGAGCCCACAGGCAAACCGTCGCCGGCTCGCTCTCCAGACCCAAACGGTGGGTCGTCGTGAACCCCTGAAGGGCCCAGGAACATCGGCCAGGGCCCTCGACAAGCCCAGCGACCACGGGACAGACCCCTCCGCCGAGCGCAGGCAGAGGGCCTGAACGTGCGACCTACGACTCGTGTGTTCGGGCCCGTCAGGCCTCGCGCCGTCGGAGGTCCTGCTCTCGTTCCACCAGCCGATCCGACTCCGCGTGAGCCAGGGCCTCCGACTCCCTGTCGCGCGAGTCCTCGTAGTCCAGCATCTCGGCGACCGCCATCTGGCGCGTGGTCTCCGACACAGTCGCCAACTCGTCCAATTCGTCGGGGGAGATGCCGAAGTCGCGGAAGCGGCGCGCGGAGACCATCACCCGGCTCTCCATCGCGGCCACCGTCTTGTTGTAGTTGCCGACCGACGCGGAGAGGGAGCGGCCGAGCTTGTCGAAGTGCGACCCCATGGTCGCGAGGCGCTCGTACAGTTCCCGACCGAGCCTCGAGACCTGGGCCGCCGTCTCCGTGACCGCCACCTGCCGCCACCCGTTGGCGACGATCTGCAACTGCGGGATCAGCAGCCCGGGGGAGGCGAGCACGATGTGCTTGCGCGTCGCGTACTCGTGCAGATCGGGCGCCTGCTCCAGCGCGAGCCGGTAGAACTCGTCGCTTGGCAGGTAGAGGACGACGAACTCGGGGGAGCCAGCGTCGAGTTGCCAGTAGTTCTTGTCCGCGAGTTGGTCGACGTGGGTACGCACGTGCGTGGCGAAGGTGCGCAGGTGCCGCTTCTGCTCGGCGGGGTCCTCCGTCTGATAGGCGTCGAGGACTGCCGCAAGAGGCACCTTCGAGTCGACGAAGATCACCTTTCCCGCGGGCAGGTTGACCCGGAGATCGGGCCGGAAGGTGCCGTCGTCGGAGACGTAGGTGCGCTGGGTGTCGAAGTCGCAGCGCTCCGTCAGCCCTGAGATCTCGACGATCCGCTTGAGGCTGCTCTCGCCCCAGGAGCCGCGCACCTGCGGGGTGCGCAGCGCGTTGCTCAGGGAGAGCGTCTCGCGCCGGATCGCCTCGCCGGAGCGCCGCAGGGTCGTCACCTGCTCGCCCAGTTCGGCCGCCATCCGGGCCCGTTCGGTCTCGACCATCTGCAGCTTCTCCTGCATCTGCCGCAGCCCGTCACTCAGCGGCCCGACGAGCTGCTCGGTGGCCTTCAGGCGCTGATCCGCGACGGCGTCGGCCTGGCGTGACTGCCGGTCCAACGCCTCGGCCGACAGCACCTTGAACTCGGCGAGGAGGGTCTCCCGGTCGGTGGCCTGCTCGGCGGATCGTTGGATGGCCGCGTCGCGCTGGGCAGTGGCGGCGGCGACCCGCGCCGCGGCCTGAGCAGTGTCGCTTCGGGCCTCGGCGACCATCCGCTGTGCCTCGGAGGCGGCGGCGCGAAGGTCCGACTTCTCGGCGAGGTGCTGGGCGATCTCCGCCTTCGACATCGCGGCGTCCTCGCGGGCCCTGCTCGCCTCCGCCCGCGCCATCGCGGCGTCCTGCCTGGCGTCGGTGAGCGCGAGGCGCTCAGCATCGGCCGATCCCGAGGTGGGCGCGGTTCGGCGCCCGAAGATGAACCCGGCGGCGGCGCCGAGCGCCAGCGCCAGCAGGCAAAGGAGAACGGCCAAGGCTTCCATGGCTCCATCAGAGCAGAGGCCTCCGACAGTTCCGTGCGTCAGGCGGGCGTGTCGAGCGGGCGCACCATGATGATCGTCGGGCCGTCCCAGTCGAGGCGATGGTGTTCCTCGAGCGGCACGAAGCCCATCGCGGTGTAAAAGGCCCGCGTCCTCCGGTATGGCTCGTGGTCGAGGCTGGGGCCGACGGTGTGCACCGTCAGGAACGACGCACCGTCTGCCGTCAGGTCTGCTGCGACGCGTTCGACCAGGGCCGATCCGACGCCGCTGCGATGCGCGTCGGCGCAGACGGCGAGCAGATGCAGTTCGGCCGACCGCGGGAAGTGCCGTCGGACGAGTGCGACCCCGACGGGCCGTTCGCCGTCGTGGGCGAAGAGGCAGTTCAGGCCTTCGTCGGACACGTCGCGGACGTAGCCGTCGTTGGCCTCGGGGATGCCGAACCATTCGGGCAGCGAGTCGAGGATGGCGCGGGCGGCGTCGGGGTCGCGCACGGCGCTGAGGGTGATGGGCATGCTGGTTCCGTTCGTAGGTGTTTGGCTGTGACGAGGCGGTCGTCTGCTCAGTGACGGAACATGGGCGCAGCCTATCGGGTGGGGGAGCGGGGCGAGGGCGCTGGGATAGCCTGGGGCCATGCTCGAGACCGCCCAAGCCCACATCGATGACCTGTCCGATTTCGTCGTCGCGTCGCCCACCAGTTACCACGCCGCCGACCAGATCGCGGTGCGGCTTCGCCAGGCCGGGTTTGAGCAGGTCGACGAGCGGCAGCCGTTCGGGTCGGTCGCCGGACGCAGGTTCCTGGTGCGCGGCGGCGCGGTGGTTGCCTGGGTGGCGCCAGAGGAGGTGACGGCCGAGTCGCAGTTCCGCATCGTCGGGACGCACACCGACTCCCCGAGCTTCAAGGTGAAGCCGGGGGCGCTGCTGCGGAGCGCTGGTTGGGTCGAGCTCGGCGTCGAGATCTACGGCGGACCGCTGATCAACTCGTGGCTGGACCGCGACCTCGGTGTCGCGGGCCGGATCGTGACGCGTGACGGGCAGGTGCTGCTGGTCAAGACCGGGCCCATCGCGCGGATCCCGCAACTCGCGATCCACCTCGATCGCACGGCCAACGACGCCCTCAAGTTGGACAAGCAGACCCACACGCAGCCGATCCTCGCGGTCGAGATGAAGCAGCCCCTCATCGAGCACCTCGCGGCCCTCGTCGGGATCGCGGCCGAGGACGTCGCGTTCCACGACCTGTACGTCTTCGACACGCAGCGGCCTGCCGTGATCGGTGCCGAGCGGGAGTTCCTGGCGTCGGGCAGGCTGGATAACCTGGCGTGCACCCACGCCGGGCTGACCGCCGTCGAGTCGCTTGAGGGCCCGGGGGAGCACGTCGCGGTGTTCGTCGCCTTCGACCATGAGGAGGTCGGGTCCGACACCACGACCGGCGCGGGCGGCCCCATCCTCGAGTCGGTCCTTGAGCGGATCGCCGCTGGCTACGGGCTCGGCCTGGACGAGACGCGCGCCATGCTGGCCCGCTCGACGTGCGTGTCGGCCGACACCGGCCACGTCGTCCATCCGAACTACCCCGGGCATCACGACCCGGTGAACCAGCCGCTGCCCAACCGCGGGCCGCTGCTGAAGATCAACGCGCAGCAGCGCTACGCGACCGACGCCCTGGGCGCGGCGATCTGGCTACGGGCGTGCGACGCGGCGGGCGTGCCAACGCAGCCGTTCGTGTCGAACAACGCGGTGCCGTGCGGGTCGACGATCGGCCCGATCACCGCGACCCGGCTCGGGATCACGACGGTCGACGTCGGCGTCGGGCTGCTCAGCATGCACTCCGCCCGCGAACTGTGCGGGGTCGAGGACCCCTGGTTCCTGGCCCGCGCGGCGGCTGCCTACTGGTCCGAGTAACTCGGCGCGGGCGCCGTTCGTCGAGCTTGTCGAGACGTCCGAAGGCACGGACCGACGCGCTACGCCCCGCTCACTGGCCGCTGCGGATAGTCCGCCTCGCGGCTAGGCGGGCATCCGCAGCGTGAGCGACACAGGGCCCTCGGCGTGGGGCGAGCCGTCCAGGCAGCAGCCGTCGCCCGCCGACTTGTGGCAGTGGTCGCACATCGGCACAGGCAGGTAGAAGTGGGCGATCCGGCGTCCGCGGAACTCTGCGACCTCGATGTCGAGGTCGAAGATCTCGCGCAGCAGGTCGCGCTGCACGATCTCCGGCGGGGTGCCGATCGCCACGACCTTCCCGTCCTTCATCGCGACGATCTGGTCGGCCCAGCACGACGCGTAGTTGATGTCGTGCACCACGATCACCACCGTCTTGCCCAGTTCGTCGGCGGCGCGGCGCAGGGTCTGCAGCATCGAGTGTGAGTGGGACACGTCGAGGTTGTTGAGGGGCTCGTCGAGCAGGACGTATTCGGTGTCCTGCGCGAGCACCATGGCGACGTAGGCCCGCTGCCGCTGACCGCCGGAGAGTTCGTCGAGGTAGCGGCCCTCGAGGTCGGCGAGGTTCATGAAGTCGACGGCCTGGCTGATGGCGGCCTCGTCGGCCTTGGTGAGGCGTCCCTTCGAGTGGGGGAAGCGCCCGAAGCCGACCAGTTGGCGCACCGTCAGGCGCGTGATGAAGTGGTTCTCCTGACGCAGGATCGACACGATCTTTGCCAGATCCTGGGACTTGGTCGTGCTGACGTCATATCCGGCGACCTCGATGACGCCCTGGTCCATGCCGAGCAGTCGGCCGATCATGGTCAGCAGGGTCGACTTCCCCGCACCGTTGGGGCCGACCAGCGCCGTGATGCCGCCCTCGGCGATGGTCAGGTCGACGGGACCGATCGAGACCTCGCTGCTGTAGGACTTCAGCACGTTCTTGAGGGTGATCACAGGCGTCCCTTTCTGAGGATGACGATGAGGAAGAGGGTGCCGCCGACGACCTCGATGATGATCGAGACGACGCCCTGGGCGGAGAAGATGTTGCGCATCACGAAGTAGGCGCCTGCGAGGATGACGAAGGCGACCAGGATCACCATCGGGAAGATGTAGCGGTGGTCGTAGGTGTCGGCCAACTGGTAGGTGAGCGTCGCGACAAGGAACCCGAGGAATGTCATGGGCCCCACCAGCGCCGTCGAGACGGCCATCAGGATCGACACCAGCAGCAGTACCTGCATCAGTTCGCGCCGGTAGTTGATGCCGAGGCTCGTGGCCGTGTCCTTGCCGAGGCCGAGCAGGTTCAGCCGGCGGGACTTTGTCCACAGGAGGCCACCGGCGATGGCAACGAGCGGGATCGCCAGCGGATAGTAGGACGAGTCGGCATTCGACACGTTTCCGAACAGTCGGGCCGACAGGACATCGAACTCGCTGGGAGTGAGGAGGCGCTGCATGAACGTCGAAACCGAGCCGAGGCCGCCGCCGATCACGATGCCGACCAGCAGCATCACCTGCAGGTTGGCGTACTTGCCCGACAACAGCCACCCGTAGAGCGCGACGGCCAGGCCGACCATCAGGATGACCTGGAGGCCGAACTGGAACACGCCCTGCAGGGAGATGAGGCCCGCGACCCCGAGGAAGTAGACGGCGGAGGTCTGCACCGCCCGGTACAGCGACTCGAATCCCATGATGGACGGCGTGATGATCCGGTTGTTGGCGACCGTCTGGAACGCGACGGTTGCGATGCCCTGGCAGAACGCGACGATCACCATCGCGACGAGGCTGTCTGCGCGACGCTTGGCGATGCGCCAGAAGCCGTCCGTGCCGACCGGCAGGGGGTTGCCCCACGCGAGCAGCCCGAAGGCGAACACCGCGGCCAGGACGATCAGGATCGCCATGATGATCCAGTAGCGCCTGCGCGCCGTGGGCGTGGCTAGTGAACCGCTGTGACGCGGCAGGTCGGGGAGCGGTTGGTCCAGCACGGACGTGGTTCGAGGATCAGCCACGGCGACGCTGCCTCAGCAGGAGGGCGACGAAGACCACCGAGCCGACAACGCCGAGGATCAGGGAGACCGGCACCTCGAACGGCATGATGATGGTGCGCCCGATCAGGTCGCAGACCGTGACGATCGCGATGCCCGTCAGGCACACCCACGGCAGGTTGCTGCGGAGGTCGTCGCCGCGGATCATCGAGACGATGTTGGGCACGATCAGCCCGAGGAAGGGCAGGTTGCCGACCACCACGGTGACCACGCCCGTCGCCACTGCGATCAGGGCGGTGCCGAGCAGCACGACGCGGTTGTAGTTGACGCCGACGTTGGTGGCGATGTCCTGTCCGAGGCCCACGACGG
Source organism: Tessaracoccus aquimaris (assembly GCF_001997345.1). Lineage (NCBI taxonomy): Bacteria > Bacillati > Actinomycetota > Actinomycetes > Propionibacteriales > Propionibacteriaceae > Tessaracoccus > Tessaracoccus aquimaris. Next base: position 2,300,498 of record NZ_CP019606.1, on the reverse strand, counting down.
TGAACCGGTCGGCGACCACGAACACGGCGATCGCCACGAGCAGGACGATCCACATCATCTCGTAGTTGCCCCGCAGCACCGAGGTGAAGCTGCCCGCGAACCAGACGCCCAGGTTCTGGAGTTGGTTGGTCTGCAGCCCGAAGAAGGTCGTGATCGAGCCGACGACGGCGCCGAGCATGATGCCGACGATCGGGACGATGAGCGAGGAGCGCAGCGAGACTCGGCGCAGGAACATGAAGAACACCATGGTTCCGATGAACGCGAAGATCACCGCGCCGGTCATCTTCATGAAGAGGGTCGCGCCCGGGATGAACACGATGACGGCGAGCAGGCCGAGCGAGGCCCATTCGGTGGTGCCGGTCGTGGTCGGTTCGACGAACCGGTTCTGCGTCAGAAGTTGCATCACGAGACCGGACATCGCCATCGCGCCGCCCGCGAGCACCAGCGACACGGTCCTGGGCACGCGGGTGATGGCGAACATCTCGGCGCCGTCCTGGCCGCCGACCACGTCGTAGACGCCCGTGAACAGGGACACGACCAGCAGCGCGGCGACGATCAGCACGCCGACGAGCAGCCATGGGTCGAACAGCCGGGCCTTCTTGGCCGGCGGGGAAAGGGTGGCAGTTGTCATCGACGGTCCGTGTCAGTGGGTGGAGACGCCACGAGGTGGCCCGGGCGAATCCCGGGCCACCGTCGCAGTGTTGTGTGGCAACAAGAGCGCTACTCAGCTCTGCTTCGCGCCCTCCAGGGCGTCGGCGAAGCTGTTGAGGAACTCGGTGTAGGTCTGGATCGACTCGTTGGTGTAGGTGTCGGCAGGCATGTAGACGACCTGCTTCTTCTGCACCGCGGGGACGTTCTTCAGCGCCTCGGAGGCCTCGATGATCTCGGCTGCAGGCTTGTACTCGGGGTTGTCCGCATCGACTGCCGCGGAGCGGTCCATCACGAGGATCCACTCGGGGTTCGACGCGGCGATCGCCTCGACGGAGATCTCGTCGCCCTCGTGGTTGTCGGAGGCCTCGTCGACCTCAAGCGCGGGCGTCAGGCCTGCGTCGGTGAAGATCGGGCCGAGGGTGCGTCCCTTGCCGGGGGCGATGTAGCCGATCTCGCCGCCCGAGACGTTGATGGCCATGGCCTTCTGCGTCGGGTCGTAAGCGGCCTTGACGCGGGCGAGCGCCGCGTCGAAGTCCTCGCCGAGCTTGGTTGCCTCGGCCTGCTTGCCGAACACGTCGCCCAGGACGGTGACCTGGCGCTTCAGTTCGTCGGCGAATGGCTCCCCGTCGCGCGGATCAAGTTCGACGAGCTTCGCGTCGGGCACCAGGGCCGCGATGTCGTCGTAGAACTGTGTGAAGCGCTGGCCGACGACCACGATCTCGGGGTCGGCCGCGGCGATCAGTTCGAGGTTGGGCTCGTTGTGCGTGCCGACGTCGACGACCGAGGCGTCGTCCTTGTAGGCGATGGTGGTCGGCATCAGCGACACGGCCGCTGCGGAGAGCTTCACGTCCCAGTCGGACAGCGTCTCGAAGGTGCGGTTGTCGAGTGCGACGACCTTCGTGGGGGTCGCGTCGAAGGTGTAGCTGCCGCGGTTGTCCTCGATGGTGACGGACTGTGCGACCGCCGAATCGGACGCCGAGGGCGCGGGGCTGGTGGTGTCGGCGGGGGCCTGCGCACTGCATCCCGCGAGGGTGATGGCGGCGGTGAGGGCCAGTGCTGCGGGGGCGAGGTGCCTCTTGAGGTCCATGCGTGTCTTTCGGCTCGAGGGGAGTTCCTGGTCGACCTGAGCACCGCGTCCGGTCGGCTCATCGACTTAGGTGAGCCTAACCACACTATTTACGATACGCAAATCTAGTTTAAATAACACGGTGTCGCAAACCTGCCCGACTAGCGGTGCTGCGCCGCGGGTTAGGGCGCCCTGACGCTGCCCGGTAAGCTCATCGCTCGTGGCACTCACCATTGGAATCGTCGGCCTCCCCAACGCCGGCAAGTCGACCCTGTTCAACGCACTGACCCGCAACGACGTGCTCGCGGCGAACTACCCGTTCGCGACGATCGAGCCCAACGTCGGCGTGGTCGGCGTCCCCGACGCGCGCCTGCCGGAACTCGCGAAGGTGTTCGGCTCGGAGCGCATCGTGCCCGCGACCGTCAGCTTCGTCGACATCGCGGGCATCGTGAAGGGCGCCTCGCAGGGGGAGGGGATGGGCAATGCCTTCCTCGCCAACATCCGTGAGGCCGACGCGATCTGCCAGGTGACCCGTGTCTTCGACGACGAGGACGTCACGCATGTCGACGGCAAGGTCGACCCGGCCAGCGACATCGACACCATCACCACCGAGCTGATCCTGGCCGATCTCGCCACCGTCGAGAAGGCGCTTCCGCGCATCGAGAAGGAGGCGCGGATCAAGAAGGAGTCGCAGCCCAAGGCCGCAGCCTTCGCCGCAGCCAAGGAGGTGCTCGAGTCGGGCACGGGCGTCCGCGCCGCGGGCCTCGACCTCGACGAGTTGTACGAACTGCACCTCCTGACCGCCAAGCCGTACCTGTACGTGTTCAACTGCGACCAGGACGAACTCGGCGACGAGGACCTGAAGCAGAAGATGCGCGCCCTGGTCGTACCGAACGAGGCGATCTTCCTGGACGCGAAGTTCGAGTCCGAGGTCGTCGAGATGGACGAGGACGAGGCCCGCGAGTTCCTCGCCGAGATGGGCGTCGAAGAGCCGGGCCTCGACGTGCTGGCGCGCGTCGGCTACGACACGTTGGGTCTGCAGTCGTACCTGACCGCCGGCCCGAAGGAGTCACGCGGTTGGACGATCAAGAAGGGCGCCACCGCCCCCGAGGCCGCAGGTGTGATCCACACGGACTTCCAGAAGGGCTTCATCAAGGCCGAGGTCGTCAGCTTCGACGACCTGATCGCGGCTGGCTCCATGTCGGCGGCGAAGTCGGCAGGCAAGGTCCGCCTCGAGGGTAAGGACTACGTGATGGCCGACGGCGATGTCGTGGAGTTCAGGTTCAACGTATAGCGCTGCTGTTACGGCGATCCGTCTGGCGCGATACTTTGGGGCCTCCGAGGAGGTCTGGATGTACGCAGTCACACCGCGGCTCGGGCTCGAGCGTCGCGCGCTTCGGGACAAGGTCGCGGCCATCACACCCCTGGCGGTCGCATGACCGGTCGCCTGGTCGTGCTCTCCGGCCTACCGGGCGTCGGAAAGACGGGCATTGCCGAGGTCGTCGCTGCGCGTACGGGGTCGGTTCACCTGTCCATTGACGAGGTGGAAGAGTCGAATCTTGCCTGCGGTCTGCCGCGGGGGTGGCGGGTCGGCGTGGCCGCCTATGAGGCGACGCGTGCGATGGCAGAGCAGAATCTGAGGCTTGGACACGACGTCATTGTCGATGCGGTCAACGACAGCGAAGAGGCTCGGCAGACCTGGCGTACGGCGGCGTCGCGAACAGGCGCACATCTCGAGTTCGTGTGCCTCGTGATCTCCGATGCACAGGAGCATGAGTGGAGGCTCAACGGGAGGGATCGCGGCCTCGTCTTCGTCGGTGAGCCGACCTGGGCGGACGTTGAGCGTCGGCGCGCTGGCTTCGCCCTGTGGTCCGATGAGGTCTTGGAGTTTGACACGGCAGTGCGGACTGTTGACGAGGTGTCGGACGCCATCACCGCACGTTTCTGTGCGTAGAGAGTCCTCGTCGCCACCGGTGGTTCTCGGTGCCGGAACTCCCCGCCTCGACCTGTGACCAGTATCTGTCACAATACTACCGTTTTCGGTATAGTTGTGACATGACTGAGGTGAAGTACCGAGATATCGTGCGCGAGATCGCGCTGGATAACTATGGGTACGTCACCACGCGGGAGGCGGGCCAAGCCGGTGTCCCCCCTGTTGAACTGCCCAAACTTGCGGCGCGGGGCGGGCTCGAGAATGTCGCCTATGGGCTGTACCGCGTGCCGGACATCCCTCCGACCCGTTTCGACCAGGTCGCTGAGGCGCTGCTTCGAGTCGGTGACGGTGCCTATCTCCATGGCGAGTCAGTGCTCGCGCTGTTCGGCCTCGGCGACGTCAATCCCCGACGGATCAAGGTAGCGATCCATAAGCGTGCCCGCCCCAAGCTGCCAGCGTTCGTTGAGATGACGCAGGTGCATGCTGGCGCGCCCACGACCATTTACGAGGGACTCGCCTCGCAGCCTGTCGCGGATGCCCTCCTCGAATGCCGGGGCCGCATCGAGACAAAGAGGCTTCTGTCTGCGGCCAAGGAGGCACGAGCTGAGGGACTCTTGACGACCGCTGAGTATCGGAGCCTGGCCAAGGAACTGGCCTCATGAGCTACGCAGGAGTGCCTACAAGTGTGCGATCTCTGGAGCAACGCATTCGGAATCTCGAGGGTAACGACGGGTTGGCCCAGCGGCGCAGGATCAGCATGGCGCTGGTTGTGGTCGGCCAGATGCTCCCGGCTGGCGCGATCAAGGGCGGCAGTGCAATGGCACTTCGGTACGGGCGTGGTACGCGGTTCACCCGGGATCTCGATGCCGCGCGAATCGAGCCCCTTGCAGTTTTCCGAGCCAGGTTCGAAGAGTCACTGGCAACCGGTTGGGCGGGCTTTACAGGACGGCTGGTCGAGAAGGCTGCGCCACGGCCGGCGGCCGTGCCCACCGCTTACGTCATGCAGCCCTTCGAGGTGAAGCTCGACTATCGAGGTCGGCCATGGTGCACGGTGATTTTCGAGCTAGGTCACAACGAGATAGGGGATGCTGAGCAGCCTGAGTTTCGGCTCGCCGACGACCTTGCGGCGCTGTTCACTGATGTCGGACTCCAAGCGCCGAAGCCTGTGCCGGTCATGCGCGTAGACCACCAGATCGCGCAGAAGCTTCACGCTGTATCGGGTGTGGGCAGCGAACGAGCCCGGGATCTCGTCGATCTCCAACTGCTCGACGATCGCGAAGACCTGGAGCTTGGTGAGGTGGCGGAGACCTGTGCTCGACTCTTCGCCTACCGCCGACAACAGGCATGGCCTCCGACTGTCGATGTGACCGAAGGGTGGGAATCCCTCTACGCAGAAGCGTCAGACGGCCTCGGTGTGCTGCCCTCGGTTGAAGGGGCCGTCGCCTGGGTGAACAGCTTCATCCGGCGGATCACTTCGATGGGATCTTCCGAAGCCACAGAATGATCCGGCCAGCGGAGCCGGCTCAACTGGATCGATGCACCTGGCTTGAGACTGGGGCTAGTCATGGCAGAGGTCGACGCCCCATGGCGGAGTTCCTGTTCGACGCCCAGTGCCATCGGACCCCTACCGTCGGATCTTTTGGCAGAAACGGCCCCCTTGGGGCGCTTGGCTGTGGGCACGAGAAGGGGTCGAATTAGGTAAGGATAGGCTTGCCTTATGAGCCGGAAGAAGAACACGCCCCCTGACCGACGATTCATGGTGGCTCAGGTCGCCCGAGCCGAGCGCTTGAGTCCCAACTTCGTTCGGGTGACCCTGGGTGGTCTGGACGGGCTCGAAGCTCGTGGCGCTGATCACTGGTGCCGTCTCTTCTTCACGCGCGATGGTCAGGAGGCCCTGAAACTTCCCACGAGTACCACCGAGCTGGGTTGGTACCTGCAGTATCTGGCGACGCCGAGGACTCACCGACCCTGGGTGCGCGCGTACACACTGCGGGACTGCAGGCCCGAGGTCGGCGAAGTGGACATCGACTTCGTCATCCATGGTGGTGACGATGGCCAACTCGGCCCTGCGGCGCAGTTCGCGCTCGATGCACGTCCTGGCGACCGGGTCGGTTTCCTTGACCAGGGAGCGGCCTTCACCCCGGACCACCCTCACGACTGGACCCTGCTGGTCGGCGACGAGACCGCTCTGCCGGCGATCGCGGGCATCTGTCGCGCGCTCCCGGCGGATGCCCGCGGGATTGCGGTCGTCGAGATCCCGACAGCCGAGGACCGCCAGGACTTTTCCACACCCGCCGAGATGCAGATCCAGTGGATCGAGCGGGACGAGTCGGGTCGACCGGACGCGCGCCCGGGCGAGCTCGCGCTACAAGGGCTGACCTCGATGACCTTGCCCGACGGCGCTGTGCACGCCCACGTCATCGGCGAGTCCGCCTTGGCGACGGGGGCACGCCGCCACCTGGTGCAGGACCGGGCGGTGCCGAAGCGAAACGTCGACTTCGTCGGCTACTGGCGACATGGGCGGCCCGCAACCAGCTGATCTCGCCGCGCCCGAGTGTGGTGTCGCCAACTGATACCGCTACGGCGCTGCTCGAACCCATCACGGGTTCACCGTCAGCGGGAACGGCGCAGCTGGCACCTCCCCGTTCCCCGCTGGCCCTTGAATCGGCTTGGATGGGAATGGACCGGGTCCTGCGATCGTCCGATCGGCGACGCAGTGCACCGGGTCGTCGTCGACACACTCGACGGGTCGGCCGACAACTGAGGCTCGCTGACGCGCGCCGAGGCCCAGAGGAGGAACGCCCGTGCCGCAGCCGAGGCGGGAGGTGCAGAAGGTCGTCGCCTATGTGGTGCACGACGAACGCCTGCTCGTGTTCACGCATGATGATTTTCCGATCGAGATCACCGGCGTACAGGTCCCCGCGGGGTCCATCGACGAAGGTGAGGCTCCGGAGACTGCCGCAGTGCGTGAGGTTCGCGAAGAGACGGGGCTGTCGTCCAGGGTGGTCCGCTCGCTCGGCGTCGAGCGCTACGACATGTGGCCGGCGAAGCCGGAGCTGCATGTCCGGCACTTCTTCCAGCTCGAACTGACGGGCGACGACGTCCCGGAGCGCTGGGCGGCAGGGGAGGATGACCCGTCCGATGGTGGTGCACCGTCACGCTGGACCTGCTGGTGGATCCCGCTGCGGAACTCGCACACCCTGTGCGCCGGGTTCGGGGTCCGTTTGGGCGGTATTGAGGCCGATGGCGCAGGCTGATCCGGTGCGACGCTTGGACGGGGACAGGCCGTGTGAGAGATCGGTCGGCAGTGGATGAAGATCGGGTTGGCACCGGCAGTGCTGATTTCACCGCAGAGCGAGGACGTTCTGGATGTAGGTGTCCTCGATGCCCTGCGACGCGGCGAGCTCGCGAAAGAGCGCGATCGACGCCGGATGAATGTCGTAGGTGTCGTCGTAGAGGTCTTCGCCGCGTTGCTCCGACACCTCGAGCCAGGCGATCGACAGCTTCAGCAAGCCACTGATGTCACGCGCGATCGGCTGCGGATCCCAGTACCCCATCCCATGCACGGCGAAGAACACCTCGCCGTCGACCGACGACGGGTCCAGCATGAGCGGGTCGCCGCCGCTGTCAGCGATGACCAGCATGTTCGACGGCCAGTCAACGCTGGGCTCGCCCGTGCGTCCGTCTGTCGCGTAGCCGATCTGCTGACCATCCAAACCGGCGAAGGGATAGAAGGTGATGTCCTGCCAGATGCTCCCCACAACCGCATCGGCCGGGTTGTGCCGAGTGTAGAAATCACGGGCATCCGCGCGAGCGAAGCGCTTCTCGACCTGAAGCCGATCCGTGTTCGCAAGGAACTGAGGAAGTCCGTGGAACTCGACGGCTGGGGTGTTCGCCGTCAGCTCCACAAGGCGGGTGATCAGTTGCTCCACGAGGGTTCCTATCTGTGAAGGGCCGGCAGGGGTGGGGCGGCCGGCTGTGATCTGGTGGTGGGATTCATTGTCGCGTGCCGAAGATCCACGGACGGTAGCCGACCGAGTGGTGCGAGGCGCCCTGCTGCGACGAGACGCGGGCGAGCCGGAGCAGATCGCAGCGATCAGGCCTCTTCAGTCGGCATGAGTGGTGCGGACTCGACGCTCGTCGGTGTGCATGAAGGCCTGCCACCTATCGAAGGGCCTCAATCTCATCGGCCAAGTCGGCGACCGGGCGGCGTCCATCCAGTTCGAGGCTTGCCCCACGCCGCAAGAGAGGCTCGACGTCCGCGAGATAGGCCCGAACCTCGTCCTGCTGTTCGAGCGTCGACCCGTAGGGGTTGTTCGTCCGGTTCGACAGGCGCTCGAGCAGGACCTCGAGGGGAGCGCTCAGCAGCACGACGTGGTCGAACCGGTTGTAGAACAGGCCCTGGTTCTCCGCAGTGCCTGACACCACGACATCGTCTTCGCGGGCAAGAAGGTCCGTGAGTCTTGTTGCGTCCCAGAGTCCATTGGGGAGGGTCCAGGAGTCATAGTCGGTGTCGACGGTGGTGCGACCTCGGCGGTTCAACTCCTCGAGCAGTGTGGACTTTCCTGCGCCGGACATGCCGGTAATGAGGACGCGAGGCATGCAGACAGCGTATCCGCGGCTCATCTGGATGCGCGCCGTCGCGAGGTCATCGCACGGTGTGCTCGGCCATGACGCTCATCGCGGGGCGTCCAAGGCGGTCTTCAGAGGCCTTCAGGCGAGCTTCTCTACCTGGAATCAGGTCCGCCGCTGGCGCTCCCAAGCCATCTTGATCGCGGTGCGGATGGCGTCGGCGTCGCCGTCCAGGTTTGCCTGCACCTTCTCGTGGGCCTCCCACGCCGGAGGCACGCCGAAGGTGTCGGGATGGGCGGCGAGCATCGACTCGCGCTGGGTCGGGTCCAGTCTGATCAGGATCGTGCGGTCCGTTTCGGGACGCACCACGAGTAACCCGTTGACGTACCAGCCCACGCGGCCGTCAATTCGCCGCTGACGGCACCCTTCGAGTTGGGCGGCGAACGCGTCGACATCGTCGAGTTCCATCTACGCAGCCTACGGCGCTCAGGGCGTGAAAGGCCCACGGCTAGCACGGTGACCGTTGGGCTCGCCGACACTTCGCCGGCTCAGTGCGACTCGATTACTCCGCCATCGGCACCGAACCGGCGCCAGTGCCCCGTGGAGACGACGATCGGGTCGGTGTCCGGGTCACGCACCAGGAGCGCGGAGTCGTCGTCCAGGAACCAGACCTCCTGATCCGTCCGTGCGGCGCCGCGCGCGGCCCGGGCCTCGGCGTCCGCAGGCATCCAGTCGGCGCCCAGGTGCCCCATGAAGAACCAGTCGAACAGCGGCACCGCGGGCGCGACCTCATCGAGGTCGAACATGGCGAGCTCCTCCTGATCGTCGAAGGCATCGGGCCAGCGGTTCAGGAGGCGCGGGAAGATCATCGACCCGGCGCTCCACCCGACGTACACCTTCTCGTCGAGCAGATCGGCCAAGACCGACGTCAGCCCGGTCTCGGCCCAGGCGTGCGCGAGCCACAGGTTGCTGCCGCCGTAGCCAAGGATCACGTCGGCCGACCGCAGCCGAGCCTCGACCAACGACGCCGGTCCGGCGAACAGCGAGGCGACGTCGAACTCGGCCCAGCCAAGCGTTCGCAGCCCGTCGAGGTGGTCGACGAGCGTAGAGCTGTCCCCAGGGAAGCCAAGGATCGCGTCGATCACGACGACGACCCGGGAGTCGGCGATCGGCTTACCGATGAGGTCGACGAGCGTGTCCCGGATGAGCGCGTTCGAGATCCCGTTGGAGGTGAGCAGCATCCGCATCCGATCACCGTAGTCCTGCCTCTGAGGATCGGAGCCTGCTCGTATCGAACGGGGCCCGAAGTTGGTTGCCGACGTCCTCGAGACCGTCGCACCGGCGGACGCCGCCACTGCCGCGACCGATCTGGGTCGATTCGGCCCGCCGGTGGTCGAACCTCGGGCAGGATGCGAGCACATCCGAGGTTGGAGGGAACATGGCGGCGACGCAGGCAGGCTGGTACGACGACGGGTCCGGAACGCAGCGATGGTGGGACGGAAAGCAGTGGACGGAGCGGGTGCAGGCTGCTGCGCCGGCCGCGCCGGGGCTCGGCGGGATGATCGACAGGATCCAGGCCGACGCCGTCTCAGGGGCGCAGCCGCGACCCGCTCAGCGCGGCATGAGTTACGTCGTGCTGCAGGTCATCCTCAAGGAGAAGATGTGGGGAACGGGATCGGGCAACCTGACCGAACTGGAGGGTGTGATCAACAAGCAGGCGGCCCTCGGGTACCGCCTCCACACCATCACCACGGCCTCCTCGGGAAGCAAGGGCTTCGCGGGAGGCGACCGCATCCAGGCGACCATGGTCTTCGAGAGGCTCTGAGCAGGAACTCTGAGTCGCGCGGCTCCCAACCGAGCACCCCGAGTCGGACGACCGGCACCTCATCCGCGACCGTGACGCCGTCGACGTCACCTGGGACTGGCCCAACTGACGCATGCTTGAACAGGCGGCTCACTAGGATCGCAGCCGACAAGGAATGGGGTGAGCATGGCGAAGACCTCGACGGCATGGGAGGACGGCTTGAAGGCCGCGTCGACGGCGCGCGGGATGCGGTTCGTCAGCGGCACGCCCTATCTGCTCGACGATGTCTACCTCACCACCCTGACGGCGTGGTTCCTCAGCGCGACGAAGGACGGCCTCGGGCACAGGGTCGAGTGGAGGGTCGAAATCAAGCCGCTGCGCGTCGACGCCCTCCTGTGGGAGGCGTTCATGCCCGACACCGCGATGGGGCCGCGCATGCAACTGAACCGCCGCATCAACGGCGCCTTCCGAGTCCAGCCCCTGGTCATCGCCGAGGGCGTCACATCGGTCGAGCCGGCCGCGGAGCCCTACACGACGGCGGCGCTCGACGCGTTCGAGGCGGCCAGGGATGACTTCATCGCCGCGCATCCAGACGAGGCTGGCTTCGCGCGCGCCCTCGAGGACCGGCCCGAGGCCAGCCAGCCTCGGGGCCTGGTGCTGTTGATCACTGCGCTGCTCGCGGCCGATCGTCCCGCTGACGCGGCGCGGGTCGCCGACGAGGCGATCGCCCGGGGCGAGACCGGCTCGATGAGTAGCGTCGTCGACGTGCTGAAGTACCTGGCCGCATATGCCAGGGGGCCCGAGGTCTATGCGGCCTTCGAGGCGAGCCTGGTGCCGACGCACACCATGCAGATCCTGCGTGAGACGAGTCCGAGCAGCGCGCACGAACTGCGTCGCGAGCATTACGTGGGACGGTTCGGGCATCACCTGTCGAGCATGGACGGCAGCGACCCGTGGGCGGTGATCCTCGAGGAGATCGCGCCCGAAGGAGCCGACGGCTCTTCGGGACTGCGGTACCTGCAGGCCGCAGGCGCCGCCGAACGGATGATCGTCGAGTTCTGTCGGCCGGACCCGGAGGCGCCAGGTTCGGCGGTGCGATCCGTCGTCGGACGCGGAGGGGATGACGAAGGGACGGTCGAGTTTGTGCTTCCGCGCAGCACCGAGGTCGTCGGGACGCACGAGGTCTTCGACGCTGAGGAGGCGGTCGCAATGTTCGAGGCGTTCTACCGGGCGGGCGACATCGGTGACGGGTACACGCTGCGTGCTGTCGAACGCTTCGACCCGTCGTGATGGTGGTTGACTGAGCCAGCCGCCGCGACCCAGTGGCGGACGGCGTGGAGGTTCAACTCCTCTCGCTATGAGAGTGGCTTGGGGGCCGACGAACGAGTTACCAAGCATGCTCAAAGTCGGAGTCCGCACCGCGCCCCGATCAGGGGAAGGTCGCCGTGGTCGGGTCTCTGTACGGGTGAGAGGGGTGGTTTCGACGCGCGTCGCGGCGCTGCGCGCCTTGGCGCGGCTCAACCCACGGTCGGCGGGCGTTGCGGCACTGCGCGCCTTGACGCGGCTCAACCCGCGGGGTTGCTGATTGAACCAGCCGCGGCGACGGAGTCGCCCGCTGCTGTGTCGAAATCCTGGTGAGGTGTGCGCTGGAGCTTGTCCGCGTGGCGGCAGGCGCCGGACATTTGCGTCTTCTATTGGGCGTGAGGGTCCCCTTGGCCGGTCGACGGTAGGTAGCGGTCGTCTGCTGTCTGCGCGGGCGGGAGTTGGTTTCGACGCGCGTTGCGGCGCTTCGCGCCTTGGCGCGGCTCAACCCGCGGTCGGCGGGCGTCGCGGCGCTTCGCGCCTTGACGCGGCTCAACCCGCGGGGCGCGGCCGAATCGGGGCCGAGCAGGGCTAGGCTCGCCGCATGTCCCTGTCGCGTGAACAACTCATCGAGATCCTTGCCGAGGCCGACCCCGTCGGCCTGATCGAGGAAGGCGCGCCGCGCGACGAGTACTCCCGCGAGGCCGACGCGATCCTCGAACTCACCGGGGTGCCGAAGCTGTCCGAGATCACCGGGGTCTTCGCCGTCAGCTTCGCCGACCCCGGCGCGTGCCAGCGCGAGACCGCCCGGTGGATCGTCGACGAGATGATCGCCCGCGGCGCCGAGTTCTCAGGCTTCTAGCCCGCGCTCTGCTGGGCCAGCCCTGCAGACCGTTGGCATGGGGCGCCGCGAGGAACCGCAAGCGGCCAGGCACAGCACGGGCCGATCAGCCGCCTGGTGCGGTCGTATCGACGGCGAGCCAGAAGTTCTCGGGCCCATCCCGCTCAGTTTTCTCGCCTGCGACTGACCGCTCAGCGCGGCGAGTCGGGGTGGTCGTCTGTGCGTACCACGTCGTTGCCGGCCTCATCTCGCTGGACCGGCACACTAGTGCGTTGCCCGCCAGTGTTCCAAGGGAGGGACACTTGGCGTGCTTGCCCGGGCCAGGTGGTCCGGGGAGGGCCAGGCACTGGCATGCTGAGCGCAACGATCAGTCCCAGACAGGGAAAGGCGGGTTTGCGGATGAGCCGATGGTGGACGGCGTTGACCCTGCTGGCCGGGGTGTTCCTGATGGCCTTCGGGGCCTTCGTGGTGCTCGCGGGCGAGGCCGACGACTCGCCGGGACTCGGCGGGCTCGGGCTCATCACCGGCCTGATCGGGCTGGTGATGATCCTCAGGACGGTGCTGAGTCTGCGGCGTGCCACGCACTCGAGGGACTCGGCCCCTGGCGCGCCTCAGCGGTAGGCGAGCGGACGCCGGGCCTGCTCTGAGCCGACCGCGACCCTCGCAGCGGAATCCGACCAGACCCCCGCCTGTGCCTGACCAAACCGTCTGAGACTCTGGGCATCGACCCCAAGCCGGCTCCGGGCGGTCGATGCGGATAGGCCGGCCAGCTGGTTGGATCGGGGAATGGCACTGCACTCGTTCCACCTCGTGCACCTGGCACCCCATCACGGGGTCCGCGCGTTGCTGAGCCCGCCGTCGGCGCCTGGGCTTGTGCACGCGGAGGTGCTGGCCGGGATGGACCTCGGAGCGCCGATCGTGACGCCCCGCCGGATGCAGGTCGGAAGGCTCGCGGTGTTCGCCGAGTGGGCAGAGGAGGCGGCCCTCGGGCAGTTCCTCGCCCAAGATCCGCTGGGTCGAGATCTTGCGACGGGCTGGCACGTGCGGCTTGCCTATCAACGGCGCTGGGGGAGCGTCCGCGAGGTGGCGCACCTGCCGGAGCACGCCGAGAAGACCGACCTCGACGCCCCCAGCGTCGCGGTCACGCTCGCCAGGATGCGGTTGCCGGAGTTGCCGCGGTTCCTGCGCTGGGGCCGACCCGTCGAGAGGCAGGTCCGCGACCATCGCGAGGCGACGCTCGCGCTCGCCGCGATGCGCCCGCCCAACACCGTGGCGACCTTCTCGGTCTGGACCAGCGCGCGCGCCATGACCGGGATGGTCTGGGGCCGCGACCAGGGTCCGACCGCCAGGCTCCACAACGAGGCCATGGCGGAGCGGGAGCGCCGCGACTTCCACCACGAGTTCACGACGCTGCGGTTCCGTCCGCTCAGCGAGCACGGTTCGTGGAAGGGGCGATCGGGCTACGTCCCAGAGGTGGGTTGAGGCCGTCGGCCGGGAGAGAGGCCCGGCAACCCGCCCGCGACGTGAGCTTCACCGTCTCGCCGGTGGCCGGTTCGACGACCGAGCGTGAGTCGCAGGACGCCCGGAGCGGCTCGGGGCCAGGCGACTCGTCCGCCTACCGAGCCACTGGCCCCCAGCGATGCCACGATGAGGCGATGGAGACCATGCTGGAGGCATTCCTCGAGATCAACGACCGTATCGCGGGCCTCGTCCCAGAAGACTTCGCCCCCTTCGACGTCACGGTCGAGGGAGCGACCTGGCGGTTCACCGGCGTCGCGGGCACCCCCGGGCCCGACCGATTGCTGGTGGTCACGGTCGATGCCACCGTCACGCCCACGACGGCACCCGCGCTCCCACTCGCCGTTCAGATGCACGTCGACCAGGTGAGTTCACCCGATGCGTTGGAGGCCCGCATCTCGCTCGGCGGTCAGATCCACTACCACTGGGGTCACCACTACGACGCAGGAACCTGGATCGCCGTCTCCACCTCGCCCGATCCGCTGGCGCTCCCGCACGCCGTCGCCGGGCAGGGGACCTTCGCGGCCTTCCTGGACCTGGTGCCGAGGCCGGTCGTCAACGCCGACCTGCTCTGGCGGATCGCCGAGGGCATGCGGGTCTCGGACCGGATGCGCTGACCGCCGCTCCGTGGGTGGGGCCGACTCAGGACCGTGTCAGGTCCTGGGCGAGCATCACGAGGATGCCGCTCGGCCCGCGCAGGTACGTCAACCGGTACACGTCGCGGTAGTTGGCCACACCTCTGAGCGGACGACAGCCGTGCCGCGCCGCGATCGCGAGCGACTCATCCAGGTCATCGACCGAGAACGCGACCCGGTGCATCCCGATCTCGTTCGGAAACGTCGGATCCGTCTCGATCGCGTCGGGATGGATGTACTCGAACAGTTCGATCCGCCCCTGGCCGTCGGGGTCTGGAGCATCGCGATCTTCGCGTGGTTGCCGTCGAGGCCAACGGCCGTGTCGGTCCAGTCGCCGCTGACGGTGTCGCGCCCGATCACCGTCATGCCGAGGTCGGTGAAGAAGCCGATGGCCTCCTCAAGGTCGCGCACCGCAATGCCGACGTTCTCCAAGCGGATTGTCATCGCACGGCTCCTCCCAGGGGCGCCGGGTGCTGCCCCGTCCTTAGTCTTGCCTCAGATACAGCACGCTGGTCTGCCCGTTCCAGATGCGCTCGACCTCCGGCATGTCGCCGCCGTTGTAGTAGTCGGGCAGTTCGAGCGCGACGCCTGCCGGCGCGTAGACGCCGAACGGGGCGCCCTCCGCGGAGTAGGAGAAGGTGCCCTGCTCCTCGCCGACGAGCTTTATCGGCTCGGTGATGCCGCGGCCCTCCCAGGTCGCATTCGGGAGCGCGACGGTGACGCACTCGGCGTCGCTGCTCTCGGGGGTCGGGCACCAGCGCCCGTTGATGTCCTCGGCCTTCGGCTCCGGAGCAGACGAGGTCGCCGGGGCGCTGCTCGGCGCGGGTGGGCTCGTCGGCGCCTCGGGGGTCGCGAGGCTGGGTGTCGGCGAGGCTGCGGGCGTGCTCGTCTCGGGGACGCTCGATGGAGAGGTGACGGTCTGCGTGGTGCTTGCGCTCGGCGCGCCGGACTCCGCGCCGGGTGTCGTTGCGGCCTGGCAGCCGACAAGCGCGGCCACCGATAGGGAGGCAAGGCCGAGGAGGAACGAGGTGTGCAGCTTGGTGCTGTGGCTAGGCATGACGTCGATCGTAGGGGCGGTGTGGTTCGTTGGCCGTCCGTCTGCGGGCTGAACTCCGCTGCTTGGTTGACGGAGGTGCAGGCGTCGATGGCGCGTCCGTTCCGCTCGGTGCTCGGACGTCTCGACAGGCTCGACGAGCGGTGGTCGAGCTCCCGAACGGTCGAGGCCCGTGCGCGGTATGGGTGGGCGTGGCTCGATGTCGACGCGGTGCTTGGGTCTGTGGGCGGGCGCGGCTTGGTTTCGACACGCGCTGCGGCGCTTCGCGCCTTTGCGCGGCTCAACCAGCGACGCCCGGCTCAACCAGCGACGCCCGGCTCAGCCAGTGGGGCTGGGGCTCCGCGGCTGTGCCAGCGTTGTTTCGCGTCTGCGCGGCCGAGCAATCGTCAGTCCAGGCCGGGGCGGCGGCGGTTCTGCTTCGTCTCGGCCCTGCCGCGCTTGGCCGCCAAGCGGCGCAACTGGGAGCCCCGCGTCGGACGGGTCGGCCTGCGCGACTTGGGCGGAGGGGCCACCGCTTCCCGCAGCAGGACCGCCAGGCGTGCCCGTGCCGTCGTCCGGTTGCGCAACTGCGAGCGGTGCTCCGCCGCGCTGACCGTCAGCACCCCCGCGCTCAGCCGCGAGTCGAGCCTCCCTAACGCCCTGGCTCGCTGCTCCTCGGTGAGGGCCGTCGTCGTCGCGACATCAAGGCTCAACTGCACCCGAGAGTCGGCCGTGTTGACGCCCTGCCCGCCCGGGCCGGAGGCGTGGGAGAACTGTTCCCGCAACTCGCTCGCGGGAACGACGAGACCGTGCGGGATACCCGGGCCCGGCGCGACGTGCAGATCCTCCATGCGTCAGAGTCTGCCCGTTCGACCTCGCCGGCGCGAACCCTCCCGACGCCCCGGAGATCACGCAGGGCCGCCTCGAGGCGGGATAGCTTCGCCCATGCGCGGTCTCCGTGTGGTCGTCATGGTCCATGAGGCAGGGCCGACAGGCGGTTAGGCGAAGGGCTGCGCCGGGGCCGCGGCGGGAGGTCAGTCGCAGTTGGGGCAGCCGCCGCCGACCAGCGGCATCTCGATGAAGCAACTGGGGCACACCGCCGCCCTGACCTCGACCGGCTGAGGCTTGCGGGCGGCCGACCGCGGCGCTGCTGAGGGGCGCGGCGGGGCGGTCGTGGGGCGGGCGTCTTCGGGGACCGACTCGCAGAACGCCTTGTAGCAGGCGAGGCGGGCCTCGGAGGCGTGGCGCTCGCGCTCCGACTTGGTAGCGAACGGGGCCTCTCCGGCCACTTGGAGGACGGCGTCGTAGGCGGCGCCGACCTTTCCGTCCTGCGCGTTGACGGCCAGCGCGATGAGTGGCGGAAGTCCGCGACCCTGGCACGCGGTCGCGACCAACTTGAGCACCGGTGCCAACCAGGTGCGCTGCTGGGCGTGGGTCCGGATCCCGGAACGATGCTGGACGGCCTCCGCGAGGTCCGCGTACGTGACGGTCGCGCCGTAGCGCGACGCGGTCTCCCGCAACACGATGAGCGCCTCACGCGCCCAGGGGACCTGCCCCGCCTTGCTACCGACTAACCGTTGACTGACTGGGGGTGCGCTCATCACAGCAGGATTATTCCAGCAATTTCGGGGCCCTCTGACCACGGGCAAGGGCGAACGGAGGGCCAGAGGCTGACTCCCAGGGAGCGGCCGTCCGCGCATGGTGAGGGTCGTGCCTAGTCAGGTGGCGGTGCGACCTGTGCGATGCCGTCCAGGATCCGGTCCACCATGAAACCCCGATGGTCCCAATCGGCCCAGATCTCCGAGGCCTCGGAGATGTCGCGCATCGTGGTTGCAAGGCTGGGTAGCCGATCACCGACGCGGGTCCCGATGAACGCGAACCAGCCCGCAAGCCCGTCGCCGCTGAGCATCGGCCCCATCTCGACCGCTGTGCGACTCGCGTTGCGGACATGCCCGCTCAGCAACAGCACGAGGGCCAGGCGCTGCGGGGCACCGAGGCCCATCCCGCGGAGCGCATAGACGGCGTCGAGCCACGCCAACTGATTCGGCCCTGCCGGAGGCCCGAAGGCCGGGACGTAGGGCAGCCACGGACGTCGGTCGTAGACCTCCGAGAGGGCATTGGCCCATCGCTCCAGGGCCGCGCGCCACCCGTCATCGACGCCGTCCGTCACGCAGCCGCCCACGTCGGTCAACGGCGGGGGAGGGCCCAGCGCCGCGTCCTCGATCAGGACGAGCAGGTCATCCTTGGACGCGACGTGGCGGTAGATCGACATCGGGCTGCCGCCGACCTCCGCAGAGACCGACGCGACGGTCACAGCGTCCAGGCCGCCCCGGTCGGCGATCCGGACGCCCGCCTCCACGAAGTCGCTCAGCGTCCACCGCGGCGGACGACCGCGGGCGGGCGTGGCAGGCTCCGGCCACAGCTTCGCCCACACCCCGCTCGTGTCGACAGGCAATGTTTCTGGCGCGCCCGAAGCAGGCTCGCGCGATGGTGTTCCCCCATCCGACCATGCTACGGCTAGGGCGAATGCCGCGAATAGATGGCCTTCGGCCAGTGCCGGACCCGGCGTCGTCAGGCGGCGGGGGGCTGCTCGTCGCGCAGTCGCGGCTCGACCCGATACGCCGGGATGACCCCCGCCTTGTCGGCGTAGAAGGCGCGGATGACGTCCATGTCGGCCGGGATGTCGCCCGTCAGTTCGATCGTCGGGCCGAGGCCCGTGGTCATCGTCGTGCGGTCGACGTAGCCGAGGGTGACGGGCATCCCCGTCTCCCGCGCGATCCGGTAGAAGCCCGACTTCCAGTGCGTCTGTCCCTTGCGGGTGCCGTCGGGGGTGACCACGAGGCCGAACACCTTGCCGGAGCGGACCTCCTCGACGACCTCGTCGACGATGCGGCTCGGGTTGGTACGGTCGACCGGGATGCCGCCCAGCGCCCGCATGATCGGCCCGCGCCACCCCTTGAACAGGCTGTGCTTGCCCAGCCAGCGCACGTTCATGTCGAGCCGCCACGCGATCCCGAGCATCAGCACGAAGTCCCAGTTGGACGTGTGCGGGGCGCCGATCAGGATGGTCGGCCGGTCCGGTGCCGGTTCCGTGACGAGTTTCCAGCGGCTGATGGCCCAGAACGCGCGGGCGATGAATCGTCTGAGCATGGCGTCATACTAGGGCCAAGCCGGCGTTGAGGGCGGGTAGCGCGCACACCCGGACGTTCCCCGTCAGCGGCGTCGCTTCGGCCTCCTCGACGGACGCAGCGACGACGGGAAACCGGCAGGTCACCCAGCGACCGCCGGCCGCACGCCGCTGGTTCCGGCGTATGGTCGAAGACGTCGCCCGCACAGCGAAGGAGCGCGACATGATCAACCCGAACCTCAGCAAGCGGCAGTCGGAGTCCTACCGGTGCCTCACCCAACTTGACGCGTCGGTCGCCGAGGCGGCCAAACGTTCGGGTCTGGATTCCCTGCTGATCGAACTGGTCAAGATCCGCGTCTCCCAACTCAACGGCTGCGCCTACTGCCTGCGGATGCACACCCGTGACGCGATCCGACTGGGGGAGAGCGCCGAACGCCTCGCGGTGCTCGCCGCCTGGTGGGAGTCGCAGTACTTCACCGAGCAGGAACGCTCGGCGCTCGCGCTCGCCGAGGAACTGACCGAGATGCCCGTGCCTGAGCCCCGACGCTGGGACGACGGTTCCCTCACCGAGGACCAGGCGGCGGCCGTCGCGTGGCAGACGGTCGTGATGAACTCCTGGAACCGGCTCGCGGTGTTCAGCCACTACCCGGTGGCGCCCTGACCATCGCGCCCTGACGATCGAGCCCTGACCAGGAGCGGTGGGCGCCCCTGGCGTTAGTCTCGTGCCGGGAGGAGACCGATGCTGGAACGACTAGTGGGATCGCGCGTCTACTCGGTCTCGGTCGCCGTGACCGAGACGGTCACGCTCTACCTCGACGACATCGCGTCGCTGACGCTTGAGGTCTGGCCGCACCTCGCCAGGGGTGGGACGGTGCTGCGCCACGGGGACGCCGGCTACAGCCAGGCGCTGCTCGACCTGCCGGGGCAACTGGTCACCGACGCGTCGGAGCGGTCCAGGGACGGCATGCGTCTGGTGCTGGAGGACTGGGAACTGCGCATCGACCCACGCGCCGACGAGGTGTACGTCGAGATCGCGCTGCTCAGGATGTCCGACCAGTCCTGGAACTGCTGGCGGCCGGGCGAGACGCCCTTCGAGCACGTCGGTGCCGTTAGCGAAGACGTCGACGGTTCGGCTACCCTCGGACCCGCCTGAAAGATCCTGGCTGGTGTGGTTATTCCAGCCCTCTGACGAGATGATGTCACCTTCTGAGTGAACCCAAGGCGCTCGAACCCACGACGGGAACGGCGCCGCCTCGTGCCCGCGTCGTCCCAGAGAAGGACAGACGTGAACAAGAAGACGGCGCTGATCGCCCAGGTGATCATGACCTGCATCATGGCGGCCACCATGTCGGGGTTGATGAGCCTCATCGCGCTCGGCCCGACGCAGGCGTGGCTGGCGGCCTGGCCACGGCAGTTCGCGGTGGCATGGCCCATCGCGTTCGCGCTGACGATGCTCGCCTGGCCGGTGGCGACCGCCTCGCCGTCCGGCTCGTTCGGGCGGCCACCTCCGACGGGGCGAACTAGGGCTCACCGGATCTCGCGGACCTCCTGCGGGCAGCGGCAGGCCCGCGCGAAGCGGGCCGCCCAGCGCAGCGCCTCCTCTCTGGACTCCACGTCGACGACGGTGAACCCTCCGTCGAACTCGCGGGTCTGCGGGTAGGTGCCTTCCGTGACCGTGCCGTCGGCGGCCACCATCACCGGGCCGACCGCGTTGTCGATGCCGCCCGCGAAGACCAGCACCCCCGCGTCGCGCGCCTCCCGGGTGGCGGCGTCGGCGTCGGCCGAGACCTGCGGCAGGTCCTCGGGGTCGACCCGCATCGCGGGGCCAGGGAAGGAGATCAGGTAGGTGCTCATGGGTGCCTCCTCGTGGTTGGTCGTGCGCAACGCTACGCACGCGCGACGCGGAGGACGCGGGGTCTGGGAGGATCGGTGGACAGAAACGCCGAGCACGGGAGGGTGACATGGAGGTGCGGGACGCGACCGTCGAGGACTGGCCGGTGCTCGTCGACGTGTGGCGTAGCGCAGTCGACGCCACCCACGACTTTCTGGCCGCCGACGACAGGGACCGGATCGAGTCGCACCTGGCCAGCGACTACTTCCCGCAGGTGAGGCTCGCCGCCGCCGTCGTCTCCGACCGGATCGTGGGCTTCGCCGGCGTGGCGGGCGGCTCGCTGGAGATGCTGTTCGTGCACGCCGACTTCCGCGGTCGCGGCGTCGGGACGACGCTCCTGGGGTGGGCGTTGCGTCAAGGCGTCGACCGGGTAGACGTCAACCAACAGAACCCGCAGGCGGTCGGCTTCTACCTCGCCAACGGGTTTCACACCGTCGGGCGGAGCGACCTCGACGACCAGGGCAGGCCGTATCCGCTGCTGCGGATGGCGCTGGTCAGCGCTCCACGATCTGATCGGTGACCGGGGACTCGTTGCCCGCCATGTCGAAGCCGACGGCACAGAAGCGGGCGGGCAGGTCCTCCGGCGCGAAGAACAACGGCTGCCGACGGTAGGGGAAGTAGGAAGAGCGGTCCGAGCAGTCCGTCTCGTCGACAGGGCCGAACACGAGGTGGATGTCGGCGATGTCTGGGATGTCGAACAGCGGGTCGATCATCAGTTCGTCCTCGCCGAGCGGGGTCTGGCTCAGCTTGGGACCCTCCGTGGGGGCGACGGTGTCGACCGAGTAGACGAACCGGGCGGCGGCCTCCTCGTTGCCCGGTTCCGCGGCGCAGGCGAGAACGAAGCCGTTGGCGGTGGGCAGCGTGACGGGGGTGCTGGCGATCTCGACGCCGTCCTCGAGCGTCATCATCGGGGCGGAGTCGTAGGTCGCCGGGTCCGTGCAGGTCCTGGCGTCCTTGAGCGGGACCCCCTGCACGACGGCGACTGCCTGCGCGCCCCCGGCCTCGAGCGTCAGTTCGGCGGGGCGGTCCCCACCGTCGGTGCCGTCGGCTCCGTAGATGCCGCCTCCGCCGACCCGTGACAGCGACCCTGCCGCGAGCGGGCAGTCGTCGCCCAGCGCGAACGTGCCGTCCGGGAAGCATGCGCCCATGCCAGCGATGTCGACGCCGTAGCTGCTGTTGGGCACGAACTCGGCCCCGTCGGCGGTGATCTCGCACGGCTTGCCGAGGTAGCAGCTCGCGCCCCTGTCGGCGGGTACCCCGGTGTTGGTGGTGTTGATGATCGACACGATCTCACCGTCGGCGATCATCGGGGAGCCGGAGGAGCCGCCCAGCACGCCCGGGCAGTCGGTGCGGGGCGCGTCGAGCCACAGCCACTTGTGCTCGATCAGGTCGACCGTGGCGCCCAGGGTGCACTCACCCTTGCGGAGCACCTGCTGATCGGCGGCGACGCCCTGCGTCGGGGACGCGATGTTGACGACCTGTGTGCCCTCGGCCGGTGCCTCGGAGGCGATCTTGAGCGGCACCGCGCCAGCGGCCCGGAGTTCGCCGAGGGTGGAGTCCACGCGGACGATGCCGACATCGACGCCGCGCATTGTGCCGTACTCGAAGCGCGTGACGGGCACGCTGAGCACCTTCTCGGCGCCGCCCGCGACGTTGAAGAAGCGGACCTCGCCCTGGCCCTCGGAGTCGATCAGGGTGTCGTTGGCCGACATCCCGTCGACGCCGACGCAGTGGCCGTTGGTGAGGAGATAGGCGGGCGCCGTATCGACACCCGTCTCGATCAGAGTGCCGGTGCAGCCGGCCGAGACGACGAGCGTCGCAACCCCGCCGTAGGTGGCGAGTTCAGCCGCCTCCAGTGGCGGCGCGGGGACGACAGGCTCGGGCTCGGCAGGGGCCGACGGGGAGTCCGTGGCGGAAGGCGCGGTCGTCCCCGGGACCGTATCCGAGGGGGTGGGTTGCGGCCTCAGATCGGGGGAGGGAGCGCATCCCGCCACCACCACGGCCGCCGCCGCCAGAATCGTGCCCCAACCCTTGCCCATGACTCACCCTTTCGGCCAGTGAACCCGCAGCCTAGCGGTCCCTTCCCGGGAGCCGTCGTTGGCCAGATGCGCGCAACCTGCAGGTCGAGCGTCGCCACTGCAGGCGTCGACTCGATGGCGATTCTCGCATCGGGCCATCGATACCGCTGAACCCCAACCCGGGCCGATCCGTCCGAATGGTTCCCGCCCAGCCCTGGCGGGAAGCGTCTCTGACCCGGGCCCGTGTAAGGGTGGAGAAAGGCCCTTGCCGCAATGGCATTGGCCGACGACAACGGAGGTATCGCAGCGATGCTCGCGGAGTTCCCCCTGAACCAGGCATTCACGACGGCCTGGTTCGGGCTCATGACGATCGTGTGGCTCGGGTGGGCGCAGGAGGCCCCGTCGCCGCGACTCAGAGGGCTGCTCGGCGCCGGATCTGTCGTCGGAATCGCCCTGGCGGCGCTGTTCGGCTACGCGGTGTACGCCCGCTGGAGCGACGGAAGCGTGCTCGCCGGCCGCGAGGCCTGGTTCGGGGTACTTGTGGCGGTCGAGGTCGTCGTCGCCGGAGTCGGCGCCGTGATCCTGGCAAGGCGTGGGCAGGGACGTTGGGCCGCCTGGTGGGTCGCCCTCACCGTCGCGCTGCATTTCATCCCCCTCGGGTTGGCCATCCTTGGCGACTGGTCAGTCGTGGCGCTCGGTGTCGTGCAGACGATCGGGCTGCTGTTCGTGATCGGCCCCCTGCGTCGCCGCGAGGGCCCCACGAGCGCCGTCGTCGGGCCGTTCATGGGCGCAACGCTGTTGGTGTTCGCGCTGGCGGGTGCCGTCGTCTATGTGGTCCGCTGGGGCTGGCCGTGGGTCAGCTGAACTTCACGAAGGCGTGGATCTTGGAATCGAGGTCGCGAATCTCGGAGAATCCCATCGACTCGTAGAAGGCGCGCTGGCGCGGTTCGTCGTCGGTGATCAGGACCTTCTGGCGGACCTCGTCGAACGGTTCGAGGACGCGTTCGAACAGGCGCTTGCCGATCCCGTCGCGCTGGTGCGACGGCGCGACCAGGATGTCCTGGAGGTAGACGATCGTGAGCCCGTCGCCGACGACGCGCGCCAACCCGACGAGTCGGCCGTCCTCGCGTGCGCACACCACCCGCAGCGACCGGGTGATCCCGTCGAACAGGCGGACCGGGTCGCGGGTGTAGGCCGTCCAGCCGACGCTGGAGTACAGCGTGACCAGTTCGTCGGAGGTGGGCAGATCGTGGTCTGTGAGTTGAACGGCGGGCACGGGGTGAGCTTAAGCACTGACGGTGTCAGCCGGTTCCCCTGCTGCGGGTGAGGTGGCCGTTGGTGCACCCCGCGCGGAGGCGTCGGCACGCTACCGGCGCGGGTGAAGGGGACGCCTCCGGCGGCGGCGCCGTGCGTCAGATGCTCGGGTCGACCTGCCCGTCGAGTGGGATCCCGACGTCGGCCCGCCTGGGCGGGGCCGACGACTCTCCTTGGGGCGGGCGCTGGGGAGGGCCCCCGCGATGAGCAGTAGTCGGTGTTCGTTGCTGGTTACGCCATCTGTGAACGCTCACATCGCCATCGGGTCGGGGATGCTGCTCAACCCACCCACGCCACCGCGAAGACCGCAGTGTTCGGGCGACCCCGAATTGCACTCTGGGGTAAGAGGCGTAAGCTAATCGGTCGGTTCGAGTTAATTTCACGGAACCACAAATAGCTTCCTCTTCTCTACATCCAGCCCTATCTGAGCGCGCGAGTACACCCATGTCAAACAACCTTACGGTCGGTTCGCCGACCCGCGTGATTGTCGCCTTCACCCTTCCCCTCCTCATCGGCAACCTGTTCCAGCAGCTCTACCAGTTCACCGACGCCGCGGTCGTCGGCCGAATGCTCGGCGTCAACGCCCTCGCGGCGGTCGGTGCGACCGGCAGCCTGATGTTCCTGCTGCTCGGCTTCACCTTCGGCGCCGCGGGCGGCCTGGCCATCCCGATCGCCAAGGCCTATGGCGCCGGCGATCTCGCCGCGCTCAAGCGCCACTTCGCCAACGCCATCCGCGTCTCGGCCGCCATCGCCGCCGTGATCACCGCGGTCGGCGTGCTCGGTGCCAAGGACCTGCTGACGCTGATGCAGACGCCGCATGAGTTGATGGGCGACGCGAAGGCGTTCCTCATCGTCTCCTTCGCAGGCGCGCCAATCGTGATGGCCTACAACCTGCTCGCCTCGGCGATCCGGGCGCTCGGCGACAGCCGGACCCCGCTCTACTTCCTGATCATCAGTTGCGTGCTGAACGTGATCCTCGTGGTCGTGTTCATCGGCGCCTTCGGATGGGGAGTGCCCGGCGCGGCCCTCGCCACAGTGATGGCGCAACTGGTCTCCGTGATCCTGTGCGTGATCCTGATCGCCCGCCGGATGCCCCAGCTTCGGCTCGGCCGCGCCGACTGGAAGTCGCAGCCCGGCGAGCTCGGCGAGTCCGTGCGCCCCGGCCTTGCCATGGGCTTCCAGATGTCGGTCATCGCGATCGGCGCCGTCGTGCTGCAGTATGCCGTCAACGGTCTCGGCGCGACCTCGGTCGCCGCGTTCACCGCGGCGATGCGCGTCGACCAGTTGGCCGTCGCCCCGCTCGGCTCGTTCGGTGTCGCCGTGACGACGTTCGTCGCGCAGAACCGCGGCGCGGGCAAGTGGGGCCGGATCCGCGCCGGTGTCTGGCGCACCAGCCTCGTCACGTGGGCACTTGCCCTCGTGCTCGGCCTTGTCGTGGCGCTCCTCGGGACGCCGATCGTCCAGGTCTTCGTCGGCGACGGCCAGCAGGAGGTCGTCCGACTTGCGCACGACTACCTCATCGTCCAGGGCGCGCTCTACCCGATCCTGGCAAGCGTCTTCGTGTTGCGCAACGCCATCCAGGGCCTCGGCGCGACCGCGATCCCGACGCTCGCCGGGTTCATGGAACTGATCGTGCGCGCTGTCGTCGGCCTGGTGCTCGTCGCCCCGCTCGGCTTCCTCGGTGTCGCGCTCGCCGCCCCGTTCGCGTGGGTCGGCGCGCTGCTGCCGGTCGCCGTCAGTTGGTTCGGCTGGCGTCGCGCGCTGATGGGGCAGCCCGACGGCGCCCCAGAGCCCGCGCCCGTGCGTCGGCTCCGGCTCGCCCGGGCAAGCTGACCCCCTTCCGCTGGACCGGCCGGCCCGGGCCGACTAGCCCGGCTGGGCAGGCGGTTGGGCCGCCTCGACGAGCGCGGCCAGCACCGTCGGCGGCGCGAGCAGCAGCCTCGGCTGCAACTCCTCCCAGCCCTGGTGCTTGGTCGCGACGGCGAACGCGTGGTGAGCCCTGTCAAGGTCGTTGTCGAGCACCAGGCCGGGGGAGTCCTCGCCCATCAGTTGCAGGTGGTACATCCACCAACTGCCGTCGGCCTCCCGGTTCAGGAACGTCGCCTCGAAGGCCATCCGCTCCTGGGGAAGGGTCGCGAGGCACTCGTCGTAGCGCTCGTGCAGCATCGCCATCCACTCGTCGAAGCGCGCCTCCTCCCCGTCGAGAAGGCGCGCCCGGCTGAGTTCGAGGCGCATGCCAGCGGGAACAGACGGCGGCATCGGCCACCCGGGGAAGTCGTGATCGACCGGGGTGAACGGGATGGGATCCATCCCGACACCTTAGGCGAGCGGGTCAGGGGATCGGGTCGGTGTCGACGTCGACGACGCCGTCCTCGTTCATGTCGGTGGAACGCTTCAGGCGCGCCGACCGGCGAAGCGCCACGGCACCGAGCGCCGCCGAGACAAGCGATCCGGCGAGGATCGCGAACTTCGCCGCCGCGGTGTGCGGACCGTCCGGGAACGACAGTTCCGCGATCAGGAGCGAGACCGTGAACCCGATGCCGGTGAGCAGGCCGACGGGCAGCAGGTCGCGCAGGCCGACCGCGTCGGGTAGTCGCAGCGGGGTGAGCTTGGTGACAAGCGCCGTCGTGCCCATCACGCCAACGACCTTGCCGACGACAAGGCCCAGGAAGATCGCCAGCAGCACCGGTTGCCTCAGCACGGCCAGCGGCCCGTCGCCGTCGACCAGCGAGACGCCGGCCGCGAAGAACGCGAAGACCGGCACCACGATCCCGGAGGAGAGCGGCTGGATCGCGTGCGCGAAACGGTGCGAGCGGGAGTCGCTCTCCCCATGGATCGCCCGGGCGGGCACCACGAGGCCGAGCAGCACGCCCGCGATCGTCGCGTGCACGCCGGAGGCATGCATGAACCCCCAGGCCGGCAGCCCGACGGGCAGCAGCAGCCACCAGCGGGTGCGGCCCATCCGGGTGAGCACCGCGAACAGCGCGACGCAGCCGAGCGACACCACCAGCCACAGGGGGGACAGCGAGGAGGTGTAGAACGCGGCGATGACGATGATCGCGAGCAGGTCGTCGACGACGGCAAGGGTCAGCAGGAACACGCGAAGGGCCCGCGGCAGGCCCCGTCCGAAGACGGCGAGGACGGCGAGCGCGAAGGCGATGTCGGTTGCCGTCGGGATGGCCCAACCGCCGAGCGCGTCGGTCGCGCCGGTCACGGCGATCACCGCCGCGAAGACCAACGCGGGGACGGCCATGCCGCCGATCGCTGCGAACACGGGAACCGCCGCCAGTTTCGGGTTGCGGAGGCTGCCAGTGACGATCTCCTGCTTGAGTTCGAGGCCCACCACGAGGAAGAAGATCGCGAGAAGGCCGTCGGCGGCCCATTGCGACAGGCTCATGTCGAGGTGCAGCGCGGCCGGGCCGACGGTGATCGCCGACAGGTCGAAGTAGGCGGAGCGCCAGGGCGAGTTGGCCCACAGCAGCGCGAGCGCCGCGGCGATCAGGAGGAGGATGCCTGCCACCGACTCGCGCGAGACGAAGTCGCGCAGCCGGGTGATGGGTGAGGTCATGGTGCCTTTCGGTGACTGTCCCGCCGGGGATCCGACGGCGCCGACCAGACTTCCCGGCACACCGCGAGGCATTTTACCGGAGGTCGCGCCCGCCGCCGAAACGATCGGGTGTGGAGGTCAGTCGGGTTCGGGCCCGACGACCCTGAAGAGCATGGCGGTCAACTGGCCGTCGCGTTCGACGTTCTCGCGGTGCAGTCGCAGCCTGCGGGGCATCAGCGGCCTGCCCGATCCGAGGGTTACCGGCGTCAGGTGGACCCACATGTAGTCGAGCAGGCCCGCGTCGGCGAACTGGCCCGCGAGGTCGCCGCCGCCGATCACCCACACGTCCCTGCCGTCTGCCGCCTCGACGAGCAGGGGGTGCAGGTCGGCGACGTCGCCCTGGAAGAGTTTGACGCCGTCGGGCACCTCGACGTCTCGGTGCGTGACGACCCAGGAGGGCTGCTCATACGGCCATGCGAAGGGTTTGCCGGAGGACTGGGCCTCGCGCCTCAGCCACTCGAGGGTGTTGACCCCCATCACGGTCGACCCGACGCGCTCGATGAAGCGGTCGAAGTCGAGGGTGGCGTCGTCGCCGTAGCGGCCCTGCGGGTCGCCCTCGCAGTTGGGCGTGTTGAAGAGCCACGTGAGGCTCTCGGCGTCGTCGGCGATGAACCCGTCCAGCGAGGTCGCCGTGCAAAAGATGGTGGCCATGATCCATCGTGTCACTCGACGACGACGATCGTGGCCCACCTCGTAAGCTCGGCCCCATGCCCGATCAGATCTTCGACCATCCGCGCCTGGCGGCGGTCTACGACCCGCTCGACCCCGACCGTGGCGATCTCGACGCGTACGTCGCGATGGTCGCTGAGTTCGGCGCGACCGACGTGCTCGACATCGGCTGCGGCACCGGCACCCTCGCGACCCGCCTCGCGGCCGACGGGGTCACGGTGGTGGGCGTCGACCCGGCGTTCGCGTCGCTGGAGGTCGCCCGACGCAAGCCGTATGCCGACCGGGTCCGGTTCGTGCACGGCGTTGCCCGCGACGTGCTGCCGCTGCAGGTCGACCTGGCGTTCATGACGGCAAACGTCGCGCAGGTGTTCCTGACCGACGAACAGTGGGCCGACACGCTCGCCGCCGCGCGGGAGGCGCTGCGGCCCGGCGGCAGGCTCGTCTTCGAGTCCCGGGTTCCGGAGCGTCGCGCGTGGGAGGGCTGGACGAAGGAGGCGACCCGCCAGGTCGTCGACGTCGCGCACGAGGGGCCGGTCGAGGACTGGGCCGAGGTGACCTCTGTCGACGGGGAACTCGTCACGTTCGAGTCGCCGACGATCTTCCACCGCGACGGCGTTCGGGTCGACTCGACGTCCACACTGCGGTTCCGGTCGAGGGACGCGCTTGAGTCGTCGCTGCGCTCGGCAGGATTCGTCGTCGAAGAGGTCCGCGACGCCCCGGATCGGCCGGGCGCCGAGTACGTCTTCGTGGCCTCGGTCGGGTCTGCCGACTGAGCGTGTCGGGCAGGCGCTGGTTGAGCCATGTCGGGTGCGGAGCGGCCGACATCGGTCGAAACCCTCGTTGGTTGAGCCATGGCAGGCGCGGAGCGGTTGGCATCGGTCGAAACTTCGTGAGGTTCGCAGGGACCCCGTTCCCCGAGTTCGTCGAGGGGTCCGATCGTGGTCGGGTCTCTGCGCGGGCGGAAGTTGGTTGGTTTCGACGCGCGTCGCGGCGCTTCGCGCCTTGGCGCGGCTCAACCCACGATTGCTGGTTGAGCCATGTCGGGCGCGGAGCGGTCGACATCGGTCGAAACCTCGTGAGGGTCGCAGGGACCTCGTTCCCCGAGCTCGTCGAGGGGTCCGACTGTGGTCGGGTCCCTGGTTGCCTGGGGGTTGGTTGGTCGACGCGCGTCGCGGCGCTGAGCGCCTTGGGGTCGCTGGTTGAGCCATGTCGGGCGCGGAGCGCGGTCGACATCGGTCGAAACCCTCGTGAGGTGTCCAGGGTCCTTGGGATCTGGTCTCTGCGAGGGTGAGAGTTGGTTTCGACGCGAGCTGCGGCGCTGCGCGCCTTGGCGCGGCTCAACCGGCGGTGTGCTGGTTGAGCCATGTCGGGCGCGGAGCGGCCGACATCGGTCGAAACCTCGTGAGATTCGCAGGGACTCGGCCCCCGAGCTTGACGGGGCTCAACCGGCGGGGGCCAGTCGCGCGTCAGCCGACGCGGAACTCGCCCAGTTCGTCCCAGTGGTCGCCGTCCATGCGGACGTTTCGGACCTTGGGCGTCTCCGGCAGGTAGGCGGGCAGGTCGGCCTGCGCCTTGCGGAAGTGCTCGCTCGTCACGTGGGCCTCGGCGGCGTCGTCCTTGAACGCCTCGATCAGCACGTAGGTGTCGGGGTCGTCGAGGCTGCGCGACCACTCGAAGAACAGGTTTCCCGGCTCTGCCCGGGTCGCCTCGGTGAACTCGCGGGTGATCTCAGGCCAAGCCTCGGCGTGCTCCGGCTTCACCTTCCACTTCACGCAGATGAAGATCATCGTTCCTCCTCGATCGGTCGTGCAGCCAGCCTAGTGAGGCGGTGGGGTCGACGCGCCGGATGGTCGCAGTCAGCGTCGATCGCAGGACCCGGCTGGCTACAACCGGAACTGGGTGTCCGACTTCCGCGGGGAGAACGCGAGCGTGTAGTCGTCGTCGGGGCGGGGACGGATGCCGATCACGTGATTGCTGCCCAGGTGGAACGCCCGGGTGAAGCCGCGCAGTGCCTTGACCCCGGCCTCGGCGTCGACCACGGGGCAGAACCAGTTGACGACGGTGCCCCGATGGTAGGCGGGGTTGCTGGGTGTGCCCCCGACATCGTTGCCGTCGCATTCGCCCACTCCGAAGGCCCGCAGATGGGAGTCGAGCGCGTCCCACATGTCGCTCATCATCCGCTCGTCCTCGGGATGCGAGAGGTCCTCGGTCGCCGTCCAGACCTGCAGCACCACCCATCCGCGGTCATCGTCGGGGAACGGTGCGTAGCCCTGCTCGGCGGCCTCCGACGTGACGTCGTCCATCACCTGCTTCGCCGTCACACCCGCCTTCGCCCCGGTGCGGCGCAAGGAGACCCCGCCCCGGTGGCCGACCTTGCCCGTGTGGACAACCACGCCGCCGTTGTCTGTCCAGGCGTCCAGGTAGTGCAGCGTGCCGTCGGCGTCGCGTCGGTACACGAGGTCCAGATACGCCATGGCGTGGCCTTTCGTCGGGGGAGGTCGCACTGCTCGGACCCTAGTGACCTGATGGGTCACCGACGCGGGTCCCGCCCGGCCGACGGCCGCGCCGTCGTGGCGACCGGGGTAGGGTTGCGTCACCGTCGAGGGGAGTCACGTGAGCCAGAATCAGACGCCGGAAGAGCCGCGCGGCAACGGCCGGGTTGCGGTGCTGCTGATCATGGCCGTCGGGCTGCTGACCGCGATCATCGTGCTCGTCTCGGTGCTTTCGCTGAAGAAGTCCTCCGAGCAGCAGGACGGGTCCGCCCCCGTCGTCGTGTCGGTCGGCCTGCCATGAGCGAGTTCATCACCGCCTTCTCGCCCGGCATGGAGCACGTCTTCCGGCAGCGCGACCTCGAGAAGAGCCTGATCGTGGAGACCGGCAAGGGCGCGCCCGGGCCTCAACCGCCCGACCTCGAGTCCGGCGTCATCGAACTGGACGTGCCAACGCGCCCAACGAACGACGACGACGACGAGGCCTGACCCCTAGTCGACGTGACCCAGGGGACGGACGCGGCGCCGCGTGATCGACCCGACGATGAGCAGCATCCGCGGTTCGTCGCCCATGTGAGCGCTGCCAATCGGCAATCCCGGAAACGAACGTGGAATGCTGCTCAACGACAGACCCGCGCTCACCAACTGCGGCCGCCACCGCCGCCCCTGCCTCCGCCGCTGCGGCCGCCTCCGCGGGACCCGCCCCTGCGGGAGCCGCCGCCGCGGCCGGAGCCACCAGAGGAGAACTTGGTGAGCCCAGTGGCAAACGACGTCGAGGCCTGACGCAGCGTCCGACGCCCCGGCGCGAACGAGGCGCGCGTGCCCGGCCGAGGCCAACTGACCGACGACAGCAACTGCGCGAAGGCGACCGACGCGCCGCCGAGCATCCAGCGCGACCGGTTCCCGTCCAGGTCCGCGCCGACGAGGTCGGCCCAGGAGTCCTCAAGGCCGAAGATCACCGCGTAGGGCAGCAGCGGCTCGTACAGCTTGACCCTGGCCCTGTCGTCCGCGTCCCGGAGCCGAGGGGCTGACGAGGTGGACTGCAGCCAGGCGATCCGGTCCTTCTCCGCCATCGACATGAAGCGTTCGAGGCCGCGCAACTCGCCAAGCACTTCCTCGCCGTGCTCGGTCAGCCGACCGCCCGTCGGCATCCGGAACGCGGCGGCCACGAGCAGCAGCAGGCCGACGAGCCCCACGACCCAGACGACCCACCAGTGATCGCCCATCGCCCACAGGAAGACCGTCGACAGGGCGACGAGGAGGAGGAGCAGGACGTACGACTTGACGAACCAGCGGCCCGAGCCACCGGCCCTGCGCAGCCCGAGCGACTCGACGAGCGCGCGCCTGCGATCTTCCGTGAGGGCGTGCGGCACGTGTGACGGGTCGATCCGGCCCGCCGGGAAGTAGTCGAGCAACAACTTCCTGGTGGTGTCGTCCTTCACCTCCGCGAGGCCCTCCGCGACGAACCCGGCCCGCAGCCGCTTCGCCTCGCCGCGGGTGACGCGACGGGGTGGGCCGGCCTGCACGTACTGGTCGGCGAAGTCGCCCGCGGTGGTGAAGCGCACCTCCCCGTCCAGCACCGCTGCGATCAGTTCGGCGGTTGGGCCGCGCTCCGCGACACCCCAGACGTCCGCGGCCGCCATCAGCGGCAGGTCCTTGGGCGGGGCGAAGCGGACGGCCGCCTCGGCGTCGGTACGCGGCCGGGCGAGCCACCGCCGCACCTGCGCCACGGCGAGCGCGGCGAGGCCGACCGAGCTTGTCGCGAGCAGGAAGGGCAGCCTCCACAACGTCGGCGTGCGCGGCGTGGCGGCCCGCTCGAACGTCGCCGGCTCGAACCCGACGGCGAACGTCACCCCCTCGAACGCGCCGAGCGCACCGTCAGACGTGGCGGTGAAGGAGGTTCCGTCGGCGCCGTCGGTGCGCGAGATCGTGCACCGGTCCCTGGACCCCTTCGGCCCCTGGTAGCAGGCGGCGTCGCCGTTCAACCGGTCGACAAGCGAGGCGGGCACCCGCAGCGTTGCTGCGACCCGGTCGAAGCCGGTGCCCCACTGATTGCCGTTGGCGTTCTGATAGATCTCCTGACCGCCGAAGGTGTTCAGCGCGACGTCGGTGAAGGTGTAGCTGATCCGGTAGGCGTACCTACCCGGCTCCAGGTAGGTGTTGATCGAGCCGATCCTGATCGACGTGACCCCGGAGTCCGTGTCCACGTCGGTCTGCGCAGGCCCCCAGACGTCGGGGCCTCGTCGCCCGGGCCGAGCGGGCTCCACTCGACCTGCACGTCGCGGACCTCGTTGGAGTGGCCCCGGTAGCGGGTCGGGATGTCGCGGATGATGCCCCGCGCCGACGAGGTGAAGTCGATGACGACCACCTCGGTCACGTCGAGGTCGAGGCCCCCGTCGTGCTCGCGCGCCGAGTAGTCGGCGGTGAAGGTGTGCCCACGCATCGCGTCGTCGGGCCTCGGTGCGTCCCGCGGGCCCCAACTGGCGGCGAGCCACGTCATGGCGATGAGCACGACGATCAGCCCGATCAGGAAGCCGACCCAACTGGACCAGTTACGCCACATGCGCGAACCCTAAGGCACGCTCACCAACTGGAGCCACCGCCGCCTCCCATGCCGCCGCCGACGCTGCCCCCACCGCCGGAACTGCCGGAGGACCAGCTTCCGCCTCCTCCGCCTCCGCCCGACCAGCCTCCGCCGGAGCCGTCGTTGCTGCCTGCGAACATGTCGGAGATGGCGCCTCCTGCGCTGCTGAACCCGTCGCTCGCGCGGCCGTTGGCGCTGCTGAGGGTCATCGCGTGGTCGTAGGAGCGATGGCTGGAGTAGTTGTACGACTGCAGCATGTCGGTCAGCAGGTAGGCGCTCACCAGCGGGGCGACCGACCCGGCCGTCGGCACCCGGTCGTCCTCGCCGATCAGGCGGCCCCACGACTCCTCCAGCCCGAAGATGACGGAGTAGGGGAGAAGTGGTTCGTAGAGCTTGATGAGCGTCTGGTCGCCCCGGGCGACCCGCGGGGCGGTGTCGGTGCCCTGCAGGTAGGCGATCCGGTCGGCCTCCGACATGGCCATGAAGTGACGCAGCCCGCGCAGGTGCTGGTAGACGTCCTTGCCCTTCTCGGTCAGCTTGCCCATCGGCTGGGTGCGGTACAGGGCGATGATGAGCAGCAGCACCGTCACGACGGTCATCAGGATGTTCCACCCGGTGATCTCGAGCGAGATGTTCAGGGCGATCAGGTTGAACACGCCGAGCACGATCAGCCCGAAGATGTAGGTCGGCAGGAACCACGACCCCGCCTCCTTGTACCTACCGAAGCGCATGCCTGCCTCCTCGACGAGGGAGCGGCGCCGCTGCACGAGCGTGTCGCTCGGCATCGAAGACAGGCCGTAGCGGAACTGGCCGCGCAGCAGGCTGCCCACGCCGCGGTCGTCGAGTGTGTCGATGCCCTCGAAGCGGATCGACTCGCGCAACTGTTTGCGTTGCCTCGCCTGCCGCCACTTGGACATGCCTGCCTGCGCCTCGGAGGCCGCGGCCTCGGGCGTCACGATGCTGATCTGTTTGGTGACGACGGCCTGGATCAGTTGGGCGGCCATGCCGCGCTCGGGGACTCCCCACACGTCGGCCGCGACCACGGGTTCGACGCCCTTTGGCGGCTGGAACTCCGTGACGAGCACCCGCCTGTTCAGCAGCCACCTGCGCACCAGCGGGGGAGGACGACGCCGAGCAGGATGATGAGCGCGACGCCGAGCGGCACCGCCATCACGATCAGCGCGGTGTACAGGGCCCGCTGCGGCGTATACGCCTGGGAGAAGGTGCCCGGCTCGAAGCCGACGGCGAAGGTGAGCGACTGGTGCGGTTCGAAGCCCCGCGCACCCGAGGTGAAGACCACCGGGCCGTCCCCGGTGCGCTCGACGGAGCAGGTGGCGCGGTCGCCCTCCGAGCCCATGTAGCAGGCCGCGTTGCCGTTGAGGCGCTCGGCCAGCCCGGCAGGAACCGTCAGCTTGGTCGTCACGCTGCCGAAGGGGACGCCCCAGCCGGTGCCGTTGGCGTCGAGGGCCACCTCCTGGGCCTTGCCGTCGGGGGTGTTCATGGCGACGTCGGCGAGCCGGTAGCTGATCCGGTAGAACTGCTGGCCGGTCTCGAGCGTCGAGTAACTCGAACCGATCCGCAGGGCGATGCCGCCGTCGATGTCCTCCTCGCTGAACGACGCTGGGGTCCACTCCTGAGGCGTCTCCGATTCGCCCGGCTCGTAGAACTCGTTGGCGTCGCGCAGTCGACCCTCGACGACGACGTCAGAGACCTCGTTCTCGTGGCTCTGGTAGGTCAGCGGGATGGCCCGGATGATGCCGTGCTTTCCGGTGTGCTGGATGTCGACCTCGAGGGTCTCGGTGATGAGCACATCGAGGCTGCCGTCGTCCTGTTGCTCCAGGTCGTAGGTGGCGTCGAAGGAGGTGACCTCGAAGCTGGAGTCGAGGTCTCCGCTCTGGCCCTTCACGCTCGCCATCACGATGGTCAGGATGACCGCCAAGGCCCCCGCGATCAGGGGGTAGGCGATCCAGCGTCCGATCGTTCGCAGCATGGTGAAAGGGTAGGTGGCGCCAGGATCACGGGCAGCGGGGCGCGCGCTGGCTAGGGCCGCTGTTGGCGGCCGCGGCCGTCACCAGCGGTTGTGGACGTGCTCGGCCCAGCCCTCGATCCCGTCGATGCTGACCCAGGTGCCGTGTTCGTCGCGGACCCTGCCCCGCCAGGTGCCGAAGCACTGGTTGGTGTCGGACGAGAACACCTTGAGGTCGGTCACCGACTGCTTCAGGTGGAAGGGCTTCATGGTGGCGTCGATGCCCGCGCCGCGCACCCGCCACGGCGACATCCAGTCCTCCTGGTCGTACTCCCAGACCAGTTCCTCGCTGATCTTGGTGAGCCGACCGTCGACGACGAGCGAGTTCTCCGTGCTGCCCGTCGCGTCGGTCCACTTCCCGCCGACCTGCAGCCCGACGACGCGCCCGTCGACCACGCCTGCCCCCGCTCCCCAGTTCCAGGTCACGTCGTATGGCCAGCGGCCACGGCCGTGGTCAAGGGTCGCCCAGGCGCCCTCGGCGGGCAGGTCGTGGCGGGTGCCGTCGATCGCGACCCAGCCGGTTGCGGGCCGGGCGACGTCCTTGACGGTGTACTGGAAGCGCGTCTCGCTCCAGGGCACCACCACGCCGAGGCACTCGTGCCCCTCGGGGCGGTGCGCCACGATGTCGACCTCGACCCTGGGGCCGCGTGCCCGGAGCCTCGTGCCGCCGTCGACCTCGTCGATGGCGATCTTGACGGCGCGCGTCGACGTGCGCACGGGGCCCTCGCCGAGTGTGCCCGGCAGGTCGACCGAGCCGCCGAGCACCCCGATGGCGTCGTGCGCGACCGCCTGGCCAGTGGCCCGGTCAAGCACCCAGATGCCGTGCACCGCCGCGTAGTCGATGTCCGAGGTGACAAGGGCGATGACGTGGCTCGGCGTCATCACGGCCCAGTACTCCCACCGCTTGTTGCGCCCCGCGCCCAGCCTGCCGCGGCCGATGCCGTCGGTGCGGATCAGCGGCGTGCGGGTCCAGCCCGTCGACGCCGGATTGAGTCGACCGTCGGGCAGCGTCAACGACACCGGCGAGGTGATCTCGCACTCCAGCACCGGAACCGGCCTGGACGGCAGCCCGAGCGCGACGGCGTCGTGGCGCTGCCGCAGGCTGAGGTTCGAGCGGTGCACCGAGTCGGTGTCGACCTTCACGAACGCCCGGTCGTAGGTGACAAGCCCGTTTGTCTCGCCCTCCACGTCGCTGAGTTGGGTGTAGATGTAGGCCGAGAGGCCCCCGTCGATCGCTGGGCCGATCTGGTCGTGCTGCAGGCGCAGGAAGGCACGCTCGAATTCGCCCCGGTCGGCGAACCGGCGGTAGCCGAACTCGTCGTCGCCCCACGTGTGCCCCTCCACGCGGTGCGAGTAGCCGCCGTACTCGGTCAGAGCCGCGGCGCGCGCGTCGGAGGCGTCCGCGTCGCTCAGTCGGTACCTGCGGAAGTAGACGTGCCTGCTCGCCAGGTCGCCGCCGCCCTGGTCGTGCCAGCCGCTCGCGTGGTCGATGGGGCGCGTCGGGTCGAGTCCGCGCAACCGGTCGGTCACGGCGAGCGAGTCGAACTGGCCCCAGGCCTCGTTGAACGGCACCCACAGAGCGACGCTCGGGCTGGAGCGCAGCAGGGCGACCGTCGCGTCCAACTCCTCGAGGAACTCGTCGCGACCCTCCTCGTCCTGCCTGCCGAAAAGCCGGTGCCTGCGGTCGTCGAGATTGAGGGGGGCGACGACGGGTGCCTGGATGACGAGCGGGTTGTAGCGCCTGCCCCCGTTGACCATGTCCTGCCACACCAGGATCCCGAGCCGGTCGCAGTGGTGGTACCAGCGCAGCGGTTCGATCTTGATGTGCTTGCGCAGCACCGTGAAGCCAAGCTCCTTGGCAAGTTCGATGTCGTAGACCATCGCCTCGTCAGAGGGCGGGGTGTAGAGCCCGTCCGGCCAGTAGCCCTGGTCGAGCAGCCCCGCATGCAGGTACGGCGCGCCGTTGAGCAGCAGCCGTGGGTGCCCCTCAGCGTCGGGGCCGACCCCGACTGAGCGCAGCCCGAAGTAGCTCTCGACCTCATCGTCGCCGAGCCGCACCAGAACCTGATGCAGGAAGGGATCCTCCGGCGACCAGCGCCGCGCCGAGCGGCCAAGGGGGATCCGGGTCGCCACGTTGACCCGGACGTCTGCCTCGTCGACGCGCCTAGCGTCGCCGAGGATCCGGACCCGCGCCGTGCCTTCGTCGGCCACCACCGTCACCTCGACGGCGCCCTCCTCGAGCAGGGGCGTGAGCACGACGTCACGTACGAAGACCTCAGGCACCGACTCGATCCAGACGCTCTGCCAGATGCCCGACTGCGGCGTGTACCAGATGCCGCCGGGGCGGGTGGACTGCTTCCCGCGGCTGCGCCAGGTGGCGTCGGTGTCGTCGCCGACCCGGACGACCAGTTCTTCGTGGCCAGCGGCGAGCGCGTCGGTGATGTCGAGCGCGAACGGCAGGTAGCCTCCCCGATGCGACCCGACGCTGACGTCGCCGAGGAACACCTCGCAGTCCTGGTCGACGGCGCCGAAGTGCAGCAGCACACGGGAGCGCGCGAAGCCCTCGGGC
Organism: Tessaracoccus aquimaris; assembly: GCF_001997345.1. NCBI lineage: Bacteria > Bacillati > Actinomycetota > Actinomycetes > Propionibacteriales > Propionibacteriaceae > Tessaracoccus > Tessaracoccus aquimaris. The sequence continues at coordinate 2,262,849 of NZ_CP019606.1, read as the reverse complement.
AGGTCGATGCTGCGCCGGTACCAGAGGGCGGAGGCGGCGTCGAGCGTGCGGCCAACGCCCGACAGGGGGGCCTCGGGCGAGAAGGGCACCACGATCTCGCCGTCCCACACCTGCGGCCTGCCCGCGTCGAGCGGGGTGAAGGCGTAGTCCCAGGGGCCGTTCAGGTTCAGGTAGGAGTCGCGCACCAGTTGCGGGCGCGGGTACTCGGGAAGCGGACGGTTCGGGTCGAGGCTCTCGCCCCAGCGGGTCAGCATCTTCAGGCCTCCTGTCGGCGGCCGAGAAGCCGCACGGGTATGACGATGAACACGGCCACCACGGCGGCCGCCACGAAGATCCAAGGGGTCGGGACCTGCCTGGTCACGCCCAGGTCGACGTAGGTCTCGTTGGCGCCCCGGATGACGGCGGCGCCGATGAACGGGCCGACCACCATCGGGATCAGCACTACCGCCACCATACGCAGCCCCTGCACCTCGCCGGCACGCCCCTCCGGGGTCAGGTTGCGCACCGTCGCGGACAGCGCGGCGACCGCCAGCATGAAGCCGCCCATCATGACGATGCCGACGACGATCACCTGCACCATGCCGCGCGCCAGGAACATGCCGAGCAGCCCGACGACGTAGCCTCCCATCACGGGCAGGATCGCGCGTGTCGCACCGACCCGGTCGAGGACCCGGCCGCCGAGCACGCTCAGGATCGCCGCGCCGATCAGGACGGAGGCCAGCACGATCGGGTAGCCGTCGATGCGCAGGTAGCGCTGCACGTAGATGATCAGGTAGGGCAGGAACACCTGGGTGCTGGTGCCGAGCACCGCCCACGCGGCAAGCGCGATGTAGAGCTTGGGGCGCTCCCGCATGGTGGACGGCCGCAGCCCGTTGATCAGCGTCGACAGGTAGGAACCGCTCGGCCTCGGCGTGGTCGTATCGCGCAGGAACAGCGCCGCGAGCACGCCGACGACGGCCGTCGCGCCGCCCAGGATGCCGAAGAAGGCGAGCCAGTGGCCCTGTTGCGTGAGCGGATCGAGCGCGCCGAAGATGATCAGCATCGCGAGCAGCGGGAAGGTCGCGAGCACCCCGTCGACCTTGCCGCGGTTCGACTCGCTGGTGGAGTCGGTCACCCAGGCGTTGAACGCCGCGTCGTTGGCGGTCGCGCCCAGCGCGCTCATCAGGCAGTCCAGCGCCACGATCGCCACGATCGCGACGACGACCGCGTTGACCGCTGGGAACAGCAGCGCCGCGGTGTGCACGTCGATCAGCCCGAAGGCGGCGGTGCTCGCGCCCCACAGCACGTAGCCGGCCGCGATGAACGGCGTGCGACTGCCGCGCCGGTCCGACCAGGCGCCCGCGACGAAGGTGGCGACGGTCGCGGCGATCGCCGAGGCGGCGACAAGCGTGGCCAGCACGTTGGGGTCGTCGGTGATCGTGTTGTACACGAACACGTTCAGGTACATGTTCTCGAGGGTCCAGGCGAGTTGCCCCGTGAGGCCAAGGACCACCACCCAGAACCAGAGTCGGCGTCCAACGGGGGCGGCAGGCATGGCGCAACCCTAGTGGCTTCGCGACGGCCTGGGAGCGGGGGTGGAATTGCATCGCCATCAAGCGATACCATCGACGTATGGCGATTCAAGTGAGCGGTGAGGACCGCGAGGCCTCCGCGGTCTTCGCGCGACTGTTCCACGCGCTGGCCGAGCCGTCGCGGCTGGTCATCCTGCAGCACCTCTCGACCGGCGAGCACCGGGTGCGCGACCTCGTCGAGCACCTCGGCATCGCCCAGTCGACCGTCAGCAAGCACCTCAGTTGCCTGCTGGAATGCGGGCTCGTCACCCTGCGCGCCGAGGGTAGGGCCTCCTGGTACGGCCTCGCGGACGCCGACGACCTCGCGGGCGTGCTGTGCGCGGCGCAGCACCTCCTCGACGCGACCGGGGCGCGCGTCAGCCTGTGCAGCCAGTTGATGCGGCCGGAGGTCGCGTGATGGCGCACGACCACGCCCATGCCGGTCCCGTGACCCCCGACCATCGCCGCCGCCTCGGGTTGGTCGTCGCGATCACGGGCGTCATCGTGGTGGCCCAGTTCGTGGGGTCGATCATCACGGGCAGCCTCGCGCTTCTGACCGACACAGTGCACGCAGTCACGGACCTGTCCGGGCTGATCGTCGCGCTGATCGCCGCGACGCTGATGCTGCGTCCTGCGAACGACCGCAGGACGTGGGGCTTCCGTCGCATCGAGGTGATGGCGGCGCTCGGCCAGGCGGCGCTGCTGCTCGGCGTCGGCGTCTACGCCGTGATCGAGGGCGTGCAGCGGTTGGTCAGCCCGCCCGAGGTGCCGGCGGGGGAGTTGCTGGTCTTCGGCATCATCGGGCTCGCGGCAAACCTCGTCGGCCTCCTCGTGCTGCACGGTGGCCGCGACGCCAACCTCAATATGCGCGCGGCGTTCCTCGAGGTGCTCAACGACGCGCTCGGCTCGCTCGGCGTGATCGTGGCCGCCGTGGTGATCGCCACCACAGGGTTCCAGCGCGCCGACGCGCTCGCGGGCCTGCTGATCGCAGCGCTGATCCTGCCAAGGGCCTTCGTCATCCTCCGCGAGACGACCAGGGTGCTGATGGAGTTCACCCCCGAAGGGCTCGACCTCGACGAACTGCGCGCCCACCTCGTCGAGGTCGACCACGTGATCGAGGTGCACGACCTGCACGCCTCGACGGTCGCCACCGGGCTCCCGGTGCTGACGGCGCACGTCGTGGTCGCCGACTCCTGCTTCCACGACGGCCACGCCCAGGGCATCCTCGCCGAGGTCCGCGCCTGCGTCGCGGAGCACTTCGAGGTGGCGCACACGACCTTCCAACTCGAGGGCCCCAGCGCGCACGGCGACGACGAGGCGTGCGCCGTCAGCGCGGAACGCTGACCACGCCGACGGCAAGGGCGAGGGTCCCGATGGCAAGGGCCGCTACCCCCGGCACGGGCAGGACACCCGCCGCGAGACACGCCGCCGCCGCTGCCCCCGTCACCGGCCAGAGCGGGGTCGCAGCGGCCCCATCCGTCGCGCGAGCGGTCGCCACCGCTAGCAGATAGCCGCCCAGGCCAAGGCCAAGGAGCGCCCGCAACAGCAGCGGCACCGGATCCAGCGGTTCGGCGATCGCGGCGCCGATCCCGACCGCTGCGAACGCGATCGAGAGCATCGTCCACAGGTGGATCGACAGCCCGATCCGGGGAGAACGCCTGCCGAGCGCGTTGTGCGGACGCAGCGCGGGCGGGCCCGAGAAGCCCAGGACGAACATCAGAAGCAGGATCGCGAAGCCCGCCAGCACGGTCGCCACGAACGGCGGGTCCCAGTCGCTACGGGCCGCGTCAAGCACAAGGGTGCTGGCGATCGTGCCGAGCAGGATCAGCCACACCAGCCCGAGTCGCTCGCCCAGATGCTCCGCGTCAACCGTCACCGCCTCGTTGTCGGCCCAGGCCCGCAGGCGCCTGCGCAGACGGCGGTCGTTGACCCGGGGGTGGCGTTGCCGTCGCCCGGTGCGGATGGCCAGCACCCCCATGTCGACGAGGACCCCGAGCCCCCACAGCCAGTACTTGCCGGGGGTCGCGACCCACAACGACACGATCCAGGGCGCCGTCACGCTGCCCGCCTGGAGCAGCATCGGGTCGTTGACCAGCCTGCGGCCGGTGTTGCGCGCCCCGGCCGCGATCATCAGTCGCAGCGCGATGAACGCGATGGCGAACGCGTTGGCGCGCCCAGTGAAGTGCAGGGGCGAGGTGGCCGCCATCACTCCGAGCAGCACCATCGCCAAGACGACAGCGCGGGTCGCCGTCCTCTCGGCGGCCAGGTCCACATACATGACCACCAGGGTCCAGGCGAACCATCCGGTACTGAACAGCACGAGGAAGATGCCGAGGTTCGCCGCATCGGCGCCGGTCAGCAGGCCGTCGACGAACACCGCAACAGCCGCCGCCCCCATCAGGTCGAAGAAGAGTTCCAGCCACTCGATTCCCGAGTGGTCGCGTTCACGATCTGCCGTTGTCGCTGCGTCTTTCACGGGGAAAACTGTGCCATCCCGTCACGCGACAGAGGCGCTGTACCGCAACTCTGGCGGCGCGTGTCGATCGGGGAGGCCCGGGGCGGCGCCGACCGCCGGCGGTCGCTCGAGCGGGCTCGGCGACGCGAGGCGCAGGTTGGGCATGTCGGCCGCCCGGTTTCCGGCAGCCCCTTCCCATCAGAACTAAATCGCTTTAGTATCTGCCTTCAAGAGGGGGTTTCCTCCTCCTCCCTGAACAGAGAGGTTCACCCCATGAGACGTGCCATCGCCAGCGTCGCCGCGGGCTCGCTGCTGATCGGAATCGGGATCTCCGCCGCGCAAGCCGCGGACAGCGTCCCGGCCATCGGCTCCAAGGAGATCGCGTCGGCCCAGCCGCGCTTCTCCGGATACCGCCTGCAGGAGATCAAGGACTGGTCGCCCGAGACGGACCCCTACTCGGAATACCTGCGTTCTGCTATACCGCTTCAGCAGCGGATCGCCCCGCTGCAAGCCACCCAGGCCAACCCGACCCTCGACGGCAAGGCCGAGGTCATGCTCATGCAGGGTGACTACGGCAATGCCTTCTTCGACACCCCCATGGTCAACAACGATTTCGCCAACCACACCCTCAACTTCTGGCAGTACGTCGACTACTTCAGCCCTTGGCATGGCGCCGCGACCGCGAGCACGCCGTCCAGCCTGTACGACCCGGCGACCTCCGACTGGCGCAACCGCGGCTTCGAGTTCGGCATCGTCAACATCCCGAACCCCGCCTACACCAACGCCGCCCACCGCAATGGCGTGAAATCCATCGCCACCATCTACTTCGACCCCGCGTTCCGCCCCGGCCAGACCTTCAAGGAGTCCTTCGACAAGGATCCGAACTCGCACGGCTACGTGATCGCGCAGAAGCTGAAGGAGATGGCCGAGTACTACGGCTTCGACGGCTACTTCCTCAACCAGGAGGAGGGCGGCGACGACTCCGAGTTCAAGCCGTTCATGGCATGGCTGACCGCCCAGGGCCTCTACACGCAGTGGTACGACACCAACAGCACTTTCAACGCCGCCAAGAAGGAGTGGCTCTCCGACGAGACCAACGGCCAGATCCACGACTCAGTGTTCGTCAACTACGGATGGCCCTACTCGGTCAACCAGGCGCTCTCCTACGCGGCGGCCAACGACGTCGACCCCTACAAGGAGGTCTTCTTCGGCGTCGAGGCCAACCAGGCGAAGTTCAGCGGCTCGCACACCTCCTCGAGCATGCTTCCCAACCTGTACGCGCCCGGCACCAAGAGCCCGCGCGGCAGCGTCGCGCTGTTCACCCCCAGCGACTACTACCAGCGCGGCCTTGACGACGACGTCAAGATCCCCGCCCTGACCAAGGACCTGCCGCTGATGCAGCAGGACGAGTTCCAGTGGATGATCGCCGAACGTGAGCGGATGTACTTCTCCGGCGTCAAACAGAACCCGCGCGACACCGGCACGAAGGCAGGCTTCGCCCGCGCAGACGTGGGTGTCAAGAACGCCTCCGGCTGGGTCGGCGTCGCCGACTTCACCCCCGAGCGCTCCGTCATCGGAGGCACCGAGTTCTCCTCGACCTTCAACACCGGCCACGGCATGCAGTGGTTCAGCCAGGGAAAGGCCACCGACGGCGAGTGGACCGCGATCGACTCCCAGTCGCTGCTGCCGAGCTGGCAGTGGTGGGTCGACACCGAGGGCGCCCGACCCAAGGTCGACTTCGACTACGGCGATACCCTGACCAACAAGTCGACCGCCGGCACCGAGGTCGCACCGACGTTCACTCAGGTCGGCGGCTACGAGGGCGGCAGCTCGCTCGTGGTCCACGGCGACCTGAGCGCCCCCACCACACTTCGCCTGTTCAAGACCGACCTGACCGTCGAGGACTCGTCCAAGCTCAGCCTCACCTTCAAGAAGACCTCCTCCGACAGCGCAGCCATGCGCGCGGCGCTGATCTTCGCCGACGCCCCTGACCAGGTCGTCCCCGTCGACCTGCCCGACACCACGGCCGCCGGGGACTGGACGACCAGCAACGTCGACCTCGCGCAGTTCGCGGGCCGCAAGATCGCGACGATCGGCCTGCAGTTCGACGCCGCCTCCGGCTACCAGATCAACGTCGGCGCCATCGGCGTCACGGCGGGCGCGAAGGCGCCGGCCAAGCCCGCCGGCCTGTCGATCACGCACGCCTACTCAGACGGCCAGGCCGAACTGACGTGGGACGCGGCGGGCTTCGACTCCGTCGACCGCTACGAGCTGACCGCCATCGCCGCCGACGGCACCGCCCGCCACATCTACACCGGCTATGCGGCACTCGCTTACGCGAAGGTCGCACCGACCGACGGCGTGGTCGGCTACGAACTCCGCGCGATCGGCCACGGCGGCGCGGTCTCCGAGCCCGCAACAGTCTCGTTCGACTTCTCGGGCCAGCCCTCCAAGGTCACCGTGGCAGAGGCTGCCTCGGCGTCCGGCCTGCTCACCCAGGCAGCAAAGGCTGGCGAGGTCACCCTGACCTGGACGCCGGGAGGCAGCGCGGGGAAGACCTGCCGCGTCGACCTGTCGCTTCTCGACATCGCCAAGGACAACATCGACGACCAGCCATACGGCGCCTCCGTGCCGTGCGCCGACGGGTCGGCCACCGTTCCCGTCCCCGTCGCAGAGGGCTACTCCTTCGTCGCGACGGTGACCGCGGGCGACGGCCCCGGTGTCGCGGTGCGCGGCGCGACGCGTGACACCAAGGCGGAGCCGATGCCGTTGAGCGACTTCACGCTCGCTGGCCAGAAGCTTGCGCTGCACACGCCCTCCCCGAAGGACTGGTGGAAGCTGTCGGTGAAGTTCGCCACGGAGGCCGGCGCCGAGACGACCCTCGTCACCGCCAAGCGCGGCGACAACTCGAACCGCGGCCTGCAGAACATCCGCAACCTGCCAGCGGCCAACGGGACGGTCATCGTCACGGTGACGGACTACTCCGGTAACACCGTCGAACAGCGCCTGAAGGTCGCGGGCGGCGAACTCGTCCGCGACACGATGGCCCCCGTCTTCACGGTCACGCCGAGCGCCGAGGTCGCGGTCGAACTCGGCTCCGAACTCGAGCCGATCACCGTCGCGGTGACCGACGATTCGCCCGTCACGCTGCGGCTCACCACGCCGCTGCCCGAGGGGATGTCGTATGCGGGCGGCGTGCTGTCAGGCACCCCGGCGCTCGGCACCCACGTGATCGGTTTCGACGCCGTGGACTGGTACGGCAACCTCGCCCACCAGGACGTGACGATCACCGTCGCCGACACCACCGGCCCGACGCTGACCGCGACGCCGCCCACGCCGCAGACGCTGCGCCCCGGCACGACGGCCACCCCGGTGACCTTCGCCTCGACCGACCTGTCCGGGCCCGTCACCCTCGACGTGCAGGTGCCGAAGCACTTCACGGCGACCAAGCGGGCGGACGGAAGCGTGGTGGTGACCGGCAAGGTCTCCAAGCCGGGCCGCTATGAGATCGTGGCCACCGCCACTGACGCCTTCGGCAACACCAGCACGGTCACCGTGCCGATCGAGGTGAAGGCGGGCAAGCCGTAACCAGCCTAGAAAGGCGGCCCAGGGTGACCCTCACCCTGGGCCGCTTCGCGTCGCCCCCCAAGCTGTGACGGCTCAGTGGCTCGCGATGCAGAACTGGTTGCCCTGCGGATCCGCGAGCGTGATCCAGCGGAAGGACTCGTCGCCGCGCTCCTCGACGAGGCTCGCGCCGGCCGCCAGCAGTTCGTCGCGGGCGCCGTCCAGGTCCTCGACGGTGAGGTCCAGGTGGATCCGGTTCTTCCCGGGCGTCGGGTCGCCGACGTGCTGGATCGCGAGCGTCGGGGTGCTCCCGATGACGAAGAACCAGCCGTCGTTCTCGGCCTGGATCGGGGCCCCGAGCCGCTCGGCCCACCAGGTCGCGAGGGGGCGCGGATCGGAACTGTCGATGGTGATCATTGCGATATTGAGCGTCATGCGACCACGCTAACGGCCGGCACCGACAGTTCGTGTCGGTGCCGGAAAGTCGGCCCGACCTGCCCGTGCGCGCGGCACAATGACCCGCATGGAACTGGAGTTTGACGGCGAGATCATCGAGTGGCGCGGGCCCGCGCCGTTCCTGTTCGTCGTGCTTCCAGAGGAGGCCGCGGGGGTGATCTCCGACTCGGCGTCGATCCTGACCTACGGATGGGGCTGCATCTCGACCCGCGCCGTGATCGGCGGGACCGAGTTCACCACCTCGCTCTTCCCTCGCGACGGCGGCTACCTGCTCCCCGTCAAGGTCGCGGTTCAACGCGCGGAGGACATCGGCCTCGGCGACGTCGTCCACGCGACGATCCACCTCGAGCCCCGCGTCTAGGAGTTGCCATGACCCTCGAACTGCACACCACGATCGAGCCCGTCGGCCCAGCCGCCGCGATCATGCTCACCGACGCCCAGGTCGCGGAACTATCCGCCCGCAAGACGCCACCCGTGGTCGTCACGATCGACGGACGGTCGGCGCGACTGCGGGTCGCAAGGATGGGCGATGTCATCTGCATCGGGCTCAGCAAGGCGGCCCGCGCCGAGTTGGGCGTGGAGATCGGAGACAAGGTCGCGGTCGCGATCGCCCCGGACGAGCAGGAACGCACCGTCGAGGTGCCAGCCGACCTGGCCGCGGCGCTCGACGCCGACCCGGCGGCCAGGGCAGCCTTCGACGCACTCAGCTTCACCCGCCGCAAGGAGATGGCCCGCGGCATCGCCGACGCGAAACAGGACGCCACCCGGCAGCGTCGCCTCGCCAAGGCGCTGGAGGAACTGGCCGGCTGAGCCGCCGTGGCACAATGACCGGCGAACTCGTCCAAGGAGGCGCGATGTCGCACTGGTTCACCGAGGCCCGCTTTGGTCTCTTCGTCCACTTCGGCCTCTACAGCGGCGCGGCCCGCCACGAGTGGGTGCAGACCTACGAGCAGATGAGCCCGAAGGAGTACCGCGTCTACTTCGACCACTTCGACCCCGACCGCTTCGACGCCGAGGCGATCGTGGCGGCCGCGGTCGCGGCGGGCATGGGCTACGCCGTCCTGACGACCAAGCACCACGAGGGCTTCGCGCTGTGGGACTCCGCCCTGACCGACTACACGGCGACCGCCGCCTGCGGGCGCGACCTGGTGCGCGAGTTCGTCGACGCCGCGCGGGCCGCGGGGCTGCGCGTCGGCCTCTACCACTCGCTGATCGACTGGCACCACCCCGACTTCACCATCGACTGGGTGCATCCGCTGCGCGAGCGCGCCGACGTCGCCGAGGCCAACGCATCGCGCGACATGGCCCGCTACCGCAACTTCCTGCACGGGCAGGTCGCCGAACTGCTCACCGGGTACGGAGAGATCGACTACCTCTTCTTCGACTACACCTACCCCGAGACCAAGCAGGGGCTCCGCGGCAAGTCGGCGGAGGACTGGGACTCGGCGGGCCTGCTTGCGCTCTGCCGACGCCTGCAGCCCGCGATGATCGTCAACGACCGGCTTGGAGTCGAGGGCGACTTCGTGACCCCCGAGCAGTACCAGCCGACCGCCCCGCTGCTCAAGGACGGCGCGCCTCAGGTCTGGGAGGCCTGCCAGACGATGAACGGGTCGTGGGGCTACGACCGCGACAACGTCAACCACAAGCCAGCCGCGCTGCTTGCGCAGATGCTCGTCGACTCTGTCTCGATGGACGGCAACATGCTGCTCAACGTCGGCCCCGACGGCAGGGGAGCGCTGACCCCGCACGACGCGGCGACGCTTGCCGAACTGGGGGCGTGGATGGACCTGCACCGCGATGCCGTCATCGGCTGCGGGCATGCGGACCTCGAGCCGCCGCGCGAGGGGGTCTACACGCGCCGCGGAAACAGGTTGTACCTGCACCTGCACTCCTGGCCGCTCGGCTTCGTGCACCTGCCCGACCTTGCCGGACGGGTCAGCTACGCGCGCCTGCTGAGCGACGGGTCCTGGCTGCGCACCTCCGTCAGCAGCCCCGACCAGCGGGCCTCGCACCTGACCCCGGCGGGGGAGCGGGCCGGGACGCTGACGGTGCACCTTCCGGTGCAGCGGCCAGACGTGCTGGTCCCCGTGATCGAGTTGACGCTGATCTAGGGAGCCGCGAGCGTCAACTCGTCGAGCACCAGGCGCGCGGCCCCCAGCAGCGGCGCGTCGGCGCCGGTGGTCGCGGCCTCGATCCGCAGCGTCTGGGTGACCAGGGGGTGGCAACTCGCGTACACGCGGCTGCGCACGGCGGCCAAGAACGGCTCGGAGGAACTCATCGACCCGGTGAGGAAGACCGCGTGAGGGTTGAAGAAGTTCACCACCCCGGAGAGCACCTGGCCGAGGTGGGTGCCGGCGCTTCGCACCAGGCCGGTGGCCGTGACGTCGGCCGCCCTGGCGAGTTCGAGCGCCTCGGCGGTGGTTGTCACGTCGTAGCCGGCCTGCCGGAGTTGACGGACCACCCCTGCCCCGCTCGCGACCGTCTCGAGGCAGTTGATGTTGCCGCAGGAGCACGGCACCTGTTCGTCCGAGTCGATCCTGGTGTGCGTGATGTCCCCGGCGGCGGAGGTGGCGCCGCGGTGCACCCGCCCGTCAACGATGATGCCGGAGCCGATCGCGGTGCCTGCCTTGACCGTGATCGAGTGGCGGCGGGTGCCGAGGCGGACCCGGTGTTCACCGAGGGCCGCGAGGTTCGCGTCGTTGTCGACGGCCACCGGCACGCCGAACACATCGCTGAGATGGTCGCCGACCCGGTATCCGGGCCAGCCGGGCATCCGGGAGGGCTGCTCGACCCCGCCGATCTCGGGGTTGACCGGGCCGGGGAGCGAGACCCCGATGCCGCGCAGCCTGCTCGAGCCGAACTCCCGCAGCGCGGCCGCCACCGCGTCGAGGGTCGGCACCGGACCCTCGGCCAGCGTGATGGGGAGCGCGGCGGTCTCCACGAGCGCGCCGCTGAGGCCGTGCCTGCCGAGCCGGGCGTGGCCGCCGCCGAGGTCGATGGTGAGCACCTCACCCTGGCCCCCGTTGATCTCCAGCAGTCGTGGGCGCCGTCCGCCGCTGGAGGCGCCTGCCCCGCTCTCCCGCAGCAGGCCGGTGTCGACGAGTGACTGGACCCGCAGCCCGACGGTCGACGCTGCGAGCCCGAGGGCCGAGGCCAGTTCGGTGCGGGAGCGGGCCTGCCCGCGCGCCACGAGGTCGAGGATGCGCTGCGCCGTGACGTCCGTCTCGCCGGTTTCAGGGGGAGTCCGCATGATCTTCCTTCGGGGTCAAAGTAAGACAAGGGTATCCCTCGACGGTCCGCGATGCGCCCGGTAGGTCACCTTTTGATAACTTTGCGCCTCCCTCTAGCGGTTTCCTGCTGGATATGTCACAGTAACTTCATTCAGTCGTGTGGAAAGTTGTTTCGATCATCGAACAAAGTCCACCACCCGAAGGAGGGTTTCAATGAAGAAGATCCGTTTGGGAGCAGTGGCCGCGGTCGCTGGGCTCGCCGTCGTGCTCACCGGCTGCGGTGGCGGCGGCAACTCGCCGACGCAGGGCGGCACGAACGGTGGCGGCGACAAGGGCGAGGCGATCGTCGTCGACATGTGGGCAGGCAGCGAGGACGACACCAAGGCGCTCGAGGCGCAGATGGACGTCGTCAAGAAGCAGAACCCCGACATCAAGGTCGAACTGCGCACCGCACCCTGGGGTGACTTCTTCACGAAGCTCACCACCAACATGGCCTCGAACAACATGGCCTGCGTGACCGGCATGAACTCCGGCATGCTCGCCAGCTACACCGACGGCTTCGCCGTCCTCACCGCCGACGACCTCAAGGCCGCTGGCCTTGCGGAGAGCGACTTCGCCGAGGGGTCCCTTGAGATCCTCAAGAACAAGGGCGAGCTGTACGGCCTCCCGTTCGACGTCGCCACCATGGTGACCTACTACAACGAGGATCAGCTGACGGCCGCGGGCGCGACGCTGCCAAAGATCGGCTGGACCTTCGACGACTTCGAGGCGGCGGCCAAGGCGGCAACCAAGGACGGCAAGTACGGCTTCGGCATCGGCATGGGTGGCTTCCAGTGGCAGGCGCTCCCGATCGCCAAGGCTGGCGTGCAGCCCGTCACGCAGGACGGCAAGCTGCAGCTCACCGACCCCGCCTTCCTCGACGCGGCCACCTGGTACGCGGGCCTCGTCACCGAGCAGAAGGTCGCGGCTCCTGTCGCATCGGCCTCTGACACCGGCTGGGGCGAGAACCAGTTCACCGGCGCCAACGCGGCGATGGCCGTCGACGGCACCTGGAACGCCGTCGGCTACCTCAACAACGACGCTGGCTTCAAGGCGGGCCTCGCCCCGCTGCCCGCGGGCGACAAGGGCAACCTGTCGCTGATCCTCGGCTCCGGCTACGGCATCTCCAAGAACTGCGCCAACAAGGACGCGGCCCTCAAGGTGCTCGGCTCGCTGCTGAGCAAGGACTCGCAGGACTCCATCGCAAGCTCCGGTCGCAGCTACCCGGCCCGCGCCGAGAGCCAGCCGCTGTACTTCGAGTCGATCGACGAGGCGCACCGCGACATGGTCAAGGCCACCTTCGAGGCGGCGTTCAAGAACGTCGAGGGCCAGTACGTCAGCGACAACTGGGCGAAGGTCGACACCTACGTCCAGCCCGAACTGGTCAGCGTCTACAACGGACAGCAGGACATGAAGACCGTGCTCGAGACTGCCCAGCAGCAGTTCGGCGGCTAGGGGAATCCTCGACGATGACCTCGACAACCGCGCGAACGCGACGCGGGTCTCTCGCAAGGATGGAGGCGCGCCAGGCGCTGGGCTTTGCCAGCCCAGCCCTGGTGGGCCTCGCCCTGTTCACGATCGTGCCTGTCGTCTTGTCCATCGTGATGAGCTTCTTCGACTGGCCGACGTTCGGCGCCCGCACCTTCAACGGCGGGGCGAACTACGGGCGCCTGCTCGATGACCCCAACTTCCTCCCGGCGCTGAAGAACTCGCTTGTCTTCACCGTCCTCTACGTCCCCACCAACATCATCTTGTCGCTGCTGCTCGCGATCGGGCTCGGCCCGCGCATTCGCGGCCGCGGCGCACTGAGGGTCCTGTTCTTCATCCCCGTCGTGACCCCGATGGTCGCCAACGTGCTGGTCTGGAAGATGCTGCTGCAGCCCCAGGGGCTCTTCAACGGCGTCGCCACCAGTTGGTTCGGCGTCGAACTGCCCAACTTCCTGGCCGACCGCAACTGGGCCATGATCATGGTCGTCGTGATGAGCGTGTGGCAGGGCCTCGGCTACAACATGCTGATCTTCTCCGCCGCGCTCGAGCAGTTGCCCGAGTCGGTGCTCGAGGCGGCCGCCATCGACGGTGCGTCGGGCTGGCGCGTCACCTGGGGCATCATCCTGCCGATGATCTCGCCGTCGATCTTCTTCGCGGCCGTCATGACGATGATCACCTCGCTTCAGGTCTTCGCGCAGCCACAGTTGCTCACCGGAGGCGGACCAGGCAACGCCACGCTGCCGTTGGTGATGTGGATCTACAACCAGGGCTTCAAGTTCCAGGACCTCGGCCTTGCAGCGGCTGGTGCCTGGATCCTGTTCGCCCTGATCATCATCATCACCGCCGTCCAGTTCGGTGCCCAGAAGAAGTGGGTGCACTATGAGCACTAGTCCGATGGCAATGCCGCTCGACGAGGGAGTCGAGGCCGAGCACCGCTCGCAGGCGAAGGCGCCGCTGACCCCCGGCCAGCGCGCCCGCCTGATCCTGGCCCACATCACGGTCTACCTGGCGGCGGCCCTGTTCATGCTTCCGCTCATCTACGCCTTCTTCTCGGCGCTCAAGCCGAACGGCGAGATGTTCGCGATGCCCCCGCGCCTGATCGGCTCTGAGGTCCGCTGGAGCAACTTCGTCGAGGTCTTCAAGTTCGGCCCGTTCTGGACCTACATCTTCAACTCGCTGTTGGTCGCGATCGCGGGCACCCTCGTCGTGCTGATCGTCTCGTCCTGCGCCGGCTACGCCTTCGGGCGGCTGCGCTGGAAGGGCCGCGACGCCGTCTTCATCCTCTTCCTCGCGACGCTGATGGTGCCAGCAGAGGTGCTGGTCATCCCGATGTTCCAGGTCATGCAGTGGTTCAACTGGGTCGACACCTACCAGGCGCTGGTCCTGCCCTTCGCGTTCGGCGCCTTCGGGACCTTCCTGATGCGCCAGTTCTTCCGCGGCATCCCCTACGAGATGGAGGAGGCGGCCCGCGTCGACGGCGCAGGCCCCATCAGGACCTTCGTCCTGATCCTGCTCCCGCTGTCGAAGTCGGCCCTCGCGGTGCTCTCGGTGTTCACCTTCCTGTCCTTCTGGAACAGCTACCTGTGGCCGCTGATCGTGACGGTCGACTACAACGCCCGCGGGACCCTCCCCGTCGGCCTCGCCAGCTTCTCCGGCCTCACCGGAACCCGCTGGGACCTGCAGATGGCGGCCGCGATCATCTCGATGATCCCCACCACGCTGCTCGTGATCGTCCTGCAGAAGCACCTCGTCAAGGGCATCGCCATGGCCGGCCTCGGGGGGCGGTGAGGTGGCACCCGAGCAGAACGCCATCGCTGGCATCGACATCGGAGGCACCAAGATCGCCGCGCTGCTCGTCGACGACGGTGGAGCGGTCCTGGCGAGGGGCGTCGTGCCCGCGCCAGCAAGCGACGGGGGCCCGGCCATGGCCGACGCCGCCGCCGGGCTGGTCGCCTCGCTCGTCGCGAGTTCCGGCGTGCGACTCGTCGCGGCAGGCGTGGGGGCAGCAGGGGTCATCGACGCCGAACGCGGCCACGTCACGGCCGCCTCCGACACGTTCACCGGCTGGGCGGGGTTCGCGCTCGGGCCCGAACTCGAACGCCGCCTCGGCGTGCCGGTCCGGGTGGAGAACGACGTCAACGCCTTCCTGCTCGGCGAGGTCGCCTGGGGAGAGGCCTCCGCCCCCGACGTGCTCGGCATCATGCTCGGCACCGGGGTCGGCGGCGCCGTCGTCCTCGACGGGAGGCTCAGGTACGGCCCGCACGGCGCGGCCGGCGAGATCGGGCACACCCCCGGCTACAGCGACCTGGTGTGCACCTGCGGCCAGGTCGGCCACCTCGAGACCCTCGCCTCCGGGCGCTCCATCGAACTGCGCTACGCGGAGGCCGCCGGGGTCGCCCGGTCCGCCGCCGCGATCGCCGACCTTGCCCGCACGGGCGACCCGACCGCGCTCGCCGTCTTCGACAAGGCGGGAAGGGCGCTCGCGATGGCCTGCGTCGCGACCGCAGGAGTGCTCGACCTGACCCGCGTCGTCGTCGGCGGAGGGGTAACGCACGCCTGGGACCTGCTGCTTCCCTCGCTCGAGGCGACGCTGCGCAGCGATGCCCCCGTCTCGGGTGTGCCGCTCGACGTGGTGCGTGCCAGGCTCGGGGGAGACGGCGTCGCCCTCGGTGCGGCCGCCGCCGCGCAACGACGACTCAACGCCGCCTGACCGAACCAAAGCTCACTGAGAAGGAAGTGACCCGCGCCGTGACTGACGCACCCCTGGCCCACGAGATCTGGATGGGACCGCTGCCCGCCGTCGGGCCCGGCGGCCTCGCCAGGCCGCGGATCGGCATCGCGGGGATCTCCATCGAGTCGAGCACCTTCTCGCCGCACATCTCCGGCGACGAGGCGTTCACGATCCGCACCGGCGAGGACCTGATCGGCTACTACCCGTTCCTCGACGAGGGCAGGGAACTGCGTGAGGCGGCGCAGTGGGTGCCGCTGACCCACGGCAGGTCGCTGCCAGGCGGGGCCGTCGCGCCGGAAACCTACTCCGCCATGAAGTCGGCCATCCTGGCGGGCATCGAGGCGGAGGGCCCGTTCGACGCATTGTTCTTCGACATCCACGGCGCGATGAGCGTCGTCGGCATGACCGACGCCGAGGGCGACCTCGCGCGCGCCGTCCGCGAGGCGCTCGGGCCGGACGTGCTCGTCTCCGCGTCGATGGACCTGCACGGCAACGTCTCGCGCGACCTGCTCGACGCCGTCGACCTGATCACCTGCTACCGGATGGCCCCGCACGAGGACTGGCTCAACACCAAGGAACGCGCCGTCCACAACCTGCTGACCAGGCTGCGCGGGCCGCACGGCTCCGATCCGCTGCTGCGCAGGCCGTGGAAGGCGTGGCGCCAGGTGCCGGTGCTGCTGCCTGGCGAGAAGACAAGCACCAGGCTCGAACCGGCCAAGGGCATCTACGACGCGGTCCCGGTCGCCACGGAGGTGCCAGGCGTGCTGGAGGCGGCCGTCTGGGTCGGCTACGCCTGGGCCGACGAGCCGCGCTGCCAGGCCGCCGTCGTCGTCACGGGCGACGACCGCGACGCCATCGCCCGCGAGGCGGAGCGGCTGGCCCGCCGCTACTGGGACGCGCGCGCCGACTTCGTCTTCGTCGGCCCCACCGCCACGCTTGACGAGGCGCTCGACGTCGCGCTGCTGCCCGGCGCCGCCCGACCGTTCCTGATCTCCGACTCCGGCGACAACCCGACCGCGGGTGGCGCGGGGGACGTGTCCTGGACGCTCGGGCGCCTGCTGGAGCGCGCCGCCCTGCGCGACCCGGACCTCACCGTCATCCACGCCTCGATCTTCGACCCGGCGGCGGTCGCCACGGCGGTCGCGGCGGGCGTCGGCGCCACCGTCGAGGTGGAGGTGGGCGGCCGCGTCGACCCCGGACCCTCGGGGCCGGTGAGGCTCCGCGGCGAGGTCTTCTCCGTGACCAACGGCGACCCGGTCGCGGGCACCCAGGTCGTGGTGCGGGCCGGGGCGGTGCACGCCATCATCACCGAGCGTCGCAAGCCCTTCCACCACCTCGACGACTTCCGCAGCCTCGGCCTCGACCCGGCGGCCGCCGATGTCGTGATCGTCAAGATCGGCTATCTGGAGCCCGAACTCCACGACCTCGCGGGCGACTGGATCCTCGCGCTCACCCCAGGCGGCGTCGACCAGGACCTGATCCGGCTCGGCCACCACCGGCTCGCCCCCGGCGTCTACCCGTTCGACACCACCGTCGAGCACCCCGACCTGACCCCTGTCGTGACCCGACGAGGAGAGGAAGCCCCATGCTGAACTTCGAGACCCGCACCGGCCCCGACTTCGGCGCCAACCCGCCCCACTACCCAGAGGCCCGCGTCCCCGAGTGGTACCGCGACGCGAAGCTCGGCTTCTTCATCCACTGGGGCCTGTACTCGGTCCCCGCGTGGGCCACGACCCACGGCCCCGGCGGCGTCCCCGTCGAGGACGCCTACACGCACCACCAGTACGCCGAGTGGTACGGCAACACCGTCAGGATCGCGGGCAGCCCCACCTGGGAGCGCCACCAGCGCGTCTTCGGGGTCGGCACCAGCTACGAGGACCTGGCCGACCTGTGGAAGGCCGAGGCGTTCGACGCGGACGCGTTCGTCGCCGAGCTGGTGGGCGCGGGCGCCCGCTACGTCATCCCCACCACGAAGCACCACGAAGGCTTCTGCCTGTGGGACACCCCCTCGACCGGCTTCAACGCCGCCCGCCGCGGCCCCCGCCGCGACCTCGTCCAGGAACTGCACGACGCGACCCGCGCCGCGGGCGCCAGGTTCGGGGTGTACTACTCGGGCGCGCTCGACTGGCACGTCTCCGACTTCCCGCCCATCGAGTCCGACACCGACCTGTTCCGGTTCCGCCGCAACGACAAGCAGTTCGCCCGCTACTCGGCCGACCAACTCGAGGAACTCGTCGCCCGGTTCGCCCCGGACGTGCTGTGGAACGACATCGAGTGGCCCGACGGCGGCAAGGATGCAGACGAGCACTCGCTCGCGGAGATGTTCCGCCGCTACTACCTGGCCGTCCCCGACGGCGTCATCAACGACCGCTGGGGAGTGCCGTACCACGGCTTCCTCACCCGCGAGTACTCGCACGTCCCCGAGATCATGGCCGACCCCTGGGAGGCGACCCGCGGGCTCGGCTTCTCCTTCGGGTTCAACCAGGACGAGGACGACTCCCACTCGCTGTCCGGCGCTGCCCTGATCCGGCTGCTCGTCGACGTCGTCAGCAAGAACGGCAACCTGCTCATCAACGTCGGGCCGCGGGCCGACGGCTCGATCCCCGGACTGCAACTCGCCGCGATGCGCGAGCTCGGCGCCTGGCTTCGGACCAACGGGCAGGCCGTGTACGGCACCCGGCCGTGGCTGCGCGCCGGGGAGGCAACCGGCGCGCCGCGCGCCTACACCGCGAGCGGCGGGGCGGTGCACGTCCACGCGCTCGACCCGTCGACCGGCCGGCTCGAGCTACCCGCTGAGCTCGACGGGCGCGCCGCGACCTGGGCGGGCGGAGCGGAGGCCGCGATCGAGCGCCGCGACGGAGCCGCCGTGCTGCTGATCCCCGACGCGCTGCGCGCCGAGCCCGTCGCCGTCGCGACATTCGGGGAGGTTCGCTGACAGCGGACTGCACGGGATGAGGCTCCCGTGGGTCGGTAGCCTTGGTGGGTCAGCTGCAGAGGAGGGCCCATGGATCCCGCGCTCATCGTTCCCGACGATCAGGTCTGGGAGTCGATCAAGTCGGAGTGCGCCGCGGCCGCGGCCACCGAGCCGTTGCTCGCCGGGTTCCTGCACGCCACCGTGCTCAGCCAGCCCGACATCGAGGAGTCGCTGAGCTACCTGCTGGCGAGCAAGTTGGAGAACTCGACGCTGCCCGCCCTCGGGCTGCGCGACATCTTCTTCGACGTGCTGCAGGAGGACGAGTGCATCCAGCGCGCGATCCTCGCCGACCTGCAGGCCGTCGTCTCACGCGACCCCGCCTGCCCCGGCTACGCCAACCCGCTGCTCTATTTCAAGGGATTCCAGGCCATCCAGGCCTACCGCGTCGCGCACCACTACTGGGTGCAGGGCCGCAAGGCGCTCGCCTGGTACCTGCAGTCGCGCATCTCCGAGGTGTGGGCCGTCGACATCCACCCGGGCGCGCGGCTCGGCAAGGGCATCATGTTCGACCACGCCACCAGCGTCGTGATCGGCGAGACCGCCGTCGTCGACGACGACTTCTCGATGCTGCACGAGGTCACCCTCGGCGGCTCCGGCAAGGAGGGCGGCGACCGGCACCCGAAGATCGGCCGCGGCGTGCTGATCGGCGCGGGCGCAAAGGTCCTCGGCAACATCCGGATCGGCGACTGCGCCAAGATCGGCGCGGGCTCCGTCGTCCTCAAGGACGTGCCCGACCACACGACGGTCGCTGGCGTCCCGGCCAAGGTCGTCAACGTGCCCGCCACCTCGCTGCCTGCCTTCGACATGAACCAGAACTTCGAGGCCCTCGACGCCTTCGACCCATGCATCTAGACCCCTCCGAGGAGATCCCGCTTGCAGGCGGCGACGTCACCGAGGGCGTGGTCCGGGTCGGTGACACCGTCCGCCGCCCGATCGGCGAACACAGCGACCAGGTGCACGTCGTACTGCGGCACCTCGAGGCCAGCGGCTTCGACGGCGCGCCGAGGCTGCTCGGGGTCGATGACCGGGGCCGCGAGATCCTGACCTTCGTCGACGGCGAGGTCGCCGGACGGCCCTGGCCGTCGTGGGTCGGCGACCTGGAACGCGGCCGCTCGGTCGCCCGCCTGCTGCGCCGTCTCGACGACGCCATGCTCGACCTCGGCCTCCCCGACGGTGCCACGGCCGGCCCGCGTCCGGAGGGTTCTCCGGAGCCGGTCGGCCCGGCGCCGACGTTCCTCGGGCACCGCGACATCACCCCCGAGAACACCGTCTTCCGCGACGGCGCCGCGGTCGCCCTGATCGACTTCGACCTGACCCGGCCGAGTTCGCGCGTCGACGAGGTCGTCAACCTGCTGCAGTGGTGGGGCGGGTGGCAGGCGCCCGAGGATCGCGACCCGGCGTTCGACGGCGTGGACGTCGCGCGGCGCGGTAGGGCGCTGGTCGACGCCTACGGGCTGGACGCGGCGGATCGCGCCTGGCTGGTGCCCGCGTCGATCTCGACCGCGGAGCGTTCCTGGTTCTCGATGCGGGATCGCGCCGGGCGACTCGGGGGCGGCTGGGCGAGGATGTGGGACGACGGCGTCGGCGACGCGATCCGACGCCGCGAACTGTGGCTCCGCGGGGCCGCGGAAACGCTGGGTTCCGCGCTGGCCTGATCGCCCGATTTCCGCCGCGCCCGGGCGGCGAGGCGTTAGCGTGAGACATGCGGATCACAGACGTCATCAACCACAAGGGCAGTGCGGTCGTCACGGCCCGACCCGACGACGACGTGGCCCACCTGGTGGGCCTCCTCACGGACAACAACATCGGCGCTGTCGTGGTCGCGGGAGCCCACGGCGACGTGGCCGGGATTGTGGGGGAGCGGGACGTGGTCCGCGCCCTCGCCCGGTTCGGCGCCGAGGTGCTCGGCATGCCGATCTCGGCCATCATGACCCCAGAGGTGCACACCTGCGGCATGGACGATGACCTCGCCGACATCGCCGCCACCATGACCGAATTGAGGATCAGGCACATTCCCGTCCTCGTCGACGGTCACCTCGCGGCCATCGTGTCCATCGGCGACCTCGTCAAGAACCGGATCGACCAGTTGCAGTCCGAACAGGAGCATCTCGTCAACTACCTGCACGGCTGATCGGCGAGGATGGCGTCATGCCTGAGATGACCTGGTCCCACCTCACCGCCGACACCGTCGAGCAGTGGGCCGACCTCACCAACGAGTTGGCGCGCGCCGATCAGACCCAGGAGTTCTACGAGGCCGAGGACCTGGCCGAGGAACTCACGGAGGCGGGCATGACCCCCGCGACGGACACCTGGGCCGCCTGGGACGGCGACACGCTGATCGCCTACGGCCAGTTGCGCGTCGGGTTCACCGCGGGCGACGACGGGGAGGTGCGCCTCCAGATCGACGGCGGGGTGCGACCCCAGTGGCGCGGACGCGGGATCGGCCGGGACCTGATGGACAGGGCCGAGGCGAGGGCCGCGGCCCTGAACGCCGAGCGCAACCCCGGATCGACCGGGCTGCTGCGCGTCTCGGCGGGCCTTGAGGGCTCGTCGGCGTACCGGATGCTGAAGGCGCGCGGATACCTGCCGGTGCGCTACTTCACGCTGATGGAGCGCGACAACCCGGGCGAACCGCTCGACGTCGACTGGGCCGGCCTGGCTTCGCCGACCCCCGAGGACGAGGAGGCGGTCCGGGTCGCCCACAACGCGGCCTTCACCGACCACTGGGGCTTCGCGCCGTGGACGGCAGAGCGGTGGCACGACGTCTACGCGGGTCGCCCTGCGCGGCCACAGGTCTCGACCATCTCGCGCCGCGACGACGGCTCCGTCGACGCTTACGTGCTGGTCAGCCAGTACGAGCCGAAGGAACTGTGGGTCGGGTTGGTCGGCACGATCCGCGAGGCGCGCGGCACGGGGCTTGCGACCAGGGCGCTGGCGAGGTCGCTCGAACTGGCCCGCGACGTCGACGGCATCACGGTCGTCGGCCTCGACGTGGACTCCGAATCGCCGACCGGGGCGACCCGCCTGTACGAGAGGCTGGGGTTCGTCGCCAAGCAGACAACAGTGACGATGACGCGACCAGCCTGACGTCGCCCGCGGGGCGGCACCGACAAGGAGAGTTCGATATGCACATTCCACCGCCCGTCCCGTTCACCCTCGCCTGGATCGCGCAGTCGCTGATCGTGCGGAAGAATCGCGACACCCCGGTGCCGGTGCTGTCCCGGGCCGCCGGCGTCGCCGTCGGTGGGGTGTCGCTCGCGCTGATGGGCGGCACCGTCGCCCAGTTCCGGCTAGGTGACACCACGATCGACCCGGCACGCCCCGACCGGTCGAGCACGCTGATCACCACCGGCCCCAACCGGCTGACCCGCAACCCCATCTATCTGGGCTTCGCTGGCCTGCTCGTCGCGCACGCGCTGTGGCGTGGCTCGCTCACCGCTGCCCTGCCCGTCGCTGGCTTCGTCGCGGCCGTCACGCCGCAGATCGAGCACGAGGAGGACGCGCTGATGTCGCGCTTCGGCAGGGCTTACGCGCGCTACGTGGGTCGCGTGCCGAGGTGGGTCAGTTGGCGCTGACCAGTCGAGTCGGGTGAGACGGCAGGGGTTCCCTTCGGGCGGCCCTGGGCGTAGCGTCGAGGACCAGCCAGAAGGAGGCAGCCATGCCGGCCAAGAGGGACCCGGGCCCAAGCGTCAAGGACAAGGAACTCTACGAGGCGCTCCGAGAGGAGGGGAACTCTAACCTCGAGATTTCACGGGGGTGTGGTCTCGACCGGCGGAATGAATGGCGAAAGGTGCTCCTGGCCTGGGATGATACGAGGTGTTGAGACCCGTAGCCATCCGCTGGAAGGAGCACCTTTCAGGTGTCCCACCCTACCTTGTTCTTCTACCCCCGTCCGCGGGTGGACGTCGCCGAGGTTCCGGCCCTCGCGCATGCGGGCGCTGTGCTGCTGACCGACACGATTCACGCCACTGGCCTCGCTGCTTCGCTGCGTGAGGCGCTGGATTCGTGGACGAAACCGCTGGCAGAGCATCACAGCTCGAAGGTCCTGCTGGATCTCGCACTCACTCTCGCGATCGGCGGCGAGCACGCTTCGGATGCTGATCTGCTGCGGTGCGAACCGGACCTGTTCGGTGACGTCGCCTCGGCCCCCACGATCTCCCGCATGCTCACCACGCTGGCTGAGGACGCGCCCGCCGTGATCGAGGCGATCTCGAATGCCCGTCGCGCCGCGCGGGAACGGGCCTGGGCCTTGGCCGGGGAGCACTCCCCCGCCGCGGGGGCCAGTGCGAAGAGCCCGCTGGTCATCGACCTCGACGCCACCCTGATCAACGTCCACAGCGAGAAGGAGCAGGCCGCACCGACGTTCAAACGCGGCTTCGGCTATCACCCGCTGTGCGCGTTCCTCGACCACGGCAGCGAAGGGACTGGGGAACCGCTGGCGATCCATCTCCGCCCCGGCAACGCCGGCTCGAACACCGCGGCTGATCACATCACCGTCACCAAGGCCGCGCTCGCGCAGCTCCCACCAGCCCTGCTGGCCCGGAGCAGGCGGGGGTCGAAGAAGATTCTGATCCGCACCGACGGAGCCGGCGGCACCAAGGACTTCGTCAAGTGGCTGACCAGGCGGCGGCTGGCCTACTCCGTCGGGTTCACTCTCCCCGCGCACACTCCTGACCTGCTGGAACATATCGATGAGGCGCAGGCGTGGACTCCGGCCTATGACACCGATACCGACGGGATCCGCGAGGGGGCGTGGGTGGCGGAGCTGACCGGACTGCTGGACCTGTCCGGGTGGCCTGCCGGGATGCGGGTGATCGTGCGGAAGGAACGCCCCCACCCCGGAGCGCAACTACGGATCACCGATCACGAAGGAATGCGCATCACCGCGTTCGCCACCAACACCCCGCGCGGCCAGCTACCCGTCCTCGAGCTGCGTCACCGCCGCCGCGCACGATGCGAAGACCGGATCCGCAACGCCAAGGACCTGGGCTTGATGAAGTTCCCGCTGCAGGGCTTCGCGCAGAACCAGATCTGGTGCCAGATCATCCAGCTCGCCTCCGAGCTCGTCGCCTGGATGCAGACCATAGCTCTGACCGGCCATGACGCGAGGAAGTGGGAACCCAAACGGCTCCGCGCACGCTTGTTCGAGATCCCCGCGACTCTCGTGCGCCGCTGCCGGCACAAGGTCCTCCATCTCGCCGAACACGCCCCCGAAGCCCGAACCGTCCTAACCGGCATGAACCGGCTCCGCACCGCCGTCGCACAGACCTGACCAGGCGGCTCCACCCGCCCCACCGACCAGCAGAATCCTCCTCTCGGGAGTGGAACCCGACCGCCCGCAACGGACACTGCGACGATCTGTCACACCCACATGCCAGAATCAGCAGCTGAACACCGGCAACGACGCCGAACGCCCCCGCTCACCAACCCGATGAAACATCGAGGCTAGAGGCTTCGGCGCAGGTGCACAGTAGAGCGTGCTCGAGGGCCTGCAACGGCAATGCCTCGGTGGGCAGGCGGGCCGCGACGGCCCAGCCGACGATCCGCCGCGTGCGGACGTCCGTGAAGAGCGCGGCGTCGCAGAGCCCTTTCGGGATGCGAACGCAGGTGAACTTTGCGGCCCAGATGCCGCGGGCAGAGGCTGGGCGCTGCTTCGCGGCTCGGCAGCCGCGGGAGGTGAGAAACCCACATTCTGTCGTGCCGACCACGCGGCAGACAGCCTCGAAACCGAATTGTTCACGGTGCATATCGATGAACCGGATCATTTCGTCGTGGGGCGATCGGGCTGCGCGGATAAAATGCCGATGCCTTCTTCAAGATCTCGTTCGCACGGCGCATGTCGGTCACTTCGCTCCTCAGCCGGCGATTCTCCTCCTCGAGCGATTCCTGCGGACGGGACGATCTCTCGGCGGGGCCGTAGCGGTTGCACCAGCTCCGCAAGGGCTCCTCACCGACGCCGAGCTCGGGCGCGACGGCGCGGGTCGACTGCGCTCCTGGGCCACTTTCAAGGGCGTGGCGGGCGTAGACCATGCGGACCGCACGATCACGCAGCTCCGAGCAGAACTTCGTGGGCATACTCCAGTTCTCCTTCGTGAGACTCGGGAAGGAGACCCAGCGCGCTACAGCGTCCTGGCCGGCATCGTGAGCGGCTCTGGCTCTCGCATCTCCCCTCTGCGCCACTACACTCGCCGGATGACTGAACACCTTGGATGCTCCGGTGGCACCGCACACGCGATGCGACCGCAGGTCCGACCAAAGCAACAGCAGCCGATTGCGGATCTCCGATCATTGATCACGGATCGAGGCGAGGTCGTCGACTGCCAATGTGGGCGCGAGCACACGGTTGACCAACTTGGAACTGAATTCGAGTTCCCGGAGAACATGCGAGAAATCCTGCGTGAAGGAGCCGGTCGCCCTCGCCTGGATGTATTCGGCCCCTCCTTCCTTCTGCGAATAAACCGGATCGCAAAAGCAGGGCAAGAAGATCTACGAATAGAATCACTACACATTGTCTTTCATGACGACTGGCTGGTGGTCTTTGAAGATGTCGACGGAATCGGGACCGCCTGGCATCCGGCGGAAGACAACTCAGGGCGATACTTTGCCGCAGATGAGGCGGAACTGACGCTAACGCTCATCGTCGAGGCCGCGATCGATTCCTATGACTCTGCCGCACTTTCCCTGGAGGACGGCACTGCGGACTGCGAGTCGAGTATTTTCGGGGAATTCGAGAAGGACATCGAGAGCGTTTATCGGCTCGGCTCCGATGCCAGCAAGGTCCGCTCCTCTCTTGCTTCCCTGTGCCGGTTCATCGATCGAATCCCCGCGCCAGGGGCGTCGAAGAACTCAGACTGGTCAGCCGATGCTGCGGCCTTCGCCGAGGACGCAGATGACCTTCTGTCCAGAGTGTCCGGCATCCACGCACGGCTGACACAGCTCGTTACGGTTTACTTGGCCCTAGTGGCCCAGAAACAGAACGAGGACATGAAGCGCGTTTCAGGGTGGGCCGCCATCCTATTCACTCCGAGCCTTGTCGGAGCGATATACGGGATGAATTTTGCGTCAATTCCGGAACTTACCTGGGATTTTGGCTACCCGCTATCGATTCTGGCAATGGTCATCATCTCCGCGGGCCTGTACGCCGTCTTCCGCCGTCAGCGTTGGCTCTAGCCTCGATGTTTCATCGGGCTGGTGGGCGGGGGCGTTCGGCGTCGTTGCCGGTGTTCAGCTGCTGAACGGCTCGGCTACCCAACCCAGAAGCCCTTGGCGCTGCTGGAACGGATCATCAAGCTCACTACCAATCCGGGTGCGGTGGTCCTGGACCCGTTCTGCGGGTGCGGGACGACGGTAGACGCGGCGCAGAAGCTCGGTCGGTCGTGGGTAGGCATCGACATCACGTACATCTCGATTGACCTCATCATCAAGCGGTTGCAGGCCACTTTCGGCCAGTCCGTCATGGACCAGGTAGTGGTGGATGGAATCCCGTACGACATGCAGTCGGCGCAGCGCCTGTTCGAGAAGTCGCCGTTCGACTTCGAGCGCTGGGCGGTCTCGATGCTCCACGCCCAGCCGAACGAGAGGCAGGTCGGAGACAAGGGCATCGACGGCGTTCGCCGGTTCATCATCGACAGCACCACCGTTGGCAAGGTCCTTGTCTCAGTGAAGGGCGGCAAGACGGTGCCCCCGACCCACGTGCGCGATCTCGTTGGGACCGTCCACAATGCCCGCGACGCGCAGCTCGGCGTGCTGATCACCCTCAACGACACGCTCACACGAGGCGCCCAAGAGGTCATCGACACGTCCGGCTTCTGGACCCATCCTGCGAACGGTCAGGACTTCCCGACCTTGCAGCACATCGCCGTGCGAGAACTCATGGCCGGCCATCGACCCAACCTGCCAACCGCCCTCGCCCCGTATATCTCCGCTCAACGAGGCATCGAGTTCGTGGACCAAGGGAAGCTGTTTGGTTGAGATGCCGGAGCCTCGATAGCCTGCCGCGCCGGTGCGCCACAAACGCTCTGTCGTGGGTCGATCAGGGCGCCCTGTACGTTTGGGACTTCATGCCAACACTCACGGGCCCTCTGGCTCTATCCGAGTGCTTCGCCTCTACCGGCTCTGGCCCGGCTTCGGCCAGCTGTCCAACTTCTCCGACCAGTACGCGGCGGCGACTCGACGCTTCTTGTCGTTTGGGTCGTAGCTGGCATGAACGGTGACTGCGAAGCCGCCGCCTTCGTCTTCGATGGCGTCAGCCCAGTCCACTAGCCAGTCGTCGTCGCCGAAGTACTCCGTGAACCCCGCCGCTAGCCTCGAGTTTTCATAGCGGTGTGGTCTCGATGGGTGGGAGGCATAGAGAAAGGTGCTCCTGGCCTGGGATGATACGGGGTGTTGAAGCTCGTAGCCATCCGCCGGAAGGAGCACCTTTCAGGTGTCCCACCCTACCTTGTTCTTCTACCCCCGTCCGCGCGTGGACATCGCTGAGGTCCCGGCCCTCTCGCATGCTGGTGCGGTGCTGCTGACCGACACGATCCACGCCACCGGCCTCGCTGCTTCGCTGCGGGAAGCTCTGGATCCGTGGACGAAACCGCTGGCCGAGCACCACGCGGCGAAGGTCCTGCTGGACCTCGCACTCACTCTCGCAATCGGCGGGGAGCATGCTTCGGATACTGATCTGCTGCGTTGCGAGCCGGGCCTGTTCGGTGATGTCGCCTCGACCCCGACGATCTCCCGCACGCTCACCACCCTCGCCCAGGACGCGCCCACCGTGATCGAGGCGATCTCGAAAGCCCGCCGCACCGCGCGTGAAAGAGCCTGGACCCTCGTCGGAGCGCATTCCCCGACTGTGGGGGCGAGCGTGAAGAGCCCGCTGGTCATCGACCTCGACGCCACCCTGATCACCGCCCACAGTGAGAAGGAGCAGGCCGCACCGACGTTCAAACGCGGCTTCGGATATCACCCGTTGTGTGCGTTCCTTGACCACGGCAGCGACGGGACCGGGGAACCACTGGCGATCCAGCTGCGCCCCGGCAACGCCGGCTCCAACACCGCCGCTGATCACATCACCGTCACCCGGCAGGCTCTCGCGCAGCTGCCTGCGGGCCTGCTGGCCCGGGGTGGTCGGGGGTCGAAGAAGATCTTGATCCGCACCGACGGGGCCGGCGGCACCAAGGACTTCCTGGCCTGGCTCCAGCGGCAGCGTCTGGCCTACTCGGTCGGGTTCACCCTCCCCGCAAGCACCCCTGACCTGCTGAAACGCCTCGACGAGGCAAAGGCGTGGACCCCCGCCTACGACAGCGAGGACGAGGGGATCCGCGAGGGGACATGGGTGGCGGAGCTGACCGGGCTGCTGGATCTTCAGGGTTGGCCGCCCGGGATGCGGGTGATCGTGCGGAAGGAACGTCCTCATCCTGGGGCGCAGCTGCGGATCACTGATCACGAGGGGATGCGCATCACCGCGTTCGCCACCAACTCCCCGCGCGGCCAGCTTCCCGTCTTGGAGCTGCGGCACCGTCGCCGGGCGCGCTGCGAAGACCGGATCCGTAACGCCAAAGACATGGGCCTTGAGAAGTTCCCGCTGCAGTCCTTCGCGCAGAACCAGATCTGGTGCCAGATCATCCAACTCGCCTCCGAGCTCGTCGCCTGGATGCAAACCATCGCCTTCACCAGGCACGACGCGAGGAAATGGGAACCCAAACGGCTCCGCGCGCGGTTGTTCGAGATCCCCGCGACCCTCGTGCGCCGCGCCCGGCACAAGGTCCTCCACCTCGCCGAACATGCACCCGAAGCCGTGAGGGTCCTGACCGGCGTCAACCGGCTCCGCACCACCGTCGCACAGACCTAACCCGGCGAGACCACCCGCCCCTACGACCAGCAGCTCCTCTTCTCGGGAGTGGAACCCGACCGCCCGCAACGGACACTGCGACGATCTGTCATACCCGAATGCCACAATCAGCAGCTCAACACCGGCAACGACGCCGACCCACCCCGCTCACCAGCCCCATGAAACATCGAGGCTAGTGAGCTTGATGCAGCAAGTACTTGCTGCGGAGAGCAGGTTGGCGTGCCCACGCGGTGAGCACGCCAACCAGGTTTTACGCTTGCACCGAGCGCGGCGGCAGTACCCAGCCCGCACGAGGAAAGTGGCAGGTGTAACCGTTCGGATAACGCTCCAGGTAGTCCTGATGCACAGGTTCCGCCTCCCAGAACGACCCAGCCGACTCAATCCAGGTGACCACCTTGCCGGGCCACAGACCCGACGCGTTCACGTCTGCGATGGTTTCACGAGCGATCTGCGCCTGCTCAGGCGTGACCGGGAAGATCGCAGACCGGTAGCTCAAGCCCGAGTCGTTACCCTGTCGATTCGATGTCGTTGGGTCGTGGATCTGGAAGAAGAACGCAAGAATGTCACGGTAAGTGGTCTTGGCGGGGTCGAAAACCACCTCCAGCGCCTCAGCGTGGCCCGGATGCCGATCATAGGTGGCGTGGCTGTTCCGCCCGCCGGTATAGCCGACGCGGGTCTGCAGGACGCCCGGCTGACGTCGGATTAGGTCCTCCATTCCCCAGAAACACCCACCGGCAAGAACAGCCGTCTCGGTGCCTGGTGTGCGGGTGATCTGTCCGGTGTCGTGGATCCCACTGGTCATGATGCGTTCTCCTCTGCTGTGTCGGTGATGTCGAAGAGCGAGCGATACTCGCCGTATCCCTGGGCCTCGAGCTCCGCGACAGGGATGAAGCGGAGCGCAGCCGAGTTCATGCAATAGCGCAGTCCCCCAGCCTCTGCAGGGCCGTCGTCGAACACGTGCCCCAGGTGGCTGTCGGCGCCTGCGGATCGAACCTCGTTCCGCTCCATCCAGAGCTTTCTGTCACTCTTCGTGTGGACGACGTCCGGCTGGATGGGCCTGGTGAAGCTCGGCCATCCCGTGCCGCTCTCGTACTTGTCGGTGGATGAGAACAGGGGCTGACCCGAGACCACGTCGACGTAGATGCCGGGCTCGCGGTTGCTCCAGTACTCGTTGCGGAACGACGGCTCAGTGCCATCCTCCTGCGTGACGCGATACTGCAGCGAGGTGAGACGGCTGAGCGCCTCGGGAGTCTTGCGGTAGTCGTTGGACACGATTCCTCCGTTTCCGCCGCCGCTGGGTTGCGGCGTCACTAACTAGAACGCAGGAAGTGGACCTTTTAGTCCCAAGTTTCTGGGAGATCGCTGTGACTTCAGCTCTCGACTCGTCCGTCAGGCGTCTGTTCGAGTGCGGCACCCGACGATGGCGACTGAGCCAGTCGCTCCGAGGGACTGAGTAGATTGTCGAGTCGCTCACCGCCGGTGATCCGACGACAACACTCTCCGTCCCGGCGCCGACGTCAAGCGAGGTTCCCGTCAGCATCGCGTGCCCGTACCGGGTGCTCACTGAGGATGGAGATCCTGTTGAAAAGATTGATGGAGGCGGCCACCCATTCAGCGCTGACAAAGGTCTCCTCGCCGAGCGCGTTACGGGCAGCGAGGAGGTCCGCTTTGCTGTTCTCGCTCAGTGGCAACTCGGTCGCTGCTTCGGCGACAGCGAGCAACGCCGTCTCCCGGCTGCTGAACAGGGTGGCTTCCCGCCATGCCGGCAGCAGATCCAGCTTCTGCTGCGGCACACCCAGCTTTCGAGCCTGCCGTGAGTGCAGATCCAGGCAGAAGACACATCCGTTGAGCTGCGAGACACGCACCTTGACAATCTCGCTTTCGGCGAGCGTCAACCCGTGCTTGGCGGTCTCCTTGGAGACAACAGCCGCGAAAGCCCCAGCTGCCTTCCAAGCGTCGGGGAGAGCTTTGTCCATGTAAGGGAGCGCGTCATCCCCTGAATGCATCATCGCTCCCCGGGCGCGTCGTCGCCGCGCGCGCCGAGGAGATGGTCTTCAGTCGAGGGAGTGATCCTGTCCCCCACGCTGGCGGTGGCAACCATGCTTCCTTCTCTCAATGTGACTCAGTGAATGCGCCCGTGGCCCGAGCGTGCGTTGCCCGGAAAGGTGGGGTCCACGACATCCGCGTACTGGGGGTGAGAGTGGACGAAAGCCGTGGCGAACGGGCAAGTGAGAGTGGCTGTTCGCCCCTCGGCGCGGAGCAAGTCGAGGACTCCGCCGAGCAGATTGCCGGCGATCCCTTTACCGCGGAACTTGGGGAACACCGCAGTAGCGAGAATTGTCACCCGTGTCCCCGCTTCGTTGTACAGAAGTCCTGCTGCCGTCTGGCCGTCGACCCAGAGCTCGTATACGCCAGCCTCCTTGTTGTCAGTGATGGTGACTTTCTCCGCCTCGATCGCGCCGGTCGCGGGGTGTGCCAGTTCCCGGACCACTTGATCACTGCCTGTCAGTGTGACCATGCTCTCTTGGTTGCTTTCCATGTGCGTCCTGTCGTCGTGTGGTCACGGATCTACCCCTCGTACGAGCCACGCCGAGCATTCGGCGCGACAATGGCGTGCGGGAGGAGAATCCGGCGAGGTTGGCATCTGAAGCCACCGGAGCCCTCAGTACTACGCCGGCGCGTCCGCCTCAGTCCGGCTAGGGAGCACCCAGTCCGGGCGGACGAAGTGACAGGTGTAACCGTTGGGGTACGTGATCAAGTAGCCCTGGTGCTCGGGCTCGGCTTCCCAGAACGACCCAGCGGGCTCGATGGTCGTGACGGCGTTTCCTGGCCACAGACCTGACGCGTCGACGTCCGCGATCGTGTCGCGCGCGATCTGCTCCTGCTGCATGGAGGTCGGGAAAATCGCGCTCCGGTAGCTCGTGCCGTAGTCGTTGCCCTGGCTGTTCAGTGTCGTCGGGTCGTGGACCTGGAAGAAGTAGGCCAGAATGTCGCGATACGTCGTCTGGGCCGGGTCGAACACGATCTCGATCGCCTCGGCGTGCCCCGGGTGGTTGCGGTACGTTGCATAGTCGTTTTCGCCCCCGGTGTAGCCGACACGGGTGTCGACCACGCCTGGCTGGCGCCGGAACAGATCCTCCATACCCCAGAAGCACCCGCCAGCGAAGATGGCCGTCTCAGTGTCGGGGTTGCGGGTGATCTTCCCGCTGGTATCGATGCCGCTGGTCATGCTACGTCTCCTGTCGGCTCTGCGTCCGAGTTGAACAGGGAGCGGTACTGGCCGTATCCCTCCTCCTCAAGCGACGAGGCCGGGACAAAACGGAGAGCGGCGGAGTTCATACAGTACCGAAGTCCGCTGGCGTCCTCCGGTCCGTCCGTGAAGAGGTGGCCGAGGTGGCTGTCAGCACCCGCCGAACGCACTTCGATGCGGGGCGTGCTCAGTTGATAGTCGGTTCTCGTGTCCACGGCGTCGTCATCGATCGGTTTGCTGAAAGTCGGCCAGCCCGTCCCGCTCTCGTACTTGTCAGTCGAGGAGAACAGGGGCTGCCCGGAGACCACGTCGACATAGACGCCTGGCTCGTCGTTCGCCCAGTACTCGTTGTCGTAAGCGGGCTCGGTGCCCTCATCCTGCGTGACATGGCGCTGCTGTTCGGTGAGGCGACCGAGCGCCTCTTCGGTCTTGACGTAGTGCTTCGAACTCATGTTTTCCTCCTCGATACAGCTGACCTTTCTAGAGTAGGTCATCTTGGACCTTGAGGTCCATATATTGCTCAACTGGGCGTATGCTCGACCCAGCTCAAGGCTTCGGCGTTGAGCTCCCTGTAGCGCATGGCGAGCCCCGGCCCCGGCCAAGACGACCGCCCGCCGATTGCACGTCACCACGTTGGATTCGAGAGGCTCAAATGACCGACTTGCGCGTTCCACCTCACGTCCCCTCGCTTGCGCTGAACCCGGCAAACCAGAGCACGTCGGCAGTATCCTCGGACCAGCAAGCTCTCATGGACGAGATGCAGACGACGGCGCCAGCGAAGGAGCCATCGTTCTCAATCGCCCTGGACGAGTCCGCCGATCTGTTCGTGGCCACGAAGAATGGCGTCGAGTTCGGCGGCGTGTTGTTCGCCGAAAAGAATGACCGGGTGCTGCTTCTCGCGACGTCGATCCTGCCGGAGTTCCGAGGGCAGGGGTTGGCCGCGGCGCTCACACGAAGGGTGCTCGACATGCTTCACGCACAGGGCAAGAACGTGACTGTGAAGTGCCCGGTCTTCCGCTCGTTTGTCCAGCACCACCCGGAATACGCCGGACGCTTGGACCACCGGCCAGGACGGGACCGGAGTGCTGATGCCTAAGCGCGACATGAATCGCTTCGGTCCGGTACTCGAAAACGTGAGCTTCCAAAACACGCGGTTCGACCCCAACCAGACCCGCTTCGAGCGCTTGGCGAGCAAGATGGCAGCGGCATTCGGATACTCGGCGGAACTTCCCGGCGATCCGCGACTGCTACAACTGCTTAGGCTTCGCGTCGCACAACTCAACCCGTGCTCCTACTGCCTCATTCTGCACACCGAGGTCGCGACCAAGATCGGGATCTCTCAGGTCGTGGTCGCGCATCTGCCGTCGTGGCGGGAGAGCACGATGTTCTCCGTGAAGGAGCGAGCATCTCTGGAATACTGCGAAGCCCTCACCGTCTTCAATCAGGAGAGGTTCGCCGCTGCGCATGACAAGCTGCGCGCCCACTTCACCGAGCGTGATGTCGCCGAGATCGCCGCGGTGATCATAAACATGAACGTTTGGACTCGCCTCAAGCTCGCGCAAGGCGCTGTGCCCGTTGATGCAGAAGCGATGCGAGCGAACGAAACGCAGATCCGCGGTCGGGATGACTCTGCATGAGCCCTATCGATGGATTTGGACCCTGTGGACGACTTTACTCACACAGCCGACAGCGATGAAGTGATCGTCATGGTTACCCTGCAATTCAAGCCCGTTCGGCAGATAGAGTGCTAGCGGAAATGGTGCCTAGCCTCGAGATTTCACGGGGGTGTGGTCTCGATGGGTGGGAGGCATAGAGAAAGGTGCTCCTGGCCTGGGATGATACGGGTTGTTCAGACTCGTAGCCATCCACTGGAAGGAGCACCTTTCAGGTGTCCCACCCTACCTTGTTCTTCTACCCCCGTCCGCGCGTGGACATCGCTGAGGTCCCGGCCCTCTCGCATGCGGGCGCGGTGCTGCTGACCGACACGATCCACGCCACCGGCCTCGCCCCTTCGCTGCGGGAAGCACTGGCTCCTTGGACGAAACCGCTGGCCGAGCACCACGCGGCGAAGGTCCTGCTGGACCTCGCACTCACTCTCGCAATCGGCGGGGAGCATGCTTCGGATACTGATCTGCTGCGTTGCGAGCCGGGACTGTTCGGTGATGTCGCCTCGACCCCGACGATCTCCCGCACGCTCACCACCCTCGCCCAGGACGCGCCCACCGTGATCGAGGCGATCTCGAAAGCCCGCCGGGCCGCGCGTGAAAGAGCCTGGACCCTCGCCGGAGCGCATTCCCCGGCTGCGGGGGTCAGTGCGAAGAGCCCGCTGGTCGTCGACCTCGACGCCACCCTGATCACCGCCCACAGTGAGAAGGAGCAGGCCGCACCGACGTTCAAACGCGGGTTCGGCTATCACCCGTTGTGCGCGTTCCTTGACCACGGCAGCGACGGGACCGGGGAACCGCTGGCGATCCAGCTGCGCCCCGGCAACGCCGGCTCGAACACCGCCGCTGATCACATCACCGTCACCCGGCAGGCTCTCGCGCAGCTGCCTGCGGGCCTGCTGGCCCGGGGCGGGCGGGGGTCGAAGAAGATCCTGATCCGCACCGACGGGGCCGGCGGCACCAAGGACTTCCTGGCCTGGCTCCAGCGGCAGCGTCTGGCCTACTCAGTGGGGTTCACCCTCCCCGCAAGCACCCCTGACCTGCTGAAACGCCTCGACGAGGCAAAGGCGTGGACCCCCGCCTACGACACCGAGGACGAGGGGATCCGCGAGGGGACATGGGTGGCGGAGCTGACCGGGCTCCTTGACTTAGCCGCGTGGCCTGCCGGGATGCGGGTGATCGTGCGGAAGGAACGTCCTCATCCTGGGGCGCAGCTGCGGATCACCGATCACGAGGGGATGCGCATCACCGCGTTCGCCACCAACTCCCCGCGCGGCCAGCTCCCGGTCTTGGAGCTGCGGCACCGTCGCCGGGCGCGCTGCGAAGACCGGATCCGTAACGCCAAAGACATGGGCCTTGAGAAGTTCCCGCTGCAGTCCTTCGCGCAGAACCAGATCTGGTGCCAGATCATCCAACTCGCCAGCGAGCTCGTCGCCTGGATGCAGACCATCGCGCTGACCGGCCATGATGCGCGGAAGTGGGAGCCCAAACGGCTCCGCGCGCGGTTGTTCGAGATCCCCGCGACCCTCGTGCGCCGCGCCCGGCACAAGGTCCTCCACCTCGCCGAACATGCACCCGAAGCCGTGAGGGTCCTGACCGGCGTCAACCGGCTCCGCACCACCGTCGCACAGACCTAACCCGGCGAGACCACCCGCCCCTACGACCAGCAGCTCCTCTTCTCGGGAGTGGAACCCGACCGCCCGCAACGGACACTGCGACGATCTGTCATACCCGAATGCCAGAATCAGCAGCTCAACACTGGCAACGACGCCGACCCACCCCGCTCACCAGCCCCATGAAACATCGAGGCTAAGGAGAAGTCGGCGCGCATCGCCAACGCCGCGGCGGCCACGTCACGCAGCGCCGTCGGTCGGAAGGGTGGCGAGGCCGAGGACTACGAGGACCGCACCGTCGAGGAACTGCGCAAACGGGCGGCCGAGTTGGAGATCTCCGGCCGGTCGAAGATGACCAAGGCCGAACTCATCGACGCCCTGCGCCATCACTGAACGAGCCACCCGGCTGCCGTTTCGCGAGCGCGTGAGCGGGGCTGGCGTTGAGCAGCATCGTGGCCTCGGCTGCGGTTTGCACGTTCCAACGCCACGAAATCGGCAACGAACGTGGACTACTGCTCAACGCCACAGCCGACGCCGGCCCGGGCGCAGCCGGGGAGGTCAGTCGAGGTTGACCCGGCGCGCCAGGATCTTCATCCCGGCCGCGGCGAGGTCGGCCTCGATCGCCTCGGTGTTGCGGGTGTTCAGGCCCACCACCACGACGCTGGTGTCCAGGTTGCCCCGGTGAACGGCCAGGTGCTGGATGTTGGCCTGATGCGCGGCGGTGATGCCCGTCAGCTTGCTGAGGCCACCCGGCTCGTCCTTCGCCTCGATCGTCAGGCGGGTGCCGTGGTCGCGGAAGCCGAGCAGGTCGATGAAGGAGTCGAGGATGTCGGACTCGGTGATGACGCCGATCAGTTCATCGCCCTCGACCACCGGCAGCATCTCGATCTTGCCGTCGCGCAGGATGACCGCGGCCTCCTCAAGCAGCGCGTCGGGGGAGATCACCACGGGCGGGGTGCTCATCACCTTGCCGACCTTCAGCTTCGAGATCAGGTAGGTGGCCTCCTGCGCGCTGAGCGTCGTGGCCTTCGACGGGGACGCGGCGGCGATGTCGTTGCGGGAGATGACGCCGACAACGCGCCTCCCCTCGACGACGGGCAGGTGGCGCACGCCGCGCTCTGTCATCACAGACAGGGCGTCCGGGATCGACTGGTCGGGGGTGACCGTGAACGGGCTGGTGGTCATCCGCTGCTTGACGAACATCTCTTCCTCCGAGCTTGAGTCCTCCGCCGAGCCACGTCGGTCGGCGGGTGTGTGCGGCTCGCGATCCAGCCTAGTGGTCGCGCTCCTGGCGGGTCCGGGGAGGATCCCGAAAGGCGTCCTCAGCCGCCGAGGTAGGCCTTCTTTACCTCGTCGGTGGCCGCAAGTTCGGCCGCCGGGCCCGAGAGCACGACAGAGCCGGTCTCGAGCACGTAGGCGCGGTTGGCGATCTGCAGCGCGATGTTGGCGTTCTGCTCGACGAGCAGCACCGTGGTGCCCGCCTTGTTGATGTTGACGATGATGTCGAAGATCTCCTGCACCAGCAGGGGCGCAAGGCCCATGGACGGCTCGTCGAGCAGCAGCAGTCGTGGCTTGGCCATCAGCGCCCTGCCCATCGCGAGCATCTGCTGCTCACCGCCCGACAGGGTCCCGGCGAGCTGCTTGCGTCGCTCGGCAAGGATCGGGAAGCGCTGGTAGACCTCGTCGTAGTCGGCTGCCACGGCGTCCTTCCGCAGGAACGCGCCGAGTTCGAGGTTCTCGAGCACCGTCATGTCGGGGAAGATCCGCCTGCCCTCTGGCACGTGCGACATGCCCCGCCGGACGCGGTCCTGCGCCGACAGGTTCGTGATGTCCTTGCCCTCGAGCGAGATGGAGCCCGACGACGGCCGCTTCAGCCCGGAGAGCGCCCGCAGCGTCGTCGTCTTGCCCGCGCCGTTGGCGCCGATCAGGGTGACGATCTCGCCCTCGCTGACGTTGAACGACACGGATTTGATGGCGTTGATGACGCCGAAGTGGACGGCCAGGTCCTTGACCTCAAGCACTCGGGGCCTCCTCTCCCAGGTAGGCCTCGATGACCTTCGGGTTGTTGCGCACCTCGTCGGGGGTGCCCGACGCGATCACGATGCCGTGGTCGAGCACGTAGATGCGCTCGCAGATCTTCATCACGAGGCTCATGTCGTGCTCGATGAGCAGGATCGTCAGGCCGAAGTCGCGGCGCAGTTCCGCGATCAGCCCGGTCAGTTCCGCGGTCTCGGCAGGGTTCATGCCCGCGGCAGGCTCGTCGAGCAGCAGCAGCGATGGGTGGGTGGCGAGCGCCCTGGCGATCTCAAGGTGGCGCTGCTCGCCGTATGACAGGTTGCGGGCCAGTTCCTTGGCCTTGCCTCCGAGCCGCATCAGGTCGAGCAGTTCCTGGCTCTCCTCGCGGATCCGCCGCTCGCTCGCCGCGTAGGGCGGGATGTGCAGCAGCGACGCGAACAGGTTGTACGGAACGTTCTGCTGCAGCGCGATCATCACGTTCTCCAGCACCGTCAGGTCCTTGAAGAGGCGGATGTTCTGGAACGTCCGGCCGACGCCCGCGGCGCAGATCCGGTGCGGGGCCTTGCCTCCCAGCGAGGTGGTCGTGCCGTCGATGTCGAGGGTGATGGTGCCTGCCGACGGCGGGTAGACGCCGGTGAGCAGGTTGAACAGCGTGGTCTTTCCCGCGCCGTTAGGGCCGATCAGGCCGATCAGTTCGCCCTTGTCGAGGTGCAGATTCGCCTCGAAGACGGCGGTCAGGCCGCCGAAGTTGCGGGTCAGTTTGCTGACTTCCAGCAGGCTCATCGGGCCTCCTCCGCGGTCGCCTTCTTGCCCTCGCGTCTGAACACTCTGCCGAGCACCGTGTCGGTGACCTCCTTGGATCCCATCAAGCCGCCGGGGCGGAAGATCATGATGAGCACGAGCACCAGCGCGTAGATGATCATCCGGATGTCGGAGAACTCGCTCAGCGCGACCGAGACGATCGCGAGCAGGATCGCCGCGATCACGGTGCCCGACAGGGAGCCCAGGCCGCCGAGGACGACGATCACGAGGATGTCGATGGACTTCATGAAGCCGAACTGGTCGGGCTTGATGAAGTAGAAGTAGGACGCGTACAGGCCGCCGCCGATGCCCGCGAAGAACGCGCCGATCGTGAAGGCCTGCACCTTGCTCGCGGTGGTGTTGACGCCGATCGCCTCCGCGGCGATCTCGTCCTCGCGCACGGCGATGGCGCGGCGACCCTGCGAGCTGCGGATGTAGTTCCACAGCACGATCAGCGTCAGCGCCGTGAACCCGAAGGCCCAGTTCCAGTCGACGACCTGCGGGATGCCGGACAGGCCCGCCGCGCCGTTGGTGATCGGCAGGTTCAGCATGACGACGCGGATGATCTCGGCCATGCCGAGGGTCGCGATGGCCAGGTAGTCGCCGCGGAGCCGCAGCGTCGGGAGGCCCACGAGCGCGCCGACGAGGGCCGCCGCGATGGCGCCTGCGAGCATGCCGAGCAGGAACGCGGGCACGTCGCCGAGCGTGGGGCCGAAGTTGATCGAGATCAGCGCGCACGTGTAGGCGCCGATCGACATGAAGCCTGCGTGGCCGAGCGAGAACTGGCCCGTGAAGCCGGTCACCAGGTTGAGGCTGGCGGCCAGGATGATGTTGATGCAGATCGTGACGATGATCGAGAAGACGTAGTCGCCGATCAGGCCCGCGTTCATCAGGCCGAGCACGATGGCGTAGGAGGCGACGAAGGGGAGGGCGCGCAGCCCGATCCGGGTGAGCGTCGACATCACACCTTCTCCTTACGGTTCTTGCCGAGGAGGCCAGCGGGCTTGACGATCAGGATCAGGATCAGGATCGCGAACACGACGCCGTCCTTGAACATCGAGTAGCCGAGGCTCGACACGAGCGTCTCCGAGCCGCCGATCACGTAACCGCCGATCAGTGCGCCCGGGATGATGCCGATGCCTCCGAAGACGGCGGCGATGAAGGCCTTGAGGCCGACGGCGATGCCCATCAGTGGCTTGATCGAGTTGTAGTAGACGCCGACCAGGACGCCCGCGGCTCCCGCGAGCGCAGAGCCGATCGCGAAGGTGAACGAGATGGTCCGGTCGACGCTGATGCCCATCAGGCGCGCCGCGTCGGGATCCTGCGACACGGCCCGCATGGCCTTGCCCATCTTCGTCTTCTTGACGATGAACTGCAGCACGATCATCAGGAACACGGAGACGCCGATGATCAGGATCTGCTGGTTCTTGATGATGACGCCGCCGACGTCGATCGAGCCGTTCATGAACGACGGCATCGGCGGGTAGGCGCGCGGATCTGGCCCGACGAAGAACATCATCGTGTACTGCAGCAGGAGGGAGACGCCGATCGCCGTGATGAGCGCCGCAATGCGCGTCGAGTTCCTGAGCGGCCGGTACGCGACGCGTTCGATGACGACGCCGAGCACCGTGCACACGATCATCGCCAGGATCAGCGACTCGAAGAAGCCCAACTTGAGGAAACTCATGGAGGCGTAGCCGACGTAGGCGCCCACCATGTACACCTCGCCGTGGGCGAAGTTGATCAGCTTGATGATGCCGTAGACCATCGTGTAGCCGAGCGCGATCAGCGCATAGATGCTGCCGAGCGACAGGCTGTTGATCACCTGTTGCAGAAACTCCGTCATGTCACCCTCCCACTGGCGGGGCGCGGCCGGGTCAGACCCGGCCGCGCCCCTCAGTCCGGCTCGGTCAGCCGACCTTCTCGCTGGTGGCCTGCTTGCCGTCCTTGAGGCCGATCACGACGATCGACTTGACTGGGTTGTGGTGCTCGTCGACGTCGAAGGTGCCCGTGACGCCCACGAAGCCCTTGGTCTCCGCCATCGCCTTCTGCACGGCCTCGCCGGTCAGCTCAGAGGCGCGGCTCACCGCGTCGGCGACGAAGTGACCGAGGTCGTAGCCGAGCGCGTGGAACGCGTTGGGCTCCTCGTTGTTGGCCTTCTTGAACGCCTCGATGAACTCGACGACCTTCGGGTCCTTGTCGATGGAGGAGTAGTGGTTGGTGAAGTAGACGTCGTTGAGCGCTGCCGCGCCGCCCAGTTCCTCGAGCTTGGGCGAGTCGAAGCCGTCGCCACCGAGGACCGGGGCGGTGATGCCGAGGTCGCGCGCCTGCTTGATGATCAGGCCGGCCTCCGAGTAGTAGCCGGGCAGGTAGATGACGTCGAAGGTCTGGCCCTTGATGCGGGTCAGGATGGTGTTGAAGTCGGTGTCGCCTGCGACGAACGCCTCCTCGCCCGCGATGGAGCCGCCGAGCTTGCCGAACTCCTCGGTGAAGGCGGTCGCGAGGCCCTTCGAGTAGTCGTTGGAGTTGTCCTTGATGATGACGGCCGTCTTGCCCTTCAGGTTCTCCGCGGCGAACTTGGCCATCACGGTGCCCTGGAAGGAGTCGTTGAAGCAGATCCGGAACGCGTACTCCTGGACGGACTTGCCGTCCCAGGTGACGTCGTCGGCGGTGGCGGAGCCGGACACGACGGGGATCTTGTTCTTGTTGGCGACCGGGATGGTGGCCTTGAAGCCGCCCGAGGTCGCGGGGCCCATGCAGGCCAGCACCTTGTCCTGGGACATCAGCTTGTTGGCGAGCGTGGTGGCCTCGGCAGCGTCGGACTTGTTGTCGTACTCGACCAGCTTGATCTTCTTGCCGCCGACGCCGTCCTTGGCGTTCAGTTCCTCGATGGCCATCTTGATGCCGACGGCGGAGGCCTGGCCGTAGGTGGCGACGTCGCCGGAGAGTTCGTAGTTGAGGCCGAGCTTGATCTCGTCGGCCGCCGGTGCGGCCCCGCCGCCTCCGCCGCCCGGCTTGGCGGAACAGGCGGTGGTTGCTGCGACGGCTGCGACGCCGAGGGTGGCACCGAGGACGGTGCGGCGGCTGAGGTTCATGGTGTCTCCCAGGTCGTTGTTGAGCGAGGGCGCGTGTCACGTCTCGCGTGACGCTGGGGACATCTAAGCACCGAAGAACCAGAAATCACCCCGTTGGTTACCAAAGCGAGACAATGTCAAACGCCCGCGGGTTCGTGCTTACGGCCTAGCCCGGGCTCGATCACCGTTGCCAGGTGATACCCAGAGGGGTGAGGGAACCCTCGACGTTCTCGACGGAATCGTTATGGACGGCCGCCGTCAGGCCTGCGAGCACCGTCGTGTCGAACCCCTCCGCCGCGGCGTCGGCGGCCGTCGCCTTGACGCAGAAGTCGGTCGCGATGCCGCACACGTCGACCGAGGTGATGCCCCGCCTGCCGAGCCAGCGGGCCAGCCCCTCGCCGTCGGGGGACCCGCCGACGGTGCCCTCGAAGCCCGAGTAGGCCGCCTCGTAGGACCCCTTGTCGAAGACAGCATCGAAGCCGAACCCCGTCAGGTCGGGGTGGATTTCCTGCCCGGGTGTGCCGACGACGCAGTGCGGCGGCCAGGTGTCGACGAAGTCGGGCGTCGCGGAGAAGTGGGAACCGGGGTCGATGTGGTGGTCACGGGTCGCGACGACGGCGTCGTAGCCGTGCTCGCCCGCCAGTAGCGACGCGACGTCGGACGCGACGGCGTTGCCGCCGTCCACCCCGAGGGCCCCGCCCTCGCAGAAGTCGACCTGCACGTCGACGACGATCAGTGCCTTGCCCATTGCCAGCCTCCAGGATCGGTTTGCGACAGCCTAGCCAGTAGCGTCGTCACCGTGAGTAACCCGATCCACGTCTCGGCAGTCGTCCTCCGCGATCTCGAAGGTCGCGTCCTGATGGTGCGCAAGCGGGGCACCGCGATGTGGATGAACCCGGGAGGCAAGCCGGAGGCGGGCGAGGACGGCGCGCGGTGCGGCGCCCGCGAGGTCGCGGAGGAACTGGGGCTGAGCCTCGACCCCGCGCGACTGGTGTTCCTCGGGGAGCAGCGCGCCGCGGCGGCGAACGAGGCGGGTCGGACGGTGGTGTCGCAGACGTACGCGTGGCCCGACCCTGTCGCCGTCGACGTGCGCCCTGCCGCGGAGATCGACGCGGTGCGCTGGGTGGGGCCAGGCGACCTGGGCGATCCGAGCCTGGCGCCGCTGTTCGTCCAGGCGATCGTTCCTCTGCTGGACGATCACTGGCTAGGGTGATGGCCATGCAGGTAGTCAAGGGCATTGTGGCCCGCGCCAAGGGCCAGCCAGTCACTCTCGAAGACATCACCGTCCCCGACCCGGGGCCAGGCGAGGCGGTGGTCACCATCCAAGCGTGCGGCGTGTGCCACACGGACCTCCACTATCGCGAGGGCGGCATCAACGACGAGTTCCCCTTCCTCCTCGGGCACGAGGCGGCGGGCATCGTCGAGGCCGTCGGTGAGGGCGTCACCAACGTCGCACCGGGCGACTACGTCGTGCTGAACTGGCGCGCGGTGTGCGGCGACTGTCGCGCCTGCCGTCGCGGCGAGCCCCAGTACTGCTTCAACACGTTCAACGCCACCAACAAGATGACACTCTCGGACGGCACCGAACTAACGCCGGCGCTCGGCATCGGCGCGTTCATCGAGAAGACGCTCGTGCACGCGCTGCAGTGCACCAAGGTCGACCCGGCCGCCCGCCCAGCTGCCGCAGGGCTGCTCGGCTGCGGCGTGATGGCTGGCCTCGGCGCCGCCATCAACACCGGGGGAGTGACCCGCGGCAAGTCGGTCGCGGTGATCGGCTGCGGCGGCGTCGGATGCGCCGCGATCGCGGGCTCTGCGCTCGCGGGCGCAGGCACCATCATCGCCGTCGACCTGGACGACAAGAAGCTCGAGTGGGCAAAGGGGCTCGGCGCCACCCACACCGTCAACTCCTCCGGGGTTGACCCGGTCGAGGCGATCCGCGAACTGACGGGCGGCTACGGCGCTGACGTGGTGATCGACGCCGTCGGCATCCCCGCCACCTGGAAGCAGGGCTTCTACGCCCGCGACCTGGCGGGCACCCTCGTCCTGGTCGGCGTGCCGCATCCCGACGCGAAGATCCCCGAGATCCCGCTGATCGACGTGTTCGGGCACGGCGGTGCGCTCAAATCGAGCTGGTACGGCGACTGCCTTCCCTCGCGCGACTTCCCGATGCTGATCGACCTGTACCTGCAGGGCAGGCTCGACCTCGACGCGTTCGTGAGCGAGGAGATCGGCATCGGCGACGTCGAGGCGGCGTTCGAGAAGATGCACCACGGTGAGGTGCTGCGCTCGGTGGTGATCCTGTGACCCTCACGCACGCGGTGACCTCCGGCACCTTCTCGCTGGACGGCCAGACGTTCGACGTCGACAACAACGTGTGGGTGATCGGCGACGAGCGCGAGGTGATCGTGCTCGACGCCCCCCACGACGTCTCGGCCATCATGGCGGCGGTCGACGGACGAAAGGTGCAGGCCATCGTCTGCACCCACGCGCACGACGACCACGTCCGCTATGTCACGGAACTCGCCGACCTGACGGGCGCTCCGATCTGGCTGCACCCCGACGACGAGCCGGTCTGGAACCTGACGCATCCCGACCGTCGCTGGGACCAGGACCTCGCCGACGGGCAGGAGTTCACCGTCGGGCCGGTGACGCTTCAGGTGCTGCACACGCCTGGCCATTCGCCGGGCGCCGTGTGCCTGTACTCGCCGACGCTCGGCTGCGTCTTCTCCGGCGACACCCTCTTCAACGGGGGCCCGGGGCGACGGGCCGCTCGTTCAGCAGTCGCGAGGTGATCGAGGACTCGATCCGCCGCAAGCTGTTCGTGCTCCCCGACGACACGGTCGTGCACACCGGTCACGGCGACGACACGACGATCGGCGCGGAGGCCGCAGCCCTCGGCCGCTGACGGCACCCCCCGCCGGGGACCCCCGTCCTCGTGGGGCGGTGGTGAGGCTCGCCCTTGAGCATGTTTGGTTGCTCGTTGTCGGTTGAACCGCATTTGATCGTTCAGATCCGCAACGAGTCACCAAACATGCTCAACGCAAGGCCCGCCGTGCGCACGAAACTGCGCGCTCGAGAGGTGGGAAGGCGGCGGCGCGCCCAAAGGAGGAAAGGGCGCGCCGCCGCTGCTCGGTTGTCCCGTCACCCTCAGCGCCGGGGTCGTGGCCGGGTCATCCGGCTCGGGTCAGTGCTCGTGTGGCTGGTCGGGCTGGCCCGTGACGATCGCGATCTCGAACGGCGTGACGCCGAGCGCATGTCGCTCGACGACCTCAAGGTCGTGCAGGTCGATCACGACGAGTTCGTCCGCGGCCGCGTCCGTGACGTAGGCGCGCTCGCCCGAGACCTTCAGGATCGGTCCGGGTGCGTGCCAGTCCTCGTTCTCCTGCCAGGCGCCGATCGCGGCGACCGAGGCGGTGACGGTGCCCTTGTCCGGGTCGATCACCTGCACGGCGCCGTCTGTGGTCAGCACGAGCGCCTCGCCGTGCGGGCCGCGAGCAAGCGAGCGGAACCAGTAGGAGGCGCCGAGGTCGACGAGTCGCAGCGACGCGTCGGTGGTGTCGATCAGCGCGACCTGGGTCGGGTGCTCGTGCTCGGCGGACTCGTCCACCTTGTAGTCGGCAAGCACGATCGTTGAGGTCGGGGACCCGGCGAGGGTGCCGGATCGGCCGTAGTTGCCCTCAATGGCGACCTTGTGGAAGGCCCCGCCGCGGTAGACCACCGCGCCGTTGGCACAGCCGATCACCGCAACGTCGCCGCCCGAGGAGGGCTTCGCGGTCGCCTCGCCGTGCGTCGACGGGCAGTTGGTGGTCTCGGCGATCACCTTGTCGGCGGCGCGGACCTGCACGGTCGTGCGGGCCTCGGTGGTGCCTTGCGTGTGCAGGACTGAGCCGTCTCCGAGTCGGACGGCGACGCCGTGGTGCGGCGCATCGGCCGCGAGTTTCTCGACGGGC
The DNA here is from genome assembly GCF_001997345.1 of Tessaracoccus aquimaris. Taxonomy (NCBI): domain Bacteria; kingdom Bacillati; phylum Actinomycetota; class Actinomycetes; order Propionibacteriales; family Propionibacteriaceae; genus Tessaracoccus; species Tessaracoccus aquimaris. Next base: position 2,218,156 of record NZ_CP019606.1, on the reverse strand, counting down.
GCGCCTGCCTCGGCGATCGCGTCGCTCTCGATGATCTGGATGGACCCGTCGCCGTCCCCGAACAGGGCCGTGTGGTCGCCGTGCGCGACGGCGTGACCCGGCTTCGCGGCGGTGTAACTGACGTCGGTGAAGGCGGGCTCGCTCGCGTAGTAGTGGGAGTGGTCGCCGTGTGACTCGGCCTGCAGGCCGCCGTCGAAGACCCGGAACGCGTCGCCCTCGGTGACCATCACGTGTCGGCCGTCGCCCGAGTCGTTCAGCCGGACGAGGCCCTCCGTCGGGATCGTGGAGATGGTGTCGCCGGTGGCGAGGTCGACGGTGCTGAGGCCGCCGTCGTGGGAGATGACGGCGCGGGGATGCGAGCCGCTGACCTCGGTGGTCTTGGCGGCGGTCGGGGTCGGGGAGTCGTCGTCGGTCGCGGGGGTCGCGCCCGGCTGTGCCGGTGCGGCACAGGACGCCAGCAGGGTCAGGGGGAAGAGCAGCAGGAGTAGTCGTCTGTGTGTAGCCATGGCTTCACCTTAAATGAAACTGAGACTGATTATCAATAAGACGTGAGGGTGTGGCCCTTTCGGGGGCACCGTTCGCTGAGCTTGTCGAAGCGTCCGATCACCCGGCGGCGTTCGCTGAGCTCGTTCAAACACCCGGTAGCCGCGCGGCTGCCGAGGATGCGTGGTCTGCGCGGGTTTGGTCGGTGGTTGCGGACCCCTCGACGAGCTCGGGGAACGGCCGCTGAGCTTGTCGAAGCGTCCGGTCACCACGCGGCAGGCAAAGAAAGCGGTGAGCGCGGGTTTGGTCGTGGTTGCGGACCCCTCAACAGGCTCGGGGAACGGCCGCTGAGCTTGCCGAAGCGTCCGATGCCCAGCATGTCTGGCGCCCATGAGCGCGGGGAGGGCCGTTCGCTGAGCTTGTCGAAGCGTCCGATCGCGCGCGTGTCTGGCGCCCGTGAGTGCGGGGGAGGGCCGTTCGCTGAGTTCGTCGAAGCGTCCGCGCGGCAGTCGAAGACGCGTGGTCAGCGCGGGTTTGGCCGATGGTTGCGGACCCCTCGACCAGCTCGGGGGCCGTTCGCTGAGCTTGTCGAAGCGTCCGATCACCCAGCGTGTTGGTTGGTCGGGTGGTCAGGGGTCGGTCCTGCGGTGGTTGCGGACCCCTCGACAGGCTCGGGGAACGGTGGCTGCAGCTCCGAGACGGTGGTTGCAGATTGCGTCGAAGCGTCCCGAGCTGAGCGGCCGCCCCGACCCGGCGAATGCGCGTCAGACGGCGATCGTCATCCTCAACAGGTGACTGGCGCCCGCGGGGATCAGTACCGCCGTCGACTTGACCTCTCCGTACTCGACGCAGACGAAGCGCGACCACTCGTCGCCGGGCACCGGCGGATCCTCGGGGCCCGGGTTCCACACCACGACCGACCCGGCGCCCTGGGCCGCCAACCGCAGCGTCCCCTCGTCCGAGACGATCGTCGTGGGCCGGTACTCCCGGTAGACGCGATCCAGGTAGCGACCGACCGGCACAGGGGCATCGTCGGTGCCGTCGACGCCCGCCGCGTAGTCCGTGTACCTGGCGCCCTGCAGTCCGTCGACCGTCGCGGTCCTTGCGTCGGTGAGCAGATAGGGGTGCAGCGCCATCTCGACGACGGCGTCCCTCGACGGGGTCGCGACCGTCAGGCCGAGCGTCAGTCGTGACGCGTCCGCCACCACGTCGAGTTCGTAGCGCAGGTCGGCGGGGAAGCGGTCCGCGCCAGGCAGGTGGGCCGTGGCGGCACCGTCGGTGGCGAGGACGACGTGCGCCCGATCCTCGCCCGCCTCGGAGGCGACCACGCGCCACCGGACCCGGCTCACCAGCCCGTGGATGAACGGCACCTCCCAGTCGCCGGTGCCGACGCCGAACCAGGGGGTGCACACAGGGATGCCGCCGTGCCACATCGCCTCCGTGCCGGGGACCGCGTCAGAGGCGGTGTACAGCGCCTCGCGGCCGCCCGGGCGCCAGGACGTGACCGTCGCGCCGATCGGGTGCACCGACAGCGACCCCCATGAGCCGGAGAGGAACAGTGCGTCGTCAGGGGAGGCCGTCATGGCCCCAACGCTATCGTCCGGGGCCGCGGACGCGCCGCGCGGCCCAGTCGCGGCGAATTAGGATGAGCCCATGCCGACGATTCGCCCAGCCACCCACAACGACATCCCGGCCATCACTGAGATCTACAACGAGGCTGGCGTCGGAACTACCGCGTCCTACGCGCTCGAGCCCGTCACCGTCGCCGACCGGCGCGCCTGGTTCGACCGACTCGCCGCCGAGAACCACCCGGTGCTCGTGTTGGAGGACGACGGCGTCGTCATCGGCTACGCCAGCTACGGCAGCTTTCGCTCGCTCGGCGGGTACGCCTACACCGTCGAGCACAGCGTCTACATCTCGACGGGGCACCGCGCCGCTGGGCTGGGCCGGATGCTGATGAACGCCCTGATCGACGTCGCCCGAGGCAACCGCGTGCACGTCATGGTGGGCGTCATCGACGCGGCCAACTCGGAGTCGATCGCCTTCCATGAACGGCTCGGGTTCGAGGTTTCCGGCAAGCTCCCCGAGGTCGGCCGGAAGTTCGACCGTTGGCTTGACGTGGTCTTCGTCACCCTCGTGCTGGCCTGACGAGGCCCACTACGATGGCGACCATGGCTTATCACGCGGACGCGACCGACCTGACCGACAAGGAAATCCTGACCTGGGAGGGCTTCGGCGACGCGGCGCGCGAGCTGTCCCAGGCTGTGGTCGACTCAGGCTTCGAGGCCCAGACGATCATCGCGGTCGCCCGCGGTGGCCTCACCCTTGCAGGTGCGATGACCTACGCGATGGGCGTGAAGCTCACCGACGCCATCAACGTCGAGTTCTACACCGACGTCAACGAGACCCTTCCCGACCCGGTGCTGCTCGCCCCGATGCTGGACACCGACGCGATCGCCGGGCAGCGGATCCTGGTCGTCGACGACGTGGCCGACTCCGGTCGCACGCTCGGCCTGGTCATCAAACTGCTGCGCGGCTTCGGCGCCGAGGTGCGCTCGGCGGTGCTCTACTCCAAGCCCCGCACCATCGTCGCCCCCGACTTCGTGTGGAAGGCCACCGACGACTGGATCGTCTTCCCCTGGTCGGCCCAGCCACCCGTGACGAAGGAGCAGTGATGGCAGAGACCCGTAAGTTCAAGCCCACCGAGGGCGACGACCTCCAGAAGCAGGTCAGGGAGGCCATCGGCGAGACCGTCCGCCCCTTCGAGGCGGGACGGAAGGGCCAGAGCCAGGACCCCACCGACGACGAGAACGGTGCTGCCGCCCCGAGCATCACTGACCTCGACGCGTCGACCGGCTTCCTGTTCTACCCGCCTGCCGAGTAGCCGTCCATTGGGCCACACCCAGGCCGAAAAGCGGTGCGCGGTAGGCTCTGCACTTGTAAGCCGCGGACAAACAAAGTAGTTAGGACAAACTGTGACTCTTGAGTGGACCGAACAGGACGCTCGCGCCGTCGACACGGCCCGAATCCTCGCTGTCGATGCGGTCGAGAAGACCGGAAACGGGCACCCTGGCACTCCCGTATCCCTGGCCCCCGTGGCTTACCTGCTGTACCAGAAGGTGATGAACACCGATCCCCAGGACTCGGCCTGGATCGGTCGCGACCGCTTCGTCCTGTCCGCCGGCCACGCGTCGATGCTGCAGTACGCGCAGCTCTACCTCGGCGGCCTCGGGCTCGAGTTGAGCGACATTGAGTCGCTGCGCACCTGGGGCTCCAAGACCCCCGGACACCCCGAGTACGGCCACACCGACTTCGTCGAGTGCACCACCGGCCCGCTGGGCGCAGGCATCTCCAACGCGGTTGGCATGGCGATGGCCGCCCGCCGCGAGCACGGCGTCTACGACCCCGAGGCACCCGCGGGCGAGTCCGTCTTCGATCACTTCGTCTACACGGTCGCCGGTGACGGCTGCCTGCAGGAGGGCGTCTCGTCCGAGGCGTCGTCGCTGGCGGGCACGCAGGAACTCGGCAACCTCGTGCTGATCTACGACGACAACCGGATCACGATCGAGGGCGACACCGACATCGCGTTCAACGAGGACGTCGACGCCCGCTACGCATCCTACGGCTGGCACGTGCAGCACGTCGACTGGACCCATGGCGGCACCGAGTACAAGGAAGATCTCCAGGCGCTCTACGACGCCATCGAGGCAGCAAAGGCCGTCACCGACAAGCCCAGCTACATCCGCCTCACCACCGTCATCGGGTGGCCGCTGCCGAACAAGCAGGGCCAGCACTCGATCCACGGCTCGAAGATCGGCGGCGACGAGATCGCAGCGCTGAAGGACCTGCTCAAGTTCGAGCAGAAGCCCTTCGGTGTCGAGCAGGACCTCGTCGACGCGACCCGCGCCAACCTCGCCGCCCGCGGCAAGGCCGCCCGTGAGGCATGGGACGCCCGCTTCGCCTCCTGGGTCGACGCCAACCCGGAGCGCGTCGCGCTGCTGCAGCGCGTCGAGGCCCGCAAGCTGCCCGAGGACCTGAAGCTTCCTGTGTTCGAGGAGGGCAAGAAGTCCACCCGCGCCGCCTCCGGTGAGGTGCTCGCCGAACTCGCAGACCAGCTTCCCGAGCTGTGGGGCGGCTCCGCCGACCTCGCGGGCTCGAACAACACCACCATGAAGGGCCAGAAGTCGTTCCTGCCCGACAACCGCGTCTCGAAGGACTGGCCGGGCGACAAGTACGGCCGGACGCTGCACTTCGGCATCCGTGAGCACGCGATGGGCGGTGTCCTCAACGGCATCAACCTGTCCGGGCTGACCCGCGCCTACGGTGGCACCTTCCTGGTCTTCGCCGACTACATGCGCCCCGCCGTCCGCCTCGCGGCGCTGATGAACCTCGACTCGATCTTCGTGTGGACGCACGACTCGGTCGGCGTCGGCGAGGACGGCCCGACGCACCAGCCGATCGAGCACCTGGCCGCGCTGCGCGCCATCCCGGGCCTCTCGATCGTGCGCCCGTCGGACGCCAACGAGACCTCGGTCGCGTGGGGCGAGATCCTGCGTCGCACCGATCACCCGGCAGGCCTCATCCTGTCGCGTCAGGACCTCCCGACGATCCCGCGCGGCGACACGTACGCCTCGGCCGAGGGCGTCGCGCAGGGCGCCTACGTCGTCAGCGAGGCCACCGGCGACGTGCAGGTGATCCTGATCGGCACCGGCTCCGAACTCTCGGTCGCCCTTGACGCGCAGGAGAAGCTTCAGGCCGAGGGCGTCGGCACCCGCGTCGTGTCGATGCCGTGCCAGGAATGGTTCGACGAGCAGAGCGACGAGTACAAGGAGTCGGTGCTTCCCGCCGACGTCACCGCACGCGTCTCCGTCGAGGCGGGCATCGCGATGGGCTGGTCGAAGTACGTCGGGCCTAAGGGCACCTCTGTGAGCATCGAGCACTTCGGCGCCTCCGCGGCCGGCGGCAAGCTGTTCGAGGAGTTCGGCTTCACCGCCGACCACGTGGTCGACGCGGCCAAGTCGGTCCTTTCCTGATTCAACGCTTCGGGGCCCTTCCCTTCGGGGAGGGCCCCGTTCGCGTCCCCGGGGTGCGGTGGTCGGGCGTCGGGTTTGAGCATGTTTGGTAACTGGTTTCCGATGTTGGCGGGCGGGCTCAGGTGGTGGGTGCAACAACTTGGTTGGAGGGTTGTTGTGTCGTATCCGGGTGTGGTTCGGGAGATGGTGTTAGCCAGGATCGCTGGGGGTGAGTCTGGGTTCGCGGTAGCGCGGGAGACCGGGATTGGTCACGCGAGTGTGCGGAGGTGGGCCAAGCTCGCTGGTATGAGTTTCCAAGTTGGCCGTTTAGGTGGTGTCCCAGGAGCGGCGGAGCATCGACGTAAACGTCCCCTGCAACGGATCGAGCCTCAGATCGAGGAGGCTGACTGGGTCGACCCGCGAGGGTGTTTGACCCGGGAAGCTCGGGTCGTGATCGAGGTCCGACTCCGGGACGGCTGGTCCCAATCGAAGATTGCTGCCGTGCTCGGGGTGCATCGGTCAACGGTGTCGCGTGAGGTTCGACGGGTTCCTGGCCGGTATCGGGCCAGACCCGCCCAGCGCGCCAGGCAGGCTGCCGCTCGACGACCACGACCCTCGAAGCTTGGTCCCGGGACACCACTGCGCCGGGAGGTGATCACCGGTTTGAGCGGGCGGTACTCTCCCGAACAGATCGCTGGACGACTGAAACGACAGTTCCCTGACCGGCAGGATATGTGGGTGAGCCACGAAACGATCTATCAGGCGCTCTACGTTCAAGGGGCTGGCGCGCTCCGGCATGAACTGACCGTGGAGAAGGCACTCCGGTCAGGCCGGAAGAGCCGCAAACCGCAGTCGAAACTGGTCGGCGCGCCGGTGTCGTCCAGGTCCTGGATCGGGCCTGACACGATCATCACTGCCCGACCAGTCGAAGCCCTCGATCGGGCAGTACCTGGCCATTGGGAAGGTGACCTCGTGATCGGCCGCGACTCGCGTTCGGCGTTGATCACCCTGAACGAACGCGCTTCACGGTTCACGCTGATCTCCAGGCTCGATACCCATGACTCGGTCACCGTCACTGACCGGCTGCAGGAGATGATCCACCGGCTCCCCGCCGCGGCGTTCAAGACGTTGACCTGGGACCAAGGAGTCGAGATGGCCCGGCATGCTCAGTTCACGATCGCGAGCGGTATCCGGGTGTTCTTCTGTGATCCTCACTCGCCCTGGCAGCGGCCCACCAACGAGAACGGGAACGGACTCATCAGAGATTTCTTCCCGAAGGGCACTGATTTCACCACCGTGACCGATCAAGAGATCGCCGACATGGAGACCAGCCTCAACAACAGACCCCGCAAGGTCTTGAACTTCGCCACCCCCGCTGAAACACTCCAACAAATACTCAACGTTGCGTCGACCACTTGAAACCGCCGCGTTAACACTTGTCAGGGTGCGGAACCAGCAACCAAACATGCTCAAGGCGAGAGCCGCCCCGAGCCTGGTTGGAGGGGTCCGTAAGCTGGACCAATGGGAATCAGCGACATCCTCAGCAAGGTCACCGGAGACAAGCCGATCGTCCTCGAACTCGACATGGCGCGCGGGGTGCTTGCCGCGCGGCCTTCCAACCCACTCCAGGCACTCCAACTGATCAACTCGGCAACGCTCAGCGGGCTGCGCGACCACCTGCGGGTCGCGGCGGACGACGAGCGGGTCGTCGGCCTGATCGTGCACGCCGTGCCCACCTCGGTGACGCTGGCCCACGCCGAAGAGGTGGCCGGACTCGTCGAGGAGTTCGGCACCAAGAAGAAGACGATGGCCTGGGCCGAGTCGTTCGGCGAACTGACGAGCGGGCTCGGCGCTTACCACCTTGCGACCGCCGCGCAGGAGATCTGGCTCCAGCCGACCGGCGCGGTGTGCATCGAGGGCATCGAGCTGAGCGTGACGCTGCTCAAGGGCCTGCTGAACAAGGTCGGCGTCGAGCCGCAGTTCGGGCAGCGCTACGAGTACAAGACCGCCGCCAACACCTACGCCGCCGACCACGTCACAGAGCCGCAGCGCGAGATGACCACCCGGCTCGGCCAGTCAATCGTCGAGTCGCTGGTCGGCGACATCGCCCGCCGCCGCAGCCTCAGCGCTGACGCCGTCTGGGAGGCGGTCAACGACTCGCCGATCGAGCCCGAGCGCGCCAAGGACCTGGGCCTGATCGACCACATCGGCTACCGCGACGAGGCCTACACCTCGGTGCTCACCGCCTGGGGCGTCGAGCCCGAGTCGCTGCTGTTCGCGCAGCGCTACTCCAACAAGGCGGAACTGGCCAAGAAGTTCCGCCCGAAGCAGCCCAAGATCGCCCTGGTGCAACTGCGCGGCGCGATCGTGACCGGACGCGGCGCCCGAAGCGTCACCGGCGGCCAGCAGGCGGGCGCCGACGTCGTCGACGAGCAGTTGCGCGCCGCGCTTCGCGACGACGACGTCAAGGCCGTCGTGTTCTCCGTCGACTCACCCGGCGGCTCCGCCGTCGCCTCCGACTTCATCCGCCGCTCCGTGCTGCGACTGAAGGAGGCGGGCAAGCCGGTCGTCGCGCACATGGAGTCCGTCGCGGCCTCCGGCGGCTACTACGTCTCGATGGGCGCCAACGAGATCGTCGCGCAGGCCACCACCCTGACCGGCTCGATCGGCGTCCTCGCGGGCAAGATGGTCACCGCCGGCCTGTACGACAAGCTCGGCCTGATCCGCGAGACCGTCGACATCGGCGCGGCAGCAGGCACCTTCTCCAGCGCCCACGAGTTCTCCGAGGCTGACTGGGAACGCCTCAACCGCTTCCTGGACCGCGTCTACCTGGACTTCACGACCTTCGCGGCCGCCGACCGCGGCATGGCCTACGACGACCTCGAGCGGCTCGCCCGCGGCCGGGTCTGGACGGGCGCCGACGCCAAGGAAGGCGGCCTCGTCGACCACATCGGGGGCAGCGCATCGCCGTCGAGCGCGCCGCCGCGCTGGCCGGGGTCGACGTCGACAAGGTCCGCCTGAGCCACATCGGCGACCCTGGCTTCATCGCGATGTTCAAGCCCGCGACCTCCTCGGAGTCCGCGGCGGGCGGCGCACACCTGCCGAGCGTCGAGTCGGAGTTCGCCGCGGTCGCGGCACGGCTCGGCATCGAAACGCCCGGCGTCCTGGCGATGCCGTGGCGGATCAGGACCGCGTGACACACCTTCGTTTAGGTGGACGAGCCGAGGGTTTCGTAGCATGGGAGACGTTTTTGGCCATCAGGGCTTCGAGGGGTGCAGGTGAATAAGGGTAAGAAGATCGCTCTGGGGGTCGTCGGCGGAGCCGTCGTGCTCCTTGGCGGCGGATATGTGGCGTCCTACTTCGTGGCGGGCAATCAGGTCCCCGCGAAGGCCGAGGTCGACGGCGTCGCCATCGGAGGGCTCGCCCCCGACCAGGCGGTCGAGAAGTTGCGCACCGAACTCGGCCCGAAGGTCGACGCGCCCATCACCGTCGCGGCGGGCGACCGCTCCGTCAGCATCACCCCGTCCCAGGCCGGCCTGATCGCCGACTACGAGAAGACGGTCGCCGAAGCGGGAGGCGGGTTCAGTTGGAACCCCGCGGACATCCTGCACTCGCTGACCGGCGGCGGCTCCGTCGACCTGGTGCGCCTGGTCGACCAGCCGAAGCTGACCGCCGCCGTCGAGGCCGACGCGAAGACGTTCGACGTCGAGGGCGTCCCCGCCACCGTCAAGTTCGACGCTGGCAAGGTCGTGCGCACCGAGGCCGCCAACGCCGAGAACCTCAACGTCGCCAAGACGACCGAGGCCGTCACTGCAGCGTTCGACGACGGCAAGGGCCACGTCGAGGCCGTCGTGGACTCCGTCGAGCCGGCCGTCACCGACAAGATGGTCGACGAGGTCGTCACCTCCTTCGCCGACCCGCTGGTCAGCGGCCCCGTGACCCTGACCCACAACGACACCTCCATGCAGATCACCCCGGCCGCGCTGGCCGAGGCGGCCACGTTCGACGAGCAGGACGGCAAGCTCGTCGGCAAACTCGACGCCGACAAGTTGTTCGCCTCCACTGCGGAGGCCCAGAAGGCACTGAAGCTGAACACCGCCAAGGACGCGAGCTTCGCGCTCGACGGCGCCGGCGTCAAGGTCGTGCCTGCCGTGGTCGGCGAGGAGATCGACAAGAAGTCCTTCGTGGCAGCCGTCGAGAAAGCAGCCACCGCCTCCGGCGCGGAGCGCACCGCCAAGATCGAGGTCGCCACCAAGCAGCCCGAGTACACCACCGAGAAGGCGACCGCGCTCGGCGCGTTCACCAACATCGGCGACTTCACCACGAACTACCCGCACGCCGCCTACCGCAACACCAACCTGGGCCGCGCCGCGGAACTGGTCAACGGCACGGTGCTGATGCCCGGCGAGACGTTCTCGCTGAACAAGGCCCTCGGTGAGCGCAACTCGGCAAACGGCTTCGTCGACGGCTACGTCATCAACGGCGGCCGCCTCGTCAAGGAGTCCGGCGGAGGCATCTCGCAGGCCGCGACGACCCTGTACAACGCGGGCTTCTTCGCCGGCTACAAGGACATCGAGCACAAGCCCCACAGCCTCTACTTCGACCGCTACCCGGCGGGCCGCGAGTCGACGATCTACTACGGCTCGCTCGACATGCGCTTCCAGAACGACACCGAGTATCCCGCGGTGATCCGCGGCTACATCAGCCCGTCGTCGTCCGGCAAGAAGGGCTCGCTGACCTTCGAGATCTGGTCCAAGCCCACGTGGGAGAAGGTCACCTCGACCGAGATCGCGAAGTCCGACTACTACACCGGCACCACCCGCACCGTGAAGGGCGACCCGAAGTGTGAGCCCCAGGCGCCGATCCGCGGCTTCACCGCCTCGTGGAGCAGGCAGTTCTGGCAGGGCGGCAAGGTCGCCAAGACCGAGAAGTACAGCTGGAAGTACAACGCGGGCGACCGCATCGTGTGCGAATAGTGGCCGTCGGGGGCCCCCGCCCGAAGCAGCGCTAAGCTGAATCACGCACAAGCACTCTGAAGGAGAACCAAAGTGACGTACATCATCGGTCTGCCATGCGTTGACGTGAAGGATCGGGCCTGCGTCGAAGAGTGTCCCGTTGACTGCATCTACGAGGGCAACCGGATGCTCTACATCCACCCCGAAGAGTGCGTGGACTGCGGCGCGTGCGAGCCCGTCTGCCCCGTCGAGGCCATCTACTACGAGGACGACGTTCCCGAGGAGCAGGCCGAGTACTACGACGTCAACGTCCAGTTCTTCGACGACATCGGCTCGCCCGGTGGCGCCGCCAAGCTCGGCGTGATCGACAAGGACCACCCCGTCGTTGAGGCGCTGCCGCCCCAGGCTCAGTGAGATGGGGCTGAGCTCCCGCCTGCCCGATTTCCCCTGGGACACGCTGAGCGGGGCCAAGGCCGCCGCCTCCGCGCACCCCGACGGCATCGTCGACCTCTCCGTCGGCACTCCGGTCGACCCGACGCCCCAACTCGCGATCGACGCGCTCACCGCGTTCGGTGACTCGCCCGGCTACCCCACAGTGTGGGGCGCCCCTGAGACCCGGCACGCGATCGTCGACTACCTGCAGGACAGGTGGCACTCGGTGCCGCTGACCGACGAGTCGGTGATGCCGGTGGTCGGCACCAAGGAACTGGTTGGCTGGCTGCCGACGCTGCTCGGCATCGGGCATGGCGAGGCCGTCGTGTTCCCCGAATGCGCCTACCCGACCTACGAGGTGGGGGCGCTCACCTCTGGGGCCCGACCGGTCGCGCTCGACGACCCGTCGTCCATCCCAGACGACGCCAGGCTGATCTGGATCAACTCGCCCGCCAACCCGTCGGGGCGGATCCTGGGCCTCGACGAACTGCGCGCCTTCGTCGCCGCCACCCGCGAACTGGGGGCGGTGCTGGCAAGCGACGAGTGCTACGGCGAGTTCGCGTGGGACGCCGAGCCCGTCTCGGTGCTCGACCCCCGCGTCAACGACGGCGACCTGACGGGGCTGCTCGCCGTCCACTCGCTCTCGAAGCGCTCCAACGCCGCCGGCTACCGCGCCGGGTTCGTGGCGGGCGACCCCGCGATCGTGCAGGAACTCGTGGCCGTGCGCAAGCACCTCGGCATGATCGTGCCGCGTCCCATCCAGGGCGCCATGATCGCGCTGCTTGGCGACCGGGAGCACGTCGAGGAGCAGCGGCAGCGCTACCTGGCGCGCCGCGCCGTCCTTCGGCCCGCGTTGGAGGCCGCAGGCTTCCGGATCGACCACTCCGAGGGATCGCTGTACCTGTGGGCGACCCGCGGCGAGCCGTGCCGCGACACGGTCGCCTGGCTGGCCGAGCGCGGCATCCTGGTGGCCCCTGGCGACTTCTACGGCCCCGCGGCCGCGCGTCACGTCAGGATCGCGCTGACGGGCACCGACGAGCGGATCGCCGCCGCCGCGTCCCGCCTCGCCTGATCCTGCCGGACCTGCCGTTGAGCAGCATTGCGAACTCGTTGCAGAGTGGAACGTGAAAGTAGGCCGAATCGGTCGTCGAGGGTGGATTACTGCTCAACGCCAGACCAGCGGATCGCCGCCGCCGCGTCCCGCCTCGCCTGATCCTGCCGGACCTGGCGTTGAGCAGCATTGCGAACTCGTTGCCGAGTGGAACGTGAAAATGGCCCGAATCGGTCGTCGAGGGTGGATTACTGCTCAACGCCAGACCAGCGCCCGAGCGTCGACTCGCGCAGCGTCAACTCCCACGGGACCTTGACGCGTTCGCCGACCGCCTCGGAGCCCTTGATGCGTGCCACCAACTTCTCGAGCACCTTGTCGACGAGGAACTCCAGGTCGGGCGTCACCGTGGTCAGTGGGGGAGTGCAGTACTTGCCCTCGAGGATGCCGTCGAAGCCCGCGATGGCGACGTCGTCGGGCACCCTGACCCCGCGCTCGGCGCAGGCCCGCAGCGCGCCGATCGCCATGAGGTCGTTGAAGCAGAACACCGCATCGGGGGGCTCCGGCAGGTCGAGCAGAGCCGCCATCTCCTCCCTGCCGGACTCGCGGGAGTAGTAGTCGGTCGAGCGGATGTACTCCTTGACGATCGGCAGGCCCGCGTCCTTCATGGCCTTCTGGAAGCCCTTGAGTCGCGCGGAGCCGGTCGTGACGCCCTTGCTGCGCCCGATCGCGCCGATCCTGCTCCGCCCGAGCGAGAGCAGGTGCTCCGTCATGGCGCGGGCGGCGGCGACCGAGTCGACGGCGACGTGGTCGACGCCCTTGGGGATCGACCGCTCGCCCAGGAACACCGTGGGGGCCCCGAGCCGCGACGGGTCGATGTCGCCCGCCTCAAGGGAGAGGGGGAGAAGATGACGCCGTCGATCATGCGGGATTGGACGCCTTCGAGGACCTTCCGCTCGGCGCGCTGATCGGCGCGCGTGATGTCGAGCAGCATGATGTAGCCCAACTGCTCGGCCTTCGCGTCGACCAGCGTCGCCAGTTCCGCGAAGTAGGGGATGTCCAGCTCAGGCACCGCTAGCGCGATGAACCCGGAGCGGCCGTACTTCAGGTGGCGCGCCGACAGGTTGGGCCGGTAGCCCAGTTCCTCGATGGAGCGCAGCACCTTCTCCTTGGTCGCCGCGGAGATGTGGGGAAAATCATTGACCACGTTGGAGACGGTCTTCACCGACACCCCAGCGTGGGACGCGACGTCGCGCAGCCTGACTGCCATGCGCGCCACCCTATCCTGGCCGGAGCGCCGCCATCCAGTCATCTTTGCTCTCGTTGCAAGACCGATGCGCTGGCGGTCGGTCCCATCCGAAAGGGTGAGGCCCTTCGCGCAGGTTGTGGCGGGGGCAAGGTCGACTCAAACGACCCTTGGCTAGGAGCTCTTCCCGAGCGTGACGACCGCGCTCGAGGCCGCGGACGGGGTCTTGGCCTGGTGCCATCCCTGCTTGGTGTGGCTCCACTCCTTGTCACCCACCACGACCGACGTGACGCCGCCGTCGTAGCTGTTGGCGACCACCTGCTGGGCCGCGGCCCAGAGCGTCGTGTCGTCGCCGGCCGTCAGCGTCATCGTCGCCCCGTCGGTGGAGACCTGCAGCGCCTCGCCGAACGTGGCGAGCACCCGCTCGAACGCGGCGGGCTTCGCGGTGGGGGCCTCGTTGAAGCTCAGGCACGACAGCGTCGCGGGCGCGGATCCCCGCAGCGCTCCCGCCACGGCCCGCGCCTTGGCCTCGTGCTTGCGGTACGCCTCCGGGTGGCCGCTGCGCTGGACCTTCTGCGCGATGTCGTTGACGTCGGTGGTTTCCCAGTTGTCGAACTTGACGAGTTCCTCGTAGAACCGGTTCGAGGAGTACCAGGGATCCATGATCTCCTCCTCGGTTCCCCAGCCGTACGAGGGTCGCTGCTGGAACAGCCCGAGCGAGTCGCGGTCGCCGTAGTCGAGGTTCCGCAGCGCCGACTCCTGGTAGGCGGTCGCGATCGCGACGATCGCCGCCTGCTCGGGAAGGCCCCGCTCGACGGACGCGGCGACGATGATCGACGCGTTGGTCGCCTGCTCCTGCGAGAGCGTGGTCGGGTCCTCGGAGCCGGGGATCAGCACCTCGCACTGCTCCGGGGTGAAGCGCTGGTACAGGTACTGGTATGCCTTCCAGCCGCCGAACCCCGCAAGCCCGAGGAGCACCACGACGACGAGCGTGATGATCAGCGGTTTGCGCATCAGTTCTTGTGCAGTTCGGAGTTGAGGGCGACCTTCGAGCCGCGGCGGTGCCGCACGATGACGCTGCCCTGCAGCGAGTCGCGCAGGAACAGCAGGTCGTTCTGGCCGCTCAGTTCGCGGGCCTTGACGATGGCGCCGTCGTCGAGCTTCACTTTGGTGCCCGCCGTCACGTACAGGCCCGCCTCGACGACGCAGTCGTCGCCGAGCGAGATGCCAACGCCGGAGTTGGCGCCGAGCAGGCAGCGCTCGCCGAGCGAGATGACCTCCTGCCCGCCTCCGGAGAGGGTGCCCATGATCGACGCGCCGCCGCCGACGTCGGTGCCGTCACCGACGACGACACCGGCGGAGATCCGGCCCTCGACCATCGAGACGCCGAGCGTGCCAGCGTTGAAGTTGACGAAGCCCTCGTGCATCACGGTGGTGCCCTCGGCGAGGTGGGCGCCGAGGCGGACGCGGTCGGCGTCGGCGATCCGGACGCCCGAGGGGACGATGTAGTCGACCATGCGCGGGAACTTGTCGATCCCGTAGACGGTGAGCTGCTCGCCGCGGGAACGCAGCAGGGTGCGGACGCGGTTCACGTCGCCGATGCGCACCGGGCCAGCGGTGGTCCAGGCGTTGTTGGGGAGCACGCCGAAGATGCCGTTGAGGTTCTGGCCGTGCGGGTGGACAAGGCGGGAGCTCAGCAGATGCAGCCGAAGGTAGGCGTCCTCGACGCCCTCCGGGTCGGCGTCAAGGTCGATCTCGACCCGCACGACCTTCGTCTCAACCTGCCGGATCTCGTCGACGTACTGCGCCTCGACCAGCATCGACGGCGGCTCGTCGCTGATCTCGTTGCCGAGCCTGGGTTCCGGGTACCAGGCGTCGAGGACGGCTCCGGTGGTATGAACGGTGGCAAGGCCCCAGGCCCAGGCGGTGCGGGTCGCGTTGGTCATGCGGCAAGTCTAGGGGGAGCCTCAGCCAAGGACCTTCTTCGCGGCCGTCTCGATCGCCAGCTGGACGGCCGTCTTGCAGATGGCCTGAGCAGGCGGGATCCAGCCGAGGGAGGCGCCGTAGGTCGCAGGGATCGCCGCGATTGCTGACCAGTACTTGGCGCAGAACACCGACAGGTCCACGATCGAGATGATCTTTAGCACCAGGATCGCGGCGCCGATCACGAGCAGGCAGGTGCCGGTGATCTTGGCTGCCTTCGACAGGTTCTTCGACACGTCCTTCGGGGAGTTGTCCGACTCGAAGTTCGACGTGAACGCGTCCTTCGCGGCGCCCTTGTTGTTGTTCTTGACCTCGTCCGCTGCGCGATCGGTCGCCTCGACCAGCTTGGTGACGGCGTCGGAGAAGCGTTGCCACTTCTGCGCCCACTGCATGATCTCGGTCTCCTGGCCCTCTGGGAACTTGAAGCCGATCAGCTGCGTGAACATGGTCAGCGCGCCTGGCAGGGTGATGCTCATCTCAGTAGTCCTTCCCGACGAGGGCCGCTAGCGAGGACGCAGCCTCGGAGGTGTTCTGGTACAGCTCTCCGACCTTGCGAAGCGTCTCGGACTGGTCGAAGAGGCCGTCGATGAGCCCGTGCACGATCTCACGGAACGCCTCGATGAAGATCCGGTAGAGCTCGTTGGCGATCTTGCCGATGGTGTCGTTGGTGCCGAGGACCTGGAAGTCGGTCACGGAGTCGAGCAGCTTGTCGATCTCCTCCTTGATGAACGACGTGGCGTCCTCGATGAGGCCGCCTGCCTTCTTGTAGGACTCGGGTGAGAAGACGATCTCGCTCATCAGCCCTCCTTCGCCGCGGTCGACTCCATCATCTGGGTCATCAGGTCGAGGTATTCGGTCAGGCTCCTGCTCGCCTCGCCCGCGATGGCGTCGAGGTCGGTGTTCAGCGTCGACGGGTCGGTGGCGTCGGCCTGCATCGCGACCATCAGCGCGTCGGCGTGCGCCACGAGCGCGGCGTTCATCGCCTCCTTGAGGTCGTCTGCCAGTTCGACGCTCGACTTGCGTAGCGAGCGTGGGTCGATCGCGATGTCGCTGACCTGGCCTCCCGAGACGGTGACGCGCACCATCTGGTCCTCGGAGAGGCCCTCGCCCTCGACGGTCGGCACCTCCACCTGGGGGAGCGGCTTGTCCAGTTCGGTGCCGAGCTTGCTCAACAGCTCTTCGAGTTCATTCATGTGGGGTCCTTACTGGGTGGTTGCCATCAGGGCGCCGAAGAGGTCGCCGAACGACGAGAAGCGAAAAACGGTGTGCCAGCCGTACCTGGCGACGGCCTTCCACTGGCCCTCGGAGGTGTCGAAGGCGAACAGCACGTCGCCAGCCTCCCCGATGAAGCGCAGTGGTGTGTCGAGCGAGGTGACGCCGTGGATGAGGCGCTCGTTGGCGTCGAAGATGCCGGGCAGGAAGCCGCCCTGCTCGTCAACGTCCTGCAGGCCGTAGACGACGATGCCGTCGAAGTCGAACCCATCGGTGACGCGCAGCAGGTCGGCGTACTCCGCTGGGAGGTCGATGCCGAACTGGCGCTGGAAGGCGGGCCGGATCTGCGCGATCTCCGCCTCCGACGCGCCACCGCGCTGCGGGAACCCTTGGGCTTCTGCGTAGTCGACCCAGTCGGTGATGGCGCGCATCTCAACCCGCCAGGGTCGCGCCGCCGCCCAGCACGATGGTGACCTGCTGGCCGCCGATCGGCAGGGAGATCACCGACACGTTGCCGAAGCGGACCTCGGTGATGGACTGGTTGACGTGGTTGCAGTTGCACTGCGACTGCGCGGACGTCGGGGCGAGTTGGTAGTGCGACGGGGCCGCGTCGGTGCCGGGCACCCGCTCCATCTGGTAGCCGGCGGGCACCCTTCCGTTGCCCGCCTGGGCGACCTGCTGCTGGTTCATGCCTGCCTCGCGGAGCGTGCCGGGGTCGGCGGAGCGCAGCGCGTCGCCGCGGGCCTGCTTCTCGCCGGTGTTCCACATCGCGGCCAGCCGTCGCTCGACGTCGACCGGGTCGTAGGTGGCCGTCGCGATCGTCGCGATGCGGGTGGAGACGCCGCGGTGCGACCCATAGGTGCCGCCCTGAAGTGCTGTCGCCTGCGCAGGTGCCTCGCTTGCACGGGGCCCGGTGGAGCCGGTGTGGGTGCCGTAGGTGCCGCCCTGCAACGCCGTCGCGGGTGCGGGCGCCTCGCTGGCGCGCGGTCCGGTTGAGCCCGCGTGCGTGCCGTAGGTGCCGCCCTGGAGCGCGGCGGCCGGTGCGGGCGCCTCGCTTGCGCGCGGTCCGCTCGACCCGGTGTGCGCGCCGATCGTCTCGCGCGACCGGTCCCGCTCGGGCCTGCCCTCGACCTGGGGTGGGGCCGCCGACAGCGCGGGCGCGGACGAACCCTTGTCGCTGCGCGTCTTCTTGATCCATTTGACGAGGAACTTCGCGACGAGCTTGGCGAAGATGCCGCTGCCCTGGCTGCTCGAGGTACTCACAGTCGCGATCCTATGGAGCACAGGGGGCCAACTTGCCGCAGTTTCAACAGGAATGGGTAGCGGTACCTAGCCACCCGGTGAGTCCGGATCGGCGCCGCCTAGACTGCGCGGCATGGCCATCTCGAAGATCCTGCTCTTCTACCGCTTCGCGCCGTTGGCCGATCCGGAGGCCGTCAGGCTGTGGCAACTGGAACTGTGCACCCGCCTCGGGCTGCGGGGCCGCATCATCGTCGCCCCGCACGGCATCAATGGGACCCTCGGGGGAGACATCGACGCCTCCAAGGCCTATCTGAAGGCGACACGGCAGTTCGGTCCCTTCCACGACCTTGACCCGAAGTGGTCGGAAGGCTCGCCCCTGGACGCGGATGGGGCGAGCGCGGACTTCCCGCGCCTCAGCGTCAAGACCCGGCCCGAACTGGTCGCATTCGGCCACCCCGAACTTGCCGTCGACGGGGACGGCGTGGTCGGCGGAGGTAGCCGCCTGACGCCGGAGCAGGTCGACGAGTTGGCGGCCGCCCGCGACGACGTCGTGTTCTTTGACGGCCGCAACCGGATCGAGGCGGCCGTCGGGCGCTTCGACGGCGCCGTCGTGCCCGACGTCGACAACACGGCCGACTTCGTCGCCGAACTCGACTCGGGCGGCTACGACCACTTGAAGGGCAGGCCGGTCATCACGTACTGCACCGGCGGGGTGCGCTGCGAGGTGCTGAGCGCGCTGATGATCCAGCGCGGCTTCTCCGAGGTGTACCAACTCGACGGTGGCATCGCGCGCTACCTGGAGCGGTTCGGCAGCGGGTCGAGGTGGCGCGGGGCCCTGACGGTGTTCGACGCGCGGGAGGTGGTCGAACCGGAAGGCGCGGAACCCATCGGGGTGTGCCACCGCTGCGGGGCGCCGTCGTCGCGGCTTCAGAACTGCTCTGACCTGGCGTGTCGCACCCGGCTCGTCACCTGTTCGGGTTGCGCGGGGCGAAACATCGCGTGCGGCGACCACGCAGCCAATAGCCTTGGCTCCCATGAGTGAGCTGTTCGACGGCTACCCCCGGGGGCAGGCCGTCTACGACGAGATGGTCGGCCCCGACGGCGTGCGGCCGGCACTGAAATCCGTCGCCGCCGAGTTCGACCGGCTCGGCCTCGACGAGGTCCGCACCCGCGCCGACTACCTCAGCTCCGTCTACATCGACCAGGGCGTCACGTTCGACATCGGCGGCGAGGAGCGGCCGTTCCCGCTCGACATCGTGCCGCGCGTGATGCAGGCTGCCGAGTTCTCCCACGTCGAGGCGGGCAGCAGGCAGCGGGTCCGCGCCATGGAGGCCTTCCTCGACGACATCTACTCGGAGGGCCGCTGCTTCGTCGACGGCGTCATCCCGCGCCATGTGGTTGCCTCCTCCCCGCACTTCCACCGCGTGATGGCGGGCCTGACCACCGCAAACGGCGTCCGGGTCCACATCGCTGGCATCGACCTGATCCGCGGCGACGACGGCGTCTACCGGGTGCTGGAGGACAACGTCCGCAGCCCATCAGGCGTCTCTTACGTGATGACCAATCGGCGCGCGATCAACTCGGCGCTGCCGGAGGTCGCGGGCAAGCACCGGATCCGCCCCGTCGAGGACTACCCGTCCGAGCTGCTGAAGGCCCTCCGGGCGGCCGCCCCGTCCGGCATCACTGACCCGACCGTGGTGGTCCTTACGCCCGGCGTCTACAACTCCGCCTACTTCGAGCACGCGCTGCTCGCCCGCATGATGGGCGTCGAACTGGTCGAGGGCCGCGACCTGGTCGCGCACGGCGGCCGCGTGTCGCTGCGCACCACCCGCGGCCTTCGCCCCGTGCACGTCATCTACCGCCGCATCGACGACGAGTTCCTCGACCCAGCAGTGTTCCGGGCCGACTCGGTGCTCGGCTGCGCCGGCCTGCTGAACGCGGCGCGCGCGGGCAACGTGACCATCGCCAACGCCGTCGGCAACGGCGTCGCCGACGACAAGCTGGTCTACAGCTACCTGCCTGACCTGATGCGCTTCTACCTCGGCGAGGAGCCGATCCTCGCGCAGGTCGACACGTGGCGGCTGGAGGAACCCGACGCCCGCGAGGAGGTCCTCGACCGGCTCGACGAGCTCGTCGTCAAACCCGTCGACGGCTCGGGAGGCAAGGGCATCGTGATCGGCCCGCGCGCCACCCCCGAGCAGTTGGAGAAGCTGCGCCGCCTGATCATCAAGGACGCGCGCGGCTGGATCGCCCAGCCCGTCGTGCAACTCAGCACCGTGCCGACCATGATCGACGGGCAGTTGCGGCCCCGCCACGTCGACCTGCGGCCCTTCGTCGTCAACGGCGGCTCCGAGGGCATCTACGTGCTGCCCGGCGGCCTCACCCGCGTCGCGCTGCCCGAGGGGGAGCTGATCGTCAACTCATCGCAGGGCGGCGGCTCGAAGGACACCTGGGTGCTCGCCGACTCGCGCCCCACCCGTCGCCGCGAGCAGGACCGGCAGGTCGCCCGGCCCTCCGCGGTGCCGCTGAGTGACCAGATCATCGACCGGG
Organism: Tessaracoccus aquimaris; assembly: GCF_001997345.1. Classification (NCBI taxonomy): domain Bacteria; kingdom Bacillati; phylum Actinomycetota; class Actinomycetes; order Propionibacteriales; family Propionibacteriaceae; genus Tessaracoccus; species Tessaracoccus aquimaris. The sequence continues at coordinate 2,197,993 of NZ_CP019606.1, read as the reverse complement.
TGATCAGGCACCAACACGAGCAGCAACAGCAGAGCCGGGGAGGGGAGGCGTCATGCTGAGCCGGATCGCCGACTCCCTGTTCTGGATCGGCCGCTACCTGGAACGGGCGGAGGACACCGCCCGCATCGTCGAGGTGCACCTGCACCAGAGCCTCGACGACCCGACGCTCGACAAGACGCAGGCCGCCAACGACCTGCTGCTGCTGATGGGGCTGCCTGGTTCCGAGAGCCCGGACGTGCTGCTGCGGCTCTGCTACGAGGAGTCCTCACCCGTCAGCTTCCTCTCCGCGCTCACCCACGCCCGCGAGGCCGCAAGGAGGGCCCGCGAGACGGTCTCGACGGAGGTGTGGGAGTCGATCAACACCACGTGGCTCGCCGTGCGCGGCGGCCGCCTGCAGCGGATGCGGCCCGCGTCGATGTTCAAGTTCATCCGCGAACGCTGCGCCGTCATCGCGGGCCTCGCGGACAACACCATGAGCCACGACGAGGGCTGGCTGTTCCTGACGCTTGGCCGCAGCATCGAGCGGATCGACATGACCTCGAGGCTGCTGTCGACCCCGTCGTTCGCAGCGAACTCGCAGCGCGCCTGGGACCACGTGCTCAGCGGTTGCGGCGCCCACCACGCGTTCGTGCAGCGCTACGGCGCGCTCGCCTCCGACCGGGACGCCGTCGAGTTCCTGATGCTGGACAGGCTCTTCCCCCGCAGCCTGATCTACACGCTCAACACAGCCGTCGAGGCGCTTGCCCAACTCGGCCCCAGCAACCTGCGGATCCGGCCGGACGACCCGGCGATGCGACTGCTCGGCGCGGCCCGCGCCACGCTGGAGTACCTGCCGCCCGACGAGATCCTGCGGGACCTACCCGAGGAGATGGCCCGGCTGCAGGCGGTCTGCTCGCAGGCCACGAGCGCGATCTCCGCACGCTACTTCGAGGGCTCCGCCGCAGCGGAGTGGGTTGGAGGTGCCTGGTGAGCCAGTACCGCATCGTCCACACGACCGGCTACCGCTACGGAGGCGGCGCAACCGACTCGTTCAACGAGGCCAGGATGACGCCGCTGACGTCGCGCCGCCAACTGGTGCTCTCCAGCAAACTCGACATCACCCCGGTCGCCTGGACGCACAGCTACCGGGACTACTGGGGCACCTCCGCCGTCGCTTTCGAGGTGCACGAGCGGCACTCCGAACTGAAGGTCGTCGCGACGTCGACGGTCGACATCCACGAGGTCGGCCGCGTCGAGGAACCGCTCGGCTGGGAGGGCCTCGCCGACCCCGAACTGCGCGACCGCTACGGGGAACTCCTCGGCCAGACTGGCTACGTCCGGCCGCACCGCGACGTGTTGCGGATCGCCGAGTCCGTCCGGAAGAACGCGCCGACCCCTGTCGACGCCGTCGCGGAACTGACGAGCAGGCTGCGCGGCACCGTCGGCTACGTGCCAGGCGTCACGCAGGTGCACACCCAGGCCGCCGAGGTGTGGGAGCAGGGCGCCGGCGTCTGCCAGGACATCGCGCACCTGACGCTTGGCGGTCTGCGCGCGATGGGCATCCCGGCGCGCTACGTCTCCGGCTACGTCGTGCAGCGGGCCGACCCGGCGATCGGCGAGGTGCTGATCGGGGAGTCGCACGCCTGGCTGCAGTTCTTCGACGGGGAGTGGCTGGGCTACGACCCGACGAGCGAGTCGGTGCCGAGCGGCACCCACGTCGAGGTCGGCTTCGGCCGCGACTACGCGGACGTGCCGCCGCTCAAGGGCATCTACACCGGCTCCGGCGGGTCCGAGATGTACGTGTCGGTGGAGATGACGCGGCTCACCTGAGCGGCCTCCGGCACGTCGTTGACGGCCGCGGTCACCGTCCGGATGAACAGCAGCAGCCAGACGAACACAGAGCTGACGGCGCCCATCTCGAAGGCCGTGATGTTCAGGTAGCCCGCTCCGAGGTGCAGGTAGACGACGCCCGCGAGCAGCGCCACGACGATGAGGGTCACGGCGATGAAGCCGCCCGGCAGTTTCTTCAGCAGGATCGGCACGCCGACCAGCAGCACCGCGAACACGCCGATCGCGCCGTAGGTGACCATGTTGTGCCAGAACATCGACAGGTTCACGGGTATCACGCCGACCATGCCGAGCAGCAGCCCGAGCGCCACGAGCGCGACGCGGATGAAGCGGACCTTCCAGACGGGTTCGTCGTGGTGCTCCGCCCAGGTCGACAGGTCGTGGGTGAGGAAGTCGGCGAGCGCCATCAGCACCAGCCCGCTGAGGATCAGGGTGAAGTTGAACAGCACCCCGGAGCGGTCCGAGGCGGCGCCGAGCGCGGAGAAGTGCTGCTGCCACCACTGCGGATCGGACGAACTGAGCGCGCTGGCGAGCGATCCGACCACCAGGAAGAGGGCCACGAGCACCGACAGGGACTCGGTCGTCAGGGTCGTGGCGCTGGAGGCAGACACGTAGGCGGCGATCGCGCAGACGAGGCCGACGGTGAAGGCGCCCGCGTAGCGGTCCAGGTCAAGGGTGCGGAAGGCGCCGGAGAAGACGGCGTAGACGGCGGTCGCCGCGAAGAACGCGAACGAGGCGTGCACAAGCGCGAGCCCCGCCTGGTCGAGGAACCTGCGGGGCCGCGAGAGTTTTTCGAGCCAGGGCCGCTCGCCAAAGCCCGTCAGCCGCATCGCGATCAGGAACCCGATGCCCGCGGCGAAGAAGGCCACGAAAGCGCCGAGTTCGCCGACCGAGCCCCGGCCGAAGATCGCCGACTGGGGCTTGAGAATGAACAGGGCGAGGACGACGCCGACGACGAGCCCGATCCCGCCCAGCAGGAGGGCCAGGTTCTCGTCCCGGGACGTGCGGTTCTGCGTCGAGGTGCTCACTGGTCAAGTCTTGCGCAGTCAGCAGCCAACGGTGCGCGTCCGCCTGCACCGGTCGGTGAGCCGCATGCACGCCGCTCGTGGAACCGGACGGCCTACCGTTCGTTGGGCCGGACGCCTACCGTTCGTTGAGCCGGACGCCTACCGCTCGTTGAGCCGGACGGCCGACGAAGTCGCGCGTCCGCGTCGAAACGTCCGTGACGTGGATGAAGCCTTGGCCCAATGCTGTGTGCGCGGATCCGAGGCGTCAGGTGACGCTCGGTGTTCGGACCCCTCGACAGGCTCGGGGAACGGGGGACCGCTCGTTGAACCGGACGGCCCACCGCTCGTTGAGCCGGACGCCTACCGTTCGTTGAGCCGGACGGCCGACGTAGTCGCGCGTCCGCGTCGAAACGTCCGTGACATGCGTGGCGTCTCGGCCCCGGGCTGTGTGTGCGGATCTGGGTCGGTCACGTGGCGCTCGGTGTTCGGACCCCTCGACAGGCTCGGGGAACGGGGGACCGCTCGTTGAACCGGACGGCCCACCGCTCGTTGAGCCGGACGCCTACCGTTCGTTGAGCCGGACGGCCGACGTAGTCGCGCGTCCGCGTCGAAACGTCCGAGACGTGTCCTGGGTCCTGGGCACGGGGAGTCGGTCGAGAACCGGTCACGCGGCGCTCGGTGTTCGGACCACTCGACAGGCTCGGGGAGCGGTGACCGTTCGTTGAGCCGGACGGCCGACGAAGTCGCGCGTCCGCGTCGAAACGTCCGCGATGTGTGCGGTGTTCCGGCACCCCCACCGTGCGGTTCTGCTCTCGCGCGGCTTCCGCATCGTCAGCACCTTATAGAGTCGCGGCTGGTAGCTTCCGAGGATGGTGAGAGAAGGCTGGAAGACGATCCAGTGGCCGGACGACCGTCTGGCCGTTTTTCGACAGGTTAGGGCGATCGCGAGGTCGATCGAGAAGCCAAGACTCCACAGAACCGGCACCCACCTTCGAGACTTCGTCATCGACAACGTCGTGTACCAGTTGTTCGACGAGTTTCATGCGGTCACTACGCCTGAGAAGCTGGGCACTGTGATCCACTCCTCTGAGGTGCCAGCTTTCAAGGAGCTTGGACGGCTCCTCGCCCCGGTGGTGGGTGACCTGGGCAACAGTCGCGAGGAGGTCTATCTCGCCGATCCGAGGTGGCCTGCGGTGGTGGAGGCGGCTCGCGTCGTGTTGGCGGCGATGGAGGCCTCTGACACGTGGACTGAGGACGACCCGCCTACCATGTATCCGATTCCTCCATTTCGGCAATGACGCGTTTGGCGGCGTTCACCACGCCCGGCCAGCGGGGATCTGCCCTGGGGTCGTCCTCTTGGTCGTAGTCGTCGTAGATCGCGCCGAGGGCCTCGCCGAAGGCCGCGAATGCGGGGATTTCCCATTCGTGCAGAATCGCACCTGGGGTAGCAAGTGAGACGTCTGGCAGCAGGTCGTAGTCCTCATACAGCACCTCCCACGTGTAGAAGAAGCTGAATGCTGGTACGGCCAAGCCAATGCCGTGCAAGTCGGGCTTGTCGATCGAGTCCGCGATGCGCTCGAGCGTCGCCAGTACCTGCCAACGGGAGTTGGGGCCTGTGACGATGCAAGGGCGTGACTTCTCCATCACCGCACTCTAGTGAGCGGGCGCCTGCCCGAGGGGGGTTGCCGAGCACTCGGCGGCGGCATCCGCGTCGAAGCCTCTGACCATGAGCGCTCGGTGTTCGGACCCCTCGACAGGCTCGGGGATCGGTAACCGCTCGTTGAGCCGAAGGCCCTCCGTTCGTTGAGCCGGACCGCCGACGTAGTCGCGCGTCCGTGTCGAAACGTCCGAGACGTGTGCGGTGTTCCGGCCCAGGTGTGTGCGGATCCGGGGCGGTCACGTGGCGCTCGGTGTTCGGAGCCCTCGACGGGCTCGGGGAGCGATGACCGCTCGATGTTCGTCACCCTCGACAGGCTCCTGGAACGGATCGGCGATCGGACCCCGCGACAAGCTCGGGGGCCGAAGCGAGGCGCTACGCTCGGGACCATGACCCACCAGCTTGCGGCCCTCCTGCAGGAGATCATCGACGTCGAGTCGGTGTCCGGCAACGAGCGGGCCCTGGCCGACCTGGTCGAGCGGCACCTCGCCGCGCAGCCCCACCTCACCGTCTTCCGCGACGGCGACTGCCTCGTCGCGCGCACCGAGCGCGGCCTGCCGGAGCGGGTCGTCATCGCGGGGCACCTCGACACCGTCCCTGTGCTCGACAACCTGCCCTCGCGCTACCTCCAGACGCCCGAGGGCGACGTGGTCTGGGGCAGGGGCGCGTGCGACATGAAGGGCGGCGTCGCCGTCATGCTGACGCTCGCCGCCGAACTCGCCGAACCGAACCGCGACCTGACCTGGATCTTCTACGACCACGAGGAGGTCGAGGCCGCCAAGAACGGGCTCGGCCGGCTCGCCGGGAACCGCCCCGACCTGATCGAGGCCGACTTCGCGATCCTGATGGAGCCCACCTCCGCCACCATCGAGGGCGGCTGCCAAGGCACTATCCGCGCCGAACTGCGCACCACGGGAACCGCGGCGCACAGCGCTCGCGCCTGGATGGGTCACAACGCCATCCACGATCTGGCACCGGCGCTCAACGTGCTCGCCGGCTACGTCTCGGAGGAGATCGAGGTGGAGGGCCTCACGTTCCGGGAGGGCCTCAACGCGGTCGGCGTCAGCGGTGGCGTCGCCACCAACATGATTCCGCCTGCCGCGACGCTGACGGTCAACTACCGCTACGCGCCCGACAAGACCCCCGACGAGGCGCTCGCCCGCCTCGCTGACTGGTTCGACGGCTACGACCTCGCCATCACCGACGTCTCGCCCGCGGCACGACCCGGCCTCGACCGTCCCGCAGCGCAGGCCTTCGTGGCCGCCGTCGGGGGCGAGGCCTCGGCGAAGTACGGCTGGACCGACGTCGCCCGGTTCAGCGAACTGGGCGTGCCCGCCGTCAACTTCGGCCCGGGCGACCCCTCGTACGCGCACCGCGCCGACGAGTTCTGCCCCGTCGCCGACCTCGACACCTGCGCGGCAGGCCTGCGCAGTTTCCTCACCAGTTCGCCCGAAAGTGAGCCAACCCATGACTGAACCGAAGCGCCGCCGCCAGGGGGCAGTCCTCCTCGGAGGCAAGGAACACGCGCAGCCGATGGCCGACCAGGCGCTGCTCGAGGGACGCGAGAAGAACCACTGGAGCCAGCACGACCCGTGGCGGGTGCTGCGCATCCAGTCGGAGTTCGTGGAGGGGTTCGACGCCCTCAATGCGCTCGAGCCTGCCGTGTCGATCTTCGGCTCGGCGCGCACCAAGCCGAACGACCCGATGTACAAGGCGACCGAGGAGATCGCACGAAAGCTCGTCGACAAGGGGTTCGCGGTGATCACCGGCGGCGGCCCCGGCATCATGGAGGCCGGCAACAAGGGCGCCTACGAGGCGGACGGGTGCTCGGTCGGGCTCGGCATCGAACTGCCCCACGAGCAGGGCATGAACGACTACATCACCATCGGCGTCAACTTCCGCTACTTCTTCGCCCGCAAGATGATGTTCCTCAAGTACAGCCAGGGCTTCATCACCATGCCAGGCGGGTTCGGCACCCTCGACGAACTGTTCGAGGCGCTCACCCTGATCCAGACCGGCAAGGTCACCCACTTCCCGATGGTGCTCTTCGGGCGCGACCACTGGGCGGGCCTGCTCGACTGGGTCCGCGGGTCGATCGCGGAGGGCGGCTATATCTCGCACGAGGACCTCGACCTGATCACCGTCACCGACGACGTGGACGAGGCGATCGAGGCCATGGGCGAGCCCGGCCAGTTCGGCACGGTGTAGCCGGATGTGGATCGCGATCGTCATCGTCGGTCTCGTGGTGCTCGGCCTCGCCGCGTACGCCGCGCTCGGACGCCTGGGGGAGATGCGCCCCGACGCCATCACGGACAGCCCGAAGGGGCGGGTACCCGAGGGCCAGGTCGACGCTGAGTTCATGCAGGGTCTCGTGATCCCGCTGCGGACGAACGGCTACTCGCCGCAACAGGTCGACGCCTTCCTGGGCGAGGTCATCGCCGGGACCGCTGGCCCCGCGGTCGATGCGCGCTTCGACGTGGTGCGGCGCGGCTACGACATGTCGGTGGTCGACGACATCCTCGACCGCGTCACCGCGCGGGAACGGCAGGAACAGGGCGTCGGGGAGGCCCCGGGTGCTCCGTTCGTGGACGCAAACCCTTTGGTCGACCCGACCACAGACGCGGCGTTCAGGCCGGTGCCCGAAACCGCGTTTGACGACGCCGAAGACGTCGCGACGCCCCAACGTGGGCTCCCGGAGGACACCGATCGTCCCGCCTGAGCGTGCGGCGCATATTGTGCCCCTTGCCGCCGCGTTTTGCGTGAATAAGGAATAATGGATGCCAACCACAGTTCGGCAACACAGAATGAGGGTGGCAGATGGCAGCGATGAAGCCCCGCACGGGTGACGGTCCGATGGAGGTCACGAAGGAAGGCCGAGGGATCGTGATGCGCGTTCCGGTCGACGGAGGTGGACGCCTCGTCGTCGAAATGAACGCCACAGAGGCCACCGACCTGCTGAACGCCCTCAAGGAGGTCGTCGGCTAGTCCGACTCACCCACAGCAGACGCCGACGGGGCGGCCCCACTCAGGGGCCGCCCCGTCGGCGTTCGCGCTGCTCAGGCCTGCTTGGCCGCGTGCGAGGCGATCGCCGCGTTGTACACGTCGACGGTCTCCTGCGCGATCTTCGCCCACGAGAACTCGTCGATGCAGCGCTGCCTTCCCGCGAGGCCGAACTCGCGGGCCCGCTCGGGGGTGCGCGTCAGCTCGTTGACCTTCGCCGCAAAGTCGGCCTCGAACGCGGCCACGAACTCCGGGTCACCCGCCTTCGCCGGGTCGTAGGCCACCAGGTAGCCCGTCTGGCCGTCGACGACGACCTCGGGGATGCCCCCGACGGCGCTCGCCACGACGGGCGTCTCGCAGGCCATCGCCTCGAGGTTGACGATGCCGAGCGGTTCGTAGATCGACGGGCAGGCGAACAGCGTGGCGTGGGTCAGGACCTGACGGACGGCGGCGCGCGGCAGCATCTCCTGCACCCAGATCACCGGGGCGGAGCGCTCGGCCTTCAGGTCGGCGAAGGCCTCCTCGAACTCGGCGGCGATCTCCGGGGTGTCGGGGGCTCCCGCGAGCAGCACCAACTGGGTGTCGGGGTCGAACTGCTTGGCGGCCCGCACCAGGTGCACGAGGCCCTTCTGGCGCGTGATGCGACCCACGAAGGCGACAGACGGGCGGTCAAGGTCGATCCCGAGGCCCGTGACGACGTCGGTGTCGTGATCGGGGCGGAACTCGTCGGTGTCGATGCCGTTGCGCACCACGTGCACCTTAGCCGGGTCCAGATCGGGGTAGCTGGCCAGCACGTCGCGGCGCATCCCCTCGCTGACCGAGATGACGGCGTCGGCGGCCTCATAGGCCGTCTTCTCCGCCCACGACGACACGCGGTAGCCGCCGCCCAACTGCTCGGCCTTCCACGGGCGGTGCGGTTCGAGCGAGTGCGACGTCACCACGTGCGGCACGTCCAGCATCAGCGAGGTCAGCAGGCCGCCCATGTTGGCGTACCAGGTGTGCGAGTGCACGATGTCGACGTCGGGGCTCACCGCCGCGGCCATCGACAGGTCAGCGCCGAGGACCCGCAGCGCGGCGTTGGCGCCCTCGGGGAAGTCCTCGGCGTGGGCGGTCGCGCCCTCGCGGGGCTCGCCCATGCAGTGGACCTCGACGTCGATCAGCTTGCGGAGTTGGGGGACGAGCTGAGCCACATGGACCCCTGCTCCGCCGTAGATGGACGGGGGATATTCACGCGTCAGCAGGGCCAGTTTCATGGTCATGTTCGCATCGTTGCACACCGGAGGTGGCCCTTGCGGTTGGATTTCCTGGAATCGCTTGTTGCCGAGCCTCGAAAGGCAATAGGTTCAGGGCATGGTCGCACGTCCAGAGATCCTGTCCATCGTCCTTGCAGGCGGCGAGGGTAAGCGGTTGATGCCCCTGACGGCCGACCGGGCCAAGCCCGCCGTACCCTTCGGCGGCACGTATCGCCTCATCGACTTCGTGTTGTCGAACCTCGCCAACTCGAACCTGCGTCAGATCGCGGTACTGACGCAGTACAAGTCGCACTCGCTCGACCGTCACATCTCCAAGACGTGGCGCTTCTCGACGATGCTCGGCAACTACGTGGCCCCGGTTCCCGCCCAGCAGCGCCTCGGGCCCCGCTGGTACCAGGGCAGCGCCGACGCCATCTACCAGAGCCTGAACCTCATCCTCGATGCCCAACCCGACTACATCGTCGTATTCGGGGCGGACAACATCTACCGGATGGACATCGAGCAGATGCTCGACGCCCACATCGACTCCGGCCTCGGGGCGACCGTCGCCGGGATCCGGGTGCCGCGCAAGGAAGCGTCGGCGTTCGGCATCATCGACTCCGCCCCCGATCACAAGATCAAGAGCTTCCTCGAGAAGCCGGCCGACCCGCCCGGCCTGCCCGACTCGCCGGATGAGTCGTTCGCGTCGATGGGCAACTACATCTTCAGCAGCCAGGCGCTCATCGAGGCCCTGCGCGCCGACGCGGCCGACCCGACCGCCCGTCACGACATGGGCGGCGACATCATCCCGTGGTTCACGGAGCAGGGCCAGGCGCAGGTCTACGACTTCAAGGAGAACCGGGTCCCCGGTGCCACCGAGAAGGACATCAACTACTGGCGCGACGTGGGCACCATCGACGCCTTCCACGAGGCCCACATGGACCTCGTCAGCGTCGAGCCCGAGTTCAACCTCTACAACAGGGACTGGCCGATCTGGACCGATCAGGTCCAGGCTCCCGGCGCCAAGTTCGTGATGCGTGGCCGCGCCGAGGACTCCATCGTGACGGCGGGCTGCATCATCTCCGGCGGCGAGGTCGACCGGACGGTGCTCAGCCCCAACGTGCGCGTCGAGAAGTGGGCTCAGGTCTCCGACTCGGTCCTGATGGACAACGTCCAGATCGGCCGCGACGCCGTCGTCCGCCGCGCGATCCTCGACAAGAACGTCGTCATCCCCGACGGCGTGCAGATCGGCGTCGACCATGAGCACGACCGCGCCCGGGGCCTCAGCGTCTCCGAGGGCGGCATCGTCACCGTCGGCAAGGGCGAGACCGTCCCGCGCGACTGAACCACACGCAGTAGGGTCCGGCGGAACTGCTCCGCCGGGCCTTCGCGTTGTCCGCCGTCAGTCCTTGACGGCGACCAGCATGCCGTTGCCGACAGGCAGCATCGCCTGCGTGTACGACTCGCTGCCCGTGATCGCCTCGAGCGCCTCGCGGATGATGATCGCCTCGTCCGACTCGTCGTCGGGGTCCGCGACGTGGTTGTGCCACAGCACATCGTTGACGACAAGCAGGCCGCCGTGGCGCAGCAGGCGCAGCGCGCCCGCGACGTACTCGACGTATTCGAGCTTGTCGCCGTTGATGAAGACGATGTCGTAGGCGCCGTCGCGCAGCTTCGGCATGATCTCGATGGGCGAACCCGAGATCAGACGGAACCGCGACGACGTGAAGCCGCCCCTGGCGAACAGGGCGCGCGCCGGGATCTGGTTGTCGGCCTCCACGTCGATCGAGGTGAGGATGCCGTCGGGGCCCATCCCCTCGAGGAAGGTGAGGCCGGAGGCGCCCATCAGGGTGCCCACCTCGACGACCGCCTTGGCGTCGATGGCGCGGGTCAGCATCTTTAACGTGGCGGCGACGCCCGTCGAGATGGGGGTGATGGTGTTGACCGTTGCCTCGTCACGGGCCTCGGCAACGTCGGGGGAGGGCGCGATGTAGTCCTCGGCGAAGGACCAGCTCGCGGCGTCAGGGGAATGCACTGGGTTGCTCACGTGGCCAGCCTACTAAGCCCCATGACGTCTTGACCTAAGATGTCGGGCATGAACGACGACGACATGTCGCCCGTCTTCGGACGGGTGCTCTCCGCCATGGTCACGCCGTTGACACCCGATGGTTCGGAGGTCGACTACGCGCAGGCCGCCAGGCTCGCTTCCCACCTCGTCGACGACCTGGGCCATGACGGCCTCGTCGTCAACGGGACCACGGGCGAGTCGCCCACCACGAGCGACGATGAGAAGCGGGCACTGCTCGACGCGGTCGTCACGGCGGTGGGTGACAGGGCGAGCGTCGTCGCAGGCGTCGGGACGTTCTCCACCAAGCACAGCGTCGAACTCGCCAGGCAGGCCGCCTCGGTCGGTGTCGACGGCGTGCTGATCGTCACCCCGTACTACTCGCGCCCCCCGGTGGACGCACTCGAGGACCACTTCGTCGCGGTCGCGGAGGCCACCAGCCTGCCCGCGATGCTCTACGACATTCCGCACCGCACCGGGACCGCCATCCCAGAGGACATGCTGATCCGGCTGGCGCAGCACCCCAACATCCGCGCCGTCAAGGATGCCAAGGGCGACGTCGCGTCGTCGTCGGTGGTGCTCGCCAACTCCGAACTCGCTTACTACGCGGGCGACGACGCCATGCTGCTCCCGCTGATGGCCGTCGGCGGCGTCGGGGTGGTCGGCACCTCCACGCACTTCACCGGGCTCGCCGCCCGCGAGATCGTCGACCACTTCGTCGCGGGGCGGGTGCAGGAGGCCGTGATGGCCAACCGGCACGTGCTGCCCGCCTTCCGTGGGGTGTTCGCCACCCAGGGCTGCATGATGGTCAAGGCGACCCTCGGGCTGCGGGACTTCAACGTCGGCCCGTGCAGGGCACCGATGGGGCGCGTCCCGGCTGGCATGGCCGAGGAGTACGCCGAGCTGCTGGAGAACCTGGGCTACGGCGCCTGACAAGGCAGGGAGCGTCCCGTGGAACAAACTGGGGCGCTCATCCGTTAAAGCTGTGAGGTATTTCACAGCTTGCTCACAGGTGGATCTGTCAGGCTGGTGGGCATGGAGAGGCGATCAATGTTCAGAGGCGGTAAGGCGGCCAAGGCCGCGGACCCGACCTGGACCGCGCCCACGTGGCAGGAACTCGTCCGCGACCATTCGGCACAGGTGTACCGCCTTGCCTACCGACTCACCGGCAACCAGCACGACGCGGAAGACCTCACCCAGGATGTCTTCGTCAAGGTGTTCAAGTCGATCCACACGTTCCAGCCAGGCACCCTCGAAGGGTGGCTGCACCGCATCACCACGAACCTCTTCCTCGATCAGGCCCGCCGCAAGCAGCGCATCAAGATGGATGCCTTCAGCGTCGCGCCCGAGGCGGTGTGGGGTTCAGCCTCGGGTCCCGAGGAGTTGCACGACGACTACGAGCTCGAGGCCGATGTTGCCTCCGCGCTCAAGGCCCTCAACCCCGAACAGCGGGTGGCCGTGGTCCTGTGCGACATCGAGGGCCTCAGCTATGAGGAGATCGCGGCGGTCCTGGACGTGAAGCTCGGCACCGTGCGCAGCAGGATCGCCCGAGGACGCGCAGCCCTGCGCGACGCTCTGGCGCACCGCGCACCCACCGACGGCCGCACGCGCTACGCCGGGGTCAACTAGATGGCCTCACCCTGCTGCGAGCGGATCCGCCCCGACCTGTCGGCCTACGCCGACCAGACCCTCCCGCCCAAACGCTGGGAGCAGGTCGCCTACCACCTCGCCGGCTGCGCCGAGTGCCGCGCCGAGCTCACCGCCATCGACGCCGTCTGCAGCGAGTTGAGCAAGTGCCGCGCCTCCGACCCGTCCGCGCTGCTCGCCTCCCGGCTGGAGTCGATCGCAGGCGAGCAGGCCGCGGCGCCCCTGTACATGGCGAGCGGGCCCGGGGAGCTTCCGTCGGCCCGACGCACCCGTAACCGCCGCGTCGCGCAGGGCTCGGTCGCGATGCTCGTCGTGGTGATGTCGGCCGTGGTGTTCGCGGTGCTGATCGCGCCGGAACCGCTGCGGATCAGCGACCCCGTCAAGGCGGCCCGCGAACAGTTCTCGATGTCGTCGTCGGCCGTCAGCGTCAACGAGGCGGTTGGCGCCGTCCTGCTCGCGTTCGAGCGGGGAGCCGACCTGGGGGAGTCCGTCAGCTACCAGTCGCGCCACAACGACAACGACATGCGCCCGGTGCAGCCGGAGCATGCTGCCCGCCTGCTCCGCGGTGCGACCGACTCGTCGGCCAGTTACACCGGTACCCAGCGGGTGTGGATCTCCGACGGCTCCGGGCACTACCGGAACGCCTCGGTGCGCACCACGAAGGTCGCGGGGGAGGGCGCCCAACTGGAGGTCTTCGACTCGCGCGGCGACCGGTTCATGTCCAGCTTCCTTCCCGCCATCACCACCAGCCCCGTCGACGCCCCCGAGGACTGGGAGTTCACGGAGGGCGCGCAGGTCGAGAGTGTCGGCGGTCGCGACGCCGTCCACCTGCAGGCAAACGACGGCGGTCGCCCGGTCGCGGCGTGGTGGTTCGACACCGACTCCGGCGTCCTGCTGTGGACCGAGCGCTATGAGGCCTCCGGCGACGTCACCCTCGCGATGGGCTACCAGGAGTTGCGGCTTGGCGAGGCGACCCTCAGCGAGGGCGTCGCCCAGCAGATCTCCCTCGAGCCTGCCTCGAAGAGCCAGACGGCCGGGTGGTGCATCGGGCTCGCCAGTTGCCCGCAGGAGATCGCAGGGCTACCGCTGGTGGCCTATGCGGCCTCCGACCGGCAGGGGCACCGGTCGATGACTCTGGTCTATTCGGACGGCTTCGAGTCGGCAGTGGTCGGCTGGACCGAGGGAGTGCTCGCCGACGGCACGACGCAGCAGTTGGCGCAGGGCCCTGGCGTCCCCACCGTCGAGTTGTGGCAGTGCGACGACGCCGTGATCTGGGTGACCACGAACGGCTCCGTCGACTTGGTCTCCGAGATCTCGCAGCAGTTGCCCCAGGAGGAGCCCTACCAGGCTTCGCTCGTCGACAAGATCAAGGCCGGCATCGACCGGCTGGTCTCGGTCGGCTGACCCCTCGAGCTACCGGTACCCTAGCTCTGTGTTCGGCATCGATGCGATAGACCTCGTCATCATTCTCGTGCTGGCCGTCGTCATGTTCGGCCCCGAGAAACTTCCGCAGTACTCGCGGAAGGCCGCTCGCGTCTTCGTGTACCTGCGCGACATCGCCAACAACGCCAAGAACACCATCGGCACCGAACTCGGGCCCGAGTACGCCAACCTCGAGTTGAAGGACCTGAACCCGAAGACGTTCATCGCGAAGCAGCTTCAGAACGAGGTCGCGCTGATCGACGAGGCGAAGAAGGAGCTGAAGGAGGCCGAGGAGATGCTGAAGTCCGGGGCCAACGACGCGACCTCCGCCGTCAAGGACAAATCTGCGATCGCCGAGCCGGCCGAGACGGCCCTCGAGCTGGTCGGCCCGAAGCACTCACCATTCGACCCCGAAGCCACCTGAGCCTGTCGCGGGGCGCTGATCGGCGCTCCTCGCTGAGCGCGTCTGCCTCCCCGAGCTTGTCGAGGAGTCCGCGCCCCCGAGCGGGTCTGTTCGTTCCCCGAGCTTGTCGAGGGGTCCGCGCCCCGAGCGCTGCTTTCGGACGTCTCGACAGGCTCGACGAACGGTGTGCGCCGAGCGGTGGTTTCTGACGTCTCGACAAGCTCGACGAACGGCGTTTCCCGAGCGTGTCTGTTCGTTCCCCGAGCTTGTCGAGGGGTCCGAGACCCGAGCGGTGCCTTCGGACGTCTCACAGGCTCGACGAGCGGGGCTGTTCGTTCCCCGAGCTTGTCGAGGGGTCCGAGCCCCGAGCGGTGCTTTCGGACGTCTCGACAGGCTCGACGAGCGGCGTCCGAGGTCCGCGCCCAGAGCGTGTCTGTTCGTTCCCCGAGAGTGGAGTCCGGCAGAGTGGTGTATCGCTGGTGATCGTGTCGCTGCAGTGTTGGGGGCGGTCACCGGGTGATTCTTCGAGAGATCTCTCACAACCACCTCGAAGAGAAGGACACACCGATGACCGCTGTTCCAAGTATCGATGACCCGGCCGAGTTCCTCCATCAACTGTTGGGTCAGTCCTCGCCTGACCTGTTACGTGACCTGCTGGAAGGGTTCGTCAACACGATCTTGCCGGCGCAGGCAGACGGGGTCTGCGGCGCCGAGTACCAGGCCCGTTCCGATGATCGGGTTAACCAACGCAACGGCTACCGGCATCGCCGTCTCGACACCAGGCTCGGGTCGATCGATGTCGCAGTGCCGAAACTACGCCGCGGATCGTTCTTCCCGGAATGGCTACTGCAACGGCAGAAGCGTTCCGAGGCCGCGTTGACCACGGTCGTCGCCACTTGTTACCTGCTCGGAGTCTCGACCCGCAGGATGGACCGCCTGGTCCAGGCCATGGGCATCACCGGTTTGTCGAAGTCACAGGTCTCGGTGATGGCCAGCGAACTCGATGACCTGGTCGCCCAGTTCCGGAGCCGACCCCTCGACCAGGGCCCCTACACGTTCGTCGCCGCGGACGCATTGACGATGAAAGTGCGTGAGGGTGGCCGGGTAGTCAAGGTTGCGGTGATGGTCGCTACCGGCGTCAACAACGACGGCTACCGCGAAGTCTTGGGTGTTCAGGTCGCTACCAGTGAGTCAGGGGCCGGCTGGCTCGCGTTCTTCCGTGACCTGGTCGCCCGCGGCCTGTCCGGAGTGTCTCTGGTCACTTCCGACGCCCATACCGGGCTGGTCGACGCGATCGGCGCGACCCTACCGGGCGCCTCCTGGCAGCGTTGCCGCACCCACTACACCGCGAACCTGATGAGCTGCTGCCCGAAGAACGCCTGGCCAGCAGTGAAGGTCTGGCTGCACTCAGTGTTCGAGCAAGTCGACCCAGAAGCCGTCCACGCGCAATACGACCGGCTCCTGGTCGAGGTCGAACGCAACCAACTCCCCGCAGTCCGTGATCACCTCGAAACCGCACGCGAGGACGTGTTGGCGTTCACCGCGTTCCCCCAGGGCCTCTGGCGACAGATCTGGTCGAACAACCCCAACGAACGCCTCAACAAAGAGATCCGCCGCCGCACCGATGTCGTCGGGATCTTCCCGAACCGCGACGCGATCATCCGGCTGGTCGGAGCCGTCCTGGCCGAACAACACGACGAATGGGCAGACGGCCGCCGCTACCTCGGCCTCGAACTGATCCGAGAAGCACGCCTCACCATCATCCCCACCCCCGAAGAAGACCCAGCCACCCCCGAAGCCCTAACCGCCTAACCGAAGAAACCCCGATACACCACACAAAAGGACTTGACCTCCCCGAGCTTGTCGAGGGGTCCGCGCCCCGAGCGGTGCTTTCGGGCGTCTCGACGGGCTCCCGAGCGGTGCCCCCTGCGCTGAGTGGTGGTTTCGGACGTCTCGACAGGCTCGACGTACGGTGTGGTCCGTGCGCTGAGTGGTGGTTTCGGACGTCTCGACAGGCTCGACGAACGGTGTGGGCCGAGTGGTGGTTTCGGACGTCTCGACAGGCTCGACGAACGGTGTGGTCCGTGCGCTGAGTGGTGGTTTCGGACGTCTCGACAAGCTCGACGAACGGTGTGGGCCGAGTGGTGGTTTCGGACGTCTCGACAGGCTCGACGAACGGTGTGGTCCGTGCGCTGAGTGGTGGTTTCGGACGTCTCGACAAGCTCGACGAACGGTGTGGGCCGAGTGGTGGTTTCGGACGTCTCGACAAGCTCGACGAACGGTGTGGTCCGTGCGCTGAGTGGTGGTTTCGGACGTCTCGACAAGCTCGACGAACGGTGTGCCCCGAGCGGTGCTCTCGGGCGTCTCGACAAGCTCGACGAGCGGGTCTGTTCGTTCCCCGAGCTTGTCGAGGGGTCCGCGCCCCGAGCGGTGCTTTCGGACGTCTCGACAAGCTCGACGAACGGTGTGTGCGCCGAGTGGTGCTTTCGGGCGTCTCGACAAGCTCGACGAACGGTGTCCGAGGGGTCCGCGCCCCGAGCGGGTCTGTTCGTTCCCCGAGCTTGTCGAGGGGTCCGCGCCCCGAGCGGTGCTCTCGGGCGTCTCGACAAGCTCGACGAACGGTGTGGTCCGTGCGCTGAGTGGTGGTTTCGGACGTCTCGACAGGCTCGACGAACGGTGTGGTCCGTGCGCTGAGTGGTGGTTTCGGACGTCTCGGAGGGGTCGACGAGCGGTGCCCCTGCGCTGAGTGGTGGTTTCGGACGTCTCGACAGGCTCGACGAACGGTATGCCCCGAGCGGTGCTTTCGGACGTCTCGACAGGCTCGACGAGCGGTGTGCGCTGAGTGGTAGTTTCGGACGCCTCGACGAGCGGTGTCCGAGGGGTCCGCGCGCCGAGTGGTGGTTTCGGACGTCTCGACAGGCTCGACGAGCGGCGTGGTCCGAGCACCGAGCGGTGGTTTCGGACGTCTCGACAGGCTCGACGAACGGCGTCTGTTCGTTCCCCGAGCTTGTCGAGGGTCCGCGCGCCGAGCGGTGGTTTCGGACGTCTCGACAGGCTCGACGAGCGGTGTCGGGCGTGGGCCTCAGCCCAGGTCGGCGAGCGTGAGGGCCTCGTAGCAGTGGTAGGCCGGCTCCTCGTAGGGGTGTGCCGCGATCATCGCCTCCAGCGCGGCCCTGGCGAGCTCCCGAGGGCACACGCACTCGACGCGCACCTCGTCGACGACGCTGATCTGGCCCTCGGCGCCGACGAACGGGGTCGAGCCCGCCTCGGGGCGGAAGCGCCCCTCACCTGAGGAGCTGAAGCTGCACGCCGTGTACGCGCCCATCGCGCCCGCCCCGGCCCCCGCAAGAGCCGCGCGCACGGCGTCGGCATGGCTCAGGGGGACGAAGCACACGATGACGAGCATGGCTCAGGAGGTCGGCGACAGGGGGAGGCGCTGGCCGACGAGGCCGCGCTTTTTCTCTGCGACCTGCTCCGCGAGCGACGTGATGGCCTTCGCGGCCGGGTGGTCCGGGTGCGCGTCGACGATGGGCGTTCCGCGGTCGCCGCCAGCCAGCAGCGACTCGTCGAAGGGGATCTGGGCCAGCAGCGGCACGTCGTAGACGAAGCGCTCGGTGAGCCCCTCGGCGACTGCCTCGCCGCCGCCTGCGCCGAACAGTTCGAGCCGGTGCGACTCGCCGCAGTGCGGGCAGGTGCTCTCCAGCCAGCTCATGTTCTCGACGACGCCGAGCACGCGCTGCTCCAGGATGTGGGCCATGGTGCCCGCGCGTTCGGCGACCTCGGAGGCGGCCGTCTGCGGGGTCGTCACGACGATGACCTCGGACTCGGGGATCTTCTGGCCGAGCGACATCGCGACGTCACCGGTGCCGGGCGGCAGGTCGAGCAGCAGGTAGTCGAGGTCGCCCCAGTAGACGTCGGCGAGCAACTGCGTCAGCGCCCGGTCGAGGATCGGGCCGCGCCAGGCGACGACCTGGTCGCGGGACGGCTTCAGCATGCCGACGGAGATGACCTTCAGGCCGCGCGCGGCGGGCACCGGCATGATCATGTCGTCGACGACCGTGGGGCGCGCGTCGCCGAGGCCGAGCAGGTCGGGGATCGAGTGGCCGTAGATGTCGGCGTCGAGGATGCCGACCGAGCGGCCCTGGGCGGCGAGCGCGAGCGCCAGGTTCACCGTCACGGACGACTTGCCGACGCCACCCTTGCCGGAGGCGACGGCGATCACCCGGGTCAGGTTGCCGGGCTGCGCGAATGGGATGACCCGCTCGGCCTGCCCGCCGCGCAGCATGGTGCGCATGGCCTCGCGCTGCTCGTCGTTCATCACGCCGAGTTCGACGTCGACCGAGGTGACGCCCTCGACCTTGGAGACGGCGTCGGTGACGCGGGTGGTGATCTCGGAGCGCATGGGGCAGCCGGAGACGGTCAGCAGCACCCGGACGAAGACGGCGCCGTCGTCGTCGGCGCGCAGGTTGTCGACCATGCCGAGGTCGGTGATGGGGCGGCGGATCTCGGGGTCTTCGACCTCGTGGAGGGCCGCGCGCACGTGGGGCAGCAGGGGATGTTCGCTCACCCTCCCAGCGTTGCTCCCCGGGGCCTATAAGCAAATCGTTACGCCGAGAGCGGGCGGCATTCTCCGTCGAGAGGGAGAGTCGGGGTCGGCCCTGGCGTTGAGCAGTATCGGAAGGTCGTTGCCTAGGTGAGCGCTCCCACGTGGCGCGCCGGGAATCGAGTTGCGAATGCTGCTCAACTCCAGCCCAGCGCCGAGCGCGGCAAGGTCAGGAGGAGCGGCGCTGGTTCAGCGCGTCGCTGAGCAGGATCACGCTGGTGGCGAGCAGCGCGGGGAGCCACAGGCCGGAGAGGCTGCCGAGCACGATCACGGCCGGCCCCGCGACCACGTTGACCGTCAGCCGTTCCTTGTAGCCGAGCCTCCTGGTCGACCCGGGCGCCAGCCAGAACCGCCACACGGCCGCGTAGGCGGCCACGAACACTGCCGCGGCGACCGCGCCGACCCACCAACCGCCGGCGATCCGCCACAGCGCCACGGCGCCGATCGCCAGCAGGCCCAGGTGGCCGACGAGCAGGACGAGGCCGAACCACCTGATCTCGCTCGAGGGTCCCGCGACCTCGGCGACGTCGGGATGCTGCTCGGTCACGGCTTCTCCTCCTCGGTGCGCTCGAGGCGCTCGGCAAGTTCGCGAAGCTCGCTGCGCAGTTCGCCGCGCACGAAGTCACGGGTGGCCAACTCGCCCAGGTGCATCCGGATGGAGGCGATCTCGCGGGCGAGGAAGTCCATGTCTGCGCGCGACTGTGCGGCGATCCGACGGTCTTCGTCGAAGCTCATCTTGTCACGACGCTCCTGCCGGTTCTGCGCCAGCAGGATCAACGGCGCCGAGTACGACGCCTGCGTCGAGAAGAACAGGTTCAACAGGATGAACGGGTACGGGTCCCAGCGCATCCCGAACAGGCCGATCAGGTTCAGCGCGATCCACACGATGACGAACACCGTCATGTAGACGAGGAACTTCGCGGTGCCCATGAACGACGCGACGCCCTCGGCGAACCTGCCGAACGTCTCGGAGTCCACCGACACCTTCGGGATCAGGCGCCGTTCGCCGGGCTGGGAGAGGGGATTGCGCTCAGCCATCGCTCACCTCGCTCACCTCGACCTCGTCCATCTGATCGCCGCGCCAGTCGTCGGGCAGCATGTGATCGAGCACGTCGTCGACCGTGACGGCGCCCAAGAGGTGCCCCTCGTGGTTGACGACCGGCGCGACCACGAGGTTGTAGGTGGCGAAGAAGCGACTGACCTGCGCGAGCGGCGCGTCCGGGGTCAACGCCTCGAGGTTGTCGTCCAGCAGGGTCGCCACGAGCGTCGTCGGGGGTTCCCGCAGCAGCCGTTGGATGTGCACGGCGCCGATGTAGCGTCCCGACGGTGTTTCCAGCGGCGGGCGCGTCACGAACACCATCGACGCGAGCGCCGGTGTCAGCGCCTCGAGGCGGACGTTGGCAAGCGCCTGCGCGACGGTGGCGTCCGTGTCGAGGATCACCGGTTCAGGCGTCATCATGCCGCCCGCGGTGAACTCGCCGTAGATCAGGAGGCGACGCACGTCGGAGGCCTCCTCGGGCTCCATCCGCTGCAGCAGGTCCTCGGCGACATCGCTCGGCAGGTCCTTGATGAGGTCGGCGGCGTCGTCGGGGTCCATCTCGGCGAGCACGTCGGCGGCCCGCTCGGTGTCCAGTTGCGAGATCAGCTCGATCTGCTCGTCCTCGGGAAGCTCCTCCAAGGCCTCGGCGAGCGTCTCGTCGTCGAGGGCCTCGACGACGGCAAGCAGAGACTCCGGTTCCAGGTCGTGCAGTTCCTGGGCGATGTCGGCGGCCTTCATGTCGGAGAACTCCGCGATCAGGTGCGCGGCGGTGCGGCCGGTGCGCAGGATCAGGTCGGGGATCTCCCGCCACGACACGACCTGGGCGTCGCCGCGGCCGCCGAAACCGAACCGCCCGACGCGGGTAGAACTGCGCAGCGCGACCGAGGAGAGCTCCCACTCGCGGTTGCGGACCTGATGCATCGAGATGTCGAAAATCTTGGTGCGGCTCTCGCGCCCGATGCTCCGGTCGAACAGGTCGGCCGAGACCAGAAGCTCGGTCTCGCGGCGCTGGAAGCGGCGGGTGTCGACCTGCCCGAGGATCGCCACCTGGTTAGGGGTGATGTTGTGGACGCGCACCATCGGCACGAAGATCCGGGCCCGGGCGAACAGCTCTGCGACGATGCCCTTGACGCGCGGCGCGAGGCCGTCGGCGCGGATGTAGCACACCACGTCTTTGACCCGGCCGACCTGGTCGCCCGCGGCATCGACGATGGGTAGGCCGATGACACGCGAGATGAAGACCTCGGATTCCTTAGCGACCATGCTGGTCAATCTAGTGGTTGATCGCGACGACCGGCGTACGGCGCCAGCGTAGAGTTGAGCCGAATTCGCAGCGAACCGACCAAGGAGGCGTCCGTGAGCGAGCCGCTCGTCCCGTCAGCATCGAAGGCTTTCCGCCTGGAATACCCACAGCACCTCGCCGAGTTTTCCACCTACGAGGAGGCGCAGTCCGCGGTCGACTATCTGGCCGACAGCAAGTTCGCCGTCGAGAACCTGATGATCGTCGGCACCAACCTCAAGCTCATCGAGCGTGTCACGGGGCGCCGCACCTGGGGCAGCGTGCTCGGACAGGGGGCGGTATCCGGCATCACCATGGGCCTGCTGGTCGGCGTGATGCTGATGCTTTTCCTGCGGGGAGACATGGTGATGCTGCTCGTCGGCCTGGGCATGGGCATCATCTTCGGCGTGATGGCGGCGGGCCTCGGCTACGCGGTCAGCGGAGGCAAGCGGGACTTCAACTCGGCGCGTCAGACGGTCGCCACCAGTTACGAGATCGTCGTGGAACACAAGGTCGCTGCAGAGGCGCGCGAACTGCTCACCCAGCGACCGGGGGCTCGGGCGGCGATGTTCGAGTGACGGCCGAGTTCTGGGACGACCGCTACTCGCACCCGAACTTCGTCTTCGGGTACCGGCCAAACGACTTCCTCAAGGAACAGTCCCGGCTGCTGAAGCCGGGCTCCCGGGTGCTGTGCCTCGGCGACGGCGAGGGACGCAACGGCGTCTGGCTTGCCGAACGCGGCCACGACGTCGTCAGCCTCGACTTCTCCCGCGTCGCGCTGGACAAGGCGGAGGCGTTGGCGGCGGAGCGCGGCACCTCGATCGAGACGTGGCACGTCGACCTGTCCGAGTACGTCGAGAACCCCGACCCGCTGCGCCCGTGGGACGCGGTGGTCGCCATCTTCGTGCACCTGCCCGCTCCGCTGCGGCGTCGCGTCGCGGAGGTCGTCACCCGTCAGTGCGCTCCCGGCGCGAAGCTGATCCTCGAGTCGTACACGCCCGCGCAGTTGGCGCTGGGCACCGGAGGCCCGAAGGACCGCGACCTGCTCGTCACCCGAGAGGACGTCATGCACGACTGGGACGGCTGGCGCCTCGACGTCCGGCTTGTCGAGCGGCGCGTCTTCGAGGGGATGGGGCATCAGGGGCTGAGCTCGGTGGTGCAGGCGCTCGGTTTGCGGTGACCCGTCGGCTCGGCCAAGGACGCCGTCGGGTAGGTTTTGGCGTGTACGGAAGGCCCCTTCAGCGAGGAGAAGTCCCATGGAGTTGAACACGACGATCTACAACCGCAACACGCCGGCCGACCGGGTGCTGCTGGTCGGTCCGAGCCTCGGCGGCAACGCCACGCACCAGTGGACGAAGGTCGCCGCGTCGCTGATCGACGACGCCCGCGTCATCTTCATCGACCTGCCAGGCACCGGCCTGAGTGAGCCGTGGGACGACAATGACGAGCCGACGCTCGACACCGTCGCCGCCGCGATCGCCGGGATCGCCCGTGACCTGAAGGACGAACTCGGCCAGGACGTGCCGATCTACTACGCGGGCCTCTCCATCTCAGGCGCCATCGGCCTGCACCTCGCCCGCGACTACGACGACCTGTTCGCGGGCGTCGTGGTGGTCGCCTCCGCCGCGACGGTCGGCGAGGCGCCCCGCTGGATCGAGCGCGCCGAGCAGGTCGAGGCGACCGGGACGCAGCAACTCGTCGAGGAGACCACCAAGCGCTGGTTCACGCCGGACTTCCGCGCCGAGCAGTCCGACACCGTCGCCATCATCATGGAGGGCCTGTCGGTGAGCGAGGACCACTCCTACGCGCAACTGTGCCGCGCGCTCGCCGTCCACGACCTGCGGGGCGACCTGCCCTACATCCAGACCCCCGTGATGATGATCGCAGGCGGACGCGACACGTCGACGCCGATCGCCAACGTCGAACTGGTTGCCGAGACCGCTCCCCGCGGCGAGCTGCACGTCATCGAGGACGCCGCGCACCAGGTGCCGGTGATGCGTCCTCTCGAGGTCGCCGCCCTGATCCGTCAGATGCTGGATCGCCCCCGCTGGAACCGCGTCGTCAGCGAGTCCGGCGACTAGTCCCGCACCGCCCCCGCAAGGACCCCCGACGGTTGGCGTCGGGGAGTGTCAATGAGCATGTCTGGTGACTCGTTGGCCCGCTGGGGCATGTTGCACGTTCCAACTCGCAACGAGTTACCAAACATGCTCAAGTTCCACCCCGCCACCGGGTGCTTTCCCGCCTCGAGCGCACAACGACCCGCCCCTTGATCGGGGCGGGTCGTCGCACGTGTCCGGGGCGTCAGGCCATCAGCCTGGCCATCCACGCCTCGACGTCGTCTGCCGAGCGGGGCAGGGCCGCCGACAGGTTGACGGGGTCGCCGTCGGTGATCAGGATGTCGTCCTCGATCCGGACGCCGATGCCGCGGTACTCCTCGGGCACCCTCAGGTCGGTCGACTTGAAGTAGATCCCCGGCTCGACCGTGATGACCATGCCCTCCTTGAGGTCGCCCTCGCGGTACAGCTCGGCGCGGGCCTGCGCGCAGTCGTGCACGTCAAGGCCGAGGTGGTGCGACGTGCCGTGCACCATCCAGCGACGGTGGAAGCCGCCGTTGACCGGGTCGAGCGACTCGGCGGCGGTGCCCGGCAGGATGCCCAGTTCCTCGAAGAACTCCGCGAGGACCGCGATCGCGGCCTGGTGGGGCGCCGTGAACGAGTTGCCCGCGCGGCAGGCCTCGATGCCTGCGGTCTGCGCGGCGAGCACCACCTCGTAGACGCGGCGCTGGGCGGGCGTGTACGTGCCGCCGATCGGCATGGTGCGGGTGATGTCGGCGGTGTAGAGCGAGTCGACCTCGACGCCAGCGTCCATCAGCATCAGGTCGCCGTCGCGGAGCTCGCCGTTGTTGCGGATCCAGTGCAGCGTGTTGGCGTGGTCGCCGCTCGCCGCGATGGTGTCGTATCCGACGGCGTTGCCGAGGTGGCGGGCGTGCAGGGCGAAGATGCCCTCGACCCAGCGTTCGCCGCGGCCCGCCTTGACCGCCTCGGGCAGGTTAGCGACGACCGCCTCGAAGCCGACCTTTGTCGCCTCGCAGGCGCGCTTGAGTTCCGCGACCTCGAACTCGTCCTTGCAGAACCGGGCCTCAGAGGCGAAGCGCTCCAGCGACGCGTCGCCCTCATCGTCGGCGGAGCCGCGGGCGGCGTCGACCATCGCGGTGATGGCGGGGTCGGGCTCGCGGATCACCAGCACGTCGGAGGAGGGCAGCGACGCCTTCAGGTCGAGGATGGTGCGGCAGTCGAGCCCGGTGGCCGCGGCCATCTCGTCGAGCGACTCGCGCTGCCCGACCCACATCTCGCCGTAGCGGGCGTCGGCGTAGAACTCGCGGTCGGTGCGGGGTGCGCGGGGCGGAAGTAGAGGGTCGACTCGCCGTCCTTGACGACCAGCGCCGCGTCCGGCTCCCTGTCCTCGCCAAGGCCCGTGTAGTAGGCGAAGGCGCTGTGCGGGCGGAAGCGGTAGTCGGTGTCGTTCGAGCGGGTCTTCAGCGGCCCTGCGGGGATCACCAGCGTCTTGCCGGGGAACTCGGAGGCGAGGGCCTGTCGGCGTGCGGCCGCGTACTCCGCCGCCGGGAAACGCGCCGGAAGCTCGTCGGAGTACGGTGCCCAGTCGCTGACGATGAAGGTCTTGAAGGCCTCGGAGTAGGGGTCTCGACGGTTCTCGTTACGGTCCTGGTTTTCACTCATGTGGCCCACCATACGCGGGGGCCTTACAATCGCGGCGTGATGGGTAGGCCACGCTGATGACCGAGACGACGCTCCTGACCTTCCTGCAATGGATCGACCTTGTCGGGGTCCTGTTCAACGCCGTGCTCGGGGCGGTGATCGGCCGCGCGGCGCGGCTCGACGTGGTCGGCCTCGTGGTGCTTGCCATCATGTCGGGGCTCGGCGGCGGCATGATCCGCGACGTGATGCTCCAGTCGGGCCCACCCATCGCGATCACCGACTGGCGCTACATCACCGCGGCGCTGCTCGGGGCCCTCATCGTGATGATCGTCCGCGTCGAGGGTCGGCTCTGGGACCGGATCTACCCGCCGATCGACGCGCTCGCGCTCGGGACGTGGGCGGCGGCCGGGTCGCTGAAGACGCTCGAGGCGGGCTTCGGGGTGCTTCCGGCGCTGATGCTCGGCACGATCACCGCGGTCGGCGGAGGATTCGTGCGCGACATGGTGCTGCGCCGCATCCCAGGCGTGCTCGGCGGCAACACCTTGTATGCGACGGCGGCGTTGGCGGCCTCGCTCGTCGCGGTCGGCTCCTGGTACCTGCACGTCCCGACGATCGGCTCGATCGCCGCGACCGCCGTCGGCGCAGCCCTGGTGCTGCTGGCCCGCTGGCGACGGTTGTCGCTGCCGGTGGGAGACGATGCCATCACGATCGGCCAGGCGGTCGCGCGTGGCCTCGCCAAGTCGAGGAGGCGCCCTCCGGGCAAGGGCCGCGGCGAGAGCTGACCCGGTCCCTGCCCCGTGTCGGGTGGATTTCGACGCAGCGGCGGGCGACTGCGTCGCCGCGGCTGGCTCAATCAGCGGGGCCGTCGCTGCGGTTGGTGCGCTGGTTGAGCCAAGAAGGACGCGTTAGCGGGCTTCTTCGGTCGAAACCGCTGTATTCAGCAGCGGGACCTGGGTCTCTGCCTCGGGTCGGGGGATTTCGACGCAGCGGCGGGCGACTTCGTCGCCGCGGCTGGCTCAATCAGCGGGTCCGTCGACGCGGCTGGTGCGCTGGTTGAGCCAAGAAGGACGCGTTAGCGGGCTTCTTCGGTCGAAACCTCTGGATCCAGCAGCGGGACCTGGGTCTCTGCCCGGTGTCGAGTGGATTTCGACGCAGCGGCGGGCGACTTCGTCGCCGCGGCTGGCTCAATCGGCGGGGCCGTCGCTGCGGTTGGTGTGCTGGTTGAGCCGACCGTCGGGGCGTAGCCCCGCGCGCGTCGCGTCGAAACCAACTCGCGCCCGATTGCGGAACGTGAGTCTCTGCCCGCCTCGGGGGGATTTCGACGCAGCGGCGGGCGACTTCGTCGCCGCGGCTGGCTCAATCAGCGGGGTCGTCCCGGCGGTTGGTGTGCTGGTTGAGCCGACCGTCGGGGCGTAGCCCCGCGCGCGTCGCGTCGAAACCAACTCGCGCCCGATTGCGGAACGTGAGTCTCTGCCCGCCTCGGGGGGATTTCGACGCAGCGGCGGGCGACTTCGTCGCCGCGGCTGGCTCAATCAGCGGGGCCGTCGCAGCGGCTGGCTCAACCAGTGGGCCGTCGCCGCGGCTGGCTCAATCAACGGGGTCGTCGCCGCGGCTGGCTCAATCAACCACCGTCAGACCTTGCGGATCCGGATCGAGTCGACCATGTGGTCGGAGCCCTTGACCAGGATCGCGGTCGCCCGCTCCCTGGTCGGGGCGACGTTCTGGCGCAGGTTCGGGCCATTGATCGTCTCCCACACCGTCGAGCCCATCTCCAAGGCCTCATCGTCGGAGAGTTCGGTGTACGGCTTGAAGTAGCTGCGCTCGTCGGTGAAGGCCGTCCGGCGAAGCTCCATGAAGCGGTTGAGGAACCACTCCTTGATGTGGGTCTCGTCGGCGTCGACGAAGACGGAGAAGTCGAAGAAGTCGCTCACCGTCAGCCCATGCGTGCCGTCGGCCTCGACCCGGGCGGGCTGCAGCACGTTCAGGCCCTCGATGATCAGGATGTCGGGGCTCTCGACGATGATCTGGTCGTCCTCGACGATGTCGTAGACCATGTGGCTGTACACGGGTGCGGCCACCCGAGGCTCACCCGACTTCACGTCCATCACGAACTTCAGCAGCGCGCGACGGTTGTACGACTCGGGGAAGCCCTTGCGTTCAAGCAAGCCGCGTCGCTCCAACTCGGCGTTGGGGTACAGGAAGCCGTCGGTGGTGATCAGGTCGACCTTCGGCTCGCCCGGCGCCCTGCGCAGCAGTTCCTGCAGGACGCGCGAGACGGTCGACTTGCCGACGGCCACCGAACCGGCGACCCCGATCACGAACGGCGTGCGGCGCACGTCGAGGTGCAGGAACTCGTTGTTCTGCGCGTAGAGCCTTCCGGTGTTGACCATGTACAGGTGCAGCAACTGGCACAGCGGCCGGTACACCTCCTCGATGTCGAGGCCGGAGGTCGGGTCGCCGATGCCTCTGAGCGTGGCGAGCGTCGCCTCGTCGAGATCGATCTCGGTCGCGTCGGACAGCTCCGCCCAGGTGCGACGTTGCAGCGTGACGTAGGGTCCGGACACTGGGCTCCTTTGTGCGATGACCTGCGCAAGCCTAACGGAGCGGCCCTTCCCGCGAGGGGTGGGGCCGACACGCGAACCGGCACATTTCCGGCCCCGATGCAACTTGCGGAGACATCGGAGCGTCAATGTCAAGAAGTGCTCAATCATGATGTACATTTCTCGCCGTGTGTGGAATCGTTGGATACCTAGGTGACCGTGACGGACTCGACGTGGTGCTCAGTGGGCTGCGTCGACTTGAATACCGCGGATATGACTCCGCAGGCGTGGCGATGCCCGTCGAAGGGGCGATCGAGTGGCGCAAACGCGCAGGCAAGATCAGCAACCTTGAGGAGGAGATCGCGGCCCGCCCGCTGCCTCCGACCTCCGTGGCCATCGGCCACACCCGCTGGGCGACGCACGGCGCGCCCACCGACCAGAACTCGCACCCGCACGTCGCGGGCCGCGTCGCGATCGTGCACAACGGCATCATCGAGAATCACGACCAGTTGCGGGCCGAACTCGGCGACGTCGAGTTCGCCTCCGAGACCGACTCCGAGGTCGCGGCCCACCTGATGCTCCGCGAGGTCGAGTCAGGCAAGGGCCTCGTTGACGCGATGCGCGCCGTCGTCGAGAAGCTGGAGGGCGCCTTCACGCTCGTGGCGGTCGACGCTCAGGACCCCGACCGCATCGTCGCCGCCCGCCGCAACTCCCCGCTCGTCGTGGGCGTCGGTGAGAGGGAGTACTTCCTCGCCTCCGACGTCGCCGCGTTCATCGCCTACACCCGCGACGCGATCGAGCTGGGCCAGGACCAGATCGTCGAGCTGACCCGCGACGGCGTCAACGTGACGACCTTCGACGGAGCACCCGCCGAGACCAAGGCCTTCCACGTCGACTGGGACCTTGAGGCCGCGCAGAAGCAGGGCTTCGACTGGTACATGCGCAAGGAGATCTTCGAGCAGCCGAAGGCCGTCTCGGACACGCTGCTCGGCCGCCTCAACGACAAGGGCGAGCTGCAACTCGACGAGCTGCGGATGAGCCCTGAGCTGCTGCGCCGCGTCAACAAGATCGTCATCGTGGCGTGCGGCACGGCCTTCTACGCGGGCCTCGTCGCCAAGTACGCCATCGAGCACTGGACCCGGATCCCGTGCGAGGTCGAGCTCGCCTCCGAGTTCCGCTACCGCGACCCGATCATCGACCCCATGACGCTCGTGGTGACCATCTCGCAGTCCGGCGAGACCGCCGACACCCTGATGGCGATCCGGCACGCCAGGGAGCAGCACGCCAAGGTGATCGCGATCTGCAACACCAACGGTGCGACCATCCCGCGCGAGTCCGACGCCGTCATCTACACCCACGCTGGCCCCGAGATCGGCGTCGCCTCCACGAAGGGGTTCACCACCCAGTTGGTCGCCTGCTACCTGCTCGGGCTGTACCTCGCCCAGGTGCGCGGCATGAAGTACGGCGACGAGATCGCCGCGCTGCTCTCCGAACTGGAGCGGATGCCCGAGGCGATCCAGAAGATGCTCGACGCGAAGTCGACGGTCTACGACCTGGCCGAGGAACTGGTTGACGCGACCTCCGTGCTGTTCCTCGGCCGCCACGTCGGCTACCCGAGCGCGCTCGAGGGGGCGCTGAAGCTCAAGGAACTGGCCTACATCCACGCCGAGGGGTTCGCGGCGGGCGAGCTCAAGCACGGCCCCATCGCCCTGATCTCACAGGATCTCCCGGTGTTCGTGGTCGTCCCGCCCAAGGGCCGCGACCAACTGCGTGACAAGGTGATCTCCAACATCGCAGAGGTGCGCGCCAGGGGCGCCCGCACCATCGTGCTCGCGGAGGCCGACGACGAGGAGGCCCGCGCCGTCACCGACACGCTCATCGAACTGCCGAAGGTCTCGACGCTGCTGCAGCCGATGGTCGCGATCATCCCGCTGCAACTGTTCGCCTGCGAACTGGCAACCGTGAAGGGCCACGACGTCGATCAGCCGCGCAACCTCGCCAAGTCGGTCACCGTCGAGTAGCCGCCCACTGCCCGGAAGCCGCGGCGCCGTCCATCTGGGCGGCGCCGTCGGCCGTTTGGGGGGAAGTCAGCAGGTGGCGGAGGTGAAGCGCGTCAGGTCGATGGCCGCCGTCTGGACGGGTCCGCGGAGGTCGGCGACGCTCAGCAGCAGGGCGCCGTCCTGGAAGCGCGCCCAGCCCCAGCCGTTGTGGTAGCGGTGCGCGACGCCGGTGGCCGCGTTGAAGATGAGGTACTCGTCCTCGCCGTCGCCGTCGGGTCGGGAGACCGAGTAGCTGACAAAGTCGCCGTCGACATCGTCTGAGTCGAGCCAGATCCACTGCTCGGCGCTGTGCAGCAGCACGCCCTCGCCCCAACCTGGCCTCCAGACCCGCAGCGAGTAGGTGTGGTCGGGGTCGCGCGACACGATCGCGAAGGTCTCGCCGTCGGCCGCGATCTCCCAGGCGTCGAGGGCGCCGATCTCGCTGGGCGGCTTCCAGTCCCCGCCTGCGGCCAGTTCGATGCCCGCCAACCACCTTGGCCCGTCACCGCGCCCCGCGTTCCACACGACGGTGTCGTCGTCGAGCAGCACCGGGGAGATGACCGCCCCCGTGACGAGCCTTCGGGTGGTCGAGTTCTGCAGGTCGGTGAGCGTGATCGTGATGTCGTCGGCGGCCGTGCCTGTCGTCCAGACGACGAGCGGGCCGCGGGCGTCGAACAACCCGACCGATGAGGCGATCAGGACCGGAGGGGTCGACGGGGTGCGCATGTTCCAGCCGTAGAGTTGCTGGTCGGCGCCCGCCCAGAGCGTGTCGGCGGTGGTGAACAGCACCCAATCGCCGCTGAGTTGCGGCGTCGAGTTGATCCGGTCGCCGTCCCAGCCGTCCGGATCGGGCGTCTCGAGCGGAGGGCTGACGTACAAGTCGCCCGAGTCCTCGCCGATGTGCCACGACAGCCGGCGGTCGGCATGGGTGATGGTGAGGTCCCCGTGGCGTAGGACCACACCGGCGTCGGGGAGGAAATCCTCGGCGGGCACCGTCAGGTCGACCAGGCACGTCTGCGGGGGCGCGGCGGCGCTCAGCTCCGCCGTCGGAGGCTTGCCAGGCAGATCGACCAGGGGGAACCGGTTCTGGGGCAGCGAGCAACCCGCCAGCGCGATACATGCCACGAGGCACCCGAGCGCCGTTCGGGTCAGTGGGCGGGGCGACGCTGCCATTTTCGACTCCTCGGTCGTCATGCTACGGGCCGCAGGTAACCCGCGGAACGTCGCCCCAGGTCGAGGCCGAGGAGCACCTTATGGCCGCCCTTTCGCGATCGTCAGCGGGTCAATGACCGTCGGAGACGGGGCGCGCTCGGTCGGCGGATCCCGAAGACCGGACCCGCCCGGGGCGATCGGCGGTCACCGGCGAACGGGAGGCGCCGCGACAGTAGGGTGAGGCCATGATCGTGGGCATCGGCACCGACCTCGTCGTGATCGACCGGTTTGAGGAGATGCTGGCGCGCCGCCCGGGCATCGCGCAGCGACTGCTGACGGAGCGCGAGTTGGAACTCTCCGTCGAGTCGCAGGCCGCCCGGTTCTCGGCGAAGGAGGCGCTCGCCAAGGCGCTCGGCTCGCCGGGAGGGATGCGCTGGCTCGATTGCGAGGTCGTCAAGACCGACGACGGGGTGCCCTCGTTCGTGGCGAGCGGAACCGTCCGCGCCAGGATCGAGGAACTGGGGATCGAGCGCATCCACCTCAGCATCAGCCACGACGGCGACTATGCGACGACGATGGTGGTGTGTGAGAAATGAGGCAGATCCTCACCGCGAAGCAACTGCGTGCCGCCGAGCAGCGCGTCTTCGACGCCGAGCCGGACGTCGACCTGATGGGACGGGCCGCTCAGGCGGTCGCCCGGGTCACGGACGCGGTCGTGCCGACGGGGACGGTGCTGGTGGCAGTCGGGCAGGGCAACAACGGGGGAGACGGGCTGTTTGCGGCCGCCCGACTCGCGGCGCATCGCCCGGTGCTCGTCTGGCTGGCCATGGGCTCGGCCCACGAGGCGGGCCTGGAGGCCGCCGTCGTGGCGGGGGCGCAGGAGGTGGACGCCGTCGGCGCGATCAAGGCGCTCGCCGAGTGTTCCGTCGTCGTCGACGCCGTCACGGGTCTCGGGTCGCGCCCGGGCCTTCCCGCCGAGGTCGAGACGTTCGCCGCGGCCTGTCAGGCGCAGGGCGTCCCTGTCGTCGCCGTCGACCTGCCCTCCGGCTTGGGAGCCGACGACGCCAGGGTGCATCCGAGCTTCCAGGCCGACCACACCGTCACGTTCGGTGCCCCGAAGCCCTGCCACGTGCTGAACCCGGCCGCGTCGAGGTGCGGAGTGCTGCACGTCGCCGACATCGGCATCGACGCCGAGCCGACCATGCTGCGGGCGGCGGAGGAGTCAGACATCGCCGCCTGGTGGCCCGTCCCCGGCGCGCGCTCCGACAAGTACTCACGCGGCGTCCTCGTGCTCGACACCGGCTCGGAGAGCTACCCCGGCGCGGCGCTGCTGAGCTGCGCAGGCGCGCTGCACGTTGGCGCAGGCATGGTCCGCTACGCGGGGCGGGCGCCGTCAGGGCTGATCATGTCGCGCTTCCCGAGCGTCGTGATCGGCGACGGTCGCGCCGAGGCGACGGTGCTCGGGTCGGGCTGGGGTGACAGGGACAACGCCGAGTCGCGCGTCGAGTGGGCGAAGCTGCACCAACTTCCCGCAGTCGTGGACGCCGACGCGCTGTACAGCCTGCCCTCTGGTCGCCTGGACGGCTGGCTGCTGACGCCGCACGCGGGCGAACTTGCCCGCATCCTCGGCTGCACCAGGGCACACGTCGAATCGCAGCCGCTGGAGTGCGTTCGCGAGGTCGCCCGGACGACCGGTGCCGCGGTCCTGCTGAAGGGGGCGACGCAGTACGTCGCCGAACTGTCGGGTCGCGTCACGATCGCGGTGCCCGGCCCGGCGTGGACGGCGCGCGCCGGCTCCGGCGACGTCCTGGCGGGCATCTGTGGCGCGCTGCTGGCCTCGGGCCTTCCTGCATGGAAGGCGGGCGTCCTCGGGGCGAGCATCCAGGCGATGACCGCCGCCCGCAACCCGGGGCCATACACGCCCGACGAGCTGTCTGCCCGGATGCCTGCGGTGATCGCGGAGCTCGCCGCCGCGAGGTGAGCCCGGGCGGTTCCTTGAGCATGTTTGGTAACTCGTTTCGCTGTGAACGTTCAAACAGGCGTGGAACGGCAACGAGCAACCAAACATGCTCAAGTCGGCGCCCTCCCCGAGCCCCCTAGCGTCCCGGTCGGGCCGATCCGACCATGCTGGTGACGGTCGGCTCTGCTGGTTCCTTGAGCATGTCTGGTAAGTCGTTTCCGGTATGAACGTTCAAACAGGCTTGGAACGGCAACGAGCAACCAAACATGCTCAAACTCGCGCCCGC
This sequence comes from Tessaracoccus aquimaris, assembly GCF_001997345.1. Classification (NCBI taxonomy): domain Bacteria; kingdom Bacillati; phylum Actinomycetota; class Actinomycetes; order Propionibacteriales; family Propionibacteriaceae; genus Tessaracoccus; species Tessaracoccus aquimaris. The sequence continues at coordinate 2,165,119 of NZ_CP019606.1, read as the reverse complement.
ACCGAGCGCAGGGGACCCCGAGCGCTGGGCGCCGGGCGGTGACCGGTCAGGCGGCGAACTGCTCCCCGCGCACCGACATCCCGATCGCCTTCCAGTAGTGGCCGATCAGTTCGTCGCAGACGTTGTCCCACGTCCGGGCGAGCACCGAGGCGCGGGCGGCGCGGCCGAAGGCCTGGCGCTTGTGGTCGTCGCCGACCAGGTCCTCGACGCGGGCGCGCATGCCGCGCAGGTCGCCCGGCTCGTACAGCCATCCCGTGCGCGACGGGTCGATCAGGTCGATGGGGCCGCCGCGGCGCGGGGCGATCACCGGCAGGCCGGAGGCCTTCGCCTCCTGGATGGCCTGGCAGAAGGTTTCCATCTCGCCCGGGTGCACGAACAGGTCGAGGCTCGCCATCGCCCGGGGGAGGTCATCGCCGGTCAACTGGCCCAGGAACAGCGCCCCGGGAAGGCTCGACTCCAACTGGCCGCGCAGCGGGCCGTCGCCGATCACGACGAGCCGGGTGCCCGGCACGTCGGCGATCGCAAGCAGGTCCTCGACGCGCTTCTCGGTCGCGAGCCTGCCCATGTAGCCGATCACCTTCTCGCCGTTCGGGGCGAACTGTGAGCGAAGGTCGGGTGAGCGTTTGGCGGGCGTGAACCGCACCGAGTCGACGCCTCGGCCCCACACCCCGACGCGCGGGATCCCCTGGGCGACCAACTGATCGCGGGCGAACGTCGACGGGGCGAAGTTCAGCGTCGCGAGCGAGTGGACCCGGCGCACCTGGTGCCACAGGATCGGCGTCACCTGGGGGAATCCGTAGCGTGCCGCATAGGTCGGCACCTCGGTCTGATAGATGCCGACGATGGGGATGCCCAGCTTCGCCGCGACCGAGGCGGCCTTGTATCCGACGATGAACGGGGCTGCAAGATGTACCACGTCGGGCTGGAAGTTCGTGAGAAGACGTTCAAGCGTTGACGACGTCGTCGTCACGACACGCACCTGGTCGTAGAACGGTAGGCCGATGGAATTGACGGCCTCGACGGGGAAGCCGCAGTACTGGTCGGGGGTCCTGTCGCCGTCCTGCGGAGCGATCACCATCGCCTGGTGTCCGTTCGCCTTCAGATGCTCGAGGATTCTGAGAACCGAGTTGGTGACTCCGTTCAACTGCGGGAGAAAGGACTCCGCAACTATCGCCACTCGCACGCCCCCATGCTACTCCGATCGGCGTAAATGCCGGACCACGCGAAGGACAACACCAGGTGACGCTCACCTGACGGTTCGTTTAATCCGGTCCTATTCGCGTACACTTATACGGCCCGGCCGAGGCGAGCTACGCCCGCGTGACAGATGAACGGGCGCGAACCCGCGACACTTTGCGGGCGGACTCCCAGTGCTAGGACACACAAGCAAGATGAATGCACCACGCCAGAAGGCACGTTGGTCGACAGAGAAGCGCGCGGCGAAGGGCAAGAACCCGTCGCGACGCAAGGGCGGCGGCTTCGACGCCCCCGCAGGCGGCGCGATGAACCGCAAGCAGCGCCGGGCGCTGCAGTTCGGCGACACCCCCAAGACCCAGCCACGCGAAGAGCGTCGCGACAGCGGCTCCAGGGGCCGCGACGACCGGTCCCAGGACCGTCGTGACGACCGGGGCGAGCGCGACGGTGGACGCGGCGACGATCGCCGTGGCCGCGACGACCGCTACTCGAGCCGCGGTCGCGACGACCGGTTCTCGGGTCGTGGCCGCGACGACCGTTTCTCGCGCGACGACCGCGGCCGTGGCCGCGACGATCGCTCCTCCGGGTTCCGCGACGACCGTGGGCGCGATGATCGCTCCTCCGACAGCAGGGGCCGTGACGACCGGTTCTCGGGTGGTCGCGACGACCGCTACTCCAGCAACCGGGGCCGCGATGACCGCTTCCAGGGCCGCCGCGACGACCGTAACTTCGACGACCGCCGCCGTGACGACCGCTTCTCGGGTGGTCGCGACGACCGCTACTCCAGCAACCGGGGCCGCGACGACCGCTACTCGGGTGGCCGCGACGACCGGTACTCGGGCAACCGCGATGACAGGTACAAGCGCGATGACCGGTTCCAGGACCGTCGCGAGGGCGGCGACGACCGCCGCGAGGGCGGCTACCGCCACGAGCGTGGCGAGCGTCGCGCCTCCGACCGTCCCCGCTTCGACACCCGCCGCAACCACGAGCCGCGCGGTCGCGAGGACCGCCGCCGCGACGACCGCAGGGGCAACGACTTCGAGGCGCAGGGCTTCGAGTCCGAGGCCGACCAGATGAGCTGGAGCGCCACGACCGTCGAGGGCGTCCAGGGCGACGTCGCGTCCGGCTTCTTCGAACTGGGTGTCGCCGAGCCGCTGGTGCGCGTCCTCGCCAGCCAGGGCATCACCGAGCCCTTCCCGATCCAGTCGGCCACCATCGGCGACGCGCTCGCCGGCCACGACGTGCTCGGCCGCGGCCGCACCGGCTCCGGCAAGACGCTCGCCTTCGGCCTTCCGCTGCTCACCAGGCTCGCCCAGGGCACCGCCGTCGGCTCGCCGCGCGCCATGATCCTGACGCCGACCCGCGAGTTGGCCCTGCAGATCGCCGACAACCTTTCTCCGCTGGCCGCCGCCGTCGGCATCGACCTGACGCTGATCGCCGGTGGCATGTCCTACGGCCCGCAGTTGCGCGCCTTCGAGCGCGGCGTCGACGTCGTAGTGGCGACCCCCGGTCGCCTGATCGACCTGCTCGAGCAGGGTGCCGCCGACCTCAGCCAGGTCGAGATCACCGTGCTCGACGAGGCCGACCACATGGCCGACCTCGGCTTCATGACCGACGTCCGCACGCTGCTCGACGCCACCGGCGAGGGCCAGAAGCTGCTGTTCTCGGCGACCCTTGACGACGCCGTCGACAAGCTCGTCAGGCAGTACCTGCACGACCCGGTCACCCGCGAGGTCGACTCCGAGAAGGCATCGGTGACCACCATGGTGCACCGCCCGCTGCTCGTGAAGCCGCACCACAAGAACCAGGTCACGGCCGAGATCGCCAACCGCGAGGGTCGCACCGTCCTGTTCGCCCGCACCCAGATGGGCACCGACCGCATCGCCGCCCAGCTCCGCGAGGCGGGTGTGATGGCAGGCGCGCTGCACGGCGGCCTGACGCAGGGCGCCCGCGCCCGCATCCTGACGGCGTTCCGCGAGGGAAGCGTCCCCGTGCTGGTGGCCACCGATGTCGCGGCCCGCGGCATCCACGTCGACGACGTGACGCTCGTGCTGCAGGTCGACCCGCCGCACGACTCGAAGGACTACCTGCACCGCGCCGGCCGCACCGCCCGCGCAGGCCACGAGGGTGTCGTGGCGACCGTCGTGCTTCCGCACCAGCGCAAGCTTGCCCGCCGCCTGCTCGGCCAGGCCGGGGTCGGCGCCGAGCCGATCGACGTCGAGCCGGGCACGCCCGAACTGCGCGACGCGACCGGCGCCCGCCCCACGTCGGGGGTCTCGATCGCCGAAGAGGACTACCAGCGCCTGATCGCCCCGAAGCAGCAGCAGCGCCGCCGTCCCGACGGCCAGCGTGGCCGCGGTGGTTACCGCCCGCAGCGCAGGGGCCCGCGCTACTAAGATCGCGTGCGCTATGGAATCTGCTGAACTCACCGTGCGGGTGGCAACGCCCGCCGACGCCGCCGAACTGCTGCGCGTCATCCGGGAGGCGTTCTCGGCCCGCAGGCCGGTCGACCCGCCCGCCGACGCGCTCTCCGACGAGGTCGCCGACATCGAGCGCGACCTCGTCGAGGGCACGGGCGTCGTGGTGGAGGCAGACGGCAGGATGGTCGCAGGCGTGCTGCTGGAACTCGACGGCGACACCGTCACGCTCCGCAGGGTGTCGGTGGTGCCTGAGGCGGCCGGCCACGGAGTCGCGCGCGACATGATCGCCTCGGCGCTCACCGTCGCGGCCGACCTGGGCGCCCGCCGCGCCAGGCTCGTCGCCAGGACCGAGTTCCCCGAGCTGATCGGCTGGTGGACCGAGCACGGCTTCGAGGTCCTCGAGCCTGCGCCCCACGGGGTGTGGATGGGCCGGGACCTGCCGGTCGTGCTCGACGTGCCAACCGCCGACGACATGCGCGACCTCGGCCGTCGGCTGGCGGGCCTGCTGCGCGCCGGTGACGTGATCGTCGCCACCGGCGACCTCGGCGCAGGCAAGACGACGCTCACGCAGGGCATCGGGGAGGGGCTCGACGTGCAGGGCCCCGTCATCTCGCCCACCTTCGTCATCTCCCGCGTCCACCCGCCCAAGGCTGCTGGTCCTGCGCTGGTGCACGTCGACGCGTACCGGCTCGGCGCCGCCTCCGAACTGGCCGACATCGACCTCGACGCGTCGCTGTCCGACGCCGTCACCCTCATCGAGTGGGGAAGCGGGCTGGCCGAATGGCTGGCTGATGACCGGTTGGAAATCGACATCCTGCGGGGGCAGAGCAGCGACGAGCGCACCGTTTTCCTGACCGGCGTGGGCCCACGCTGGGCCGGGGCGCTGGACGACCTGAGGAGGCAGCCGTGAGGTGGACCCTTGGCATCGACACGAGCCACTACGTCGCCGTCGGGTTGGCACACGGCGGGAAGATCGCCGCGCGCGAGATCGTCGCGGACACCCGCGCCCACGTCGAGGAACTGCTGCCGCTCGTGCTCAAGGCGTGTGACTCCGTCGGCATCGCGCTGACCGACATCGACGAGTTCGCCGTCGGGATGGGCCCAGGCCCGTTCACGGGGCTGCGCGTCGGCGTCGCCACCGCCTGGACCCTCGCCTACGCCGCGGGCCGCACGCCGCACGGCGTCTGCTCCCTCGACGTCGTCGCCCGGCAGTTCGCCGACTTTGGCGCCCCCGAGGCCTTCGTGGTCGCGGCCGACGCGCGCCGCAAGGAGTTGTACTGGCGCAGCTACTCGGCCGACGGCACGCCGCAGGGCGCCCCGCAGGTCAGCGCGCCCGAGGCGCTGCCGAAGCTTCCGGTGGCGGGCGCCGTCCCCGAGGCCTACCGCGGCCTGTTCGACCTGCAGGGCCCCGATGCGCTCGACCCGGGCGTGCTCGCGTCCCAATGGAGCAACCTGGAGGCCGCGGGCGACGAGCCCTACTATCTGCGCCCCGCCGACGCGGCGGTGCCGGGCAAGCCGAAGTCGGCCCTGCCGCGGTTGCGGGCGCGATGATCGTCGAGCCCGCGAAGGTCTCCGACCTCGCCGCCATCCTCGATCTCGAGTCGAGCTTCGACGTGCGCTGGTCCGACGAGTCGTGGCGCCGCGAACTCGAGGGCGACGGGCGGTTCGTGCTGATCGCCCGGCGCGAGTCGGGGGAGACGGTAGGCGTGGCCTGTTTCCAACTGGTCGATGACGTCGCCGACCTGCACCGCATCGTGGTCGCGCCCGATCAGCGTCGCCTCGGCTTCGCCCGCGTGATGCTCGTGTCCGGGCTGCAGTGGGCGATCTGCAAGGGTGCCACCCGGATGTTGCTCGAGGTCGAACACACCAACGAGCCCGCCATCACGCTGTACCGCGGCTACGGCTTCCGTGAGGTCGCCCGCCGCGCCGACTACTACGGCCCCGGGGCCCACGCGCTCGTGCTTGAGCGCTGCCTCGAGGGCGTCGACGCCGACTCCGTCGGCATGTGGGACATGGAGGACATGGATGACTGAGCCGCTGGTTCTCGGACTCGAAAGCTCCTGCGACGAGACGGGCGTCGGCATCGTGCGCGGCCGCACGCTGCTCGCGAACGAGGTCGCCAGTTCCGTCGACCTGCACGTCCGCTTCGGGGGCGTCGTTCCCGAGGTCGCCAGCCGCGCCCACCTGTCCGCGCTGGTGCCTGCCCTCGAGCGCGCCGCGGCGACCGCGGACGTCGACCTCGCCGACCTCGACGCCGTCGCCGTAACGGCCGGTCCCGGCCTGATGGGGGCGCTCGTCGTCGGGATCGCGTCCGCGAAGGCGCTCTCCGCCTATCTCAACAAGCCCCTCTACGGCGTCAACCACCTCGTCGGGCACGTCGCCGTCGACCTGCTCGACCACGGGCCGCTGCCGATGCCGTCGCTCGCGCTGCTCGTCTCGGGCGGCCACACGTCGCTGCTCCACGTCGAGGACATCGCCACCAACATCACCGAGGTCGGCTCGACCATCGACGACGCGGCGGGCGAGGCCTACGACAAGGTGGCCCGCATCCTCGGCCTTCCCTACCCGGGCGGCCCGGTGATCGACAAGGCGGCCACCGACGGCGACCCGACGGCGATCCGCTTCCCACGTGGGCTGACGGCCCGCCACGACATGGAGAAGCACCGCTTCGACTTCTCCTTCTCCGGCCTCAAGACGGCCGTCGCCAGGTGGGTCGAGCAGCGCCGCCTCGACGGCCTGGACGTGCCGGTCAACGACGTCGCGGCAAGCTTCCAGGAGGCCGTCTGCGATGTCCTGACGGCCAAGACGGTCGACGCCGCGCAGCACCTCGGCGTCAACTCGATCCTGATCGGCGGGGGAGTGGCGGCCAACTCCCGGCTCCGCGCGCTGCTCGAGGAGCGCGCAACTGCGGTGGGCATCGAACTGCGCCGCCCGCGCCCCGCGCTCTGCACCGACAACGGCGCCATGATCGCCGCAGTGGCCAGCGAGGCGATCGCCTCCGGCGTCGGTCCTTCCGGGGTCGGATTCTCGGCGAATTCTGGCCTTCCAGTGTCGACGATCGTCGTCTAGCACGACCCCTGGTCGGGCAACAACTCGGTAACGATATGGTGTCAAATCGCCTGAGCCCTTTCGGATTTGAACGTGAACTCGCTAAGGTCCAGAATCACGATGGCCCGTTGAGTGGCCCCTTTCCGTCGGTCTACGACAAGGAGATTCAATGAAGTTCAGGCGAACGAGCGCAGGACTCGGCCTCGTGCTGAGCAGCGCGCTGCTGCTGGGCGCATGCACCAGCCCTGAAACGGACGACACCCCGGCTCCCGGCAACTCGCCCGCCGCGACCCAGAGCCCCACCGGCGGCGGTGGCGGCGAGGCCGCAGGCCCCGCGTCCTGCCTCCAGGACGTCGGCATCACCGAGACCAAGGATGGGGATATCGGCTACACCGGTGGCCCCGGCGACTGGAACGGCTACAACTCGGTCACCTCGAAGACCTACTCGACGTACAACTCGGGCGTTGCCGCCCACATGTTCTCGAGCTTCATCTACTTCGGCACCGATGGCACCATCTGCGACAACACCGAGTTCGGCTCCTACAAGGTGACCTCTGAGGACCCGCTGACCGTCGAGTACACCATCTCCGATAAGGCCGTGTGGTCGGACGGCACCCCCGTCACCATCAACGACTACCTCCTCGACTGGGCCGCCCAGAACCCCGAGTTCCTGGCCCCCGGCTACGCCAACGGCGAGAACCCCGACGCGGCGCCGGTCTTCGACCACGTCTCCTCGTCGTTCGCCGAGTTCGTGCTCGAGGGCCCCGAGGGCGAGGTCGGCTCCAAGACCTTCAAGGTCGTCTACAAGGAGAAGTACCCCGACTTCAAGCTGCTGATCGGCTCCGCCCTTCCGGCACACGTCGCCGCCACGAAGTCCGGCCTCGAGCCCGATGCGCTGGCCAAGGCGATCCTGGATCGCGACGCCGCCACCGTCAAGAAGGTCGCCGAGTTCTGGAACACCGGCTGGATGTTCGAGGGTGGCCAGCTGCCCGACGCCTCCGAGATTCCCTCCTCGGGCCCCTACAAGCTGAAGGAAGGCGGCTGGCAGGCCGGCAACTCCCTCACGCTCGAGGCCAACGACAAGTTCTGGGGCACCCCTGCGGGCACCAAGAACCTGATCTTCCGCTTCATCGAGGACGCGCAGATGGCTCAGGCCCTGCAGAACGGTGAGGTTCAGGTCATCGGCCCGCAGCCCACCGTCGACACCCTCGGTCAGCTTCAGGCCATCGGCGACACCGTCAAGGTCGAGACCTACGACACCCTGACCTGGGAGCACCTGGACTTCAACTTCCGTCCGAACAACGTGTTCTCCGACGGTGAGGGCATGGGCGGCCTCGCCCTTCGCCAGGCGTTCGCCTACTGCGTTCCCCGCCAGGAGATCGTCGACAACCTGATCAAGCCGATCAACGAGAACTCGGTCGTCATGAACGCCCGCGAGGTCTTCCCGTTCCAGGAGCCCAAGTACGACGAGGTCGTCAAGGCTGCCTACAACGGCGAGTACGACAAGGTCGACATCGAGAAGTCCAAGGCCAAGATCGCCGAGTCCGGCGTGAAGACCCCGATCGACGTCCGCATCGGTTACCGCGCTGGCAACCAGCGTCGCGCCGACCAGGTCGCCCAGATCGCGGCCTCCTGCAAGGACGCCGGCTTCAACGTCATCGACTCCAACTCGGCCACCTTCTTCGACAAGGAGATGCCGAACGGTGACTACGAGGTCGCGCTGTTCGCTTGGGCTGGCTCCGGCCAGATCGCCTCGGGCCAGAACATCTACGCCACCAACAAGGCGCAGAACTACGGCGAGTACTCCAACAAGACCGTCGACGAGGCGTGGGGCAAGCTCGCCGCGACGCTCGACGAGAAGGAGCAGACCGAGCAGACCAAGATCATCGAGAAGGAACTGTGGGACACGCTGTTCGGCATCCCGCTGTTCGCTCACCCGGGTCTGTCGGCCGCTGACGCCAAGGTCCAGAACATCCGTCCCACCTCGACGCAGGACCAGATCGTCTGGAACGCGCCGCAGTGGGTGATGAGCTGATCTCTGACTCCATGAGTCAGTGACACGCGTGGGGGCAGGTGGCACGAGCCACCTGCCCCCTCGCGTTTCGGCTCGTCACCTCACCTCACCTGGCGTATGATCGGCCAACGATTGGCCTGCCGCTAGCCGTGGGGCCGTCTTCTGTTATCCGAAGGACCACTAGTGATCAGATACATCGCGAAACGCCTGGGGATCTCCTTGTTGATCCTCGTGCTCGGCTCGCTGTTGATGTTCGTGCTCACGATCAACTCGGGCGACCCGCTCGCCGAGTATCGGGAGTCGAACGCCCCCAACCGCGACAACCTCATCAAGCAGCGCATCGCCCATATGGGCCTCGACAAGCCGTGGTATGAGCGCTACTGGGATTGGCTCAGCGGAGTCGGCAAGTGCTTCACGGGCAGTTGCGACCTCGGTCAGGACATCAAGGGTCGCAACGTCGGCGACCTGGTGCAGCAGGCGGCAGGCTCAACGCTGAGGCTCGTCGTCATCGCCACGATCCTCGCGATCGTGATCGGCATCTCGCTCGGTATCCTCACTGCGATCCGCCAGTACAGCGGCTTCGACTACGCGGTCACCTTCATGGCCTTCGTGTTCTTCTCGCTCCCAGTCTTCTGGGCTGCGGTGCTGCTGAAGCACTACGCGGCCATCGAGTTCAACAACTGGATCGTCAAGGCCCAATTCACACCATTACAAGTCATCGGCATATCGGTCGTGCTGGCGTTCATCCTCGCGGCCGCGGCAGGTGGCTCGTGGAAGCGCCGTCTCGCAAGCTTCGGCATCGCCGCCGCCGTCTTCGCGGGCGCCCTGTTCTACTTCTCTGCCGTGCAGTGGTTCCGGCGCCCGATGCTCGGCATTCCGCTGTACGCGGTGCTCGTGATCGCCGCGGCCGTCATCGTGCTGATGCTGACCTCAGGCCCGCAGAACAAGCGGGTCCGCAACGCGATCGGCGCGACAGCGATTGTCGCCATCGCCGGCTACGCCATCATGCGGGGCTTCCTGATGAAGACCCCATCCACCCCGATGCTGCTGCTGTGCTTCCTCGCGGCCATCCTGCTTGCGGTCGCCTGCGGCCTTGTATTCGGCGGATTCTCCAGGAAGCAGGCGATCACCGCCTCCGTCGCAGTGGGGATCATCGCCTCGGGTGCAGGCATCGCGGACCTGATGCTCAGCAACTGGAACGCCTACCTCAAGCAGATCTCCCGCCCGATCCCCACGATCGGCTCGGTCACCCCGAACTTCGACTCGACGTACTGGGGCCACTTCATCGACGGCGCCACGCACCTGATCCTCCCGACGATCGTGCTGACGCTGATCTCGGTGGCCGGGTACACGCGCTACACCCGAGCCTCGATGCTGGACGTCCTGAACCAGGACTACATCCGCACCGCGCGCTCCAAGGGCGTCTCGGAGCGCAAGGTCATCACGCGCCACGCGTTCCGTAACTCGCTGATCCCGCTCGCCACGATCGTCGCGTTCGACTTCGCGGCGCTGATCGGCGGTGCGGTCATCACGGAGTCCGTGTTCGGCTGGCAGGGCATGGGCAACTTGTTCAAGGTCGGTCTCGACGCGGTGGATCCACCACCCGTGATGGCGTTCTATCTGGTGACAGGAACGGCGGCAGTGCTGATGAACCTGGTAGCGGACATCGCCTACGCCTTCCTCGACCCGCGGATCGCGCGATAGGAGCCGGCCATGAGTGATCCAAATAACACGATGCCCTCCATCGAGCCCGATACCGACAAGATGTTCTCCATCGAGGACGACGTCGAGACCACCAACACGAAGTCGTACTCGCAGGGCCAGTTGGTCCGCAGGCGCTTCGTGCGCCACAAGGCCGCGATGGTGTCGCTGGTCATCCTGATCTTCATCATCCTGCTCGCCCTCACGTCGATCGGCTACGGGCCGATCCCCGGTTGGTGGGGCAAGACGTTCGTCGACACCTACCCGAAGATCGGCAACGGCGAGCCGACCATCACGTTCTGGCCGCCGTCGATCGGTGAGCACCCCTTCGGGCAGGACACCACGGGCAAGGACTACTTCGCGCTCGTGATGCGCGGGGTGCAGCAGTCGCTGCTGATCGCCTTCACCGTCGGCATCATGGCCACCGTCATCGGCACGTCCATCGGCGCTATCGCGGGCTTCTACCGCGGCATCACCGAGGCCTTCCTGATGCGCATGACCGACCTGTTCATCATCATCCCGACGCTCGTGCTCGCTGCGGTGCTCGGCCGGATGACCGGCGGCAACATCGTGATGCTTGCCGTCGTCCTCGCGCTGGTGTCCTGGACGGGTCTCGCCCGCCTGGTGCGTGGCGAGGTGCTGTCGCTGCGCGAACGCGAGTTCGTGATGGCGGCGCGCGCGCTCGGCACGCCTGGCCCGCGCATCATCGTGCGCCACATCCTGCCCAACGCGCTCGGCACCATCGTCGTCAACGCGACGCTGCTGATCTCCGCGGCGATCCTCACCGAGACGGCCCTGTCGTTCCTCGGGTTCGGCGTGAAGGCCCCCGACACGTCGCTCGGCCTGCTCGTGAGCACCTACCAGACGGCGCTGACGGGCCGCCCGTGGCTGTTCTGGATCCCCGGCATGTTCATCCTCGTGTTCTCGCTGTGCATCAACTTCATCGGTGACGGCCTGCGAGACGCGTTCGATCCCCGTCAGCAGATGGACTGAGGTTCCGACATGACTGAACAGAAGATCTTCACCGGGGAACACCCGGCGCTCAAGTTCGACAACCTCGACGTCCAGTTCAAGACCGAGTTCGGCACCGTTCACGCGGTGAAGGGGCTGACCCTCAGCGTCGAGCCCGGCGAGGTCATGGCGCTGGTCGGCGAGTCCGGCTCCGGCAAGTCCGTGACGGCGACCACCGCGCTCGGCCTGCTGCCCAAGACGGCCCGGATCACCGGCGAGACCGTTGTCGACGACAAGGTCGTGGGCGACCTCTCCGGCCGTGAACTGCGCGCCATCCGCGGCCGCCGCGTCGCGATGGTGTTCCAGGAGCCGATGACGGCGCTGAACCCCGTCATCAAGATCGGCGAGCAGCTCACCGAGTCGATGGAGGTGCACGGCGTCGCGTTCGGTCGCGAGGCGTGGGCACGAGCCATCGACCTGCTGGCCGCCGTCGGCATCCCGGCGCCCGAGCGTCGCGTCAGCCAGTTCCCGCACGAGCTTTCCGGCGGCATGCGCCAGCGCGTCGTGATCGCGATGGCGCTGGCCTGCGACCCCGAGGTGATCATCGCCGACGAGCCGACCACGGCCCTCGACGTGACGGTGCAGGCCGACATCCTCGACCTGCTGCGCTCGCTGAAGGACAAGCTCAACACCGGCATCCTGCTGATCACGCACAACATGGGCGTGGTCGCGGACATGGCGGACAACGTCGCCGTGATGTTCAAGGGCAACGTCGTCGAGCGCGGCCCGGTCACCGACGTGCTGCTCAACCCGCAGCACCCGTACACCAAGAAGCTGCTCTCGGCCGTCCCGCACCTCGGTGAGGGGCCGGGCCAGTTCGGAGTTCCGCCGGCGCCGGTCGCGGAGGGCGCCGAGACGGCGCTCGAGGTGCGCGACCTGATCGTCGAGTACAAGCGGGCGGGCAAGAAGCCCTTCCGTGCCGTCGACGATGTCAGCTTCGACGTGAAGCGCGGCGAGATCGTCGGCCTGGTGGGCGAGTCCGGCTCCGGCAAGTCGACCATCGGCCGGGCGCTGCTCGGGCTGATCCCGTCGCACTCGGGGGCGGTCGACGTGCTTGGCGAGGACCTGCTCGCGATGCGGGGCGCGGAGATGAAGGCGTTGCGCAAGCGCATCGGCGTCATCTTCCAGGACCCCGCCGCGTCGCTGAACCCGCGTTTCCCGATCGGCGACGTCATCTCGGAGCCGCTCAGCGTGCACGGGATCGGCACCAAGAAGGAGCGCGAGAACCGCGTCCACGAACTGCTCGAGGCCGTCCAGTTGCCGCGCAGCGCCTACAACAGGTACCCGCACGAGCTCTCCGGCGGCCAGCGTCAGCGCGTCTCCATCGCGCGCGCGTTGGCGCTGCGTCCCGAGATCCTGATCGCCGACGAGCCCACCTCGGCGCTTGACGTGTCCGTGCAGGCGTCGGTGCTGGCGATGTTCACCGAGTTGCAGCGCGACTTCGGGTTCGCGTGTCTGTTCATCTCGCACGACCTGGCAGTCATCGACGCCCTCGCCCACCGCGTGGTCGTCATGCAGTACGGCAAGATCGTCGAGCGGGGCACCCGCGACCAGGTGCTGCTGAACCCCCAGGAGGAGTACACCAAGCGCCTCCTGGCTGCGGCCCCCGTCCCGGACCCGATCGAGCAGAAGACCCGCCGCGAGGAGCGCCACGCGCTGCTCAAGTCGCTCGGCGACACGGTGGTCGAGCTCGACACCCGCGAGTTGGGTCAGTAAGCAGTCCCGAATCGGGCGCCGACGGTCACCGTCGGCGCCCGATTCGTCTGTCTCGATCTTTGAGCGGGGCCGCCGACGGAGTCGTGCGCCGGTCCCCGTTCCCTGAGCAGGGCGACCGACCGAGTCGTGCGCCGGTCCCCGTTCCCTGGGCAGGGCCGCCGACGGAGTCGTGCGCCGGTCCCCGTTCCCTGAGCAGGGCCGCCGACGGAGTCGTGCGCCCGTGTCGAAGGGTCCGATTCCGCCCAGTGGTCTCGGACGTCTCGACAGGCTCGACGAACGGGGGTCGCGGAGGTCGTGCGCCGGTCCGTTCCCTGAGCAGGGATGCCGAGGACGTCGCGTCTGGTCCGTTCCCTGAGCAGGGCCGCCGACGGAGTCGTGCGCCCGTGTCGAAGGGTCCGAAACCGCGCAATGGTCTCGGACGTCTCGACAGGCTCGACGAACGGCGCCACGGCTCGACGAACGGCGCCACGGCTCGACGAACGGCGCCACGGCTCGACGAACGGCCACGGCTCGACGAACGTCCCCCTGACACAGCAGCGGCGATGCGAGGCCGGCCCGTCGCGCTAGGGTGACGCGCATGGGTTTCCGGGACGAGGCGCTGGCCGCGGCGATGCGCGAGCCCGACCCCGGTTCGCTTGCGGCGGGCGAGCGGCTGAGGCGCGACTTCGGCGTCGACGACGCCGCGTGGGCGCTCGGACAGGTCGCCCTGCGCAGAAAGGGCCGGTCCAAGTTCTCCCGCGCCGACGAGATGCTCTTCACCCGCGACGGCCTCGAGCAGGCCAGCCGGCAGGCGGTCGCCCGCTGGCGCGCCGCACGGTTCGTCGCAGCGGGGGTCACGGAGGTCTGGGACCTGGGCTGCGGCATCGGCGCGGACTCGATGGCGTTCGCGGAGGCGGGCCTGCGCGTGGTCGCCGTCGACGCGGATCCCGCGACCGCGGAGGTCGCTGCCCACAACCTGGCGCTCGTCGGCGGGGGAGAGGCCCGCGTTGGTCTCGCGGAGGAGCAGCGCCTTCCCGACGGCGCCGCGGTGTTCCTCGACCCGGCACGCCGCACCGCGCGGGGCCGGACGTGGCAGGTCGCCGACTTCACCCCGCCCTGGGAGTTCGTGCTCGACGCCCTCGCATCGGAGCGGTTCGTGTGCGTCAAGCTGGCCCCCGGAGTCCCGAAGGAGCTGATCCCGCAGGGAGCGCGCTCCGGGTGGGTCAGCGAGCACGGCGACGTGGTGGAGGCAACACTCTGGAACCGGCTGCCCGTCGGTGTCGAGGCCGTGGTGCTGCCGCACGAACTCGAAGGGCCCGCCGAGCGGGACCTGGACGTCGCGCCGGTCGGCGGTTACGTCATCGAGCCGGACGGGGCCGTGATCCGCGCGGGGCTGATCTCAGAGGTCGCGCCCGGCCAGCCCCTGTGGCTGCTCGACCCGCACACGGCCTACCTGAGCTCGGACGAGCCCGTCGACTCGCCGTTCGCGACCACCTTCGCGGTCGACTCGGTGCTGCCCTTCGACGTGCGGGCCGTGCGCCGCTACGTCGCAGAAGGCGGGATCGGGACGCTGGAGATCAAGAAGCGCGCCATCGACGTCGACCCCGCGGCGCTGCGCAGGCAGTTGAGGCCGAAGGGCAAGGCCGCCGCGACGCTGATCCTGGCCCGCACCGTCGAGGGCACCAAGGCGATCTTCGCCCACCGCGTCAGAAGGTAGCGAACACCGCGTTCGCCTGGAAAAGGACCGCAATGATGGCAAGGATGAGCCCGCCGATGGCCATCCGACGACCCCGGTCAAGGACGATCGCGACGATCGACACGGCCATCGCGACGTTCCCGAGGACTTCAGCGATGCTGACCAGGGGCATCCAGATGCTCAGGCCGAGGGGTGGATCGAACCCCATGGCGCCCTCGGCGGCCTGAGCGGCGAGCGAGGCGACCATGGTGACCCCGAAGAGCATCCCCAACGCCGAGACGACGCCGAGGGCAAGGCCGACCGCGCCGAGCGCGCTGGGTAGGGCCTCGCTCACGGCCGCGGGCGGTCGAACCGGTTGCGTCACGATGTCCTCCTGCGGCCGGCTCCGGGGAAGCGCCCCGTGCTGCGACCAGTTAACCGGCTTGACGTCGCCAGGGTGGGGAAGGGTGGCGAACCTGGTCGAAAGGTGTGCCCGCCACTATCGTCGCTGGCATGGCCTTCGCACCCGAACTGACGACGCTCGCCTACGTTACCGACCCGGAGCGCCGTCGGGTGCTGCTCGTGCACCGGATCGCCCGCGACTCGGACGAGCAACTTGGCAAGTACAACGGGCTCGGCGGGAAGGTCGAGAGGGACGAGGACGTCGTCGCCGCGATCCGCAGGGAACTCCGCGAGGAGGCGGGCATCGAGGCCACCGAACTCGAGTTGAGGGGCACCGTCTCCTGGCCTGGGTTCAACGGCAGGGACGTGTTCGGGTTCGTCTTCCTCGTCACAGGCTTCACCGGCGAGATCCCCGAGGCCAACGAGGAGGGCACGCTCGCCTGGCACGACGTCGCCACCATGATGGACCTTCCCATGTGGGACGGTGACCGGCACTTCCTGCCGCTGGTCTTCGACGAGGAGGTGCGCCAGTTCCACGGCGTGATCCCCTACGACGGCGGGAACAGCACCGGCTGGCAGGTAACGTTCCTCTGACAACGTTCGAAGGAGCCCCGCGTGTCCCAGTCGCCACCCGCATTTCCCCGTGTGATCGGTGGCCCACCAGGCTGGAGTTCGCCGTTGTCGACGCTCAGCGACCCGACGGCCGCGCGACCGAAGGCGACGTTGCCCAGCGGGGGCGCTGAACGGCGCCTGGGTCGGCTGGGGTGGAGGGTTCGGGCCGGCCGTCCCCGCGGACCACTGGCCGCTGACCGCGGGGACCGGACGGCCCATGATGCACGTGGCGACCACGGCGCTCCCGCCCGAGGCGGGCATCGGGCACGACGGGGTCGCGATCTTCCAGGGCGACGACGCCCTGACGCTGCACCAGGCGCGCGTCGAGGCGGGCGTCGAGGAGATGGGGCAGCGCGGCTGGATCGTGCGGGATCGGCTCGCCGGCGAGTTCGCGGTGCTGTTCGTGAGCTCCGAGCAGCTCGCAGAGGGCGCCGTCGAGCCGCCCGCCGACGCGCTCGAGCCGCGACAGATCGCCGAGATCGACACCTTCCCGGTGCTGCCGCTGATCGGGTTCGCAGAGCCCGACGACGAGAACCCGGGGATCGCGCCCGGCGACCCGGACAGGGTCTCCCCCTACCGTCCCGTCCGGGACCCGGGCGCCGAGCCCGAGCTGAAGAGCTGGGCTAGGTACCTCTCCCCGAGCCACCTCGGCGGAACCACGAAGGCAACCCCGCCACCCGGCCCGGAGTTCTCGCCCACCTACCTGGAGTTCGAGGAGTTGTTCGGCCTCAGCATCGCTGACGGGGCCCTGCTGATCGACCTCGAGGGCCCGCGCGTCCATGTCGCCTTCCGCACCGGGCTACCCATGCGGCGCCGCTCGGCGGTCGCCTGGTCTGAGGCGAACGGGCACCGGGCCGACGGCTGGGACGACCTGCTGTCGCCGGACGAGGCAGCGTCCTTCCGGGCGCTCACGGCGCGGGTCGAGGCCGAGGCGGCCGCAGAGGCGGCGCGGGTGGCCGCCGAGCGGGCCGAACTGGAGTCGGCCCGCGCGGAGGAGGGCCCCGACGCCGAGACCGCGCGCCCGGCCGCCGAGCGCGCGGGCACCGCCTGGGACCTGGTGTTCGAGGGCGACGACGATGGGTTCGGCGAGTTCGGAAACGGCGACCAGAGCGAGGTCGAGGGGGAACCCGCGGGCTGGATCGGGTCGCCCGGGCCTGGAATCGCGTGGGAGAACTGGCCGCGCTCCGAGCACGCGGGCTTCCCGATGCTGCACGTGTGCACGCTCCGGCTTCCCGAGGAGTACCAGGCGAAGGGGCCCGAGTATCCGGGCATCTCGCTGTTCATGGGGGAGGGGCAGTTCGGCAACCGCAGGCTGGTCGGCGACCCGTCCTCCGACGACCCGTACCTGGCCGACCTGGGTCGCGCGGTCCGGCACCCGATGGCGCTGGTGCGCGAGGACGAGATCGGCGGCCAGTATCAGCTCGTCTGGCTCACCGAGGCGGAGCTGTCGGCTGGTCCGACGGCGCCGCACTCCGACGTGCGCCGTGACGGGTCACCGGAGGACGACAGCGAGGGCGCCAACGCCTGGGACGACGTGGAGCCGCTGCGCCGGGTCTGGCTGGTCGAGCGGGACGACCCGAACGCCGGGGAGGCACCGGTCGAGGCCCGCGGCGGAAGCTACCTGCAGCCGTTCAACACGGTGACGTCCAGGTTCGAGCCGTGGGCCGAGGCGTTGTTCGGTCGCTGCCACCTGGGCGGCACGGCCTTCCCCGTCCAGGGGATGCCCGGCGGCTTGACCCCGACCTACCTGGAGTTGGGAGAGATCTCCGGCCTGAACCTGGGCGGGGGAGGCACGCTGCAGATCGACCTGTCCTCGGAGACCTTCGACTGGGCCTGCGGATAGGGCTCTGCCGGGCGTCCGTCGTTCCGGAGTCTGGGCGAGGGGACGGTCGTTCCCCGAGCCTGTCGAGGGACGATCGTTCCCCGAGCTTGTCGAGGGGTCCGGAAGTGGGCTGGTGACGCCGTTCCCAGAGCTTGTCGAGGGGTCCGAGGGTGGCGCGCCTTGTCGGAGGTTCAGGGCTGTCGTGTGGCCGCAGGGAGGCCGGTGGTTGCGGACGCTTCGACAGGCTCAGCGAACGGTGTTCCCCGAGCTTGTCGAGGGGTCCGAGCGGTTGTTGCGACGCTTCGACGGGCTCAGCGATCGTTCCCCGAGCTTGTCGAGGGGTCCGGAAGTGACGCCTTGCCGGAGCTCTGGAGCTGTCTTGTGGTCGCGGGCTTGGTCGGTGGTTGCGGACGCTTCGACAGGCTCAGCGACCGTTCCCCGAGGTTGTCGAGGGGTCCGAAGGTGGCGCCTTGTCGGAGGCTCAGGGGGTCGACGTCGCCGTGACCGGGCGGCGGACCTCCTCGAACGATCCGCGC
This sequence comes from Tessaracoccus aquimaris, assembly GCF_001997345.1. NCBI lineage: Bacteria > Bacillati > Actinomycetota > Actinomycetes > Propionibacteriales > Propionibacteriaceae > Tessaracoccus > Tessaracoccus aquimaris. The sequence continues at coordinate 2,146,989 of NZ_CP019606.1, read as the reverse complement.
CGGGCGGCCCTGCGCAGGATCCGCAGCAGCGGCCGGCCGATCAGCACCAGCGTGACGATCGTCGTCACCGCGCGACCCAGGTTCCAACCCATCGACGTCGCCAGGTTGAACACCGCGAACCGGTGCAGGTTCTCCAGGATCGGGGCGCCCGCCACGTAGCTCGCCTCGGTGCCGAGCCCGAGGTTGAACGGCCAGAACGACAGGTCCACGAGGATGCCGTAGGCGAACCCGGCGACCGCGGCGTAGCAGCTCAGCACCGCGATCTCGACCCAACCCTTCGCCCTCGGCAGCAGCCCGGCACCCAGCCCGACGAACGACGCCGCCAGCAACTGGTACGGCAACCATGGGCCGACGCCGCCGGTCAACAGGGCGGACGTGAACAGGGTGGTGCTGCCGAGCAGGAACCCGAACGTCGGCCCGAACACCCGTCCGCCAAGGATCAGCGGGACGAACACAAACTCGATGCCAGCGGTCCCAGCGCCCAGCGGACGCGCCAGGGCGCCCAGCGCGGAGAGCACCCCGAGCATCGCGAGGCTCTTCACGTCGATGGTGCCCCGGCTCAACTCGGAGACCACGATCCCGAGCAGCACCGGAAGCAGCGCGGCGAACACGAACGGCGACTGCGTGTTGCCGTCCAGGCTGGCCGACGGCACCACGATCAGCGGCCAGCAGAAGGCCAGCGCCCCCGCAAGCGCGGCGAGGCTGAGCATCAGGACCGAGACGAGGTCCGTGCGACCCCTCACGAGACGAGCCCCTGGACCGCGATGGCCTCGCGGACCTCGGCGACCGTCAACACATCGTGCGGGTGGAAGACCTTCGCGACCTGGGGGGAGAAGGCGGGCGACGCGCAGCACACCGTCCGCGTCGGCCCGTCCGCGACGATTTCGCCCTCGGCGAGGATGACGCACCGGTCGGTGGTCAGCGCCGCGAACTCCACGTCGTGGGTGGAGATCACGACGCAGGCGCCCGCGTCGGCGAGCGACCGCACGATGCCGCTCAGCTCGGCCTTCATCCGGTAGTCGAGGCCGCGCGTCGGCTCGTCGAGGCAGATCACCGCCGGGCGGGCGGCCAGTTGGATGGCCAGCACCAGCGCGAGCCGCTGCCCCTCCGACAGATCGCGGGGGTTGCGGTCCTCCGGGAGGTCGGCCCCGAGGTCCGCGAGGATCCGGCGCGTGGTGCCGGGCGCCGCGTCAGACTCGCGGTCGGCCTGCGCCAACTCCTCGCCGACGGTTGGCAGGTACAGCAGGTCGGACGGGGTCTGTGGCACCAGGCTGACGAGCTTGCGCGCCTCCGCGTCAGCGACCGTGCGCGGGTCGGCGCCGTCCACGGTGAGCGTGCCGGTGCTGGCGACCGCGCCCTGCAGCGCCCACAGCAGCGACGACTTGCCGGAGCCGTTGCGGCCCATCAGCGCGACCACGGTTCCCGCGTGCAGGTCGAGGTCGACGCAGACGGCGCGCAGGTCGCCGTAGTGGACTGCCAGCCGCTCGGCCCGGGCGACCGTGGTGAGCCCGTCGGTAAGCCAGGACACCGACGCCTCCGGCAGGTCGGGCAGCGCGACATGCGGCCCCTCGGCGGTGACCTTGCGGCGCGCGTCGCGCACGCTGGTGGCGACGGTTGGCCACCCGAGCGCCTCGGAGAGTTGGGCCAGCGGTGGCTTGACGTCGGACAGGCCGAGGACCTCCGCGGTCGCGCCGAACACGGCCCTCCCGTCGCCTGGCAGCCAGATCGCCGAGTCGGCGGCGTGCATCACGCGCTCCAGGCGGTGCTCGGCGAGCACGACGGTCAGGCCGACGTCGTGCACGAGCGTCGTGATGGCCGCGAGGACGTCCTGCGCCGCGGTCGGGTCAAGGGCCGAGGTGGGCTCGTCCAGGACGAGGACCCGCGGTTGGGCGGCGAGCACCGCGGCGATCGCGACCCGCTGCTGCTGCCCGCCGGAGAGTTCGACGAGCGCGCGGCGACGCAGGTCCGCGATGCCCATCAGGTCGAGGGTCTCCTCGACGCGCTTGCGCATCGTGACCGGGTCGAGGCCGAGTTGTTCCATGCCGTAGGCGATCTCGTCCTCGACGACGTCGGTGACGAAGCCGCTGAGCGGGTTCTGGCCCACGTAGCCGATCAGGTCCGCCAGATCGCGGGGGCGCCTGCCGGTGACGTCGACCCCCGCGACGCGCACCGTGCCTGCCATGCTGGCGCCGGTGGTCATCGGGACGAGCGCGTTGATGGCGCCGAGCAGCGTCGACTTGCCCGTGCCTGTGCGACCGACGATGACGCACAGGTCGGACTCCCGGATCACGCCGGTCACCCCGGACAGGACCGGTGCGGTCGCGTCGGGCTGGGTGATGGTGACCTGGTCGAACTCGATCATCTGCGCACTCTCGGGTCGGGGGTCGCGAAGGCTGGCGCGACGAAGGCGGCCGCGGCGAGGATCGCCAACGGGGGCAGCGTCGGCAACTGCATGGGGATCTGCCTGGCGTTCATCTCGGACGGCGCCCCGTAGGAGGAGATCAGCCACAGCACGACGGCCAGCCCCACGACGCCGCACGCGAGTGTGACGTACTCCGGGGTGCCCCAAGGGGCGGGCCGGTAGCGGGTCACGCCCAGTTGGGTGGCCGAGGCACGCATGCCCCACACCGCGAGGCCGACGGCGACGCTGAGGATCGCGACGGCCAGCCAGGTAGCCGTGCTGAGCCCGAACGGGCCGGGGGTGGTTCCCGGGACGGCGAGCAGCACGTAACTGCCGAGCAACACCCCGAGCAGGGCGGTGAGCAACTGCCAGGTGCCGCGTCGGGGCTCGTCGGCGTCGCGGGTGCGTCCGTAGCCGCGGGCCTCCATCGAGGTGGCCAACTGCAGCGACCCTTCGACGGCGTCCTCGATGACGGGGAGCAGGGTGCCGGGGATCGCCTTGAGGCCTCGGGTGCGACCGCCGCGCAGTCGCTGCCCGCGGCGGACCCGGTGGATCGAGCCGATCAGTTGCGGGACGAGGGCCAGCGCGATGACGACGGCGGTGGAAATGTCACGCAGCGCGGCGGGCACCGACTTCAGTGCAGTGCGGGGGTTCGCGAGCGAGTTCGCGGCGCCGACGCACAACAGCATCACCGCGAGCCGGATCGCGTCGAACAGGGCGAAGGCCAGCCCGTCGAGCGTGACGGGGCCTCCGAGGGTGATGCCCGCGGCCCAGTCGGGAAGGGAGATCGACGGGAGGACGAACAGCACCGTGCCGGTGCGCATCCCGCCGATGGTGATCTGGAAGAACAGGCGCATCGCCACGATGATCTCGGCGAGCATCAGGTAGACCTTCAGGGACCGCGCCCATGGCGCGTCCGGGCGTCGACGCAGCACGACCGTGACGACGGCCGCGGCGATGAGCGCGATCACCAGCGGATTGGTGGTGAGGCTCACCGCCGCGCTCGCGCACAGTGCCCACCCCCACCAGGCCCATGGGTGCACGGACCTGAGGTCGCGCCCGACCGGGTCCTGCGCGGCGGCAGGCCCGGTCGGTGCGACCCGGGGGAGGAGACGGGGCATTGAGGTCAGCGTCCGCCGACCGCGCCCTTGCCGCTACCGCGGGCACGCAGCCACAGCACCACGCCGACGATGACGGCGAGCGCCGCGACGCCGCCGATGATCCAGCCCCATGGGGCCGATCCGGTCGGCTCAGCGGGCGCCGGGGTCTGGCTCGCCTCGGCCGTGGGCTGCGCCGTCGGGCTGGGGCTTGCCGCCGCGCCGGTGAGCACCAGGTCGACGGCGGTGGTGCCCGCCGGGGGAGCGACCTCGGTGCCACCCTGGACGATCTTCAACTGCGGAGGCGTGCACTCCTTGTTGTCGGTGGCGTAGCACCACGCCTCGATGGTCCCGCCGACCGGCTTGGCGTCGGCCGGGCCGACCTGCGAGTAGGCGTATTCCTTGCCGGGGGCGCCCTGGTAGTAGGCCCAGTAGGCGCCCGCGAAGGTCTTGGGGCACTCGGCGGGGTGGCCGCCAAGGGTGCAGATCATGTTCATGTCGCCGAGCACGACGGGGACCTTTGCGTTGGCGATGGCCTCGTCACCGGTGGCGGGGTTGCCGACGCACTCGTTGGCGATCACCTCGTCGGTCTCGGTGGTGATGAGCAGCCAGACCTTGTCGGCGGAGAGGCAGGCCCCCACCTCGTTGTCGGCGCCGTCGGCGTGGGCCGGGGCCGGGAGCGCCGCCATCAGCGCCATGAAGGTCAACGCGAGCAGCGCCGTCAGGCGTGCCAGGACGCCGCGACGGGCGGTCGTGCGGGTGGATTCTGTGAGAGACATGGGCCTCTTACCCTTTCTGCCTCGGGACTGCTAGAGCCAGGCCGAGGAAGATGGCCCGGACCCATCCGTAGTCCGCGACGGATGCAAATTACCTGTGGTCTGTCAGGGTGAGTTCCCGGCTTCGGCGATGCCGTCACGGTTGCGGGTCAGCGCCGGAATCACACCGGCTTCCTCTCACTGACGCGGTCACTCTAACACTGCTGAAGGGGTCCGCGACCCGCCTGAGCGGGTGCCTCGTCAAGGCCCTAGCCGATAGGCTCGGCGCCATGATGATCGACCTCAACGCGGACGTCGGAGAGTCGTTCGGGCGGTGGCGGCTCGGCGACGACGAGGCCATGCTCGACGTCGTCAGCAGCGCCAACGTGGCATGCGGTTTTCACGCCGGGGACCCGCTGACGCTCACCGCCACGTGTCGCCTTGCAGCGGAGCGGGGCGTGGTCGTGGGTGCCCAGGTCAGCTACCGCGACCTCGCGGGCTTCGGGCGCCGGTTCATGGACGTGGCGCCCGCGGAACTGACGGCGGACGTGGTCTACCAGATCGGTGCCCTGGAGGGGATCTGCCGCCGCTTCGGCACCCGGGTCGGCTACGTCAAGCCCCACGGGGCCCTCTACAACGCCGTCGTGCACCACGACGCCCAGGCCGCCGCCGTCGTCGATGCCGTTCTCGCCTACGACAGGCGGCTTCCGGTCGTCGGGCTCCCCGGGTCGGCCCTGCTGCGGCGCGCCGCGGAGGCGGGCCTGCGCACCGTCGCGGAGGGTTTCGCCGACCGCGGCTACCGGGCGGACGGCACGCTGGTGCCGCGCTCCGAGCCCGGCGCGCTGGTCACCGACCCGGGCGAGGTCGCCGAGCGGGTGCTGACGATGGTGACGCAGCGCCGCGTGGTCGCCGTCGACGGGACGCGGGTCCAGATGCGCGTCGAGTCGGTCTGCCTGCACGGCGACACCGAGGGCGCGGCAGAACTGGCCCGCGCGGTGCGCGACCGCCTCACCGCGGCAGGCGTGACGATCGCGCCGTTCGTAGCCCTCCCCACCGAGCAGGGGCAGACCCCAGGGGAACGCCCGTCGTCCCCTGAGACGGTCGACGGGTGAGACTTCTGGCCTGTGGCGAGCGCGCCCTGCTCGTCGAGTTCGCCTCGCTCGATGAGGTGCTGGCCGCCGAGCCGGTGCTGCGAGCCGCCGCCGCTGCCACGCGGGGACCGTGGGCGTCGGTCACCGACGTCATCCCCGCCGCGCGCACCGTGCTGGTCGTGGGTGCGCCGGCCGCCGAGGGCGGGCCGGCGGTGGCGGCCCTGCTGTCGGGTCCACGCGTCGCCGCGGCCAGCGGCACGCCGCGCGAGGTCGTGATCCCGGTGCGCTACGACGGCCCCGACCTCGCGGCGGTCGCGGACGAGACCGGGCTGACGGTGGCCGAGGTCGTCAGGGCTCACGTCGAGACGCCGTGGCAGGTCGCCTTCGGGGGGTTCGCGCCCGGCTTCAGTTACCTGGTCGGCGGCGACCCGAGGCTGCGCGTCCCTCGGCTCGCCTCGCCGAGGACGCGCGTCCCGGCGGGCTCCGTCGGGCTGGCCGACGAGTTCTCCGGCATCTACCCGACGTCGTCGCCCGGCGGATGGCGGCTGCTCGGGACGACCGACGTCACGCTGTTCGACCCCGGTGCCTCCCCGCCCGCGCTCCTGACGCCCGGCACCACCGTCCGCTTCGAGGCGGTCCCGGCGGGTCGCACCTCCACACCCGCCAGAGGCGCAGAGCGGGCCGCCACGCCTCCGACCGCGACCGTGGCGCACGCGACGAAGGCACTGATCGTCGAGAGCGCGCTGCTGCCGGTCACGGCCCAGGACGAGGGGCGGACGGGGCTGGGCGCCGTCGGCGTCGGGGCCTCCGGGGCGGCGGACCTCGGGTCCTACCGGCTGGGGGAGCGGTTGGTCGGCAACCCCCCTGGCGGCGCCGCGCTCGAGATCACGCTTGGGCAGGTCGTGGTGCGGGCGGTCGGCGACCACACGGTCGCGATGACCGGGGCGCCCTGCCGTGCAGAGGTCGACGGGCGTCCCGTCTCGCCCGGCGTCGCGTTCGCGCTGCGTGACGGCGAGCGGTTGACGCTCGGCCCCCCGGCGGTGGGGCTGCGGTCCTACCTGTCGGTGCGCGGCGGGGTCGCTGTGGAGGAGGTGCTCGGGTCCCGATCGACCGACACGCTCGGCGGGCTCGGCCCGGCGCCGCTGACCGCTGGGACGGAGGTCCCGGTCGGTGAGGCTCGCGCCGGCTGGTTGGCTGCCGTCGACTGGACGCCGGTCAGCGCTGAGACCTCCGATGTCGTCGAGTTGCGCTACCTGCAGGGGCCGAGGGCGGAGTGGGTCGAGGGGCTGGACGGCTCGACGTGGGTCGTGGGCGGCGCCGTCGACCGGGTCGGGGCGCGCCTGACGGGCGAGCCGTTGCGCCGCGCGCCCGGCGAACTGCCCAGCGAGCCCGTGGTGCGTGGCGCCATCCAGGTGCCGCCGTCGGGTGAACCGGTGCTGTTCCTCGCCGATCATCCAGTCACCGGTGGCTACCCCGTCGTCGGGGTGCTCACGCCGCAGGCAGCAGACAGCGCCGCCCAGTTGGTGCCCGGGCGGCGCTGTCGGTTGGTGCGGGAGGCTAGACCACGCTCTGGCGGTTGACGTCAGAGGAGACCCCGACGCCCGCCGCCGCCAACTTCTCCGCGAGGTCGCCGCGGGCCGCGGCCCCGCCCTCGACGATGTAGGCCGTCTCGGCAGGGGTGATGACGGTGACGGGGATCATCCGCGCCGACACGCCCTCACCCAGGTCGACGCCCGCCGCGCGACCCGGCGCGTCGAGGCCGATGAGCACGCCGACGGTCCCGTTGGGCGTGACCATCTGTGCGGGGATGCCCTCAGGCGCGGGAAGCTCCATCGAGACCACGCCGTAGTTGTCGAGGTGGCCGGTGATGCCGCCGAGCTCGGCGACGTTGGCCGCGAAGTTCTGCAGCGCGTCCAGTTCCCAGCTCTCCTGGATGGCGGAGAAGTCCGCCCCCACGAGCCCGGGCGACTCCAGGTAGACCTCGCCGCCGAAGCCGTTCGCGGGGCCGGAGGCATCCCGGTCCGGGTCGGTCATGCCGTCGGAGGCGATGATCGTCGTCGAGTCGGTGCGCGTCACGCTGTAGGCCTGACGGGTTGTCGGCCACGGGGGAGCGCCCATGAACTCGGGGCTGACGAGGTAGGCGATGACGTCGGCGTCGAGTTTCCCGATGCCGTTCCAGTAGCCATTGCGCGCGTCAGCCCACTGTTCCCAGCGGGGATCGTCCTCGATCTCCTCGGGCGCCTGCGCCTCTTCCTTCTTACGCTTGAACCAAGCCATCCGTACCTCCCCTTGTCGATGTGGCTCGCAGCCTATGAGGGGTTCGGCTCACTTTCGGATGCCCCGAGGTAGCCAATGGGCAATCTTTGGTTGGCACTCGGCTTGATTGAGTGCTAATCAAGCGATAGCTTTGTGATTGGCACTCGACCACCTCGGGTGCTAACGGCCAGGCGGCACCCGCGACGACGCCCAGCCACCTAGACAGCACACTGAACCGGGCAACCGGAATCGAAGAGAGAAAGGTGTTTGACGTGGCAACCACGATCAAGCCGCTTGAGGACCGGATCCTCATTCAGCCCCTCGAGGCCGTTCAGACCACCGCCTCCGGCCTCGTCATCCCCGACACGGCCAAGGAGAAGCCCCAGGAGGGCAAGGTCATCGCGACCGGCCCCGGCCGCATCGACGACAAGGGCAACCGCATCCCCCTCGACGTTGCCGAGGGCGACGTCGTCATCTTCTCGAAGTACGGCGGCACCGAGGTCAAGTACGACGGCCAGGAGTACCTCCTGCTGAACGCCCGCGACATCCTCGCCGTCGTCAGCAAGTAAGGAACCGATTCATGGTTAAGACTCTCGCTTTCGACGAGGACGCCCGCCGCGCGCTTGAGCGCGGTGTCGACGCCCTCGCCAACACCGTCAAGGTGACGCTCGGCCCCAAGGGTCGCTACGTCGTCCTGGACCAGAAGTGGGGCGCGCCGACCATCACCAACGACGGCGTGACCGTCGCCAAGGAGGTCGAGCTCGAGGATCCGTACGAGGATCTCGGAGCCCAGCTGGCCAAGGAGGTCGCCACCAAGACCAACGACGTCGCAGGTGACGGCACCACCACCGCAACGGTCCTGGCTCAGGCCATGGTCCACACCGGTCTGCGCGCGGTCGCCTCGGGCGCCAACCCCGTCGGCCTCAAGCGCGGCATCGACAAGGCCGTTGAGGCCGTCGTCAACCGCTTGGCCGAGAACTCCCGCCCCGTCGACACGACCGCCGACATGGCGTCGGTCGCCACCATCTCCTCGCGTGACGAGCAGATCGGCGAGCTGATCGCCGAGGCGTTCGACAAGGTCGGCAAGGACGGCGTCATCACCGTCGACGAGTCGAACACCTTCGGAACCGAACTCGAGTTCACCGAGGGCATGCAGTTCGACAAGGGCTACCTGAGCCCGTACTTCGTCACCGACGCCGACCGCATGGAGGCGATCCTCGACGATCCGTACATCCTCATCAACAGCGGCAAGATCTCGTCGATGAACGAGCTGCTCCCGCTGCTTGAGAAGGTCATCGCCGCCAAGGGCACGCTGTTCATCGTGGCCGAGGACGTCGACGGCGAGGCTCTGTCGACGCTCGTGGTCAACAAGATCCGCGGCACGTTCACCTCGGTCGCCGTCAAGGCCCCCGCGTTCGGTGACCGTCGCAAGGCCATGCTCGAGGACATCGCGATCCTCACCGGCGGCCAGGTCGTCGCTCCCGAGGTCGGCCTCAAGCTCGACCAGGTCGGCCTCGAGGTGCTCGGCCGCGCTCGCCGCGTCGTCGTCACCAAGGACAACACCACCATCGTCGACGGCGCTGGTGAGTCCGATGAGGTCAAGGGGCGCGTCGCTCAGCTTCGCGCCGAAATCGATCGCACCGATTCCGACTGGGATCGCGAGAAGCTCCAGGAGCGGGTCGCGAAGCTGGCCGGCGGCGTGTGCGTCATCAAGGTCGGCGCCGCCACCGAGGTGGAGCTGAAGGAGAAGAAGCACCGCATCGAGGACGCCGTATCCGCGACGCGCGCCGCGATCGAGGAGGGCATCGTCGGGGGTGGCGGTTCCGCGCTCATCCACGCCGGCGCCGCCCTCAAGGACGACCTCGGCCTCACGGGTGACGAGGCGGCCGGCGTCCAGGTGGTCGCCAAGTCGCTTGTCGAGCCGCTGCGCTGGATCGCCGAGAATGGCGGCCAGGCTGGCTACGTCATCACGACGAAGGTCGCCGAGATGGAGGTCGGTCACGGCTACAACGCCAAGATCGACGAGTACCAGAACCTCATCGAGAACGGCGTCATCGACCCCGTCAAGGTGACCCGTTCGGCGCTCGCCAACGCGGCCTCGATCGCCTCGCTGCTGCTCACCACCGAGACCCTCGTGGTGGACAAGCGCGAGAGCGACGACGACAAGTGATCGTCTGATCTCTGCAGGGAAGCCCCGGGCCGTTACGGTCCGGGGCTTTCTTTGTGCTTGGGGCGGGATGCTCGTTGAGCAGTAGTCGGGGTTCGATCGGCCCGGGAGGGTTCGGGCTCGGCGGGTCGCGCGTCGACCAGTGAATGCTGCTCAAGGCTCGCCCAGCCCGCCAGCGCGAGCCTCCCTGGCGTGCAGGCGACCGAGGGGCTCGGGGCGGGTTGGTGGTTGAGCAGTAGTCGGGGTTCGATCGGCCCGCGACGGTTCGGGGTCGGCGTGTCGCGCGTCGACCAGTGAATGCTGCTCAACGCTCGCCCAGCCCGCCAGCGCGAGCCTCCCGCCTGCAGGCGACCGAGGGGCTTGGGGCGGGTTGGTGGTTGAGCAGAAGTCGGGGTTCGATCGGCCCGCGAGGGTTCGGGCTCGGCGTGTCGCGCGTCGACCAGTGAATGCTGCTCAAGGCTCACCCAACCGCCGGCGCGCGAGTCTCCCGCTCAACGGGGGACATGGCGAGCTGGTCGGCCCGGTTTCGTCGGAGGCGACGATTAGGGTCCGAGCCATGAAGGACGTGGATTACGTGGCAGACCTGGACGACGCGCAGCGCGAGGCGGTGGAGCATGACGCCGGGCCGCTCGTGGTCGCCGCCGGCGCCGGGACGGGCAAGACGCGCACCCTGACGGCGAGGGTCGCGCGGCTGATCGACTCGGGCGTGGCGCCCGAGCGGATCCTGCTGCTCACCTTCACCCGCCGGGCCGCCGCCGCGATGACCAGCCGGGCAGCAGCCCTGTGTTCCGATCCATCGGTCACCCAGCGGATGTGGAGCGGCACCTTCCATGCCGTCGCGCACCGGCTCGTCGCGGAGCACACCCAGCACCTCGGCCTGGAGGACGTCACGGTGCTCGACCCGGGCGACGTCACCGATCTCATCGACCTGCTCCGCGAGGAGCACGGCCTCACGGGCACCTCGAACCGGCTGCCCACCTCCCAGTCGCTCGCCGACATCTACTCGCGCGCCGTCAACACGGGCGTGCCTACCCGTACCGTGATGAGCGACCAGTTCCCGTGGTGCCTCGACCACGCCGACGCCATCAATGCGCTGCTCAAGTCGTACGTCGAGCGCAAGCGCGCCCGCGGCCTGCTCGACTTCGACGACCTGCTGCTCAACCTGCGGGCGCTGCTCGCCGACCCTTCCGTCGGTGACAGGCTCCGCGCGCGCTGGGACTGGGTGCTCGTCGACGAGTACCAGGACGTCAACCAGATCCAGGTCGACATCGTCCGCCTGCTCCGCCCCGACGGGGTCGGCCTGACGGTGGTCGGCGACGACGCGCAGGCCGTCTACGGCTTCCGCGGCGCCACCGCCGAGCACCTGCTGCGGCTCCACGACGACCTGCCCGGATCGACCCTGGTGCGGCTGGAGCGCAACTTCCGTTCCAGCCAACAGATCCTCGACCTGGCCAACGTGGTCCGGCCGGGCGACCTCCGCCTCGACCTGATCGCCGACCGCGGCGCGAGCGGCCCGAAGCCGGTCCACGTGCAGTGCGCCAACTCCGATGACGAGGCGCGCGAGGTCGCCGAGGCGGTGCTCGCCGCCCACCAGGAGGGCATGGACCTGCGCGACCAGGCCGTGCTGTTTCGCACCGGCACCCACAGCAACCAACTCGAGATCGAACTGCGGGTGCGCAACATCCCCTTCCACAAGTACGGCGGCATCGGCTACCTCGAGACGGCCCACGTGCGCGACCTGATCGCCGCCTTCCGCGTCAGCCTCAACCCCTCCGACGAGATCTCGTGGTACCGGCTCCTGACGCGGCACCGCGCGATCGGGAAGGTGTCCTCCCGGACGCTCGCGGCCCGGCTCGTCGAGGGTGCGAGCCCCGACGAGGTCGTGGCCGAGGCCCCGGCCAAGGCGCGCACCGCGCTGGCGACCACGCTCGAGTTCATCGGGGCCGCGAGCCAGACCCGGGTGCCGGCACTGATGGTCGAGGCCTGCCACGCCGCGGTCGAACCGCTGCTTCGCCAGCACTACGTCGACTGGGGGCGACGTGCCGCCGACGTCGAGGGCGTCGCGCAGGCGGCGGCGCGGCAGCGCGACCTGCGCTCCTTCATCGCGGAGGCGACCATCGACCCGACCTCGGTCGCGGGGGACTGGGCGAAGAAGCCGCACCTGGACGAGGACTTCCTCGTGCTGTCGACCATCCACTCCGCCAAGGGCCTCGAGTGGCGCAACGTCCACCTGCTGCGCGCCTCCGACGGGGCACTTCCCTCCGACATGGCGCTCACGTCGAAGGAGGGCCTGGAGGAGGAGCAGCGGCTGTTCTACGTCGCGGCGACGCGCGCCCGCGATTCGTTGCGCATCTACTCGCCCCTGCGGCTCCCGGTGCACCCCACGAGCATGAGCTCGCGGCACGTGCTCGCCAAGCCGAGCCGATTCCTGACGGAGCAGGCGGTCGCCGTGATGGACCAGGTCAGCTCGGCAGGCCTGCTGGCCGCGCCCGTCGTCTCTCCAGCGGGCGTGACGCGTCCTGCGGCCTCGCCGGTGACGGTCCCGAGCCTTGACGCGCTGTTCGGCTAGTCGTCGGCGCTGGGCCAAGTCTCTGGCCGATGGCCCCGTCGAGTCGGATCTGGTTGAGCCGGCCGCGGCGACGCAGTCGCCTGCTGCTGCGCCGAAACTCCTGCTGATAGTTGGGGACCTGTCTCCAGTTTGCCCTTGAGCGCGAGGGGGTTTCGACCGATGAAGGTCGCTTCGCGCCGTTCATGGCTCAACCAGCGGCGGGGCCAGCCGCGTCGGATCGCTGGTTGAGCCAGCCGCGGCGACGCAGTCGCCTGCTGCTGCGTCGAAACCCCTGCTGATAGTCGGGGACGTGTCCCCGGTTTCGCCCTTTGAGCGCGAGGGGGTGCACGGACCGTCCCCAGTCCGACTTTGAGCGCGAGGGGGTTTCGACCGATGAGGGTCGCTTCGCGCCGTTCATGGCTCCAACCAGCAGCGGAGCCGGCCGCGTCGGATCGCTGGTTGAGCCAGCCGCGGCGACGCAGTCGCCTGCTGCTGCGTCGAAACCCCCGCTGGTAGTCGGGGACGTGTCCCCGGTTTCGCCCTTTGAGCGCGAGGGGGTGCACGGACCGTCCCCAGTCCGACTTTGAGCGCGAGGGGGTTTCGACCGATGAGGGTCGCTTCGCGCCGTTCATGGCTCCAACCAGCAGGCCGCCTCACACCGTCGACGCTGAGGCGTCACACGGCGACGTGATCGGCGTAGACCAGGCGTCCGATCAGGCGCTCCAGGCCGTCGGTCGAGTCCGCGTCGAGCAGTTCCTGCTCCTCGACGACGACGCGCCAGGTCGACTCGGGACCGCCGGGGCGGCGCAGGTCGATGGGCGTCGCGTCAGGGATCCGGATGGTGCCCGCCCAGGTCGCCTCCTGCGTGCGTCCCTCGTCCACGTGCACCGGCACCAGAGCCGCCGAGGCGACCGCCGACCAGTCCAGGTCGCCCGTGCCGTCGGGCCGGTGTTCCAGCCGGGCGAGCATCGTGCGGGACCGCAGCAGTCGGGCCGCTGCGGCCGCCTCCTCGCCGGTCGGCGCGTCGGGGCCGATCAGGCCGCCCGGCAGTTCCCGGACATCGTCGCCGGGCCGCAGCCTGGCCGTCACTCCAGAGACGGTGACCTGCACGCTGGCCGCGTCCGGGCGACTGACGCTCAGCCGCCGTTCCGGCAACGGCTGGGTCCAGCCCGTCACCGCGACCCCCGACACCTCGCAGCCGGGCAGCGAGTTGGGCTGCCAGCGCACGACCGCCAGGCGTAGGAACGGCGAGGCGACCGGCGCGTTCTGCAGCGCGATGTCGACGAACCACCGGCGCGTCTCCGGGTCGAACTCCGGCTCGTAGCCGATCACCCGGACGGTGGGGGAGCCGTGCACGTCCCGCAGGACAAGTTCGGGCGAGGCCGCCACCGGCAGCCCGGCGCCGCGCGGCCACCCGTCGGCGCTGCCGCCGATCACGGGTGGCTTGATGCCGAGCGGGCCGGCCCACAGCGCGGACAGGGTATCGAGGAGCACATGCTCCCTGCCGAGCAGCGGCGGCACCGTCGCCCCGGAGGTGCTGCCCCCGCGCTGCTGGATCGGGTCGACGGCCCACAGGCTGGTCGCCTCGTCTGGCGGTTCGGGCACGTTCGGCCCGCTCACCCACCCGCCGCCTTGGCGCACCGCGTGGGTCGGGTCGAAGACGACCACCCCGAGCAGTTCCCCGTCGCCCGAGGAGAACCAGGGCCGGTCCAGCCAGACCCGCACCCCCGAACCCCTGGTGCGCAGCCAGCCGAACGGCGTCGCCGGCTCCGCCTCGGCCTCCCAGCGCAGCAGCGGAACCGAGTCCAGCACCGTCGGGGCCGCGGGCCGTGCCGATGAGGGGATGTCGAGGGTGACCGGCTCGCCGGTCTCGGGCTCGGTGGGCAGTTCCTCCGGCGCGAAGTACTCGGCGTACCTGGTGCTGCCGCCCGGGTGGTAGGTCACGACGCGGCGGTGCGTGTCGGGGAAGTTCTGGATCGCGCGGTGGAGGGCCAGCCCGGCGCCGCTCGGGTCGCTCCAGTCGATCAGGTGCAGCACGCCGGTGCGCTCGTTCTCGGGGACGCCGGAGCGCACGACGATGTCGGAGCGGGTCACCGTCTCCGGTGCCGGCTGCGTCGGGTCGTCGACGCGCTCGGTCCAGTCCGCCCGGACCACGAGTTGGTCGGTGCTCGGGCCGTGCACCTCGACGACCCCGGCGAGCGCGACCACGCCCCGGTCCTTCGGACGGGCCAGGATCCGCAGGTCCCGGAACTGTGGCACCCGCGCGGGGGCGGGGATCGCGTGCACCAGACGCAGCGGGGTTCCCGGCGTGAGCCACCACAGCCAGCCCGAGGTGGCGGCGCGTTGCAGGCGCACCAGCGTCGTCAGTTCGTCGGTGGTGTACCCGTCGGAGTCGTCGACGCTTCCCGCGAGGATCGAGCGCCACAGCCCGAACAGCTTCAAGGCGTCCTGGGGGAGCGTCGACGCCAGGGTCGCCCGGAACTGCTCCCCGGGCGGCAGGGTGACCCGCACCGCGGTGCCGTCGGCCCGCGCGTCGAACGCGTCGCCGCGCTCCAGCACCAGCCGCAGCGGTTCGCGGCTCGGCCAGACGCCGGGATAGGGCAGCCGGAGGACCTGCAGCGCGTTGGGGTCGTCGAGGAGGTGTTCCTCGCCCGCCCGGTAGAAGACCAGCGAGGCGCCGTCGGCGAACGGCTCGGGCAAGTAGGGAAGGGTCAGTTGGTCGACGTCGTGGACGACGTACTGGCCCTCGGCGAGTGGCCTGCCGCGGTCGGCGGCGAGGTCGTCGAGACTCGGCTGGGCCGGGTCGGCTCCCGGCCTGCTCGCGAGCCGCATCTGGGGCTGCTGGGTGAGCACGTTCGGGTCTGTGAGGCTAGGCCGATGGGAGTCGAGCAGCGTGCCCCGCTCGGCGAGGGCGACCGCGAACAGGCGACGGATCTCGGCCGCATCTCCCGTGCCGATGGCCGCGTCGAACAGACCGACGGTCTCCGCCTCGAACTGCGTCGCCTTCGGAGGCGCCAGGTGACGCTCCGACCGGTCGCGCTCGCCAGGGCCGGAGCGCACCACGAGGACGGCCAACTGCTCGCCCGGATCCAGTTCGGAGCGCGCCACCACCACGGGTGAGCCGACGGGCTCCCAGCGCAGATAGGGCCTCGGCAGCGTCACCGTGACGGCCGGGTCAGGCGGAGCGCCCGGGGGCTCCGGTTCGACCACGGGCGGGTCGTCCACCGGGTGACGGCCGGGAAGCTTGCGCTTGAGCTTCCTGCCCAGTTTGTCCAGTTGCGGTCGCACCCGGATCGGCCGGTCGCCGGGCACCTGGGGCAGCACGATCGCCCTCTCGTGGACGGAGGCCACCGGCCCGACGGCGCGGAACAGGGCGCCTGTGACGGCGTCGATGTCGCGGTCGCCGGTGCCGAGGGCGCGCTCCAGGTCGTCGAGGTCGACGCCTTCCGCCGCCCGTGCGGGGCGCGACCTGCGTAGCTTGTCGGCGACGCCGCCGCGGTCGAGCCGCTCGAACTGGTCGCGGAGCCGCTTCAGGTGTCCGGGGAGCTGTTCGGGTGGGAGGGGCTCGACCACCGGGGTCGGCTCGACGATGGGGTAGGAGTTGCCTGCCAGGTCGACGGCCAGCACGCGGAAGCTGTAGGAGGTGCCGTAGCGCAGCCGGGGCAGTGACCCTGGCTCGACGCGGCTGACGGTGCGGGCACCGTCGAGCGGCGCGTCGCTTGGGGTCCCGACCATCCGCTCGGTCGCCTCGCCGGGTTCCGGGTCGGTGACCCGCTCGGCGATCAGGCCCGGGCGCGGCGCGGACAGGGACCAGCCGTCCCATCCGGCGATCACCTCGTGCAGGTACAGGTCGTCGCTGCCGTCGCGGCGGTTGAGGCCCGAGGCCTGCAGGAAGCCGACGTCGGGGGCGTCGGTCAGCACGGCTGAGCCGTCGGGCGCGGTCACGTCGACGCGGCGGCGGTGCAGGCTGTGCCAGGCGTTGGTCGCGTCGTCCCAGACCTCGACGCGGTAGCCGCGCACCACGTCGTCGAGCAGCAGCGCCCGCCCGTCGGTCGGCAGGGCCTCGGCGGCCTGCAGGCGTTGGCGGGCGACGTCGGCGCGGTTGCTGCGCGCGATGGCGAACCCGGTCGAGCGGATCGTGGCGGGCGCCGCCGTCGCGGGGTCGCCGTTGAGTTCCGAGGCCAGTTGGCGAGGAAGGTCGCGCAGGTACTGCTCAAGCTTGAGGCCGCCCGCGTCGGGGTCGGTGTCGAGCAACACCCAGTCGGGCTCGCCGAGCGGAAGCGCGCCGCGGGTCCAGGCCGCACTCGACGCGGCGCGGAACGCGTCCCCGTCCACCTCCACCTTGGTCGGTCGGGCGGGGGTGACCTCGACGTCGTCGGGCATCCCCTCGAGGGCGACGCTGATCTCGGTCGCCTCGGTGAGCGCGAGCGACGCAGCCTCGTCGGCGAGCGTCACGTCGACGACCAGACCGAGGGTGCGCAGCAGCGCGGGGGTCGAACCGAAGGAGGCGACGCGCGCGTGGAAGTCGTGTTGGGGTGGCTCGGGACGCGACCCGGCAGCGGGCGCCGCGGGGCCGGGCTCGTAGTAGCGGCCCATCGCGTGCGCGTCGGCGAGCAGTCGGAGTTCGGGCTGGCCCGTCAGGTCCTGGCCGAGCAGCGCGTCGAGGGCGGCCGAGACGCGGCGGTCCGCGTCAAGGTCACCGAGCAGGCCATCCAACGCGGACTCGGGGGCCAGCGGCTGAACACCGTGAGGCTCCTCGTGGCCACGCTCCCGGCCGATCGTGACGCCGTCGAGCGGGCCGATGGTGGCCAGCGCGTCCGCGACGCGTCGCGCCAGCAGCGACTCGTCCCCGCGTCGCCTGGCTCGGCGCAGCAGCCCCGCGACGGGGCCGTTGGGGTCGAGCCCGGCGATGGCGTCGATGACGGCCTCGGCCAGTGGGGTGCCCCACACCCTCGGCCGGAGCCCCGGGGAGGCGTTGATGGCCGCGAGCGTGACGTCGACGGCGTGCTCGCTCATCCGGCTCGCCGGGTTGCTGCGGATCGTGGCGGCGGCGAGTTGGGGCGCCGGGAACGGCGCGACCGGGACGCTGCCGGGCAGCAGCGACCGCCAGGCCGAGGGCTCGGGAGCGGAGACGACGTGCAGCGTGGACGAGTATCCGCCGATCGCCAGCGTGAGCCGCGCCCCGGCGAGCACGTCGACCCAGTTCAGCGCAGATGGGTAGTCGGCAAGCGTCGTCCCGTCTCCGGTGAGCTTGTGGGTGAAGAAGACGCTGAGCTGGAACGGGGCGTCCTTGGCGAGGGAGTACGGCAGCGCCGTCGCCATGACTGTTGTTGGCATGGTGTCCTCCTAGAGGGAAGCGAAGGCGTTGCAGTAGGTGGCCCAGTCGGCGTTGTCGCCGGCCGCGTCGGGTGGCAGCGTGTCGCGCATGGTCGGGTCGCCGCGCGAGCCCGCCAGTTGCCGCTCGACCACGATCTCCACGGAGGCGGAGAAGAAGAACACCTCGACCTCGACCATGAGCGAGGCGCGGCCGTGCAGTTTGTCGGTTGCGAAGTCGTAGGTGAGGGACAGTTCGAGCGTGATGGAGGCGGAGATCAGACCGAGCACGTCGACCTCTCCCCGGATCCGGAAGTAGGCGGTGAACTTGCCCGCGTCGCCCTCGAGCCTCAGGTAGGCGCCGACGGCGATGGAGACCGATCCGGAGGCGACGCCGAGATCCACCGACAGGCTGGCGGCGGCCTCGAGGCCGAGTTCCAGCAGCACCAGCCCCTTGGGGGCGGCCCGCAGCACCAGCCATCCGCCGCCCCCGACGCACATCACGGTGAGCCGGAACGGGGCGTCCTTTGAGCAGAAGTGGAAGCCGACGGTTAGTGCGTCGCCGAGGAACGGGACCCGCGCGTCCGCACCGAGCGTGATGTTCTCCAGGCTGAAGACGCCGACCCCGACGTTGGGCAGGGCAAGGTCGAAGCCTGCGGTGACGCCCTCGGGTTTCACGTCCACGAAGGGAGGGTCGGAGAAGCCGTCGAACGGGATCAGGGAGCGGAGCGTGTCGACGAAGGCGAGCGGCCCGAGGAATGCGATGCCGCCGAAGACGACGTCGACCTCCGGCTTGCCCGCGGACCCGGCGTGGAACCCGATCCGCCGGAACTTGAGTTGCATCAGGCCCGAGTCGCCTGCTCCGATCAGGTTGAGGTTGAAGTTGGCGATCTCGGCGGTCACGTCGACCTTGGGTGCGGCGTCGGTGAAGGCCTGGACGACGACGTCGATCCTGAGCCCTCGCCGGTCGACGGGGTCGAAGATCCGCTCGATGCCGCCGATGCCCCACGGCAGGATCTCCGGGTTCCACTTCAGGCGCGCCGTGACGCGGCCCGCCGCCGCGTCGCGCATCAGGGCGGCGACATCGGCGGCGGTGGCGAGCGGGGGTCGCAGGGCCTCGAGCGCCCCGGTGAGGCGGGCGCGGACGGCGGCCGGGATGCCGGGAAGGCCGAGCGAGCCGGCGACCCCGTCGAGCGCCGCGATGAGGGCGGCGGCGTCGTCCGGGACCGCGGCGGCGGTGCCGGGGAGACCCTCGAGGCTGGTGCGCAGCGCGGCCACCGCCGCGGTGACCGGCGCGGCCTGCGCGGCGAGCGCGTCGCGTGCCGCGGTCGCGACCGCACCGGCGCCCGCGTGGGCCGCGTCTGCGACGTCGCCGTCGATTCGGGCGCCGGCGTCGTCGAGTTCCTCCGTCAGGGCGGTCAGGCCCGACGTGAGGGTGGTCAGCGCGCCCGCAGCGTCCGAGACGAAGGCGGGCACCTCGCCAAGCCCGGTGACGGCCAGGATGTCGGTGAGGTTGAACAGGCCGAACAGCCGCGGCAACAGCGTCGGCCCGAAGAACTGGGTCGGGTTGAAGGCGCCGTTCGCAAGCCCATCGGCGTCCGCCCCGACAGTGCCGAGCGAGCGGGAGAGCCCCTTGACGTCGAGGCTCGGGGACACGAAACCGCCGGAGCGCTCCGATCCCGAGCCGAAGTCCATGGCGGCGCCCGAGACGAGGTCGAGCAGCACCTCTCCGGCGTTGCGGCCGGCGACCGGCGGCTGCCCTGGTGCGCGGTCTGGCAGCCCGTCGGCCAGGAAGTGGGGGGAGTAGCGCATCGTGACGGTCGGGGCGGAGGGGCTCAACTGCCGCATCGGCGGCAGCACGCCCCTGACCTCGGTCATCTTGGGGCGCGACGTCGGGCCGTCGATGTCGCCGTCGAAGGTCATGGTGGCGACCTCGACGCTGGTGTCGCCCCGCTTCACGGGCCGGGCGAGCGCCACCGACTGGCCGCGGCCCAGGATCTCCCGCACCGGCGCGTAGGTGCCCGAGGCCAACTCCGGGTGCAGCGGGAAGATGAGGTCGGTGCCGGGCTCTGCGATGACCTGCACGAACACCAGGGGCGCGGCCCAACTCTGCGTCGCGCCCGACCGGTCGGTGCTGGTGAGCGTGAACGGGTAGGGCTCACCGAGTCGTTCGACGATGAACGGGTAGGACGGGTCGTCGGGGGTGTTGATGTTGGGCGTCACGGGCGGGCCGACGGTGACCTCGGCGAACGGCAGGTCGCGGTGGTCCTCCGGGTAGCTCCTGGTGGGCTCGCGGATGATGATGAACCAGCGCTGCCAGAGGTAGGCGACCGGCTCGTCGCGGTGCCGGACCTTGCGCTCGGTGATCTTGACGAGCAGGCACCGGTGCCCGAACGGGAACAGGAAGCCGGGGTAGGCGACGCGCACGTAACTGTCGCGGCCCATCTCGGCCTCGTGCCGGTAGGACATCACGTTGACGGCGCCGTCCCAGAACCCCGCCCAGGTCAGCCAGGCGCCAAGGGTGGAGAGCGCGAGTCGGGTCACCTGCAGCGGAGTGTCGGCGAACCGGTCGTCCGACTGGGTCTGCGTGACGATCGCCCGCCTGTCGAACGGGGTGAGCGACTGCTCGAAGCCGGGGTCCTGCGCGCCAGGGTCGTCGTCGCGGGTCCACCTGGCGCGCACCACCGGCGGGGTGCCGTCCGGTCCGGCGACGAGTTCGGTGCGCCACAGTTCGGATCGTCCCTCAGGGCCGCGCGGCGCGACAGCGTGCCGGAACCTGCTGCCCCGCGACGGCGAGACCACCAACCGGTAGGGCGCCTCGATGGCGGTCTCCAGTTCCTGCGGCGGCTCCGGGCCGCTGCCGGTGACCTCTCCCGCCGGGCTCGCGCCGCGCGGGACCACCAGGTCGAGGTCGGAGATGGCCGCGAGCACGCCGTCGACGTGCCAGTCGATCCGGGTACCGGGCGGGACCGCGAAGACCAGCCTGCTCGGCTCGGCGCTGCGGTGCCGCGACGGGCCGTGTGGCGGCGGTGCCTCGACCTTCGAGCCGGGCGGGATCAGTTGCCAGACCTCCTCGCCCACGTGCTGCGGGGGGATGCCGACGACCAGGAGCGCGTCGTCGTCGGCGACCAGCACCCCCGTCGGGTCGCCCGGCTCGAGGTGGCAGCCGTAGGCGGCCAGCGTCAGGTCGATCAGGTCTTCGGTGCGGAGCAGTCTCGCCTCAACATCAGGGCGCTGCGGTTCGGGCATGGCGACTCCTTTGCTCGGCCCGCGCCCCCCGCGGGCCGATCCCCCAGAGCCGCATCATCTCCCCGAACCTGGGGCGGCACAAGACGCTGTCAACTGCCCACAGCGCGACACGCCGAGACTGCCGCCGAAGTCAGGCCCCCGCCGCGGCTTGGGCGTGGGTCTGGCGTTGAGCATGTTTGGTAACTCGTTGCGCGGCAGAGCGCGTTTGAACGATCACATCGGCAACGAGCAACCAAACATGCTCAAACTCCCAGCCCAGCCGCGCCTTCGCCAACCGGGCCGAGGGCTAGGGGCGACCCCGAGGTCAGACGATGCGGTGCATCCAGCCGTGCGTGTCCTCGGCGAGGCCGTACTGGATGTCGGTTAGGCGTTGCCTGAGCGCGAGCGTCGTCGCGCCCGGCCGACCGTCCCCGACGACGTGGGCGCCGTCTGCGTCCTTCAGCGTGCCCACCGGGGTGATGATCGCGGCGGTGCCGCATGCGAACACTTCCGTGAACAGTCCGGAGTCGATGCCGTCGACCAGTTCCGTCAGTTCGAGGCGACGCTCCTCGACGCTCAAACCCGCGTCGCGGGCCAACTGCAGCACCGCGGAGCGGGTCACGCCCTCCAGGATCGTGTCGGTCAGTTCCGGGGTGACGACGGTGCCGTCGGAGGTGACGGCGAACAGGTTCATGCCGCCCAACTCCTCGACGAAGCGGTGCTCGACGGCGTCGACGAAGCCGACCTGTGAGCAGCCGTTCGCCTCGGCCTCCTGCTGCGCCACCATCGACGCTGCGTAGTTGCCTCCGCACTTGGCGAAGCCGGTGCCGCCTGGGGCGGCGCGCGAGTAGTCGCGGGTGAACCAGATGTCGACCGGCGCGACCCCGCTGCCGCCGAAGTAGGCGCCCGACGGGCTGGCGATCACCGCGTACGTGACCGACGTGGAGGGCTTGACGGCCAGGATCGGCGAACGGGCGAACATGAACGGACGCAGATACAGGCTCTGCTCCGCCCCCGTCGGCACCCAGTCCCGCTCTGCCGCGACCAGTTCGTCGACGCTCGCGAGGAAGTCAGCCGCGCTCAACTCGGGCAGGCCGAGCCGTCGGCAGGAGCGGCGGAACCGCTCGGCGTTCACGTCGGCGCGGAACCGCCAGATCGAACCGTCGGCGTGCGCGTAGGCCTTCAAGCCCTCGAACGCCTCCTGCGCGTAGTGGAAGACTGCGGCCGCCGGGTCGAGTTCGAAGGGGCCGTACGCGACGATCCTGCGGTCGTGCCACCCGTCGGCGGCCGTCCAGTCCGCGACCGCCATTCGGTCGCTGAACTGGGCCCCGAAGCCCAGGTCGGACAGCACGGAGGCTCGTTCCTCGGCGGGGCGGAGCGGCGCGTCGTGGAGGGTGAACTGGGTCATGTGGATGCCTTCTTCGAAAGGGTGTCGGGTCGAGCTTGGGCAGGGAGGGTCAGATTGAGCCGCCGCCGGCGACGTCGATGCTTGCGCCGCTGATGTAGCTTGCCCGGTCGCTCGCGAGGAACGCGACGATGCCCGCGACCTCGTCGGGCTCGCCGAAGCGGCCGAGCGGGATCGCGGCGGACTGGTCGGCGAAGAACTGCTCCTCGCTCTTCTCCGGCGCCCGCTTCGCGTGGATGTTGGCCCACTGCGGCGTCTTGACGCTTCCGATGTTGACGACGTTGACGAGGACGCCGTACTTGGCCAGTTCCTGCGCGAGCGTCCTGGTCAGGTTCAGGCCTGCGGCCCGGTTCACGCTTGTCGACAGGAAGCGGTAGTCGGGATCCTCGGCGAAGACCGAGCCGATGTTGACCACCCGAGCCGCTTCGGAGGCCTTGAGCCAGGGCAGCGCGTCCTTCACGGCGCGGAACCAGCTCAGCACCTTCACATTGAAGTCGGCGACCAGAGCGTCCTCGGTGAGCGTCTCGAACGTGCCGGGGTGTGCCCCGCCCGCGTTGTTGACCAGGATGTCGATGCCGCCCATGTCCTCGGCGGCCCACTCGACGAACTGGGCAAGTTGGTCGCCGTCCCGCACATCGACCGCGCGGCCGGCGGCCCCGTCACCCAGCGTCGCGACGGCGGCCGCCACCTCGTCGGCGTTGCGGGCGCAGATCCGCACCTGGGCGCCTTCGGCGATCAGCTCTGCGGCGATCGCGAGGCCAAGCCCCTTCGATCCTCCGGTGACGATCGCGCGGCGACCTCCCAATCCGAGCTCCATCTCAGTCCCTCCTCAGGCGAACGCCTCGTCGACCGGGACCTGCAGTCCGATCGCGAGCCGGTTGGTCTTGTTGGCGGCGGCAACGACGGCGTGCAACTCCGCGAGCTGCTCATCCGTGGCTCCCTTGCCGCGGGCGGCCGCGGTGTGTGAGCGGACGCAGTACGTGCAGTTGTTGACGGTGGAGACGGCCACGTAGATCAGTTCCTTGACGAGCGGATCGAGCGAGGTGCCTGCCGCCATCACCTCCTTGAGCTCCGCCCAGGTGCGCTCAAGGTTGGCCGGGTCGTTGGCAAGCACCCGCCAGAAGTTGTTGACGAAGTCCGTCTGCCTGGTCGCGCGGATGTCGGCGAACACGGCCGCCGCCCGCGGGTCGAGTTCCTCGTCGGTGAGGGCGGGCAACATCGGGCTGAACTGCTCCATCGCTGATGCTCCTAACTGAAGGTGGCGCGTCGTCAGCAGCCTAGCGCCGCGTGCCGCGCCCGGGCTTCCTGCTGCCCGTCTCATGGACGGGACCTGAGTTGGAGAGCGGGAATCCATCGGTTAGGGTTGCCTCATTCGCATTACCGCAAGCAAAACGTTCTCTAAATCCGAGGCGGGGTGCGAGGACGGAGATTCCGCATGACCATGTCGTTCGAGGCGTCGAGGATCCAGACCCCGGAGCGCGCGCAGTCGCTCGCCCGTCGCGTGCTCGGCGGCGCAGGGTCGGCCGGTCTCTTTGCCTATCGACTTGGCGAGTCGCTCCCGTTCGTCGCGCACGGCCTCGCGGCCGACGGCTCGCTGGTGATCGCGGCCCGACCGGAGGGTCTCCTGTCCGCGACCGCCCCCGGGTTCGGCATCGACGTGCGGATGGACGTGGTGCTGCACTCCGCCGACCCGACCGTCAGCATCGTGGCGGCATCGGTGCATCTCCTGGGCGAACTCACGTGGGTCGGCGACGCTGAACTGCGACGGCTGCGCGAGACCGGCCTCCCGTCGATGCTCGCCGATCTCGCCGATGAGCCCGGCATGCAGGTGGGCGTCATCGAGATCGAGCGCGCCGTGCTGCATGACCTCGACGGCGCCACCGTCGTCGACCTGGACGAACTCGGCATCGCCTCGGCCGTTGATGACCTGGCCGCCCAGGGTGCGGTCGCCCGCCTCGGGCAGGACGCACTCAAGGACCTCTGCTGGGCCGTGATGGTCGGACGACTCGTGGGCCAGGTCCGCGTGGCCGACGCTCCGCCTGCCGCCTGCGCCCACACCAAGGGCCGCGTGTTCTGCGTCGACGCGGACCTTGGTGGCGTCACCCTGATGCTGGTCTCGCCGGGGAGGCGCAGGTCGTCTATGCCGCGTTCCCGCATCCCGTCGCGTCGGCCGCCGCTCTGGACGGTGCGCTCGCGGGCCTCGTCGAGGCTGCCGCCGCCGACCTGGCGGCCTGAGGCACCTGTCGCGCCGGGGGTGGCGCGAAGACGGCGACGGCACGCGGGTAGAGCCCGCGCGCCGTCGCTTGATCGTTGGGTCGGGTGTGCCCCTCAGCGCACCTCGTAGGTGAGGCAGTTCGCGGAGTCGGAGATGTCGACGCCCGCGGCCGTGCACATCAGGTCGGCGTTGTGGACGCACTCGAGTCGCTGGCATGCCCCGACGTGGCCGTCGGCCACCGGGAGTCCGCCGCGAGCGTCGAGCGTGATGAACGTGGCGCAGGTGGCCTTGTCGGCGCCCGCGATCGTGACGGCGAACGCGGTGCATCCGGAGTCGTTGTAGGCGCACGATGTGGTGGCGCATGACGTGATGGCGGTGACGGTGCTCATGGCGGGTTCCTCCAGGTGATGTGCCGTTGTCTATTGACGACAATCCTAGATTTTTCGCCGCCCTTTGGCAAGCCTTGCAAATGCGTCTGACAAGGGGCGATGTAACGACTTCTGCAGGGTTTGCGTCAGCGGAAAGTTGCCAAATTTATCGTTGCGTTAATCCTCAGTCGCGCGAGACGAAGGCGAAGACGCGGGTCGGGAAGCCGGTTCCGCCGACCACCCGGGGCACGCCGACCGCGATCACGGCGCCCGTGGGAGGCAACTGGTCGACGTTGACGAGGTTCTCCAGGTGCCACACGCCCGCCGGGTGGGAGACGTGGCGGTGTACGGGGAAGTCAGGCTTGTCGCCCGGGTCGATGCCAAGCGTGTCGACGCCCAACCCGACGACCCCGCGGGCCACGAGCTCCGTGGTGCCTTCCACGCCGAAGCCGGGGAACCTTCAGGTCGGTCGTCGACTCGGTGCCCGCGTAACTGAGGGCGTCCTGCTTGCGGTGTGCCCAGCCAGAGTTCATCAACACGGCCGAGCCTGCCGGGATCGTGCCGTGCTCCGCCTCGAACCGTGCGATGTCGGCGACGTCGACCGTCGCGTTGGGGTTGGTCGACGCCCGCTCCGAGATGTCGATCACCACGACGGGCACCACGAGGTCGTCGATCGGGATCGAGGCGGTGTCAGCCCCGCCTGGGACGAAGTGCTCCGGCGCGTCGAAGTGCGTTCCCGCGTGCTCGAAGGTCGTGATGATGCGGGCGTGGTACCCGCCGCCCTCGTGTGTGACGGCGTCGGCGATCTCCAGGGCGGGGGCCCCCGGCCACAGCACGGTCTCGGGCCCGAGGGCGTCGCTCAGGTCGACCAGTCGGAAGCCGCCCTTGAAGGCGGCGAACGCTGCATCGCGCGCCGCCACGACGGTGGCGGTCGTGGCGGAGTCCTGGGGATTGGTCTCGAGGCTCATGGCGGTTCCTTCGTCTGTCGCGCGCCGCCTCTGTGCGACGCCTAGCCAAACACTAGGGAGCCGACCGCGCGCCGAGGTGGGGTTCCGGCACTTTCCTGCCTGCTTCGCTGACAGCGAAGGTCGCGCGGTCCGGTGAGCGGTGGGGGCATGGCGTTGAGTAGTATCGCGGCCTCGACCGCAGTGCGAGCGCTAACACGGCCTCGTCGGCGCGACGAACACGCAATGCTGCTCAAGGCCGAACCCGCGCGGAAACCCGCCCGTGCCCTGTCGGCGTGACGGGTCGGACGTCCCGGAGGTCTCTGGTGACGATGCTGCGCTCTGAGCGAAGCGGCGGCGCCGGTGCCAGTCGTCCAGGGTGCGGGGGAGCGGGTCGGCGCGCTTGTGGGAGCGCCCGACGGGCCCGAACGGAGGGTGCGCAACGCGCCGTCCAAGGGTGATCGTCGGGATTGGGGTGCCCCGGCATCCGGCGATAGACTGGCCGCGCTGAGCCGACCCGACCCGAGAGGTGCCAGAGTGCAAGACGAGCTGACCGGATCCGGGGTTCCCGCCCCATTTGCCACGTTGGGCCTGACCTTCGACGATGTGCTGCTCCAGCCCAATCAGTCGGATGTCATCCCTTCCCAGGTCGACACCGGCACCCAGCTCACCAAGCGGATCCGGCTGAACATCCCCCTCGCGTCTGCCGCGATGGACACCGTCACCGAGTCGCGGATGGCGATCGCCATGGCCCGCGAGGGCGGCATCGGCATCCTGCACCGCAACCTGTCGATCGCGGACCAGGCGCACATGGTCGACCAGGTCAAGCGCTCCGAGGCCGGGATGGTCTACGAGCCCATCACCGTCAGCCCCGACGCGACGCTCGGCGAGGTCGACGAGCTCTGTGCGACCTACCGGATCTCCGGCGCCCCCGTCGTCGACTCCGAAGGCACGCTGCTGGGCATCATCACCAACCGCGACATGCGCTTCGAGGACAACCCGAAGCGCCCGGTCCATGAGGTGATGACCACTGCCCCGCTGATCACGGCCCCGGTCGGCGTGACCAACGAGGACGCGCTGGCCCTGATGGCCAAGCACAAGATCGAGAAGCTTCCGATCGTGGACGCCAGTGGCAAGCTGAGCGGCCTGATCACCCTCAAGGACTTCGTCAAGGCCGACAAGTACCCCAACGCCGCGAAGGACGATCAGGGCAGGCTGCGCGTCGGCGCCGCCGTCGGCTTCTTCGGCGACTCGTGGGAGCGCGCCATGGCGCTCGTGGAGGAGGGCGTCGACGCCATCATCGTCGACACCGCCCACGGGCACAGCCGCGGAGTGGTCGACATGATCAAGCGGCTCAAGGCCGATCCGGCCGCCGCGGCCGTCGACATCATCGGCGGAAACGTCGCGACCTACGCGGGCGCCAAGGCGCTCGTCGAGGCAGGCGCCGATGCCGTCAAGGTGGGCGTCGGCCCCGGCTCCATCTGCACCACCCGGATCGTCGCGGGCGTCGGCGTCCCGCAGGTGACGGCGATCTACGACGCCGCCCGCGCCGCGAAGCCCGCTGGTGTTCCCGTGATCGGCGACGGTGGCCTGCAGTACTCCGGCGACATCGCCAAGGCGATCGTGGCGGGCGCCTCCACCGTGATGCTCGGCTCGCTGCTCGCCGGCTGCGAGGAGAGCCCGGGAGAGCTGGTGTTCATCAACGGCAAGCAGTTCAAGAGCTACCGCGGGATGGGCTCGCTGGGCGCGATGGCCGCCCGCGGCCGCAAGGCGTCCTACTCCAAGGATCGATACTTCCAGGGCGACGTCACCTCCGACGACAAGCTGGTGCCCGAGGGCATCGAGGGCCAGGTCGCCTATCGCGGCCCGCTCGCGGCGGTCGCCTACCAGTTGGTCGGCGGGCTGCGCCAATCCATGTTCTACTCGGGCGCCGGTACGATGGCCGAGCTCCAGGAACGGGGTCGATTCGTCCGCATCACCGCCGCAGGGCTGCGAGAATCCCACCCACACGACATTCAGCTCACCGCCGAAGCGCCCAACTACTGGTCGCGGTAAGGAAGATCCATGTACGAGCTCGGACGCAGCAAGCGCGCCAGTCACGCCTACTCCTTCGAGGACGTGGCGATCGCGCCCACCCGACGCACCCGCTCTGAGAACGAGGTCGACCTGAGCTGGAAGATCGACGCCGTCACGTTCGACATCCCGATCGTGGCCGCCCCCATGGACTCGGTGATGTCGCCCGCGACCGCCGTGCGGATGGGCGAGCTTGGCGGCCTGGGCGTGCTGAACCTCGAGGGGCTCTGGACCCGCTACGAGGATCCGCAGCCCCAGTACGAGTTGCTGACGCAGGAGTGCGATCAGGTCACCGCGACCCGCCGCCTGCAGGAGATCTACGCCGAGCCGGTCAAGGGTGAGCTGATCCGCGACCGCCTCGCCGAACTGCGCAAGGCCGACGTGCCCGTAGCAGGGTCGCTGTCGCCCGCGCTGACGCAGGAGTTCGCCCCACTGCTGGAGCAGGCGGGCATGGACTTCTTCGTGATCCGCGGCACCACCGTCTCGGCCGAGCACGTCGGCGGCGAGGACACCTTGAACCTCAAGGAGTTCATCTACCGCTTCGACACCCCCGTGCTGGTCGGCGGGGTCGCCACCTACCGCGCGGCGCAGCACCTGATGCGTGCGGGCGCCGCGGGCGTGCTGGTCGGCTTCGGCGGCGGCGCAACGCACACCACCGCCGACGTCCTCGGCATCGAGGTGCCGATGGCCTCCGCGGTCGCCGACGTCGCAGAGGCGCGTCGCGACTACCTGGAGGAGTCGGGCGGCCGCTACGTCCACATCATCGCCGACGGAGCCGTCGGCAAGTCCGGCGCCATCGCCAAGGCGATCGCGTGCGGGGCGGACGCCGTCATGGTCGGTTCGCCGCTTGCCCGCGCCACCGAGGCCCCCGGCCGCGGCTGGCACTGGGGCGCCGGCGCCTGGCATCCGACGCTTCCCCGCGGCGAGCGCTCGTTCTTCGAGCAGGTCGGCACGCTCGAGGAGGTCGTCCTCGGCCCGTCGCGCGTCCCCGATGGCACGATGAACCTGGCAGGCGGCCTGCGCAAGGCGATGGCGCTCACCGGCTACACCGACGTCAAGTCCTTCCAGCGCATCGACCTGATCCTGCACTGATGATGACGCAGGACGAGGCGAGGGCGGAGCTCCGGCGGCTGCGCGGGAGCATCGACAACATGGACTCGGCCCTCGTGCACCTGCTCGCCGAGCGCTTCAAGGTCACCCAGCGGGTCGGCGAGTTGAAGGCCGCCGCAGGCCTACCGCCCGCAGATCCGGACCGTGAGGCCGCCCAGATCGCCCGGCTGCGGGCGTTGGCGGTCGACGCGGACCTCGACCCGGAGTTCGCGGAGAAGTTCCTGACGTTCATCGTCACGGAGGTCGTGCGGCATCACGAGCAGATCGCGGCCGAACAGGGCGAGTAGCCCCAGGCAAAGGGCGCGTGTCCGCTGGTTGAGCCGGGCAAAGGCGCGCAGCGCCGCAGCCCGCGTCGAAACCATCTGGGGCCGGTCCGCCTTCTGACACGAGTCGGTTTCGACCGACGTGGTCCGCTTCGTGTCCCACGTGGCTCAACCAGCGGTCATCCCACGTGGCTCAACCAGCGGTCATCCCACGTGGTTCAACCAACAGTCGTCCCACGTGGCTCAACCAACGGCGGCCTCGGTCTTGGTCAGCCGACCGACCTCGGAGCCGTCCTTGCCGAAGATCGCCATGGTCTCCCCGTCGATCGTGCCGGTCTCCAGGCCGCTCAGCCAGACGTCGACGCCCTCACAGAACTTGGCCGTCGAGGCGATCTGGATGAACGTGAGCGAGTCGCCGTCCTGCTTCCAGGTCCCCATCAGGCGGTTGCAGCCGTCGGTTCCCGCGAGGCGGCCGTCCTGCTGAAGTTCGAGGCTCGGGGCCTCCTGGCCGTTGCCCTCGCCCGTCCAGGTGCCGACGGCGGTGGGAGCGGCCGGTGCGCAGGCGGCGAGCGCGCCGACGATCGTCAGGGCCGAAGCGAGCGCGAGTCGTCGCAGCATCCTTGGTCTCCGTTTCGTTGCTGGGGGAGCCACATTACCCGTGCGATCCCGGCGCAGAATGGGCGGGGTGTCGGCGGTCGGCGACGCGCCTTGTCACGTGTGGGAACCGGCCGGCGGCCTCAGATCAGAGGCTCGTCCGCGTTGATCATGAAGGCGGCGGCGCGCACCAGGTACTCCCGCATCGTGGCGTCCTGCCCCTCCTCGAGGGCGAGCGTGTCGACCGCCGCGAGCATGTGGTGCAGCCACCGGTCCCGCTGCGTCGGCGTCACGGCGTAGTGCACGTGCCGCATCCGCAACCGCGGATGCCCGCGCTGTTCCTGGTAGGTCTTCGGGCCGCCCCAGTACTGCTCGAGGAACATCCGCAGCCGATCCTCCGCAGGCCCGAGATCCTCCTCGGGGTACAGGTCCCTGAGCGGCGGATCGTCGGCGACGCCGCGGTAGAACTCGTGCACCAGTCTCGCGAACACCGGCGCCCCGCCGACCTGGTCGTAGAAGGAGGCCTCGCTCATCCGGCGGCCACCTCGTCGCGCCACGAGTGCCGTGGCCGGAACCCGATCGCCCGCTTGGCGGCCTCATTGCTGAGCAGGGTGCCGTACTCGCCGACGGAGCCGGGCACCTCCAGTTCGGGGTGGATCGCGGCGAGGGCCTCGCGGGTCGGCACGTCGAGGATGGTGTCGTCGGCGGCGATCACGAACGCGTGCGCCCCGCTCAGGTGGGCGCCCAGCGCGTCCTCGCACGACTGGGCGACGTCGCGGGCGTCGATGTAGCCGAACAGGTTCCAGCGCCGCGCCTCGGGGTCCCGCGCGAAGCCAGGCTGGGCCGCGTAGTCCGCGACGGTGAAGATGTTCGACAACCGCAGCCCGACGAACGGGATGCCCGCCCAGCGCGACACCTGCTCTGCCATCGTCTCGGTCATCACCTTGCTGAGCGAGTAGGTCGAGTTCGGATAGGGGTAGTGGCCCTCGTCGACCGGGACGTAGTTGACCTCGTCGAAGGGCAGCCCGAGCGTCGTCTCGCTCGAGGCGTAGACGACGCGCTGCAGCCCCAGCTTCCAGGCGGCGAGGAACACGTTGTCGTTCATGGCCAGGTTGGCGTTGAGGGTCTGCGAGTCGGTGTGGATCGAGTCGGCGGGGATGTTAGCCAGGTGGATGACGGCATCCGCGCCGTGCAGCACCTCGACGGCCTCCCCATACTGCGTCAGGTCGGCGCGGAAAAACGCGCCCTGATACCAGGCGGGCCGTGCGGCGACGTCTGTGGCGATCACCTCGTGTCCGGTGTCCTCGACGAAGTGCCTCAGTGTGGCCTGCCCTGCCTTGCCACTTGCCCCGGTGATCACGATCCTCATGATCGGCATCGTAGAGCGCCAGGGCCCGCTCCGCGCCCGTCCCAGGTGGTGGTCAACGTCCGCCAATCTGGACCCCTATACAACCGTATAGATTCTGATACGCTCGTATGGTGACGGACGATCGAACCGCCAAGGCGCGACTCAGGGACTCGGCGATGGAACTCGTTGCCGAGGGGGAGTCAAGGCGCTCACGGCCAGGGCAGTAGCCGACCGCTCCGGGCTCTCGCAGGGCCTGATCCGGCACCACTACGGCTCGATGGCCGAACTGCTGCGCGCCTGCGACGCCCACATCGCCGAGGTGATCCGCGCCTCCAAGCGCGAGTCGATCACTCCGTCGCCGAGCTTCGACGCCATCGGCGCGCTCCGGTCCATCGGCAGTGACCATGTGCTGGCCTACCTCACCCGCAGGCTCGGCGCCGACAGCCCGGAGATCGACGGACTCATAGACCTGCTCGTCGCGGACGCGGTCGGCTACCTGCGCGATGGCGTTGACGCGGGTGTTGTCACTCCCACCTCCGACCTCCCCGGAAGGGCGGCCCTCGCGACCATCGTCGCGCTCGGCTCGCTCACGATGCACCGCCACCTCGCACGCTACTTCGAGGTCGACGTCCGCTCCGAGGACCTGGCGAGCCAGCCAGGATTCGCGCGCTACGTGCGCGCCCAACTCGACCTGTTTTCAGGAGTCGTCGAGCCCAAGGTGCTCGACGAGTATCTACCTCTGCTCGAAGAAATCGAGGAGCACCATGAACCCCATCCAGACTGAGCGGTTGACGAAGCACTACGGCTCGTTTCCGGCCCTGATCGACTTGGATCTGGAGGTGAGGCCGGGGGAGGTATTCGGCTTCCTGGGACCGAACGGCGCGGGCAAGTCGACCACGATCCGCGTCCTGATGGGTGAGTTGAACCCCACCTCAGGGTCGGCCTCCGTCCTCGGCGCCAAGCCGCGCGACGTCGCGCACCGCAGGCGGCTCGGCTACCTGCCAGCCGACCTCGCGCTCTGGCCCGCCATGACCGGCCGCGACACCCTGAAGTTCTTCGCCAAGCTGCGCGGCGGCGTCGACTGGTCGAACGTCGAGACGCTCGCCGAGCGGTTGGACGCCGACCTCACCAAGCGCGTCGGCGAACTGTCGACCGGCAACAGGCAGAAGATTGGCCTGATCTCCGTGTTCATGCACACGCCCGACCTGCTGATCCTCGACGAGCCGAACGCCGGCCTCGACCCGCTCGTCCAGCACGAGTTCTGGGCCATGATGCGGGAGGTGGCCGACGACGGTCGCACCGTCTTCCTGTCGAGCCACACGCTGTCCGAGGTCGAGCGCGTCGCCGACCGCGTCGGGATCATCCGCAAGGGCCACCTGATCGCCGTCGAGGAGGTTGCCGCCCTGCGACGCAAGAAGATGCGCCACATCGAACTCGACATCGACGGCCTGGTGACCGAGGCCGACCTGGCTGAGGTGCCTGGCGCCAGGGACATCGAGATCCACCCCGACCGGGTCGAACTGAACTTCGACGGCGACATGGCACACCTGCTCGCCGTGGTCTCCGCCAAGGCACGGCTGCGCGACCTGCACACGCAGGAGGCCGACCTCGAGGACATCTTCCTGACCTACTACCAGGACGCGGCATGAGCACCGCGGTCTTCGGACGCGGCCTCGCCGAAGGGTGGCGGGGCCTGACGATCGCGGCCGGGTCGGTCGCGGCGATGCTCGTGCTCGGCCTTGCCGTCTACCAGGACCTGGACCTGTCGATCTATGAGGGCCTGCCCGACGTCGTCCGGTCGCTGCTGGGCATCCCACAGCACGCCGACGCGTCGCTGATGGCCTACAACGAGATGCTCGCCGCGATTGGCGCGCTCGCCTTCGTCGGCGTCGCGATCGCCATCGGCGCGTTCGCGGTTGCGGGCGAGGAGGCCAACCGGACACTGTCGATGGTGTTGGCCGCACCGGTGTCACGGACCCGGTTCGCCCTCTCGAAGGCGGCGGCCATGCTCGCGCTGCTGATCGCGAGCGGTGCCCTGCTGTGGGGGGTCGCCGCGATCGCCCCGATCGCGCTCGGAGTGGAGGTCGGCCAGGCGCACGTGTTCGCGCTGATGCTCCACCTTACGGCCAACGCCATCTTCCACGGCTCGCTCGCGTTCGCCATCGGCGCCGCCACCGGTCGCAAGGGCCTTGCCGCAGGCGTCGCCGCAAGCGTGATGGTGCTCGGCTGGCTCGGCACGGGCCTGCTGCCGATCTGGCGTGAGAACGCGGCCGACTGGATCCCCTGGTACTGGTTCAACGGGTCCAAGCCGCTCGTCAACGGCATCGACGGCGGCCAACTGGCCCTGCTGCTGGTGGGCGCCGCCATCCTGATCGGGCTGGGAGTCCTCGGCTTCCGGGGTCGCGAGGTCCGGCTGTTCCAGTCGGGCTCCAGCCTGCTCGACCGCGCCCGCGCCGTCCCCGCGCTCGCGAAGGTCCTGCAGCCGACGGGAAAGGGCTCGTCCCTGTTCGGGTTGCGGCTTGCGGCTCAGCAGGTGCTGGTCTCCTACGTGGTGTTCATCCTGGCGCTCGTGATGGGCGTGGCGATGCCGTTCATGTAC
Organism: Tessaracoccus aquimaris; assembly: GCF_001997345.1. Lineage (NCBI taxonomy): Bacteria > Bacillati > Actinomycetota > Actinomycetes > Propionibacteriales > Propionibacteriaceae > Tessaracoccus > Tessaracoccus aquimaris. The sequence goes on along the minus strand of NZ_CP019606.1, from coordinate 2,113,214 downwards.
AAGGGGCTCGCCTCGATGATGACGCAGTTCTCGCAGTCCTTCCCGCAGTCGATGGCCGACCTGTTCGGGGGCGGCGACCTCGCGACGCCGCCTGGGTTCCTCCATCTGGAGACGTTCGGGATGATGGCCCCGATCGGGGTGATCCTCGTCGCGGCGGCGGCGGCCGCGTCCGGCATCGCGGGCGAGGAGCGCGCCAGGCGGATGTCGACGCTGCTCGCCCAGCCGATCTCGCGCACCCGCGTCTACCTCACGGTCGCCGCGGCGACGGCGGCTTATGTCGGGATCGTGGCCGGGTCGCTGTTCCTCGGCACCTGGGCCGGCATCGCCATGTCGGGGATGGACGTCGAGATCGCCAACCTGGCCTGGGCCTGCGGGCTGCTCGCGCTGCTCGGGCTGTTCTTCGGTGCGCTCGCGCTGCTGATCTCGGCCGCAACAGGCAAGCCGTCGCTCGCCGTCTGGGCGACAACGGCGATCGCCGTGGTCGGCTTCTTCGGCTACACGTTGCTGCTCGCAGCGGGGAAGGAGGGCTGGGGCTGGTGGTCGCCGTTCCGCGCGTACCTCTACGGGCCTCCGCTGCAGGACGGCGGCACCTGGTGGCAGCCCACGTGGCTGGCCGTCGGTGCCGTGCTGCTCGTGGCGGCGGGGCTACCGCTGTTCCTGAGGCGCGACGTGCGCAGCGGATCCTGAGCCCCGCCAGCGCCCGCGGACCGGCTCAGGCGTCGGGCGTCGGCTCCGGGTCGGGCTCGGGAGCGAGCCGTGCCTGACGCGACTCGATCTCATCCTGCACCTCGCTCAACGGCTCGACGAGGGCGCGGGCATAGAAGTGGCGCGCGGTCTTGCCCGGATGGCTCAGCGCCAGGATGTCCTGCTTCGTGACGCGAACCTGGCGCACCAGCGTGCCCTCGAGTGGCCAGGTCTCCTCGGGATCCTCGAAGGACTCCGGGAAGTGGATCTCGGTGTCGCTGACCGACAGGGGATACGGCCCGTGCTCAGAGACCTCCGCGTCCGTGGTGCGGGCGATGCTCCGCCGGTTGGCGTCGGCCTTGCGGAACATCAGGACGGCGGCGCCGGTCATGATGATCAGGCCCGCGAGCAGTTGCAACTGCAATTGGCGGAGTTGGACAAGAGCGATGAGGCAGGCGACGGCGAGGATCGCGAGCACGACCGTCATCGCGTAGCCCATCAGCATCAGGCGACGCTTCTGGTCGACCTGCACCGCCGGCCGCTGCTTGACCCAGTCGGTGTAGCGGAACTCCCGTGTCTTCATGCGAGCAAGGGTAGGGCCAAGGGGGAGGTGCCGGCGTCGGGGGCACGCCTTCTCGCCGGGCTGCGGGCCTCCAGGGGATGAGGTGCAGGCCCAGACAGCAGGAGACGACGGCACCAGTGGGGGGTCCTGATGCCGTCGCCTCGTCCAGTGGGTTCAGTTGTCGAGAAGGCCCTCGAAGAGCACGGTCGACAGGTACCGCTCGCCGAAGTCGGCGACGATGACGACGATGGTCTTGCCTGCGTTCTCCGGACGGTTGGCGACCTCCACGGCGGCGGAGATGGCGGCCCCCGCCGAGAGCCCGACCAGCAGGCCCTCCTGCGTAGCGGCCTTGCGCGCGTACTCCACGGCCTGGTCGATGTTGCGGGGGAGCACCTCGTCGATGACGTCGCGGTTCAGGATCTCCGGCACGAAGTTGGCGCCGATGCCCTGGATCTTGTGGGGGCCGGGCTGGCCGCCGCTGAGGATCGGGGACTCTGCGGGCTCGACGGCGACGATCGTGACGTCGGGCTTGCGCTCCTTGAGGACCTCGCCGACGCCCGTGATGGTGCCGCCGGTGCCGATCCCTGCGACGAGGATGTCGACCTTGCCGTCGGTGTCGTTCCAGATCTCCTCGGCGGTGGTCCTGCGGTGGATCTCGACGTTTGCCTGGTTGGCGAACTGGCGGGCGAGGACGCCGCCGCGCTCCTTGGCGATCTCCTCAGCCTTCTCGACGGCGCCGCGCATGCCAGCGGGGCCGGGGGTCAGCACCAGTTCGGCGCCGAAGGCGCGCAGCAGGGCGCGACGCTCGAGCGACATGGTCTCGGGCATGGTGAGGACGACCTTGTAGCCGCGGGCAGCGCCGACCATTGCCAGCGCGATGCCGGTGTTTCCGGAGGTGCCCTCCACGATGGTGCCACCCGGCTGAAGCTCGCCCGAGGCCTCAGCGGCGTCCACGATGGCGACGCCGAGACGATCCTTGACGGAGTTGGCGGGGTTGTAGAACTCCAGCTTCGCGAGCACCGTGGCGTTGTCGCCTGCGATGCGGTTCAGCTTGACGAGGGGCGTACGGCCGATCAGGGCCGTCACATCGGGGTAAATGCTCATGTCATCGGCAACCCCGCGACTTTCGTCGATATTCCCGCCATGGGGATGTTTTTTCACCCAGGCGTCGGACGGACGGTGGACGGCAGGCTCGGCATGTGGTGATTGACGCGAGATTCAATAGACTCAGCCGCATGACTGCCCATCAGACGGTTCTCGTCGTCGACTTCGGCGCCCAGTACGCGCAGCTGATCGCCCGCCGCGTGCGCGAGGCATTGGTCTACTCCGAGATCGTCAGCTCGAAGATGCCCGTGGAAGAGATGCTTGCCAAGGAGCCGGCCGCGATCATCCTGTCCGGCGGACCCTCGTCCGTCTACGCGGACGGCGCACCCCAGGTCGACCCGGCGCTGTTCGCGGCAGAGGTGCCGGTGCTCGGCATCTGCTACGGCTTCCAGGTGATGGCCCAGGCGCTCGGCGGCACCGTCAACAAGACGGGCCAGCGCGAGTACGGGCGCACCTCGCTGTCGATCAACAACGGCGGCACCCTGCTCTCCAGCATGCCCAACACGCTCAACGTGTGGATGAGCCACGGCGATGCCGTCTGCCGCGCCCCCAAGGGCTTCCAGGTGCTCGGCCGCACCGCCGGCGCCCCGGTGGCGGCGTTCGAGGACGTCAACCGTCGCCTCGCGGGCGTGCAGTGGCACCCCGAGGTGCTCCACACGCAGTGGGGCCAGCAGGTGCTCGAGCAGTTCCTGTTCGACATCGCGGGCCTGTCGCCCAGTTGGACCCCCGAGAACATGGTCACCGAGGCCATCGAGGAGATCCGCGCGAAGGTCGGCGACCGCCGCGTGCTGTGCGCGCTGTCCGGCGGCGTCGACTCCGCCGTGGCCGCGGCCCTCGTGCAGCAGGCGATCGGCTCGCAGCTCACCTGCGTGTTCGTCGACCACGGCCTGCTGCGGCAGGGCGAGGCGGAGCAGGTCAAGAACGACTTCGTCGGCGTCACCGGGGTCGACCTCGTGGTCGCAGACGAGACCGACCGCTTCCTCGGCGCGCTCCAGGGCGTCAGCGACCCCGAGGAGAAGCGCAAGATCATCGGCCGCGAGTTCATCCGCACCTTCGAGGCCACCGCGCGCGACCTGGCGGGCGAGCGCGGCATCGACTTCCTCGTCCAGGGCACGCTGTACCCCGACGTGGTCGAGTCGGGGGCGGCGAGGGCGCCGCGAACATCAAGAGCCACCACAACGTCGGCGGCCTTCCCGACGACCTGCAGTTCACGCTCATCGAGCCCCTGCGCCACATGTTCAAGGACGAGGTCCGCGCCGTCGGGCAGCAGCTCGGCCTCCCGGAAGAGATGGTCTGGCGTCACCCGTTCCCCGGCCCCGGACTTGCGATCCGCATCGTCGGCGAGGTGACCGCCGAGCGACTCACGACCCTGCGGCAGGCCGACGCCATCGCCCGCGAGGAGCTCACCGCGGCCCGCCTCGACCGCGAGATCTGGCAGTTCCCCGTCGTGCTGCTCGCCGACGTCCGCTCGGTGGGTGTCCAGGGCGACGGTCGCACCTACGGTCACCCGATCGTGCTTCGCCCGGTCACCTCTGACGACGCCATGACGGCCGACTGGGCGCGGCTGCCCTACGAGGTGTTGGAGAAGATCTCCAACCGGATCACCAACGAATGCCCCGACATCAACCGCGTCACGGTCGACATCACGAGCAAGCCCCCGGGCACCATCGAGTGGGAGTGACGAGACGACCCGGCCCCGCAGGAGATCTTCCTGCGGGGCCGGGTCGTTGTCTGACGGGTCAGAGGGTCGAGTCGCCGCCGTTTCGACGGTTGTCGTACCAGTCACGGGCCTTGTTCATGCCGTCCTCGGCGAGCGTCTGGTCGTCGCCCTCCTTGGGGATGACGGCCCACAGGATGAGGTAGAGCAGCACGCCGCCTCCGGCGAACAGCGAGACCAGCACGAACGCCAGCCGGATCAGCGTCGGGTCGAGCTTCAGGTAGGTGGCGACGCCGGCTGCGACGCCTCCGATCATCCCGTTGCGGCTACGAGTGAGCTTCATGTCAGTTCCTTTCGGGTCTTCTTCTTGGTGCTTCGGCCACGGGTGAGTAGTAATCCGATCGTGCCTGCTGCGGCCAGAATCAGGGCAAGAATCGGTTGAATCGCGGGTGTTGCGATGTGTTGCGAGAGCAGGAGCACGAGGCCGAAGCCGACGGCGACGAGCCCGAGCGAGATGGATGCGACGTCGAGTCTCATCGGCCCTCCCCGACGCGGATGGTCACGCTCGAGGCGGTGGCGTCGACCACGACCTTCTTGCCTGCCCAGACGGTGGTGCCCGCCTTGTCGATGTGGACCGTGCTGAACCGTTCGGTGGTGGCGATGCCGCCGTCGGGGTTGCCAGGCAGCAGCACGTCGACGGTGGAGGCGACGGCCACGATCTCGACGGTGTCGACCTCGGCGAGGTTGGCGCCGGTGAGGTCGAGGGTCGTCGTGGTGGCGAAGTACTTGACGGCGTGCGTCGCGTCGGTGTGTGTGACCGCCTGGGTCTCGAGCAGCGGGTCGGCGCCGGTACTCAGCCATCCGCAGGCGACGATCGGCACGAGCACCGCGGCCAGGAACGGTCGGGGCAGCCGCTTGGCGCGGGAGACGGCGGCGAAGATGACGGTGCCGACGCCGAGAGCGAGGGTGCCGATCGCCAGGGCCGTGACGGCCGACAGGCCGACCATGACGGAGCCGGCCCCGGCGGCCGCGGCCACCAGGATCAGCAGGAGCGACGCGGCCCACGCGGTGCGGGGGCGCGCGGTCGGCTCCGGCACGGCGATGGGGGCGTCCAGGTCGATGACGGGCAGCGGCGCGACCCAGTCGGAGTGGTGCCCGGTCGCGGCGGACATCCGGCGCCGCCACTCGTCGATCAGCTCGTCCTCGTTGGCCGGCTCGGCGAAGGGCTCGCCTCCGACGCTCGGGAGGCGCACGGCATGGTTGCGGCGCAGGTACCAGGCCATCAGCACGACCGCGAGGATCGCGAGGCCCCATGGCAGCGACGTCGTCGCGGCTACGGTCGCGACGAGACCGATGGAGGTGCCGATGATGAGCGCCAACTGGGCGCCGCTCGGCCAGCCACGGAAGCTGCGGATGGTGCCGTCGACGGGGCGCTTTCCCTCGGGGCCCTCGGTGAGCAGCGTCCCCCACGCGTAGAGCGCGAGGCCGAGGCCGGAGCAGAAGGTCAGGACCACGAACGCGACCCGGACGATGACGACGTCGACGCCGATCCGCTGCGCGATCGCGCGGCTGAGCCCGGAACCGAAGCCCGAGGTGTCGCGACGCTGGACGCTCTGCAGGCTCTCGTCGAGCCAGCTCCGTTCCAGGTCCTTGTGCATGTCGTCAAGTCTGTCGTGACGCGGGCCCCGCTGCCATCGGGTGAGTCCCTGAGCCGTCCCTGGTGTTGGCGTCGGTGACTGGCCTGAGGGCGGGGCGCGTGTCAGGCTGGACGCATGAGCCAACTGCCCGTGACCCCGGACGCGCCCGCACGCGCGCCCCTGCGGCGTCCGGCCCAGGGACGCATGATCGCGGGTGTGGCCGGCGCATTGGGGGCTCACCTGGGGCTGAGCGTCGGGCTGATCCGGTTGGCCTTCGTGATCGCGGCGCTGTTCTCCGGCCTCGGGATCGTCGCCTACGGCGCGCTCTGGGTGCTCATCCCGCGCGAGTCCGGGCGGGCGCCCGACGCACCCGGGCTCGAGGCCGCCAGCCGCAAGGGGATGAGGCCCGCGCGGGCGAGCATCATCAAGCCGGACGACGGGGTGCTGATCTCCGGCGGCCTGATCGTCGTCGGCCTGCTGCGGCTGTTCGTCTCGGGCGGCACCGTCCCGTCCGGGCTGTTCTGGCCCGCCGTCATCGGCGGCGCGGGTGTGATCGTGATCTGGCTGCAGGCGGACGAGGGCTCCGAGTCCGGGCAGGCCGCCAAGGGCAGCCTGTGGCATCGGCTGACGCGCGGCGGCGGAATGATGAGCATCATCCGCCTGGTCGGCGGTCTGGTGCTCGTGGTCGCGGGCATCAGCCTCATCCTCGCCACCCAGGTCGGCATCGCCCAGTTGCCCGGCGTGCTCGGAGCCTCGGCCGTCCTGATCGCTGGCCTGCTCGTGGTCGCGGCCCCCTGGCTCTACCAGCAGCGCGCCCGGGTGCGGCGTGCCGACGCTGACCGGTTGCGCGCCGAGGCCCGCGCCGACATGGCGGCCCACCTGCACGACTCGGTGCTGCAGACGCTTGCCCTAATCCAACGGCAGGCGGACGACCCCGTCACCGTCGCCGGCCTGGCCCGCAGGCAGGAGCGCGAGTTGCGCACCTGGCTGTACGGGGAGACGACCCGCGCGTCGTCGCTGCGTTCAGCCCTGCGCGAACTGGCCTCCGACGTCGAGGCCCGATTCGAGGTCGAGGTCGAGATGGTGTGCGTCGGCGACGCGCAGGTCGACGACCGGCTCGAGGCGCTGATCCTCGCGGCGGGGGAGGCCATCACCAACGCCGCCAAGCATTCCGGTGCGTCCCGCGTCGACGTCTTCGCCGAGGTCGAGGACGGACGCGTCGAGGTGTTCGTCCGAGACCGCGGAAAGGGCTTCGATCCGTCGCTGGTTCCCCAAGGGCACATGGGCGTGAGAGAATCGATCACAGCTCGGATGGAGCGGTACGGGGGGCGTGCAACGATCCGATCCGAGCTCGGCAGTGGTACCGAGGTGAGGTTGGAGATCGGCTAATGAGCGACGAGCAGGCCCCTGGACTCTCAGAGTTGCGCGTCGTCATCGTCGACGACCACGCGATGTTCCGCGCCGGAGTGCGCCACGAGATCGGTCAACACTGCGAGGTCGTCGGTGAGGGTGAGGACGTCGCCACCGCGGTCGCCGTGATCGTCGAGACCGAACCGGATGTCGTCCTGCTGGACGTGCACCTGCCCGGTGGCGGCGGCGCTGAGGTCATCAAGCAGGTGCTGGCCGTGAAGCCCGACGTGAAGTTCCTGGCGCTCTCGGTCTCCGACGCGGCGCAGGACGTGATCGGCGTGATCCGCGCAGGAGCCCGCGGCTACGTCACCAAGTCGATCAGCTCCGAGGAACTAGTTGAGGGGATGGTGCGCGTCGCAGGCGGCGACGCGGTCTTCTCGCCGAGGCTCGCGGGCTTCGTCCTGGACGCCTTCTCAGGCTCGGTGGACGTGTCGTCGATCGACGAGGACCTGGACAAGCTCAGCGCCCGCGAGCGCGAGGTGCTCAAGCTGATCGCCCGCGGCTACTCCTACAAGGAGGTCGCCAAGGAGCTGTTCATCTCCATCAAGACGGTCGAGACGCACGTCTCCAGCGTGCTGCGCAAGCTGCAGTTGTCGAACCGTCACCAGTTGACCAAGTGGGCGACCGACCGCCACCTGGTCTGAGCTATCAGCGGCGGAGTCGATAGGGGTCTGACAGACCGATCTCACGGCCGACGAGCGACGCACCGATCAACGCGGCATCGTCGCCGAGTCCCGTGTGTCGGACGGGGGAGGGGCAGCCGAGCCTGGTCTCCACCAGTTCGTCAACCAACCGCGAGTAATCCTCTCCGAGGAAGAGCGGGTATCCACCGATCGTGACGGCCTGAAGGCCGTTCAGTTCCACCAGCGCTACAACGAGTCGTGACGTCGCGAGCGCGACCTCCTCGATCCCGTTCCGCGCGTCCACGTCTCCCGCTCGGGCCGCCCGCTCGATGGCCATCGCCAGGCGACTGATCCGGTTGGGTCCCTCCTCCACCGAGACATGTGGAACGCGAGATGAGAGCGCCTCGATGGAGAGGTAGGCGTTGCTGCAGCCATCCCGACCGCACGAGCAGCGCCTGTCGCTCAAGCCAAGTGGAATGTGGCCGACGTCGCCCCAGCGCGGAGGGAGATCGAGATCGATTCGTCCCTCGACGGCCAACGCCATGGTCGCGCCGGCGCCGATCTGCAGGTGCGCCATTCGGGACATGCCAGACAGTTGCGGCTGGCGTGAGTTGGCGAGGCATGAAGCCTCGGCCAGATCCAGCACGCCGCAGGGGCTCTCCCCGGCGATCCGTCGGAACGCATCCCCCATGGGAACCTGTTCCCAGCCCCAGATCTCATGCGTGATGCCGAGATCCGCGCGGCGGGCGGGCATTGCGAACCCGTACCCGAGTAGTTCATGGTCAAGGCTGGAGCGCAGGGTTGCGAACGTGTCGCCGAGGGCCTCGGTGATCTCTCGCGGAGTCGGGCGGGCCGGGACGGAGGATGAAGCCCTGGTCAGTTCGGCACCGTCGAGGCCGACGGCGAGCAGTTGGATCCGGTCGATGCGGACGTCGACGCCCAAGGAGGCGTACCGGTCGGGGTCGGCGACGAGGAGCGTGAGTGGCCGGCCGCCCTGGGACGGCTCTGACCCCCCTCGCGAAGGACTCCGAGTGTGATCAGGTCGCCGACGATCGCCGTCAGGGCTGCCCGGCTGAGCCCGAGTCGTTCCGCAAGCGCGGCCCGTGAGTGAGCCCCCTCTCGCAGGATCACATCAAGGACACGCACCAGGTTCTGGCGCCGCAGATCGGTCGCGCGCTGTGCCGTCATCTAGCCCTCTTCCTCATCTACTGGACGCAACATGTTGACGTTGGACCATTCACTACCCATAATAAACGACATGAATTAAGCCCCGCTGGGGCCGTCGGAAGGACACAGATGTCTCGATTCACCCTCTCTCGTCGCGGTCTCCTCGGACTTGGTGCTGCCGCAACATTAACCACAGGCCTCTCCGCGTGTGGTGGCGGCTCCAAGGAACAGCAGGGCGCTGAAGGAAAGCTCTCGTTCCTGGTCCTGGGGCCCACCCAGGAACTGACCAAGTACCTCACCGACACGGCCATCCCTGCCTTCACCAAGGCCAGCGGCACCGAGGTGGAGGTCCAGACTTCCGATTGGGGATCCGCCTTCCAGAAAGTGACCACCGGTGCGGCATCGAACTCCCTGGCGGATGTCCTGGTCATCGGCGGCATCTGGACCGCCCCGTTGGTGGACAAGAACGTTCTCCTGGATCTCACCGAAAAGATCTCCAGCTGGGACGAGAAGGACCAGATCTACCCCCGGATGCTGGAGGACGGCGCCTACGAGGGCAAGAACTACGCCATGCCGATCGCCGCCGACGTTCGCTCCGGCATCTACCGCAAGGACATCCTCGACGCGGCCGGGATCACTTCCCTCCCCGAGACGTGGGACGACTTCAAGGCCGCCGCACTTGCCGTCAAGGGGGCCGACGGCATCGTGGCACCGGTCGACTTCGGCCTCGACAAATCGATCGGGCTGCAGCAGGCCTTCGCTCAACTGTTCCTTCAAGCAGGAGGGCAGTACTGGACCGACGGGAAGGCGAGCTTCAACTCTGAGGCGGGCACCAAGGCCCTGACCTACTTCGTCTCGCTCTTCCAGGAGGGCCTCGCAGACCCGAACATGATCTTCTCGGGCAACGGCCCGCGCCCCATAGTGGCCGGACAGGCCGCCATGAGCCTTGGCGGTGTCGCCATCGTCGGCAATGCGGAGGCCAACAACAAAGAGATCGCTGAGCACCTCGTGGTCGGACCCGGGCTCAAGGCCGACGCGGGGGGCGAGGCCAGGTCCGTCGCCTGGATCAACAAGCTGGCCGTGTCGCGAGGCACGAAGAACCCCGACGGAGCGTGGGAGTTGGTCAAGTACCTTGCGGCTGCGCCCCAGATGTCCGAGATCTCCAGGCTCTACGACGCTCTGCCGCCCCGGCGCGACCTGGCGTCGGCCGAGTGGATCGATGAGCGGCGAGCCCAGATTCTGGCCACCGCTGAGCAGGCCGTCTCGCAGCCGCCGAACCCGAAGATGCTGGCGCTCGGCCCCGAAGTCAACTCTCTCCTCGAACCCGCGATCCGCGGAACGGTCTCGGTGGAGGACACCCTCAAGGCGATCGATGCCAAGGTCGACACGCTCTGATCAGGTGGGGCTCGAGCGCGGACAGCGTCGTGCGGGCGGTTGGCTGCTGAGCCCCGCACTCGTCGCGCTCGCAGTGACCACCCTGGTGCCGTTGGCCTTCGCGGCCATCTTGTCGTTCACCCGCTATGACCTGCTCAGCGATCCAGAGTTCGCAGGGCTGGACAACTACATCGCACTGTTCACCGACCCGCGCTTCGCCCAGGCGATCGGCAACACCTTGTACTTCGCGGTTGGCCAGGTCGTCATCGGCGTGGTCGTGGCCCTTCTGGTCGCGATGCTGTTCAACCGACGGCTGTACGGCGGAACGGCGATGCGGACGCTCGTCTACCTGCCGCAGGCGATGAGCTACGTGACGGTCGCACTCCTGTGGTCGTTCCTGTACGACCCCTATGTCGGCCCCATCAACCAACTTCTCCGTTCCCTCGGCATCGGACAGGTCAACTTCCTCACCGACCCGAATCTTGCGATGCCATCGATCATGGCCCTGAGCCTCTGGCGCAACCTGGGCTACTTCATGATCATCCTGTTGGCGGGGCTCAAGGCCATCCCGCCAGAGTTGCCCGAGGCCGCACAGGTCGACGGCGCGAACTGGTTCCAACGGCTGGTATACGTGACGGTTCCTCAGCTCGCATCGCCCCTGCTGTTCGTCGCCGTCACCTGGCTGATGGGTGGCCTGCAGATGTTCACGCAGTCGTACGTGATGACTCAAGGCGGGCCGGTCAACTCGACGAGAACCATCGTCTACGACATGTATGAATCGGCCTTCCTGCGACTCGACATCGGAAAGGCCAGCGCCATCGCCGTGTTGATGTTCCTGGCAGTGCTGCTTCTCGCGATTCTTCCGAGAATCGTCGCGGCCATGAGAGAAAGGTCCGCCGCATGAGATGGCGCACGGCACTCAGTTCGGCGACGGCCCATGTCGTCGCGCTGCTCCTCACGGCCCTGTACCTGGTACCGCTCCTGTACATGGTCATGGTCTCCCTTGTGCCGACCGGAGAGTCGACGCTGGAGATTCCCAGTCGGCTCGAGTGGAGCAACTATCCCGCAGCGCTCTCCGCAAGCGACTTCCCGCTCTTCTTCCTCAACTCGGTGATCGTCGCCGTCATCGCCTCCGTCTCGCAGATCGTGCTCAGTTGCATGGCCGGATACGCGCTGGCGAAGCTTCCCGTCAAGGGAGCGAACACCATCATGATCCTGCTCATAGGGCTCCTTGTCCTCCCGCCGGAGATCGTGATGGTTCCGCTCTTCGTGATGGCCAACAAGTTCCCTCTTGCCGGCGGAAACGACTTCTTCGGCGCTGGAGGAATGGGCCTTCTGGACACGTATGCGGGGCTCATCCTTCCGCACCTTGCCTCCGCCCTGGCGATCTTCCTGATGCGTCAGTTCTACAAGGATCTGCCCGACGAATTGGGGCAGGCCGCGCGCGTGGACGGCGCAAGCGAATGGAGGATCTTCCTGCGCATCTACACACCGCTGACGCTGCCGGCGGTTGCCGTCGTCACCGTCCTCACCTTCCAGTCGACCTGGAACGACTTCCTCTGGCCGCTCATTCAGGTCAGGAGTAATGACATGAGGACGCTCCAGTTGGGGCTGAGCGTGTTCTACCAGGAGAACTCGACGCAGTGGAACCTGCTGATGGCGGCGGTGATCCTGATGAGCATTCCCGTCATGGCGATCTTCGTCTTCGGGCAGCGCTTCTTCACCGACGGAATCTCGGCAGGGGCGGTGAAGTGATCAGAACGAACTTCGTGCTTGTCCAGACGGATGACCAGGGCCGGTGGGCCGTTCCGTGGCGCATGCCGGAGCTGCCGATGCCACACCTCGCCGCCTTCGCGGAGTCAGCATTGGAACTCGACCAGTTCTACAGCGCGTCGCCGGTGTGCTCACCCTCACGCGCCTCAGTACTGACGGGAAGGCTGCCCTCGGCCCATGGCGTGCACGACTGGATCGTCGGCTCGCGACACCCGGAGACTTGGCCCGACCATTATCTCGAGGGCCAGGCCACCACGCCGGAGGTGCTCGCGCGTGCCGGATACCAGTGCGCCCTGAGCGGCAAGTGGCATCTGGGCGATGCCCGGACGCCCGCTCCCGGTTTCGAGTACTGGTACGCGCACAGGTACGGGGGCAGCGGATACTTTGACGCGCCGATCTGGCGCGACGGAGAGGCAGTCGAGGAAGAGCGGTACTTCACCCACGCGGTGACGGAGCAGGCCCTCGACTTCCTCACCACACGGGACCACGACCGGCCCTTCTATCTGCAGGTCAACTACACCGCGCCGCATCATCCTTGGGTCGACAACCATCTGCCTGAGCATCTCGCGCAGGTGGAGGGCTGCGACTTCGACTCGGTGCCACGGGAAGCGCCGCATCCCTGGACGGAGGCGCGTCCCGAGTTCAGGGAGGCGTTCGCGAACCCGGTGCCCCAACTCGCAGGGTACGCAGCCTCCCTCATTGCGGTGGACGATGGGTTCGGACGGATCCTTGCCGAGTTGGATCGCCAGGGCATTGCCGACACCACCGTCGTCGCCTGGTTCTCCGACAACGGGTTCTCGTGTGGGCATCACGGGATCTGGGGGAAGGGCAACGGCACCTATCCGCTGAACTTCTATGACAACTCTGTTCGCGTTCCGTGCGTCGTGAGGATACCCGGGGGCGTCACGGGCGTCTCAGACGAGTTGCTCAGCGCCGCTTCCTGGCACGCCACGATCTGCGAACTGGCAGGGGTCGCCCCTCCTCGCGATGCGTACAGCGTCTCGGAGTCGTTCGCCGATGTCCTCACCGGCACGCGTGAGGTACCAAATGATGTGGTGGCGGTGGTCAGCGAATACGGCGACGGGCGCATGGTCACAGACGGCCGGTACGTGCTGGTGCTGCGACGAGGAGGCCCCGACGAGCTCTACGACAATGCAGAGGATCCGGAACAACGCCGAAACCTGGTCGACGATCCCGCCATGGTCGACGTGAAGGCACGTCTCGCGAACTCGCTGGCTGACTGGTTCGCGAAGGGGGAGCGGCCCGGATGCTCCGGCCAAGGCCGATCCGTGACCGGTTACGGGCAGTTGCAGCCAGTCAGCAGAGGGCTTCCGGACGACGAGTCTTACGTGCAGATCCCGTGCGTCGGGCTCGATGGGATGCACTGACGAAGGGGCGGTGCCGACCAGTTGGTCGGCACCGCCCCTTCTTTGAGGTTGTGGAGAGCCGTCAGGCCTTCCGCTTGGTGACCAATCCGTAGATGAACAGCACGAGCAGGGCGCCCACGACGGAGAAGATCAGACCCTTGATCGAGAAGATCTCCGCGTAGCTGACACCCAAGATGGCCCCACCGAGGAAGCCGCCGAGGAGTGCCCCGACGATTCCCAGGATCATGGTGGCGAGCCAGCCTCCGCCCTGTTCACCAGGCAGGATGGCCTTGGCGATTGCGCCTCCGAGGAGGCCGATGACGATGTATCCAATGATCGTTCCCATGTATCCACCATGCCGCGAAAAGGTTCAGATGTAAACAACATCGGCCAGATTCGGACCCTGGTTCCCACCTGATGAGTCGCCCCCACATACCCCTAAGGGGTACGGTCTAGAGCATGGAAATCGTGACAAACATCCTCGTGCTCCTCCACCTCATAGGCTTCGCCGCCATGTTCGGCGGCGCCTTCACCCAGCTGAAGGGACCCAAGCGGGTCATCAACCCGGCCATCCTGCACGGCACGCTCACCCAGGTCGTCACCGGCCTCGCGCTGGTCGGCATCCATGAGGCGACCGACGGCAACCTCAACCACATCAAGATCGGCGTCAAGTCGGTCGTCCTCATCGTGATCCTGGTCCTCGTCCTGATCAACAGGAAGAAGGACAACGTTCCGGCAGGCATGTTCTTCGGCATCCTCGGGCTGACGCTGCTCAACGCGGCGATCGCCGTCCTCTGGTGAGACCCCTCAACAGATAGCAGCGGCGCCCGGCTCGAGCCGGGCGCCGCTCGCTTGTGTGGGGACCTGCCGCCCCGTCGTGAGGAGAGCCGTCAGAAGAACGGCCGCCAGGGGGAGAGGAACATCTCGGTGCCCTTCGCGACCCACGACCGCGACCGCCAGCGGTCCTCGTTCAGCTCGATGCAGTTGGACAGGTCCGTCGCGTAGATCGACTCCATCTGCGCGGCGAAGTCGCTGTCGGTGATCTCGAGGTTGATCTCGTAGTTGCCCCACAGGCTCAGCCGGTCCAGGTTGGCCGTGCCGATCGTCGACCAGTGCCCGTCGATCGTTCCGGTCTTAGCGTGCACCATGGCGTCCTGGTAGAGGAACAACCGGATGCCGGAGCGCAGCAACTGGTCGTAGAAGCCCCGCGACAGCCAGTCCGCCACCACGTGGTTGGAGCGCTGCGGGATGATGATCCGCACGTCCACGCCGCGGTTCGCCGCGTCGCGCAGCGCCGCCACGAAGTCGTCGTCGGGCAGCAGGTAGGCGTGCGTCAGCCAGATCCGCTCCTGGGCCCGGTCGATCGCCTCCAGATACATGTTGCGGATCGGGTACACCTGGATCCGCGGCGTGTTGCGGTGCACCAGCAGGTGGTTGGCCCAGGTGCGCTGCGGGTTGTCCGTGATCGCCCTGCGGCGGCGACCGAGGTTCTGGTTCCAGAAGTCGATGAACGCGTTGTCGAGTTCCGCCGTCTCCGGCCCCGTCACGCGGGCGTGGGTGTCGCGCCAGCCCGTCGCGTACAGGTCACCGATGTTGTAGCCACCGATGAAGCCGACCTCCCCGTCGACGCACAGCAACTTGCGGTGGTCGCGCCCCCAGGTCTTCGGCCGCCACGGCACCGGCAGGACGGGGTAGAGAAGCGTGTTGACCTTCTTCGAGATGCCCCGGTAGAACTTCGGAGGCACCACCAGGTTGGCGAACCCGTCCCAGATCGCGTACACGGCCACGCCCCGCTCCGCCGCGCGGTTCAGGGCGTCGACGAACTGCCGGCCGACGTCGTCGCCCTTCCAGATGTAGGACTCGAAGTAGACGTGGTCGCGGGCCGAGTCGATCGCGTCGAGCATCGCCTCGTACAGGTACTCGCCGTAGGTGTAGACCGTCACCTCGTCGCGCTGCACGGGCACCGGGGCGTTGCGCGAGATGGGGAACCTGCGCAGCTTGCGCTTCTTCTTGCGCAGCGACTCGACAAGCGTCATCGTCACCATGGCAACGAGTTGGAGGATGAGCACCGACGCCGTGACGCGGTTGAGGATCCGGCCTGCCTTGGCGAGGGTGGAGCGCATGCCCGACAGCTTACCGACGCACCAGTGCGCGGCGCGGCCCAGGGGGTCCGGGCAGGTAGGCTTGGCAACCGACATGAGCGACTCCCTTTTTCCCGATCTCTTCGCCGCGTTCCAGCCCGACGAGGCGGCGCCACCCCCGCGACGCGACCCCGAGGCGAGGGAGCCGAAGGGACCGATGAAGAAGGTCCCCGTCGAGGAGTTGCTCGGAGGACTGAACCCGCCTCAGCGCGAGGCCGTCATCCACGAGGGCGGCCCGGTGCTCGTCGTCGCGGGAGCAGGGTCGGGCAAGACGCGGGTGCTGACCCGACGGATCGCCTACCTGGTCTCGGAGCGCGGCGTACACCCCGGCTCGATCCTCGCGATCACCTTCACCAACAAGGCCGCGGCGGAGATGCGCCAGCGCGTCATCGACGTCGTCGGGAACCGTGCCAAGCTGATGTGGGTCTCGACCTTCCACTCGGCGTGCGTGCGGATCCTCCGCAGCGACATCGACCGCTTCGGGATCTCGAAGACCTTCTCCATCTACGACGACGCCGACGCCAAGCGGCTGATGTCGCTGGTGCTGCGCGACATGGAGGTCGACCCGAAGCGCTTCCCGGTGCGGGCCGTGATGAACGCCGTCAGCAACTTCAAGAACGAGCTGATCGACCACGAGACGGCGTCCTCGGAGGCCGCTGGCCCGCAGCAGCAGACCTACGCCGAGGCCTACCGCGAGTACCAGCGCCGCCTGGAGGCGGCCAACGCGCTCGACTTCGACGACCTCATCATGACCACAGTCTTCCTGATGCGGGCCTTCCCCGACGTGCGCGAGAAGTACCGCCGCCGGTTCCGTCAGGTGCTCGTCGACGAGTACCAGGACACCAACCATGCGCAGTACGCGCTGATCCGCGAACTGTGCGGCGAGGAGGGCGACGGTGTGGTCGAGGGCACGCCGATGGTCGAGCCGGCGGAGTTGATGGTGGTCGGCGACTCCGACCAGTCGATCTACGCGTTCCGAGGCGCGACGATCCGCAACATCCTCGACTTCGAGAAAGACTTCCCGGGCGCCGAGACCATCGTGCTCGACCAGAACTACCGCTCGAGTCAGAACGTGCTGACCGCCGCGAACTCCGTCATCTCCCGCAACAGGGGCAGGCGCGAGAAGCGGCTGTGGTCGGACCTCGGCGAGGGTGAGCTGATCGTCGGGTGGGTCGCCGACACCGAACACGACGAGGCCCAGTTCGTCGCGGAGGAGATCGACCGGCTCTCCGACCAGGGCGTGAGCCAGTACGGAGACACCGCGGTGTTCTACCGGACAAACGCGCAGTCGCGCGCCTTCGAGGAGGTGTTCATCCGCGTCGGCATGCCGTACAAGGTCGTCGGGGGGGTGCGCTTCTACGAGCGCCGCGAGATCCGCGACGCGATCGCCTACCTGCGTGCCATCGTCAACCCGGCCGACGACGTGTCGGTGCGACGCATCCTGAACGTGCCAAAGCGCGGCATCGGGGACCGCGCGGAGGCCGCGGTGTCGACGCTGGCGGCGGGGGAGCGCAGCACCTTCTTCGACGCGCTGCAGCGGGCCTCCGAGGCGCCGGGCCTTGCGACCAGGTCGCTCAGGCAGATTCAGGGCTTCGTCGACGTGATGAACATGCACCGCGCGATGGTCGCGCAGGGCAAGCCGGCCGACGAGGTGCTCACGTCGATCCTGAGAGAGTCGGGGTACCTGCCGGAGCTGGAGGCCTCCACCGACCCGCAGGACCTCACCCGCATCGAGAACCTGGTCGAGCTGGTCTCGGTCGCGGCCGAGTTCGTCGCCAATGCCAACACCATCGACCTCGACGAGCAGGCCGTCGGGCTGGCGGCGGGGATGCCGGAGCCGGACGACTCGCTCGCGGCGTTCCTGGAGCGCATCGCGCTGGTGGCCGACTCTGACCAGGTCCCGGAGCACGACGAGGGCAAGGGCGTCGTCACGCTGATGACCCTGCACACCGCAAAGGGGCTCGAGTTCGACACGGTCTTCCTGACGGGCATGGAGGAGGGGATGTTCCCCCACATGCGCGCCCTGACCGATCCGGACGAGCTGGAGGAGGAGCGCCGCCTCGCCTACGTCGGCATCACCCGGGCCCGCAAGAGGCTCTACCTGAGCCGTTCGCAGGTGCGGGTCACCTTCGGGGCGCCCACGTACAACCCGTCGTCGCGGTTCCTCGACGAGATTCCGCATCACGTCCTGGACTGGCGTCGCACCGCGGCCGCCACCACCACGTGGGCGGCGTCGTCTGCGACCAGGAACCGGCAGACGAGCGCGTCGCTGCACTCGTTCGGCAAGGGCTCCGCGCCCCTCAAGACCGTCATGCAGGTCGACATCGGCGACCGCGTGCTGCACGCCAGTTTCGGGATGGGGACGGTGTTGGCGGTCAACGGGGTCGGCGACGCGGCGAAGGCCGACGTCGACTTCGGCTCCGGCGGCACGAAGCGGCTGAGCCTCAAGCACGCCCCCATGGAGAAGCTCTGACGCCGCCCTGAGCGGCCCTCTGCGCCTCGAGCGGCGGTCTCGGGTGGAGGGAGCAGGGAGGGCGGCTGGCGGGGCGTTGAGCAGCATCCGGGACTCGACGCCGATGCGAGCGCTAACAGGCGGCGCCACCGCCGTCGAACACCGACTACTGCTCAACGCCAGACCCGGCCCGCGCCCCAGGGCATGAGAATGGCCCGGTGGAGAACCACCGGGCCATTCTGCTCAGACGAGTGGGCTCAGATCAGCGGACGCCGAGCGAGCGGAGGAACGTCATCGGGTTGGAGGCCTCGTAGACCTTGCCCGGGGTGACGCCCGGCTTGTAGTACTCCATGTGCAGGTGGGGGCCGAAGCTGCGGCCCGAGACGCCGACGTAGCCGATCAACTGGCCGGGCTTGACGGTCTGGCCCGTGCTGACGACCTTGCGGCTCATGTGGGCGTACAGCGTCGAGCCGCCGTTGCCGTGCCGGATCACGACGTTGGTGCCCGCCCAGCCACCTGCGGTGGGGCTCAGCACGACGCCTGAGGCGACGGCGTAGATCGGGGTGCCGATCGGGGCGGGGAAGTCCTGGCCGGTGTGGTAGCGCGACCACGAGCCGGTCTGGCCGAAGCTGGCGCCGATCCGGTAGCCGCTCTTCAGCGGCATCGAGCCGCCGGTGGAGCTGAGGTTCGCGATGTCCTCTTCGCTGATGTCTGAGTTGGCGACCTCGCCGGACTTCGAGTCGCTCTTCGAACCGCTGTTCTTGGCGGCCTCGGCGGCCTTGCGGGCCTCCTCGAGACGACGGGCGGCCTCTTCGGCCTCCTTCTTCAGCTTCGCGCTCTGGGCGTCGACGAGCTTCATATCCTCGTCCATCAGGCGCTGCCGCTCTTCGGCGGTCATCTCCGTGTAGGCCTTGACGGCGTCCTCGGCGGCGACGCCCATGTTGGCGGCGCGGTCCTTGGCGTTCTCGTCTGCGACGGCCTCGCCCAGGTTGGAGCGGACGGAGTTGCGGGAGACCTCTTCGCTGCGATCGGCGAAGCCGTCCTCGACGGCCGCGACCGCGGCGGCGGGCACTGCGACGGCAGCTTCCGGGTTCTCCGCGGAGGTGTCGAGGTTGGTGCCACGGTTCGCGAAGGCGAACGTGAACAGCGTGGCTGCCGCTACGGCACCGGCGACGCTGAAGGCGACCAACTTCTTGCTGAGACCAAATGCAAGGGCTCCACGGCGTGCCCGGCCCGGTGCGCTGACACCGAGCTCGGCAACGTCGTCAAAGTCGACCTCTGCTGCGCGCTTGGCGTTGCGCTGTGCGGTGTCGTTCACCTGACTCCTGACGTCACATGGTATCCCTGCGGGATCTTCCGTTGGGAACCTTAACAGTTCTCAGGATTCTCTCAAAATCGGGTCAGGTTAAGCGTGCGATCTCGCTCAAGAAGCTTGTCCGGATGCATCGGGAGGCGGGTAGTCTTGCGGCCGTAGTCACCAACTCACTCAAAGGAACACTGTGGATCTCTTGGAGTACCAAGCGCGTGACCTGTTCGAGCGGAGCGGAGTCCCCGTACTGCCCGGCAAGACAGCCACGACGCCGGACGAAGCCGTCGCGGCCTATCAGGAACTGGGCGCCGACCTGGCTGTCATCAAGGCCCAGGTGCGCACCGGAGGGCGTGGAAAGGCGGGCGGTGTCAAGCTGGCCCGCGGGCCGGAGGCGGTCGCCAAGACGGCTGAGGACATCCTGAACCTCACCATCAAGGACCATCCGGTCGAGGTCGTGATGCTCAGCCCCGGCGCGGACATCGCCGAGGAATTCTACTTCTCCATCCTGCTCGACCGCGCAGCAGGCGGATACCTGGCCATGTGCAGCATCGAGGGTGGCGTCGAGATCGAGACCCTCGCCGTCGAACGGCCTGAGGCGCTCGTCAAGATTCCGCTCGACCCGGTCGAGGGCATCACGCCCGCCGTCGCGCAGCGCATCGTCGCTGAGGCTGGCTTCCTGCCGGAGGACCACGAGTCGGTCGGCGCGGTGCTGCAGAAGCTATGGGAGGTGTTCAGCGACGCGGACGCCACCCTCGTGGAGGTCAACCCGCTGGTGAAGACGGGCGACGGGCGCATCATCGCGCTTGACGGCAAGATCACCCTCGACGACAACGCCGAGTTCCGCCACCCGGACTGGGAGGCCTACGACGAGAACACCGGCGCGGTCGACCTGGAGAAGCAGGCCCGCGAGCTCGACCTCAACTACGTCAAGCTCGACGGAACCGTCGGCGTGATCGGCAACGGCGCAGGGCTCGTGATGAGCACCCTCGACGTGGTCGCGGCCGCAGGCGCTGACCTGCCCGGCTCCCCGAAGCCCGCCAACTTCCTCGACATCGGAGGCGGCGCCTCCGCGGCCGTGATGGCCAACGGGCTGCGCATCATCATGAGCGACCCGCAGGTGAAGTCGGTCTTCGTCAACGTCTTCGGCGGCATCACCGCGTGCAGCGACGTGGCCAACGGCATCGTCAACGCCCTCGAGATCCTCGGCGACGAGGCGAGGCTCCCGATCGTGGTGCGCCTCGACGGCAACTCGGTCGAGGTCGGAAAGGCGATCCTCGCCGAGGCCAACCATCCGCTGATCACCGTCAAGAACACCATGGACGACGCGGCCCGCACCGCCGCCCGCCTCGCCTCCGAAGGGAACTGAGACCAGATGTCCATCTTCATCAACGCGTCCTCCCGCGTCCTCGTGCAGGGCATGACGGGCAAGGAGGGGCGCAAGCACACCCAACGCATGATCATGTCGGGTACCCGCATCGTCGGCGGAGTCACCCCAGGCAAGTCCGGCGAGTCGGTCCTCTTCGAGGAGGACCCCGTGCCGGTGTTCGGGTCCATGGTCGAGGCCGTCGCCGCCACCAACGCCGACGTGTCGGTCGTGTTCGTGCCCCCGAAGTTCGCGAAGGCCGCGGTGCTGGAGGCCGTCGAGGCCGAGATCGCGCTGTGTGTCGTGATCACCGAGGGCATCCCTGTGCACGACTCCATCGAGTTCCTGGCCGCGGCCAAGGAGTCGGGCACCCGGGTCGTCGGGCCCAACTGTCCCGGCCTCATCTCGCCCGGGAAGTCCAACGTCGGCATCATCCCCGCCCACATCTCCGGTCCGGGGCGGATCGGCCTGGTGTCGAAGTCGGGCACCCTGACGTACCAGATGATGTACGAACTGCGCGACCACGGCTTCTCGACGGCCGTCGGTATCGGCGGCGACCCCGTCGTCGGCACGACCCACATCGACGTGCTGCAGGCCTTCCAGGACGACCCGGAGACCGACATCATCGTGATGATCGGCGAGATCGGCGGCGACGCCGAGGAGCGGGCCGCCGAATACATCGCGGCCAACATCACCAAGCCGGTGGTCGGCTACGTCGCGGGCTTCACGGCCCCGCCAGGCAAGACCATGGGCCACGCGGGCGCCATCATCACCGGCTCCGCAGGCACCGCGGCCGCCAAGAAGGAGGCCCTTGAGGCCGCTGGCGTGCTGGTGGGGGAGACCCCGTCCCTGACCGCGCAGCTCGCCAGGGACGCCATCGCACGGCTGCGCGGCAGCCGCTGACGCCAACGCCCTCAGCAACGAAGAACGCCCCGCGGAGATCCGCGGGGCGTTCTTTCGTGGTGGTCCGGCTCAGCCGGCCTGGGTCAGTCGCACGGCGATCCGGTCGGCCACCTGCGCCAACTGCGCGTCGCTGAACTTGTAGGTCTCGGCGACCGTGACCAGCGAGTAGGAGACCCTCGGGCCGGTGACGGTGATGGTGGCCTGCCAGTTGTTGGCCTTGTCTTCGCTCTGCGAGCGGGTGATCTGGAAGATCCGCGACGACGCGGCCGCGCCGTCCTTGCCCGTCGAGGAGACGGCGGGCAGTTCCTTGATCGTTGAACCGAGCAGCCGCGACTTGCAGCTCGAGATGTTCTCCACGAGCTTCTTGTTGAATGCGCCCGCGGCCTCGGGGCTCTCGAACGTGAACACCGCCTGGTCGAGGCCGAACAGTGCGGGGGCCTGGTCGTCCTGGGCCAACTGGTAGTGCGTGAGCTCCCGCTCGGTCGGGCCGGACTCGGTCACCAGCGACATGTTCTCGCAGCCGGTGCCGAAGGTGCCGCTGAGCGGCTGCTGGCCGCTGGCCGACCACAGGCCCGCGCCGGGTCGCACCCGGGGCAGGTCCGAGGGGACCAACCAGCCCGCCGGCTCCGCGGGCGGCACGATGCCCGCGGCCACGACCGGCTTGACCTCTGCCTCGACGCCCTGACCCTTGTTGACGGCCTGCTGCGGGCGCACCAGGGCGGTCGCGAGGGCCTCGGCGGGCACCGTCTCTCCAAGGCGGCGCACCTCCAACAGTTGCAGCGCCGAACCCTCTTGGGTCAGCAGCAGCGTGCGGTAGTCGGGGGTGGCGTCCTCGGTGACCAGGTTGATCTCGAAGGCCTGCGTCGCGAGCCCCGTAACGGTGCTCGACCCGACGATGCGGGCGGGCACCAGTTCGCTCGCGCAGTTCGACAGCGCGCCGATCCGCGCCTGCATGACGGCGGAGGCCGCTGCCTCGTCTGCGTAGATGTCGATCTCGTGCAGCGCGGCCAACTTGTCGTCGTTCTGCGTGGCGAGGGAGCGCTGCAGGCTGTGGGTGGGGTTCACGCCCGTCTGCAGCGACGTCAGGCAGAAGGCGAAGCTCTTGTGTTCGGCGACCGACTGCGTCGTGGCGACCTCGGACCAGCTCGCGGCCGGTGCGATCGCCGTCAGGTCCTCGGGCGTGAGCAGGTCGGCGACCGTGGTCGGCTCCTGCGAGGCGCTCGCGCTGGGGCTTGCGCTGGTGGCTGTGGGGGTCGGTGACGGCGACGGCTCGGTGCCGCGGATGCCCCGGGCCACGAAGAACGCGATCAGGGCCAGGATCAGGGCAACCGCCAGACCGCCGAGCGCCCAGCCGATCAGTCGCCTGCGGTGCGCGTCGAGCCAGTGGGGCTGATCGGCGGCTTCTGCCTCGACGGGGGAGGTGCTCGACATCGCCGAACGCCGCGGCGCCGGGCTGGGGATCGCGGAGGTGGAGGTGCGTGGCAGCGTCGGGGCGGGGATCGGCGTGCTCTCGGCACGCGCCGCCTCCGGCTCCACGGGGGCCGCCTGCTCGGACGCCTCGCTTCCGGGCCTCGCGAACGGGTTGGCCGGGCCTGCGACGACGGATTCGACCGCGTCGCTGCCTCGCGCGGCCACCGCCGGTTCGTCTCCCAGGCCGGGAACCTCAGCCCCTTGGCCCGACGAGCCGCGTCGCGGGCTGGACCCGTCCGCTACTGGGGTATCGTCAAACGCGTCGGTTTCCGGCTCATCGGATGCCAAGGCCCGACGAGGGCGCTTAGCCTCACCATCTGACATGCCATCACCTCCAAACGACCGTGAACATGCCGGTGTCGTTGGGCAACACTACCGGGAGAGCAAAAGAAGATGCGAGAACCTCAAGGGGAGGTAACGGGTGGCAAGGACTTCCGCTAAGCCGCGCACCATCGCTGTGGACGTCGATGAGGCCCCCGCAAGCAGCCGCGCCAGTGGCCCTGGCCGTGGTACGTGGCCGCCGTCCTCGGGCCGATCGCGGTACTGCTCGCCGGGTGGTTGATCCTCGCCGCCCTCGGCGCCGTCGGCTGGCTCACGTCCCCCGAGGCGGACCTCGGGTCGGCACTCGCGCTCGCCACCCGCTTCCTGGTGCTCGCGCACGGCGCGCCGCTGCAGATCGGTGGGCTGCCCGTCAGCATCATTCCCCTCGGCATCACCGCCACCCTGATCCTGCTCGCGGTGCCGGTCGCCGCGTTCGCAGCGCGACACGCCGCGGGGCAGAGCGCCGACCCGGACGACACCGGGAAGTTGTGGGTCGACGGTGAGGCGCTGACCCTGAAGGTCGGCGGCACGTTCGCCGGCGTCTACACAGTCGCCGTCGCGGCCCTGATGGGAGCGCTCGGCGTGATCTCGCTCCGTGGCCTGCTCGGCGCCCTCGCCGTCGCAGTGGTGTCGGGCCTCTGGGGTGCCGCGCACGGCGTCGGGTTCGACCCGACCGACGCGTGGCCCGAGTGGCTGCGCGCCGTGCCGAGGGCGATGGGCGCCGCGCTGCTGCTCGTGCTCGCTGGGGGCGCAGCGGTGCTCGCCCTCGCGCTGTGGGAGGGCCGCGACCGGGTCGGAGAGATCGTCACGAACCTCGACGGCGGCGCGGGCGGCCTGGTGCTTCTCGTCGCGCTACACCTCGCCTACCTGCCAAACGTGATTCTCGCCTGCGTCTCCTGGATGCTCGGCGCAGGCGTCACGGTGGGCGACGGAAGCCTCATCACTCTGACGTCCTCCGAGGCTGGGCTGCTGCCCGCCGTGCCGATCTTCGGGATCGTGCCGCCTCCCGACGGTGGCTCCGACGCGCACCTGTGGTGGCTCGCGGCGGGCGCCGCCGCGGGCGCCGTCGCGGCGCTCGTCGTGACGCTCGCCAGGCCGAGGGCCCGTTTCGACGAGACGGCGCTCGTCGGGGCCCTCGCGGGAGTGCTGGCGGGTGGCTTCGTCGTGGTGGCCTGCGCCATCGGGTCCGGGTCGCTCGGCTCCGATCGGCTTGCCTTCGTCGGGGCCCGGCTCGTCGAACTCGCCATCTTCGCGCCGACGCTGCTCGGGCTCTCCGGCATGGTCGTCGGGCTCGTGCTAGGGCTGCTGCGCCGGCCTCGAACCGTCCCTGAGGTCGTAGAGCCGGGCGCCCAGGAGGCCGTAGAGTTGGGCGGGTGAGCACCCGCGTCGTCGTCCTCCTCTCCGGATCCGGCACCCTCTGTCAGGCGTTGCTCGACGCCATCGACGAGCGTGCCGTCGACGCCGAGGTCGTGGCGGTCATCTCCGACCAGGCCTCCGCCCACGGCCTCGACAGGGCGCGTCGCCACGGCATCCCCGCCGTGGCACACCCGCTCGCCAAGGGCGCAGACCGGACCGCATGGGACGCCGAACTCGCCGACCTTGTCGAGGCATACTCGCCCGACCTGGTCGCCTCCGCCGGCTTCATGAAACTGCTCGGGGACGACTTCCTGGCCCGGTTCGGCGGTCGCACCATCAACACCCATCCCGCGCTGCTGCCAAGCTTCCCCGGCATGCACGGCCCGCGCGACGCGCTGCGTGCCGGAGTCAAGGTCGCGGGCGCCACCGTCTTCGTGGTCGACGCCGGGATCGACACCGGTAGGATCCTGCTGCAGGGTGCGGTCGACGTGTTGCCAGGCGACGACGTCGGTTCGCTGCACGAACGCATCAAGGTGGTCGAGCGCCGCCTGCTCATCCAGGCCGTCTCCGAATGGAAGAAGGAACACCCGTGACCGATCTGATCCCGCTGCGCCGAGCACTGGTGTCCGTCTACGACAAGACCGGACTGCTCGACCTGGGGCGTGACCTCGCCGCCGCGGGCGTCGAGATCGTCTCGACCGGCTCCACCGCGGCGAAGCTCGCAGCGGCGGGCGTTCCCGTCACCCCCGTCGAGGACGTCACCGGCTTCCCCGAGTGCCTCGACGGCCGCGTCAAGACGCTGCACCCCAAGGTCCACGCGGGGATCCTTGCCGACCGCCGCCTCGAGAGCCACCGGGCGCAACTCGACGAGTTGTCGATCGCCCCCTTCGACCTGGTGATCACCAACCTGTACCCCTTCGAGGCGACCGTCGCGTCGGGCGCCTCGCAGGACGAGTGCGTCGAGCAGATCGACATCGGCGGCCCCACCATGGTGCGGGCAGCGGCCAAGAACCACCCGTCGGTCGCCGTGATCACCTCCGCAGAGCAGTACCCGGCGCTGCGCGCGGCGCTCGCCGCGGGTGGCTTCACGCTGCAGCAGCGCAAGGAACTGGCCGCCGCGGCCTTCATCCACACCGCCAACTACGACGTCGCCGTCGCAAGTTGGATGGGCAACGTGCTGACCGACTCCTCCGACGGAAGCGGGTTCCCCGCCTGGGTGGGCGGCACCTGGCGCAAGGTTGCCGACCTGCGCTACGGCGAGAACTCGCACCAGGGCGCGGCCGTGTACCGCAACGGTGACGGCCGCTCCGGCCTCGCCGACGCGACCCAACTGCACGGCAAGGAGATGAGCTACAACAACTACGTCGACGCAGACGCCGCCCGACGCGCCGCGTACGACTTCGACGAGCCCGCCGTCGCCATCATCAAGCACGCCAACCCGTGCGGCATCGCGATCGGCGTCGACGTCGCGGAGGCGCACCGCAAGGCCCACGCCTGCGACCCGGTCTCCGCATACGGCGGAGTGATCGCCACCAACCGTGCCGTCTCGCTCGCGATGGCCGAGCAGGTCGCCGAGATCTTCACCGAGGTCATCGTCGCGCCCGGCTATGACGAGGGCGCTGTCGAGGTCCTCGCCAGGAAGAAGAACCTGCGGATCCTGATCGCAGACGGCGCAGACAACGGCGGCGTCGCGCTGCGCCAGATCGACGGCGGCATGCTGCTGCAGCACGCCGACGCCATCGACGCAGACGGCGACGACCCGGCCAACTGGACGCTCGCAGCGGGCGAACCGGTCGACGAGGCGGCGCTGGCCGACCTCGCCTTCGCCTGGCGCGCCGTCCGTGCCGTGAAGTCCAACGCGATCCTGCTCGCGCACGACGGCGCCTCCGTCGGCGTCGGCATGGGTCAGGTCAACCGCGTCGACTCGTGCCACCTCGCCGTCGACCGCGCAGGAGAACGCGCGAAGGGTTCCGTCGCGGCCTCCGACGCCTTCTTCCCGTTCGCGGACGGCCCGCAGGTGCTGCTCGACGCCGGCGTCCGCGCCATCGTCCAGCCCGGTGGATCGGTGCGCGACCAGGATGTCGTCGACGCCGTCGCGGCCGCCGGCATCGCCATGTACTTCACCGGCACCCGACACTTCTTCCACTGAGGAGCACACCGTGACCGCGCAACCACTCGACGGCAAGGCGACCGCAGCCGCGATCAAGACCGAGCTCACGACAAGGGTCGCGGCACTGCGTGAGCACGGCGTGATCCCGGGGCTGGCGACCGTGCTCGTCGGAAGCGACCCCGCAAGCCAGAACTACGTCCGGATGAAGCACCGCGACTGCGAACAGGTCGGCATCCAGTCGATCCGCGTCGAGCTGCCCGCCGACGCCACCGCCGAACAGCTCCGCGACGCGATCGAGGGCCTCAACGCCGACCCGGCGTGCACCGGCTACATCGTGCAACTGCCCATCCCGCGGCACCTGGACGAGAACTGGGCGCTCAGCCTGATCGACCCGGACAAGGACGCTGACGGGCTGCACCCCATCAACCTCGGGCGCCTCGTCCTCAACGAGCCCGCGACCCTTCCTTGCACCCCGCGCGGCATCGTCGAACTGCTGCGCCGCCACGACGTGCCCATCAAGGGTGCTGAGGTGGTCGTGGTGGGCCGCGGCATCACCGTCGGTCGCCCGCTCGGGCTGATCCTGACCCGCCGCAGCGAGAACGCCACCGTCACGCTGTGCCACACCGGCACCCGCGACCTCGCCTCCCACACCCGCACCGCAGACATCGTGGTGGCCGCGGCAGGCGTGCCGCACATGATCACCGCGGACATGATCCGCGAGGGCGCCGCGCTCGTCGACGTCGGGGTGAGCCGCGTCGACGGCGTCACCACGGGTGACCTTGCCCCCGACGTGTGGGAGAAGGCCGGCTGGGTCACCCCGAACCCGGGTGGCGTCGGACCCATGACGCGCGCCATGCTGCTGAGCAACGTGGTCGACCGCGCGGAAGCGCTGCATGGCCGATAAGCCGGACAAGCCGGCGGAGTCGTACCCGAGCAACCCGTGGCCCCTGCTGCTGGTGGCGGCCGTGCTGTCGGCGGGCACCGTCTACGCCGCGCTCGGTCACTGGAAGCGGGGGGCGCTGCTGATCGCCGGGTCGCTGTGCATCGGCGCGGCACTGCGGCTGGTGCTTCCCCGCACCACGGCAGGCCTGCTCGTGATCCGTCGACGCTGGATCGACGTCACGGTGATGGCGGGCATCGGGCTCGCGCTGGCCGCCGTCGCGCTGATCGTCCCCCCGAGCTGAGAAGAGCAGGAAGGGCCCCCGACGCTGGATGCGTCGGGGGCCCTCCCCTTCTGCGCGCCTACTTCACGGGGAAGTACCACGCGTTGACGCCGTCGCTTACGCTCTGCCACGAGATCACAAGCGAGCCGCCGTTGGCCAGCGCGGAGCTGACCTGCTTCGACATCTTGAAGTGGATCTTGTCCTTGCCCGGCTTCACCGAGTAGGTGAGGCTGTCGAGCAGACGCCCACCCATATCGGTGCCCCAGGGCGCGGCCGTGATGTCGTCGGGCGAGCAGGTGGAGAACCCGAGGGTGTCGCCCTTGCAGCTCGACTTCCACACCGGGACCATGCCGTAGTCGCCCTTCCAGGCGTAGACCCGCAGGGTGCCCGCCTCGCTGGACGTCAGGTCGATCATGGCCTGCGCCGGGTTGGTCTTGACGCCCGTGATCTTCAGCGCCCTGCTCGGCTGGAGGCCCGAGATCGACACGCCGCGCGTTGCGGACTGGTAGATCGTCTGCGGCGACTCCACACCCATCAGCGCGGTGTTCGGGATGATCGGCTTCGCCGGGGTCGTGGACCGGTCGGCTGGAGCCTGGTAGCCGTCGAGGTAGGCGTGTCCCCAACGGTAGGGCTCAGACTGCTGGCTACCGAACGGCGACCACGCGGTGCGCGTCTTGCCGATGTAGGTGGTCACGTCCGAGTCGTACGGCGTCACGTTGAGCCCCAGGTACTTGGGGTCGACGTCGTTGCTCGCCTGGGCGCCCGTCGGGGCCTTGCCCGTCACGACCGCGGCAGGCAGGTTCTTCAGCGGGATCTTCGTCTCGACGGTGTAGCTACCGCCGGCGTAGGTGCCGTCGGCGTTGCGCGTCACCTTGACCGCGACCTGCTGGCCGGGGGAGTTCGGCGCGCCCTCGATTGTCGAGGCGAGCGGCCCCGAGGAGAACCCCTGATGGTTGTCCGCGTCGCGGCTCCAGCACGGGCCGTCCGCCCCGTTGCCCGCCGACCCGCTCGGGTCGTCGGTGTAGGGCAGGATCCCCGACTTGAACGTCGTGGACGTGTCGCGCGACCCGCCGACCGGGTCGAGCAGGACCTCCACCGAGTCGACCAGCCAGTGACCGAAGCAGCGCTCCGGCGGGGCGGCCGCGCTCACCTTGTCGTCGACGACGGTGGCGACCACGTACAGGTCGTCGCCGTTCCAGCTCAGCCGCATGGTCGAGCCGTTGCCGCAGTCGACGCCGTTGGGTGAACAGTCGGCACCCTCCCACTTGCGGCCGATGTCGAGCGCAGGCCCGTACCCGTCGTCGGCGACGCCGTCGATGGTCGGGGCCGTCGCGGCCTGTGGGATGACGGTGGTCGGCACGACGTAGAGCTTCAGCGTCTCCGTGCTCGTCGAGGCCGCCTGGGTCGCCGTCGTGGTGATGGTGATGTTGGCGTTGGTGCCAGCGGGCGAGGCGGGGTTGGTGTGCGTGACGACGAAGTTGACCGTCGTGTCTGCACCCGCGGCCAGGCCGGAGTACGGCTTGGACGCCGCGTCGGCCGTCATGCCGTCTGGCAGGGTCAGCGCGACCGTTCCCGACTGGGCCGTGGTCGTTCGGTTGCTGACGACGACAGGCACCGTGATGGACTCTCCAGCCCCGATCTGCCGCTCCGCATTGGAACGGCCGCCAACGTGGCTGAACTCGTCAGCCCACTGGTCGTACTCGGAGTAGTTCCCCCAACGCTGGAAGCGTCCCTCGACGCCCGCCACCAATTCGATGCGGGTGTCGTTGTACGCGGTGACCGAGCCGTTGCCGAAGGTGGCCGAGATCGGATAGCGCTTGAGTTGCGCGTCGGCGGCCGGGGTGACGGTGAGCGTGACGCTCGCCGTCGCGCCGTCGGTGATGGGACCGAGGGCGGTGGAACCGCTGACCTGCCAGCCGGCGGGGACCTTCAGCGCCACGTTGCCAGCGGCGAGCGTTCCCTTGCCGGACTTGGCGGAGACCTTCACGGTGAAGGGCACGCCAGGGGCCTGGAAGTAGTCGCTGGTCTCGATGGTGTAGGTCGAGCCGAGCGGCATGCCGCCGGGATCGGGAAGCACCGAGCCGTACAGGATCGCCTCGTCCTTCGCGTTGCCAGCGGAGCCGTTCGGCTGGAACGGGACGACGGACTGCGCGATGCCGTAGCGGAGACACTGCGGGGCGTAGACGCCCGTGAACTTGGGCCGCGCCTGGGTGGCGTGGACCATGAAGCCCTCGCGTCCCGTCTGCGCCCACGTCATCTTGGTGCCTGCTGGCTGGCCCTGCACGTTGCCCTGGAGCCACGTGTACGGAGAGTCGTAGCCGCTCCAGGTGCCGACCACCGTGAACGGGTTGTCGGCCGCGGGCACGAAGCCGGCGTTGCAGTTGGCCGCCGTTGTGGTGCCGCCGGTGCCGGTGGTCTGGCCGCCCGAGGTGATCGTCTTGACCTGCCACGGCTTCACGGCGTCCGGCCCGACGAGTTGCTCGGGGAACTTGGTCGGGTCGGCGGCCATCGCGGCGGCCTCCCACACCACGCGCCCGGCGTACTGGTGGTTGCCGTGGCCGACGGCCATCGACGGCGAGAAGCCGACCAGCACGTCGGGCCTTGTCTGCCGGATCACCCGGACGACCTGGCGCTGGATGCGCTCAGAGCCCCACACCTCCTCGGTGAGCGGGGCGGAGGTGTTGTAGAAGAAGTCGACAGCGTCGATGTTGTAGATGTCGAGGGTGCCGGAGCGGTAGTGCGACGCGCGGTCCTCGTTCTCGCGCCTCAGGCCGAGGTCGGGTCCCGCCTCGCTGCCGACGGAGTTCGAGCCGCCCTCGCCGCGGGTCAGGATGATGATGCCGCACTGCACGTCGTAGCGCTCGTGCCAGACGCCGCACGGGGTGATGAACGACGCGTCATCGTCGGGATGGGCCCACAGCCCCATCACGTTGATCTTGCTCGCCGTGGCCTCGGTGCTTACCGAGGACGACGGGGCGGGTTTGTTCTCCTTCGCCGTGGCTGGCACGGCCATCGAGAAGCCGATGGTCAGAGCTCCAGCCAGGGCCAGGAGTCTCCCGACGGTTGATCTTTTCTGCATGTGCATATCCACCTTCCGAATGCGGACGACGTCGTCCGACCCAGTTGTGTCCCCTTGGACGCGTTCACTTTAGGCTGAATTTGCAGGAGATAGCAATGGTTTGCTCGATAATGATTGAATTAGTGTAATACCTTGTCACACGCGTTTCGACGCTCGTGTGAGGGTCGGTTTCGGGCGCGCTCGAACCACCCTCGACCGGCCCGGAGCGGGCAGGCCGAGGTCGGCCGAGGCGTCAGCTTGCGGGCGGGGGAGTGAGGCCCTCGACTCGGCCGGGACGGTAGCCAAGGTGCGACGCGAGCGCGAAGGTCCCCTCGGCGCGGCGGACGCCATGCACCTCGTGGGTGGGGATCAGGTCGCCCAGGAAGCCGTAGTCGCGCGCCACGTACGCGGCCCGCAGGTCGCCGTCGGACGCCTGCTTCGAGACCGTGCGCCACCAGTCCGCGATGTCGCCCCAGCCGGGGGCGGCGAGCGAGCCTCCGAAGCGACGCACCGCCATCGACGCGCACAGCGACGCAAACCGGAGCCGGACCTCCAGCGGCCACCCCGCGAGGGTGCCGAGCACGATGGACGCCGCGAAGACGTCTCCCGCGCCGGTCGGGTCGATCGCGTCGACCGGGACGGAGGGACAGAACGCCTCCTCGCCCGTGGACCCGTCGATCGCGAAGCTGCCCCCGACGCCGTCGGTCACCACGGCAAGCGGCACCAGGTCGGCGAGCTTACGGACCGCCTCCGTCGGGCGCTCCGTCCGCGTGTACGCCATGGCCTCGACCGCGTTGGGCGTGAAGGCGTGGCAGAACTCGAGCGGCGCGAGGGTCGCCTGGTCCCACTTGCCCGTCTCGTCGAAGCCGATGTCGGCGAACAGCAGCGTGCCGCGCTCCTGCAGTTTCTGCCAGTACGGGCCGACCGAGTTCAGGTCGATGGCCGCGGCGCGGGCCGCGGGCGCCTCGAGCAGCGCCGCGTCCATCGGCTCGGGCAGGTCGTGGGCGTGGCTGACCATGCCCCGGTCCCCGCTGAACGCCATCGAGACGGTGATCGCCGAGTGGAAGTTGGGGAAGCGCCGCGAGGCGGACAGGTCGATGTGCTCGTCGTTGGAGAGCACGTCCCACATCCAGTCGGCGTAGGCGTCGTCGCCGAACCCCGTCACGAGGCCGGTGCGCAGCCCGAGCCGAGCGGTCGCCGTCGCAAGGTTCGCGATCCCGCCGGGGCAGGAGCCCATGCCGGACGAGTACAACTCCTCGCCCGGGTCTGGGAGTCGTGGCAGCCCCGAGAAGATCAGGTCGAAGAACAGCGGCCCCGTGGTGAGGACGTCGAGCGGCGGCTCGCCATCCTTCCTGGACGAGGCGAGTGGGTCCCAGGACCAGCAACTCTCGCACTGCTGCTCGTCGTGGTCGTGCTCGTCATGCGCGTGATCGGTCATTCCTTTGCAGCCCCCTCGAGCATGCCGTTGATGAAATAGCGTTGCAGGAACAGGAACGCGACGACGATGGGGGCCGCGATGATGACGCCGGCCGCCGAGAGTAGCGCGTGGTCGGCCGTGTACTGGCCCTTGAAGATCGACAGGCCGAGCGGCGCGGTGCGCCAGACGCCGGACGGGCTCATCACCAGCGGGATCAGGAACTCGTTCCAGGTCCACATGAACATCAGGACGGCGACCGTTGCGATGGACGGGAGCGCGGGCGGGATCATGATCCGCACCAGCGCCCTCAAGCCGCCGGCCCCGTCGATGGACGCGGCCTCGATCAGGTTGGGCGGCATCGCCCGGAACTGGCTGCGCATCCAGAAGGTGCCGAACGCGACCGACTGCGCGATCTGCGGCAGTGCGACCGCCCAGATGGTGTCGGTCAGGCCGAGCGTGCGCAGGTCGAAGAACAGCGGGATGACGATGGCCTCCGCCGGGACCATCAGGCCGAGCAGGAACAGGTAGAACAGGAACGTGGAGCCGCGGAACCGCATCGTCCCGAACGCATAGCCGGCCAGGACGGAGAAGGTCAGGGCGACGCTCACCACGAGGAGGGCCACGAGCACGGAGTTCGTCAGCGCCGAGCCGAACTTGCCCAACTCCCACGCCTCGGCGAAGTTCTCGATGTGCAGCCCGGGGTCCGTCACGCCGATCTTCGGGCGAAGGGCGGTCACGGCGATCGTGACGATGGGGAAGATCGCATAGAGCGCGAACAGGGACAAGATGACGTAGTTGGCCGTCTTCTCGAGAGCGGAGACCCTCATCGTTTCTCCTCCCCGATGCGCGACACGACGACATTGATGAGGAACACCAGGATCGTCAGGACGACGGCGACCGCGGACGCGGAGCCGACCTCCTTGAGGTTGAATGCCCGGTTGTAGACCTCGTAGCTCGGGACGGTCGTCGCGGTGCCGGGGCCGCCGCCGGTGGTGACGTAGACCAGGTCGAATGTCTTCAGGGCGGCGATGATCGTCAACACGAGTGCCGTGGTGATCTCGGCCTTGACGGCGGGAAGCGTGATGGCGAAGAACTCGCGAATGGGGCCTGCGCCGTCGAGCCGGGCGGCCTCGTACTGGTCGTTGGGGATGCGTCCCATGCCCGCGAGCAGCAGCAGCATCACCAGGCCGGTCTGCAGCCAGAAGCCGACCATGCCCACGGCGGGGAGCGCGAACGTCGGGTCACCGAGCCAGCCGCGGGTGAGGCCCTCGAGGCCGACGGCCGAGAGCAGCGCGTTCAGATAACCGTTGGGGGCGTAGATCTGGTACCAGGCCACGGCGACCACGACCAGCGCGATCACCTGGGGCATAAAGATCAGGACTCGGAAGACGCCGAGCCCCTTGACCTTGCCGCGGCGCAGGATCGCGGCAAGCACCAGCCCGACGACCAGCGGAAGGATCGAGTAGAAGATGATCAGGGTGAGGGCGTGGGTGACGGCGGCGAGGAAGCGGCGGTCGCTCAGCAGGTCGACGTAGTTGCCGAGCCCCACGAACGTGGACGGGCCGAAGCCGGGCCAGTCGTAGAGCGAGAACTGAGCGGCCCTGAGCAGCGGGTACAGCAGGAAGCCCGCGTAGACCAGGAACGCCGGTAGGAGATACAGGTAGGGCGTGAGCCTCCCTCGGACGACCGCCGAGGGAGCCTCCCGCCGCTTCCGCGCCACGGCACTCACTATCCCGTGAACTCCTTGTAGTCGGCCTCGAAGTCGGCGAGCACCTCATCCGGGGTGCGCTGGGCGCCGAGGACCTCCTGCAGGCCCTGGCCAGCAGTGTCGGAGAACGACGGCGTCGCGTAGTCGAGGTAGGGCAGCAGCGTGCCCTCCTGCGAGACCTTGTCGAAGGCCTCGAAGATCTCCTTCTGGACGCCCTTCTCCGGCGCGAGCGAGGCGGTGTCGAGCACCGGGAAGCCGCCGTTCTCGGCGATCAGCTTCATGGCGTCGGAGGTCGTGATGAAGTCGATGTAGGCGGCGGCCGCCTCGACCTGCTTTGCCTTGGCCGGGATCGCGAACGGGATGCCGGTGCCTCCGGTGGTGGCAAGCTTGCCGTCGACGGCGGGCGGGGGAGCGATGAAGTGCAGGTCCTCGCCCATCACGGCCTCCATGTCGGTGCCGAGCCACGAGCCGCCGGGCAGGAACACGCCCGTGCCCTTCGTGAAGTCGTTCCACGCCGCGTCGTAGTCGGTGCCGTTGGGGGAGCCGCCGAAGTACTTCTTCGAGCCCCAGTCGGCGAACTGCTTCATCGCAGCCTTGTTCGGCTCGTCGGTCCACGACGCGCCCGCGTTGCCCATGCCGAGCTTGACGATCTCGTCGGGGGCGACGTACTTGGCCTGCAGCGGGCCGAAGACGTGCAGCGCCGGCCACTTGTCGACGTTGCCGAGCACCATGGGCTGCTCGCCCTTCGCCAGCGCGGCATCGAGCGCCGCGAAGTACTCGTCCCAGGTGGTGGGGGCCTTGACGCCCAGCGCGTCAAGCTTCTTCTGCGAGTAGAAGATGCCGACGATCTCGCCGGTCTGCGGCAGGCCGTACAGGTTGCCCTCGCCGAAGGTCTTGGCGTCGGCGCTGTAGCGCACCTTCGACAGCACGGAGGTCGGGAAGCGGTCCTCCCAGCCGTAGGTGGCCGCGAACGGCGACAGGTCGGTCAACTGGCCTGCCTTGACGAACTGGCCCATGTCGGCGCGTGCGTTGTTGACCTGCATGACGTCGGGGACGTCGTTGCCGCTGAGCGCAAGCGAGGCCTGCGCCTTCAGATCGTCGAACGACTGCGACTTCCGGTCGATCTTGATGTTGGGGTACTTCTCCTGGAAGGCCTTGTTGAGGGCGACCAGTGCATCGTTCTGGCTGCCCCGCACCTCCTGGTCCCAGACGACGAGCGTGATGTCACCGAGCTGGCTCGGATCCTTCGACGCTGCTGCGCTGGGGCTGGTGCCGCCAGGCTTCTGGGTCTGGGTTGGCGCGTTTTCGCCGGGCGCGCACGCCGACAGCACGCCGGCACCGGCCACACCGGCCGCACCCAGCACGAAGCTGCGGCGGGTAAACGGGCGAAACGACATGGTTGGTCCTCCTTGACTAGCTCGTGGCTCGATAATGCCATGAATTGCGCGGGTTTGCTCGAATCTTTACCATCCTGCTCTAAATTCGCTGCTAGGGTCGAGCCATGCTGACCGATGTTCGTCAGCGACGGACGGTCGAGCTTGTCTACCAGCAGGGCTCGGCATCGGTTCCGGAGCTGGCAAAGACGCTTGGGGTGTCCGAGGCGACCGTTCGACGCGACCTCGACCACCTGGCCGACAACGGACTCCTCGACCGGGTCCGCGGCGGAGCGTGCCGTCCGCGGAGCGTCCGGCCCGAGGCGGATGCCTCGGCCTTCGACGTGGTGGCGACCCAGGAGCCCGCCGAGAAACAGGCGATCGCCCGCGCCGCCGCCCGCCTTGTCGAGGACGGCGACGTCGTCGCGCTCGACATCGGCACCACCGTCTTCTCCATGTGCCCCTATCTGCGCAACAAGGACATCACCGTCGTGACCGCGTCGCTCGCCGTGGTCCGATCGCTCGCGGACGCGCCCAACATCGACCTGGTCGTGATGGGCGGCGTGCTTCGCCCCAACTACGAGTCGATGGTCGGAGTGCTGACCGAGTCCTGCCTGCGCCAGGTCCGCGTCGACGTCGCCTTCCTCGGCGCGGCGGGCGTGCGACCCGACGGCGCCGTCGTCGACTCCACGCCGAGTGAGGTGCCGGTCAAGCGCGCCATGATGGACATCGCGACCAGGAGTTGGCTGCTCGTCGATCACGCTAAGTTCCCCGGGGTGGGATTCCTCGAGATCAACCCCGTGACGCGCTTCACCGGACTCATCACCGACCGCCAACCGACGGCCGATCAGCTCACCGTCCCGCCCGATTCCAGCCTGGAGGTCCTCGTCCCATGAAACTTGTCATCCTCGGCGGTGGTGGTTTCCGTGTCCCGCTCGTCTACGACGCAGTCGCCAGTTCGGCGCTCGGCCCGGACTCCGTCACGATCGACGAGATCGTCCTGCACGACTCCTCGCACGACCGGCTCGACGCGATCCGGCGCGTCATCGACAAGCACTCGGCCGACTTCGACGATCCGCCGCGCGTCGGCTACACCACCGACCTTCGTGAGGCGCTCGTCGACGCGGACTTCGTGTTCTCCGCGATCCGGGTCGGCGGCACCGAGGGGCGCATCAAGGACGAACGGGTCGCGCTCGACCTCGGGCTGCTCGGCCAGGAGACCATCGGCCCGGGCGGGCTCTCCTACGCGCTTCGCACCATCCCCGTGATGCGCGAGGTCGCCAGGACCATCGCGGAGGTCGCTCCCAACGCGTGGACGATCAACTTCACCAACCCGGCGGGCATCGTCACGCAGGCGATGCGCGAGTTCCTGGGCGACCGGGTCGTCGGCATCTGCGACACCCCCATCGGGCTGGTGCGTCGCGTCTCCCGCGTGCTCGGCGCCTCGCTCGAGGACGACCAGGACCGGATCGCCTACGACTACATCGGCCTGAACCACCTCGGCTGGCTGCGCTCCGTCACCATCGACGGCGTCGACAGGCTGCCCGAGGTGATCGAATCCGACGAACTGCTCGACCAGATCGAGGAGGCGCGCGTCGTCGGCAAGGACTTCGTCCGCGCCATCGGCTCCCTTCCCAACGAGTACCT
This sequence comes from Tessaracoccus aquimaris, assembly GCF_001997345.1. Taxonomy (NCBI): domain Bacteria; kingdom Bacillati; phylum Actinomycetota; class Actinomycetes; order Propionibacteriales; family Propionibacteriaceae; genus Tessaracoccus; species Tessaracoccus aquimaris. The sequence goes on along the minus strand of NZ_CP019606.1, from coordinate 2,076,065 downwards.
CTACTACTACTGGAAGACGGAGGAGGCGGTCCATAACATCGTCGCCGCCGACGAGACCCGCGGGCAGTACCTTGCCCGCCAGCAGGCCGACTTCTACAAGCGGGTCGAGGCCGCGGACTCGCCGCTCGACGCGTGGAAGGACGCGCTACACGAGCGCGAGTCGACCTACATGGCCGAGAGCCGCGACGCGGACGAGGAGCGCCGCGAGGAGGACGTCGCGGGCGGCGGCTACCAGGAGGTTGCGTTGCGGCTGATGAACGCGCTCGCCACCGGCAGGCCGGAGCGGATGATCCTCGACGTCGGCAACGGGGGATCGCACCCGCGCGTCGTGCCCGAGTTGCCCGACGAGGTCGTCGTCGAGGTCGGCTGTGTCGTGGACGCCGACGGGGTGCACCCCCAGCCGGTCGCGCCGCTCGGGCTGAGCGAGCTTGGCATCATGGCCCGGCTGCGCGCCTCGGAGCAGGCGATCGCGGAGGCGGCCGCCACCGGCGACACCGAACGCGCCTGGGTCGGCTTCTCGCTGCACCCGCTGGTCAACTCGCCCCGGCTGGGGCGGCAACTGCTCGACGGCTACATCGCGGCCCACCCGCAGCTTCAGGAGTTGTTCGCTCAGCCCCGGTAGGCGAAGGATCCCCAGTTGTCGCCCGGGCGCGACTGCATGGGCTGCCAGCTACCCTCACCGAGCGCCCGCTGCACCTGCGGGCGCTGCTCGAGGAGCAGGTCGACCAGTTCGCGGTGCGCGGCGAGCCAGCCGGCGGGCGGCTCGCCGGTGGTGAGCTTGTCGAGCCGACCGCGCAGCAGCGCCAGTTCCGTGGCGTTCTGGACGAAGTCCCTCAGCAGGGCCTTGTCCTGACCCTGCGCGCTGCCGATCGTGGCCTTGCGCCTGCCGAGGTCGGCCAGCCAGCCCGCCTGGCTCGCGGTGATCCAGCCGAAGTGCACCAGCACCGGGAGTTGGGCGAGCACCGTCGCCTTCTCGCGGTTGCGCGACATCACGCCCAGCACGATCAGCAGCGTGAAGACGATGATCTCCAGGCCCGCCGTGATGAACAGCCCGTTGGGGCCGAACAGCCTGGACGAGGTGTTGTGCACGAAGTGCAGCAGCACGGCCGCGCACCAGCCGAGGAACGGGAACAGCAGCCTCATGGCGCCGCGGGCGTTGAAGCCGAGCCAGATGCCGATCGAGACGATGATCGTCAGCATCGGGTGCAGGAACGCCACCAGGATCAGCCGCACCAGCATCGTCTGGATGCCCTCGCCGATGGTCTCAGGCTGCAACGCGTAGCCGATGTTCTCGATCCAGGAGAAGCCGAGCCCGACCATGCCGCCGTAGATGATCGCGTCGGTCAACGAGTTGAACTCCGCGCGGGCGCGCTTCGACGTGAGCAGCACCACCACAAGGAAGGCGGCCTTGGTCGACTCCTCGATCAGCGGCGCCGAGTAGCTTGCGGTCAGCGCCCAGTCCTCGGTGGTGAGCAGCACGACGGTGTTGACGATGCCGCTGATGAAGGCCGAGATCCCTGCACCCCACAGGAACGCGCCGATCACGAACAGCGGCGGCTCCGGCTCCCACTTGTCCAACGACTTCAGAAACAGCACGCCGAGCCCGGCGACGACCGAGAAGACGCCGACGGCGAGCAGGGACATCACCGGTGGCCGGTTGAGCATCACCAGCATGCCGATCAGCGTGCCGATCGCCCCGAAGATCACGATCAGCAGGGGAAGCACGAAAGCCTGGGTCTTGCGCTGCTGCCGCGGGGGCTGGGAGATCAGGAACTGCTGTCCGGGAGGCCCGGGGAACGGGCCCTGGATCGGGTAACCGGCCTGCGGCTGGCCGGGAGCCGGGAACTGCCCGGGAAAGGCGGGCGGTGGGTACCCCGGAGCGCCCGTCATCGGGCCGTTCATCGGGGCGCCGGGCTGGCCGGGGCGCCGCCGGAGCGACGGGGGAACTCGTTCTGGGGTGGAAGGCTCACCGCCCCAGCGTAAGGCGAGCATGGTCCGGTGGCTGGGGAAGTCTGGTTGCGGAGGCTGATTAGGATGTGGAGCATGCCTACCGAAGCGCCGGGTGCAGCCACCCAGGCCGACGCACGCCCCGTCGACCCGCGAGAGATGCCGCCCGACCGCAGCCGCTACTTCCTGTTCGGCGAGATGCTGCTGTTTGCGACCTTGAGCCTTGTCGCGTCGTTCGTGCTCAGCTACGACGCGATCCTGCTCGCCAAGGACCCGGACACGGCGCTGGCGTGCTCGATCAACGACATCTTCGACTGCGCAAAGGTGGGGCTGACGCCGCAGGCCAACGTGTTCGGCTTCCCGAACGCCTTCCTCGGCCTGATCTCGGAGCCGGTGGTGATGACCATCGCCGTCGCGTCGCTGTTCCGCACCAGGTTCCCCAAGTGGTTCATGTTCACGGCGAACGTCGTCTACCTGCTCGGCGTGATCTTCGCCTACTGGCTGCTGTTCCAGTCGACCTTCGTGATCGGGGCGCTGTGCCCCTGGTGCGTGCTCGTGACCATCTCGACGACGTTCGTGTTCTGGTCGATGACGCACTGGAACATCCTTGAGGGCAACCTCTACGTCTCACCGGGGCTGCTCGAGAAGCTCAGGAAGTTCGCCCGCGACGGCTGGATGAGCATCACGCTGATGGCGTGGCTCGCCGTCGTCGTCGTCATCGAACTCCTGAAGTGGGGCTTCCGGGTCTTCTGACAGGGCGCTGGTGTTGCACCCCCTGCGGGGCGGTAAAGTCGTGGCCACAGGACCTATGAGAGGAAACGAGAAGTGAGCACTGAGGCTCCCGTCAAGATCGCCGTAACCGGCGCCGCAGGCCAGATCTGCTACAGCCTTCTGTTCCGCATCGCCAGCGGTGCGCTGCTCGGCGATCGCCCCATCGAACTGCGTCTCCTTGAGATCACGCCAGCCCTGAAGGCGCTCGAGGGCGTCGTGATGGAACTGGACGACTGCGCGTTCGGCAATGTCGTCAACATCGAGATCGGCGACGACCCCAAGAAGGTCTTCGACGGCGTCAACCTGGCCATGCTGGTCGGCGCCATGCCCCGCAAGGCGGGCATGGAGCGCGGCGACCTGCTCTCCGCCAACGGCGCGATCTTCACCGCGCAGGGCAAGGCCCTCAACGAGGTCGCCGCCGACGACATCAAGGTGCTCGTCACCGGCAACCCGGCCAACACCAACGCGCTGATCGCCTCGAAGAACGCCCCCGACATCCCGGCCGAGCGATTCAACGCGCTGACCCGCCTCGACCACAACCGCGCGCTCACGCAGCTCGCGCAGAAGCTGGGCGTCTCCGTCAACGACATCAGCCACATGACCATCTGGGGCAACCACTCGGCGACGCAGTACCCCGACCTATTCAACGCGCTGGTCGGCGGCAAGAACGCCGCTGAGCTGGTCGACGACCAGGCCTGGATCGAGGACACCTTCATCCCGACCGTCGCCAAGCGCGGCGCAGCGATCATCGAGGCCCGCGGGCTCTCGTCGGCCGCCTCCGCCGCCAACGCCACCGTCGAGCACATGCGCGACTGGGTGCTCGGCACCCCGGAGGGTGACTGGATCTCGATGGCCGTGCCGTCCGACGGCTCCTACGGCGTGCCCGAGGGTCTCATCTCGTCGTTCCCCGTCACGGTCAAGGACGGCGAGTACTCCATCGTCCAGGGCCTCGAGCTGAACGACTTCTCCCGCGCGAAGATCGACGCATCGGTCGCCGAACTGGTCGACGAGCGCAACGCCGTCACCGAACTCGGCCTGATCTGAGCCTCGCCCGAAACGCCGAGCGGCCCGCCCCTGAATGGGGCGGGCCGCTTCGCTTCTGCGGGGCTCAGTGGTCCAGCGCGCCAGCCGCGCCTGCGCCGGTCATGGACCTGACCTCCATCTCGGCCGACTGGTCTGCGTAAGCGGAGCCGTCGGGCTTGATGATCGAGACGAACCAGCCGAGGAAGAACCCGACGGGCACCGACACGATGGCCGGGGAGTCGATCGGGAACCAGGCGAAGTCCAGGTTCGGGAACATCGAACCCTTGGTGCCGGACACCGCGGGGGAGAAGATGATCAGCACCACGGCGGTGATCAGGCCGCCGAAGATCGACCACACGGCGCCCGCCGTGGAGAACCGCTTCCAGTACAGCGAGTAGAGGATCGACGGCAGGTTCGCCGACGCGGCGACCGCGAAGGCCAGCGCGACCAGGAAGGCCACGTTCTGGCCGTTGGCCGCGATGCCGCCGATGATGGCGATCACGCCGATCGTCACCGACGTCCACCTGGCGACCTTGACCTCCTTGGCGGGGTCGGCCTTGCCGTCCTTCAACACCGAGTTGTAGATGTCGTGCGCGAAGGACGCCGACGCGGTGATCGTCAAGCCTGCGACCACAGCGAGGATGGTCGCGAACGCGACACCCGCGATGACGGCCATCAGGACGGTGCCGCCCAGTTCGTAGGCGAGCGCGGGGGCGGCCGCGTTGGCCCCGCCGGGCATCTCCGCGATCATCTTCGGGCCGACCAGCCAGGCGGCGCCGTAGCCGAGCACCATCGTGAACAGGTAGAAGGCCCCGATCAGGCCGATGGCCCAGGTCACCGAGCGGCGCGCCTCCTTGGCGGTGGGCACGGTGTAGAAGCGCATCAGCACGTGCGGCAGGCCGGAGGCGCCAAGCACCAGAGCGATGCCCATCGAGACCAGCGCGACCGGATCGGTGTACTTCTCCATGGGTGCGAGCAGGTCGATCTTCGAGCCGTCGCCGGCCGACTTCGCGATCGCCTCGCCGAGCAGCGATGACATGTTGAAGCCGACCTTCGCCAGCACCCACACCGTCATGGCGAGGGCGCCCGCGATCAGGAGCACCGCCTTGATCATCTGCACCCACGTGGTGCCCTTCATGCCGCCGATCAACACGTAGCCGACCATCAGCAGGCCGACGATCGCGATGACGATGTTCTGGCCGATGACCGACGAGATGCCGAGCAGCAGCGACACGAGCGCGCCCGCGCCCGCCATCTGGGCGAGCAGGTAGAAGAAGGTCACCGCGAGTGTCGACGTGGCGGCGGCGAGGCGGACCGGCTTCTGGCGCATCCGGAAGCTCAGCACGTCGGCCATCGTGTACTTGCCGGTGTTACGCAGCGGTTCGGCGACAAGCAGCAGCGCCACGAGCCAGGCGACCAGGAAGCCGACGGAGTACAGCAGGCCGTCGTAGCCGTACAGGGCGACGGCCCCGACGATGCCGAGGAAGGACGCCGCGGAGAGGTAGTCGCCCGCGATCGCGAAGCCGTTCTGGCGCCCGTCGAACTGCGCGCCGCCGGTGTAGAAGTCGCCCGCCTTCTTCTTGCCTCCGCGGGTGACGCGGATCACGATGAAGAGGGTCACGACCACGAACGTGGCGAAGATCCCGATGTTGATGACCGGATTTCCGAGCCGGGTCTCGAGCAGCCACATCATCGTGCGCTGGCCTCCAGTTCGTCACGCAGTTTCTCTGCGATGGGGTCGACCTTCTTGGTCGAGTACCAGATGTAGAGTCCCGTGATGAGGAACGTGCTCGCGAACTGCGCGATGCCGAACAGCAGGCCGACGGTCATGTTTCCCGCCACCTTCGTCATCATCAGGTCCTTGGCGAAGATCGAGGCGAGGACGTAGGCGAGGTACCAGGCCAGAAAGACCGCGGTCATCGGGAAGGCGAAGGACCGGAACGTCCTGCGCAGCCGTGAGAACTCTGGCGATTGTTGGACTCGATGGAACTCCTCGGCCGAGATGATTCCCGGGGTCGAAGGCTGGTGGGGGTCGGTCATGGCGTTGAGCTCTCCTCCGAAGGGGTGCGCCTCATTGCGCGAACGCGACACTAGCAACCTGTGCAGTCGAAGTGCGCAATATCGACGAAATGATTGCCTTTGGTTGACTCAGTGCGTTTGTCACCTTCGTTTGGTGCGACGCGTCCCGTGCAGTGGACACCGCGCCGTCACGCGTGGGGGCCGCCGCGCCGGGGGCGCTAGCATTGCGCCCATGGATCAGCTCGTCGTCACGCTCGACTGCCCCGACCGTCCCGGCATCGTCCACGCGATCACTGGCGCGATCGTCGCCGTCGGCGGCAACATCACCGAGCTGCAGCAGTTCTCCTCGCCCGACACCGGCCACTTCTTCACGCGCGTCGCCGTCGACGCCCAGGATCGCGTGGCGCTCGAGCGGGCCGTCGTCGACGCAACGGCAGGCTTCGACGCGCACCTGCGGGTCGACGACGCCAACCGCCCCGTCCGCACGCTGCTGCTCGCCTCCAAGGCGGGCCACGCCATGAACGACCTGCTGTTCAGGAGGCAGGGCGGCGAACTGCCCATCGACGTGGTGCGGATCATGGCCAACCACGAGGTGCTCTCCCCGATGGCGGCCTTCTACGGCGTCGACTTCGAGAGCCACGCCGTCACCCCCGAGACCAAGCCCGACTTCGAGGCGCGGGTCCGGCAGGTCGTCGAGGACGAGGGCATCGAACTGGTGGTGCTGGCCCGCTACATGCAGATCCTCAGCCCCGAGCTGTGTGACTTCCTCGCATGGCGCGCCATCAACATCCATCACTCGTTCCTGCCCGGCTTCAAGGGCGCAAACCCGTACCGCCAGGCGCACACCCGTGGCGTGAAGCTGATCGGCGCGACGGCCCACTTCGTCACGAGCGACCTGGACGAGGGCCCGATCATCGAGCAGAACGTGGTGCGCGTCGACCACACCATGAACGTGGCGAAGCTGATGCGAAAGGGGCAGGCGCAGGAGTCGCAGACCCTGGCGGAGGCGGTCCGCCTGTTCGCCGAGCATCGCGTCCTGGCCGACGGTGACCGCACCGTCATCTTCCGGTAACGGGGGAGAGAGCCTCCCGTGTTGGCCGACATCTCCCTGATCTTCGTCTTCATCCTGGTGGGCGGCACCTTCGCCGCCGCCGAGATGGCGATGGTGACGCTACGCGAGAGCCAGGTGAAGCAGCTCGCCACCAAGGGCAAGCGCGGCCGGGCGATCGAGCGACTCACCAGCAACCCGAACCTGTTCCTCTCCGCCGTCCAGATCGGCGTCACGGTCTCCGGGATGCTGTCGGCGGCCTTCGGCGGCGCCACGATCGCGGAGGCGATGGCGCCGGTGCTCGTCTCGTGGGGCGTCCCACAGTCGGTGGCAGCGCCTGCGGCGCTGGTGCTTGTCACGGTGGTCATCTCGTACTTCTCCATCGTGATCGGTGAGCTGACGGCCAAGCGGCTCGCGATGCAGCGCGCCGAGTCCTTCGCGCTGGGCCTTGCCCCGCTCGTGTCCGGGATCGCGACGCTCGCGCGCCCCCTGATCTGGTTCCTGGATGTCTCCACGAACTTCCTGGTGCGGCTGCTCGGTGGGGACCCCGACCGGGCGAAGGACCAGGTCAGCGACGAAGAGCTGCGCGCGATGGTCTCCAGTTCCGCGACGCTCGGCGACGTCGAGCGCTCCATCGTGGACGAGGTGTTCGACGCCGGGGAGAGGTCGCTGCGCGAGGTGATGGTGCCCCGCACCGAGGTCGACTTCCTGCCAGCGGACATGCCCATCGGGATGGCCTACCGCGAGGTCCGCGGCGCCCCCCGTTCCCGCTATCCCGTCACGGACGGCTCGAACGACCGGATCCTCGGCTTCATCCACGTGCGCGACCTGATGGATGTGGAGGGCTCGGCCCGCGACGGCGACGTCCGCACGCTGGTGCGCGACGTCCTCTCCCTGCCGGAGACCGTCAAGATCCTGCGCGCGCTCAGCGTGATGCGCGCCGCCCGCTCCCACATGGCCATCGTGCGCGACGAGTACGGCGGCACCGCGGGCATCGTCACGATCGAGGACCTCGTCGAGGAACTGATCGGCGACATCACCGACGAATACGACGTGCCAGACGACGCGGAGCGGCGTGAGGTGGACGAACTTGACGGGCTCACCACCATCGAGGAGTTCGAGGAGCTGACCGGCTACACCATGCCGGAGGGCCCCTACGACACCGTCGCTGGCTTCTTCATGGCCGAGTCCGGGCAGGTCCCGCAACTCGGGGCCACCGTAGAGTTCAGCCTCCCTCCGGAACATGACGCGGAGGCTCCGCACGCCAGGTTCACGCTGGAGGTAACGGCGGTCGACGGGCGCCGCGCCTCGTGGTTCGCGGTGCGCCGCGCCGCCGTGCTCGAGGTGGACGATGCCTGACGACGGCGCACGACTCCTGACCGGCCCCCGGGTCGAGCCGCTGCTGCGCGCCGCGGTGGAGCATCAAGGGGGCCAACTGCTCACCTGGTCGCTCGACCACGTCGACGCGGCCCCCGAGCAGTCCACGACCGCGACCTATGTCGCGCAGGTCGCATGGCCGCACGGCGAGCGGACCGAACTGCTCGGCGTCAGCGCCCGCACCGGCGACCTCTCGCCGAGCGACGCACGGGCCGACATCTTCGAGGACGGCCACCGCAAGGTCGCCGTCTGGCTCTACCCCAACGACCCGGACCTCCTGGGCCTGCCCAGGGCGGCGTTCCCCGACCGGATGGCCGAGACCCTCAACGCGGGGACGGTGCTGACCCGCCCGGTCACCGCCGAGCAGTTGTCGCTGTCGATGATCGCCTACCGGCCGCGGAGGCGGGCCGTCGTCAAGGTCGTCGTCAACGACCCCCGCGAGGTGTTCTACGTCAAGGTGCTGCGCGAGAAGGTGTTCGCCGACATCCACCACAAGCACCAACTGCTCCGGCAGGCGGGGCTCCCCGCGCCCGAGGTGGCGCTGACGACGGCCGACCATCTGCTCGTCACGCGCGAACTGCCGGGCATGGCGATGGCGCGGGCACTGTTCGAGCCGGGCGATCCGTGCAGCCCGGAGGAACTGATCAATCTGCTCGACGCGATGCCCGCCTCGGTGGCGGCGCTGGAGCGGCGCCCTCCGTGGTCCGACGCGGTGGGGCACTACGCGAGGATGGTCTCGGCGACCCTGCCGGAACTCGGCGACGAGTTGGGCTGGCTCTCCAACCAGATCTCGACGGGGCTCGCCCGCTTCCCGCTCGGAAACGAGCCGACCCACGGAGACTTCCACGAGGGCCAGTTGCGGGTCGCGGGGGGACGCGTGGTCGGCATGCTCGACGTCGACACCATCGGCCCCGGCCGCCGGGCGGACGACCTGGCCTGCCTGATCGGGCACCTGTCGACCATCCAACGGATGAACCAGCAGCAGGAGGCGAAGGTGCGGGACCTGCTCGCCCGCTGGGTCCCCGTCTTCGACCGCCGCGTCGACCCCGTCGAACTGCGGCTCAGGGCAGCCGCCGTGGTGATCTCCCTTGCCACCGGCCCGTATCGCGGCCAGGAGATCGACTGGCGGGAGCAGACCATCGGCATGGTCCGATCGGCCGGGGCGCTGGTCCGGCAGGTTACCCCCAACGGGTGAGTCCACACTGCGGTCACTCATCCCGCGGGGTGAGGCCCGGCCTATTGTTGCGGGTCTATAACTTTCCATCCTCCAAGGACGACTTCCGCGGTGCGCGGCGGTATGGTCGACTCTGCCCAAAGTCATCTCCTAGGAGGATCCCTTCGTGAAGAAGTCCCTGCTGAGCGCCCTGGCCATCGCCGGCGCCTCTGCCCTCGCCCTCGCCGGCTGCGCCGCGCCGCCGTCCGAAGGCTCTCCCGCTCCCACCGACAAGGCGAGCACCCCCGCCGACACCTCGTCGCCCGCAGCCACCGACGGTGGTGGCGACGCCGCCAACTTCCTCGCCTGCATGGTCTCCGACGCCGGTGGCTTCGACGACAAGTCCTTCAACGAGACGGCCTACAAGGGCCTGATGGACGCCAAGGACAAGCTCGGCATCCAGACCAAGGAAATCGAATCCAACGCCGAGTCCGAGTACGCGGGCAACGTGCAGTCGATGATCGACGCCAAGTGCAACATCATCGTCACCGTCGGCTTCGCCCTTGCCAGCGCCACCGAGGCCGCCGCCAAGCAGCACCCCGATGTGAACTTCGCGATCGTCGACAACTCCTCCTTCGAGGGCGTCACCAACGCCAAGGGCCTGATCTTCAACACCGCCCAGCCCGCGTTCCTGGCCGGCTACACCGCCGCCGCCATGAGCAAGACCGGCACCGTCGGCACCTTCGGTGGCGCCAACTACCCGACCGTCTCCATCTTCATGGACGGCTTCGCCGAGGGCGTCGCCTACCACAACGAGGCCAAGGGCACCAGCGTCAAGGTCCTCGGCTGGGACGAGGCCAAGCAGGACGGCCAGTTCATCGGCGGCCAGAACCCCTTCGGTGACATCCCCGGTGGCAAGAACACCGCCAACACCCTGATCGCCCAGGGCGCCGACATCATCATGCCTGTCGCCGGCCCCGCCGGCATCGGCGCGCTGCAGGCGGCCCAGGAGTCCGGTGGCAAGGTCAACGCCATCTGGGTCGACACCGACGGCTTCGTCTCGGCTCCCGAGTACGGCCCGCAGATCGTCACCTCGGTCGAGAAGGCCATGGACGTTGCCGTGTTCGAGGCGATCACGGCGGCCAAGGACGGCAAGTTCAGCTCCGACGCGTACGTCGGAACCCTGGAGAACGACGGCGTCTCGCTCGCGGACTTCCACGACTTCGCCGACAAGCTGCCCGAGGGCCTGCAGGCTGAGCTGGACCAGGTCAAGGCCGACATCATCAGCGGCAAGATCACGATCAAGTCCCCGAGCCAGCCCAAGTGAGCTGACCACGGCTGATCGCTAGGGGGAGGGGCGCTGCAAAGCGCCCCTCCTCCCTTCTGCCCCTACACACGCGGGCAGGTTCCAAACCGCTACGCTAACCCCACGCCACCGTCGGCGAAGGAGGATGTTTCGACGTGACCGAGACACAAGAAGTGATCGCGACCGAGGGCAGGGCCCCCGTGCTTTCCCTCAACGGCATCACGAAAAGATTCGGGTCTCTGACCGCCAACGACTCCATCACCATCGATGTGGTGCCCGGCAGAATCCACTGCCTGCTGGGTGAGAACGGTGCGGGCAAGTCGACCCTCATGAACATCGTGTTCGGGCTTCTCGAGCCTGACGAGGGCGAGATCCGGCTCGGCGACGAGCCGCTCCATCTGACCAACCCGAAGCAGGCCATGGCGGCAGGCATCGGCATGGTCCACCAGCACTTCATGCTGATTCCCGTGTTCACCGTCGCCGAGAACATGGTGCTCGGCAACGAGCCCGGCTCCGGCGGCATGCTTGACCTGAACTCGGCGCGCAAACTGGTGCGCGAGCTCAGCGACCGCTACCGGCTCGACGTCGACCCCGACGCACTGGTCGAGGACCTTCCCGTCGGCATCCAGCAGCGGGTCGAGATCCTCAAGGCGCTCGCCAAGGGCGCCACCTACCTCATCTTCGACGAGCCGACCGCCGTCCTGACGCCGCAGGAGATCGACGAACTGATGGTCGTCATGCAGTCCCTGCGCGACGAGGGCAAGGCGATCGTGTTCATCACCCACAAGCTCCGCGAGGTCCGCGCCGTCGCGGACGACATCACGGTGATCCGCCGCGGCAAGGTGGTCGGCGAGGCCGATCCCTCAGCGCCCGAGGCGGAGTTGGCCTCCATGATGGTCGGCCGCAACGTGTCGCTCCAGGTGACAAAGGACGTCTCGGAGCCCGGAGCCGAGCGACTCGTCATCGAGAACCTGACCGTCGCCGATCCGTCCGGCGCCGTCGCCGTCGACGACCTGAGCCTCACCGTCCGCGCCGGCGAGATCGTCTGTATCGCGGGCGTTCAGGGCAACGGGCAGACCGAACTGGCCGAGACCATCCTCGGCACCATGGTTCCGCTCAAGGGCACCATCGACCTCGACGGCGTCGACATCACCCGCGCCAAGCCCGCCAGGACGCTCAAGGCGGGCCTGGGGTTCGTCCCAGAGGACAGGCATCGCGACGGGTTCGTCGGCGAGTTCTCCATCGCGGAGAACCTGGTCCTCGACAACCTCGACCAGTACTCGCGGCTCGGCGCCCTGAACCTCAAGGCCATCGCCGCTAACGCGGAGGAGCGGGTCACCGAGTTCGACATCCGCTGCACCTCCTACACGCAGCCCGTCCGCGCGCTGTCGGGCGGCAACCAGCAGAAGGTGGTGCTCGCCCGCGAGCTGTCACGCCCGCTGTCGCTGCTGCTTGCCAGCCAGCCGACCCGGGGCGTCGACGTCGGCGCCATCGAGTTCCTGCACAGCCGGATCGTGCGGGAGCGCGACCAGGGCACCGCCGTCCTGATCATCTCCACGGAACTGGAGGAGGTCGAGTCCCTCGCCGACCGGATCGCCGTGATGTACCGCGGCAAGATCGTCGGACTCGTCGCCCCCGACACGCCACGCGATGTGCTTGGCCTGATGATGGCAGGCATCGACCATGAAGATGCAGTCGCTACGGTCCAGGAGGTCCACAGCAATGAGTGAGAAGGTCTCCGCACCGCGGCCGGCATGGATCCAGTCGGCCATCATCACGGTCGCTGCGCTTGTCCTCGCCTTCGCGCTCGGCGCCATCGTGATGGTCTTCGCCGACGCCGAGGTCGCCTCCAAGTGGGCCTACTTCTTCTCCCGCCCTGGTGACGCGCTCGGCGCCTCCTGGGAGAAGATCTCGTCGACGTTCTACGCGATGTGGGTCGGCTCGATGGGCTCCTGGGTCGCGATCACCGACACCACGGCCGCCGCTGCCCCGCTGATCTGCGCCGGCCTCGCCGTCGCGATCGCGTTCCGCGCCGGCCTGTTCAACATCGGCGCGCAGGGCCAGTCGATGGTCGGCGCCATGACCGCCGCCTACGCCGGCTTCACCTTCACGGGGTTGCCGATCTTCATCCACCTCCCGCTCGTCATCATCATCGGCATGCTGGCAGGCGCCGTGTGGGGTGGCATCGTCGGCGTGCTGAAGGCACGCACCGGCGCCCACGAGGTCATCCTCACCATCATGATGAACTACATCGCGGTGAACCTGCTCGCCTACCTGATGAAGCAGACGTGGATGAAGGACCCGGGTCGCTCGGACCCGATCTCTCCCGTCCTCGAGTGGACCGCGACGATGCCAAGGCTCGACGGCACCCGACTGCACCTCGGCTTCTTCATCGCGATCGCCGCGGCGGTCGTCGTGTGGTGGGTTCTCGAGCGCACCAAGTTCGGCGTGCACCTCAAGGCCATCGGCCTGAACCCGAATGCCGCAGCCACCGCAGGCGCAAGCGTGCCGAACGTGACGATGATGACCATGGCCATCGCCGGATCCCTCGGCGGACTGGCGGGCGTCATGATGGTGACCGCTCCCGAGCGGCTCACCGGCTTCCCGCCCCAGATGACAGACAACGTGATCGGAACGCTCGGCTTCGACGCGATCACCGTCGCGCTGCTCGGTCGTTCCAAGCCCATCGGGGTGATCTTCGCCGGTCTGCTGTTCGGCGCACTCAAAGCGTCGCGACGCACCATGATCACGATGGCCGACACCCCAGACAAACTGACCGACCTGATCCAGGCGCTCATCGTGCTGTTCGTCGCCGCGCCGGCCTTCGTGGCCTGGCTGCTGCCGTTCCTCAAGGAACGCAAGGTCCGCAACGAGAACGTCCCGTCCGCGAAGGTGGCCGAAGCATGAGCACCGAAACGACCTCCGTCGACCTGCCAGAGGTGCGCAGGGTCGAGTCCCCGCAGGCCCGCAACCAGCGCATCTCGACGGGCGCGCTCGTCACCGTGCTGGGCATCGCGCTGCTGATCATGGCATTCACCGTCCACAAGGACGCCGCCATCGCGCTGTCCAACCTGCTCGACGACGTGCAGTTGCCGACGCTGCAACTGCCTGGCACCGCGACGGTGCTCGGCTGCGCGGTGCTGGTGATCGCCGCGGGCGTCGGCTACCTCAGCGGGCGGCTCAGCAAGAACCTGCGGACCGTCGCCGCCGTCGTCGCGGGCGTCGGCATCCTCGTCGGCTTCATCGTGTGGGCCGGTGCCAGCTCGGAGAGCCCGTTCACGCTGTCGATGCAGTTGCAGCTCACCCTCGAGTACGCAACGCCCCTGGTGTTCGGCGTGCTGGCGGGCGTCCTTGCCGAGCGTGCTGGCGTGGTCAACATCGCCATCGAGGGCATGTTCCTCACCGCAGCCTTCGCGGCGGCGCTGACCTTCTCGCTGACCAAGAGCACCTTCGCCGCCCTGATCGGCGCCTCGCTCGCTGGCCTCATGATGGCGGGCGTGCTCGCGCTGTTCACGCTGCGCTACCTGGTCGAGCACGTCATCATCGGCGTCGTGATCAACGTGCTTGCGGCCGGCCTCACCGGCTACATCTACCAGCAGTTGGTCGCGAAGGACCAGGCCACCTACAACAGCGTCAAGGCCATGCAGCCCATCAAGATCCCGGTGCTGAGCGACATCCCGTTCTTCGGGCCGCTGCTGTTCCAGCAGCGCCTCCTGACCTACCTGGCGTTCATCTCGATCTTCATCGTGTGGTTCCTGCTGTTCCGCACCAAGTGGGGCCTCAGGGTCCGCGCGGTCGGCGAGCACCCGCATGCCGCGGACACCGTCGGCATCAACGTGATCTGGACGAAGGCCTCCGCGGTGCTGCTCGGCGGCGTCTTCGCCGGACTCGGCGGCGCCTACTTCACGCTCGGATCGGTCGGCGCGTATCAGGACAACAACCCGACGGCGGGCAACGGCTTCATCGCGCTCGCGGCGGTCATCATGGGCCGCTGGCATCCCCTGCTCGGGGCCGCGACCGCGCTGTTCTTCGGCTTCGCCCGGGCGCTTGCCCAGACGACGAAGGGCATGGCACTTCCGATCCCAAGCGACTTCATCGAGATGCTGCCGTACCTGGCCACCATCGTGGCCGTCGCGGGGCTCGTCGGACGGGTGCGGGCACCCGCAGCCGACGGCGCGCACTTCGTGAAGAGCCACTGATGGTGATCGACTGGGAGGCGCTCAAGGCCGAGGCGGACGCCGTCGCAGCGCGCGCCTACGCCCCGTACTCCAACTACCAGGTCGGCGCGGCAGCGCTCGTCGACGACGGCCGGGTCGTGGTGGGCTGCAACGTGGAGAACGCGGGCTACGGCGTGACGCTCTGCGCCGAATGCGGCCTCGTCTCGACGCTGATCGCCACCGGCGGTGGGAGGCTCGTGGCGTTCACCTGCGTCAACGGCAGGGGCGAGATCATCACGCCATGCGGGCGGTGCCGCCAACTGCTCTTCGAGCACGGCGGCCACGAGTTGGTGCTGCAGACCCCCGACGGGCTGCGCACCATGGACGAGATGCTGCCTCAGGCCTTCGGGCCGGGCGACCTGGCCTGACACCCCGCGACCTGACAGCCCGGGGCACGCCCACTAGATTGTCCCCATGCTGACTGCCGACGTGATCCGTACGCTCCCGAAGGTCGCGCTGCACGACCACCTCGACGGCGGGCTGCGCCCCTCCACCGTGATCGAGCACTGCGCGGAGGTGGGGCACGCGCTGCCCTCCACCGACCCGGACCGGCTCGGCGCCTGGTTCTATGAGGCGGCCGACTCGGGGTCGTTGGTGCGCTACCTGGAGACGTTCGAGCACACGGTCGCCGCGATGCAGACCGCCGAGCACCTGCGCAGGGTCGCCCGCGAGTTCGTCGTCGACCAGGCGGCGGACGGCGTCGTCTACGCGGAGGCACGCTGGGCGCCCGAACAGCACCTGCGCTTGAGCCTGACCCCGGAGGCGGCCGTCGAGGCGGTCCGCGACGGGCTCGCGGAGGGCATGCGTGAGGCCGCGGGGCAGGGCAACAAGATCGTGGCGCGCCAGATCGTCACGTCGATGCGGCACGCGGAGCCGACGCTGCGGATCGCCGAACTTGCGCTTGCCTACCGGGACGACTCGGTGTGCGGCTTCGACATCGCGGGCGCGGAAGACGGCTTCCCGCCGTCGCGCTTCGAGCCGGCCTTCGACTTCCTCAAGCGCAACAACATGTTCTTCACCATCCACGCGGGCGAGGCCTTCGGCCTGCCGTCGATCTGGGAGGCGGTGCAGGTGTGCGGGGCGAACCGGCTCGGCCACGGCGTGCGGATCGTCGAGGACATCGAGATCCAGGACGGCTCCGCGCGGCTCGGGCGGCTCGCGGGCTACGTGCGCGACGCCCGGATCGCGCTGGAGGTCGCGCCGTCGTCGAACCTGCAGACCGGGATCGCCGCCGAGATGAAGGACCATCCTGTCGAACTGCTGAAGGACCTCGGCTTCAACGTCACCATCAACTGCGACAACCGGTTGATGAGCGCCACCACCATGGCGCGCGAGTACGAGCGGCTCGTGGAGACCTTCAACTGGGACCTGGACGACATCGAGTTGACCACCGTCAACGCGATGCGCGCGGCCTTCCTGCCGCACGACCAGCGCGAGTCGATCGTGCGCGAGGTGATCCGCCCCGCCTACGCCGCGGCCCGCGATCTCTGAGATGCGCCAGATCGTCCCCGCCCCGACGCCTCGTCGCGGCGGATCAGCCTGCGCCGCAGGCAGCCAGGCGGCGGGCTGAGCGACGTCGTCGGGCACCTGGTGGCCGCCAACCAGGAATGGTTGGTGGTGCTTCCGGAGGAGCGCGGCGCCGTGTGGGTGCCGCGCCCGGAGGTCGAGACGATCCGTGAGGTGCCTGAACGGGTCGTGCTGCCGGCCTCGAGCGCGGAGTCCCTCGAGCGGGCGCTCGACCCCACCTGGCCGGGGCTGCGTCGCGCGCGGCTCGGCGGGTGGGTGCTTCGGCAAGGCAGCGGCGTGACGGGGCGCGCCAACTCGGTGCTCGCCGTCGGGGACCCCGAGGTGCCGTTCGAGGAGGCCCTCTCGCTCGCCGGGGGCTGGTACGAGGGCCCCGTGACGCTGCAGGCCGTCGTTGACGGCAGGCGGGCCGCCGAGGCGCTGGCCGCCGGTTTCGTGGCAGCCAAGCCCACGATCGTCCAGACCCGGTCCGTGGCGGGGCCACCCGCTGCCGACCCGGAGGTCGTGGGGGAGGATGCTCCAGACGGGGTGTGGCGGTCGATCTGCGGGGTCTCGGGGGGCCTGCTCTCGGAGGTGACGGCTGCGCCCGCCAGGTACCTTCGGCTGGACGAGCGGGCGGCGGGCCGGGTCGCGGTGGCGGGTCAGTGGGCCGTGCTCACGTGCGTGGCGGTCATCGAGCGGGAGCGCGGCCGTGGCCTCGGCCGTCGGATCACGCGGGCTCTGCTTGCAGAGGCGGCGCGGCTCGGTGCCAGATTCGCGGCGCTGCAGGTCGAGGAGTCAAACGCCGCTGCGATCTCCCTGTACGCGTCCGAGGGCTTCGAGGAGCACCACCGCTACTGCTACCTGTCGCGCCCCCGCTGAGCGGTCAGACGCGGTCGGCGAAGACGATCAGGTTCGGCTGGTCGGCAAGCGGGACGCGAGGGTCGATCAGGCACGTCAGGACCACCAGGTCGGAGGAGCCCTCCGACCAGATCCGGGCGTCGTCTGAGGTGGCGGCCTTGGCCTGAATCTCGACCTGCGTGACGACGTAGCGCGCCGCGCCCAGCAGCAACGGGTCGCCGGGGGAGATCCGCACCGACGGGGCCTCCGCGGAGCCTTCCCGGTCCGCGAGCGCGTTGCCTGGCCCGTGTCCGCCCCGCACCGAGTGCATCGCGGCGACCACCGTGCCGGAGGCAGGGTCGCCAGGGTCGCCGAAGTCCCGGTACAGGTAGGCCTCGGTGAGACTCGGGGGATTGATCACCCCGCCCGCCGTGAGGGCGGATCGAAGCGGCACGCGCAGCCCTTGCACGGGAGCCTCGAAGAAGCCGCCCGTGTCGAGGGCCGACACGTCCTCGTCGCTCGGCAGATCGACGGGCACCTGGCGCCCCGCGAGGTCAACGGGCGCGTCCGGCGCCACCGACGGCGTCCAGGTCAGCCACCGCCACCCCAGCAGGACCGCGACCGTGGCGGCCGCGACCGAGACCAGCGTCCATCCGACGCCGATCCCGGAGCGGCCGCCCCGGCGGATGGTCACGCGCCGCGGCGGCGGCGCGCCATCATGAGACCGGCGACCGCGACGGAGGCCGCGACCGCGGCCCCGATCAGCGGTCCAAAGGGACGGTCTCCGCCCACCCCAACGCCCGTTTGCGTGTCTGGCCCCTGGGGGGTGGGGCCAGGCGTGGGCGGTGTGGGTGAGGTCTGGAAGGTGTTGATCACCGTGAACCCTGCGTCGTCGCCGACCACGATCCGCTCCGGGGTGATCCGGCTAGCGTCGGCCCCACCCGTCTCGGTCTCGGTCGCGGTGCAGGTGGCGCCCTGGGGCAGGTCGGAGACCACGGCATCGAGCCCACCGGCGCGCGACAGCGTGACCCGCCCGCCGTCCGGAAGGTCGATGGCCGTCCGCTCGCCGTCGACGTCGGCGCTGCACTCGAGGCTCACCACGAACGTCGCGTCGCCGGGGACGGACGGGGCGCCCGGCCCCTCGAGAAGCTTGTGGATCGCCACCTCACCCAGGTCGAAGTGGTTGACGACCTCGACGCGGGCAGCCGCCTCCGGGCTCAGTTCGACCGTGTCGGCGGGCGAGAACTCGACGCTGGTGGCGCCGCCGCTGACCGGTTCGGACAGCGAGCAGGTCGCATCGGCCCACAGATCGGTGATCTTCGCCTCGTAGCCGTGCTCGCCGCCGAAGGGCAGCGAGTCGTGCCACACCTCACGGCCTGAGTCGTCGACGCAGGTCACGTCGACCAGGAAGGCGTCGGTGCTGTACAGCGCGGCGCCGGGACCCTCCACGACCTTGCTGATGGCCAACTTGGAGGTGCGGAACGCGTTGCGGAACGCGACCGCATTGGTCGCGGCGCCCTCCACGTCGGCGATCAGCACTCCCTGGGCGGTGGTGCCGTCGGCCTCCACCTCCGCGTCCTGCGCGCGCCAGGTGCTCTCGACGGAGGCGAGGTTGGCGGCCGCGTCCTCCGTGATCTCGCACGCGGTGCCCGCGACGAGCCCGGTGAGGGTGCGCGACTGGCCGTCAGACAGCGAGATGCGCATCGGCTCGCCCGCGGTGAAGCCCTCCGCCACGACCGGACGGTCGAGGTAGTGACAGGCCACGGTGAAGCCGAACGGCCCGTGATCGACGGGCTCGCCCGCGGCGTCCAGCGCGGACGTCGTGACGACCTTGCTGACCTCGAGGGAGGCGGCCTCGAACGTGTTGGTCACGGTGATCCGGGCGGCCTCGCCACCGACGGTGCTCCGGGCGGCCTCGCCACCGACGGTGATCCGCTCGGGGGTGATCGCTGTCGCCACCGCCCCTCCGTTGTCCGACTCCGTCAGGGTGCACTCGGCGCCCACAGGCAGCTCGTCGAACCTCGCCGACAGGCCGGTGGCGGGGGAGATGGTCCGCAGCCCGTCGTCGTCGAGGGCGACGGGGAGCCGTTCGCCGTCAACGTCGGCCTCGCACGCCAACTGCAGTTGGAACTGCGTGTCGGGGTGCAGGAACTCGGCGCCCGAGCCGTCGATCACCTTGGTGACCTCGACCGACCCGACCTCGAACGTGTTGGTCACCGTGACGGTGCCGGGCGTCCCGGGGTCGAGCGTGACGGGGCCCTCGGGGCGAAGTCCACGCGGGTGGCGCCTCCGGTGATCGGCTCCGAGACGGTGCAGGTCGCGTCGGCCAACAGCCGCTCGATCGTCGCGCTCATGCCGTGCTCGCCGCCGAATGGCAGTTCGCCGTCCCACACGATGCGGTCATCGGCGTCGACGCAGGCGACGGCGACGGTGAACGCATCGGGGGAGTAGCGCTCTGCGCCGGGGCCGGTGACGACCTTGTCGATCGTGAGCTCGGAGGTGCGCATCTCGTTGCGGTAGGCGACCGAGTTGGCGCTGGTTCCATCGATGTCCGCGGCCAGCGTCCCTTCGGCGGCATTTCCATCCACCACGCTGGCGACGGACCCGGTGGTCCACGTCGCGCTGACGGAGGCGACGTGTGGCGCCTCCTGTTCGGTCACCCGGCACGAGGTGCCGGTCGGGAGACCCGTGAGGGTCGTGCTCTGCGCGTGTCCGAGGCTCACGCTCATCTCCTCGCCTGCGGGGAACCCGGCCGCGACGACGTCGCGCCCCTGGAACGTGCATGCGACGGAGAAGTCGAAGGTGCCGTGGTCGATGGGCTCGCCGTCGGCGTCGAGCGCCGGGGAGGCGACCGACTTGGTAAGCGTCAGCGACGCAGCGGTGAAGGTGTTGACCACCGAGATGTCGACGGGCTCTTCGCCCACCGTGACGGTGGCGGGCTCGATGCTCGTCGCGACGGCGCCGCCCGCGTCGGGCTCGGTGAGCGTGCACCGCGCACCGATGGGGAGGTTGTCGAAGCTGTGCTCGAGCGTGGTGGCCTTCGACAGCGTGACGCGGCCGTCGTCCGGCAGCGGCACGTCGACCTCGGTGCCGTCCACGTCCGCGACGCAGGCGAGCTGCACCTCGAACTCGTTGACGTCGTCGATCAGGTCGGCGCCGTCACCGTCGAGGGTCTTGGCGACCCGCACGGAACCGACGTCGAACGAGTTGCTGACGGTGACCGTCGAGGTCTCTCCCGGCACCAGGGTGAGCGTGCCGTCGCCGGGGGCGAAGGTGGTCTCGGTCGCGCCGCCGGTGCGAGGTTCGGTGACGGTGCACGTCGCGTCGGCCCAGAGGCCGTCGATGGTGTGGGTCAGGCCGTGCTCGCCCCCGAGGGTGATGTCGTCGTTCCAGACCTCGCGGCCCGACAGGTCGACGCACGCGACGTTGAGGCTGAACTCGCCGCCGCCGTACAGGTCGGCGCCGTCCCCGACGACCAACTTGGTCAGGGCGAGCTTCGAGGTGCGGAACGCGTTGGCGAACGCGATGGTGTTCGCACCGCTTGCGAGCTGACCGCTCGCCGCTCCGGCGCCGGAGGCGATGTCAACCTCGCCTGCGGTCCACTCGTAGCTGACCGTCTCCAGGTTGTCGGGAGTGGTCTCCGTGACGGTGCACGCCGCGCCCGCGGGCAGCCCCGTGAGGGTGCGGCTGTCGCCGTCGCCGAGCGTGAACGTCATCGGCTTGCCCGCCTCGAAGCCCTCCGCGGTGACGGGGGAGCCGAGGAAGGTGCAGGCCGCGGTGAAGTCGAACTCGCCGTGGTCAAGCGCCGTGCCTTCCTGGTCGACGGCGCTCTGCGAGACGCGCTTTGCCACCTTCAGCGAGGCCAGGTCGTAGCGGTTGGTCGCCGTGATGGCGGCGGCGGTGGCGGCGTCGCGCTGGTTGACGATCACCGTCGTCGCCTGGAAGCCGGAGGCCCCGGACGCCGCGGCGTCCTCGCTGACCGTGCAGCTTGAGCCCCACGGGATGTCGCCGACGGTGACGGGCTCGCCGGCCCCCAGTGACACATTGGCGCGCTCGCCGAGCGTGACCGCCTCGCCGACCGAGGTGCACGCCAGGTTCAGCTCGAAGCGGTCGGGGGCGAAGGCGCTGCCCTCACCCGTGACCAGCTTCTCGATCGTGACGGGCGCGACCGCGAGGGCGACGCCCACCTTGTTCGCCTCGTTGCGGCGCACGTGCTCCGACTTGTCGCCGTTGCGCGCGGTGGCGGACTGGGCGATGTTGTTCCAGGCGATCGTGTCGCCGTCGACCGTCGGGGACTGCGCCGGGGTGGTGGTGGTGATGTCGGCGACGATGGTGCCGAGCGGCTTAAGGGGCTGGTCGGCGAGCTTGAACGTGAACCTCAGGCCCTGCGCCCCCTCTGGGAGCGGGACGGTCCAGCCGTTGGCCGGGCTGGCCTCCTCGCCGACCGACTTCCAGTTGTTGGTGGTGCAGGTGGAGGTGGCGTTGAGGTCCTCGTTGCACAGGTCGGGGTTGCTGCTCCAGTCGACGGAGATGGAGCTCACGGTGCCCTCGACGCTGCCGACGAAGGTGACCTTCTTGGGGATCGGGCGCCACTTCGAGCCGCGGGGGCTGCCGGTGATGACGCCCGCGTCCCCGATCGCGGGGAGCTGATCGAGCGCGGTGACCTTCTCAAGCGGGAGGTTGCCGATGTTGGTCCAGCGCAGGCGCCAGATCTCGTCGCCGCCGGGCTTGGTGACCGGGACGCAGCCGCCGCGGTAGAAGCCGTCGGCGTCGGGAGTGCAGCCCGTGGCGCGGGTGTCGAGCACACCCAGCTCGGTGTCGACGGCGCGGACGAGCTTGGAGCCCTGCAGGGCGCCGGAGCGCTGCACCGTGACCTTCGCGGTGGTGGTGCATTCCTTGCCGACCAGGGTGCCGGAGCACGAGTCCCACGGCCGCTCGCCCGAGATGCCCGTGGTGTTGACGACCTCGGTCGCGGCGTCAAGGCCGGGACGGAACGACAGGTTGACGCGGATCGTGTACGTCTGTCCGACCTCGAGAACCGAGCCCTCGGCGAAGCGGAAGGTCAGGCCCAGCGGGGTTGCGCCGACCTGGACGTCCTCAAGCGCGGTGGGCAGCGGGGTGCCGTTGGCGGGAAGGGGTGCGGCGCCGGCCAGCGTGAACGTGTAGACCGAGGCCGGATCGGCCTCGGGATCGACGATCAACTGCGGGCCCTTGGCGTCGGTGGGGAACACGTCGGTGATCACGGGATCGACGATCGGCACGCTGCCGCTGTTGGTGAACGTCAAGGTGTAAGGGATGGGGCGTCGGCCGAGGCGGTGGTGCTCGGCGTCGACTTCTTGACCGTCACCTTGTTGAGGGCGTGCTGGTAGGTCACGTCATCGGTGGCCTCCTTGTCGGCGTGCAGGCGGTCGCCCCCGCCGATCGACGGGCCCCACGTGTCGGCAGTGACCGTGTTGGCGAACACGCCAGGCGCGGCCTCGCCAGGTGCGGCGACCTGTCCCTGCATGGTGCTGGGGACCGCCCCGCCGGTGCGCAGCGTGGTGCGCCGCGTGACGGTGAACGTGGCCCTCTGCACGGGGTTGGCAGGGTTCTCCATGATGGAGCCGTCCTGCTTCGTGAACACGTAGCGCACGCCGCGCACCTGATCGGCGCTCACCCCGGCGGGCAGCGTGGGGGTCGCATTGTCGGCGGTGATGGGAGTGCCATGCACCCAGACGGCGTCGGTGACCTCGACGGTGCCGCCGACGACGGAGAAGGTGCCGCCGGTCAGCACGTCGACCCGCACCTTGTCGATGGGCGAGGTGAAGGCGACGGGCTGGAAGCCCGTGAAGTCGAACGCGTTGAAGAAGGTCGCGTCGGTGTCGGTGATGTGCAACTCGTCGCTGCGTGAGGGGCCGGTCGGCTGACCGGTGAGCGCGACGGTGACGGGGCCGCGGTCGGGCTCGCGCTGCGCGTCGGGGGTGATGGTCTTGGTGACGTCGACCGTGATCTGCTCGCCGACCGTGTTCAGGATCGCGTCGTCACGGTGGGAGGCGGTGACCTTCGGGTAAATCTCCTGGTCGTAGTCGATCAGGTCGCTGACGGTGGCCATGCCGACGTTGCGGAAGATGCTGCCGGTCAGGACACGGTCGGTGGTGCCGCGCACCGTCTCGCGCAGCCGGGTGTCGAGTCGGATGGTGGCGACCGCGTTCTGGTCGATGCGTCCGCTCCAGCGGGCCGTCAGGCCGACGACGTTGCGCAGATCAAACTCGGATAGGGCCTCCGCCTGGGCCGGGGTGAAGGTGTCGGTCGTGCCTCCGGCGTAGCGCAGCGTGATGGTGCCCTGCACGCGCTCACCCGCGGGCTCCGAGATGACGATCCTGGCGATGTTGACGCTGGCGAACGGGCTGTTGGCGTCGTCGACCGGGTCGGTGACGATCAACTCGTCGACCCGCGCAGGGGTGGTGTTGGTCGCCTTGAGCACCAGGCGGGCCGTCGGCCACTTGTCCGGGAACGGGGTGCCCTCCTGTGGGACGGCCAGCGGGCCGCCGCTCCAGGTCTTGTCGAGCTTGACGGTCGGGGCACGTCGGTGACGGTGATGCTCGCCTCGTCGCGGTCGGAGGCCACCGGCGAACCGGTGGGGTCGGTCCAGCCGGTCACGCCAGCATCGTTTGGCACCTCGCCGGGCTGCCGGGTGCCGAGCAAGGAGCTGTAGAGCACGGGCTCGGGGGCTCCGGAGGGGGACTTGCGCAGCTCGTCGCGGAGCCGCATCGTCAGCTTCAGGGGCCGGGACTGGCCGGGGAGCGACCGTGCGACGCCGCTTCCGACGGCGGGCGCCTCCGGGTCGTTCTGGATCCGGTCGATGCGGGTCGGGCTCTCCTCGAACACCAGCCGCACACCGATGGTGTCGGCGCGTTCGGCGTCGCTGAGGGTGACGCCTGGGAACTGGCCGTCGCAGCCCTGCGGGCACGGGTCACCCGTCTTGGCGACCCACGCGTCGCGCGAGAGGCTGTACAGCTCGACGCGGGCGACCCGGTCGAAGGCGATCAGCGGGTCATCGCTCGGCCAAATGGCCGGGATGGACAACAGATCGAAGGAGTTGAAGGCGCTGCCAGGCAGCGTCGCGGCCGATGGGGCGGCGCCGTCGGAGACGACGACCTTTCCGAGGTTCGACCGGTGGGTGGCCCAGGAGAGCGTGACGGTGGTTCCAGCGAGCAGCCGCTGCGGGATCGTCGAGGACGCCCACGACTTGTCGATGGTCACCGGCGCGCCGCCGCCGGGGCCGGTGCCCTCGGGCGAGACGGTGATGGTGGGGCAGGGCGAGGCCGCGTCGGCAGGCTCAACCAGGTCGGCCGCGGCGGAGGCCGCGGCGCAGTTGGCGGCCGTGAAGGGCTCGGTCGCGGTGGCGCGCAGTTCGAAGCCGAGGTTGGGCGCAAGACGCGTGTCCGGGGCGAGGCCGTCGGTGCTCTCGTAGACGAACCGGATACCCAGGGCGCTGTCGCGAACCGTTGCCGGGAAGTCGACGGTGGGCACGCCGCCGGTCAGGCCGACCATGCCCTCGACGTCGTGCCACGCGGTGCCGTCGAAGTACTGCACGGTCAGGGTGGCGTTGGTCGGCACGGGCGTCGACGCGATCCGGGTGGGCGCGAACGAGTCGTACCAGGCGTCGGCGGCGACGTCGGCCGGGTCGCTGATGATGACGGTGGTGGCCTCGGTGGTGGACTGCGGGAACGGCAGCAGGTGGCCGGTGAGCCGGACGACGACGTCCTCGCCCGCGGTGCCGACGATCGACGAGGGCGAGATCTTCTTGCCGACCTCGAGGTCGAGGCGACGCTTGTAGGTGGTCAACTCGTCCGCAGCGGTGGTCGAGCCCGCGTAGCCGCCGGGCGCGACGGAGGTCACGACGATGTCGTTGGGGTGCTTGGCGAGGTCGACGGCCTGGGCCGCGTCGGTGGAGACGGTGAAGGGCAGCTTGGCCTCCGCGCCGGGCACGATGGCGCCCGAGTAGGTGGCGGTGAAGCCGATGACCCGGCCGTCTGCGGGGGCGGCGGGCAGCGTGTTGGGGGTGTCGGCGGCCTCGGTGACCGTGACGATCTCGCCGTCGCGCTCGACCTGGTAGGTGACGGTGAGGCCGGTGGCACCGTTGGGCCACTGCACGCCGGAGGTCGCCCAACCGGCGAAGGTCAGGGTGTCGGCGAGGGGGTTGGCGCCAGAGCCAGGCTCGGTGATGGTCAGCGTCTCAAGCGTGTGGCTGCTCGTGTTGGTGGCCGTCAGCGCCACGGTGGACTGCTTGCCTGCCGTGATGACGTCGGGGGTGAAGGTCTTGGTGGCGGCGACGGGGATATCCGCGGCGGCGGGAGTATAGGTGGCGGTGGTGGTGCCGGGCGTGGAGGTCGTCTCGCCGACCGTGACGGTCGCCGCGATGGTGTTGACGATCGGCCCGGAGGTCGCGATGGACGGGCGGGAGACCAGCCCCAGGTCGAAGCTGCCCGTGGCGCCGGGCGCGATGTCGGGGCCGTCGGTGCTGAGGAAGGTGAGGCGGATGCCCTCGACGTCGGACGGGGTCACCGAGTCCGGCAGTTCGGCGGGCAGCGGGCCCGCGGTGCCCTCGACCCAGGCGCCGCCGACCATGACGTCGACGCGGACGTGTTCCGCCCCGTCGGGAAGCTTCACGTCGAGAGCGCCGGTCAGGGCGAGATGCTGGAAGGGCTTGGCGGTGGGGTCGGCCGGGTCGGTGATGGTGATGGCGTCGACGGAGACGTTGGAGCCGTTGGCCGCCTGCGCCTTCAGCGTGGTCTTGACGCCGGTGGAGGCCAGGCCGCCCTCCGGGTCGAAGGACTTGGCGGGGACCGCTGCTGTGACGATCGGGACCTCCGGCTTCACCGGGAACGAGGCCTCTTCATTGGGGGCGTTGGTCGCGTCGGCGGTCGCCGTGTTGATGATCGGGGTGCCGCTGGCGCTCTGCGCGAGGTCTGGATCGACCCGAACCGGCACCACAACGGTGATCGTCGTGCCGTGCGCCATGCCGACCTTGCCGTCGCCGAGGTCGTTGATGACGTCGACGCGCACCGTCTGGGGGGCCTCGATCCGCACGCGCGTCGCGACGCCCGAGCCGGTCACCTTGATGGCCGCGCTGTCGCCGTCCAACAGGAGGCCTGCCGGGATCGGGTCCAGGAGAAAGGCATCGTCGCAGCCGCCGAAGTTCGAGTTGTTGCATGACAACTCCAGCGTGTACCCGAACGACTGGCCCGGGCGGACAGTGGTGTTCTCGGCCCATCCCGTGACGACCTTGCTCAGTTCGAGCGTCGCGTTGTCGGGGGCGGCGTTCGCGGGGAGCGTCTGACCCGTCGCGAGTAAGAGAAGGGCCGCCAGAAGGGCCACGATCCGACGGGGTCCAGCGGTTGCGGAGGTCACCTAAGCCACGCCTTTCGCGCACATGCGCTTTCACTAGCGGGACATGGTTATCCCACCTAGCGCGACACGCTATCGAGAACCTCCGGACATTTCCTCTCCAAAATGCTGGCGGGCACGGTACCCCCTTGTCGGGTCATGTTTCCAGGAAATCTGCGCAAGACTGGCCAAAAGGGTGAGAAAAGTTGCAGTTTTTGGGTATCGATGGTGCCTAATTGTGGGATTAATCGGTTAAATGCATGCACAAATCGCGATGACAATACCCGTTACGGGTAAGGCGAAAAAGGGTGTTGCGGTAAACCTTCGGGCGACTCCGTGAAAAGCCGATCACGTCGGATAAAGAGGCCGCTTTACTGCCGGAGATAAGAGGCAAGGTGCTGCCCGGTCAGGGTGGCGGCGGAGGCGAGACCGACGGGGGTTCCCTCGAAGACCACCAGCCCGCCGTCGTGCCCGGCGCCGGGGCCGAGGTCGATGATCCAGTCGGCGTGCGCCATGACGGCCAGCGAGTGCTCGATCACGATCACGGAGTTGCCCTGCTCGACCAACCGGTCGAGCATCTGAAGCATTGCGTCGATGTCTGCCATGTGCAGGCCGGTGGTCGGCTCGTCCAGCACGTAGATGCCTGCGCCCTCGCCCATCCGGATCGCCAACTTGATGCGCTGCCGCTCGCCGCCTGACAGCGTCGACAGCGGTTGGCCGAGCCGCAGGTAGCCGAGGCCGACGTCGTGCAGGCGTCCGAGGATCTTGCCCGTCGTTCCGGTGTGGAAGACCTTCGCGGCCTCGGCGATGGGCAGGTTCAGTACCTCGGCGATGTTGAGACCGTCGAGCGTGTAGCGCAGCACCTCGTCGGTGTAGCGGCGGCCCTCGCACACCTCGCAGGTGTTGGCGACCCCGGCCATCATGCCGAGATCGGTGTAGACGACGCCCAGGCCCTTGCAGTTCTGGCAGGCGCCTGCCGAGTTGGCGCTGAACAGCGCGGGCTTCACGCCATTGGCCTTCGCGAAGGCGGTCCGCAGCCCGTCGAGCACGCCCGTGTAGGTCGCGGGGTTCGACCGGATCGAGCCGCGGATCGCCGTCTGGTCGACGACCCGGAGGTCACCCGCCCGCGCCATCGAGCCGTCCGCGATCGAGCCGTGGATGAGGCTGGACTTGCCGGAGCCTGCCACTCCGGTGATCACCGTCAGGATGCCGAGCGGCACGTCGACGTCGACGTCGCGCAGGTTGTGGGTGGAGGCGCCCCGGATCTCGAGGTGGCCCTTGGCCGCGCGTGGGGTTTCGCGCAGCGTCGGCCGGACCTCCAGGTGCTCGCCGGTGATTGAACCGCTCGCGCGCAGGCCCTCCAGGTCTCCGGTGTAGACGACCTCGCCGCCCTTGGTGCCAGCGCCGGGCCCGATGTCGACGATGTGGTCGGCCCGCTTGATGACCTGCGGCTTGTGCTCCACCACGAGGACGGTGTTTCCCTTGTCGCGGAGCCGCTGCAGGAGCGAGCACATCTTGTCGATGTCGTGCGGGTGCAGCCCGACGGTGGGCTCGTCGAAGACGTAGGTGATGTCGGTGAGCGCGGAGCCCAGGTGTCGCACCATCTTGACGCGCTGCGCCTCGCCGCCGGAGAGCGTGCCGGACTCGCGGTCGAGTGAGAGGTAGCCGAGGCCGACCTCCACCAGCGAGCCGAGCAGGTCGGCGAGCGCGATCAGCACCGGGCGGGCCCGGTCGCCCGCGGCGGAGTCGCGCAGCGTCTCGACCCAGGGGAGCAGGTCGGAGATCTGCCAGCCCAGCGCCTCGGGGAGGGTCACGGAGTTCACGGTGGCCGTGCGGGCCGCCTCGGTGAGCCGGGTGCCTCCGCAGTCGGGGCAGGGGGCGAAGGTGCCGATCCGCTCCGCGAACTCGCGCGCGTGCTTCTGCCCGGGCGCCTTCTCGGGGTTGAGGAACATCCGCCTGACCCGGGGGATCAGCCCCTCGTAGGTCATGTTCATGCCCAACGCCTTGACCTTGGTCGGCTCCTGGTACATGAGGAACTGCCACTGCTCGTCGGTGAAGTCCCTCAGCGGGATGCTCGCGTCGAGCGTCGGGTTCTCCGCGTAGCCCTTCCAGTACCAGGTGCCGACGCCGAACCCGGGTGCCAGGATCGCCCCATCGGTCAGCGACAGGTCGCGGTCGACGATCAGCGACTCGTCGACCGCGGAGACCTTCCCGTTGCCCTCGCACGAGGGGCACATGCCCTGCGGGGTGTTGAAGGAGAAGAAGAAGCTCGGCCCCACCTCGGGGGTGCCCAGCCGCGACCAGACGAGCCGCATCAGGTTGTTGACGTCGGTGGCGGTGCCGACGGTCGAGCGCGAGTTGGCTCCCATCCGCTCCTGGTCGACGACGATCGCGGCGGACAGGTTCTCAAGGGCGTCGACGTCGGGGCGGGCGGGGCTCGCCATGAACGACTGCACGAACGCGGGGTAGGTCTCGTTGATGAGGCGCTGCGACTCGGCCGCGATGGTGCCGAACACCAGCGAGGACTTCCCGGAGCCGGAGACCCCGGTGAACACCGTCAGTTTCCTCTTGGGGATGTCGACGTCCATGTCGCGCAGGTTGTTGACGCGCGCGCCGCGCACCCGGATCTGATCGTGCGAAGTCATGCGGGAAAGTATGACACCGCGACCCGACAGATCCACGATCGGAAATCGGCGCCCCACGGCCACTATCCTCGGGTGCGTGATCGTTGCCGCTGCTGATGGTTCCTCCCTGTCCAATCCCGGGCCCGCAGGCTGGGCGTGGTACATCTCCGACGACGCGTGGGCGGCAGGCGGCTGGGACCACGGCACCAACAACATGGGCGAGTTGATGGCCGTGCTCGACCTGCTGCGCTCCACCGCGCACCTGGACGAGCCACTGAAGGTGCTGTGCGACTCGCAGTACGTGATCAACTCGCTCACCAAGTGGATGCCGGGCTGGAAGCGGAAGGGTTGGCGCAAGGGCGACGGCAAGCCGGTGCTCAACGTCGAACTCATGAAGGAACTGGACGCCGAACTGGCGGGCCGCGACGTCACCTTCGAGTGGGTCAAGGGGCATGCTGGTCACGCCATGAACGAGGCGGCCGATGTCCGCGCCCGCGCTGCCGCGACCGCCTATCAGGCGGGCACCGAGCCGGACGTAGGGCCCGGGTTCCCCGAGGCCGCCCGGCCCACAGCACGCACCGACTTCGAGGTCGGCCAGGTCGACGAGCAGCCCGACCTGTTCTCGCTCGACGCCCCGGCCGATCAGCCCCGCCCGGTGCCTGGCACGGCTGGGCCGAGGGCGAAGGCTGCCGTGGTGCGCGCCGTCGGCAACCTCTCGACGGCGCGTGACTCGGTGCGGCTGCACCAGGATCTGGTCGTGCTGAGTGGCAGCCTCGAGACGACCTCACTCGCCTGGTTCGAGGGAGCCACCATCGAACTTGTTCGCGTCGACGCCGTCGGCGAGGAGGCCTGCCTGGCGCGGCTCCTCGTCGACGGCCGACCCGCAGGGCTGCTCTGGCAGCAGGTGCCCGGCGCGTGGTCGCTGCGCTACGCCGCGATCGGCTGACCTGACAGCAACGACCTCAGAGCAACGACAACGCCCCGCCGCGCCCGGAAGGGGAGCACGGCGGGGCGTTCGTCACACGACGTTCAGGAGGCGTCGATGACGGCCTTGTCGAGGGCGGCGCGGCGGGTCAGCCACTGGTCGCCGGGGATCCAGCCCGCTGCGTAGTCGAGGTCGCCGTCGGGGTCGATGATCGCGAGCACGGCCTCGCGCCCGATCAGCGCCTCCGCCTGCTCCGCGACGGCCAGGTCGGCCATCGCCTCGGCAAACAGCCGGTGGCGCTGCGACTCGATGGGCTCGAACTTCGGGCCCGGGTACACGATGAACGGGTCGCCGCTGATGAAGCCGCCCCCCGCGCTGGTGTCGTGGAACGGGTCGATGGGGCGACGCGACAACTGCGCGTAGTAGAAGTTGAAGCCCCAGTGCAGGAAGCCGACGGCCTTCCCCTTGAACATCTGCCAGCCGAGCGCGCGCGTCCGGATGCCCTCCTGCGCGATGAAGCGGTTGGCGACGTCCCAGCTCTGCGCGACGCAGTGGTAGACCCACTCGGGCTCCATGCCTTCGGCACGGAAGGCCGGCACCGCGTCGGTCGCGACGATGGGCGTCGCGACGTGCTCTGCGTACTCGGGGTGCGAGAGCGCGTCGAGGACCCGGCAGCCCTCAAGCAGCCCTGCGACCGAGGCCTTCGCCGCGACATAGGTGTCGAGGTGGTCCTCGTTCGGCTCGTCCGAGATGTGGAAGACGGTGTTCTCGCGGCCGATCCGCTCGTCGAAGTAGGAGATCAGGAACGCGACGGCCTGGGACAGGAAGTCCTGGAAGGCCGGATCGAGCGCGGGCGTGTGCCAGCCGAACAGCTCGCGCTCCTCGCCGTCGACCACGACGCGGATCTGCGGCGCGCGGGTGGCGCCCCACTGAGTGAACAGGTGCGGCACCTCGACCTTGCCGATCCCTGCGTCCTTGAGGATGCCGAGCCAGCGGTCGAGGCGCTCGTGCCCGAACAGGTAGCGGCTGCCGTCGAGCGTGATGTCGAGCAACTGCGTGGTGGGGCGGTTGATGCCAGGCTCAGTGTCGAGCGGGGGAGTCCACACCGGCGTGAGCAGCATCGTGGTGCCCATCCGCGCGGCGGAGTGCACCTGGTTCTCGATGGCGCTCCAGTGCTCCTCGCTCCACGTCTCGACCTGGTAGTAGGTCGCGAGGCAGTCCGCGTGGAACCATTGCATGACGTCGACGCTCGGGGCCGCGCTCGGCCGCGCGACGGTCGTCACGTCGATCTCCTGCTCGAGAAGCTTGGTGTCGCGGTCCCAGACGGTGACCGTGATCCGCTCGGCGGGCAGCGTCACGTCGACCCAGATGCTGTGCCAGCCGATGTGGGTCGCGCGGGAGGCGCCGAACACCGGGCGCAGCAGGTCGGGAAGCAGCGCGGGGGCGTCGACGATGTAGCCGTCGGAGTGCTCCTTCCAGCACGGCACCTGGGCCGCGACCAGGTCGACGTCGAACATCCGCACGGACGAGGCGCCCGTCACGTCGACGCGCACCTGGCTCGCGGGGCCTCCAGACGGGTCTCGGGGGCAGCCAGGCGACCTGGAAGGACACCTGCTCGCCGTCCCAGCCGGTCAGGGCGGTCAGCGGCTCGGCGGGGGTCCAGTCGGGGGTGACCTTGACCATCGAGTTGGTCAGGAAGGTCGTGGGGGTCTGCATCGCTAGTTATCCCTTCACGCCGGAGGCGGTGACGCCCTCGACGAACTGTCGTTGGAGTACGGCGTAGACGATGAACGGCACGAGGAACGCGATCGTGGTCCCCGCCATCACCATGCCGTACTGGGTGAGGAAGTTGCCCTTGAGTTGTGAGACGGCCAGAGTCACCGTCGAGCGGGTGCCGTCCTGCAGCGAGATCAGCGGCCACAGGAAATCGTTCCACGTCGTCAGGAACGTGAACACCGTCAGCGCGACTAGAACCGGCTTGATGGCGGGCACGACGATCGACAGGAAGATCCTCAGATCGCTCGCCCCGTCGATCCGGGCCGC
The DNA here is from genome assembly GCF_001997345.1 of Tessaracoccus aquimaris. Classification (NCBI taxonomy): domain Bacteria; kingdom Bacillati; phylum Actinomycetota; class Actinomycetes; order Propionibacteriales; family Propionibacteriaceae; genus Tessaracoccus; species Tessaracoccus aquimaris. The sequence goes on along the minus strand of NZ_CP019606.1, from coordinate 2,043,900 downwards.
CTCGAGCAGGCTCGGCGGGATGGACGCCATGAACTGGCGGATCAGGAAGACTCCGAACGCGTTGATCACGGGCAGCGCGAGCGACAGGTGCCCGCCGAGGATGCCCAGTTCCCTGAACAGGATGAACATCGGGATCATCGTCACCTGGGCAGGCACCATGATGGTGGCCAGGTAGACCCAGAACACGGCCTTGCTGCCAGGGAACGGCTTGAACGCGAAGCCGAATGCCGCAAGCGACGACACGATGTTGTTCAGCACCACGGCGATCACGACGACGATGCTGGAGGTGAGCAGCGCAGAGCCGAAGTTGTTGGTGGTGAAGAGCCGCACGAAGTTGTCGAACGTCAGCAGCTCGGGGCGGATCGTGAACTCGAGCCGCGTGGTCGCCTGGATCGCGGTGATGACCATCAGCGCGAACGGCAGCACGGCCATCCCCACGAGCAGGGCCACCACGGCGTACATCGCCCATTTGCCTAGTCGTCCCATGTCAGTGCTCCTCTCGGAAGGCGAGTCGCTGGACGATCGAGACGATGAGCACGATCACCAGCAGCACCATGGCGATGGCGGAGGCGTAGCCCATCTGGAACGACTTGAAGCCGGCCTCGTAGATGCCCATCACGATGGTGGTGGTCGCGCCGCCTGGGCCGCCGCCGGTCATCGAGTAGACGAGGTCGAAGACCTGGAAGGACCAGATGGTCGCGAGGATGGTGCACAGCAGCGTGACCGGCTTCAGGCCGGGCAGCGTGATGTGGAGGAACTGCTTGAAGCCGCCCGCGCCGTCGACACGGGCCGCCTCGTACTGCTCGACGGGGATGTCCTGGACGCCCGCGTAGAACAGCACCAGGAAGTAGCCGATGTTCTTCCACACGCTCACCAGCGCGACGCAGATGAGCGCCAGTTGCGGGTTGCCCAGGAAGTTGACGGAACTGAGTCCCATCGCCTTGAGCATCACATTGAAAATGCCCGAGTCGGGCGCCAACATGTACTGCCACACCGTGCCGACCAGGATCAGGGAGGCGACCACCGGCACGAACAGGACGGAACGGACGATGCTGGAGAAGCGCGGGCCGGCGACCCGTGCGAGGAACTCGGCCAGGATCATCGGGATGATCATCTGCAGGGGGACGGCGATCAGGGTGTAGATCGCGGTGGTGCGCAGCGCGCCCCAGAAGTTGGGGTCGTTCAGCAGTCGGGTGTAGTTGTCCAGCCCGGTGAAGACCGGGTCGGAGAGGACGTCGTAGCGCGTCAGCGACAGGTATCCCGAGAAGACGATCGGGATGATCGCGATGAAGGTCAGGACCAGCAGCGACGGTGCGATGTAGAGCAGGCCGCCCCACCCGGCCCGACGAGCGGGCCGAGTGGGAGCGGTGCTGGGGGGCGCGCCGGTGCGCGCCCCCCGTGCCTGGAGCGTTGTCACGCTCACGCCTGGGCGAGCGCCGCGTCGCCCTCGGTGGCGGCGTCGGCCATCGCCTGCTCCGGGGTCTTCTCCCCGTTGAGCATCTGCTGCAGGTTCTTGTACAGCGCGTTGTATGCGGGCACGCCGTTGGCGACCACGGGCAGGACGTGCAGGATCTCGGCCTCCTCGGTGTAGATCTTCTGCAGTTCGGGCGAGTAGATCGACTTCTCGTCCTTGCCGATCGGCGGGAAGTTGGCCTGCTTGTGGAAGGCCTCCATCTGCGGGCCCGCCTGCAGGAAGCTCATCAGGTCGTAGCAGAGTTCCTGGCTCTCGCAGCCCTTCAGCATGACGAGCGCGTCGCCTGCGATGAAGGTGCCGCGGTCCTTGCCCTGCAGCGAGGTGACCCAGCCCAGGTCGACGCCGGCGGCCTCGTAGATCGTGGCCTCCTGCTCGGTGGTGATGGTGAATGCCACCTCGCCCGACTCGAACGCCTTGCGCGCGGTGTCGACGGTGATGCCGGTGGTGGCGTCCGGGAGGATGCCGTCGGTCTTGAGGCTGAGCAGGAACTTGGCGGCCTCGATCACCTCGGGGGTGTTGAACTGGGTCTTGGTGCCGTCCTCGGTGAACAGGTCACCGCCGGCCTGCCACACGAAGGGGAAGAACTGGCCGTTCATGATGCCGCGGCTCGGGTCGCCCCACGGCGCCGTCATCGGCTGGATGCCCTTTGCCTTGACGGCCTTGGCCGCCGTCGCGAACTCGTCCCACGTCGTGGGCGGCTCGACGCCCGCCTCGGCCAGCAGGGTCTTGTTGTACATCAGCACGCGCGCGCCGCCCACCACGAAGGGGAGCGTGTACTGCTTGCCGTTGATGACGCCCTTGTCGAGGAAGTACAGGTTGTCCTTCTGCTCGTCGGTGACCTTGCCGTCGAGCGAGATCAGCTGGTCCTTCTTGATGTAGTCACCGATCATCTCGGAGTACATGTAGCCGACGTCGGGACCGGCGCCCGACGAGATGCCGGTAAGGTACTTGGTCTCGTAGGAGTCCCAGGGGACGACGGTCACGTTGACGTCGACGCCCTTCTCCTTCTCGAACGGGGCGACGATCGCGTCCCACAGTTCCTTGTCCAGGTTGTCCGCGGCCAGGGGCGGCATCCAGAGGTCGATCGACTTGGGGGTCGACGCCGAGGTGCCCGCGCCGCATGCCGTGAGGAGTGCGCTGGAGAGGATCAGGCCAGCGAGCACGCTCAGGGATTTCTTCATGTTGCCACTTCCTTGTTGGCGGTCGGGACCGCGGATTCTCCCGCGGCTGCCCACAGTATGCAGATTCGTAACAGGGTTGTGCAAGTCTCTTATTAAAAAGGGTTACAGTGTTGTAACATTTTCGTCGTGAGCACGCATTCGTCCTTGGCCGAGATCAGGTACGTGAACCAGCGCGCGGCGCTGGACGCCTGCTACGCGCTGGGGGACACGTTCACGCTGAAAGACCTTGTCGAGGCGACAGGGCTGTCCCGACCGACGCTCACGCAGTCGCTGCGCGCCATGGAGCAGGCGGGTCTCGTCCGCTCCGACACCACCAGGCCGGCCTCGGGCTCGGGCGTCCGATGGCGGTGTTCCACCCCGTGCCGGAGCAGCACCGACTGCTCGTGGTGATCATCGGCTACGAGTCGTGCGACGTCACCATGGTCGACGCGACGGGCGCGGTGATCGCCACCGGCCACGCATTGATGTCTCCCTCGCCGGTCGACGACATCGTCGAGGCGGTCGACCGGGTCGTCGCGGACGGCGACTCGCCGGTGCTCGGCGGAGTGATCGCCGTGATGGGCATCGTCCAGGGCGAGAACAGCGTCCGCTCGAACCGTTACCCCTGGCTGGGGAGCCGCAGTCGCTCGTCGCCATCAAGGCCCCGGTGCTCGACCGTTGGCCCGACGCTGACATCGTCGTGCGCAACGACGCCAAGCTCGCCGCAGGCTTCCTGATGTCCGCGCTCGCCGAGTCGGGGCACCCTGCCCGCTCGGCCGTCGCGCTTCACATGACGGAGGCCGTCGGCTGCGGCCTCGTCATCGCGGGAGAGGTGCTGGAGGGCGCGCACGGCGCCGCGGGCGAGATCGGGTTGGACCCGAACGGTGCGTTCGGCTCGGCAGAGATCGCGCTGCGTGAGGGCGCGCAGAGGCTCGGCATCCCGCGGCTCGAGGTGTTCGCGGAGGCGGGGCGCAACAACCCTCAGGCGCTCAAGGTCGCCCGGGAGGTCGGACGCTGGCTCGCGCTCGGCGTCCGCTCCACCACGCTGGCGCTCGACCCGGAGGTCGTCGTGCTCGGCGGGCCGCTCAGTGCCTGCGGCGAGGCGCTGCGCAGCGTCTTCGTCGACGCGTTGGGCGACGTCTCGCTCACGCCGCCGGAGGTCGTCCTGGTGGCGTCGTCAGGCGACGCGGTGCACCGAGGGGCGCTGCTGGTGGCGAGCGACCGGGCCCGAGCGCGGCTCGTCGAGGGGCTCCCGCAGGTCTGAGAGTTCGGCAGGTCTGAGAGTCAGTAGGTGCCGTCGAGGTAGTACCAGCGGTCCTCGAAGAGGAAGCGACTCACCACGCGCAGTTGCCCTGGCCCCTCGGGCGAGGAGAAGTCGGCGGTGAACGTGACCGTCCCCTCGGTGTCCCAGGCCTTGCCTTCCGAGGTCGCGTCAATCCGCAGCCCCGTCCAGGTCGTGTCGACGTCCAGGTCGAGGTGGTCGGGTCGGGTGTCAGGGTGCCACGTGTCGAGCAGATAGTCGGCGTCGCGCAGCGCGAACGCGCTGTAGCGCGACCGCATCAGGGCGACCGCGGTTGGCGCGGGTCGCCCGGCGTGGAACCGTCCGCAGCACGCGTCGTACGGCTTGCCCGTGTCGCAGCGGCAGGGGAGGGCGTCGGTCATGCGAGGAGTTTAGGCGTCGGGCCAGGTGAGCGTGAGGGTCGTGTCGCGCTCTGCGGCATACTCCCCGCCGAGTTGCATGCACTCGCTCGACACGTCGACGGCGGCCTCGCCTGCGTGCAGCACGAGGCGCTGCGTGCCACGCTCGCAGCGACCGTTGGTCCGCCAGTCGAGCGTCAACCCCGTCCATTCGCCCGGCGCGAGCACCGGGGCGTCGCCCAGCACCTCGAGGCTCAGTTCCCCGCCGGAGCCGTCGGCGTCAAGGCCCGTGAAGTGGACCTCTTCGAGGGGGAGCGGTTCGGAGCCGCAGTTGCCGATCTCGAGGAACAGGTGCCGCGCCCCGAGGGCCGCGTCGATGGGTGAGAGCCGCCTCGCGAGGCCGCCCGCCTCCGCGTCGGTGTCGGAGCACTGAGTGGGGGCCTCGATCGGCTCGACGGGGTCCTCGAGGACCGGCTCAGGCTCCTCGACCGCCGCCACCACCGGGGGAGGTTCGGGTGGCGCGACCGGGACGCTCGGGAAGCCGAACAGGAGCACGAAGAGGGCCAGGGCCGCGGCGATCAACCACATGTCGGCCAATCTACGGCGCCATCGTCGGTGGCGCGTCCCGCCGTGGTCGTGACCCGACTGCCACCCTGGTGTCGGCCTGGCGAGGCGCGACGGTGAGTGGCCCGTCGTCGCGGCGATAGGATGACGCCCATGAGTCGCATTCTTGCCGCGGTCGCCTGGCCGTACGCCAACGGTCCCCGCCACATCGGGCACGTCTCCGGGTTCGGGGTGCCTTCCGACGTGTTCGCGCGGTACATGCGCATGGCAGGCCACGACGTCCTGATGGTCTCCGGCTCCGACGAGCATGGCACCGCCATCCAGGTGAAGGCCGACGCGGAGGGCCTGACGGCCAGGGAGACCGCGGACAAGTACCACTCACGGATCGTCGCCGACCTGCAGGGGCTCGGCCTCAGCTACGACCTGTACACGCGCACGACGACGCCGAACCACTACCACGTGGTGCAGGAGATCTTCACGGCGCTGTACGAGAACGGCTACGTGTTCGCCAAGACGCAGATGGGTGCCATCTCGCCGTCGACCGGGCGCACCCTTCCCGACCGCTTCATCGAGGGGACCTGCCCGATCTGCGGGTACGACAACGCCCGAGGCGACCAGTGCGACAACTGCGGCAACCAACTCGACCCGGCAGACCTGATCAACCCGAAGTCGAAGATCAACGGTGAGACGCCCGAGTTCGTCGAGACCGAACACTTCTTCCTCGACCTCCCGAAGGTCGCCCCGCAGCTCGCCGCGTGGCTCGACAGCCGCGAGGACTGGCGCCCCAACGTGCTGAAGTTCTCGCACAACCTCCTCAAGGAGATCCGCGAGCGCGCCATCACCCGCGACCTCGACTGGGGCGTACCGATCCCCCTCGACGGCTGGCGCGACGCCCCCATGAAGCGCATCTACGTCTGGTTCGACGCCGTCATCGGCTACCTGTCGGCCGCCGTCGAGTGGGCGAAGCGCTCCGGCGACCCCGACGCCTGGCGAGCGTTCTGGAACGACCCTGAGGCGGGGTCGTACTACTTCATGGGCAAGGACAACATCGTCTTCCACTCCGTGATCTGGCCCGGCATCCTGCTCGGCGCCAACGGCCAGGGCGAGTTGGGCGGCACCATCCGCCCCGAGCTCGGCGAGCTGCAGCTTCCCACCGAGGTGGTCAGCTCCGAGTTCATGACCATGAAGGGCTCGAAGGTGTCCTCCTCGCGTGGCGCCTCGATCTTCGTCGGCGACTTCCTGGCCGAGTTCGGCCCCGACGCGCTGCGCTACTACATCGCGGTCGCCGGGCCTGAGAACCAGGACACCGACTTCACGTGGGACGAGTTCGTCCGGCGCACCAACTTCGAGTTGGCCAACGAGTGGGGCAACCTCGTGAACCGCTCGATCGCGATGGCCCACAAGAACAACGGCGGCATCCCCGCGCCCGGCGAGCTCACCGACGAGGACCGCGCGCTGCTCGACGCGTCGGCTGGCGCGTTCGACACCGTCGGCGAGCACATCGCGGCGCGTCGCTTCAAGGCGGGCATCACCGAGGCCATGCGGATCGTCGGGCTCGCGAACAAGTACCTCTCCGACATGGAGCCGTGGAAGCTGAAGGACGACCCAGCGCGCCGCGACACCGTGCTGCACGTCGCGCTGCAGGTCGTCTCCGACGCGAACACGTTGCTCACCCCCTACCTGCCGCACTCCGCGCAGAAGGTCTTCGAGGCCCTCGGCGGGGAGGGAATCTGGGCCGCCCAGCCGGCGATCGTCGAGGTCAGCGACGGCGACCTGAGCTACCCGACGCTGCAGGGCGACTACGCCGCGCAGCAGGCGACCTGGGCCTCGCGCCCGATCCAGCCGGGCACCCCGCTCGCCAAGCCGACCCCGCTGTTCGCCAAGCTTGACGAGAAGCTCGGCGAGACCGGCCCGTCTTGGGCCCCGATCGCCGACTGATCCAGGCCCGAACAACAAGGCCCCCTTGTCGGGTAGCCTTCCCCGGTGATTATTTGGCGTGGCTGGGGCATCCTGGCGGTTGGTTTCTTCCTGGCAGCGGGCATCCTTGGCGTCGCCATTCCGTTCGGCATCTGGGGTGAGGCCGCCAAGTGGGCGATGATCCCCGCGGCGCTCGCCGCGGGCGCGGGCTGCTGGTTCACGGGCGTCCACCTGAATCAGACCAAGCCGCGCCGCTACCTCGAGGAGCAGTTGCCGCTGTTCCAGCAGCAGGTCGCCGCCTCGGTCGCGGCTGGCACGTTCCGGCTGCCGAACCAGCCGCCGCCCACCTCGATGGAGGAGGCCCGCGGCCAGGCCGCCGGCTACCTGACCTTCCTGAGCCAGGGCGGCACCGCGCAAACCAACCGCCACACGCTCTTCTTCGTCCCGCTGCAGTACTGGGGCATCGTCATCGCGATCTGGGGCATCGCGATGCCCTTCCTACTGAAGTAGGCCTCAGGCGGAGAGGCGGGCGAGCGCGGCGCGCATCGACGTCGGGGCGAAGCCCTGACGCATCGCCTCGCGGCGCAGGCCGGGCTCTGCGCGGTACAGCGCGGCGCCGCGGCGCAGCAGCACCGGGGGAGTCTTGCGCTTCTCGCGCAGGTCGCGGGCCAACCGGCGGCTGAAGTTCGCGGCCCGTCGGCGGTCGAGCCACCAGCCCTCCGCGTTGATGCCCGCGCGGCGGGCGGGGTTGAGTGCGTCGATCGCGAAGATCCCCTCGGCGACCACCATCGACGCGTCACCCAGGTCGATCACCTTGGAGCCGACCCGCCGCGAAAGCGAGATGTCGTACTCGGGCACCTCACACGAGCCGGTGCTCAGCAGCATCGAGATCGACGCGAGCGCCAGGTCGAGGTCCCACGTCTCCACCCGGTCCCAGTCGGGAATGCCCATCGGCGTCATGGGGAGGCCGGGATGGTCGGCGTCGTGGTAGAAGTCGTCGAGGCTGAGCGGGAATGCCGTCGACGCCTGCGCCGCGAGCCGGGTGAGCCTGGACTTGCCGCTGCCCGAGGGGCCGGCGACGAGCAGCAGGGTCCGAGTCATGCGGGCTAGCCTAGCGATTCCCGACGCGGTGCCGCGCGCGCCGGGCCTCGTCAGGGGCGGGCCTCACCAGGAACTGCCGCCGCTTCCCCCGAAGCCACCGCCCCCGCCGGAGCCGGAGCCGCCCGTCGAGCCTCCGCTCGCGACGCCGACGCCCGAGGCGACCGCCATCTGGGTCACCGTCGTCATTGCGGAGGACACCGATCCGAGGGCCGAGGTCAGCCCGGCGGCCTGGCTCAACTGCACCCCGTGCAGCCAGGACGTGTCGCCGACATACACGCCGTCGCGGGCCAGGTCGGCGAACAGCGACGACCAGTGGTCGGCGACGCCGAAGACCATGGCGTAGGGCAGGTACCTGGAGAAGATGTCGACGCCCTCCTCGAAGCGAAGCGTGTCGCGCTCCGCGGTGGAGAGGTAGAGCTTGAAGCCCTCGGCCTGGGACAGTACCGCCGACCCCTTCGCGGTGCGCCGGAAGGTCTTGAACGACACTACGAACAGGCCGATGCCGAAGAGTGCGACGGGGATGCCGACCAGCCCGAAGCCGAAGAGCATGCCGAGCATCGCGCACATCGCCACGCCGATGAACGTCAGGAAGAAGCCGACGACTCGCATGGCCTGCAGGCGTCCGTGCGAGTGCTTCTCGAGCCAGCCCCTGCCCTTGACGGCGCCGTCGAGGGCCTTGACGACCCGCCGTCCGAGCTTGCGGTTGGCGCGCAGGTCCTTGGCCGTGACCCGGGCCGACTGCTTGAACATGACCGCGAGCAGCGACTGCTCGTGGCCGAGCAGCTTTCCTGTCGGCGCAGGGTCGACCCGGGTGAGGACGACGCCGCTGCCTGTGGACTCGATCGTCAGGTAGCCGCGGGCGGCGAGGTCGACGAGGGTCGCGGAGGCGGCGACCTTGTCGACGCTGCCCTTGATCAGGACCCGCAGTTCGCCCGGGGAGCCGGGCGGCGGTGCGAACTGGACGGCGACCGGCGGCCGGTCCCGCCTCGAGGCTCGCGCGACGGTGGCCTCGCCGCCCTTGGGGATCACGCCGGGCGGGACGCCGACGAAGACCTCGTCGCGGGAGGCGTTGCGCCACAGCGCCAACAGGACGCCGAGGGCGGCGAGCAGCAGCCCGCCGGAGACGGCGCCGGTGGTCGCGTTCAGCGTGAAGGGCCGCTCGCTCGCGGGCTTGTCGACCAGTTCCTGTTCGGCGCCGACGAAGGTGCCTGCCGGGAAGCTGGCCGTGACCTGGAAGCGTTCGTGCGGGTCGAGGTGGTCGACGGAGAAGTCGGCGCCGGCGCCGTCGTGGGAGGCCTCGCAGGTCCGGTCGCCGCGCGCGCCGAAGTGGCAGTAGGACGCCGCCACGTCCACGGGCCCCGTCACGGTGGCGGTCGCCTCGGAGAAGGGCAGGTCCCAGCCCGTGCCGATCGCGTCCCAGTTGAACTCGTCGAGGCCGCTCTCGGGGTGGTCGGGCGCGATCAGGCCGCTCACCCTGTAGGTGAGCCGGTACTCCTGCGGGGTGTCGTAGAAGGTGTCGGCGTCGCCGACCTGCATCGTCATCGTCTTGGACGAGGCGGTGCGCCGCACGTCCGTGTTGGCGCCGCTGGGCGAGGACCACTCGACAGGCCCGTAGGAGAACCGGTAGTCCTTGCCGTTGCCCGCGTCCTGCCTGGTCGGGAGCACATAGATCGGTCCGCGGCCGCGTTGGGCGGAGAAATCCATCGTGAAGTCGACGGTGACCTCCGCGAGGCCGTCCTCGGCAAGCCTGACCTCCGCGTGGAACCGCGTGATGGGCGTGCCGCCGTCGGCGGTGGCGCTGGGGGTCGCGAGCACCGAGAGGAGCAGCGCGATCGCCAGGGCGGTCGTCAATCGCAGGGCCTTGGTCATCCCAAAAGGCTAGGTGCCGCCGGGCTCACCAGGATCCGCCGCCGCCGCCGCCGAAGCCCCCACCGCCGCTGAAACCGGAGCTTCCCGAGCTCCCGGAGGTGGACGACGAGTAGCTCGATGACGAGGAACCGTAGGTCACCGAACGGTCCATGGACCGGGCGGCGGAGTCGAAGCTCGACGCGAAGGCCGCGGTGCTGAGGAGGCCGCCTCCCGAGACCCACGAGTCGTCGAAGCGGTAGCGGCCCTGCTCGCCGAGGGTCGTGAACAGCTTGGTCCAGCGGTCGACGAGGTCGAACACCACCGCCTGGGGCAGGTACTTGGAGAAGATGTCCTCGCCCTCCTCGAGGCGCAGCGTGTCTGCCTCTGCGGTGGCGAGATAGAGCTTGAACCCCTTCGCCTGCTCCAGGTAGGCCTTTCCGACCCGGGAGAGCTGCTTCCTGCGCAGGGACGAGGCGAGCAGGATGATCCCGAAGACCAGCACCGGCAGGCCGACGAGCCCCCATCGCAGCAACACCCCGAGCACGATGCTTCCGGCCACTCCGAACGCGATGAGGTTGATGCCAAGGGTGAGGGCAACCAGGCCGCCCCTCCCCGGCTCGTTGAACCATCCCCTTTCCTTGACGCTCGCCCTGAGCTTGGTGTCGAACCGCGAGGGGATGTCACCGTACGGGGGAGTGCGCAGTTCCTCGGAGGTCACCGCATCGTCGCGGTGGAACAGCCTGCCGAGCAGGAAGTCCTCGAACGGCTCGAGTGAGATGGGGTCGGACCTGAGGCGCACCAGCGCGAACTCCTTGCCGACGCCCTGGTTGATCCGCAGGTAGCCGCGGACGGCGAGGTCGAGCACCGTGGCGGTCAACGCGGTGCGCCCCGTCTTCCTGGTCAGCAGCAGGCCGAGCTCGGCGGGCGTGGTGTCCCGGGGTGGCGCGAACGAGACGGTTGTCACCTTGGAGGCGGGCCGCTGCAGCGCGGCGAGGGCTTCAGCGTTCGGCTTGCGCTTTGGCGGCTTCTCCTGCTTCCTGATCCGGCGGAACTGTGCCACGCCTCCGAGGATCGCGGCCACCATCCCGACCCCGAAGAGGCTGCCCGTGACCGGGGTGAGGGCGAAGGCCGTGAGGGGGGTCAGCTTCGCTCGGCGGTGCTGTTCGACGCCGCCGAAGGTGCCTGCGGGGAAGCCGACGACGGTCTGGACGGGGTTGGACGGCGGAAGCTCCGCGAGGTAGAAGCTTGCGGAGGCGCCGTCGGTCCAGCCGTCGCACGGACGCTGGCTCTGGTAATCCCCGACGAAGCACGCGGCCTTGGTCACCTCGGTCGGGCCCGTGACGGTGATGTCGATGTCGCTGATCGCGGAGGTCCAGCCGGTGCCGAGCGCGTTCCAGTTGAACTCGTCGAGCCCACTGTCCTTCTGGTCGGAGACGATGAAGCCGGTCACGTCGTAGGTGATGGTGTAGTCCTGGGGCGTGGTGTAGACGGTGCCCTCGCGGCCGATCTTGAGGGTCCGCACGCCGCCGGAGTCGGTGCTCTCCGCGACGTCCGCCGCGGCCCCACTCGGGGAGCTGACCTGCACGTCGGAGTACTCGAAGGTGTACTCCATCGACGGGTCCGCGCCGTCGTCCTGGGCGGTCGCGAGCGCGATGTAGGGGCCGTGGCCGGACCTGGCGCCGAAGTCGAGCGTGAGGTTGATCTTCACCTCGGCGACGCCCTCTGGCGTCAGGTTGACGACGACGTCGTAGTTGGTGATCGGCACCCCGGACTCAGCGCGGGCTGGGAGGGTGCCCGTGGCCGTCACGATCAGGCCTACGGCCACTGCCACGAGCATTCGCCAGAAGATCCGCATGGGCGCCAGCGTAAGCCCGCCCGGGTCTACCAGGAGCCGCCGCCACCGCCGCCGAAGCCGCCGCCTCCGCTGAACCCGGAGAATCCGGACGAGCTGCCCGTGGAGGCCGTCATGCCAGCGGCGCGGGCGGCGTCGAAGGAACTCGACATGGTCGAGGTGAGGTTGTTCATGGCGCTGGCGAACGCGAAGCCGTGGTAGAGATCTGCGCCGATGTACCAGGACGTGTCGGCGCGGTAGATGCCGTCGGCGCCCAGTTGGGCGAACAGCTTCGACCAGCGGTCGGCCACGCCGAAGACCATCGCGTATGGCAGGTACTTGGAGAAGATGTCCTCGCCCTCCTCGAAGCGCAGCGTGTCCTTCTCTGCGGTCCGCAGGTACAGCTCGAAGCCCTTGGCCTGGGCCAGGTTGGCCGACCCGAGCGCCGTGCGCTTGCGGAACTTGCCGGACAGCACGATCAGCCCGATGCCGAAGATGGCGAGCGGGATCGCGAGGAGGCTCCACCCGGACATCGAGAGCCCGATGGCGGCAACACCCGCCACGATGATGCAGAGCCCACCGAGCGTCATGGGCACGGCCTGCGCGGTGGTGGGGTTGGCCTTGAACCAGCCCTTGCTCACCACGGAGTTGTAGAGGCCGGTGCGGGCCGTCGACAGGTCGTGCTGGTGGTCGACCCCGCGCAGTTCACCCGCGCTGACCGCTGGCTGCCCCTGGAACACGTCGGCGAGCAGCTTCGACTCGAATGGTTCGAGCTTGTCGCGCTGGCGCGGGTTGGTGGCGTAGAGGACGAACTCGTTGCCGCCGTTCGACTCGATCCGCAGGTACCCGCGCACTGCGAGGTCGACGAGGGTCGCCGACACATCGACGTTGTCGGCCGTGGTGTCCATCAGCGTGCCGATCTCACCGGGGGTGGACCCCTTCGGCGGGTTGAACTGCACCGTGACGGGCGCCTTGCCGGAGGCCTGCCCGATGTTGCCCGGCTCGCCCTTTCCAGGCGTCAGGCCGGGGGTGAGGCCGAGGTAGACGTCGTCGCGGGCGTGCCTGCGACGGATCGCGACGAGGCCGCCGAGGGCCGCGACGAGGCCAGCCCCCGCGACGCCACCGGTGAGGGGGGTCAGGGCGAACGCGTTGCCGATCGAGGGCTTCTTACGCTTGTGCTGCTCGACGCCGCCGAACGTCCCTGCCGGGAAGCCCGCGACGATCTGCATCGGCTCACGCGGCGACAGAGCATCGACCGAGAAGCTGGCGGAGGTGCCCGACTCGGACGCGTCGCACGGCGTGGTGTAGCCGCGCCCGTAGAAGCAGGCCGTCTTCTGCACGTCGGCGGGGCCCGTCACCTCGACGGTGACGTTGCTGATCCGCGACTCCCACGCGGGGCCGATCGCGTTCCAGCTGAACTCGTCGAGCCCGCTGTCCTTCTGCTCGGAGACGATGAAGCCAGTCACGTCATAGGTGAGCGTGTAGTCCTCAGGGCCGTTGTTGAAGATGTCCGCATCGCCGATCCGCAGCTCGATGCCCTCGCTCTGCGACTCCTTCGACACCGTGGTGTTGGCGCCCGAGGTCGAGGTCACGTTGAAGTTGGAGTACTTGAAGACGTACTGCTCATCCGGGTTGGCGCCGTCGTCCTGAACCGTCGGCAGGATGACGATGGGCCCTCGGCCGCGCACCACGGAGAAGTCCATGGTGAAGTCGACCTTCATCTCGGCGACACCCTCTGGCGTGAGGTTGACGGCGACGTCGTAGCGCGTGATGGGGGCATCCGTGTCCGCCTTCGCCGGCATGGCCACGAACCAGACCGAAACGAGGGCGAGCAACAGTGCGGCGAGTCCAGCTCGAAGCTTCGTCATGGTTTCCAGGGTAGCCCGCCGGCGGGCCTCGCCTCAGGCGTCGGGCAGAAGCTCCCGCACGGGCGCGGCGCGAGTTCGGGCCGGGACGGCGAAGACCCCTGAGGACGGATCCCCAGGGGTCTTCGAGCGGGTCGTGACGTCAGGCGTCGACTCCCAGGGCCGCCGCCATCTCGGAGCGCAGCCGCTCGAGGCTTGCGGCGTTCGTCTCACGCGCCGACGCGACGTCCTGGGACCGGTCGGCGGGGAGGCGCACCTCCAGGTAGCACTTGAGCTTCGGCTCGGTGCCGGACGGGCGGGCCACCACGTGCAGGCTCGGGCCCGTCAACTCGATGGCGTCGGTCGGCGGCAGCGCGTCGGAGCCCTCCGACAGGTCAGCCACAGTGACGTCCTCGCCGAGCAGTTGGGCGGGCGGGTTGGCGCGGAGCCGGGCCATCGCGTCGGCGATCAGCGACAGGTCGGCCACCCGGACCGACAGTTGAGAGGTCGAGGTGAGGCCGTACGTGCGGGCGATCTCGTCGAGACGATCGGCGATCGTCAGGCCCTTGGCCCTCAACTCGGCGGTGATTCGGAGCACGTTGACGGCCGCGGTGATGCCGTCCTTGTCGGGGACCGCGTGCGAGTCGCAGCAGTAGCCGATGGCCTCCTCGTAGCCGAAGGCCAGGTCGGGGACCCGGCCGATCCACTTGAAGCCGGTCAGCGTCGTGGTGTGCGAGCGGCCAGCGGCCTCGGCCATCCTGGCGAGCAGCGTCGAGGACACCACCGAGTTCGCGAATGTGCCCGGCACGCCGCGTCGGATCGCGTCCTCGCCCAGCAGCGAGCCCAACTCGTCGCCGGTCAGCATCCGCCACCGGCCGTCGACGACCGCGGCGACCGCGCACCGGTCGGCGTCGGGGTCGTTGGCGATCACCACGTCGGCGCGCTCCTCCGCGGCGAGTTTCAGCGCGAGGTCGATCGCGCCCTTCTCCTCGGGGTTGGGGAACGAGACCGTGGGGAAGTCGGGGTTCGGCTCTGCCTGCTCGGCGACCTCGCGACCCGCGGGCAGGCCGATGGCCTGGGCGACGTCGCGCATCGTGGCGGCGCCGACGCCGTGCATGGCCGTGTGCACCCAGACGATCTCCTTGGGCGCGTCGGCGGGGTACAGGGAGGCGGCGCGCGCGACGTAGGCGCCGAGCAGGTCGGCAGTGACATCGCTGCGGGCCTCGCCACGCGGCAGGTGCGCCCAGTCGCCCGCGGCAACCGTCGCGATCTCGGCGGCGATCTCGGCGTCGGTCGGAGGCACGATCTGGGACCCGTCGCCCAGGTAGACCTTGTAACCGTTGTCCTGCGGCGGGTTGTGCGACGCCGTGACGACGATGCCCGCGACACAGCCGAAGTGCTGGATCCCGAACGCGACCACAGGGGTCGGGATGGGCTCGTTTGTCCACAGCACCTCGAAGCCGGCGCCCGCCATCACCTGCGCCGTGTCCTCGGCGAACGCCTCGGAGTTGTGCCTGGCGTCGTGGCCGACGATGACCTTGCCGCCCGCGTGGCCCTTTGCCCTCAGCCAGGCGGCGAAGCCCGCGGCGGCCTGCGTCACCACGACCCGGTTCATCCGGGCGGGGCCGGGGCCGAGTGCTCCGCGCAGCCCCGCGGTGCCGAACTCGAGCGGGCCTGCGAACGCGGAGGCCAGTTCAGCGGTGGCGGCCGTGCGCAGCGTGTCGTCGTTGGCCTGGGCCTGGACGATCAGGTGGTCCAGTTCCTCGCGGGTGTCGGGATCCGGGTCGGCGTCGCGCCAAGCGGTCGCGGCGGAGATCAGGTCGCTCATCACAGGGCCCCCACGATCCCGGCCAGCAGCGAGGCGAGCCTCGGGCCAGCGTCCTTGCCAGCTTGAAGCACCTCGGCGTGGTCCAGGTTGGTCTCGCTCAGGCCCGCGGCCGCGTTGGTGACAAGCGAGAGGCCGAGCACCTCGAGGCCCGCCTCGCGAGCCGCGATGGTCTCAAGCGTCGTCGACATGCCCACCAGGTCGCCGCCCAGGACGCCCGCCATCCGCACCTCGGCAGGGGTCTCGTACTGCGGCCCACGGAACTGGACGTAGACGCCCTCCGGCAGCGACGCGTCGACGGAGTGCGCGACGTCACGCAGGCGCTTCGCGTAGGCCTCGGACAGGTCGACGAAGGTCGCGCCAAGCAGCGGGGTGTCGCCGGTGAGGTTGATGTGGTCGTTCAGGACGACGACCGTGCCCGGCGCCCAGTCGGGGTTCAGCCCGCCGCAACCGTTGGTCAGCACGATCGTGTCGGCCCCCCAGGCGGCGGCGGTGCGCACGCCGTGCACGACCGGGGCGACCCCGCGGCCCTCGTAATAGTGCGTGCGTCCCGTGAAGATCGCGGCCACCTTGCCGCCCGCGGTGCGCACCAACTTCAGCGCGCCGCCGTGGCCGCTGACCACCGGCTTACTGAAGCCGGGGGCGTCGCCCAGTTCGATCTCGCCGATCGGGGTGCCCAACTGGTCCGCGCCGGAGGCCCAGCCCGAACCGAGCACCAGCGCGACATCGATCCGGTCGACGTCGAAGTGGGAGCGGAAGAAATCGGCCGCTTCGGCCGCCAACTGATAAGGGTCCTGGTTCACAGGCCTCAGCATACTTGCGGCCACCCGGGCTGCGTGGGGGTGTGGAAGGATGGCACCCGTGACCAAGGTAGTGATCATCGGTGGCGGACCCGGCGGCTACGAGGCGGCGCTCGTCGCGACCCAACTGGGCGGCGACGTGACGCTCATCGAACGCGACGGCCTCGGCGGCGCAGCGGTGCTGACCGACTGCGTCCCGTCAAAGACCCTGATCGCCACCGCCGAGGTGATGGTGCGCATCGAGAACGCCCGCCAACTTGGCCTGCACCTACCCGGCGATGCCGTCACGGACGTGGTGCGCGTCGACCTGGCCGAGGTGAACCAGCGCGTCCTCGACCTCGCGCTCGCCCAGTCGAGCGACATCCGGCAGCGACTCCTGCAGGAGGGCGTCGCGATCGTCATCGGGCAGGCCCGGCTCGACGGCGCCAACGTCGTGATCGCCGACACCGAGCACGGCCAGGAACGCTTCGATGCCGACATCGTGCTCGTCGCGACCGGGACCACGCCGCGTGAACTTCCCGACGCGCCATGCGACGGTGAGCGGATCCTCAACTGGAAGCAGGTCTACAACCTCACCGACCTGCCCGAGCGGCTCATCGTGGTCGGCTCCGGCGTCACCGGCGCCGAGTTCGCCTCCGCCTTCGACGGCCTCGGCTGCGACGTGGTGCTCGTCAGTTCCCGCAAGCAGGTGCTGCCGGGCGAGGACCAGGACGCGGCCGCCGTGCTGCAGAAGGCCTTCGAGCGGCGCGGCATGACCATCATGAGCGAGCGCCGCGCGGTGGCGGCCCGACGCGAGGGCGACGGGGTCGTCGTGACGCTTGCCGACGGCGAGGAGATCACCGGGTCGCACTGCCTGATGGCGGTCGGCGCCATCCCCAACTCGGCGGGCCTCGGCCTCGAGGAGGCGGGCGTTGAACTGACCCCGTCGGGCCACATCAAGGTCGATCGCGTCTCGCGCACCTCCAACCGGCACGTTTACGCGGCAGGCGACGTCACTGGCGTCTTCGCGCTCGCCTCGGTCGCGGCCATGCAAGGCCGGGTCGCCATGTGGCATTCGCTCGGGGACGCCGTCACCCCGCTCGACCTGCGGCTCGTCTCGTCCAACGTGTTCACGACCCCCGAGGTCGCCACCGTCGGCCTCTCGCAGAAGGAGGTCGACGCGGGCCTGGTGCGCGTCTCCTCGGTGCTGCTGCCGCTCGGGCCGAACGCCCGCTCCAAGATGCAGGGCTTCACCGAGGGCTTCGTGAAGCTGTTCTGCCTGCCGACCACCGGCATCATCGTCGGCGGCGTCGTCGTGGCGCCCCGTGCGTCCGAACTGATCCATGCCGTGTCGATCGCGGTGTCGCAGCAGGTCAACGTCGACGACTTCAGCCACGCGTTCACCGTCTACCCGTCGATGTCGGGCTCGCTCGCCGAGGCGGCGCGCCGGCTGCACAAGCGCGACGCCGCCGTCCTGACCAACTGATCAGCCGCGCAGCTCGGGGTAGTTCTCGTAGCGGAAGTCGTTGACCTCGACCGCCGGGTCGTGCTCGCGGGCGCGCAACACCACGCGGCGCACCTTTCCGCTGATCGTCTTTGGCAGTTCCGCGAACTCGACCCGACGCACCCGCAGATAGGGGGCGAGGTTCTCCTTGGCGTGCCTGAGGATCGACACGGCCGTCTCCTCGGTCGGCTCGAAGCCGGGCGCAAGCGCGATGTAGGCCTTCGGCACTGCCAGCCTGAGCGGATCCGGGGCAGGCACGATGGCCGCCTCCATCACGGCAGGGTGCTCGATCAGCACCGACTCCAGTTCGAACGGCGAGATCTTGTAGTCCGAGGCCTTGAACACGTCGTCAGTGCGACCGACGTAGGTCAGGTAACCGTCATCGGAGACGGTGACCAGGTCGCCCGAGTGGTACCTGCCGTCGGCCTGCGCGGTGGGGGAGCCGTCCAGGTAGCCGGGCGTCAGGTTGAACGGCCATGGCTCGAGCGGAAGCGTGATCTCGCCGGTGGACGACTCCTCGCCGGTGTCGGGGTCGACGATCTCGAGGCGCACGCCAGGCATGGGCTTGCCCATTGAGCCCGGTCGCACCTGCTCGCCGGGCGCGTTGCCGACGGTGCAGGTCGTCTCGGTCTGCCCGTAGCCGTCGCGGATGGTCAGGCCCCAGGCCCGCTCGACCGCGGAGATCACCTCGGGATTGAGCGGTTCGCCCGCGCCGACCACCTCGCGCAGCGCCGACGGGCGCTCGCCGAGGTCGGCCTTGATCATCATCCGCCACACCGTCGGCGGCCCACACAGCGTCGTGACCTGGCACTCCTCGAGCGTACGGAGCAGTTCCGACGCGTCGAAGCGGTCGTAGGCGTAGCTGAACACGGTCGCACCGGCCAGCCACGGGGAGAAGAAGCTCGACCAGGCGTGCTTGCCCCAGCCTGGGGAGGAGATGTTCAGGTGCACGTCGCCTGGGCGCACGCCGATGAAGTACATGGTCGACAGGTGGCCGACGGGGTAGCTGAGGTGCGTGTGCACCACGAGTTTCGGGTCCTTGGTCGTGCCGGAGGTGAAGTAGTACAGGCACGGGTCGCCTGCGTCGGTGACGACCTCGTGGGGCTCTGCGGGCAGCAGTTGCGCGTCGGCCATCGCGCGCCAGCGGCCGTGCGCCGCGCCGGTGGTGACGGTGACGATGTTCGAGATGTCGCCGAACTTCGCCTCGTCCTCGGGGTTGGCGATCACGGCAGTGACTCCCGCGCGGGGCACCCGCAACTCCAGGTCGAAGGACTGCAGCGCCTGCGCGGTCGGCAGCACGATGGCGCCGAGCTTCATGACGGCAAGCATCGCGTCCCACAGTTCGACCTGGTTGCCGAGCACGACCATTACCGCGTCGCCCTTACCGACGCCCTGCGCCGCCAGCCAGGTGGCCAGCCGGTCGGAGCGGTCCGCCATCTGGGCGAAGCTGAACACGTGGTCGACGCCCTCCAGGTCGCGCAGCCATAGCGCGGGGGAGTCGTTGCCGCGGGCCATCGCGTCGAACCAGTCGATCGCCCAGTTGAACCGCCCGGAGATGCGTGGCCACTCGAACTCGGCGCGCGCCCGATCCCCCTCGCCTCTGAGCCCGAGCAGCAGATCACGGGCCTCACGGATGGATGTTGCGGCGGTGTTCAATGGCACTCCTCAGGCGTAACCTACGCGACCGTAGGTTGTTTCCAACGCTACCTTCTGAGGCATCGATGCTTATCACGCGTCCATCCGAAGATCGGGGCCCTCCCTTGTGGGAATCCCACAGCCCCTGGGGCGAGTGGCCCCTGTGCGATCGGCGCGGGTCGTCCACGGAGGGGGAGCGAGCATGGCGCCCGACGTTTCCGCCGACCCGGAGCAGGCGCGCTACCTGTCCCGCATAAGCTCGCGCGGCGCCCTACGAAGAGATCTGAGCGGGCGGCTCAGTCGTCGAGCAGGCCCATCAGCAGCGAGAAGCCGCCGATCATCAAGGCTCCGTGCGTGATGGTGCGGAGCGCGGGGTCGCCGCCGTAGCGCCCGTAGTAGCCCTGCGCCCATGCCGCGTGCTGCTGGTCCTCCCAGTAGGGGACCTGACGCTGCCCGGCGTAGACCATCCGGATCGACGGGTCGTTGCCGGTGCGGATGCGTTGCGCGTCTGCCGCGCAGGCGGGCACGTCGCGGGGAGCACCCCCGGGCGGTGCCCAGGAGACGTTGGCGACGGAGACGCCGTGAGAGGGGTCGAAGAAGCACGGCGGACGATGTTCGGGCACGGCCTCGCCCTTCACCCTGGCGCGGACGCAGGCCACCGAGTAGCGGCCGCCCTCCATGATCTCGGCGATCCGTTTGACGTCGGCGTTGGACTGAGCCGTCGCCAACTGCTGCTTCGCACCGTCGTAGGCGTCAAGGGCCGAGGTGTAGTCGGCCTGCGTCGCGTCATCGAGGGGCATCCCGACGACCTCGAGGTCAAGGTCGCGCAGTTCCTCGCCGAAGCTCGTGATGTCGCGGTCGATCGCCTCACGGGAACCCTGCGACATCGGCTGCCTGGCCGCCGGGTCGCCATACGGCTGGCCCATCATCGGGAACGGCTGCTGCCCGTAGGGCTGCTGCGCGTAGGGGCCGCCGAGGCCGCCGCCCCACTGGCTGATCTGCGGGCGCGGGCGGGGATCGAGGGGCTGAGGTGGGTAACCGCTGTCGCCGAGGCGTGGACGATTGCCCCTGGTGACGCTCAGGATCACAGAGATCATCACGAAGATGAACATCATCGTGATCAATCCGCTGAACATCTCACTCCACCTCTACTTCCAGCATCCGCCTGCTACCCAGGATATTCGGGCGCGCAAGGGCGGCCGCGGGCGGGGCCATAGTCCGTGGTGAGCACGCGCTCTTCAGGCCGGGCGCTCGCACCCCTGGCACGGGGAGCCCGGCGGGGGCACCCTCCTGTGGGGGATCACCATCTCCGCGTGGCCAGAGGACGCGTACGCAATCCGATCTGGGACACATTTCTTGCCCTTTGTGGTTGACGTCGCCGCAACGACGGTCGTAGGGTCAGTGAAAACGATTTCTCAGGTTTTCCCCGGGCCGGATGGTCCAGGACCCCAACGAAGGGCAGACGAATCGATGAGCAATTACGGTAGCTACGGTTCCAGCCTCCGGGATCTTCCCAGGCTGCGTGACACCAAACGTCGGAGGGTGTCCTCCTATGACGCATCAGGAGGCAACGAGGACCGGGTCACCCTGCGCCCGGGGGAGACCGTCCAACTCGCCGACATCGCGGGCGCAGGCGACATCAACCACATCTGGATGACGGTGGCGCCGGCAGGGCCGACGGACCCGAACACCCCGGACAACGACTTCCTGCGCAAGCTGGTCCTGCGCGCCTACTGGGACGGCTCGGACAAGCCGAGCATCCTGGTGCCGCTCGGCGACTTCTTCGGCGTGGGGCATGCGAAGACCACCAACTTCGCCTCGCTTCCGCTGCAGATGAGCCCGCAGGATGGCAAGGCGTTCAACAGTTTCTTCCACATGCCCTTCGCAGATGGTGCCCGGTTCGAGCTCACCAGCGAGTGCGAGGAACTGGTGCTCTGGTTCTACTTCTACATCGACTACGAGGCCTTCGACGAACTGGAGGACGGCATCGGCCGCTTCCACGCGTCGTGGCACCGGGAGAACCCGACTGACGGCATCGAGCAGGGGGAGTTGACCAACGGCGAGTACCTCTTCGGAGGCGACAACACCACGGGCGACGGCAACTACACGATCCTCGAGACCACGGGACGCGGACACTACGTCGGCTGCACCTTCAACGTCACCAACCTGCGTCACACGGAGGCCTGGAACTGGTACGGCGAGGGCGACGACATGATCTTCGTCGACGGCGAGTCCTGGCCCCCCAACATCCACGGCACCGGCACCGAGGACTACTTCAACACCGCCTGGTGCCCGTCCGAGCCTTTCCACGGCCCGTACCACGGCATCACGATGCCGGGTGGGCCGAACTGGTCGGGGCAGATCTCGATGTACCGCTTCCACATCGAGGATCCGGTCACGTTCAACGAGTCGGTCCGAGTCACGATCGAGCATGGCCACAACAACCAGCGGTGCGACGACATCTCATCGGTCGCCTACTGGTACCTGGACCGGATCGACGAGACGCTGACCCTCCCGCCCGTCGAGCAGCGGATGCCGAGGCTCGGCTGATGGATCTGACGCGGCGGGGGCTCTTGGCGGCGGGGACGGTGGCGTCTCTCGCGACCGCCTGTTCCGGCGGCCGAGGTGGCGCCGCCGCGTCACCGGTTCCCGGTGGGTTCGTGCTCGGCTCGGTCGATGGCGTGACCCGCGTCGCGCAGCTGACGGGCCCTGGCGCGATCAACGACACGGCGAGCGTGCTGCTGGCGGGGGCTGACCTGGGTCACATGACCACCGTGGGCGAGCGCACCTGGTTCGTCTTCGGCGATAACTTCGGCATCCGTGACGCCGACGCGTTTGGCGGAACCGGCGAGGTCTGGAAGTCCAACTGCCTCGCCTGGACGACCGACGATGACCCCACCGACGGCATCACCTTCGACGGCTGGGTTCTCGACGACCTGGAACAGGTCAAGGAGGTGCTTCCGGGGGACCACAAGCCCAACGACCAGGTCGGCGAGGTGACCAAGATCCCGACCCAACTGTTCGCCGTCGACGAGACGATGTACCTCGCGTACATGTCGGTAACCCATTGGGGCGAGCCGGGCGTCTGGGAGACCGATCATGCCGGGCTCGCGAGGTCGACCGATGATGGGCAGACGTGGGAGATCCTCGAGGCAGTGACCTGGCCCGGGGAGTCCGGTTTCGTGCAACTCGCTCAGGTGCCGCTCACCGTGGACGGCGTCGACTGGATCTATCTCTGGGGGATCCCGGCCGGGCGCTTCGGCGAGGTGTCCCTGATGCGCGTGCGCGCCCAGCCCGCCGCCGTAGAGGAACTGTCCTCCTACGAGTACTTTGCAGGCGAGGTCGACGGCGAGGCGACCTGGAGCACGGACCTGAATGATGCCGTCGTGGTCCTCGACCGCGGCACGGCGGAACTGTCCGTGCTGTGGTCGAGCCACCTGGAGAGGTGGCTGCTCGCCAGCATGCTCGACAACGGATCGGCAGTCCTCTACGAGGGCCTCTCACCGTGGGGCCCGTGGAGCGAACCCCACGAGATCCTCACCCAAGCCGACACTCCGGGGCTGTACGCCCCGTACCTGTGCCCTCGCTACGTCGCCGACGACGGGCGGCGGCTCTTCTTCACGCTCTCCATCTGGGGGCCCTACCAGGTCTATTGGTACTCAATGGACCTCCGTCGAACCGGCGGGGACTGAGGTCCCGCCGCCAACACCACCGCCTGCCGTAGGCAGGACGAGACAAAAGGAGTCAATGATGACCAACAACATTTCGAGGCGCACACTGCTCGGCGCGACCGGAGGTCTCGCAGCCGTCAGCGTCCTGGCAGCCTGCGGCTCGGGAACTCCCGGCGAGCCGGCCCCGACCGACACAGGAGGCGGCGGAACCGGAGGCAGCGCGGCCGCTGTAACCACCATCCAGTTCTGGCACCGCACGTTCACCCCGGTCGAGAACAAGTGGTACGAGTCGATCATCGAACAGTTCAACAAGGCCCAGACCGCCGTGAAGGTGGTGGGTACCGAGGTGCCTGCGGATGCCTGGGATCAGAAGATGAAGTCGGCGCAGGCAGCTGGCAAGGCTCCAGACGTCTACACCCACCCAGGCGCCATCCAGGACGCGGTCAACGCGGGCCAGCTCTTCAAGCTCAACGACGTGATGTCGGCTGAGTCCCTCGGGGAAATCATGGACTCGGCCAAACCCGTCTCGGCCGTCGGCGAGGACTACTACGCCTACCCGCTGCTCCTTGAGCCGCAGGCGGTCCTCTTCTGGAACAAGGACATGCTGACCGCGGCCGGGCTCGATCCCGAGAAGGGACCCGAGACCTGGGACGACCTCTTCGCTCTGTGCGAGAAGATCAAGCCCACCCTCAAGAAGGGCCAGTACTGCATCTCGCCCGCAGGTGACGCCCCGACGTTCGCCTGGTCGAGCGTGGGCCAGCAGTTCAACTTCAACAACCACCTGGCTCTGAAGGACGACTGGACGGCTGCCGCCGTGCAGGAGCCCGGTTACAAGGCCCTGATCGAGGTCTACAAGACCCTCTGGGACAACGAATACATGCCCAAGCAGATCCTCGCCGCCTACGTCGAGGGCAAGGACTTCGGCGAGCAGAAGTGTGCGTTCAAGGTGTCCGGCTCCTGGATGATGTCCGAGATCGGCTCCGACTACCCGGATCTGCTCACCAAGACCGGCATCGGCAAGGTGCCCAGCTCGCCCGACGCGGGCGGCAGGACCACGACCACGCTCGGCAACTTCAAGTGGGTCATCGACGCCAAGACCAAGAACTCCCAAGCGGCAGGTGACTTCCTCTCCTGGGCCATCGCAGGCGATCCCGCCAACCTGGTGCCGTTCTTCGTCGACACCCAGTTCACCAAGGTGCCCGTGCGCAAGTCGGTGCAGGAGGCCGTCGCCAAGGACGAGAAGGCCGCCGACGCCCCCTGGTCCGAGATCGTCACCAATGAGATCGCGCCGGACGCCATCCCTGAGCCGACCTACCCGTGGGACGTGTCGTTGGCCGTCGGCACCGCGATGGAGGCCGGCATGAAGGGGGCCTCGTCGATCGACGACGCACTCGCCACCGCCACGGCCGCGATCAAGACGGTGATCGATCGCGAGAAGCTGCCCGAGAAGGCGCCCAAGCAGTAGCCGTCACTTGGCCGGTTGGCGACCGCGTGTGTGCGCCGCAGCCAACCGGCCTCGTCCAAGGGAGACACCATGACAACCGCCACAGCGCGTCCAGAGCGCGACGCCAGAAAGCGCCATGCCAGATACCAGTACCGCGACTCGAAGGTTGCCTACCTGCTGCTGTTGCCGGTCGTGATCCTGCTCGGCATCTTCGTGATCTGGCCGGCCGTCTACGCCGGCTACCTGTCCTTCCAGAACTGGAGCTTCTACAAGGCCCCTGAGTTCGTGGGCCTCGACAACTTCCTCGCGGTCCTGAAGGACCCGCTGTTCTGGGCCACTATCCGCCGCGGCTTCCTCTTCGTCCTGATGACCGTCCCCGTCATGCTGGTGCTCGCCTTCTTCTTTGCGAGCCTCGTGGTGGCCGTCTCGCGGCGTTTCGCGACGGTTCTGAAGGTCAGCATCTACATCCCGACCATCATCTCGACGGTGATCGCGTCGATCGTGTTCGTGCTGATCTACGACTACTCCGGCGGCCTGCTCAACTGGTTCCTGGGCTACTTCGGCATCGACCCCATCGCTTGGATCGGCGACCCGGCCTGGGCGCTGCTGGCTGTGGCTGTGCCCGCTATCTGGCTCGGCCTCGGCCTGACGTCCCTGATCATGGTCGCGGCGATGGTCGACATCCCTATGGAGTTCTACGAGGCGGCCGCGATGGAGGGGGCCGGGTGGTGGCAGAAGACGCGCTACATCACGATCCCGCAGATGAAGAACGTCCTGCTGTATCTGCTGATCACGGGGTTCGTGGCGGCCATCCAGCAGTTCGAGCTCCCGCTGATCATGACCGGCGGCGGCCCGCTCGACTCGACTACTCTGCCGAACCTCTTCATCTTCAACCACTTCCGCAACGACATCAACGTCGGATACTCCATCGCCGCGGCGCTGCTGCTGTTCGTGGTGCTCGGGACCGTCTCCGCGCTGGTGTTCAAGGTGCTCAACTCCGAAAAGTTGGTGGACTGACATGAGCGAGATCGACGAGATCCGCCGCCCACACCGCACCGCCGCATGGTGGATCCGCGCCGTCCTGAAGGGCATCGTCGGGGCCGTGTACATCGCGGCGGCACTGTTCCCGCTCGCCTGGATGGTCATCGCCGGTTTCAAGGCGAAGACCGAGGTCATCCAAACCCCTTCCAGTTCTTCCCAGAGGTCTGGAAGTGGGAGAACTACGCCCAGATCCTGGCCGACCCGACGTTCACCCGCACCCTCCTGTGGACCCTGCTCGGCGCGCTGCTGTTCACGGTGCTGAGCCTGAGCGTCAACTCGCTGGCCGCTTACGCCTTCGCACGCCTCGAGTTCCGGTTCAAGAAGACCCTCTGGGTGCTGGTGATCACCACCATGTTCATCCCGGGCATGACCATCCTGCTGACCAGCTTCATCGTGGTCACGAAACTCCACATGCTCGACACCCTCGCCGTGCTGGTCGTGCCCGGGGCTGCGAGCGCCGCGAGCGTCTTCTTCATCCGCCAGTTCTACCTCAACATCCCCTCCTCCCTCGAAGAGGCCGCGATGCTCGACGGCTGCGGCCGGATCCGCATCTTCTTCAGCCTGTTCCTCCCCCTGTCGAAACCCCCCTTCGTGGTCATGGGCATCACGGCCTTCCTGGCCTACTGGAACTCCTACGTCTGGCCCATCCTGACCATCACGTCCCCGGACAAGTACGTGCTGCAGCAGTACCTGGCGACCTTCCGGTCCGAGCGCAACACCGAGCTGGGGCTCCTGATGGCCGGCTCGACGCTCGCGGCCCTCCCCGTGGTCATCCTCTTCCTGATCTTCCAGCGCCAGATCATCGGCAACATCAAGATGGCGGGCCTCAAATGACGACCTGGAACCCGAACGACCATCCGGCCGTCGCCATGCCGCTCGGCGGCATCGGGACAGGCTCCATCGCCTTGGGCTCCGACGGCGGCTTTCGGCAGGCCCAGCTGATTAACGTCGGTACGCACCACGGCGACCTGCCTGGCACGTTCATGGCGCTCCGGGTCCAGCAGTTGGAGCCGATCCTGAACCAGACCATGGTGCTCCAGGCCGAGCGCGATGATCCCGGCGCACACGGCAGGCCCGCAACCCCCATGGTCAACGACGACCTGGTCCCTGCCTGGCAGCGTGACCTGATCGCTGCCCACGGGGGGACCAGCACATCGATGACCGCGACCTATCCGGTCGCGGATGTCACCCACGACACCGGCGGCCCGATTGTGGTCAAGGTCAAGGCCGTCTCGCCGCTGGTCCCTGGCGACGCCGACGCGTCGGGGCTGCCAGCCATCCTGGTCGACGTCGAACTCGTCAACACCTCGGAGGTGACAGCCTGGACGTGGCTCGCGTTCGCGGCGCACAACGCGGTCGGGCTCGACCCCCATCTGAACCCGCGCGGCGTGCGCGCCCCGGGATACGGCGGCAACGTGAACCGCTTCCGCCGCTCCGGGACAAGAGCAGACCTGGTGATGGACAACCCCAGCGTGGCGCCGTCGTCACCGTGGTCCGGCCAGCAGGTCCTCTCCTGCGAAGCGGACCGGGTGGTCGCGCTGCCCTGTTTCGAGGACCCCGACGAGTTGTTCGACTTCCTCCGGGTGCTCGCCCCCTGGGGCGACCAGACGGTGCTCGGCGTCGCGCCGTGGGTGCAGGTCGGGCAGCAGAGTGGGCCTGAGCCACGGTTCGGGCCAAGTCCGCAGGGCTCAACCTGGCTGGGCGCGCTCGTCGCTCACAACGAGATCCCGGGGGATTCCAGCGTCACGGTGCGCTTCGTGCTCGCCTGGCACTTCCCCAACCGCTACGTCGACTTCGTCCAGTACGGACCCGACCGACCCGAGGTCGGCCCCACGAGGTTCTGGATCGGCAACCACTACGCAACCCGGTTCCCCGATGCCCTGGCCGTCGCGGACGACGCGCTCAACAACTGGGACGCACACTGGAAAGACACCGGTCGGTGGGTCGACGCCCTGAACGCCGTCGACCTCCCGGAACGGTGGCGCACCCACCTGGCGGCCCAACCCATACCGCTGCGCACCCCGACCACCTTCAGGACCCACGACGGCAACTTCTACGGCTACGAGGGGCTGCTGGGGGAGTCGACCCTGATGTGGTCGGGTGACGTCGGGGGTGCCTGCCCGCTGAACTGCACACACGTGTGGAACTACGCCCAGGCCGGGGCCGCCCTGTTCCCTGCTCTCGAACGGTCGATGCGCGAGACTGAGCTCGACCTGATGCAGGCGCCTTCGGGGGCGCTGCCGCATCGGGTCCACCTACCCCGATACCTGAGGCAGCACGGCGACGGCCCCGTGGGTGCCCCTGACCAGCCGGCCCTCGACGGCATGTGCGGCGCGGTCCTCAAGACCGACCGCGAGCTTCGCCGCGGCGCGGTGGACCTGGAATGGATCCGGTCGCGCTGGGCGGGGATCGAAAGGCTGATGGGGCACATTGCCACCACGTGGGATCCAGACGACACGGGCCTCCTGCACGGAATCCAGCCGAGCACCTACGACATCGGCTTGCACGGAGCCAACACCTACATGGGTACCTACTGGCTGGCGGCGCTGAGGGCGGCCGAGGAGCTGGCGCGCCTGATCGGTGAAGATCTTCTCGCGCAGGGCTGGCGCGCGCGCTTTGAGCGCTCCTCGGCCGCCCTTGACGAAGCCTGCTTCTCCGGTGG
Source organism: Tessaracoccus aquimaris (assembly GCF_001997345.1). Taxonomy (NCBI): domain Bacteria; kingdom Bacillati; phylum Actinomycetota; class Actinomycetes; order Propionibacteriales; family Propionibacteriaceae; genus Tessaracoccus; species Tessaracoccus aquimaris. Next base: position 2,015,962 of record NZ_CP019606.1, on the reverse strand, counting down.
CTACTACGTTCAGGTGCCAGATCCGGACCTGCCGGACATGCATCAGTGGGGTAGGGGCTGCCTGGCAGACCAACTGATCGGCCAGTGGTGGGCGCACGAACTGGAGCTCGGCTACCTCCTGCCCGAGGACCACGTCCGCGAAGCCCTTGCCAATGTGGTTCGCCACAACCTCCTCGATGACGCAGGGACCGAGACGCAGCGGCCTTATGCGATGCGGGGGGAACGTGGACTGGTGCTGTGCACGTGGCCGGACGGAGGCCGCCCGGAGGTTCCGACGCTGTACTGTGACGAGGTGTGGACCGGGGTGGAATACCAGGTCGCGGCACACTGCGTGCGGGAGGGGCTTCTGGGTGAAGCCGAGGCCATCGCGGACGCAGTATGGACTCGGCACGACGGTCGGCGTCGGAATCCCTTCAACGAGATCGAATGCGGCGACCACTACGTCAGGGCCATGTCCGGCTGGAGCCTGTTCGAAGCATCCCTAGGGCTCAGCTGGAATCAGATCGACGGGACGCTTCGGGTCGGGCGCGACGGTAGCTACCCGATCCTGACTGGAGAGGGATGGGGAACTGCAGTGGTCCGTCAGGATTCGGTTGATTTGCGCTGCCACCGAGGTCGGCTCAAGGTGCGTGCCGTTGTGCGTGGCGAGGACGGAGCGCGCTTCCGGGTGGCCGCAGATCTCGGCGTCGACGATGGACCGCTTGTGGTGGAGCGGTGATGACGCAGCAGCGCGAGAAGGATCCCACGATCACCGACGTGGCCCGTGCCTCAGGGGTGTCCATCGCGACCGTGTCCCGGGTGCTGAACGGCCATCCCAGCGTCGCACCTGAACTCGCGGAACGGGTGCTGGCCGCGGCGAAGGAGATCAGCTATCGGCCCAACGGTGCGGGCCGTGCGTTGCGCCGTCAGCGCTCCGACCTGCTGGCCGCGATCGTGCCGGACGTGCGCAACCCATTCTTCGTCCGCCTCCTTGAAGCATTCGAGAAGGTGGCCAACGCCGAGGGCTACTCGGTGGTGCTGTGCAACACACGCGAGGAACCAGCCAGGGAGCGGGCCTCGATAGAGACGGTGATCGCGCACCGGGTCTCGGGCGTGCTGATCGCGGCCGCCTCCCCGAAGCCGAGCCACCTGCGACCGTTCGACCGGGCGGGTATTCCTGTGATCACCGTCGACCGTACCGTCGCCGGCTTCGGCGGCGACTCCATCGCGGTCGACAACCGCATGATCGGTCACCTCGCCGCAGATCATCTGCTGGAGCAGGGGCGGTTCTCGCCGATGGTGCTGAACCATACGACGGACATCTCTCCGATGCGCGAACGTGAGGAGGGCTTCCGCGCGGCGATGGCGGCCGCCGGACATCCCGTCCCGGATGCACGGGTCTTCTCACTCCCGTTCCATGAAGACCGGCCCGCTGAGGTTGCCCGTCTGATCGCCGCGACGGATGCCGACGCCATCTTCGCCGCGACCAACACCCTGACCGGTGAGGCCTTCTCCGCGCTGCGGAGCCAAGGTAGGGCGATCGGGCCTGAGGTCGGCCTGGTTGGCGTCGATGACGACCGCTGGAACCTGATGGTCGAACCGCAGGTCACGGTCGTGGAGCAGCCGTCTGAGGAGCTGGGCCGCTGGGCGGGGCAGTTGCTGGCGACGAGGGCGCGCGGTGGCCAGATGACCAACGCGAGGATCATCCTCGACCCGGTGCTGAAGCCGAGGGCCAGTTCGCTGCGGACCGACGGAGGAGTCGTCGTCATCTGAGACCGGGCTTCAGGGTGGCCTCCCTGTCCGGATGGGCATCTGCCTGTGCATCGTCAGCAGTCGGCGACCCTGGCAGGGGGCAGGATGTCCGTCATGGACCTCGCCCCGGCCACCGAAACCGCACCTGACTACCGCAGAGTCGTCCTCGCGAGCGTGTTCGCGCTGCTGCTCGGCTCCGCCATCACCGTCCTGATCCACGAGTGCGGGCACTGGGTCGCCGGGGCGCTGCTCGGCAATCCGAGCACGCTGTATTCGTTCGCCGTCTCCCATGCCGGGGAGATGACGCCGCAGGCCGTCGCGATCGCCGCCCTCGCTGGTCCGGCGGTCAGCCTGGTCCTCGGCCTTCTGATGACCTACTGGACGCCGCTCAGAGCCCGCGGCGGGACCGCGCACCTGCTGTGGCTGTGGGTGGGGTTCACCTCGCTGCAGGAGGCGGTCGCCTACCTCGTCATCACCCCGTTCGGGGCCGGCGACACCGCCGTGGCCAACGACGCCCTCGGCGGCGGCTTCATCGCCGCGATGGTCGCGCTAGCCCTCGGCATCCTCGGCATGTTCTGGCAGGCACGGCGGTTCGCGGGCCACGTCGCAAGGTTCGCGGGCGAGGACCTGCGCCTCGCGCGCAGCTACGCCTGGTTCCCGTGGCTGATCGCGATCGGCTGGATGGTCGCCGTCCAGATCGTGATGCTCTCCATCACCCCCATGACGTCGACGCTCGGGGAGAAGATCATCATCGCCATCGCGAGCATCGCCATGACGGTGTTCGCGCCGATGAGCTTCATCTTCCTCGGCAAGCTGCTCGGAGACACCCCGGTCGAGCCGCTGCGCCTCCCGCCGTTCCCGACGGGACTGGCCATCGGCTACGCGCTGATGCTGATCCTGGGCGTGGTGCTCGCGTTCGCGGCGCCGACGATCGGCTGAGCCTCAGGCCGGCTCAGTCGGCATCGACGATCTCGCAGAGCAACTGCCCCGCCGTGACTGCGTCGCCCGGGGCGACCGACAGGGACGCGATGACCCCGTCGCGGTGCGCGTTGAGCGGCTGCTCCATCTTCATGGCCTCGATCACGACGATCGCGTCGCCCTCGGAGACGCTCTGCCCCTCCTCGACGTTGACCTTGACGATGGTTCCCTGCATCGGCGTGGTGAGCGAGTTGCCGCTTGGCGCAGAGACCTTGCTCCCGCCGCGGTCGCGCCGCGTGGGGCGCTTGGCCGACTTGGGGGACTTGGCCCGCGCGCCCAGCCCGCCGGGCAACTTGACCTCCACGCGCTTGCCGTTGACCTCAACCGTGATGATCTCCGGCTCCAACTGGTCCTCGTCCTCGCCGAGCTCTCCGCTGTAGGGCGCCAGTTGGCCGGTGAAGTCCGTTTCGATCCAGCGGGTGTGCACGTCGAACGAGCCGCCCTCTGCGGTGTAGGCGGGGTCGGTGAGGACAGCGACGTGGAACGGGACCACCGTCGGCATCCCCTCGATCTTCAGTTCGGCCAACGCCCTGCGGGAGCGCTCGATGGCCTGCTCGCGGCTCGCGCCTGTCACGATCACCTTGGCGACCAGAGAGTCGAACGCGCCCGGCACAGTCATGCCCGCGTGGTAGCCCTCGTCGACGCGGACGCCGGGGCCGCTCGGGGCGTGCCACTTCGTCAGGGTGCCTGGTGCCGGCATGAAGTTGCGGCCCGGGTCCTCCGCGTTGATCCGGAACTCGATCGAGTGGCCGCGGATCTCTGGGTCGTCGTAGCCCAGTTCCTCGCCCGCGGCGATCCGGAACATCTCGCGCACCAGGTCGAGCCCGGTGACCTCCTCCGAGACCGGATGCTCGACCTGCAGGCGGGTGTTGACCTCGAGGAAGGAGATCGTGCCGTCGAGGCCGACGAGGAACTCGCAGGTGCCCGCGCCGACGTAGCCCGCCTCCTTGAGGATCTTCTTGCTCGACTCGTACAGCCGGGTCATCTGATCGTCGGTGAGGAACGGCGCGGGGGCCTCCTCGACAAGCTTCTGGTGGCGGCGCTGCAGCGAGCAGTCGCGCGTCGAGACGACCACCACGTTGCCGTGCGAGTCGGCCAGGCACTGCGTCTCGACGTGGCGCGGCTTGTCCAGGTAGCGCTCCACGAAGCACTCGCCCCTGCCGAACGCCGTCACGGCCTCGCGGGTGGCCGACTCGAACATGTCGGGCACCTCCTCGAGAGTCCGGGCGACCTTGAGGCCGCGGCCACCGCCGCCGAATGCCGCCTTGATGGCGATCGGCAGCCCGTGCTGCTCCGCGAACGAGACGACCTCAGCGGCGTTGGCGACAGGGTCGGCGGTGCCGGGAACCAGCGGCGCGCCGACCTTCTGCGCGATGTGGCGGGCCCGCACCTTGTCGCCGAGCGCCTCGATGGCCTCGGGTGGTGGGCCGATCCAGGTCAGGCCAGCGCCGATCACGGCGCGGGCGAAGTCGGCGTTCTCGGCAAGGAAGCCGTAGCCGGGGTGGACGGCGTCGGCGCCGGAGCGCTCCGCGACGCTGAGCAGTTTGTCGATGTTGAGATAGGTGTCGGCCGGGGTGGCGCCGTTGAGCGCGTAGGCCTCGTCGGCCAGAGGAACGAAGAGCGAGTCGGCATCCGAGTCGGCGTAGACCGCCACCGACCCGATTCCGGCGTCCCTGGCTGCGCGGATCACCCGCACGGCGATCTCTCCCCGGTTTGCGATCAGAACCTTCTGGATGGCCTCGTTGCCCACTGTGATCCTCCTGGCTTCGGACTAGGGGCGAGTCTAGTAGCCGCCCCGCCGTGTCGCGCGGCTTGGTCCAAAGGTTGTGCCAGTGTTGAGCACATGCCTACGCCCCCCTTCATCGTCGACCTCCGCGCCACGATCGGCCACGCGCCGCTGTGGCTGATGGGCGCCAACGCGCTCGTGGTTCGCGGCGATGAGGTGCTGCTTGTGAGGCGCTCCGACACGGGCGAGTGGGCTCCGATCAGCGGCATCGTCGACCCGGGCGAGCACCCGTCCGAGACGGCGGTTCGGGAGGCGCTCGAGGAGGCGGGCGTCGTCATCGAGGTCGAGCGACTGCTGTGGACGGTCGTGATGGAGGAGATCACCTACCCCAACGGCGACCGTTGCCGCTTCCTCGACCATGGCTTCCGGGCCCGCTGGATCTCGGGCGAGCCGTACGTCGCCGACGAGGAGTCGACCGAGGTGGCGTGGTTCCCGGTCGACGCGCTGCCCACCCCGCGTCAGGAACGCCTCGACGCGATGCTGCTGGTTGTCGAACAGGACCCGCGCGACGTCGTCTTCACCCTCTGAGCGGGCCCGCCCCCGCCGATGGCTAGGGGGAGTCGTCGGGGTCGTCGATCTTGGGCAGGATCCGGGTCTCGGTGAGGCGTTCGCGGGGGCGCTCCGGGTGGTCGAGCGCCAACGCGCTTCCTGGGGCCGCTGCCTCCTCCGTGCCGCCTGCGGATCGGCCGGACGGGGTGCCCTCGTGGTCGACGGCGGGTTGCTCCCCGGTGCGCAACTTCCGCTCGGCGGTCTTCTCCCGCTCGGCCATGTCCGCTGCGCTCGGCCCTGACATCTGGCGGTTGCGTTCCTCGGCCTCCGGGGAGCCGGAGTACAGCCGCGCCTCGGGGCTCTTCGACGACAGGGTGGTCTCGGCGGGGCTCTCCTGCTCGGGGCGTCCCTCGGGCTCGGCGTCGTCGTCCTTGCGGCGCTGCACCAGCCAGGAGGCGAGCCACTTCGGCAGCGCGCCCTCATCGTCGTCGTCTGCGTCGTCGACCTCGGCCGCCGGCATCAGTTGGGTCTGCTCGTCTGCCTGTTCCTTCTCCCACTCGTCGACGACCTTTTCGACGAAGTCCTCGCGCTCCTCGAACGTCGGCGCGGTGGTGGTCTCGGGCTCCAGCCTGGTGCGGGGGAGGGCGTAGACGGCGTGCTGCTGCAGCCAGTTGATCATCTCCTCGCGCACGTAGCAGCGCAGGTCCCACAGGTCGCCGGAGGTGGCGGCGGAGACGACGGCGCGCACCTTGACGTAGCCACCCGTCGAGTCGGTGACCTGCAGGTTGGCGCTGCGGCCGTCCCAGAGGTCGCTTGCGCGCACCAGTCGGATCAGTTCGACGCGCAGCGCCTCGACGGGGGCGAGCCAATCGAGGTCGAACTCGACGGTCCCGAGCAGTCGCGGCTCGCGGCGGGTCCAGTTCTCGAAAGCCGCGTTCGTGAAGGTCGAACTCGGCACGATCCAGCGGCGGTCGTCCCAGGTGCGCACCACGACGTAGGTGAGCGTGATCTCCTCGACCGAGCCCATCTGCTCGTTGAACACCACCAGGTCGCCGACGCGCAGCGCGTCGGAGAAGGCGATCTGCATGCCTGCGAAGATGTTCGACAGCGAGGACTGCGCCGCGAGGCCCGCCACGATCGACAGCAGGCCCGCGGAGGCGATCAGAGACGTGCCGACGGCCCGGAAGGCGGGGAAGGTCAGCAGCGCCCCGGCCAGCGCGCACAGCCACACCAGGGCGATCAACACCCGGTCGATGACCTGCATCTGGGTGCGCACCCGGCGGTAGTGCGGCGTTTCTTCCGCGGAGTCGTCGGAGTCGCGGTGCAGTATCGAGCCCTCGACGGCGCGGATCAGGCTGGTCAGCAGCAGCGCGCTCGCCAGGATCATCACGATCGTGAAGACCTGGACGAACACGGGCCGCCACTCGGGCGAGGGCGCGTAGGCGGACGGGGCGGTGGCGATCAGCACCGCGACCCCACCGCCGAGCAGCATCATGAACACCCGCACCGCGACGCGCATGTGGCGGATGACAAGGCGCAGCCTCTCGCGGCGCCGGATGATGAGGCGGGTCACCAGCGAGATCACGATCGAGACGGCACCGCCGATCACCACGCCGAGCGCGCCCCAGCCGATGACGGTCAGCGTGTCGAGCGCACTTTCCTCAGGCATGCTGCCGAGCCTAGTCCGATCCGATCAGCGATCGGTGCGAAGAGTCAGTGCCGCGTACCCCTTCGACGCCGTGAAGGCGCCCTGCCAGCCGCCGCCCTCGAAGATCAGCGAGTTCTGAGCGTCGCCCGTGATGGTGAAGCCCAGCGTCGGGAGCGTGCGGCGCAGGTAGTCAGCGACCTCAAGGGCGTCGGGTGCCGTCATCACGACGGTGATGTTGTTGGCGGAGTCGACCCGGTCCGAGATCTCCGCGCCGCGCGGAACGGACAAACCCTCGGGGGCGTTGCCGAAGCCGAGGTCGCGCAGCGCCTGGCCGTCCTCGGGCACCGCCGCGGCCGTCAGGCTCGACGGCGGGGGCGTGACCGGGTCGACGGCAGCGGCCGCGCAGCCAGTCAGGGCGAGGGCGGCGGTCAAGCCGATCAGGATCCGGTGCACGCCGCAACTCTACAGATGGAACCCGAACGCGCAGTGCCGGACATTTCCCGGTATCAGCGACGAAAGGGATGAGGAATGCACGCACAGGCACGTCCGCCCCAAGGCGACGACATGATGGTCCTCATGGACGATGACAGCCTATGGGAGGACCTCCGCTCGGGCGACGAGGCCGCGTTCAGGCGGCTCTTCGAGCGGCACTCCCGAGCCGTCTACAACGTCGCCTTCCGGCACTCCGCCTCCTGGGCGACCGCAGAGGAGGCCACCCAGCTCTGCTTCGCGGGCGTCTGGCGTCGCGCGACCGCGGGCACGCTGTCCCAGGTGAATCCGGGCGCCGTGCGGGCCTGGCTCTGCGCCGTCGGTCGCAACGAGGCCCGCAACCTCGTCCGCTCCGCGGGCAGGAGGCTGCGGCTCGTCGAGCGGATCGAGGCCCAACCGTCGAGGACCGCGGCAGACAACGTGGGCCAATGGCTCGCGCATGAGGAGTCGATGCGCCGCATCAACCACGTGCTTGACCGGTTGCCCGACGCGCAGCGCCAGGTCGTCGAACTGGTCGCCTGGGGCGGCTGCACCATGGCCGAGGTCGGCGAGGCCCTCGGGGTGCCCGTCGGCACCGTCAAGTCCCGGCTCGCCCGGGCACGCGCGACACTCGCGACCACCGAGGTCGCCCATCTGCTTGGTGAGGAGAACTGAGATGACCATGCTTCCCCCCGAACGTGATCTGCCCGGCGCCGACCGGATGGTCGAGGAGATCATCGCCGGCGTCGAACCGGTGCGCACCGAGGCCCCAAGCCGCCGCCCGTGGGTGATCCTTGGCGCCGCTGCCGCCGTCGCGCTCGTCGTCGGCGGGGTGTTTGCGGTGCAGGGGCTGCGCGGCGGCACCTCGCCCGCCGAACCCGCGCCCCCGACCGTCACCGCGACCCCTCCGACCGGCGCGCCCACCCCCGCGACGCCAACCGCCTCGCCGTCGGCCGAGCCGAGCGAGACGCCCCAGCCGAGCGAGACGGCCACGCCCCAACAGAGCGAGACGGCCAGCCCGAACCCGGGGCCGACGGAGACCGCCACCCCCGTTGACACCTCCGACCGACCGACCGGGCCCGTCACGCTGACCGCGGTGCTCGGCGAGACGGTCAGGACCCGCTACTTCGACGTCACCGTCAAGGACCTGACCGCGGATGGGGACGGCACCGCATGGGCGGCCGACGTCACGGTCTGCTACGTCGCGCCCCAGCCCGACGCCAATGCCGACGGCACGACCCGCACGAGCACCGATCCCTGGTTCTTCGAGGTCATCGACGGCGAGACGGGCAAGGCATCCGGGTTCCACGGCGTCGCCGAGTTCCCACCGTCGGAGAACTGGTCGCCGAGGTACCAGGAGCGCCTCCTGAAGGTCGGCGAGTGCAACTCCGGCTGGGTCGCAGTCGCGCCAGGCAACCCGGACCTGGTACTGCCGACCCTTCGCTACTCGCCAGCCGACTTCGGCGACGAGATCCTGTGGAGGTTCCCGCACTGAGTACTCGGCGCCGGGCGGCGGACGAGGAGCCTCCGCCCGACGCCGGGACAGGCGCCGGTATCAGCCGAGCGTCGGGGCCCAGAGGGACTGCCAGGGGACGCCCAGGTCGATCACCATCTGCCGGGTGAGTGGCAGCGACAGGCCGATCACGTTGTACGGATCGCCGACGATGGAGGTCACGAACGCCGCACCCCGGCCGTCGATCGTGAACCCGCCCGCGACGCGCTGCGGTTCGCCGGTCGCGGCGTAGGCCGCGATCTCCTCGTCTGAGACGTCTGCGAAGCTCACCTTCGTCGAGCCGACCGCGCACGCGGACCTCAGGTCGTCGCCCGTGCGGACGGCGACGTAGTGGCCCGAGTGCAGCAGGCCGTCGCGGCCACGCATGATCTGCCAGCGGGCGATCGCCGCCTCCGCGGTGCCCGGCTTGCCGTGCGCCCTGCCCTCGAACTCGAGCACCGAATCGCAGGCGAACAGCACGAAGTCGCCCTCCAACTGGGGGACGACGGTCTCGCCCTTCGCGGTGGCGAGCCGCTGCGCGAGGCTCGTCGGAACGGGGTCGCGCACCTGATGCTCGTCGAACCCGGACACGATCACCTCCGGGTCGAGCCCTGCGCGCTGCAGGACCGCGAGCCGGCCGGGCGACTTCGAGGCGAGGATGACCCGCATGTCAGAGGCGGTGGTAGGTGCGCCAGGCGTCCCGGCCGCCGACCAGCGGTCGGCGCAGCACGCGGTAGTACGACTTCCAGCCGCCCGCTAGGGGGCGGTCGTCGGCGGAGCGCAGCCTCTCCTCGCGGGTCGAGGCCATCAGCGCGGCGGCGACAGCCGCGATCTCCTCCTCGGTGAGGTTCGCCTTCGAGAAGCTGAGCGTCGGCTCGTTCTCATCCGTCATAGCGGGATGTTCCCGTGCTTCTTGGGCGGGATCGTGGCCCGCTTGGTGCGCAGCAGCCTGAGCGCCCGGATCACCTGCGCGCGCGTCTCGTGCGGGTAGATGACCTGGTCGACGTAGCCGCGGTCGGCGGCCACGTACGGGTTGGTCAGTTCGTCGTCGTACTCCTGGACGAGGCGGGCGCGCTCCGCATCGGGGTCGGCCGCCTCCGCCAACTGCTTGCGGTAGAGGATGTTGACGGCGCCCTGCGCGCCCATCACCGCGATCTGCGCCGTCGGCCACGCGAAGTTGATGTCGGCGCCCAGCGACTTGGACCCCATCACCAGGTAGGCGCCGCCGTAGGCCTTGCGGGTCACGACGGTCAGCAGCGGCACCGTCGCCTCGGAGTAGGCGTAGATCAGCTTCGCGCCGCGTCGGATGATGCCGTTGTGCTCCTGGTCGACGCCGGGGAGGAAGCCGGGCACGTCCACGAAGGTGAGCACGGGGATGTTGAACGCGTCGCAGGTACGCACGAACCGTGCCGCCTTCTCGGCGGAGTCGATGTCGAGGCAGCCTGCAAGCACCGTCGGCTGGTTCGCGACGATCCCGATCGAGCGGCCCTCGATGCGGCCGAACCCGACGATGATCGAGCCTGCGAACAGGGCCATCACCTCGAGGAACTCGTCGTCGTCGAGGACATTGCGGATCAGGTCGCGCATGTCGTAGGGCTGGTTGGCCGCGTCGGGGATCAGTTGGTCGAGGCGACGGTCGTGGTCCGTGATTGTCAGGTCGACCTCCTCCTCGTCGTAGATCGGCGGATCCTCCAGGTTGTTCTGCGGCAGGTAGCTGAGCAGTTCGCGCACGTACTCGATGGCGTCGGCCTCGTCGGCGGCCAGGTAGTGCGCGTTGCCGGACTTGGTGTTGTGGGTGCGGCCGCCGCCCAACTCCTCCATGGAGACGTCCTCGCCGGTGACGGTCTTGATCACCTCCGGGCCCGTGATGAACATCTGCGAGGTCTTGTCGACCATCACGACGAAATCGGTCAGCGCAGGCCCGTACACGTGGCCGCCCGCAGCCGCCCCCATGATCAGCGAGATCTGCGGGATGACGCCGGAGGCGAGCGTGTTACGGCGGAAGATCTCGCCGTAGAGGGCAAGCGAGACCACACCCTCCTGGATGCGGGCGCCGCCGCCCTCGTTGATGCCGATCAGCGGCACGCCCGTCTTGAGCGCGAAGTCCTGGATCTTGACGATCTTCTCGCCGTAGACCTGTCCGAGGGCGCCGCCGAAGATGGTCACGTCCTGGCTGAAGATGCACACCGGGCGACCGTGGATCGAGCCGGTGCCCGTGATCACGCCGTCGCCGAACGGCCGCTTGGCGTCCATCCCGAACGCCGTCGAGCGGTGCCGGGAGAACTGGTCGAACTCGGCGAAGCTTCCCTCGTCCAGCAGCGCCATGACGCGCTCTCGCGCGGTCATCTTGCCCTTGGCGTGCTGCTTCTCGACGGCCGCGGCGGAACCCGCGTGAATGGCCTCGTCGATGCGCACCCCGAGATTGGCGATCCGACCGGCGGTGGTGTGGATGTCGATCTCCATGCGTGTCACCTTAGCGCCGGGGAGCCTGACCTCGACCGATGCTCAGCGAATTGGTTTCCTACTATGAACCCATGAATGCGACCATTCCGAGCGCCCGCGAGATCCACCGATCGGTGACCCGCGACGGCGCCCGCGACACGTTGTTCGACCGGATCGAGGTGACCGCTTCGACCGGTTCCACCAACGCGGACCTGGCGGCGCTGGCACGGCAGGGCGACGACCGGACCATCGCGCTGGTCGCCATGGAGCAGACGGCGGGGCGGGGCCGCCTCGACCGGCAGTGGGTCAGCCCGCCAGGAGCGTCCATCTCGCTCTCCCTGCTGCTCAAGCCGAGGCCCGAGTTCCAGCAGTGGGGCTGGCTGTCGATCCTCGCGGGGCTGGCGGTGTCGTCCGCGCTTGCCGACCTGACGCCGGACCCCTCCCGCGTCACCCTGAAGTGGCCCAACGACGTCCTGATCGGCGGCGCGAAGGTGTGCGGCATCCTCTCGGAGCGCATCGAACGCCCCGACGGCGCCCGCGCGGTCGTCGGGATGGGCATCAACGTGTCCCTGACCCGCGCGCAACTTCCCGTCCCGACCGCGACCTCGCTCGCTCTTGAGGGCCTGCCCACCGAGCCCGAGCCCATCATCGCTGGGGTGCTTCGCCACTTCGAGGACTACTACTCCACCTGGTCGCTCAGCGGCGACCTGCGCGAGGTCTACGAGGCCCGCTGCGCCTCGATCGGCGCGCCGCTGACAGTGGTGGTCGACGCCGAGACGAGCGTCGACGGTGTCGGAAGGGGAGTTGACGCGTTCGGCCGGCTCCAGGTGGCGACCGCCACCGGCATTCAGACCTTCGCCGTCGGGGACGTGGTGCACGCACGCCTGGGCCGTTAGGCGTGCCAGACTGTCCCATGGCGATCAGCAAGGACCAACTCGGTCAGGACGAGAACATCGTGCTCAGCGTGCGCACGCACGGGAAGGCGCTCATCGTGCCTGCCATCATCCTCATCGTGCTGGGGGCGCTGCTCGGGCTGGCCATCGCGTTCTTCCCGGCCAACATGCAGCCGTGGGCGACCTACGCGTCGATCGGCGTCGCGCTGATCCTGTTCGTGTGGCTCGTGCTGCTGCCGTTCCTGCGCTGGGTGACGTCGACCTACACCATCACCGACCGGCGCGTCATCACGCGGCGAGGCATCATCAACAAGACGGGCCACGACCTGCCGCTGCGCCGGATCAACAACGTCAACTACGAGCGCTCGCTGCTCGACCGGATGCTCGGCTGCGGCACGCTGGTGCTCGAGACCGCCGCCGGGCAGCCCTTGGTGCTCCCCGACGTCCCCGGCGTCGAGCGGGTGCATGTGACCATCACGGAACTGCTGTTCGCCGTCCACGAGGACAGCGACGACTGAGGCCCACCTCTGGGGGCCCTGTTAGGCTGCCCGGGTGACCCGCCGCTACACAGTCGCCATCGCAGGGGGCGGGCAACTCGCCCGCATGATGCAGCAGGCCGCCATCCCGCTCGGGATCGACGTGCGGTTGCTCGCCGAGGGGCCCGACGTCTCCGCAGCCCAGGTCGTCCCCCTCACAACGGTCGGCGACTACCGCGACCTCGACACGCTGCTCGCCTTCGTCGACGGTGCCGACGCGCTCACCTTCGATCACGAGCATGTGCCGACGGCCCATCTCGAACGGCTCGCGGAACTGGTCGCCGTCCGACCTGGGGCCGAGGCGCTGGTGTTCGCGCAGGACAAGGCCCGGATGCGCGCCCGGATGACGGAGTTGGGGGTCGCCTGCCCCCGCTACGCCATCTGCGACACCCCCGCCGACCTCGCGGCGTTCGGGGACGAGTTCGGCTGGCCCATCATCGCCAAGACCTCCCGCGGCGGGTACGACGGCAAGGGCGTCTGGAAACTGGACGACGCGACCCAGGCAGGCGAGCCCTTCGAGGGCCTCGCGGAGACCTCCGCGGGGGAGAAGGTGCTGATCGTCGCCGAGGAGTTCATCGACTTCAGCCGCGAGTTGAGCGCCATCGTCGTGCGCAGCCCCTCCGGCCAGGTCGTCGCCTACCCGATCAGCGAGACGCGCCAGGCCGACGGCATCTGCGTCGAGACGATCACCCCGGCGCCCGCTCTCGACGACGACGAGGCCAGCCGACTACAGGAGATGGCGATCCGGATCGCCACGGAGTTGGGCGTGGTCGGCGTGCTCGCCGTCGAACTGATGCAGGCCCGCGACGGACGCATCGTCGTCAACGAACTCGCCATGCGGCCCCACAACACGGGCCACTGGAGCATCGACGGGGCCCGCACCAGCCAGTTCGAGAACCACATCCGCGCCGTGCTCGACCTGCCGCTCGGCTCTCCCGAACTGCGCGACCCCGTCGTCGTGATGGCCAACGTGCTCGGCGGGGCCGAGGAGGACCTCACCGGGGCGCTGCAGCACGTCTTCGCCCGCGACCGCGCGGCCCGCGTCCACCTGTACGGCAAGGAGGTCAAGGCTGGCCGTAAGGTCGGGCATGTGACCTGCGCCGGCACCGACGTCGACGACGTGCGTCGCCGCGCCTGGCACGCCGCCAACTACCTGATGGGAGACCCCAATGCCTGATCCGCTCGTCTCGATCGTGATGGGGTCGGACTCCGACTGGCCGACCATGAGCGCCGCCGCCGACGCGCTTGCCGAGTTCGGCATCGAGTACGAGGCCGACGTGATCTCCGCGCACCGGATGCCCGAGGACATGGTGCGCTACGGCCGGGAGGCCCACGAGCGCGGCCTCAAGGTGATCATCGCCGGGGCCGGGGGAGCGGCCCACCTGCCCGGCATGCTCGCCGCGCTGACCCCGCTGCCGGTGATCGGCGTCCCGGTGGCCCTGAAGTACCTCGACGGCATGGACTCGCTGCTGTCGATCGTGCAGATGCCAGCCGGGGTTCCCGTGGCCACCGTCGCGATCGGCAACGCCCGCAACGCTGGCCTGCTCGCCGCCCGGATGCTCGCCACCTCGGACGAGGCGCTGCTTGAGCGGATGCTCGACTTCCAGGAGAGGCTGCGCGACGCCGCCCACGCCAAGGGGCGCGTCGTCCGCGACTCGGTGAACTGACCCCACAACGACGACGGTGCCCGGTGGCTCAAGGCCACCGGGCACCGTCTCTCGTTTCTCAGCCGCGCCGCGTCACTTGAACGTGACCTGCAGCGCGCCCTCCTGGTAGTGGTCGGCGGTCGGGTTGCTGACCATGCCGATCGCGGTGATCGGGTCGAGCGCCTCGGAGAACTCGTCTCCCGCCGAGCCGATCATGTCCTGGTAGAACGACTGCGACTTCAGGCCCTCGATGTTGATGTAGAGCAGCCCCGCCGCCTTGCCGTCGACGACCTGCTTGAAGCCGTCGAGGTCGCCCAGCTTCGAGCCGGGGTTGGCGATCGCGTCGGTGTCCTGGCCGAACGCCACCAGGCCGTTGTCGCCGTCCTGGCCGACGGTCAGCGGGAACTCGGGGCTGCTGCCCGCGGCCTCGGCGATCTTGTCGAGGATCTGCTTCTGCTTGGCGGCGTCCTCGGTCTCGAGCTTCGCGCCGACCACGGGGCTCTCGCCGTCGATGCCGACCGTCAGGCCGACCTTCTTGCCGATCAGGGCCTTGAGGTCCTGCGGGCCGGTGATGCCGAACTGGGCGAGCGACTCGGCGGCGTTCTGGGACTCGGCGAGCTTCCAGTACTGCTCGAACATCTCGTCGTTGGTGCCGAGCGCGGCCACCAGTAGCGCGTCGCCCGAGAGGTCCTTGGCGAAGGCCGCCACGTCGTCGGAGCTAGTCTCCGGGGCGTTGGGCGTCTGGACGGCGTACTGCATCGACAGCTTGTTCTCGCTCACCTTGAGGCCGATCGCACCGTGGGTGCCCTGCAGCGTCTTGGTGTCGATGCCGCTGGCGTCGACACCGCTGGTGTCCTCGGCCTGCGCGATCGCCGCGTCGATCATCGCCGGGCCGAACCATGCGCTCGCGAGGCTGTTGTCGCCGATCTTGGCCATGTCGGCCTTGTACTGCTCGGAGTCCGCCAGGGACGCCTTCTTGATGTCGGCCACGTCGATGGTCGAGCTCGCCTCAGTGACGACCATCAGGTTGTCGATGAACTGGACCTTCGTGTCCTCGGCCTCGGCCTTGACGAAGGCCTCCGCCTTGCCCTTGTCCGTGGTCTCGACTGCGAACACGTAGTTGCTCTCGTCGTTCATGTCCTCCGAGGTGGTGCCGACGATGCCCGCCGCGAAGGAGTCGCCGAGCCACGGCTCGACCTCGGAGTAGTCCGGCATGTCCGGGGACTCCTTGGCCAGCACGTTCCACAGCGCCTGCTTGTAGTCGCCGCCGAAGTCCTCATCGGTCTTCAGAGACGGGTACTTGTCGATGATGCCCTTCAGCGCCAGCTTGTCCGCATTGGCGGGGGCGAGGTTGACCTCGAACGCAAACGCGACGTCGGCGGGAAGGCCCTTGGCCGCCGCGGGCGTCGAGCCCTTGAAGAAGAACATGCCGACGCCGATCCCGGCCGCGATCAGCGCGAGCGCCACGACGCCGGCGATGATGTACTTCGCCTTCGACTTCTGCTGGGTCGGTGCGCCGCCCGTCATGGCCTGCTGGGGGCCGTTCTGCTGGCCGAAGCCCTGCTGGGGACCCTGCTGGCCGAAGCCCTGCTGGGGACCGTTCTGCTGGCCGAAGCCCTGCTGGGGACCGTTCTGCTGGCCGAAGCCCTGCTGGGGACCCTGCTGACCGAAGCCCTGCTGGGGACCGTTCTGCTGGCCGTAGCCCTGGCCCGGGCCCTGCGGGGGGTGCTGGCCGAAGTTCTGCTGGGGGCCGTTCTGGCCGAAGCCCTGCTGGGGCTGCCCGCCCTGGTACCCGGGCTGCTGGCCCTGCTGGGGGCCGTTCCACGGCTGGCCGGGGCCCTGGGGGCCGCCCTGCCATCCGGAATTCGGAGGGGTCTGGCTCACGTTTTCGTCTCCTCTAAGAGGGCGGATTGATCTTGTCAATAGTAGGGACGACGTGGCTCAGGACCAGTGGCCGAAGGTACGTTCCGTGTCACACCACGGTCTCTTCGGCTACTTTCGGTACTTCTCAAGCGACGTGGTGTCGCCCGAGGCGATCGCCGCGAAGACCTGCGAGCTCGCGTCCTTGTCCCAGCGCATCACGGACCCCAGCCCGCTCACCCTGGCGTTGGGGTCAGAGACCGGGACGGTCATCGAGATGCCCTTGCCCGTCATGATCGACAGGAACCCGCTGCCCGCAGCGCCCATCGCGCCGAGGCCCGTGTCGTCGCCGCGGGCGAGCGACTTCGAGGCCGCCATGTTCAGTTGCCAGTAGCGCACCGGGTTCAGCACGCTCATCGGGCTGAGCACCTTCTTGCCGATCGCGCCGATCACCTCGCGCTGCCGCTCCATGCGGCCGAGGTCGCCGCGCGGGTCAGCCTTGCGCATCCGGACGTAGCCGAGCGCCGTGACCCCGTCGACCGTCTGGCAGCCCTTGGCGAGCTTCAGGTGGGAGTCCCTGTCGTCGATGTCGAACGTCGGGCAGACCTCGATGCCTCCGACGGCGTCGACCATGTCGACGACGCCGACGAATCCGACCTCCAGGTACCCGTCGACCCGGATGCCCGTGTTGTGTTCCACGGTCTCGACGAGCAGTGGCGCGCCCCCGAAGGCGTAGGCGGCGTTGAGCTTGTTCTGCTTGCGGCCGGGGATCTCGACCAGCGAGTCGCGGGGCAGGGACAGCAGCACCGGCTCACCATTGGTCGGCACGTGCAGCAGCATCATGGTGTCGGTGCGCCGACCCTCGGTGCTTCCGGTGCCGAGTTCCTTGCGTTCCTCGTCGGTGAGGTTCTCTCGGGCGTCCGAGCCGACAAGCAGCAGGGTGGTGCCTGGCTGCTCGGCGGGGCGCTCACCCGCGGGGGCGCTCTCGACCTTTGTGCCGATGGTCCAGGCGTAGATGGGTGTCCCGATCAGGAACAGCAGCCAGGCGAGCAGCAGGAAGCCGATCGTCTTGAGCACCGGGCGGCGGCGACGCCGACGCTTCCGCGGTGGGGGACCTGCGGGGGCGGGCTGCGACGGCGGGGGACCGGTCGGCGGCCGCTGAGAGCCGCCGGTCGCGGTCGCGGGATCGCCGGGGTAGCCGCCCTGCGCTTCCTGCGGTGCCTGCGGTCGACGCGAGTCGGCGCGCCTGATCCCCTCAATCTCGTCGGGGCGCATGACAGCGGTGTGTTCTGGCTCCTCGCTGCGGTACAGCCAGTCCATGTCCTCTTCGCGTGGCGTCATCTCGCCTCCCTCCGAGGGACAACCCTACTGAAGGGTCGAAACCGGGCAGGGTCGGCGTGGCGGCGCCGCTGGCCCGGAGGGTTGGGGTGAGACTGGGAGCCGCACCCTTCCCCGAGGAGCCGACACGTGTCAACCGCCATGCCGACCGAGGCCCAGCGCGTCCAAGCGCGCCGTGCCTTCGGTTTCGTCCTGATGTCTGCTGCCCTTCCAGGCTCCGTGCAGAGTTTCGCCGGGAACCAGCGGATCGGCAGGATCGCCACCCGCGTGTACGGGGCGGTGGCCGTCGTCGTGGTGATCGCACTGCTCGGCCTGCTGTTCGCCCGCGGGTTCACCGTCGGGCTGCTGCTGACACCCGCGGTCGCGACCGTCGCGAAGGTCGGGCTGTGGCTGCTGTTCGCTGGCTGGGTGCTGCTGCTCCTCGACGCGTGGCGGCTGTCCAAGCCGCTGCGGCTCGCGCAGCGCGGACGCCTCGGCCTCACCATCACCGCGGTCGTACTGATCCTCGGCCTCGGCGGCGTCACGGGGCTCGCCGCCAGCGCCATGACGGGCGCCGCCAACGTCGGCGAGGTCTTCCAGGGCGGGGGAGACACCGATGAGAAGGCGGGCCGCTACAACATCCTGCTGCTGGGCGCCGACGCGTCCGCCAAGCGCGAGGGCCTGCGGCCCGACTCCATCAACGTCGCCTCCATCGACGCCGCGACGGGCCGTACGGTGCTGTTCGGGCTGCCCCGCAACATGCAGCGGGTGCCGTTCCCCGAGTCGTCCCCGCTGCACGAGAAGTACCCGCAGGGGTTTGTGTGCGAGGACGGCGGCTGCATGCTCAACGGCATCTGGACCCTCGGCGAGGACAACAAGGACCTGTACCCGGGTAAGAACGCCGGGCTGGAGGCCACCAAGGAGGCCGTCAGCGAGATCCTGGGCCTCGACCTCAACTACTACGCCATGGTCGACATGGGCGGCTTCAAGTCCCTGATCGACGCCATGGGCGGCATCCGGCTCGACATCGCGAAGCCGATCCCCGTGGGCGGCGTCAGCACCAAGATCTCCCGCTACATCGAGCCGGGCAAGAACCGGCTCCTGAACGGCAACGACGCCCTCTGGTTCGCCCGCTCCCGCGCGGAGAGCAACGACTACGAGCGGATGGTGCGCCAGAAGTGCGTCATGACGGCCATGGTGCGCCAACTCGACCCGGGGACGGTCGCCACCAAGTTCGTCGACCTGTCGAAGGCGAGCAAGGACATCCTGAGCACCGACGTGCCCTCCGGCGAGGTCGTCAAACTCGCGGAACTGGCCCTCAAGGTCAAGGACCAGAAGATCGCGTCGGTGAACTTCACCCCGCCGATGATCGTCTCGGCACACCCCGACTTCGCGCTGATCCGCAGCACCGTCAAGGACAAGATCGAGGCCTCGGAGAAGCTCGGCGACGGCAAGGACGGCACGCCGCCCAGCGGGGCGCCCACCCCCACAACGAAGCCGACCACCAGCGCCGATCCAGGGGACAAGAAGAGCGAACAGCCCGCGGACAAGGCGAGCGCCAAGCCGACCAGGAAGGCAACGGCCAAGCCGACCGCCGACCCGACCGCGTCGGCCTCCGACGAGGCCCCCTATACCGAGACCTCCGACCTCGACGCCGTCTGCTCCGTCAGCGCCTGACCCGCTAGAGTGGCCGCGATCCGAGGGAGGTCCACAGTGCCGTCGAGCGTCAGCGTCGTCATGCCAGTGCGTGACGAGGAACGCCACCTCCGCGCCGCCGTCCAGGGAGTGCTGGACCAGGGCTACCCCGGGGAACTGGAGCTGATCCTGTCGGTGGGCCCGAGCAAGGACCACACGCATCAGATCGCAGAGCAGATCGCGGCGGAGGACCCGCGCGTCGTCGTTCTCGACAACCCCACCGGCTACACCCCGGCCGGCCTCAACGTCGCCCTCGCCGCCGCTAGCCACCCCATCGTGGTGCGCGTCGACGGCCACGGCGAACTCAGCGACGGCTACATCGCGACCGCCGTGCGGCTCCTCGAGGAGACCGGCGCCGCCAACGTCGGGGGGCTGATGGACGCCCGCGGCACGTCACCGCTCTCCGAGGCAGTCGCCGCCGCCTACAACTCCGCGTTCGGCCTGGGTGGCGGAGGCTTCCACCTGGCAGACACCCCGCCGGGGCCCGCCGAGACCGTGTTCCTCGGGGTCTTCCGGCGCGACGTGCTCCGCGAGATCGGCGGCTTCGACGAGTCGCTGCACCGAGCGCAGGACTGGGAACTCAACTACCGGCTCCGACAGGCCGGCCACACGGTCTACTTCTCTCCCGAACTCCGCGTCGTCTACCGGCCCCGCGACAGCTTCGGCGCGCTGGCGCGCCAGTTCTACCGCACCGGCCAGTGGCGCAGAGAGGTCATCCGCCGCCACCCGGACACCCTCTCGCTGCGCTACCTGGCGCCGCCGCTGACCGTCGCGGGCGGCGCGGCCGGCCTGCTGGGCGGCCTGCTCGGGCTGGCCCTTCGCAGCCGGCTCCTCACCGCGATGTTTCTCGCGCCGGCGCTCTACCTGGCGTTCCTGGCCGCGGCGACCGCGTCCATGAAGGGGCTCAGCCCAGCGGCCCGGCTCCGGCTCCCCGCCGTGCTGGCGGTGATGCACGTCGCCTGGGGAAGCGGCTTCCTCAAGGGGCTGGACCACACCCCGATTCCGGGTGGCGGTACCGGCCGGTGAGTCGGATTGTGGTTCATGACAAGATGGGCGCATGGAACCCCAGCAGCCGAGCGTGACACCCGTGCCGGGTGGCGCGTCCGCGGCCACGGAGGTGCTGTTCCAGGCCCAGAAGCTGGCCGACCGGCTGCGTGACGAGGCCCAGGCCGACGCCGCACGGATCCGCGATGACGCGACCGGGGCCATCAAGGAGCGCGACGACGCCATCGCAGAGCTCGACTTCGCCAAGCACCGGCTGACCGAGGCCCGCGCCGACGTCCAGCGGATGCTGTCCGAGGCTGCCGAGCAGGCAGGCACCATCACGGCCTCAGCCGAACGCACCGCCGACGAGCTGATCGCCGACGCGCGGATGGAGGCCGACGCCATCCGGCAGCGCGCGCACGCCGAGGGGCAGCGCCTCGTCACCGAGGCCGAGGGGCACGCGGCGAAGCTGCGCGCGGAGGTGGAATCGCAGACCTCCGTGCAACAGGCCGAGCTGCAGTCCCGGCTGCTCGACCACGAGGCGCGGGTCGCGGGCGAGGTCGACAAGCACCGGCAGCGGCTGGACGCCGAACGCGCCGCCGCTGAGGCCGAGGCCGCCGAGCTGAAGAGTGCCGCCGCCGCGCACGCCGCCGAGTCAGACGAGGCCGTCCGCGTCGCCCGCGGGGCGGCGGAGGCTGAGGCCGCCGAGCTACACGAACGCACCCATGCCGAGGCTGCGAAGCTGGAGGCCGAGTCGAAGGCCGAGGCCGAGGCGAGGCTCGCCGAGGCAACGGAACAGCTGGAATGGGCACAGGCGACCGTCGTGCGGTTGGTCGACGGCGCGACCGCCGACGCCGCCCGCACCCGTCGCACGGCGCACGTCGGGGCAGCGAGGCGCGCCAGCCAGGTGCGCGAGAAGCTCGCAAGCACCCTGACGGGGGCCGTCGACGTCGCGCGACAGCGGATCCGCTCGGCCGACATCAGCGCCGCCGACGTGCGTGCCCGGGCCGACGCCGAGCTGACCGCCGCCAACGAGCATTCCGCCCGCACCCGCGAGGCCAGCGAGTCAAAGGCCGCCGACGTGCTCGCACGGGCCGAGCGCGAGGCGCAGGCGATCACCCAGCGCGCCGAGGAGCGGATCGCCGACGCCGAGGCCAACGCCACCGTGGTGCGCGAGAAGCTTGCGGCCGACCTGGAGCGCTCGCAGCGCGCCTCGTTCGAGCGCACCCGCGCCACCCGCGAGGAGGCCATCGAACTGCTCGCCGAGGCGAGGGTCGAGGCCGACCTGCTGCGCACCCAGGCCCGCGAGGTGCTGGAGGAGGCCCGCGCAGAGGTCGCGGCGCTCGCGCAGCGCCGCGACAACATCACGAGTCAGCTGAACTCTCTCTCCGGCGTGATCGAAGCTCTCGCCGTCCCCGGATCAACCACGTCGAATGAGGATCAATGATGGCCCCTAACTTCCGCACCGTCCTGCGCGGCTACGAGCCCGCCCAGGTGGACGCAGAGCTCAGCACGCTGCAGCAGGCGCTGGACGCCGCGCGCGCCGAACTGGGCGAGCTGACCGTCCAGATGAAGGAGTCGCGCCAGTCGTTGACCCAGGCGGAGGCCCGTCTCGGCGAGGCGAACTCGCGCGCGGAGGAGGCCGTGCGCGCCAAGACCATGGCGTCGCGTCCGACCTTCGAGGACCTGGGGGAGCGGATCGGCCAGATGCTCAGCCTCGCCGAGGATGAGGCGAGCGACGTGAAGCGCTCCGCGCAGGACGAGGCCGCGCGGCTGCTGGAAGACACCACCCGCAAGGCGGAGGCGATGGTCACCGAGGCGGACAGGTACGCGATCGACACCCGCAGCTCCGCGGACGCAGACGCCGAGGCGAAGCTGGCCGGGGCGCAGCGCCGAGCCGACGAGTTGATCGACCATGCCGACCGCGAGGCTGCCGCCCGCCGCGAGGAGGCCGAGGCGGTCTACGAGTCGCAGCAGGCCCGCGCGGCTCAGGCCGCGGCGGACTTCGAGCGCACGCTCGCCGAGCGTCGCGACACCGCGGCCGCCGACTTCGCCGTCGCGATGGGGCAGCGCGAGGACCAGTTGAAGGCCGCCGAGGAGAACCTGCGTGCCGCCGAGAACGAGGCGCAGCGCGTCATCTCCGACGCCAGCAGCCAGGCGGAGGGTCTCAAGTCCAAGGCGCACCGGGAGGCGGAAGAACTGGTGGGCGAGGCCCGTACCAAGGCGGAGCGGGTCCGCCGCGACTCCGAGCGCGAACTGGCCGCCGTCTCGCAGCGCCGCGACTCGATCACCGCTCAGCTCTCCAACGTGCGTCAGATGCTCGCCACCCTCGGTGGCGGAGCCGCGCTTGTCGGCGCGGTCGACGCCGCGCCAGCGGCCGCGGACGAACCCGTCGTCGCCGACGAGGACCTGGACACCCCCGACGGCGTCGAGGCGGCCTCGGCCGAACTCGTCGAGGATGAGGACATCGCCGTCGAGGACGTGGACCCGGAGGGCACCGAGGAAGAGGCCTGAGCGGCCTACTCCTCGAGCGTCGCGTGTTCGGCGGTCGCCACCGCGATCAGCCGCTCCGGCTCGTAGCCGACCGCGATCACGCTTGAGCCCTCGCCCTCGACGGGGGCGACCAGCGCGTCGAGCAGCCAGTCGGCACCCGGGTTCGGGGCGGTGAACAGAAGCCGCGTGTCGCGGGCGACCACCGGCGCAAGCGCCTCCCCGTCGAGCAGGTCCTCCTGCGCCCACACAGACGAGTCGTGCACGTCGGGCTGCGCGAACACCTCCACGTAGTCGACGGCGTCGGCCGGGGGGACCTCGAATCCGCGGCCGAGCGGATGCAGCGAGCAGGCCACGCTCAGCGCCGCCCGCCGGTCGTCGCCCGGGCCGACCACGATCAGGTCGGCCCCGGTGTCTGTGGTGTTGACGGGACAACCGCGTTGCCAGGCCGCCGCGATCCACACCAGCGACACCCAGTGACCCGGGTGGGTCGCTGCGAGCACCACGTCGATCGGCTCGCCGTCGTCGTGGCCGAGGTCGGCGATCAGGTTGGCGGTCTTGTCGACCCAGTTCGCGAACGTCGTGGCGCTCAGTTCGGTGCGGGTGTCTGCCGTGCCGTCGTAGTGGGTGATCAGGGGGCGTGCACCGGAGGCGGCGACGCGGCGTCGCAGGGCGGGGGTAAGCATCCATCGATCGTAACCGGGTAGCCTCTGCGCATGCATTACGTCGTGATCATGGCGGGCGGATCGGGCACGAGGCTGTGGCCGCTGTCCAGGCAGGGCAGGCCAAAGCAACTGCTGGAGATCTTCGAGGGGCGCTCGCTGCTGCGGATGGCCTACGAGCGGCTCGCGGGCGTCGTGCCTGCCGCCAACATCCTGGTGTGCACGGGCCGAGCCTATGCCGAGGACGTCGCTCGACAGTTGCCCGAACTGGGCAGCGGGAACATCCTGGGCGAGCCGGAGGGGCGCGACTCGCTCAACGCCGTGGCCTGGTCCGCGGCGGAGATCGCACGACGCGACCCCGACGCCGTCGTGGCGATGGTCACCGCGGACCAGGTGATCACGCCCGTCGATGAGTTCCAGGGGGCGCTGCGCACCGCCTTCGAGGTGGCGGAGACGGTGCCCGGAGCCCTCGTCACGCTCGGCGTCGTGCCGACCTCCCCGCACGTCGGGTACGGCTACCTGCACCGCGCGGAGGAGATCGCCGGATTCCCCGGCGTGCACCGCGTCGCCGAGTTCAAGGAGAAGCCGACGCTCGAGGTCGCCGAGGAGTACCTGGCGAGCGGCCGCTACTGGTGGAACGCTGGCATGTTCGTCTGGCGGGCCGAGACGCTGCTGTCCCAACTGGACCAACTGCTTCCCGACACCGCCGCGACCGTCCGTGAGATCGCAGCGCACCCCGAGCGCCTCGACGACCTGTTCCCGACGCTTCGCAGGATCTCGGTCGACTACGCCGTGATGGAGCCGGCCTCCGTCGGGGCGACCGACGCGCAGGTGATCAGCGTGCCGCTCGCGGTCGACTGGAAGGACGTCGGGGGCTTCCTCTCGCTCGCGGAACTGCTCAGCACCGATGAGCACGGCAACGCCGTCGACGGCCGCCACGTCGCGCTCGACTCGTCCGGTTGCGTCGTCGTCAATTCGATGGGCCCCGACCACCTGGTGGCGACCATGGGGCTCAGCGACTGCCTCGTCGTGGCGACCCCGTCCGCGACGCTGGTGGCGCGACTCGCCGACGCTGAGAGGGTCAAGGAGTTGGTGTCGCTCGTGCGAACCCATGTTGGGGCAGAATTCGCATAAACCGGAACCCGAGAGGAATCACATGGGTGGCCTAACCGACCGCGCCAGGAGCACGGCGAGCGCCGTGCTTGTCGGCGTCCTGCTCGTGGCGGGCACCGTCGAGATCGTCGCCTCAGTGATCCACCTCGGGGACGCGGGCGCCGCGGCCCTGGCCGCGCACGGCGCACCCTCGTCGCTGCTGCCGTTCACGCTCGCCGCAGTGGCGGCCGTCTTCTGCGGACGACGCGCCCGGATCCTGGCATTCTTCGGCTCCGCCGCGGCGCTGATCGCGCGCGTCGTGATGATGTCGCTGCTGGTGGTGCCCGGCTGGAACCTGGGCCCCGGCGATGCGCTCGGCATGACGGCGGGCCTGCTGACGGGGATCGCGGCGCTCGGCTGGACCCTGTTCCTGGTCGTCGGCAACCGCGACCTGGCCGACGCGGACGAGGGCTCCGTGCCGCCCGCGATCACGCAGCCCCGCTGGAGCGGCCCCGCCGTCGACCCCGTCACCCCTGGCTCGGCAGCGGACCGGCCCGCCGAGTCGCCATCGACCCCGGTCGCCCGGCCGCAGCACGCGCAGAACGACTCCCGCGCTGGCAGTTGGGCCACCGCCTCAACGCCGTGGCCGCGTGCAGTCGAGGACGACCCCAATGGAACTTTGATCAGGCCTCCGCGTCGTTAACAGCAGATTCCCCACCGGTTTCCCGTTTCCACTTGACCGATCAAAACCACTCGTGTGTAATTCAGGCCAGGAAGGAGGGCCCATGGACGACGAACTGTTCGCGTTGCTTGATGATTCGCAGTACGCCTGGCAGGCGGATGCTCTGTGCGCCCAGACCGACCCCGAGGCCTTCTTCCCGGAGAAGGGCGGATCGACCCGCGACGCCAAGCGCGTCTGTCTGAGCTGCACCGTGCGGACCGAGTGCCTTGAGTACGCGCTCGCACACGACGAGCGGTTCGGCATCTGGGGCGGCCTGTCCGAGCGCGAGCGACGCAAGCTGAAGCGCGCAGCAGGCTAGCCCGCTGGTAGCCTCGGTGCTCATCCATCGGCAGCGGGAGGACTCGTGACGGACGAACCGCAGCGCGGTCAAGAGGTCGACGACCTCTGGGCCTGGATCGACCAGGAAGACCCCGCCCCCGACGTGCCGGAGGTCGCCCCCGACGCCGTCACAGCCGTGATGGTCGTCCACGACGCCGCCGAATGGCTGGCCCGTCAACTGCTCTCCCTCGCGCGGCTCGAGCCGCGCCCCGGCCTCATCATCGCCGTCGATACCGGCTCCGAGGACGGCTCCGGGGATCTGCTCGCCAGCGCCCGCGACGAGGGCGTCATCCATGAACTGGTCACGCTCGGCCGCGAGGCCGGCTTCGCTGAGGCGGTCGCCACCGCGCTCGAGGGACGCGAGCCGGAGTGGATCTGGCTGCTGCACGACGACTCGGCCCCGCACCGCGACGCGCTCGCCAAGCTGCTCGAGGGCGCCCGGCACTGCGACGTGGTCGTCCCGAAGCTGCTCGAGCCAAAGCGCCGCAACTATCCGGAGACCATCTCCGAGGTCGGCCAGGCGATCACCGCAGGCGGCCTGCGCGTCCCCCTCGTGGAAGAGGGCGACATCGACCAGCACCAGAGCGAGTCGCGCGATGTGCTCGGCGCCTCGACGGCAGGCCTGCTGGTGCGCGGCGAGACCTGGCGTGAGATCGGCGGACTCGCCCCGGAGGTCGGACGGCACCGCGACGGAGTCGACCTTGGCTGGCGCACCAACGCGATCGGCTACCGCGTCCTCACCTGGCCCGACGCGGCCCTCAACCACCTGCGCGCCGGCCGCACCGGCCAACGCCCGGGCGACGAGCACCCACACCTCACCGACCGGCTCGCGGCGCTGCGCATCGCGGGCTCGCGCGGCGCGTCCGGCATCGGACTGGGGGCCGCGTCGCTGCTGCGCTCGCTCGGCTTCCTGCTTGCGAAGTCGCCCGGCCACGCGTCTGCCGAACTGGCCGCATGGGGGCGCTACCGGCGCACCCCCGACCAGACCAAGGCGCTCGCCGCCCGGCTGCCCGATGAGGATCTGACGCCCGAGGACCTGCTGCCCAACCGGTTCTGGCCGATCCGGCACGCCGTCGACCGCTTCGGCTCCGGCCTGAGCGACCGCTACCGCACCCTCACCGACACCACCTCCGACACCTCGATCGACGAGTTGACCAGCGACGACTACGCCGGCCCGGTGCGCCGTCGCCGGCTGCTGTCGCCCGCGACGCTGCTGATTCTGGTGCTGCTCGTCGCGGCCGGCGCAGCGGCCCGCACACTGCTCGGCGGAGGGCCGGTCTCCGGAGGCGGGCTGCTCGCGGCGCCCGCATCGCTCGGCGCCGCCTGGCAGGCCTACCTGAACGGGCAGGCCCCGTGGCTCGGGCTCGCCGCCGTCTCCTCCCTGGCGGGCCTCGGCAGCCCCGGCTGGTTCGCGTTCCTCGCCATCGTGCTCACCCCGCTGCTCGCGGCCATCTCAGCCCTCGCGCTGCTGCGCAGGCTCGGCGTCGAAACGCCGCTCGCCTGCGCCGCGAGCGCCGCCTGGGCCGGTGGCACCGTGCTGCTCGGCCTCGTCACCGCAGGCGACGTCACGGGCATGGTGCTCGCCGTCACCGGCCCGCTGTTGGCGCGCGCCATTCACGCCATGGTCGTCAACGAGGCGACCGGGGCCGAGCGGCTCCGCGCCCCCGCGGGCGTCGCCTTCTGGCTGCTGGTGGTCGCGAGCGTGTGGCCCGCCGCGCTGCCCATCCTGACGATCGCCGGCGTGGTGTGGGCCGTGCGCAACCGCGCAAGGATCACCGAGACCGCCGTCGCGCTGCTCCCCGCCTGGACCTACCTCGTCCCGTGGCTGCCGAGCCTTGTGCGCCACCCTGGAAGGCTCCTGACGGGCGTCGACCCGATGGCCTGGCCCGACTATCCGCCCGCGTCCTACGCGATGGTGGTCGGCCGGATCCTCCCCTCGGGCCTGCCACTCTGGGCCAACCTCGCGTTCTTCGGCGTGCTTGCCCTTGTCGCGGTGCTCTCGATGGCGGGCCTGCGGCGCACCGCATGGCTGTGGTCGGTCGTCGCGCTCGCCACCCCGCTGCTCATCGGCACGCTGCTCTCGCGGCTCACCGTCGGCGTCGAGGGGGCGTCGCCCGGCCGCTGCTGTCGCCGTGGGCGCTGCTCGTCCTCGCGGCGCTGATCGCCCCAGCCGTGCTGGAGAAGGCCCAACCTGCCGCGCTGCTGCGCTCACGGCTCGCCGCACTGGCGGTCGCCGGGGCGCTGGCGATCGGAACGTGGGCCGTCGTCGGCTTCAACGGCCCCGTGCGCTCCATCAGCACGGTGCTGCCGGGCTACGTCCGTGACGTGATCTCCTCGGGGCGCGACTCCCGGGCCCTCGCGGTGCAGATGGACGGCGACGACCGCGTCACCTGGAACGTCATCGACGCCCGCCAACCCCAGTGGGGCGTGGGGGAGCGCAACCCGGTCGGCTCCTTCGACCGGCAGTTCAACTCGCTCGCCTACTCGATCGCGGCGGGCGACCCGCCCGTCGACCTCGCGGAGCGGTTCCGCCTGATGGGGGTCTCGCACCTCTACGTCGGCGGCGTCGAGGGCCAGCAGCGCGCCGCACTGGACAACCTTGAGGGCCTGATCAGCAACCCGGCAGACGACCGCTCCACCGTGTGGACCGTCGGTGGCCTCGTCTCGCGCGCCTCCATCGACGGCGACGAACCGTTCATCGTCGACGGCCAGGTCCCGGCAGGCGCCGCGGATCGCACCATGTACCTCGCCGAGTCGGCAGGGGCCGACTGGCAGGCGAGTGTCGACGGCGTCCGCCTCGAGCGGGGCGCCGCCGAACGTCCGCTGATCGCCGACTCCGTCACGACCTTCTCACCACTGCCGGCAGCGGGAGGCGCCCTGCACCTCGAGCCGACCCAGCACTGGTGGCACTTCTGGCTGCAGGCGGCCGTGATGCTCAGCATCGCGCTGCTCGCGGCCCCGACCCTCGGCGGCGCCGCCGTCGCGCGAAGGGGGCAGTGATGCTGCGCAAGGTTCTCCTGTCATTGGCCGCAATCGTCGTGGCGGTCGGGCTCGCCGTCGGAGCCTCGCTGCTCACCCCGGCGCGCAAGCCACCCGCCCAGACGGTCGACCTGGTGCGGGCCACCAAGCTGACCTGCGTCGGCGCGGGCCGCGTCCTCGTGCTCGGCGACGCCGACATCTCCGCCGCCCCGCTCGGCGAGCCCCTCGCAGCCGGGACCCGCGGGCCGCTCGACGCGACCATCGACGCGCCCACCATCGTCTCGGCGAACTCGCTGATCGTCGGCGGCGTCCTGACGAGCAGCCCGGTCGCCGGCTACACGCCGTGCACGGCGCCGATGCCCTCGGGCGTCTTCCAGGTCGCCGACCCGGCGAGCACCGAACTGGTGCTCTCCAACCCGGACGCCAACGAGGCCGCCGTCGACCTCACGCTGATGGGCCCCGACGGCGAGATCACGGCGGTCGGCTCGCGAGGCATCGCCATCGCCCCCGGCGTGACCCGAACCATCGCGCTGTCGGTGCTCGCGCCGGAGGGGCCGGTCGGCGTGGCCTACACCACAAGCCAGGGTCGCGTCTCGGTGCTGGCACGCTCGGTGCCGGGCCGGACCGTGCCGTCGATCTCGGCGCGCCCCGCCGCCGAACAGAGCATCATCGGGGGCATCCCGCCAAGCGCCCAGGGCGTCCAGTTGCTGCTCAGCAACCCGTCGGAGGACCGCCTGGACGTCTCGGTGGTCGCCTTCGGGGCGACGTCGACGTATGAGCCCGCGCCCGCCGCCGACCTGACGTTGCCTCCGCTGAGCGTGCTGGCGGTCGACCTCGGCACCTCACTGGCGGGCGAGGCGAGCGGGCTCCGGATCGACGCGAGCCAGCCCATCGGAGCAACGGTCCTGGTCGGCCCCGCCGGCGCGCAGAACGCGCTGTCGCCGGGTGAGGCTGCAGAGTCGCTCGGCGTCCTGGCCGTGGACGTGGAGACCGTTCAGGTGACCAACCCCGGCGTCGCGCCGGTCACCGCGACCCTCACCGTCGGGGACCTCACCATGCAGGTGAGCGTCCCCGCAGGCACCACGGTCAGCGTGCCCGCAGCCACGTCGGGGGTCGCGGCTGTCACGGTCGCTTCGGACACCCCGGTGCTCGCCGACGCGGTCTCGGCGGACGGCAAGGTGGTCTTCCCGCTCGCCCCGACAGTCGAGGACGCGTCGGTGGCAGGCGTGGTCGTGGCCGACCCGAGCCTGCGTTAGTCGTCCCAGCCGGGCTCGCCGCCCAGTTCCTCGATGCTGCGCCCCGTGAGGGCGCTGAGTTGCTCGACGATCGTCTGGTGCACCAGGTCACGCAGTTGAGCCCTCGACCCGGCCCGATGCTCCAGGGGGCGCTCGAAGATCACGATCTGCGCCTTCCGACCCCTGCCAGGCTCCAGGGCGGCGGACAGCGGGACGCGGTCGCCGGACCAGGCGACGTTGAGGTGGGGGACCTCCTCGACGCCGACGATCACGTCGCGCAGGGCGTCGGGTGCCACGGCCGCGATGTCGGCCATCGCGGAGGTCACGCAGTCGTTGAAGAACGCGGTCCTGGTTGGCCGCGCGAGGGGTACGGGTCGCTTGGTCATGGCGTTCGGGGAGGCGAGCGGCCCCCTGATTCCGCGCCCATGGCGATCTCGTCTGCGTGGCATGCGGCCACTTTAGTGGCCCGTGAGTTAGGTTGCTGCGGTGCGTACCTGTTCCCGTACCGCCTGCACCGCCCCGGCGGTCGCGACGATGACCTATGTGTACGCCGACTCCACTGCGGTGCTCGGCCCCCTGTCGCTCAGCGCGGAGCCCGGCGCCTACGACCTGTGCATCCGCCACGTCGAGCGCACCAGCGCCCCCAAGGGCTGGGACGTGATCCGGCTCCCGCTCGACGGCGCGGCGCCCCAACCGAGCGCCCCGTCCGACGACCTGATGGCCCTTGCCGACGCGGTGCGCGCCATCGGGATGCGCGACGACGACCCGGCCATGCGCCCCGCCCCGCAACTGCACGACCCCGAGCCGACCTCCCGAGGCGGCCACCTGCGCCTGGTCCCCGTCGACTGAGCGCGCTGGTTGAGCCATGAAGCGGCGCGGAGCGTCGCTTTATCGGTCGAAACCTCTGGCACCCGGTGCTGGGTCCGCCTCGCTTCCTCCATGTCCACGCGACGAGCGGCGGGACCGATAGTGTTGGTCCGTGCTCGACCCCGTGATCTTCAAGGCCAACGACATCCGCGGCGTGGTCAGCGGCGACCGGCCCGAATGGGATCTCGACGGGGCCCGCGCCCTCGGCGCCGCCTACGTTTCCCTGCTCGACGTCGATGAGTTCGTGCTCGGCCGAGACATGCGCGGCCTCGGCCGCGAACTGTCCCTCGCCTTCGCGGACGGGGCTCGCAGGGCCGGCGCCTCCGTGATCGACATCGACCTCGCCTCGACCGACGAACTCTGGTTCGCCTCCGGCTGGCTCGGGCTGCCCGGCGTCCAGTTCACCGCCAGCCACAACCCGGCCGACTACAACGGCATCAAGTTCTGCCTCGCCGACGCGCGTCCGGTGCCGGGCGACTTCACGGCACGGCTCCGCGACCGCGCCGCCGACATCGCCATCGGCGAAGAGGTGACCGGCGGCTACCGCACGCTGGACGCGCTCGGCCCCTACGCCGAGCGCCTCTCCGACCTCGTCCCGCAGCGCGGCGACCGCACCCTCAAGGTCGTCGTCGACGCAGGCAACGGCATGGCGGGCCACACGGCGGTCTCCGTCCTGGGCGGCAGGTCGCTGAACCTGGTCGGCCTGTTCCTCGACCTCGACGGCACCTTCCCGAACCATCCCGCCAACCCGCTCGAGCCGGAGAACCTCATCGACGCTCAACGCGCCGTCCGCGACAGCGGGGCCGACCTCGCGCTGGTCTTCGACGGCGACGCGGACCGCTGCTTCATCATCGACGAGCGCGGCGAGGTCGTCGACCCATCGGTGGTGACCGCCATGATCGCCGTCGCGGAACTCGCGAAGCATCCGGGCGCCACCATCGTCACCAACACCATCACGTCGTGGTGCGTCGACGAGGCCGTCGAGGCCGCGGGAGGCACCGTCGTGGTGTCAAACGTCGGGCACACCTACGTCAAGGCCATGATGGCCGAGACGGGCGCGGTGTTCGGGGGCGAGCACTCCGCGCACTACTACTTCCGCGACTTCTGGTCGGCAGACACCGGCATGCTCGCGGCGCTGCACGTCCTGGAACTGGTCCGCGAGGCGGATCGGCCGCTGTCCCAGTTGGCCGCCGTCTACGACGGGTACGCCCGCTCCGGCGAGATCAACTCCACCGTCGAGGACGCAGCGCACAGCATGGACACGGTGGCCACTGCGTTCGCGGGCCGGGGCGAGGTCATCGTCGGCGACGGGCTGACGGTGCGCAACGAGCCCGAGCGGTGGTGGGTGAATCTGCGGCCGAGCAACACCGAGCCGCTGCTGAGGCTCAACGTCGAGGCGGCGGAAGCGGAGACCATGCGCGCGCTCCGCGACGAGGTGCTCGCGCTGGTGCGAGCCTGAGGACCTCCTTGCGCACAAGCGATAGGCTCGGACACGTCCACACCACAGGAGGAAACATGGCAGAAGATCAGATGGCGCTCTCGCCCGAGTTTCTGGCCATCGCCGCTTGCCCGGCGTGCCACGCCAAGTTCGCGGTGGACTACGACGAGCACGAACTCGTCTGCACGAACCAGGCATGCGGCCTCGCGTACCCGGTGCGCGACCAGATCCCCGTCCTGCTGATCGACCAGGCGCGCAGCACATTGTGAGCACCCCACTGTTCGACGACTCGAGGCTCGAGGCCGCCGAGCTCGAGGCACACGAGGGGCTCCGGTGGCTCGCGTTGGCGGGGGCCCGGATCCGTCGGGCGGCGCTGACCCGGCCGCACGGCCACCTGCCGAGCGCCGAGCGGCCCCGCGGGATCCTGGTGCTCGGGTCCGAGGCGCGGCTCGTGCGCGCGGTGCTCGAACCCGTCTGCCCCGTCCCGTTCATGGCATGGCCGGGCCCAGGGCTGCCCGCCTGGGTCGGCCCGCTCGACCTCGCGGTCATCCTCGGCGGCTACGACTCTCCCGAATGGGTGCTGCAGTGCGCAGCGGAGGCCGCCCGGCGCGGCGCGTCGCTGATCCTCGCCGCCCCGGAGGACTCGGAACTGGCCGCCGCCGGCTCGTCCGCCAACACCAGCCTGATCCCGACCTTCGAGGATGACCCGATGGCCGCGGCCGTCGCGGTGCTCGCCCAGCTTGGCCAACTCGGGCTCGGGCCGTCGGTGCATCCCGAACACGTCGCCGACGCGGCCGACCTGGTCGCGGAGGCCTGCGCGCCCCGCCGAGACCTGTCCGACAACCGCGGCAAGGAGTTGGCCCTCGAACTGGCCGACGGCCTTCCCCTGATCTGGGGAGGAACGGTCCTTGCGGGCCGCGCCTCCCGTAGGATCGCCGAGTCCCTGCGCCGCGCCTGCGGCCGGCCGGCGCTGGCCGCCGACGCATCCGAGTTGGACACGCTGCTGTCCGCCGTCCCGCGCCGCGACCCGTTCGCCGACCCGTTCGACGGCGGGGGAGAGGTGCGGCCCGTCATCGTGCTGCTCGACGACGACAAACTGCACGACCGGATGAGGGGCACCGCGATCTCGCTGCTCGCCCGCGCCGAGGCCGTCGGCATCCGGGTCGCCCGGATCTCCTCCGGCGACGCGGAACTGCGCGCCACCGACGTCGAGCGCTACGTCACGCTGCTGCAGCAGGGCCGCTACGGCGCGACCTACCTCGAGATCGGCCTGGGCGGCAGCGTCGACCGGCCCGCGGCAGGGCTGGCAGACTGACCCCCATGACCAAGGTCCTCGTCCTCAACGGCCCCAACCTCGGACGGCTCGGCTCGCGCCAGCCCGACGTGTACGGCGCCACGACCTACGCCCAACTCGCCGAACATCTCGTCGAGACCGGGCGCGGCCTCGGCCTCGACGTCGAGGTGCGGCAGAGCGACTCCGAGGGCGAGTTCATCGGCTGGCTGCACGAGGCCGCCGACCTGGACGCCGATGTCG
The DNA here is from genome assembly GCF_001997345.1 of Tessaracoccus aquimaris. Classification (NCBI taxonomy): domain Bacteria; kingdom Bacillati; phylum Actinomycetota; class Actinomycetes; order Propionibacteriales; family Propionibacteriaceae; genus Tessaracoccus; species Tessaracoccus aquimaris. The sequence goes on along the minus strand of NZ_CP019606.1, from coordinate 1,982,640 downwards.
TCATCAACGCGGGCGCCTGGACCCACTACTCCCACGCCATCGGCGACGCGGCCGCGCTTGTACCCCGCTACGTCGAGGTGCACATCTCGAACGTGCACGCCCGCGAGGAGTTCCGCCACACGAGCGTGCTGTCGGCCAGGGCGGCAGGCATCATCGTCGGCTGCGGCGTCGGCGGCTACGACCTCGCCCTCGCGCACCTTGCAGCGACCCCCCGCTGAGCCCCACTCGCCGAGCGCGAATGCGGCCGACGGGGCAGTCACCGGTAGCATGGCGGCGTGGATTTCCGTGTAGCTGACCCGACCCTTGCCGACTTCGGACGCAAGGAGATCACCCTTGCCGAGCACGAGATGCCCGGCCTCATGGCGATGCGGGAGCGCTTCGGCGACTCCAAGCCGCTCACGGGCGCCAGGATCGCCGGCTCGCTGCACATGACGGTGCAGACCGCGGTGCTCATCGAGACGCTCGTCGCGCTCGGCGCGGAGGTCCGCTGGGCCTCCTGCAACATCTTCTCCACCCAGGACCACGCGGCGGCCGCCATCGCCGCGGCGGGCATCCCGGTGTTCGCCTGGAAGGGCGAGACGCTGGAGGAGTACTGGTGGTGCACCCGCCAGATCCTGCAGTGGCCCGACGGCGCGCAGCCCAACATGATCCTCGACGACGGCGGCGACGCGACCCTGCTCGTCCACCAGGGCGTCGCGGCCCAGGAGGCGGGCGAGGTGCCGGCCGACGCCGACGACGACTCGCACGAGTTCCGCGTCGTCAAGGCCACCCTGCGCGACGCGCACGGCGTCGTCGACTGGAAGGCCCTCGCAGAGAGCGTGCAGGGCGTCACGGAGGAGACCACGACCGGCGTGCACCGCCTGTACGAGATGGCCCGCGACGGCTCGCTGCTGTTCCCCGCCATCAACGTCAACGACTCGGTCACCAAGTCCAAGTTCGACAACAAGTACGGCTGCCGACACTCGCTCGTCGACGGCATCAACCGCGCCACCGACGTCCTGATCGGCGGAAAGGTGGCCGTGGTGTGCGGCTACGGCGACGTCGGCAAGGGCTGCGCCGAGTCGCTGCGCGGCCAGGGCGCCCGCGTGATCGTCACCGAGATCGACCCGATCTGCGCGCTGCAGGCCGCCATGGACGGCTACCAGGTCGCCGAACTCGACTCGGTCGTCGGGACCGCCGACATCTTCGTCACCGCCACCGGATGCTGCGACGTGATCAGCAACGAGCAGATGGCCCGCATGAAGCACCAGGCGATCGTCGGCAACATCGGCCACTTCGACAACGAGATCGACATGGCGGGCCTCGAGGGCCGCGGCGACGTCACGAAGGTCGAGATCAAGCCGCAGGTCCACGAGTGGCGCTTCGACGACGGCCACTCGATCCTGGTGCTGTCAGAGGGGCGCCTGCTGAACCTCGGCAACGCTACCGGCCACCCGTCGTTCGTGATGAGCAACTCGTTCACGAACCAGGTGCTCGCGCAGATCGAACTGTTCACCAAGCCCGACGAGTACCCGGTCGGCGTCTACGTGCTGCCAAAGCACCTGGACGAGGAGGTCGCCCGGCTGCACCTCGCCTCGCTCGGCGTCGAACTGTCCACGCTGTCGCAGAAGCAGGCCGAGTACCTGGGCATCGACCCGGCGGGCCCGTACAAGGCCGACAGCTACCGCTACTGATCCCGCCGCGGCGGCGTCACTTGCCCGGGTTGAGGGACTCCCAGATGTCCTTGCACTCGGGGCAGACGGGGAACTTGTCCGGGTTCTTGGTGGGAACCCACACCTTCCCGCACAGGGCGACGACGGGCGTGCCGTTGACCATGGCCGCCATCAGCTTGTCCTTGGGCACGTAGTGCGAGAACCGGTCCTGGTCGCCGTCCTCGAAGAGCTCTGTGCGTTCGTCAACGACGGTCTGGGATCCGGGGGCCAATTCAGTCATGGGCCGATTGTACGCGTGGACGAGGTGCGAGAGGATGGGACGCTGAGTGCGTAGGAGGGACATGCAGACAACGGGGAGCCGGGTCGTGCTGATCGTCGGCATCATGTTGTCGGTCTTCACCGTCGCATTCCAGTCGATCGGCCTGGCCACCGCGCTGCCGACCCTGATGTCGTACTTCGACGCCGGCCACCTCTACCCGTGGGCGTTCACGACGATGATCTCCGGCATGCTGCTCGCGACGATCTTCGCGGGCAGGCTCGCCGACAAGCGCGGCCCCGCGCTGCCGATGTACCTCGGGTTCGCGCTGTTCGGCATCGGGCTCGTGCTCGGCTGGCTCGCCCCGACGGTGTGGGTGGTGCTCCTCGCGCGGCTCGTGCAGGGGCTCGGAGCGGGCGCGCTCAACCTGACCCTCTCGGTCGTGGTGGCGCACGGGTTCCCCCCGAAGGAGCGGCCGCGCGCCATGGCGCTGGTCTCCTTCTGCTGGCTGCTTCCCGCCTTCATCGGCCCGCCGTTCGCGGCGTGGCTGACGCAGTACTCGTGGCGGCTCGTCTTCGCCGCGATGATCCCGCTCGTCGCGGTGGCGTTCCTCATCACGCTCCGCGGCCTTCGCCAGGTGCAGGAGGGCTTCACCCCTGGCGAGGACGAGGTGGGGCCGGTCGCGGTGCTGCCGACGGCGGCGGTCACCGTCGCGCCGTCGCTGATCCTGCTCGCCGGGCAGGGGCTCGGGGTGTGGAGCGTCTTCTCGGCCATCGTCGGCGTCGGTGCAATGGTGTGGGGCCTCCCGAAGATCCTCGCGCCAGCCGCCCGCGGCTTCCGGCCGGGCGTGCCGAGCGTCGTGCTCACCCGGGCGATCCAGGCAGGCTCGTTCTTCGCGGCAGAGACCATCCTGCTCGTCACGCTGCAGGACCTGCGCGGCTACAGCCCGTTCCAGGTCGGCTGGGCGCTCACCGTCGGATCCCTCGGCTGGACGCTCGGCTCGTGGGTGCAGGCGCAGGCCTGGGTCCGGCTCGACCGTGACACGTTCATCACGCGGCGCGGCGCTCTCCAGCCTCGGCATCGCGGGCCTGACGGCGTTCGCGTACCTCCCCTCCCTGCCGATCTACGCCGGCCTCGGGGCCTGGATCGTGGCGGGCGTCGGCATGGGGCTGACGATGCCCTCGTCCGCCGTCGCGGTGATGAGCCTCTCATCGCCCTTCGAGCAGGGCCGCAACCAGTCGTCGATGCAGGTGGCCGAGTCCGTCGGCAACTCGGTCGTGACGGCGGTCGCGGGCGGCATCTACACCGCGCTGCTCGCCGCTCAGCCGCAGAAGTTGAGCTACGTGGCCGGGCTGGGAGCGACGCTGCTGGTGTCCGCCTCCGCCATCGTCGTCAGCAGGCGGATCGGACGGATCCGCAACGACCTCAGTTCGTGAGGACGTAGATCGTCAGGAAGATCGTCAGGCACAGCAGCAGGATCGCCGAGGCCGTCACCCACGCGTAGAACCACGGCGAGTGCGACTCCTTCGACTTCTTCGGCTGGTACCTGCCCTTCCCGATGTAGTTCTCAAGCATCGACACCGGCGTCTCGCTGCGCGGCGTGAGGCTGGAGCCCTGCCGCCCGCCGCTGATCAGCGCGCCGATCGGGTTCGGGGCAGAGGGGAGCGAATGCAGCGACGTGGGCGTCGCCGACGACGAGATGGGCCTCGGCTGGTACGAGTCGCCCCCTGGCAGCGCGTCCGCGAGCCGGTCCAGCACCTCCGCGAACTGGGCTGCGGTCTGGGGGCGCCGGTTCGGGTCGGGCGAGAGCGCGGAGGCCATCACCTGGTCGAGCAGTTCCGGGGCGCCGATCTGCGCGGCGATGGGGGCGGGGCCGATCGCGTGGTTGCGGCTGAGCAGCTCAGCCAGCGTCTTCACCGGAAACGGCGGGCGGCCGGTCAGCAGCGCGTAGGTGACGCAGGCGAGCGAGTAGATGTCGGAGCGCTGGTCGAGCTGCGACGAGTTGGCCTGCTCGAGCGCCATGTAGGCGGGGGTGCCCGCGGTCATGGTGTCGCGGTACTCGTCGAGCAGCGACTTCGCCACGCCCAGGTCGGCCAGCATCACGCGGACGCCCTGCGGGGTGTTGGTCAGCAGGATGTTGCCGGGGGTCACGTCGCGGTGCACCAGTTGGTTGCGGTGCAGCACCTCCAGGGCCCGTGCCGCCTCCGCGGCGAGCCGAAGCGCCAGCCCAGGGGCGACCATCCGCTTGCGCAACTGCTCGAGGGAGCCGCCGTTTGCGAGGTCCATCACGAAGTACGGCTGGCCGCGATCCGTGGTGCCGATGTCGTAGACCCGCACGACCCGCTCGTCCGAAAGGCGGCGCAGCAGCCTGGCCTCTGCGAGGAACCTGGCGCGCACGTCGTCGTTGGTCGCCCAGTTGTCGGCAAGCACCTTGACGGCGACCGGAACGTCCAGCGTGTCGTCCTGACCGCGGTAAACGGTCGCGAAGGAACCGGAACCGATGCGTCCCGTGATCCTGTAGCGTCCGATCATCTCCATTTGCGAGACATTGTTGCCGATAACTACCCGATCCGGGAATCGTGACCGTCTCTGGCATCCTTGAAACCATGACGCATGCACCCCAACAGCCACCCGCCGGTTGGTATCCCGACCCCGCCGGATCGGACGGCGAACGCTACTGGGACGGGATCGCCTGGTCGCAGGCCACCCGTGACAAGGTCGTCTTCGCGCCGCCGGTGGAGGCCCCGGCATCGGGCTACGGGCAGTCGGCCGCTGGCTACGGGCGGCCGATGTCCGGCACCGCCGCGTCAAACGTCGCGTCCTTCGGGTGGCGGTTCCTCGGCTTCCTGATCGACTTCATCCTGTTCAACGTCGTCGGCGGCATCGTCCTGAGCGCCACCGGGGTGAGCCAACGCCTGGACGGCGAACTCGACCGCTGGCTGAAGGCCTTCCTGCTGTGGGCCGACACGGGCTCGACCGGCGACATCCCGATGCCGTCGGCCGAGTTCTGGAGCGTGGGGTTGCTGAGCACCGCCATCAGCATCGCGGTGTTCGCGATCTACCGCACCGTGATGCTCGGCCTGTTCAGCGCGACCGTCGGGCAGTTGGCGCTTGGGCTGCGCACCGTTCGGCTGGGGAAGGACCCCGGTTCCAAGCTAGGGTGGGGCGTCGCCGCATTGCGCGGTGTCATCGGCGCAATCCTCTACCAGCATTTCCTGGTTGGCTTCGTCAATGGCATCTTCGCGGCCTTCACGAAGAACAGGCAGACCCTGTCCGACATGATGTCCAAGACCCAAGTTCTCAAGATCCGCTAAGGCCCACCCGTGAGTGATGTGTTCCCCGGCCTCGCCCGCCTCGCCGACAAGTTCGGCATCGCCCAGGAGTTCTGGGACTGGAAGGGCCGCCACGTGGCGATCCCGGCCGAGACGATCATCGAGGTGCTGCGTGCATTCGACGTCGACGCCGCCACCCCGGAACTGGCCGACGCGGCACTCACCCGCCTGGAGGACGACCGCTGGCTGCGCGCGGTACCCGCCTGCACCGTCGTGGAGGAGAGCACCGGCGTGCACGTCGACATCCACGTGCCCGCGGGCACCGAGGTGCTGGTGCATGTGCAACTCGAGTCCGGCGAGACCCGGCCCGCCTGGCAGTCGGAGAACACCACCCCCGACCGCGACGTCGACGGCCGCACCATCGGCGAGGCCACCTTCTGGCTCGGCGCCGATCTGCCCACCGGCTACCACAGGGTCGTCGCACGCACCGTCGAGGGCGTCTCGCATGGCTCGCTGATCGTCACCCCGTCCTTCGTCGGCTTCCCCGCATCGATGCGCGACCGCCGCGTCTGGGGCTACGGCACCCAGTTGTACTCGGTCACCTCAGACGAGTCGTGGGGAATCGGAGACCTGGGCGACCTCGCCGACCTGATCACCTGGTCGGGCACCCGGCAGTTCGCGGGCTACGTGCTGATCAACCCGTTGCACGCCGCCGAGCCGGTCCCCCCGCTGGAGCCCTCGCCGTACCTGCCCGCGTCCCGCCGCTTCGTCAACCCCATCTACATCCGCCCAGAGGCGATCCAGGAGTTCGCGACGCTCGGCAAGTCGCACCGCAACGACGTCCACGCGCTGCAGAAGAAGGCGCGCGCCGCCGCCGAGGCGAGCGGCATCGTCGACCGCAACGCGGTGTGGCCCCTGAAGCTCGAGGCGCTGCGGATCATCTACCGCACCGGGATGCGCCCCGCCCGCCGGATCGCCTTCGACGACTTCCGTCGCCGCGAGGGCGTCGGGCTGCGCAACTTCGCCGTCTGGTCCGCGCTGTGCGTGGCGCACGGTCAGCGATGGAACGAATGGCCGGAGGACCTGCAGCGGCCCAGTTCGCCCGAGGTCGCCCGGTTCGCCGAGGAGCACGCGGAGGACGTCGACTTCTTCGAGTGGCTGCAGTGGGTCGCGCAGGGGCAGGTCGCCGACGCGCAGGCCACAGCCACCCAGGTCGGCATGCCCGTCGGGATCGTCTCCGACCTCGCGGTCGGCGTTCACCGGCTCGGCGCTGAGACCTGGATGATGCCGGACGTGTTCGCCTCCGGGATGAGCGTCGGCGCGCCCCCGGACCAGTACAACCAGGCGGGTCAGGACTGGGGCCAGCCGCCGTGGCGCCCAGACAAGTTGAGCGAACTGTCCTACGCGCCCTTTCGCGCGATGGTCTCCGCCGCGCTGCGCGGCGTCGGCGGCGTTCGGGTCGACCACATCATCGGCCTGTTCCGGCTGTGGTGGGTCCCCGAGGGCGGCGGCCCGACGGTCGGCACCTACGTCCGCAACAATCACGAGGCGATGGTCGGCATCCTCGCGCTCGAGGCGCGGCGCGCCCAGGCGCTCATCGTCGGCGAGGACCTCGGCACCGTCGAGCCGTGGGTGCGCGACTACCTGGCGCGGCGCGGCATCCTCGGCACCTCCGTGCTGTGGTTCGAGGCCGACGAGCACGGCCAACCGCTCGCGGCCGACCGCTGGCGCGAGTACTGCATGGCGTCGGTGACAACGCACGACCTGCCCCCGACGCTCGGCTACCTCGCGGGCGACCATGTCCGGCTGCGCGAGGACCTCGGCCTGCTCACGGAGCCGCTGGAGGCCGAACTCGCCCACGCCAAGCGCGAGCAGGCCGACTGGCTCGGGACGCTGATGCGCTATGGGCTGCTCTCACCCGAGCGGGCCGACGATCCCGTCGAGGTGATGCTTGCGCTGCACCGCTACCTGCTGCTGACTCCGTCGAAGGTGCTGCTCGCCAACCTCACCGACGCAGTGGGGGAGCGCCGCACGCAGAACCAGCCCGGCACCGTCGACGAGTACCCGAACTGGCGGATCCCGCTCAGCGACCTGAACGGGACCCGCATCCAGTTGGAGGACGTCTTCACAGCCGATCTGCCCAAGCGCCTCGCCGCGGTCATGAACGGCCTCGACGAGCAGCCTGAGTCGCGCTGGGAGGCGTGAGTGGATTCCGCGTCGGTCTACGCCGGAGAACTGGCGCCGCTGCTCGCACCGGGGGAGCGGCTCGCCTCGGCGACGATGGTGCAGTACCTCGCGGGTGAGGAGCGCACCGGCCGGCCCGAGCGCGGCATCACGTTCGACGTCGTCAACGGGCTGAGCGTGCCCGCCTGGGAGGCCGCGACCGAGCGGGCGCTCGGTGGCGTCAGCCTGATCGGTGGCCCCGGCTCCCTCGCCGACCAGTTGCGGCGAGCCCTCGGCGACGCCAACCACTTGGTGATCACGGATCAGCGGATCCTCGCCGCCTCCCTCGGGGTGCGCGAGGGCGCCGTCGTGTGGCAGGCCCCGCGGGAGGCGCTCGCCGCCGCGACCCACACGCCGAGGCTGCTGCAGCGCGGCCGGGTGACGCTCGGCCTCGCCGACGGCTCGGTGCTGCGCGTGATGGCTGGGATGCTCTCGGCGAAGGAAGCGCTCCGGCTCGTCGCCTCGACGGGCTAGATCAGGCCCTTGGCGGCCAGCGAGTCGCGGTATTTGGGGTCCTCGTCCTCGAAGATCTCGTCGCCCTCGAGCATGTAGGCGCTCAGCAGCGCGTCGGTCGCCTGCTTGTCCTCACCCAACTCGAAGGCCGCCTGGCCGAGCCGCAGCCAGACGAACGGGTTGCCCGTGCCGCCGATCTTGAGGGCCTCCTGCTCGGACGCGTAGGCCTCGGAGAACTGACCCAGGTGGAACTGGGCGTCGCCGATGCTCGCGTGCAGCCAGAACAGGGTGTCCGCGTCGCCAGGGTCGGCCACGGCGACCGCGCGCTGCCAGACGTCCACGGCCTGGGCGAACTCGCCCGCGTCGGAGAGTTCCTCGCCGCGCTCGGCAAGCGTCGTCGCGTCCTCGCCACCCGCTCCGGCCCCGGCCGGGGCGGACCCCTCGTAGAAGGCCAGGTACTTCGGGTCCTCCTCGTCGAAGGCACCCGGGCCCGTGACGGCCACCGCCTTGTCGAAGAACGCGCGGGCTTCGTCGAGGCGGCCCTCCTCGAACGCGATGCGCCCCGCCACGAAGTCGCACATGGCCGTGCCGCCCGCGCTGTCTGCTCCGTAGGCCTCGCGGGCCCTCGCAAGCCACCCGCCGGCGGCCGCCGGGTCGACGGGGACGGCGCTGCGGGCGACGAGCAGCGACAACTGCGCCGCGAGGCGCTCGCCGTCGGTCTCGGGCGGCTGCGGCACCTCGGCCCAGAACGCCTCACCTGCGGCGCCTGCGGCCTGGGCGTCCCCGGCGCGGTAGTCGGCGATCGCCTGCTCGGCCATTGGGGTCAGCCTGTCGAGCGTTTCCATTCCTGTCAGCATCAACTGCCAGCCCTTCTACGGCTTGGGGTCGTTGTATCGGGCGCCGAGCTTAGCGCCCTCGGATCTGTTGTACCACGATGGTTGGAGCTCATAGTTCTTCGGATCGAGCATCCAGTCGCGGACCTCCTGGGACTTGGGCCCGTGCTTGATGCCGGTGGTGTTCCAGTAGGTGACGGCGTCGACGGGGTAGTGGCCCATGTCGGTGTCCTTCAGCGGGTACATCTCGGGCTTGCCGGTGCGTGGGTTGGTCCAGATGAGCTGGTCCTCGCCCGCGATCTTGCGGATCTTGCCCTCTCGGCGCATCCGGTCGATGACCTCCCTGCCGGTGCGCGACGCCTTGCCGGGGGTGCTGCCAAGGTACTTCAGCCGCTTCGAGACGCGGCGGACCTTCTGGACCACCTCGTCGCTTGACTTCTTGAGCTGGTTCTTCGCCCCCTTCGCGAAGTCTCCCGCGTTCAGCTTGTCGCCGACCAGCTTGCCGATCCTGCCCGCGGCAGGACCCATCAGGTGCTTCTTCTTGCCCATCAGCCCATCAGCTCCTGCATGGCCAACTCGAGGGCCGCGTTGATGGCGCGCCGCGCGGCCTCCCGCGCGGCGACGGCGGCCCCTGATGCGAGCCCGAAGGAGGCGATGGCGGCCGCGATGGCGGCGGCGAGGATCACCAGTTGGCCGATCACGGCGACCTTGAACGCCACGACGAGGCCCGACGCGACGTCGAAGCCGCCCGCGATGATCGTCGACGCGCCCGAGAAGTCGCGCAGCGAGGACAGGTTCGAGTCGTCGCCGCGCATGTAGCCGAGGAACGCCCCCGACGCCTCGCCAGCGTTGTTGGACTGGATATGGGCCATCGCCGCCTCGATGTCGCCGATGATGCTGTCGGCCTCGCGGCCCGCATCCCGGAACGCCGCCGCGTTGGCGCGCAGGATGTCCTCGTTGCTGGAGGGCCAGTTGTATCCGAGGTACTGGAGGGCTTCGGTCAGCCACCCCGGCAACATCATCGCCATCAGAATCCCTCGTTCATGTGTCCCGCGACCTCGGCCGCCGCTTCCTCGATGGCCGCGTACGCGTTGCCCGTCTCCACCAGTGCGGCGCCCTCGTCGCGCAGGCCGGTCGACATGTCCGCGAGGGCCCCGTTGACGGCGTCCATCACGGCGGGCACGATGCCCGCGACCAACTCGTCGAGCAGCGTCAGGCCCTCCTGGCCGGTGATCTGCACGGAGCCGAGGCGGGACACGAGGCGCGAGGTCACGTCGCCGCCAGCATCGTCGACGGCGCCGCCGGCGCTGCGCCAGGACTCGGGCGAGAAGATCTTCTCGCTCATGGCCGCAGCCTCGCCACGTCGTCGCGGTAGGCCGCGTGGATGTCGGCCTGGAGGCCGCCCAGTTGCCTCATCACGGCACCGAAGTCGGCGTTGACGCGCTCCAACTGGGCGAGGTTGGCGCGCTCGTAGGCCTCGAGCGCCCCGTTGACAGCCCCCTGCACGTCGAGGCCGGCGTCCTCGGCGCGCAGGTCGCGGACGGTGGGGTCGAACTCGATCGCCCGGACGCGGCCGTCCTCGACGGTGACGGTGACGCCGCCCGCAGAGAAGTCCGCGACGATCCCCGTCGGCGGCTCGGGCGTTCGCTCAGCGTCGTCGACGAGGCGCTGCACGCCACCCATCGAGGCGACGATCCGGTCGAAGACCTGGGGGAGTGACTCTCCGGCGTGTTGGCCCTGTGTCATGGCTGACCTTCCTGTGTCGGACGGTTTCAGCCTAGGAGCGGGCGGGGGTCAGTTCCCCTGGTGCCGGATGCTCACAAATTCGTGACGATGGGCGCGGCCTGGTACGGGTTGGTCGTCTCGTCGCCCGCCTCGTCGAGGATCAGGGTCTCCAGGGCCGGGTCGCCCTTCGAGATCCGGCGCGCGGCGAGCGGCAGTTCCGCGAGCGACTCGGCGTGCCTGCGGCGCGCGTCGTCAAGGGTCGCCTCGTAGACGCGGCGGCCGTCCTGGAAGATCGGCACCAGCAGGTCGCGGTCGTTGCCGTCGTTGACTGGGGGAGCGCCAAGCCCGATCACCTCGGTCTCGGCCCTGCCGTCCTCGCCGCGGCGGCGCATCGCGAACTTCCGGCCGCCGAGCGTGTTCTTGCCCTTGGACTTCTTCCCGACCGAGACCCACTCGGCGTCTGGGGCGTCGGAGGCGGCGCGCGCCACCAACTTGTAGACGAACCCGCACGTCGGGTGCCCGGAGCCGGTCACGAGCGACGTGCCGACGCCGTAGCCGTCGACCGGGGCGCCCTGCAGCAGCGCGATCTGCCACTCGTCCAGGTCGGAGGTGACCATGATCTTGGTCTCCGTCGCGCCCAGGTCGTCGAGCAGATCGCGCGCCTGGCGGGCCATGATGGCGAGGTCGCCCGAGTCGAGGCGGATCGACCCGAGCCGACCCTCGGTCAGCTCGACGCCCTTGCGGATGGCCGCCTCCACGTCGTAGGTGTCGACCAGCAGCGTGGTGTCCTCGCCGAGCGAACCCAACTGGGCACGGAAGGCGTCCTCCTCGGTGTCGTGCAGCAGCGTGAACGAGTGCGCGGCCGTGCCGATGGTGGGGACCCCGAAGGAGCGGCCGGCCTCGAGGTTCGACGTCGACGCGAAGCCCGCGATGTAGGCGGCGCGCGCGGCGGCGGCCGCTGCCCACTCGTGCGTGCGGCGCGAGCCCATCTCGGCGCAGCGCCGCTCGCCTGCCATCGCCGTCATCCGGGACCCGGCCGCGGCGATCGCGGAGTCGTGGTTGTAGATGCTCAGCAGCACCGTCTCAAGGATGCAGGCCTCCGCGAAGGTGCCCTCCACGGAGAGGACGGGGGAGCCCGGAAAGTAGACCTCGCCCTCGGCGTAGCCCCAGATGTCGCCGTTGAAGCGGTAGTTCGCGAGCCACTCCGCGAGGTTCTCGCGGATCACGCGGCGCTCGATGAGGAAGCTCAGCTCCTCCTCGCCGAAGCGGAAGTTCTCGATGGCGTCGATGGCGCGACCGAGGCCGGCCGCGACCCCGTAGCGGCGCCCCTCCGGCAGCCTCCTGGTGAACAGGTCGAACAGGCTGCGGCGGTTGGCGGTTCCCGCGTCCATCGCCGCCTGCACCATCGTGAGCTCGTAATGGTCCGTCAAGAGCGCTGTTGTCATGGCGGAACTCTAGTGCCGCCATCGGCCCAGCGGGCGGTGGCGTCGTTTGGCCGGACGCGGCAGAGTAGGGCCATGACCACCACACCCGCAGGCGGCACCGAGACCATCGAGGCCCCCGCGTCCGCGCCTGCGAGCGTGCACCAGTGGGTCACGATCGTCTGGGACGACCCGGTCAACCTGATGAGCTACGTCACCTACGTCTTCCAGGAGTACTTCAAGTACCCGCAGGCGAAGGCGGAGGAACTGATGCTGCGGGTCCACCACGACGGGAAGGCCGTTGTGTCGACCGGCAACCGCGAGGAGATGGAACGAGACGTGCTCGCCATGCAGGGCTACAACCTCTGGTCGACGATGGAGCAGTCGTGAGGCTGGGCGGGGCCGACCTGGTCTGGGCCTTCGACGGGCGCGACGGGCGCGACGACGGCCTACGCGCGATGGTTGGCTTCTACGTCTCGCACCTGCGCGACCTGCTGCCCGCGGGCGCCGAGTCGGACGACCCGTTCACCCAGATCGTCGCCGACCTCGCCGACGACCCCACCGAGCGGATGCTCGGCAACCAGCGCCTGTCGCGGCTGTTCCCGCCTGCGCTCACCGATGGTGAGCAGGCAGGCGAGTTCTGGCGCGACTCGATCCACAACCAGACCCGGGCCAGGATCGCCGACGCGGAGGTCGTCGGTGCCGACCTGGAGGCCTTCGACGGGTTCGTGCCCGTCCGGCTCGACCGCGTCGACGCCTGGGCCAAGACGCTCGGCGCGCTGAGACTGTTCTGGTACTCGGAGTTGGCGGGCACCGAGAGGCTCGCCGAACCGGTCGCCGCCATGGTCGAGGCCAACCCCGGCCTCGCCGACCTGATCGACTGGCTCGGGTACCTGCTGGAGGACCTGATGGAGTCGCGCACGGCGTGCCTCGGCGCCGAGGCGAGCCTCGACCCGGAGCAGTTCACGGCCACCGACCAGTGACGCGGGCCTACAATGGCGCGTTGTGACCAACCAGCTTGACGCCCCCATCGGGGTCTTCGACTCGGGCTTCGGCGGCCTCACGGTGCTGCGCTCCCTCGTCGAGCAACTCCCCAACGAGGACTTCCTGTACCTGGGCGACACCGCCCGCGCGCCCTACGGGCCCCGCTCGATCGCGGAGGTCCGCCGGTTCGCGCTGCAGGGCCTCGACTACCTCGTCGAGCGCGGCGTCAAGGCCCTGGTGATCGCCTGCAATTCGGCATCGTCGGCGGTGCTGCGCGACGCGCGGGAACGCTACGACGTGCCGATCACCGAGGTGATCCTGCCCGCCGCGAGCCGAGCAGTCGCCGCGACCCGCAACGGACGCGTCGGGGTCGTCGCCACCGAGTCGACCGTGAACTCGCGCTCCTACGACGACGCGTTCGCGATCGCCCCGCACATCACGCTGACGGCGCAGGCCTGCCCCCGGTTCGTCGAGTTCGTCGAGGCGGGCATCACCGGCGGCGACGAACTGCTCGAGGTCGCGGAGGAGTACCTGGCACCCATCAAGAAGTCCCAGGACGACACCCTGATCCTCGGCTGCACGCACTACCCGCTGCTGGCAGGCGTGATCGGCTACGTGCTCGGCAACGGCGTCACGCTCGTCTCGTCCGCAGAGGCGTGCGCGCAGTCCACCTACTCGCAACTCACGCAGGCGGGGCTGTTGCGTCACCAGCCGCGCGAGGCGACCCGGACGTTCCTCACCACCGGGGACGCCACCGATTTCCGGGGCATTGGACGTAGATTGTTGGGTGGGTTCGTCAGCAACGCGACGACCGTGGTGATCGACCGAGAGGAGAACACAGATGTGCCGGAAGGTGACCTGTGACAGGTGCGGCAAGCCGACGTGGGCTGGCTGCGGGGACCACATCGAGGAGGCCCTCGTGGACGTGCCAGTAGAGCAACGGTGCACCTGTCCGCGGTGACGGGTACCTTAGGGCCATGACTTCGACCCGCATCGACGGACGCCAACCAGACCAGCTTCGTCAGGTGCGGATCACCCGCAACTGGCTCGACCACGCCGAGGGGTCGGTGCTGGTCGAGTTCGGGCGCACCAGGGTGCTGGTCGCGGCCTCCGTCACCACCGGCGTGCCGCGCTGGCGGGCCGGGTCCGGGTTCGGCTGGGTGACCGCCGAGTACGCGATGCTGCCGCGCGCCACCCACACCCGCTCCGACCGCGAGTCGATCAAGGGGCGGGTGGGTGGCCGCACCCATGAGATCTCCCGCCTGATCGGCCGCTCGCTCCGCGCGGTGATCGACTACAAGGCCCTCGGCGAGAACACGATCGTGCTCGACTGCGACGTGCTGCAGGCCGACGGAGGCACCCGCACGGCCGCGATCACCGGCGCCTACGTCGCGCTGGCCGACGCAGTCGAACACCTCCGGGGCCTCGGCGCCCTCGCGGGCCAACCGCTGAAGGACTCGGTCGCCGCCGTCTCGGTCGGCTTCAACAGCGCAGGCGTCGCGCTGCTCGACCTGCAGTACGAGGAGGACTCCGCCGCCGAGACCGACATGAACGTCGTGATGACCGGCTCGGGCTCCTTCATCGAGGTGCAGGGCACCGCGGAGGGAACCCCATTCAGCCGCGAGGAACTGGGCACGCTGCTCGACCTCGGCACGCTCGGCTGCGCCGAACTGACGCGGCTGCAGCGCGAGGCGCTGGCGTGAACCTGCCCGAGCGGGTCGTGCTCGCCACGAACAACCCCAAGAAGCTCGCCGAACTGCGCCGCATCGTCGAGGCGGCCGGCCTGAGCGTCGAGGTCCTCGGCCTGACGGACTTCCCCGGCTACCCGGAGCCTGAGGAGACCGAGCGCACCTTCGAGGGCAACGCATTCCTGAAGGCCTCGGCCGCCGCGCGTGAGACTGGCCTGACGGCCATCGCGGACGACTCGGGCCTCGAGGTCGACGAACTCAACGCCATGCCGGGCGTGCGTTCGGCCCGCTGGTCCGGCCCGGCGTGCGACGACGACGAGAACAACGCGCTGCTGCTCGCCCAACTCGACGGGGTGCCACGCGAGCGCCGTCGGGCCAGGTTCGTGTGCGCGCTCGCCATGGTCGCCCCCGACGGGGAGCGTCGCGTCTGGCACGGCTACATGCCCGGCCACATCACCGACGCCGCGCCGGCAGGCGAGAACGGCTTCGGCTACGACCCCCTGTTCGTGCCGCTCGGCCTCGACGTTACGTCGGCGGAACTGAGCGCGCAGGAGAAGGACTCCATCTCGCACCGCGGCGCAGCGGTGCGCGAGTTCGTCGACTACCTCAGGAGCCTCGCGTGAAGCAGTACACCGACCTGCTGCGCCACATCATGGACACCGGCGTCGACAAGTCCGACCGGACGGGCACCGGCACCCGATCCGTGTTCGGCTACCAGATGCGCTTCGACCTGCGCGACGGCTTCCCGCTGCTGACGACCAAGAAGGTGCACACCCGCTCCGTGTTCGGCGAGTTGCTGTGGTTCCTGCGCGGCGACACCAACATCGGCTGGCTGCACCAGAACAACATCACCATCTGGGACGAGTGGGCCGACGCCGACGGCAACCTCGGGCCCGTCTACGGCTACCAGTGGCGCTCCTGGCCGACCCCGGACGGCGGCCACGTCGACCAGATCGCCAAGGTGATCGAGTCGCTTCGCACCTCCCCGGACTCGCGGCGCCACATCGTGTCCGCCTGGAACGTGGCCGATGTCGACGATATGGCGCTGCCCCCGTGCCACACCATGTTCCAGTTCTACGTCGCCCCCTCCGACGACGGCGGCCCCGGCATCCTGAGCTGTCAGCTCTACCAGCGCTCCGCCGACGTGTTCCTCGGCGTGCCGTTCAACATCGCCTCCTACGCGCTGCTCGTGCACCTGGTCGCCCAGGTCACCGGGCTCAGGGTAGGGGAGTTCGTCCACACTCTCGGCGACGCGCACATCTACTCGAACCACTTCGACCAGGTCGCGCTGCAACTGAGCCGCGAGGCCAGGCCGCTCCCGACGCTGCGCCTGAACCCCGCCGTCGCGAAGATCGACGAGTTCCAACTCGGCGACATCGAGGTCGAGGGCTACGACCCGCACCCCGTCATCAAGGCGCCGATCGCCGTCTGAGGCACACCTGCGCGCGCCCCCGCATGGGGAGTTCACCCGCCCGGGTGAGCCGTGGGTCTGTCGGCGCGGCGCAGTAGGGTTACCGAATGCTTCCAGCCAGATCCCGCACCTACGCGCTGGCTACTCCAGCACCCAGGCGCGCCGCCGTGCTGCGCTTCGTGCCATACATCAAGCCGTACACGTGGCAGTTCGTGATGTCGTTCACGCTCGCCCCGATCGGCGTGCTCGTCAGCGTCGCGATGCCGCTGCTGCTCGGTGCCGTCGTCGACGGCCCCATCGCGCACCGCGACATCCCCGGCCTGCTCTGGTACGCCCTGGCGCTGCTCGCCCTCGGCGCGGCCGATGCCGGCCTGTCGTTCATCCGGCGCTGGGTGATGTCGCGCGCCACCTCGCACATCGAGGCCAACATCCGGCTCGACCTGTTCGACAAGCTGCAGCGGCTCCCGATGGGCTTCCACAAGTCGTGGGAGTCCGGCCAGTTGCTCTCCCGCATGATGAGCGACCTCGGGCTGCTGCGCCGCTTCATGTCGTTCGGGCTCGTGATGTTGTTCATGAACTCGATCCACATCGTCGTGGTCGTCGTCATCATGGTGGTCAAGCTGTGGCAGGTCGGGCTGGCCGTGATGATCGCCGTCATCCCCGTCGTGATCGCCACCTTCGCGCTGATGGGCCGCTTCGGCACCCTGTCGCGCAGGCTGCAGGACGAGACCGGTGACGTCGCGAGCGCCGCGGAGGAGTCGCTGCACGGGGTGCGGGTGATCCGCTCCTTCGGCCGCTCCCGCTACGTCTTCAAGGGCTACGACGAGCGGGCAAGGAAGCTGCGCGACACCGGCGTCAAGCGGATGAACCTCGCCTCGATCCTGTGGACGCTGCTGGAGGTCTTCCCCAACGTGCTGCTGCTCGTCGTGCTGGTCGGCATCGGGCTCGCCGTGCCTGGCGGGGGCATCAGCGCCGGCGACGCCGTCGCGTTCGTGACGCTGCTGCTGTCGCTGGCATGGCCCGTCGGCAGCCTCGGCTACCTGCTGTCCTTCGCCCGCGAGGCCGCCACCGCAGCGGACCGTGTCGTCGAGGTGTTCGACGCCCCCGTCTCGATCGCCTCGGGCGAGGCCAGGATCGCCGAGCCGCGGGGCCGTCTCGAACTCCGCGACGTCGGCTACCAGTTCGACGACGCAGACGAGCCGACGCTCGACGGCCTCAACCTCACCCTCGAGCCGGGCGAGACGGTCGCCCTGGTGGGCGGCACCGGCTCGGGCAAGTCGACGCTCGTCTCCCTGATCCCCAGGCTCGCCGACGTCACCTCCGGGCAGATCCTGCTCGACGGCGTCGACCTGCGCGACCTCGACCTGACCCAGTTGCGCAGCCTCGTCGGCGCCGCGTTCGAGGATCCGATCCTGTTCTCGATGTCGGCGCGCGAGAACCTCACGCTCGGCCGGGCCGACGCGAGCGAGGAGGACATCGAGGAGGCGGTGCGCGTGGCGCGTGCCGAGTTCGTCTACGACCTGCCGTGGGGGCTCGACACGAGGCTTGGCGAGCAGGGCCTCAGCCTGTCGGGCGGCCAGCGGCAGCGACTCGCCCTCGCGCGCGCCATCCTGGTCCGCCCCCGGATCCTGGTGCTCGACGACACCCTGAGCGCGCTCGACATCCACACCGAGGCGGAGGTCGAGGAGGCGCTGAAGTCGACGCTCGTCGGCGTCACCGGCATCGTCGTCGCGCACCGTGCGTCGACCGTGCTGCTGGCCGACCGGGTCGCCGTCCTCGTCGAGGGCCGGATCGCCCACGTCGGCGCACATCAGGATCTGCTGGCCACCGTCCCCGAGTACCGGGAACTGCTGGCCGCCGACTACTCGATCGCGATGGGAGGTGACGACAAGTGAGCACCGACAGCGAGAAGGACCAGGCCGACCCGACCGCCGCCTGGCGTGGCGTCAAGCAGGACATCGAGGAGGAGCGCGCCGCGGGCGTCGGCCTGCGCGGGCCGTCCAGGAAACTGCTCGCCGACCTGATCCGGCCCTACCGCTGGTGGCTGCTGATCCTCGTCGGCGTGGTGGTCGTGGAGGCCGCAGCGCGCCTGTCGATCCCGGTCTTCGTGCAACGCATCCTCGACAAGGGTCTCGCGGGCGACGCGGGCGTGCTCTGGGGCTCGATCGGGTTCATGGCGGTGGCGATCGTCGCGCAGATCGTGGGGCGCGTCACGTTCCTTCGCCGCTCGGGCCGGATCGGCAACGCCATCCTGCTCGACCTCCGCCGCAGGCTGTTCACCAAGTTCCAACGGCTCGACATCGGCTTCCACGACCGCTACACCTCCGGGCGCGCCGTGTCCCGCATGACGAGCGACGTCGACGCCGTCGCCGAGTTGGTGCTGCAGGGCGTCGACGTGGTGATCATCGCCATCCTGACGATCATCGGCGCCACCCTCATCATGTTCTCGCTCGATTGGCGCCTCGCGCTGGTCGCGTTCCTCACCTACCCGCTGCTGTGGCTGGTGATGCGCTGGTTCGTGAAGGCCTCGACGCGCGCCTTCCGCGCGGTGCGCACCTACTCGGCCATCGTCATCGTCCAGTTCATCGAGACCATGACCGGCATCAAGGCCGTGCAGGCCTTCCGCCGCGAGCCGCGCTCCGCGGAGATCTTCGAGGACGTCGCGCTGCAGTACCGCGACCGCAACGTCACCGCGATGCGGACGTTCGCCCGCGCCATGCCGAGCATCCAGGCCATCGGCAACCTCGGCATCGTGCTCGTGGTGCTTGCGGGCGGCTACCTTGCGGTCGGTGGAGACGTCAGCATCGGAACGCTCGCCGCGTTCGTGCTGTACCTGCGCATGTTCTTCGACCCGATCGCCGACCTGGGCCAGTTCATCTCGACGCTGCAGTCCGCGTTCACGGCGTTGGAGAAGGTCTCAAGCGTGATGGCGGAGGAGCCGCAGGTCGACGACCCGAAGGAACCGCGGGAGATCGACCAGCCCGCCGGTCGCGTCGAGTTCGACGGCGTCCGGTTCGGCTACCTGGCCGACAAGACGGTGCTGCCCGGGCTCGACCTGGACCTGGCGGCCGGGTCGACGGTCGCGCTGGTCGGAACGACAGGGGCGGGCAAGACGACCATCGCGAAACTGCTCGCCCGGTTCTACGACCCGCAGGAGGGCGAGGTTCGCCTCGACGGCGTCGACCTGCGCGACCTGAGCGATGACCGGTTGCGCGAGCATGTGACGCTGCTGACGCAGGAGAACTTCATCTTCTCCGGTTCGGTGGCCGACAACATCGCCTTCGGAAGGCCTGGGGCGTCGCGCGAGGAGATCGAGCACGCCGCCAGGACGGTCGGCGCCGACACCTTCATCGGGCACCTGCCGGACGGCTACGACACCGACACCGGCAAGCGCGGCTCGCGACTCTCTGCTGGGCAGCGCCAGTTGGTCGCCTTCGCGCGCGTCGTGCTCGCCGACCCGCGGGTGCTGATCCTCGACGAGGCGACCAGTTCCCTCGACATCCCGACGGAGCGCCTCGTGCAGCGCGCGCTGGCGACGATCCTGGCCGACCGGACGGCGATCATCATCGCCCACCGCCTGTCGACGGTGGAGATCGCCGACCGCGTCCTCGTGCTGCAGCACGGCGAGATCGTCGAGGACGGCGCCCCTGCGAGCCTCGTCGCGGGGGAGGGCCGCTACGCCGACCTGCACCGCGCGTGGATGGCGTCCCTGGCGTAACCGCTGGTTGAGCCATGAAGCGGCGCGGAGCGTCGTTTCATCGGTCGAAACCCCTGGGGGGTCAGGGGGCTGTGTCTTACTCTGGCCGTCGGGTGCGGGCGGTTTCGACCGATGAAGCCCGCTGGCGCGGACTTCATGGCTCAACCAGCGGCACGAAGCGATACGCCCCGCTGCGGGTGACCTCCGCGTCGTCGCCAACCCTCCGGCAGGTCCACAACTGGCCGGCCACCGGGATCACCATCACGCCGCCCTCGCAGAGCTGCCCGACGAGCGTCCAGGGCAGCCGGGCCGCCATCGCGGAGACCAGGATCCGGTCGTACGGCCCCTCGGAAGGGCGCCCGAGCACGGCCGGATCCGCCGCCTCGAGGCGTGCCCAGCCGCGCCCGGTCCGCGCCAGCCGCTCGGCGCCCCAGCGGGCCAGGTCCTCGTCCAGTTCCAGGCCGAGCACCTCGCCCCTTTCGCCGACCAGCCAGGCGAGCAGGGCCGTCGTCCATCCTGAGCCCGCCCCGACGTCGAGCACCCGCTGCCCGGGGCGCACGTCAAGAGCGATCAGCATCGTCGCGACGGTCGACGGCTGCGAGTTCGTCGCGCCGCCGAAGAGGGGCAGCGGGATGTCGAGCAGCGCGTTCGGCGCCTCACGGTCGGGGAGGTGGGTTGCCCTCGGAGTGTGGCGCATCGCACGGGCTACCCGCTTGGTCGCGTCCATGCCTCAGTGTCCCTCACCTGTGTGCCCCGGCTGACGGGGGCCGGTTCGACTCACGCCGAGAAACCGCCTATAGTTGTGGAGCACCGGTAATTGTTGCCAAGGTCGAAGCGTGCTCAAAAGCCCGCATTCAACCCTGGTGGCCCCGGTAAAGGGTAGTAGCTCAACTGGCAGAGCAGCGGTCTCCAAAACCGCAGGTTGGGGGTTCGAGTCCCTCCTGCCCTGCTAGGCGGCCGACGTTTTTTTCTTCGGTCACCTCGCACGCCTGCCGGCCTAGCCGGTGAGGCATTTTGTTTGTCGACCGAAGGGAAGCAGCGTGAGCGACAAGTCACGCGACGCCGAGCCAGACCGCGAGGACCTCGTGACTGGTGCCAGCGACGCTGCCGAAGAGTCGGACAACGACACGCTCAGCATCTTCGACATCGATGACCCCGAGGCACTCGAGGAGGCCGAAGAGGCCGTCGAGCACGACCCGAACGCGATCGAGGTCATCCCGCCGTCCGACGACGTCGACCCGGAGGCCGACGACGCGGCCATCGCAGAACTCGAAGAGAACTTCACCCCGAGGAGCGCGCTGCCGCGGCAGCCGTTCCGATCGCCCGCAAGACCGCAAAGGCCCCCGTCCGCAAGAAGGACACCGCCACGCGCAAGCGCAGCGCGTCCACCGTCGAGCACGACGATCCGTACAAGGCCCACAACCCCGCGGAGTTCGTGGCCCAGTCGGCCGCTGAGCTCAAGCGCGTGGTGTGGCCGACCTGGCCCCAGACGGTCTCCATGTTCAGCGCGGTGCTGATCTTCGTGTTGATCATGATCCTGATCGTCGGTGCGCTGGACTTCGCGTTCACGTGGGGCCTGCTCAAGATGCTAGGGAGCAAGTGATGACCGAATCCGATAACACTGAAAACACCGACTTCGAGATCGACCTCGGCGCCTTCGAGCCGGAGGCCCCCGTCGAGGACGACATCGAGATCGACCTTGGCGCCATCGGGGCCGAGGACGAGGACTCCGACGGCGAGACCCTTTCCCTGACCGAGGACGACGAGCCCGAGGCGGACGAGGACGACGTCGACAACGATGACGCGGTCGCAAAGGCCCTCGTCGAACTCCGCGAGGAGCTCGAGAGCAAGTGGGGCGAGTGGTATGTCATCCACACGTACTCCGGCATGGAGAACCGCGTCAAGCAGAACGTCGACTCCCGCGCGCAGAGCCTCAACATGGAGGACTACATCTTCGAGACGATCGTCCCCACCGAGGAGGTCGTCGAGGTCCGCAACAACGCGCGCAAGACGGTCACCCGCTCGGTGACGCCCGGCTACGTGCTGATCCGCATGGAGCTGACCGACGACTCCTGGAGCCTCGTGCGCCAGACCCCTTCGGTGACCGGCATCGTCGGCCATGGCCAGCAGCCGGTGGCGCTGTCGATCGACGAGGTCCTCCACATGCTCACTCCTTCCGTGATCGCCAAGGTGAACGCCGCCCAGGCGGGCGCCGCGGTGCAGCGGAAGAAGAAGGTCGAGGTCATCGACTTCGCGGTCGGCGACTCCGTCATGGTGACCGACGGCCCCTTCACCGGGGTGCATGCCACGATCACCGAAATCAACGCCAACACTCAGCGGCTCCGCGCTCTCGTCGAGATCCTCGGCCGCGAGACGCCCGTCGATCTCGAATTTAAGCAAGTCGAGAAGGTCGTCTAAGATTGTGCGTTGCGCCGGTCTCCGCCGGCGCATCCATCCATACAGGTAAAGGACCCTCCCATGCCTCCCAAGAAGAAGGTTGCGGCCCTCGTTAAGGTCGCACTGCAGGCTGGCGCTGCCACTCCTGCGCCGCCGGTCGGTACCGCTCTCGGTCCGCACGGCGTCAACATCATGGAATTCGTCAAGGCGTACAACGCCCAGACCGAGTCCCAGCGCGGAAACGTCATCCCCGTCGAGATCACCATCTACGAGGACCGCACGTTCACCTTCATCACGAAGACGCCCCCGGCGGCCGAGCTGATCAAGAAGGCCGCAGGCGTGCCCTCCGGTTCCGCGAACCCGCTCGCCACCAAGGTCGGCAAGATCACCAAGGACCAGGTCCGCGAGATCGCCACCACGAAGCTGCCCGACCTCAACGCCAACGACGTCGAGGCCGCCATGAAGATCATCGAGGGCACCGCGCGCTCGATGGGCGTCACGGTCGACTGACCACACAGAACTCACGTGGCAGGGGAGTGCTCCCCACACCACAACTGGTGACCGGGCCCAGCGTCCGGCCGAACTCTTAAGGAACCAGCATGAAGCACAGCAAGGGCTACCGTTCCGCCGCTGACAAGCGCGACGAGCAGCAGCAGTACACCCCCGACGAGGCGCTCCGCCTCCTCAAGGAGATGGCGACCGCGAAGTTCGACGAGACCGTCGACGTCGCCATCCGACTTGGCGTCGATCCCCGCAAGGCCGACCAGATGGTCCGCGGCACGGTCAACCTTCCTCACGGCACTGGCAAGACGGCACGGGTCCTCGTCTTCGCCTCCGGTGACAAGGCTGAGGCCGCCCGCGAGGCGGGGGCCGACGAGATCGGCACCGACGAACTGATCGAGAAGGTGGCCGGCGGCTACCTCGACTTCGACGCAGTTGTCGCCACCCCGGACATGATGGGCAAGGTCGGCCGCCTCGGCCGCGTGCTCGGCCCCCGCGGCCTGATGCCGAACCCCAAGACCGGCACCGTCACCATGGACACGGCCAAGGCCGTCTCCGACATCAAGGGCGGCAAGATCGAGTTCCGTGTCGACCGTCACGCGAACCTGCAGTTCATCATCGGCAAGGCCTCCTTCACGGCCCAGCAGTTGGCGGACAACTACTACGCTGTCCTCGACGAGATCCTGCGCCTCAAGCCGGCCTCCTCGAAGGGCCGCTACCTCCGCAAGATCGCCGTCTCGTCCACGATGAGCCCGAGCGTGCTTGTCGACACCACCGTGTCGAAGGCCGCCGAGTGATCCTCGGATAAGCAACCGCAAACGGGCGGGCACCATCGGGTGCCCGCCCGTTTGCGCATCTTCGGGAAGGAACCCACCATGCTGGTGCTCGTCACGGGCTTCGAGCCCTTCGGGGGAGACACGTCCAACGCGAGCGGCGACGCCGTCGCGCTCCTGCGGGAACGCGGCGTGCCAGGCGTCGACCTGATCACGGCGACCCTCCCCGTCGGCTTCGCGTCCGGTCCCGCGGCCCTGCGCACGCTGATCGCCCGGCACCGCCCCGACGCCGTCGTCGCGGTCGGCGAGGCGGGGGGTCGCGCCGCCGTCACGCCCGAGATGTGGGCCGTCAACGCTCAGGTCGCCCGGATCGCCGACAACGACGGGCTGCGGCCCACCGGCCCCATCGACGACGGCCCGGAGCGCCTCGCGGCCCGTCTCGACGTGCCAGCGCTCGTGGCCGCGATCCGGGCGACCGGAGTGCCAGCAGAGGCGTCCGAGGACGCGGGAGCCTTCGTCTGCAACGCCGTGTTTCGCGCCGCCCTGACGGGCTTCGACGGTCCCGCGGGCTTCGTGCACGTGCCCGCCGTCCGGGAGGGCGCGACGGCAATGGTCGGCGCCGAGACGGACGACGCGGCCCCCGTTGCGGCCGACCTCACCGTCGACGATCTCGCAACGGCGCTGGCCGCGGTGCTGCGCGCCATCGCGTAGGTCGCAGGCTCAGGCCGAGCCGCGGATCACCATCTCCCACGGCACGTCGACCGCGGTGGGGCCGAGCGACGGCTCCTCGACGCGGCTGAGCAGGTGCTCGATCGCCGCCCGGTAGTCGGGGGAGCGGACGCCGAGCGTGGTGAGCGCAGGCGTGGAGACCTCGCCCTCGACGATGTTGCCCATGCCCGAGATCCGCAGTTGGTCCGGCACTGACACGCCCCTCGACAGCGACGCCCACAGCAGCGGGATCGCCGTCCGGTCGGACGCGCACACCAGCGCGCTCGAGCCGTCGGTCGCGACCTTGTCCATCACCGCGGCCACCTCTGTGGGTGTCGGCAGCGCCGTGATGTGGTGCACGACCGGGTCGAAGCCGAGCGCGTTGGCCGCCTCGGTCACCCAACCGGTGCGCCGCGCCCTGACCCGGCGGTGGATGTGGGAGGCCTCCGCGACGTAGTGGAAGGCCGTCACGCCTCGCTCGGCCAGGTGCGCGAACAGGTCGACGATCGCGCCCTGTTCGCGCTGGCGCACCAGCGAGATCTGCTTGGGGCCGTCGTTGGCGATCGCGAGCACGGGGACGGGAAGCCCAGCCAGCCTGGCCTGGATGTTCTCGGGCATGTCCTCGAGCCCGAGCACCAGGACGGCGTCGGCCAGCCCACCGCGGATCAGTTTCACCTGGCGGGCGAGGTGCTCGTCGTCTGTGTAGCGCAGGATGACGGTCTCGGTTGCCCTTCCGGCCGCCACCTCCTGGACCTGGTTGAGCAGTTCCTCCGCCCACGGGTTCAGCGGGGCGTAGGTGAGCACCGCGAGCAGGCCCGTCCGCTGCCTCCGCAACGCCCGCGCGGCCCACTGGGGGCGGTAGCCGAGTTCCTCCATCGCGGCGAGCACCCGCTCCTGGGTCTCGGGGGAGGCCGGTTTCGACCGGCTCGACCTGCCGCTGGCCACATAGCTGACGGTGGCGACCGACACTCCTGCGAGGCGGGCGACGTCGGCCTGGGTCGGCCTGGCTGGCTTGCTCATGGGGAAAGGGTACTGAGCGCCCAAGGGCACCCGCTCGCGGTCCGGAATCTCATTTTCGGCATCCCCCTTGACAACAGAAACTCGATGGTCAATCGTATAACCACCTTACATACGATGTGCAAAGGAGCGCTCGATGCAGATCTTCTCGTCCACGTTCGGCCGCCGGTCCCTTCTCCTGGGCGGCGCCGCGATGGCTACCGCAGCCGCTGGCTGCTCCATCGACACGGGCACCCCATCGGCCAAGCCCACCGCCGCAGGCAGTGAGGCGGCCGCCGAGTTCGTGTTCGACACCACAGGTGTGAAGCTGCCGACCGACAAGGTCGCCTTCCGCTGGCTCGACTCCGGCGACCTCAAGGCCAAGTACCTGGATCCCGTCATCGCCTCGTTCGGCGAGCAGCACAGCAACGTCACCGTCACCTACGACGGTGCAGGCTGGGACCAGGTCAACCAGGTCGTTCCGCTCGGCATCCGCAACGGGTCGGCCCCCGATGTGTTCGCCCTGCCGCAGAACGTGCCGCCACAGACGGCCATCGCCGAGGGCTGGGTCCAGCCCCTCGACAGCGTCATCCCGAACTTCGACAAGTGGCGCGCCGCCTTCCCGGACACCGCGCTGATCCCAGGCATCCACGTCTTCGACGGCAAGGTCTACTCCTGGCCGCTCAACTCCACCCGCCGCCTGGAGAAGATGCTGTTCACCAGCACCGACCTCGCAGACAAGGCTGGCGTCGACCCCGACGCGATCAAGACCTGGGACGACTTCCGCGACGCCGCGAAGAAGCTGACCGGCGCGGGCAAGCCCGGCTACCTCGTCACCGGCGACCACCTCTGGGTCGTCGCGATGTACCTCGCCAACACCGCGGGCTGGCGGGGCGTGATGACCGACGGCCTCGACATGCGCACCGGCAAGTACTCCTTCGCCTCCGACGAGTTCATCTCGGCCGTCGAGTTCCTGAAGTCGCTCGTCGCCGACGGCTCCGTGGTCCCCGGCTACCTGACCCTGAAGGACGCCGACGCGCGCGCCCAGTTCCCCGCAGGCATCGCCGGCTCGATGTTCAACGGCCCTTGGGACCTGCGCGCCTGGAAGGAGAAGAGCCCCGACTTCAACTTCACGCTCAACCCCCTCCCGTCGCCCGACGGGAAGCCCTACCACATCCCCTTTGCCGAACGGGGCGCGAACCAGACCTGGCTGTACGCCAAGACCCCCATCCCCGAGGTCGCGGGCGTCATCCTCAACTACCTCGGCTCGGTCGAGGGGCAGACCAAGATGGTCGAGTTGACGCAGGGCACGCTCGTCTCGATGATCCCCGAGGCCAACGAGTCCGTCGACCACGCGCTGCTCGACCCGAACGCCAAGAAGGCGGCCGAACTAGCCCGCGAGCTGATGCGCGCGGCTCCGCAACTCGAGCTCCGCACGGCCGACGCGGGCAAGATCAAGATGGAGCTCAAGCCGGTCGAGCCGGGACTTCAGAACGTGATGCAGGGCATCATGTCGGGCCAGCTCCCCGACGCCAAGAAGGCTCTCGCTGAGCTCGACGGCAAGCTGCAGGCCGCGCTCGAGGGCGCGTTCACCGCGGCAAAGGCGGCGGGCGCCGACGCTGACTTCCAGCAGACGGTCTTCCCGAACTGGGACCCGAGCAAGGAGTACACGCAGGCCGACTACGACGCGCTCGGCTGAGCCAATGGGACGCGCCTCATCGACCTACCCGAAGTGGTACGGCAAGTCGACCCTCGGCTGGGTCTACCTGTTCCTGCTTCCTGGCCTCATCCTCTCCGCCCTGTTCGTCTTCTACCCCATGGTGGCGTCCTGGGTGTTCTCCACCATGGAATGGTCGGGGTTCACCTCGTCGATGAAGTTCATCGGCCTCGGCAACTACGTCGAGTTGGTCAAGGACCCGCTGTTCTGGGGGCGTTCGGCCGCTCCATGCTGTTCGTGCTCGTCGGCGTGCCTGTCCGGGTGATCCTCGCCTTGATCGTCGCCATCCTGCTCAACAACGTGATCCGTGGCCGCACGTCCGTGGTGTTTCGTACCGTCTTCTTCATGCCGGTGATGGCGGCGGCGTCGGTGATCGGCGTCGTGCTGACCTTCGTGCTATCGCCCAACTCGGGACCCGTCAACACGCTCCTGACGACGACGGGCCTCGCGGGCCAGCCCATCGAGTTCCTCTCCGACCCGAGCATCGCCTTCTGGGTGACGCTTGGGGCGCACACGTGGAAGAACTTCGGCATGACGCTGATCTACTGGATGGCCGCGCTGCAGACGGTGCCGGAGGAGTACTACGAGGCCGCAAAGGTCGATGGGGCGACGTCGCTACGTCAACTCCTCCACATCACGATGCCCCTGCTGCTGCCGTTCACCATCGTGATCCTGGTGCTGACCGCCAACGAGAACCTGCACGCGTTCGCGCTGATCCAGGCCATGACCGGCGGCGGGCCGTACTACACGACCCAGGTGATGGAGGTCTTCATCTACCAGACGGCGTTCGCGCCGTCGGCCCAGGGCGGCATCCCTCGGCTCGGCTACGCATCGGCCGCCGGTTGCTTCTTCGGTCTTGCGACGCTGATCCTTGCGGTGCTGCAGGCGTGGGCCGCCCGTGGACTATCGCGGCGCAAGTCGCAGATGGGAGCCTGACATGCACCAGGGCAAGCTCAGGAAGAAGGAACTGCGCGAACTGCAGGGCAAGCGGCGCTTCACCCGCGCAGACAAGATCGCGGTGCTAGTCACCGTCGTCGTCATGCTGCCGCTCGCCGTGCTCTTCGCCTACCCGTTCTTCTGGATGGTCACCTCGTCGGTGAAGAGCAACGTGGAGATCTTCGGATCGCTCAACCCGTTCACGCCGACGCTGCGGGTCAGCAACTACATCAACGCGTGGAACGACGCGAACATGGGGCAGTACTTCTTCAACAGCGTCTTCGTGACCGTGTTCTCCATCATCATCGCGGTGCTCAGCAACGCCCTCATGGGGTACGCGCTCGGCCGCTACAAGTTCCCGGGCAAGGCGATCATCTTCGTGCTGCTCGGCATGGTGATCTTCCTGCCCCAGGGCTTCACCGTGATCCCGATCTTCGACCTGATCAACAAGTTGGGGCTCGGCGGCAGCCTGTGGGGCGTCACGCTCGCCGAGTCCGGCGGCGTCAGCGTCGTGATCGTGCTGCTGTTCGCCGGCTTCTTCGCCCAGATGCCGAAGGAACTCGAGGAGGCGGCCCGCATCGACGGCGCCGGCTTCTGGAGGGTGTTCTGGACGGTCTACCTACCCCTGGCGAAGCCGGTCATCGCCACGGGTGTCATCCTGCAGTTCATGCACAGCTGGAACGACTTCCTGCTCCCGCTGGTGTTGACCCTGACACGGCCGGAGTTGCGCACCCTCTCGGTGGGCATCTACGACCTGCAGAATCAGTTCAACGCCGACTGGGGCCTCATGACCGCAGCCGCATCGATCGCCCTGCTGCCGATCATCGTGCTGTTCATCTTCCTGCAGCGGTACTTCGTAGAGAGCTTTTCAGGAGCGGTAAAGGGATGAACGACAAACCAAACATCATCCTGGTCTGTGTCGACCAGATGCGCGGCGATGCCATGTCCGGCGCGGGAAACCCGATCGTCAAGACGCCGTATCTCGACCAGTTGGCGGCCACCGGAACCACGTTCGACAACGCGTACAGCGCGACGCCGACCTGCGTGCCCGCCCGGGTCGCGCTGTTCACCGGCATGGGGCAGGAGTCGCACGGCCGCTACGGCTACCGCGACGGCGTCCCGTTCTCGAAGGCGTACCCCACGACGCTGCCTGGCGTGCTGCGCGACAACGGCTACCAGACCCAGGCGATCGGCAAGATGCACGTCTACCCCGAGCGCGACCGGATCGGCTTCGACGACGTCAAACTGCACGACGGGTTCCTGCACTTCGCGCGCCGGATGAGCGGCCGCAACCTGGCGGCCATCGACGACTACCTCACCTGGCTGCGCAGGCAGCCGGGGATGGCGGCCGCCGCGGAGACCGACCACGGGGTCGGCTGCAACTCGATGATGGCAAGGCCGTGGGACAAGCCGGAGGCCTACCACCCGACGAGTTGGGTCGGCTCCGAGGCCGTCGACTGGCTGTACCGCCGCGACCCCACCGTCCCGTTCTTCCTGTACCTGTCGTTCCACCGCCCGCACGCACCATATGACCCCCCGCAGTGGGCGATGGACCAGTACCTCGCCGAGGATCTTCCCGAGCCTCCCGTGGGGGAGTGGACCGAGGCCTTCGAGCCGTTCCGGATCGACTTCCTGGCCGAGCCCATGCACGGCAAGCAGAAGCCGGAGGTGCGACGCAGGGCCCTTGCGGCCTACTACGGCCTGATCACGCAGATCGACTACCAACTCAACCGGCTCGTCGAGGCGCTCAGCGACTTCAACCTGGTCGACAACACGGCCTTCGTGTTCGTCTCCGACCACGGCGACATGATGGGAGACCACAACTTCTACCGCAAGACGGTCGGGTACGAGGGCAGCGCGCACGTGCCGTTCATCGTGCGACTGCCGGGCGGCAGGTATGTCTCGCCGCGCGTCGACGAGGTCGTCGAGTTGCGCGACATCATGCCGACCATCCTCGACATCGCGGGCGTCGAGATCCCCGACACCGTCGACGGCGCGAGCGTGCTTCCGCTGATGCGCGGCGAGGACGTCGAGTGGCGAAGCGACATCCACGGCGAACACACTTATGAGATGAACGGGTGGGAGTCGATGCACTGGGTCACCGACGGCCACCGCAAGTTCTGCTGGTGGACCGGCTCTGGCATCCAGCAGTTCTTCGACCTCGACGAGGACCCGCAGGAACTGGTCAACCTCGTCGACGACGCCGGGCGGGCCGAGGAGGTCGCCGACTGGCGCGGCAGGCTGGTCGACCACCTGCGTGACCGCGAGGAGGGCTTCGTCGTCGACGGCGAACTGGTGGCGGGTCGACCTGTGGTCGACGAGGCCGCCTGGATCCGGGAGCTCTGCGAGGGGTAGCCGGGAAGGGCCAGCGCCCCGCTACAGCACCTTCGCGAAGAAGTCCCGGGTGCGCTGGTTCTGCGGATTGTCGATCAGCTCTGCGGGCGTCCCGCGCTCGACGATCACCCCGTCGTCCATGAACACGACCTGGTCGGCGACCTCGCGCGCGAAGCCGATCTCGTGGGTCACGACGATCATGGTCATGCCGTCGGCGGCGAGCGACTTCATGACGCTCAGCACCTCGCCGACCAGTTCGGGGTCGAGCGCGGAGGTCGGCTCGTCGAAGAGCATCAACTCGGGACGCATGGCGAGCGCCCGGGCGATCGCGACGCGCTGCTGCTGGCCGCCGGAGAGTTGCGACGGATAGTGCTCGGCCCTGTCCCCGAGCCCGACGCGCTCCAACTGCTCGCGCGCGTCGCGCTCCGCCTCCGCCTTGCTGAGCCTCAGCACCTGGCGGGGCGCCTCCATCACGTTGCCGAGGGCCGTCATATGCGGGAAGAGGTTGAACCGCTGGAAGACCATGCCGATCCGGGAGCGCTGGGCCGCGATCTGCTGGTCGCTCAGCCGGTGCAGGACGCCACGGGCGCCCTCGCGGAGGCCCATCAGTTCGCCCGCCACGCGAAGCCGCCCGGCGCTGATCTGCTCCAGCTCGTTGATGCAGCGGATCAGCGTCGACTTGCCGGACCCGGAGGGGCCGAGCAGCACGCACACCTCGCCGGGCTGGACGGTCAGGTCGACGCCCTTCAGGACGTGCAACTCGCCGAAGAGTTTGTGGACGCCTTGCGCCTCGACCATGGCGGTCACGGGGTCACCTCCAGGGTGGGGTCGTCCTTGACGGTGCCCGCCGCAAGGATGGACTGTTGGCGACGCGACATGCCTCGGCCGGGCCTCGCCGCGCGTTCACCGTCGAATCCCTTGCCGTAATACGCCTCGAGCCGGGTCTGGCCGACCATCAGGATCGAGGTGATCACCAGGTAGTACAAGGCCGCGACGATGAGCAGCGGGATCGGCAGGAACATCTTGTTGCCGATGGCGTTGGAGACGAAGTTCAGTTCGAGGGAGAACGGCACCGCGATCACCAGTGAGGTGGTCTTCAGCATCGAGATGGTCTCGTTGCCGGTGGGCGGCACGATGACGCGCATCGCCTGCGGGATCACGATCCGGCGCAGCGTCGTGGACCGCTTCATGCCGAGCGCGTTGGCAGCCTCCCACTGGCCCTTGTCGACGGACTGCAGGCCGCCTCGGACGATCTCGGCGAGGTAGGCGCCCTCGTTGAGCCCGAGGCCCAGGATCGCCCCGTACACCGCGAGCCACACGTCGTTGGTCGTGATCGACCAGTCCGAGAAGGGGATCGACAGCTTGGGGTAGAGCACCGGGACGAGGCCCCAGAAGATCAGTTGGGTGTAGATCGGGGTGCCGCGGAAGAACCAGATGTAGACCCACGACACGGCCCGCAGCACCGGGTTGGTGCCCATCCGCATGATCGCCATGGTGACGGCCATCAGGATGCCGAGCGCCATGGCGGCGACTGTCAGGAGAAGCGTCCATCCGACGCCGGACAGGATCCGGGGATCGAACAGGAACCGCCGTACGACGTCCCAGCGGTAGTTCGGGTTCGTGAAGAGCCCCACCACGAACAGCGCGGCGAGCAGCCCGACGACGACC
Organism: Tessaracoccus aquimaris; assembly: GCF_001997345.1. Taxonomy (NCBI): domain Bacteria; kingdom Bacillati; phylum Actinomycetota; class Actinomycetes; order Propionibacteriales; family Propionibacteriaceae; genus Tessaracoccus; species Tessaracoccus aquimaris. Next base: position 1,950,995 of record NZ_CP019606.1, on the reverse strand, counting down.
GCCCACACCCAGACGCTCGGCCTGGGGTGGGGGCGGGCCCTGATCAGTTCCGGGATCGGCTCGGACATGGCCCGCTCAGCCCTGCGGGTTGAGCTCGGCGGTCTTGAGCGCTGCGTCGGCCTCGATGCCCCATGCGTCGAGGATCTTGCCCCAGGTGCCGTCGTCCATCAGGTGCTGCATGGCCTTCTGGATCGCCTCGGTCATGGCCGCGTCGTCCTGCTTGACGACGATGCCCTGCGGGGCTGCGTCGCGGATCCCGCCGACGACCTCCATCTGGCCGCTGGTCAGCGCGGCCGCGTAGCTGGCGACCGTCGAGTCGGCGTAGAACGCGACGGCCTTGCCTCCGACGACGTTGGTGGTGGCGTCGGACTGGCGACCGTACTGCAGGATGTCGATCTTCTCCTTGCCATCGTTAGTGCACTTCTTCGAGAAGCCGGCCAGCTCCTCGTCCTGGAAGGTGCCGGTCTGCACGGCGATCGACGTACCGCACACCTCGTCGGGGTTGAATCCCTCCGGGTTGCCGGACTTCACCGCGTAGCTGGAGCCGACGGTGATGTAGCTGACCATGTTGTAGCTGGCCGTGCGCTCGGGGGTGATGGTGAACGACGAGATGCCGATGTCGTACTTGGTGCCGATGCCGGGCAGCAGCGAGGCGAACTCGCCGTCGACGACCTCGGCCTTCAGCCCGAGCACGTTGCCGAGCGCCTTGGAGAGGTCGACGTCGTAGCCGATCGCGGTCTTGAGATCGTCGGCGCGGAACTCGGCCGGGGCGTAGTCAGTGGAGGCTCCGACGGTGAGCGTCCCCTTGTCCTTGACGGCCTGGGGGAGGAGGGCGGCGATGTCGTCGACCTTCTTCACGCCGGACACGTCGTAGGTTCGGTCGGTGCTGTCGGCCTGGCCGGCCGTTCCGGGATCGGTGTCGGCGCCGCCACAGGCGGTCAGGGCGAGCGCGGCCAGCAGGCCGACGGCGAAGATGCGACGCATCGGGTTCCTCTTTCACGAAGGGAGGGGTTTTCCAACGCACGAGTTTAAGGCACCTCGGCAGGTTTGCCCCCTTCGGCGCAGGCAGCGGACGATACTGGTCGAAGAGTGGGAGGTCAGCCATGAGGGAAGCGCCGAGGATCGGACTGATGCTCGGCCTTGCCGGGGCACTGGCGGGGTTTGGCCTTGCCGCCCGGATCTGGATGTTCACCGCCTGGCCGTCGGGCGAGATCCTGCAGTGGCTCGCGTCGGTCGCGCTGGTGGTGAGCGCCGTGCTTGTGGGGTTCGTGATCGCGCATGCCTGCGGCATTCCCGGGCTCGACCGGCGGCCGTCACGACGGGCCGCCACGATCGCCATCGCGGCGGGTCTGGTGCTGTCGTTCGTGGGGTGGCTCGTGCCTGCTCTGCTGTCGCGGGTGCTCAGCGACGACTCACCTCCGGCGGCATGGGCGGCCTTGAGTATCGGCGGCGGCCTAGGAACCTGCGGCACCTTCCTGCTCGCCCTCACGATCGCCGCGATCGTGATCACGAAGAAGCGGTCGGAGGTGCAGTGGTATCCGGACGAACCCTTGGGTGACGTCGAGGTTGACCACGACCCGTACCGCACGCCGGCGGGGGAGGGGCACCCCGATTTGGCGGTGCCGGGGGCGACCGGTAGTGTTGCTTCCGCCAAAGACCGCAGGTGACATCAGTCATAAAGCCGCAAGGCACCCGCGCAGGTGAACGTACGAGCTAGCCTCCTTCAGGGAACCAGCCCCGCGCCACCGGCACGGGGCTTTTTTGTGGTCTGAGGCCCTTGGAGTTCCCGCCGGGAACCCTGAGGTTGCTAATCGGAAGGAGACCACATGGCGAGGCCGGACAAGGCTGCCAAGGTCGCGGAGCTGACGGAAGCGTTCAGCACCTCCGCGGCGGCAGTGCTTACCGAGTACCGCGGTCTCACCGTCAAGGATCTGAAGGAACTCCGTCGATCCCTCGGTGAGAACGCCACCTACGCCGTTGCGAAGAACACCCTGACGACGATCGCGGCAAAGGAAGCCGGCATTGAGGGCATCGAAGATGCGCTCGCCGGACCTACCGCCATCGCTTTCGTCTCCGGTGACATCGCCGCCGCCACCAAGGGGCTGCGTGACTTCGCAAAGGCCAATCCGTCCCTGGCGATCAAGGGTGGCGTCCTCGAGGGCAAGTTCCTCGACGCCAAGGCTGTGCTGAAGCTCGCCGACCTCGAATCCCGCGAGGTTCTGCTTGCCAAGCTTGCCGGCGCAATGCAGGCCAACCTGGCCAAGGCCGCCTACATGCTGGCTGCCCCGCTCGCGAAGGGCGCCCGCGTCCTTGGCGCGCTGCAGACCGCTGCAGAGGCCAACCCCTCCCTGATCGGTGGCGCAGGCTCCGCGCCGGCCGCCGACGCCTCGGACGAGACCCCCGCCGCGGATGCGGCAACTGAAGCAGCACCTGCTTCGGAGTGATCCGTTGCAGCGACCGCTGCGATCACACACTTTTTTCTGAAAGGAAACGCCCAACATGGCGAAGCTCACCAACGACGAGCTCCTTGACGCTTTCAAGGAGATGACCCTGATCGAGCTCTCTGAGTTCGTCAAGCTCTTCGAGGACACCTTCGAGGTCTCCGCTGCCGCTCCGGTCGCGGTTGCCGCTGCCGCCGCCCCCGCCGCTGGCGGCGACGACGCCGGTGCCGCTGAGGAAGGCTCCGACAAGGTCGACGTCATCCTGACCTCCGGTGGCGACAAGAAGATCGCAGTCATCAAGGAGGTGCGCGCTCTGACCTCCCTCGGCCTGAAGGAGGCCAAGGACCTCGTTGAGGGCGCCCCGAAGCCGGTGCTCGAGGGCGTCGACAAGGAGACCGCTGCCAAGGCCAAGGAGGCCCTCGAGGCCGCCGGTGGCTCGGTCGAGGTCAAGTGACCCGACGCGCCTAGCGCAACTCGTGAGCGGCCCGTCCCCGGTGGGGGCGGGCCGCTTCGCATCCCCGGGCCGCGGAGCCGCCCTCGGCCCGGCCTCTGGAAGGGTCGCGCCCCACTAGGCACGTCGCTGTTTTCCGGGGCGTGCCGCTTGCGTCCCCGCGGCGAGTCGCTATCATCTTCGCAAGGTCAAAGTCGACCTGCCTTCTGAGCCGTGGCCCCCTTGGGGATGGGGCACTTGTGTGCTATGCCCATTTGGTATATAGTGGTCATTTGCCCAGCTATGCGCCCTGCCCGTTATTTGACACGGGTCGTTCGCCGTGCACGGAAAATTTGCTTCAAGCGTTCTTGGAAGGACCGAATCTTGGCCGCCTCGCGCTCTGCGTTGAAGAACACCAATGTCGTCTCGTCCACCGGCCGTATCTCGTTCGCGAAGATTCACGAGCCACTGGAGGTTCCCAACCTCCTGGATTTGCAGATCGACGCTTACAACTGGCTGATCGGTAATGAGACTTGGCGTGTCCAGGTGGAGGCACAGCTCGCCGCTGGCCGCACCGACGTCAACACCCGTTCCGGTCTGGAGGAGATCTTCGCGGAGATCTCTCCGATCGAGGACTTCAACGAGACGATGTCGCTGTCGTTCCGCGACCATCGCTTCGAGGAGCCCAAGTACAGCATCGAGGAGTGCAAGGACCGCGACGTCACCTACGCCGCGCCCCTCTTCGTGACCGCCGAGTTCGTGAACAACGACACCGGCGAGATCAAGTCGCAGACCGTCTTCATCGGCGATTTCCCGCTGATGACCGACCGCGGCACCTTCATCATCAACGGCACCGAGCGTGTCGTCGTCTCGCAGCTCGTCCGCTCGCCCGGCGTCTACTTCGAGCAGACCCCGGACAAGACCTCCGACAAGGACATCTTCTCCTGCAAGGTGATCCCGTCGCGCGGCGCGTGGCTGGAGTTCGAGATCGACAAGCGCGACATGGTGTTCGTGCGCCTCGACCGCAAGCGCAAGCAGAACGTCACCGTCCTGCTCAAGGCGCTCGGCTGGAGCGAGGACAAGATCCTCGAGGAGTTCGGCGACTACGAGTCGATGCGACTCACGCTGGAGAAGGACTCCGTCAAGACCCAGGACGAGGCGCTCCTCGACATCTACCGCAAGCTGCGCCCGGGCGAACCCCCGGCGCGCGACGCTGCGCAGCAGTTGCTGGAGAACTACTACTTCAATCCGAAGCGCTACGACCTCGCGAAGGTCGGCCGTTACAAGATCAACAAGAAGCTCGGCCTCGAGCTGCCGTTCGATCAGCAGACGCTGACCATCGAGGACATCGTCTCCGCGATCAAGTACATCGTCGCGCTCCACGAGCACCAGGAGACCGTCGACGGCGTCCTCGTCGAGGCCGATGACATCGACCACTTCGGTAACCGCCGCCTGCGCACGGTCGGCGAGCTGATCCAGAATCAGCTCCGCACCGGCCTCGGCCGCATGGAGCGCGTCGTTCGCGACCGCATGACCACGCAGGACATCGAGGCCATCACGCCTCAGACGCTGATCAACATCCGCCCGGTGACCGCCGCTCTCAAGGAGTTCTTCGGCACCTCGCAGTTGTCGCAGTTCATGGATCAGAACAACCCGCTCGCGGGCCTGACCCACAAGCGTCGCCTGTCGGCGCTCGGCCCCGGCGGTCTGTCCCGTGATCGCGCTGGCATGGAGGTCCGTGACGTCCACCCGTCGCACTACGGCCGCATGTGCCCCATCGAGACCCCTGAAGGCCCCAACATCGGCCTGATCGGCTCGCTGGCCTCGTTCGCCCGCGTCAACGCATTCGGCTTCATCGAGACGCCGTACCGCAAGGTCGTCGACGGCCTGGTCACCGACCAGATCGACTACCTGACCGCCGACGAGGAGGACCGCTACTCCATCGCGCAGGCAAACGCCGCCGTCGACTCGACCGGCCACCTGTCCGAGGAGCGCGTGCTGGTCCGCCTGAAGCACGGCGACGCCGACGAGGTCCCCGTGGCCGAGGTCGAGTACATGGATGTGTCCCCGCGTCAGATGGTCTCCATCGCGACCGCGCTGATCCCGTTCCTCGAGCACGACGACGCGTCGCGCGCCCTGATGGGTGCCAACATGCAGCGTCAGGCCGTCCCCCTGATCCGCAACGAGTCCCCGTTCGTGGGCACCGGCATGGAGTACCGCGCCGCTGTCGACGTCGGCGACGTCACGCTCGCGAAGAAGGGTGGCGTCGTCACCTCGGTCGCGGCCGACATCATCGAGATCACCAACGACGACGGCACCTACTCCAGCTTCAAGCTGGACAAGTTCGTCCGCTCGAACGCAGGCACCTGCATCAACCAGCGCCCGCTTGTCGCCCCCGGTGACCGGGTCGAGATCGGCACCCCGCTTGCCGACGGCCCATGCACCGACCAGGGCGAGCTCGCGCTCGGCCGCAACCTGCTCGTGGCGTTCATGCCGTGGGAGGGCCTCAACTACGAGGACGCGATCATCCTGTCGCAGCGCATCGTGCAGGACGACGTCCTCACCTCGATCCACATCGAGGAGCATGAGGTCGACGCCCGCGACACGAAGCTGGGCGCCGAGGAGATCACCCGTGAGATCCCCAACGTCTCCGACGAGATGCTGGCCGACCTCGACGAGCGCGGCATCGTGCGCATCGGCGCAGAGGTCGGCGCGGGCGACATCCTGGTCGGCAAGGTCACGCCGAAGGGCGAGACCGAGCTCACCCCCGAGGAGCGCCTGCTGCGCGCCATCTTCGGCGAGAAGGCCCGCGAGGTCCGCGACACGTCGCTGAAGGTGCCCCACGGCGAGACCGGAACGGTCATCGGCGTGCGTGTCTTCAACCGCGAGGACGACGACGAGCTGCTGCCCGGCGTCAACCAGCTGGTCCGCGTGCACGTCGCGCAGAAGCGCAAGATCTCCGACGGCGACAAGCTCGCCGGCCGCCACGGTAACAAGGGCGTCATCTCGAAGATCCTCCCCGTCGAGGACATGCCGTTCCTCGAAGACGGCACCCCCGTCGACATCGTGCTGAACCCGCTCGGCGTCCCGTCCCGCATGAACGTGGGCCAGGTGCTGGAGAACCACCTCGGGTGGATCGCCAAGACCGGTTGGGACATCACCGAGGTGCAGACCGAGTGGGCCGAGCGTCTCCGCGAGGTCGGCCTCGGCCGGGTCGAGGGTGACGCGAAGGTCGCCACCCCCGTCTTCGACGGCGCCAACGAGGAGGAGATCTCGGGTCTGCTCGACAACTCCCTCCCGACGCGCGACGGCGACCGCCTGATCAACTCGTCCGGCAAGGCGTACCTGTTCGACGGCCGCACGGGGACAAGTACCCCGAGAAGATCGGCGTCGGCTACATGTACATGCTGAAGCTGCACCACCTGGTCGACGACAAGATCCACGCCCGTTCGACCGGCCCGTACTCGATGATCACCCAGCAGCCGCTCGGCGGTAAGGCCCAGTTCGGTGGCCAGCGCTTCGGTGAGATGGAGGTGTGGGCCCTCGAGGCGTACGGCGCGGCTTGGGCTCTGCAGGAGTTGCTGACCATCAAGTCCGATGACGTGCCTGGCCGCGTCAAGGTCTACGAAGCCATCGTGAAGGGCGAGAACATCCCCGAGCCGGGCATCCCGGAGTCGTTCAAGGTTCTCGTCAAGGAAATGAAGTCGCTGTGTCTGAATGTGGAGGTGCTCTCCGACGACGGCCGGGTCATTGACCTGCGCGAGTCCGAGGACGACATCCGCTCCGCCGAGGACTTCGGCATCGACCTCGGTCGCCGTCCCGGATCTGACAACTTCCTGGACGTCGGCGAAGTCTGAGCCTGAACTCAGTCCCAAATCAACTCAGACTTTTCCAAAGGCACCTACTGCCACGAAGTAGGGGAAAGAGAAGCAAAACGTGCTGGACGTGAACTTCTACGATGAACTGCGAATCGGTCTCGCTAGCGCCGACCAGATTCGTGAATGGTCGCACGGCGAGGTGAAGAAGCCCGAGACCATCAACTACCGCACGCTCAAGCCGGAGCGCGACGGTCTCTTCTGCGAGAAGATCTTCGGCCCCACCAGGGACTGGGAGTGCTACTGCGGCAAGTACAAGCGGGTCCGCTTCAAGGGCATCATCTGCGAGCGCTGTGGCGTCGAGGTGACCCGTAGCAACGTGCGTCGCGAGCGGATGGGCCACATCGAGCTCGCCGCTCCCGTGACCCACATCTGGTACTTCAAGGGTGTCCCCAGCCGGTTGGGCTACCTGCTCGACATCGCTCCGAAGGACCTCGAGAAGGTCATCTACTTCGCTGCGCACATGATCACCTCGGTCGACGACGAGGCCCGCCACCGCGACCTCTCGTCGCTGCAGGCCAAGGTCGAGGTCGAGTCGAAGCAGGTCGCCGCGAAGCGTGACTCCGACATCGAGGCGCGGATGCGCAAGCTCGAGGAGGACCTGGCCCAGCTTGAGGAAGAGGGCGCCAAGGCCGACGTCAAGCGCAAGGTCCGCGAGGCCGCTGAGAAGGAGGCGGGCCTGCTCCGCACCCGCACTCAGCGCCAGCTCGACCGCATCGACGAGGTGTGGAACCGCTTCAAGACCCTCAAGGTCCAGGACCTGGAGGGCGACGAGACGCTCTACCGCGAGATGAAGAAGCGCTTCGGCAAGTACTTCGAGGGCTCGATGGGCGCCGAGGCGATCCAGAAGCGCCTGCAGGACTTCGACCTGAAGGCCGAGTCCCTGAACCTGCGCGAGATCATCGCCACCGGCAAGGGCCAGCGCAAGACCCGCGCGCTCAAGCGCCTCAAGGTCGTCAACGCGTTCCTGACCGGCCAGAACGATCCCGCCGCGATGGTGCTCGACGCCGTCCCCGTCATCCCTCCGGACCTGCGTCCGATGGTGCAGCTCGACGGTGGCCGCTTCGCGACCTCCGACCTGAACGACCTGTACCGCCGCGTCATCAACCGCAACAACCGCCTGAAGCGCCTGCTCGACCTCGGTGCCCCCGAGATCATCGTGAACAACGAGAAGCGGATGCTCCAGGAGGCCGTCGACTCGCTGTTCGACAACGGTCGTCGCGGTCGCCCGGTCACCGGACCAGGCAACCGTCCCCTGAAGTCGATCTCCGACATGCTCAAGGGCAAGCAGGGCCGCTTCCGTCAGAACCTGCTCGGCAAGCGCGTCGACTACTCGGGCCGTTCGGTCATCGTGGTCGGCCCGCAGCTCAAGCTGCACCAGTGCGGCCTGCCGAAGGCCATGGCGCTCGAGCTGTTCAAGCCGTTCGTGATGAAGCGTCTCGACGACCTCAACCACGCGCAGAACATCAAGGCCGCCAAGCGGATGGTCGAGCGTCAGCGCCCGGTCGTGTGGGACGTCCTCGAAGAGGTCATCGCCGAGCACCCCGTGCTGCTGAACCGTGCGCCTACGCTGCACCGTCTCGGCATCCAGGCGTTCGAGCCGCAGCTCATCGAGGGCAAGGCCATCCAGATCCACCCGCTCGTCTGCACGGCGTTCAACGCCGACTTCGACGGTGACCAGATGGCCGTGCACCTGCCGCTTTCCGCCGAGGCCCAGGCCGAGGCGCGCGTGCTGATGCTGTCGACCAACAACATTCTGAAGCCGGCAGACGGTCGCCCCGTCACCATGCCGACCCAGGACATGATCATCGGCCACTACTTCCTGACGCTCGAGCGTCCGGGCAAGGGCGAGGACAACGCCTACTCGTCGCTCGCCGAGGCGATCATGGCCTACGACGCCGGTGACCTCGACCTCGGTTCGAAGATCAAGGTCCGTCTCGTCGACGTCAACGTCCCCGGTGTCGCTCAGCGCGCCGACGGCTCGTACCTCGTCGACACGACGCTCGGTCGCGCCCTCTTCAACGAGGCGCTTCCTGCCGACTTCGAGTACGTCAACTCGGTCGTGGGCAAGAAGGTCCTCGGGCAGATCATCAACGAACTGGCCGAGCGCTACCCGAAGGTCACCGTCGCGACCGCGCTGGACGCGCTGAAGGACATGGGCTTCCGCTGGGCCTCGCGCTCCGGCGTGACCGTGTCGATCTCCGACGTGCAGACGCCGCCGCAGAAGGCCGAGATCCTCGAGGGCTACGAGAAGCGCGCCACCAAGATCGACAAGCTCTACGAGCGTGGTTCCGTGACCGAGGACGAGCGCCGTCAGGAGCTCATCGCGATCTGGACCGACGCGACCGCCGAGCTGACCGAGGCGATGAAGGAGAACTTCACCGAGGACAACCCCATCTTCATGATGGTCGACTCCGGTGCGCGAGGAAACATGACGCAGATGCGTCAGATCGCCGCCATGCGTGGCCTCGTGGCCAACCCGAAGGGCGACATCATCGCCCGGCCCATCAAGTCGAACTTCCGTGAGGGACTCTCGGTTCTGGAGTACTTCATCTCGACGCACGGTGGCCGTAAGGGACAGGCCGACACGGCGCTCCGCACGGCGGACTCGGGTTACCTGACCCGTCGTCTGGTCGACGTCTCGCAGGATGTCATCATCCGCGAGGAGGACTGTGGGACGCAGCGTGGCCTGAACAAGGTCATCGCGACGTGGACCACGACCGGCGCCGACGAGTCGGGCCGCCCCGTGCAGACCCCGGCCAAGCCGTTCGCCAAGGGCGCCGTGGCCGAGACCTCCGCCGATGTCGAGACCGCCGTCTACGCCCGCACCCTCGCGGTCGACGCGGTGGACAAGGACGGCAAGGTCCTCGTCGCCGCGGGCACCGACCTGGGTGACGCCGAGATCCGCACGCTGGTCGATGCGGGCGTGACCGAGGTCAAGGTCCGCTCCGTGCTCACCTGTGAGTCCTCCGTCGGCACCTGCGCCATGTGCTACGGCCGCTCGCTTGCCTCCGGCAAGACGGTGGACGTCGGCGAGGCCGTCGGCATCGTCGCTGCCCAGTCGATCGGCGAGCCCGGCACCCAGCTCACGATGCGTACCTTCCACACCGGTGGTGTGGCGGGAGACGACATCACGCAGGGTCTGCCGCGTGTCACCGAGCTGTTCGAGGCGCGTCAGCCCAAGGGCAAGGCGCCGATCTCGGAGGCCGACGGTGTCGTGCGCATCGAGGACGGCGACCGTTCCCGCAAGATCGTGCTCGTCCGCGATGACGGTGGCGAGGACCTGGAGTACCCGGTCGGCCGCCGCACCCGCCTCGAGTTCGAGGACCACACGGGTGAGCGGATCTCGATCCGCGACGGCGTGCACGTCGCCATCGGGCAGCAGCTCACCGCTGGCCAGGTCGACCCGCAGGACGTCCTCCGGATCCGCGGTCTCCGCAAGGTGCAGGAGCACCTCGTGGAGGAGGTCCAGCGCGTGTACCGCACGCAGGGCGCGCCGATCCACGACAAGCACATCGAGATCATCATCCGCCAGATGTTGCGACGCATCACCGTGATCGACTCTGGCGAGACCTCGATGATGCCCGGCGAGCTGGTCGACAGGCCGAGCTACGAGGCGGCCAACCGCAAGGCGCTCGCTGAGGGTGGCAAGCCCGCCGAGGGTCGCCCGGTGCTGATGGGTATCACGAAGGCGTCGCTCGCGACGGACTCGTGGCTGTCGGCCGCCTCCTTCCAGGAGACGACCAAGGTCCTCACGGATGCCGCGATCCAGGGCAAGAGCGACTCGCTCGTCGGCCTGAAGGAGAACGTCATCCTCGGCAAGCTGATCCCGGCGGGTACCGGTCTCGACCGTTACCGCAACATCCGGGTGGAGCCCACCGAAGAGGCCCGCGCCTCGGCGTTCACCATGAGCTACGACCCGTACGACTACTCGTTCGGTTCCGACGTGGTCGGCCCCGCCGTCCCGCTCGACGAGATGGACTTCGGCGAGATTCGCTGAACCTGACCCAGCAAGGGCCCGCGACTCCGGTCGCGGGCCCTTCTGCATGTGCGGGGCGGGCGACCACCGGCAGGTGCGGGGCGTCGTCGACTGGACGCCGGTCCGTCACCCGGGCGACCCTGGCCCGTCGCCTGGCGTTCACCGGCCGCTGCAAGGCTCTGGCAGCACGCACCACGATCAGGAGCCAGCCCATGCGCACACCCCGCGCCATCTTGGCCGCCGCGCTCGCCTTCACGCTGCTGGGGTCCGTCCCCGGCGAGGCCGAGGCAGCAGCGACAGGCATCGTCATCAACGAGATCGAGTCCGACGGCGACGCCGTCGGTGACTGGGTCGAGCTGTACAACCCCACCACGCAGGCCATCGACATCTCCGGCGTCGTGATCCGCGACAACGACGACACCCACACGCTCACCGTGCCGACCGGCACCACGGTCGCCGCTGGCGGCTACTACGCCATCTACACCGACACCGACCCCGACGTCGGCTTCGGGCTCGGCAAGAACGACTCGGTACGCCTCTACGACGCCGACGCGACCACCCTGCTCGACGAGCACGCCTGGACCGGACACGCCTCCACCAGCTACGGCCGCTGCCCCGATGGCGTGGGGGAGTTCGCGACCACCGCTCAGCCGACCCGGGGCGCTGCCAACGCCTGCCAGCTTCCCGGCAAGGTCGTCATCAACGAGATCGAGTCGCAGGCAGGCTCGCCCGACGACTGGATCGAGCTGTACAACGCGGGCGGCTCCACCGTCGACCTGGCGGGTTACGTGCTGAGCGACAACTCAGACGACCACCGCCTGACGCTACCCGCGGGGACCAGCGTCGCGCCCGGCGCGTTCCTCACGGTCGACGTCGCCACCGTCGACGGAGGCTTCGGGCTCGGCGGCGCCGACTCCGCCCGCCTCTTCGCGGCCGACGGCACCACGCTCCTCGACTCCCACTCCTGGACGCAGCACTCCGCCACCAGCCTCGCCCGGTGCCCCGACGGCACCGGCGCGCTGCGCGACTCCGAGACCCCGACCAAGAACGCCGCCAACAAGTGCGCTCCGCTGGCCGTCCCGAAGGTCGCCATCAACGAGGTCAACTCGGACTCCGCGCCCGCGGACTTCATCGAGCTGTTCAACTACGGCACCGAAGCGGCCGACCTCAGCGGCTTCCTCATCAAGGACAACGACGACGCCCGCACCGACACCATCAAGGCGGGCACCGTGCTGCAGCCGGGCGGCTACCTGCTCCTCAAGGCCGACATCGACTTCTCCTTCGGGCTGGGCAAGGCCGACAGCGCCAGGCTCTTCCTGCCCGACGGAACGCTTGTCGACTCGTTCGACTACCAGGCCCACGGCGTGCCGAGCTGGGGTCGCTGCCCCAACGGCACGGGGGAGTGGACCCAGCCCGCCGCGCTGACCCCCGGCTACGGCAACTGCGGCGAGGAGCCCCCGACGCCTGAGCCGGGCAACGACCCGTGGCCGGGTGCCCAGGGCACCACGACCGTCGACACCGTCGCGATGTTCCTCGAGGACTCCTCGGGCCTTGACTTCACCGTCGAGGACGGCAACCCGGTGCTCTGGGCGGTCGACAACGGCACCGGCACCTTCTGGAAGCTGAACGTCACGGCCGACGGTGGCGCCACCTTCGCCGACGGGTGGGCGGCGGGCAAGCGCGCCCGGTTCGCCAAGGACGCAGACGACCCGGCCGCCAAGGGCCCTGACGCGGAGGGCATCACCGTCGCGGGCGACGGGTTCATCTACCTGGCCTCGGAGCGCGACAACTCCGACAAGGGCGTCAACTTCAACTCGGTCCTGAAGATCGACCCGAACCGTCCCGGCCCCGACGTCGTCGCGAGCCAGGAGTGGGACCTCACCGCCTCCCTGCCGCAGGTCTCGGCCAACACTGGCATCGAGGCCGTCGAATGGGTCTCCGACGCCGACCTGGTCGGCAAGCTGTGGGACGACTCCCGGGACAAGGCCTACGACCCGGCCGACTACCCGCTGCACGGTGACGGCCTCTTCTTCGTCGCCGTCGAGGACAACGGAGGGGTCTACGGGTACGCGCTCAACTCGGACGGCACCCTCGCGCAGATCTCGCTCGTCATCCCAGGGCTGGGCGGCGTGATGGCGCTCGACTACGACACCACGCTCGGCGTGATGTGGGCGATGTGCGATGACGGTTGCTCGGGCACCGGCGTGCAGATCACCCTCAACGGGACGCCCGAGCCGGCCGTCCGGCTGATCGAGCGACCGACGGGCCTACCGGACACCAACAACGAGGGCTTCGCCACCTCCACCCTGTGCGACGCGGGGGAGCGCGACGCCTGGTGGTTCACCGACGGGGTCCGCCCCGGCGCGCTGCACCGCGGGTCGCTCGGTTGCCCCTCTGACCCGGGCCCGACCGGGCCCCCGACGCCCCGGCCGAGCCCGTCCGGGTCGCCCCGACCCGTCCCGTCGGTGTCGGCCGGCCCCGGCACGCCACGCCCTGGCCTGCCTCACACCGGCGTCTAGGCACCCGTGGAGAGGGGCGTCGACCGATCACGGTCGGCGCCCCTTCGCTGGTGGGCGTCGTGCCACCAGGGCCTGAGCCCGTCGCTTTTGATTCTCCCTCAGGCGTGGAGTAATCTTGACGGGCGTGCCCGGTTGCTCGGGCCGATTTGTGCGTGCCCTGGCATGGTGGATCGCTCTCCGACGTTGCAGGAGAGCGTGGATGTGCTGAGTCCGCACGGCAGTGATCTACCTCGAGGCCATACGGTGACTTGATCTCGGAGTGGAAAAGCTGCGCCAGGGAAGATAAACGTACGTCCACCAATAACGAAAGTGATACCAGCAGGTGCCAACAATCCAGCAGCTGGTCCGCAAGGGCCGAACAGACAAGATTTCCAAGAACAAGACGCCCGCGCTCAAGGGTTCGCCCCAGCGTCGCGGCGTGTGCACTCGTGTTTACACCACGACGCCGAAGAAGCCGAACTCCGCGCTCCGTAAGGTCGCGCGTGTGCGTTTGAGCTCCGGCATCGAGGTGACCGCGTACATCCCGGGTGTGGGCCACAACCTGCAGGAGCACTCGATGGTGCTCGTCCGTGGCGGTCGTGTGAAGGACCTCCCCGGCGTGCGCTACAAGATCATCCGCGGCGCGCTTGACACCCAGGGTGTCAAGGGCCGCAAGCAGGCTCGCAGCCGCTACGGCGCGAAGAAGGAGAAGTAATGCCTCGCAAGGGTCCCGCGCCGAAGCGCCCCGTCGTCGTCGATCCGGTTTACGGTTCGCAGATCGTTACCCAGCTCGTCAGCAAGATCCTGCTTGACGGCAAGAAGACTGTTGCCCAGGCCATCGTCTACGACGCGATGGAAGGCACCCGCGAGAAGACCGGTGTCGATCCGGTCCAGACGCTGAAGAAGGCGCTCGACAACATCCGCCCCTCCCTCGAGGTCAAGTCGCGTCGTGTCGGTGGCGCGACGTACCAGGTCCCGATCGAGGTCAAGCCGGCCCGTCAGACCACGCTCGCGATGCGCTGGCTCGTCTCCTTCTCCCGCGCCCGTCGCGAGAAGACGATGACCGAGCGTCTGATGAACGAGATCCTCGACGCCTCTAACGGCCTCGGCGCGTCCGTGAAGCGCCGCGAGGACACGCACAAGATGGCTGAGGCCAACCGCGCCTTCGCGCACTACCGCTGGTGAGCCGATGCCCCCGAGCCGCAAGGCCGGGGGCGCTCCCGCGCTTTTTTGAAGACTTCATAAGAAGGAATGCACTGTGACCGACCTGAATAAGGTTCGCAACATTGGCATCATGGCCCACATCGATGCCGGTAAGACCACCACCACCGAGCGCATCTTGTTCTACACGGGCAAGAACCACAAGATCGGTGAGACCCACGATGGCGCAGCCACCATGGACTGGATGGAGCAGGAGCAGGAGCGCGGCATCACGATCACGTCCGCCGCGACGACCTGTTTCTGGCACGAAAACCTCATCAACATCATCGACACCCCGGGTCACGTCGACTTCACCGTCGAGGTGGAGCGTTCGCTCCGCGTCCTCGACGGCGCCGTCGCGGTGTTCGACGGTGTAGCTGGCGTCGAGCCCCAGTCGATGACGGTGTGGCGTCAGGCCACCAAGTACGGTGTCCCGCGCATCTGCTACATCAACAAGCTTGACCGCACCGGCGCTTCCTTCGACCACGTCGTCAAGACGATCCGCGAGCGCCTCAACACCGACCCGGTGCTGCTGCAGCTCCCGATCGGCGCCGAGGGCGACTTCCTCGGAGTCGTCGACGTCGTGCAGATGCGGGCCCTGACCTGGCGCGGCGAGACCGTGATGGGTGAGGACTACGAGATCGAGGAGATCCCCGCGGATCTCAAGGCCGCCGCTGAGGAGGCCCACGCCACGCTGATCGAGCGCGTCTCCGATGTGGACGACGAGATCATGGAGATGTTCCTCGAGGGCCAGGAGCCCTCCGTCGAGCAGATCAAGGCCGCCATCCGCAAGGGTGTCATCTCGAACACCTTCACCGCGGTCGTGTGTGGCACCTCGTTCAAGAACAAGGGCGTCCAGCCCCTGCTCGACGCGGTCATCGACTACCTTCCCTCGCCGCTCGACGTTCCCGCCATCGACGGCTTCAAGCCCGGTGACGAGTCCGTCGTCCTCGAGCGTCAGCCCTCCGACGAGGAGCCGCTGTCGATCCTGGCGTTCAAGGTCGCCGCTGATCCGCACCTGGGCAAGCTGACCTTCGTGCGCATCTACTCGGGCGTGCTCACCGCGGGAACGCAGGTGCTCAACTCGACCAAGGGTCGCAAGGAGCGCATCGGCAAGATCTACCAGATGCACGCCAACAAGCGTGAGGAGATCCCCCAGATCGGCGCAGGCATGATCTGTGCGGTGATGGGTCTGAAGGACACCACCACGGGCGAAACCCTGTGTGATCCGAGCAACCCCATCGTGCTCGAGTCGATGACCTTCCCGGCCCCCGTGATCGAGCAGGCCATCGAGCCGAAGACCAAGTCCGACCAGGAGAAGCTGGGCACCGCGATCCAGCGCCTGGCCGAAGAGGATCCGACCTTCCGCGTCCACACGGACGAGGAGACCGGCCAGACGATCATCGCAGGCATGGGCGAGCTCCACCTGGACGTGCTCATCGACCGCATGCGTCGTGAGTTCAAGGTCGAGGCCAACATCGGCAAGCCGCAGGTGGCCTACCGTGAGACCCTGCGTCGCAAGGTCGAGAAGATCGAGTACACGCACAAGAAGCAGACCGGTGGTTCCGGCCAGTTCGCGCGCGTCATCATCGACCTCGAGCCGACCGAGCCGGGCTCGGGCTACGAGTTCGTCAACGCCGTGACCGGTGGCCGCGTCCCCCGCGAGTACATCCCCGCGGTGGACCAGGGCATCCGTGAGGCCATGCAGTTCGGCGTGCTCGCCGGCTACCCGGTCGACAACATCAAGGCGACCCTGACCGACGGCGCGTACCACGACGTCGACTCCTCGGAGCTCGCGTTCAAGCTCGCCGGCGCTCAGGCCTTCAAGGAGGCCGCCCGCAAGGCCGACCCGGCCATCCTCGAGCCGATGATGGCCGTCGAGGTGACCACCCCGAGGACTACCTCGGCACGGTCATCGGCGACCTGAACTCGCGTCGCGGCCAGGTCCGTTCGATGGACGAGCAGCACGGCAACCGCGTCGTGAACGCGCTCGTGCCGCTGTCGGAGATGTTCGGCTACGTCGGCGACCTGCGGTCGAAGACGTCGGGCCAGGCGTCGTACTCCATGGAGTTCGATTCCTACGCCGAGACGCCGAAGAACATCGCCGAGGAGATCATCGCCAAGGCGAAGGGCGAGTGAGCCTGACGGCGCACTGAACCAAGCAGAAGCTGGCCGGGGGGAGCACCCCCGGCCAGCTTCTTCGTTGTTCCTGGAGCGTCCCGGCAGGTGGCCCGCCCCGGTTTGGCGTCACGCGGCAGGATCGCTAGGATGTGGTAGGTATGGCGTTCGGCTGTGTGCTCGTTCGTCGACACTCTTAGGGGAAACACCCAACGCCGCACATTCCCGTGCGGCGATATCCAAGAAGGAGCCCTCGTGGCAAAGGCCAAGTTTGAGCGGACTAAGCCGCACGTAAACATCGGCACCATCGGACACGTCGACCACGGCAAGACCACTCTGACCGCGGCGATCACGAAGGTGCTTCACGACCGCTACCCGGAGTGGAACGCTGTCTCGGCGTTCGACCAGATCGACAAGGCTCCCGAGGAGCGCCAGCGCGGTATCACCATCTCGATCTCGCACGTCGAGTACCAGACCGAGAAGCGCCACTACGCGCACGTTGACTGCCCCGGCCACGCCGACTACGTCAAGAACATGATCACCGGTGCCGCCCAGATGGACGGCGCGATCCTCGTCGTTGCCGCCACCGACGGCCCGATGGCTCAGACCCACGAGCACATCCTCCTGGCCCGCCAGGTTGGCGTGCCCGCGATCGTCGTCGCCCTCAACAAGTGCGACATGATCGACGAGGCTGACGCCGACCTGATCGACCTGGTCGAGATGGAGCTCCGTGAGATCCTCTCCGCGCAGGAGTTCGACGGCGACGAGCTGCCGATCGTCCGCGTTGCCGCCTTCCCCGCCCTCCAGGGCGACGAGAAGTGGGCCGACACGATCGTCGAGCTGATGAACGCTGTCGACGACTACATCCCGCAGCCGGAGCGCGACACCGACAAGCCCTTCCTGATGCCCGTTGAGGACGTCTTCACGATCACCGGTCGTGGCACCGTCATCACCGGCCGTATCGAGCGCGGCATCGTCCGCACGGGCGACACCGTCGACCTGGTCGGCATCCGTGAGGACAAGCAGACCTCCACCGTCACCGGTGTCGAGATGTTCCGCAAGATCCTCGACGAGGGTCGCGCTGGCGAGAACGTCGGTCTGCTGCTCCGCGGCACCAAGAAGGAAGACGTCGAGCGCGGCATGGTCGTGATCGCCCCCGGGTCGACCACGCCTCACACCGATTTCGAGGCCAACGTCTACGTTCTGACCAAGGAAGAGGGCGGCCGTCACAAGCCGTTCTTCTCGAACTACTCGCCTCAGTTCTACTTCCGTACGACTGACGTGACCGGCGTTGTCCAGCTCCCCGCTGGCACCGAGATGGTCATGCCCGGCGACAACACCGAGATGACCGTTCACCTGAACAAGCCCATCGCGATGGAGGAGAACCTCAAGTTCGCCATCCGCGAAGGAGGCCGCACCGTCGGCGCAGGTAACGTCGTCAAGATCATCAAGTGATCATCTGACTCACTGAGTCTCTGAAGGGCCGCATGGGAGACCATGCGGCCCTTCAGCATGTCCTGGGCCTGCTGGTTGAGCCGGCCGCGGCGACGTAGTCGCCTGCTGGCGTGTCGAAACCCTCTGTGGCGTTCTGGGGTCTGCTGGTTGGGTCGGTCCCGGGCGACGCAGTCGCCTGCTGGCGAGTCGAAACCCCCGTGGTGTCAGGCTCGTGGGCGAGCTTGTCTGCGGTCAGCCGGGGCCGGGAGCCGGGCGGCGTTGTCGGCGGCCTGGGTGGTTGGCCTCGGGTAGGTCGGGTGCGGGTTACTGAGGCCGCCCGGCGTCCCGTCCCCGTCTGCCCTGTCCCGCTGGTTGAGCCGGCCGCGGCGACGTAGTCGCTGGCTGCCGTGTCGAAACCCTCTGTGGCGTTCTCGGGTCTGCTGGTTGGGTCCGTCCCAGGCGACTTAGTCGCCTGCTGCCGTGTCGAAACCCCCGTGGTGTCAGGCTCTTGGGTGAGCTTGTCTGCGGTCAGCCGGGGCCGGGAACCGGGCGGCTTTGTCGGCGGCCTTGGTGCTTGGCCTCGGGTAGGTCGGGGGTGAGGTTGTTTGAGGCCGCCCGGCGTCCCGTCCCCGTCTGCCCTGTCCCGCTGGTTGAGCCGGCCGCGGCGACGTAGTCGCTGGCTGCCGTGTCGAAACCCTCTGTGGCGTTCTCGGGTCTGCTGGTTGGGTCCGTCCCAGGCGACTTAGTCGCCTGCTGCCGTGTCGAAACCCCCGTGGTGTCAGGCTCTTGGGTGAGCTTGTCTGCGGTCAGCCGGGGCCGGGAACCGGGCGGCGTTGTCGGGGGCCTTGGTGCTTGGCCTCGGGTAGATCGGGTACTCGGGTTGCTGAGGCCGCCCGGCGTCCCGTCCCCGTCTGCCCTGGTGTTGGGCTCTGGAGGGTGTTGGGTACCGTGCCCTCGATTGGCGCGACCGCGGCGCGCACCTCGGTCGCCCCGCTGGGGTCGGGTCGCTTGAGGCGTGTGTCGTTGCGTTGGTGGTCGGGTTTGGCGTGCTGCGCGGTGGGGCGACGTGCGGGCTCACGGCCGTCACTTCCGGCACGTCGCGTTCCGCTCGGCGCTGGGTGTCTCGCTCTTGTTGAGGTCGGTGACGTAGTCACGTGCTGCCGCGGTGAGATCTTCGGTGGTGTCCTGGGGCCCGCTGGCGCGTCGAAACCTCTGGCGCCTAGTGCTGGGACTTTCTGCTTGGGTGTGGGTGGTTTCGACCGATGCGGTCCCCTGGCGGGCACCCTCATGGCTCAACCAACTGGGGGAGCGGCCGGCTGGGAGGTGACATGAGTGAAGCCGAGGCGAGGGCGCCGTTGCCCTCGACTCGGCTGCATCCGACACTAGTGGCGCGTCGGGGCCGCGACGCGGTCGACGGGGCAACTGTTATCGACTTGTGATGGGTTCCCCGCGAGGCCAACGCGCCTGGGCGATCGAGCGCCGTCGCTCACTCGTATTGAGCGGTTATTTTGTCGAACCCGTTCAATGTTAACGCTAGCATAGGGTGATCCCCGTCCCGATCAATGCAGATCCCGATGGGAGTCCCATGCGACGACAACAACCCCGCGCGAGCATTCGCGCACTGGCTGCGGGCGCTCTAGCGCTCACCCTGACCGCCGGAGCAGGAGCCGGCAGTGCCTTTGCGAGCCCCACAGACGCCCTCGACGTGTCCTTCGGCGGCTCGCTCGTCGGCACCACGCAGTACACGACCCAGGGCGACGAGGCCCAGCGCGGCGTGCTGCACCGGATCGCCGGAGGGGAGGAGCAGGTGCCCGAAGGCGTCCGCCTCGCCGGAGGCACCCAAGGCCTGCGGTTCGACGCCGCCGACCTTGACCTGGCGGCAGGCAGCCAGAGCTATGTGATGGAGTCCCGCTTCACCGCGACGGCCGCACCCGAGCTCAGCACCTACCTGTCCGCTGGCGGCAACGTGTTCGTCCGCGCCCAGAACGGCAAGCTCCGGTACGGCTACTCCAGCAACGCCACGGGCAAGTGGGTCGACTCCTTCAAGGAGGCAGCGCTCCCCGCGCTCGACAAGGAGCACGCCCTGTCGCTGCATTACCGCGCAACCGACGCGGGCGTCACCGTCGACCTCTCGCTCGACGGCGAGGCGCTGCCCGCCGTGACCGGAACCAGTCCCGCGAACGTGTCGACCGGGCTTTCCAAGGCCTTCGGCTTCGGCAACGAGGTCAACCCGGCCGGCGGCAACCGCGGCTTCGTCGGCGCGATCCACCAGGTGCGCGTCAACGCCACCGACGGTACTGGCGACCGGTTCGAACTGCAGCCCCGACCCGCCGCGACCGAGACAATGCTGCTCGGCTTCGACGGCTCCGTCGACGCGGGCGCCTACACCCCGGCCGCGGGCGAACTCGCCGCGGGATCGGTCAAGGCGCTCGGCGGTGCGACCGTGGCAGGCTCCGCGCTGACCCTCACGGGCGGCGGACAGGCCCTGACGTTCACGCCCACCAGCAACCCGATGCCCGACCAGGACATCGCCGCGGGCTTCGTCGCGGAGGCGGAGTTCACGCCGACCGGCGCCCAGTCCGAACTCGGCACCCTGATCGGCGTCGGAGGCAACTTCTACGTCCGCTTCAGCGGAGGCGCCCTGCAGTACGGCTACTCCGGTAACAACGGCAAGTGGGTCGAGTACCGCGCCGCAGCAGGCGAGTTGACGGCGGGCGAGAAGCACGTCGTCTCCGTCGCCTACATCCCGGAGGCCGCAGGGGGAGCCCGCGTGCTGCTCTGGGTCGACGGATACGCCCAACCCGAGCTGAAGGGCGCACTGCTCAGCAGGCAGTCCGCCAGCCGCGGCGTGGTGGCCTTCGGCAACGAGGCCAACCCCGGGGCGCAGACCCGCGGCTTCAAGGGTTCGATCGACCGCGCCCGCTTCGCGCTGCTCAACGGCGAGTTCAAGGACGCCGCCTTCACCTTCCAGAGCCTCAAGCCGCCGGTCTCCTGCGATCCCGTCGAGGTCGTGCCCGGCAACTACGTGCCGGTCAGCCGCACCGACTGCGACGACAACATCATCAAGAAGGCAAGCGCCGTGCGACCCACCGAGGGCCAGCTCGACTGGCAGGAACTGCAGCTCACCGGCTTCATGCACTTCGGCATCAACACCTTCTACAACCAGGAGTGGGGCAACGGCAAGGAAGACCCCAGCCGCTTCAACCCGACAGGCACCGTCGACGTCGACGCCTGGGCCAAGACCCTGCGCGACGAGGGCTTCAAGATGGGAATCCTCACCCTGAAGCACCACGACGGCTTCCAGCTCTGGCCCTCGCGCTACTCCTCCTTCACCGTCGCCAACACTCCATGGCTCGACGGCGAGGGCGACATCATGGCCGACTACGCAAAGGCCGCGAAGAAGTACGGCCTGAAGGTCGGCGTCTACCTGTCCCCGGCCGACTCGTGGGCCGAGCATGCTGGCATCTTCGCCAACGGCTCGCCGAAGTCGATGCGTACCATCCCGACCCTCGTCGAGGGCGACGACCGGGCGGGCAAGGACCTGCCGACGTTCGAGTACGAGGCCACCGACTACGGCCAGTACTTCCTCAACCAGCTCTACGAGGTGCTCACCGAGTACGGCGAGATCGACGAGGTCTGGTTCGACGGCGCTGGCGGCAACACCTCCGGCTCCGAGAAGTTCGACTACGTCGCCTACTACGACCTGATCCACAAGCTGCAGCCGGGCGCCCAGATCGCCGTCGGCGGACCTGACGTCCGCTGGGTCGGCAACGAGGCGGGCTACGCCCGCGACGCAGAATGGGGCGCCGTCCCGATCAAGATGACCACCATCGGCGACAAGATCGGTGGCGTGCTTCCCGCGATGCCGAAGGCCGCCGACGACGCGTGGGTGATCAACGCCGTCAAGTCCGGCGGTGCCAACGCGCTGCACTGGTGGCCCGCCGAGGCCGACATGAAGCTCACCGGCGGCTGGTTCGCGCATCCCGGCGACAGCCCCAAGAGCGGTGCCGCGCTGCTGAACTCGCACTGGGACCGCACCGTCGGCCAGAGCGCAGTGATGCTGCTCAACGTCCCGCCGACGACGGCAGGCAGCTTCGCCCCGTCCTCGGTCGCCGCGCTGGAGAGCTTCTCGAGCCTCCGCCGCCAGGCGTACGGGGACAACGCGGCCCTCGGGGCGAGCGCCACCGCGGGCCAGGCCGACGCGTCCGCCGTCACCGACGGCAACCTGCGCAGCTCCTGGCTGTCGGAGACCGGCGAGGACCGCACGCCGATCACCGTCGACCTTGGGCAGCCGAGCACCGTCTCGCGGATGAGCCTCGCCGAGGACACCCTCGACCACGGCCAGCAGGTGCGCTCCTTCACGGTGGAGTACCTCAACGGAGACACCTGGGTGCAGGCGGCGACCGGCACCACGATCGGCGTCAGCCGGATCGTCAAGCTGGCGAACCCCGTCACCGCGCAGCAGTGGCGGATCACCGTCACCTCCGCCCGCGGCCAGTACGCCATCGCTGACTGGTCGCTGTACCGGCAGGCGGCAACCGACCCGGGCAAGCCGACCGAACTCTGGATCGACTGCTCCGCCCCAACCGCAGGGTCGGGCACCAAGGACCGTCCGATCAACTCCCTCGAGCAACTCCGTCAGCTCGACCTGGCGCCGGGTGCCGACCTGCACGTCAAGTCGGGTACGGCATGCGAGGCGTCGACGGCGAGCCTGTGGGCCTACGGCACCGCGGACAACCCGGTCGTCGTCGACACCTATGACGGCTTCGACCTGCCCACCATCGGCGGCCGACCCGCCACCGAATGGTTCGAGGGCCGCGGTGGCGACCACGTCGAGGCGTTCCTGCGGATCACCGCCAACGAGGCACCCGTCGTCGAGGCCATCCCCGACGCGACCTTCGTCGAGGGCACACCGGTGGCCCTCGCCGTGCGGGCGAGCGACCCGGACGGGCCCCTCGGGTACGCCGCCACCGGCCTGCCGGAGGGAGTCACGATCGACGCCGCCACCGGCGAGATCGCGGGCGTGAGCCAGGCGGTCGGGGAGCATCGGATCGCCGTGACGGTGACCGACGCGCTGGGCGCGGCGAGCACCGCCGAGTTCACGCTCGCGGTGACGGCCCAGGTCAGCGGGGAGGGGCCGGTCATCTCGCCGGTCGCCGACCAGGTCGCGAACAAGGGGAGGCCGTTCAGCCTGAAGGTCAAGGCCTCCGGTCAGCCGCGGCCGCTGGAGCACGCCGCGACCGGACTGCCTGCAGGCCTGTCGATGCACCCGCGCTCGGGCGTGATCACCGGCAAGCCGAGCGTCACCGGCACCTTCGACGTCGTCGTGACCGTCACCAACGCGGCAGGCGCAGCCGCAACGGCCACGTTCACGATCCGCGTCGCGGGCTGAGCCTCGAACACCATCCGTGCCCCCGTCGCTGCCCGCGGCGGGGGCACGGTCGTGTCCCGGCACCGTGGATCTCCGAACGGCCGCGCGGGGCGGGCCCCCTGTGCTGTGCTGTCTCCAGGAATCGCGAGGGAGGATCGGCCATGGCTGGACGCGTACGGGTACACAACTTCTCCATCTCGCTCGACGGCTTCGGCGTCGGGGAGGGGCAGCGGCTCGAGGAACCGTTCGGGCACGCCGGGCACCGGCTGATGCAGTGGGCGCTGCCGACCCGCACCTTTCAACGGATGGGCTTCCACGGCTCCGACGCCGGCACGGTCGGCGTCGACGAGGCCTTCGCGGGGCAGTGGGCCGAGGGCATCGGCGTCGAGATCATGGGGCGCAACAAGTTCGGCCCGCAGCGCGGCCCGTGGACCGACCACGACTGGAAGGGCTGGTGGGGCGAGGATCCGCCGTTCCACACGCCGGTGATCGTGCTGACCCACCACGTGCGACCCCCCGAGCCGATGGCCGGCGGCACGACGTTCTACTTCCTGGACGCCACCCCGCAGGACGCGATCGCCAAGGCACGCACGCTGGGGGACGGACGCGACATCCGGATCGGTGGAGGCACCACGACGGTGCGCGAGTTCCTGGTCGCCGACCTGATCGACGAGTTGCACCTCGTCGTCGTGCCGATCCTGCTTGGACGCGGGGAGCGGTTGTGGGACGGGCTCGAGGGCCTGGAGGAACGCTTCACGATCGAGGCGGTCGGCTCCCCGAGCGGGGTCGTCCACCTCACCCTCGCGCGGCGCCAGGCCGACGGGTAAGGGGGCCGCTCAGCCGCGCTTCTGGATCGAGGCCCACTCGTCGCGGAGCCCCACCGTGCGGTGGAAGTGCATCGTGGTGTCCGGGTCGGCAGCGAAGTAGCCGAGCCGCTCGAATTGGACGACCTCACCCGGTGCCGCGCCGGTCAGCGCCGACTCGACCTTGACGCCGTCGAGCAGTTCGCGGGAGTCGGGGTTCAGGTCGTCGAGCGCCTCACCGGTGCGTTCGCCGGGTGCCTCCGCAGTGAAGAGCCGGTCGTAGAGCGCGACCGTGGCCTCCTCGGCGTGCGGGGCCGAGACCCAGTGCATGGTCGACTTCACCCTTCGACCGTCGGGCGCGTTTCCGCCCTTTGTCTCGGGATCGTAGGTCGCGAGCACCTCGACGACGTTGCCCTCGTCGTCCTTGACAGCCTCGGTCGCCGTCACGAAGTAGGCGCCGCGCAGCCGCACCTCGCGGCCGGGGGAGAGGCGGAAGTACTTCGGGGCGGAACCTCCTGGAAGTCGTCCTGCTCGATCCACAGTTCGCCCGAGAACGCCACCATCCGGGTGCCGTCCTCCGGCCGCTCCGGGTTGTTGGTGATCTCGAAGTGCTCGACGACGGGCTTGCCCGCGGCGTCGGTAGGCCAGTTCGTCAGGCGCAGCTTCAGGGGCCGCAGCACCGCCATCCGGCGCTGGGCAGACGCGTTCAGGTCGCGCCGCACGTAGCTCTCGAGATACTCGATCGACTGGCGCGAGTTGGTGCGCGTGGTGCCGACCTCGCGGCAGAACGCGCGGATCGCGCTCGCCGGGTAGCCGCGGCGCCGCAGGCCGCGCAGCGTCGGCATCCGGGCGTCGTCCCAACCGTCGACGACGCCGTCGTTGACGAGCTTGGCGAGCCGCCGCTTCGAGGTGACGGTGTAGGTCAGCTCCAGCCGGGCGAACTCGTACTGGCGCGGGGGATCGACCACCTTCAACTGCTCAAGGAACCAGTCGTACAGCGGGCGGTGCGACTCGAACTCCAGCGTGCAGATCGAGTGCGTGACGCCCTCGATGGCGTCGGACTGGCCGTGCGCCCAGTCGTAGGTCGGGTAGATGACCCAGTCGTTGGCCGTGCGGTGGTGGTGCGAGTGGCGGATCCGGTACATGATCGGGTCGCGCAACTGCATGTTCTCGTGCGACATGTCGATCTTGGCGCGCAGCACCTTGCTGCCGTCCGGGAACTCTTCGGCCCTCATCCTGCGGAACAGGTCGAGGTTCTCCTCGGGCGAGCGGTCGCGGTAGGGGGAGTTGGTGCCCGGCTTGCCGAAGCCGCCGCGGCCGGCGGAGATCTCCTCGCCGGTCTGGTCGTCGACATAGGCGAGCCCGGCCTCGATGAGCTGCTCGGCCCACGCGTAGAGCTGTTCGAAGTAGTCAGACGCGAACCGCTCGTCGGCCGGCTCGTAGCCGAGCCAGCGGATGTCGGACATGATCGACTCGACGAACGACACGTCCTCCGTCTCGGGGTTGGTGTCGTCGAGGCGCAGCACGCAGCTGCCGCCGAAGTCGTCGGCGACGCCGAAGTCGACGACGATTGCCTTGGCGTGGCCGATGTGCAGGAAGCCGTTCGGCTCGGGTGGAAACCGCGTCTGGACCCGCCCGCCGCGCACACCCTGCTCGATGTCGTCTGAGACGGCATCGTAAATGAAGTTGGAGGGCATGGCGGGATCGGTCATGGCGACATGTTAGCCGGTCGCGGCAGGCGTCAACCCCGGGTCACCAGTAGCGTGATGAGCACGATCGGCACCAGCAGGATCAGCGCGAACATCGCCACGATGATTCCCGCGACGGCGATCCAGTAGCCCACCGACGCGTCCCTCACCTGACCGCGGTCGGCGATCGTGCGGTTGAGCAGTTTGAGGTTCTTGTTGTTCGAGCGCCAAGCGAAGTCGAGCAAGGCCCCCGCGTAGGGGATCAGGCCGACGAGCCAGTCGATGATCCAGTTCAGGAACATCCGGGCGAGCACGGAGAGAGGCATCTTCAACCGGACGGCGTCGAACATCAGTGCCGTCCCGAAGATCGCGCCGGTGGCGGTGCCCGCCCACGGGATCAGGCTGAGCAGTGGGTCGATCCCCACCCGGTACTTGGTTCCCGGGATCGGGACCAGATCCTCCAGCAGGTAGGTGAGCATCCTGGTCGCCTTGGCGGGGCGGTCGGGCTCCAACGCCTTCTCCGCCTGCCTACGGGCCGCCTCAAGCGCGCCCGGATCGTCAGTGCTCATGCGTCCAAGTGTGCCGCACCCGGCACCCAGGCGCGGCGGCCATTTCCTGCCCGGTCCTCTAGAGTTGGGGGCACTATGACCACTGACGCGCCCGCCCGCACCCGAGTCGCCCCGTCGCCCACCGGCGACCCACACGTCGGGACCGCCTTCATGGCGCTGTTCGACCTGGCCTGGGCACGCAAGACCGGCGGCCAGTTCGTGCTCCGCATCGAGGACACCGACCAGAACCGGCTGGTGGCGGGCTCCGAGCAGCAGATCTACGACTCGCTCGACTGGCTCGGCCTCTCCCCGGACGAGAGCCCGGCCAAGGGCGGCCCCTACGCGCCGTACAAGCAGTCGCAGCGCCTCGAGACCTACCGGCCCTTCGTCGAGCAGTTGGTCGCCGACGGCCACGCCTACTACTGCTGGTGCTCGTCGGAGCGCCTCGCCGAACTGCGCGAGGAGCAGAACAGGCAGAAACTGTCGACCACCGGCTACGACCGGCTCTGCTACGGCAAGACTCGCGAGGAGCGCGCCGCGCTTCCCGGCTTCTCCGAGACGCCCGTGGTGCGGATGCTGATTCCAGACGACGCCCCGCTCGAGTTCGACGACATCATCCGCGGCAGCGTCAAGGCGCCCCGCCCCGACGACCAGGTGATCCTCAAGGCCGACGGGTTCCCGACCTACCACCTCGCGGTCGTCGTCGACGACCACCTGATGGGCATCAACACGGTGGTCCGCGGCGAGGAGTGGATCTCCTCGACGCCCAAGCACATCCTGCTGTACCGCTGGCTGGGCTGGGAGCTTCCCGCGTTCGCGCACATGCCGCTGCTGCGCAACACCGACAAGTCGAAGATCTCCAAGCGCAAGAACCCGGCCGCCAGGCTGATGTGGTTCAAGGAGCAGGGCTACCTGCCGGAGGCGGTGCGCAACTTCCTCCAGTTGCTCGGCTACGCCGGCGACGAGGAGCACGAGGTCTCCACCTTCGAGGAGTTCGTCGAGAACTTCTCCTGGTCGAAGGTCAACACCGTCGGCCCGATCTTCGATCTGAAGAAGCTTGACTGGCTCAACGGGGCCTACCTGCGTTCCCTGAGCGCCGACGACCTCGCCGACCAGATCGCGGCCTTCGCCAGCGACACCGGGCAGTGGGTCGACCCCAACGACGAGCAGTTGGCGGTGCTTCGCCAGGCCGTTCCGATCATCCAGGAGCGCCTGGTGCTTCTCAAGGACGCGCTGCCGCAACTGGACTACCTGCTCGAGTCCGACGCGAACCTGGTCATCGAGCCGACCACGGTCAGCGAGCTTCCCGACAATGCCGCCGAGATCCTCGACGCCGCCATCGAGGTCACCGGGTCCGTCGACTTCGACGCGGCCAGCATCCAGGCAGACCTGCGGGAGAAGATCGTCGACGGCATGGGCATCAAGCCGAAGTTCGCGTTCGGGCCGATCCGGATCGCGATCTCAGGGCGAAAGGTCTCCCCGCCGCTGTTCGAATCGATGGAGATCCTCGGCCGCGACTCGTCCCTGACCCGGTTGCGCTCGCTGCGCGCCCAGATCTAGGTCGCCTCCACCTGGCGCGGCGCTCCGATCAGCCCTGGGGCGGCCGCGTCGACCCGCGGCAGGTAGTAGAGGGCGAGTGCGTCGATGAGGTCGACGACGCGTCGACGCGCCGCGTCGCGCTCGCCCGCGGGGGAGTCGTCGTCGGTCGCGATCCTGGTGGCCGACAGAAGTCTGCGGCCCGTTTCGCGCTTGTCGATGGGGAGATGGTTTAGGCCAAGGTGCTCGGCGTTGACCCGTGCCGACTCGAAGGCCGCCGCGACCTCCGCCGACTGGGCGGCGGTCCGCTCGTCCTGCGGGGTGTCGTCCCAGGTCGCCAGCGCGATCACGAACCGGCGCGTCGTCGGCTCGGCGCCGTCGAAGAGAGCGGGACTCTCGATCCGGTAGACGACGTCGAGCAGCAGTGCGCCGTAGGCCTCCTTCACCCTCGCGACGGCGTCGCCCGGCGGGTCGAGCGGGGGCTGCGGTTCGGCCGCGGGCGGCAGTTCCTCGATCCGCTCGACGATCCGGGGCACCGTCATCGGGTCGGTCTCGGAGGCCGACTCGTGGTTGCCGATCAGCCAGCGGACTCCGAAGCTGACGCCGAAGCCGACGAGAGCGCCAAGCAGCAAGGCCGGGAGGTACCCGATCGGCGGCAGCCACGGCTGGTTGACGGCTGCCCAGAGCGCGACGAGACCGGCCACGAACCAGCCGAGGACCTCAAGCTTCGTGACCCCGGGCAGGAAGTCCATGGCCCGCGTCGGCTCGAGGGTCTTGGGGTCGAACTCGTAGTACGGCACCTCCGCGGCGAGCGCAGGATCGAGCCCGGCGAAGGCCCGCGACCAGTCCCGCAGTGTCGCCCCACTGGGCACGACCTCGGTCTTCTGCTGCTCCGACCACGTCCCGACCTGCTGGGGAACCAGCGGGTGCATCTGAGTTCGCCGTCCTCGTCGTCGATGTCGGCCACCACGTGCGTCCTCACTCCGCCGCCGTCCTCGCCGATCACCACGATCCGGCACCCCGCGAGGCTCGCCAGCCGCGTCTCGAGGTGCAGCCGAGCCCAGACGGGGCCGCTGTCGAACGGATCGCTCACCGTTACGCCACTAGGGGAAGGATCATCGGCCAAGGGTAACCACCGACCGACTCACGGCAGGCGCGGCAGCGCCCGCGGCGGGGGAGCAGGAAGGTAGTAGAGGCCCAGCGACACGAGGATCCGGCCGACCTGATCGAGGGCCGCCTCCCGCTCGGGGGCGCTGGTCGCGCGCTCCGCGAGCGAGGCGGCCTTCGCGGCGCGACTCGCCCTGCCGCGGAACTCCGCGGGGACGTGGTCCAGGCCGACGAGTTCGGCGTGCGCCCTCGCGGTGGCGAACGTGAGCCGCACCAGCGCCGCCAGTTCCGCACGTTCCCCGGCCGGCGCGGCGACGGGCAGGTCTTGCCAGGCCAGCAGCGCACGGTCGAACTCGTAGGTGGTGGCGACCGTCGAGTCGAAGAGGGCGCTGTTGGTGATGTGGTAGGTCAGGTCCGTCAGAAGCCGCGCGTATTCGTCGGCGACCTCGTCGACGATGCGGCTGGAGCGGTCGCTGACCGGCAACCGCCGGATCTCGGCGGCGGCCTCGCGTGGCCGGACGTCGCGGCCCTTGCCGAGGTCGACCTCGGGGGCGAGCAGCGGACGCCAACGGATGCCCGGCAGCAGCACCGCGCGGCGCACCTGCAGCCCGTGCGGCAGGGCCAGCGTTGACGGGGTGGCGAACCGAGGCGCGTCGACGCGGCCGCTCCAGCGTTCCCCGCCGCGCTCCGCGTGGAAGCGCACCGAGTACAGCCGCGAGCCGCTGAGCCGTGCCCGGGGGGTCTCGACGGTGGCGAGCATGAAGCCGTCGTCGGCGAGCAGCACCAGCGAGGCGTCACCGATCGAGGCGAGGTCGGCCTCGGGGGAGACGTCGTCGAAGCTGTCCGCCACTCAGTCCTCGAAGATCAGTTCGGGGTAGGCCGCGATCCACATCGCGTCGAACATCTGGTCGACCGGGTTGGTCAGCGGTCGCGCCGCCACGCCGTCGGCCTCCGCCGCCGCCGCGACCCTCAGCGCGACGGTCCCCGACACCCGGCGCAGGTCCTCGACGCTCGGCAGCAGCGAGTCGCCAGGCTTCTGCACCAGCGACAGCGCGGCGACGGCCTCGGCTGAGGCGGCGATCATCGCGTCGGTGACGCGGCTCGCACGACACAGCCCGACCCCAAGGCCGATGCCCGGGAACACGAGGGCGTTGTTGGCCTGGGCGATCGTGTAGGCAACGCCGTGGTAGCTGACCGGGGCGAACGGTGAGCCGGTGGCGATCATGGCCCTGCCATCGGTCCAGGCGATCAGGTCGGACGGGACCGCCTCCGCCAGCGACGTCGGGTTCGACAGCGGCAGGATCAGCGGCCTGGCGACGTGCGAGCCCATGTCCTTGACGATGGCCTCGGTGAACGAGCCCGGCTGCCCGGAGGTGCCGACCAGGACCGTCGGGTGCACGTTGCGCACGATGTCGGCGAGCATGTAGTGCCCGGGCCGGTCGACCTCCCAGTCGGCCAGTTCGCCGATGCCGCGGGCATAGGGCCGCTGGAAGTCGCGGAACTTCTGGGTGGCGTCGTCGGTGACCAGCCCTCGGCTGCTCGTCACCCAGAACCGGGCGCGGGCCTCATCCCGGGTCAGGCCCTCCTTCGCCATGAGGTCGATCAGCAGGTCGGCGATCCCGACTCCCGCGGTGCCACCGCCGTGGATCACGAAGCTCTGGTCGGCGAGCCGTTCGTGCTTGGCCTTCACACCGGCGAGGATCGCGCTCGCCACCACGGCCGCGGTGCCCTGGATGTCGTCGTTGAAGGTGCAGATCTCGCCGCGGTACTTCTGCAGGAGTCGGTGCGCGTTGTTTGCCCCGAAGTCCTCCCAGTGCAGCATCGCGTGCGGGAACACCTTGACGGCGGTCCGCACGAAGTGGTCGACGAACTGGTCGTAGCGTTCACCCCGGACGCGGCCGTGTCGCTCACCCATGTACAACTCGTCGTTGAGGAGGCGCAGGTTGTCGGTGCCGACGTCGAGCACGATCGGCAGGATCCGGTCGGGGTCGATCCCCGCCGCCGCCGTATAGACGGACTTCTTGCCCGTGCAGATCTGGATGCCGCCGACCCCCTGGTCGCCGATCCCGAGGATCCCCTCCGAGTCGGTGACGATCAGCAGATCGATCTCGTTCGGGTCCAGGCCGCAGTTCTGCAGCGACTCCTCGATGGAGTCCGGCTGATCCACAGAAAGGAAGATCCCGTTGACAGCCTGGTACCAGAGCGAGAAGCCCTTGATCGCCTCGCCGATCGTCGGGGTGTAGACGATCGGCATCATCTCCGCGAGGTGGTCGCTGAGCAGCCGGTAGAAGAGGATGGTGTTGCGCTCCCGGAGCGCCTGCAGGTAGGCGAACCGCTCCAGCGAGGTCTCAGCGAGCCGGAACCTCTCGTAGGCCCGGCGCAACTGGGCCTCGAGCGGGGTCACGTTGGTGGGAAGCAGGCCCACGAGTTCGAGCTTCTGTCGCTCCTCGAGGGTGAAGGCGGTGCCTCGGTTGATGCGGGGATTGCGCAACACCGCGCGCCCCCTTGCGTTGATCTTGACCCGCGAACCGTGTCCGCCGGGAAGAACCTCGTACTGGCGCTTGGGCATGGCGCCAGCCTATCGACGGGCGGGCGCGCACGGGCGCTTTCGACCCCGGACTCCCCGAGTTTCGCAGGTTGTCAGGGTTGCGAGGCGCACCAGCCGGGAGCGCGTTAGGGTGGGAGACGTGGCAACGACTCCCCAGGCAGAAGAGTGGACGCTATCGCAGGCGGCCATGTTCATCACGGCGACCCTGAACGAGGGTGGGGAAGAGGCGGCCTATGACGCCATCGCCAACCTGACGGGGCTGCACCGCTCGGTCAGCTTCCGCGCCCCGTCGCGCGACCTGATCCTTCGGGTGGGCATCGGCTCCGACGCGTGGGACCGGCTCTTCGCAGGCCCCCGGCCCGCCGGCCTGCACCCGTTCATCGCCCTCGACGGCGGCGTCCACCAGGCGCCCTCAACTCCGGGCGACTTCCTGCTGCACCTGCGGGCGGGGACCCTCGACATGTGCTTCGAGTTGGCGGGCAGGATCCTGGACAGCTTCCAGGGCACCCTCACGGTCGTGGACGAGGTGCACGGGTTCCGCTTCTTCGACAGCAGGGACCTCCTCGGCTTCGTCGACGGTTCCGAGAACCCGAGCGGCGCCGCCGCCGACCGGTGGACGACCGTCGGCGACGAGGATCAACGGTTCGCGGGCGGCAACTACGTGATCATCCAGAAGTATGTGCACGACATGTCGGCCTGGAACGCGCTCACCGTCGAGCAGCAGGAGTTGGTGATCGGTCGGAGGAAGACCGACAACATCGAACTGCCGGACGACCAGAAGCCGGTCGACGCGCACATCGTCGTCAACACCGTCGAGGACGCCGCGGGGGAGCAGCAGCAGATCGTTCGCCTCAACATGCCATTCGGCGAGCTCGGCAAGGGCGAGTACGGCACCTTCTTCATCGGCTACTCGCGGACCCCCGAGGTCACCGAGACCATGCTGGAGAGGATGTTCATCGGCGAACCGCCGGGCAACACCGACCGGCTCCTCGACTTCTCGACGGCCGAGACCGGCTGCCTGTTCTTCACCCCCACCGACGAGTTCCTCGACGACCCCTTCCCGTTCGTCGGGCCGAGCGTCACCATCGCAGATGAACCCACCCCCACCGCGCCTGCCGCAACCGGCGACGGGGCGCTCACGATCGGCAGCCTGAAAGGAATGAACTGATGAACAACCTGTACCGCGAGCTCGCTCCCGTCACCTCGTCCGCATGGGCGCAGATCGAGGAGGAGGCCGCGCGCACCTTCAAGCGGCACATCGCGGGGCGCCGCGTCGTCGACGTCAACGGCCCATTCGGCCCGGAGACGGCCTCGACCAACACCGGCCACCTGAACCCCACCGATCCGCCCTCGGACGGCATCGAGGCGAACCTGCGCGTCACGCAGCCCATGGTGCGGCTGCGGGTGCCGTTCACCGTTACCCGCGAGGACATCGACAACTGCGAGCGCGGCGGCCAGGACTCCGACTGGGACCCGGTCAAGGAGGCCGCGAAGAAGCTGGCCTTCGCTGAGGACCGCGCCATCTTCGAGGGCTACGAGTCGGCAGGCATCGAAGGCATCCGGGCGAGCTGCTCGAACACGCCCTTGAAGCTGCCGAAGGAGGCCATCGACATCCCGGACGTGATCGCGCGCGCCATCACCGAACTGCGGCTCGCGGGCGTCCAAGGCCCCTACAGCGTGCTGCTGTCGGCCGACGTCTACACGCTGGTCGCGGAGACCTCCGATCACGGGTACCCGATCCTGGAGCACATCCAGCGGCTCGTCGACGGGTCCATCATCTGGGCGCCGGCGATCGACGGGGCGTTCGTGCTGACCACCCGCGGCGGCGACTTCGACCTGCAACTCGGCAGCGACGTGGAGATCGGCTACATCACCCACGACCTCGCGTCGGTGACGCTGTACCTGCAGGAGACCTTCACCTTCCTCGACTACACGTCGGAGGCTGCCGTCTCGCTCGACTGAGCAGGGCCCGTCGTCAACTGGCGGCGAGCGGTCGCGGGCGCTGGCAGGTAGTGCAGCGCCAGCGACTCGAGGATCCTGACGACCTGGGCGAGCGCGGCCTCGCGCTCACCGTCCGACGTGGCGCGACGCGCCAGGCGTGCCGCCTTCGACGCGCGCCGCGCATCCTCGACGGCGCCCAGCGGCAGGTGCGCCATCCCGAGGGTCTCCGCGTTGTCCCGTGCGACGGCGAACGCGATCTCCAGGTCGGCGGCAAGAGTGTCGTACTCGTCGATCGTGAGAGAGCCGGGGTCGACGTCGGATCGCACCAGCGTCACCTCGAAGGCGCTCGTGGCGGGGGAGGCCGCGTCGAAGAGGGCCGGATTCTCGATCCGGTAGACGATGTCGTCGCGCAGGTCGACGTAGCCGGTGCGCACCGCGTCGATCCGCGCCGCGATCGCCTCCCGGCGCTGGGTCTCGGTGCGCGCGTCAGGTCGCTCGCCCAGGCTGCGGGCGGTGGCGT
Source organism: Tessaracoccus aquimaris (assembly GCF_001997345.1). NCBI lineage: Bacteria > Bacillati > Actinomycetota > Actinomycetes > Propionibacteriales > Propionibacteriaceae > Tessaracoccus > Tessaracoccus aquimaris. The sequence continues at coordinate 1,916,958 of NZ_CP019606.1, read as the reverse complement.
ACTCGACGACGTTGCTCCCGTCGATCCTCAGGTCGCCCGCGGTGAGGATCCGTGTCGGCTGCCTGCGACGCAGCAGGTGCCAGGTGAGGGCGCCCGCCACCGCTGCGAGCGGGATCGCGAGCGCCGCGATCACCGTCACCCCGGTGAGCAGTGCAAGGGTGATCACCAGGAGCGCGACGACCGCGGTGATGGGCCCTCGCGCGGCAAGTCCGTGCCCGGACTTCGCCCATTCGACGGGCGGCAGGATGATGAAGTCGTTGCGCACTTCGCCGAGCCTCTTGCTCAGCCGTTCGGTGAGTTGTCCGTCGTCGATGGTGAAGGTGCGGACGCTGTCGAGGTTGCTGACGGGGGCCAGGCGCACGGTGCTGGTGCTCCCGTCGAACACCGTGAGCGACAACACGATCGGCGGCCGATCCTCGGGGATCGCGAGCAGCGACATTCCCGCCACCGCGCGGGCCTGCACCGTGGCTGGCATCGTCGCGAAGAACCTGGTCATCGCCGCTCCTCCTGCGACAGGCGCCCGGGCAGCGCGAGGATCCGGCGCCCCTCGACCATCTGGGCGGCCTCCTTGGGGCTTGGGAGGTAATACAGCGCCAGGTCGGACAGGATGGCGGCGACCTGCCGCAGTGCGGTGCTGCGCTCCGCGGGGGACCTCGTCGATGTGGCGAGGCGGGCCGCCTTCAGCGCGCGCTGCGCATCGGGGACCGCGGCCTCCGGCAGGTGCCGCATGCCGATCGTCTCCGCGTTGGCCCTCGCGGTGTCGAACGCGACCCGCACCTCGCCGGCCAGCGCACCGATCTCCGACGCGTCGAGGTCCTCGCCTCGCCCGTCCCACCTGATCAGCGCCAGGGTGAGCCGCTTGGCTGCCGCGTCGGCCGGGTCGAACAGCGCCGGGTGCTCGATCCGGTAGCAGATGTCGGACAGCAGCGCCCCGTACTCCTCCTTGACGGCGTCCACGCTCGCGGCCGCCGCGACCGCGGCGGGGCGGGCGCTGAGTAGCGCGTCGAGCGGGTAGACGCCCTGGGCCGTGCGGTAGGACAGCCTCACCGAGGGGCGCAGCCGCGCCCGGACGATGGGGCCCGCGACCGCCGCCGTGACCAGCGCCACGACGAGGAGTGCCTTCGCCGTGTCGGGCAGCCCGCTGACCAGCACCAGCGTGACCAGGCCGAGCGCGACCAGCCCGACAAGCGCCGTCAGCGCCATCACGCGCAGCAGGTGCCTGGTCTGCGTCGAGCCGCGCGGCAGCGCGTAGGCCCGAACGGGCCGCGACTTCAGGTGCGTCAGGGCGAAGTCGCCCAACTCCAGGTCAAGGGGCGCCGCCTGCACATAGGTCGGGTCGACCCGGTCGCCGCGGCTGAGGCGCACCTTGGTGGTGGCCTCGTCGCGGGCGAGCAGTTCGAGCACCGTCACGCTGCCGTCCTCCGACTCCAGGACGACGGGCGAGTCGAGCCCCGACAGCGGCGTCTGGAACCGGACGGGGGCAAGGCTGAGCGGGGGTGGGGCTGGCGTCGGCATCGCGGAAAGGATACGACGGTGGGGTCTCAGCCCCTGCCCGACGGCGTCGTCCAGCCGCTCAGGTCGGGTCCCTTCGGCACGATCCCGAGCGGGTTCAGGTCGGTGTGGACCTTGTAGTAGTGGTCCTTGATCTGCTCGAAGTTGACGTTGTTGCCGAAGCCGGGCGTCTGGAACAGGTCACGGGCGTAGCCCCACAGGTTGGGCATCTCCGTCAGCTTGTTCCTGTTGCACTTGAAGTGGCCGTGGTAGACGGGGTCGAAGCGCACCAGCGTCGTGAACAGCCGCACGTCGGCCTCCGTGATGGCATCGCCCATCAGGAAGCGGTTGCCGTCGAGGCGCTCCTCGAGCCAGTCGAGCGCCGTGAACAGCCGGTCGTAGCCCGCGTCGTAGGACTCCTGGGAGCCGGCGAAGCCGCACCGGTACACGCCGTTGTTGACCTCGGTGTAGATCCGCTTCATCACCGCCTCCATCTCCTCGAGCTTGTCCGCCGGCCACAGGTCGGGCGCGCCCTCCTTGTGGAAGTCCTTCCACTCGTGGAAGAGGTCCTTGGTGATCTGCGGGAAGTCGTTGGTGACGACCTCGCCGGTGCGCTCGTCGACCAGCGCGGGCACCGTGATGCCGCGCGGGTAGTCGGGGTCGCGCTTGAGGTAGGCATCCTTCAGCTTGGGGATGCCGAGCACCGGGTCGACGCCGCCTGGGTCGAGGTCGAACGTCCACGAGTCTGCGTCGTGCGTCGGGCCGGGGTTGCCCATCGAGATGACGTCCTGCAACCCCAGGAGGTCGCGGTCGATGATGGCGCGGTTCGCCCAGGGGCAGGCATATGCGGCGATCATCCGGTAGCGGCCCGGCTCGACCGGGTAGTCGCCGCTCTCCGGATCTGGGTCCTTGACGATGCGGGTCTCGATATAGCGGGAGTCGCGGTTGTACTCCTGGCCCTTGACGGAGTAGATGCCGCCCTTGCCATGTTCTTCGGAATCGCTCATGTCGCCACGCTACCCGCCGCGGCGACCCCACGCCGCCTGCACGGCACTAGGGTGAGGCTCATGTCGGTTGGCAGGATGGGTGGCGGAGGCCACGGGTTCAGGGGCGTCGACGAGGACGCCCAGCGCAAGATCAACGCTGAGGCACCACGGATCGCCAACCTGCGGGGGCGCATCGTCGCCCTCTTCCGGCCCTATCTCGGCAAGATCGTCGTCACCGGGCTGATCGTGATCGTCGGCGCGGCGCTCGCCGTCATCCCGCCGCTGATCGTGCAGCGCGTCTTCGACGACGCCCTGTTCCCTGCCTCGGGCGGTCCGAACCTCGGCCTGCTCGGCAGGTTGGTGGCGATCATGATCGGCCTGTACCTGACGTCGTCAGCGCTCGGGTGGTGCAGACCTGGCTGACCAGTTCCGTCGGCAACCGCGTCACGGGCGACCTGAGGGTGAGGCTGTTTGAGCACCTGCAGGCCATGGAACTTGGCTTCTTCACCCGCACCAAGACCGGCGTCATCCAGTCGCGCCTCCAGAACGACGTCGGAGCCGTGTCAGGGGTGCTGACCAACACCGTCACCAGCATCCTCGGCAACGTCGTCACGGTCGCCTCCGCGCTGGTCGCCATGGTCCTGATCGACTGGCGCCTCACCCTGATCGCCGTGGTGCTGATGCCGATCCTGGTGTTCATCCAGCGCCGCGTCGGCCAGGTCCGCGCGAAGATCGCCGCCCAGACGCAGGAGTCGCTTTCGGAACTGACGTCGATCACGCAGGAGACCCTCAGCGTGTCGGGCATCCTGCTGTCGAAGGCGTTCAACAGGCAGCGCACCGAGTCGGCCAGGTACCAGAAGGAGAACGGCAACCAGATCGCGCTGCAGGTCAAGCGGGCGATGAGCGGCCAGGGCTTCTTCGCGGTGGTGCAGGTCATCATGGCCAGCATCCCCGCAGTCATCTACCTGGTCGCCGGCTATCTGATCGAGGGCGGCCTCGGCACCATCACCGCCGGCACCATCGTCGCCTTCACGACGGTGCAGGCCCGGCTGCTCCAGCCGCTGATGGGCCTGATGCGCGTCGCGCTCGACCTACAGACCTCGGGGGCAATCTTCGCCCGCATCTTCGAGTACCTCGACATGACCCCGGCGATCGCGGACGCGCCAGACGCGATCGATGTGACGCAGGGGCCCGGGCCGATGGGGCGCGTGGAGTTCCGCGACGTCTGCTTCCGCTATCCGGACGCCGCCCCGGAGACGCGCCCGACGCTGATCGACGTCACGTTCGCGGCCGAGCCGGGGCAGCACGTCGCGTTCGTCGGCCCGTCCGGCGCGGGCAAGTCGACCGTGCTGTACCTGGCGCCCCGCCTGTACGAGGCGAGCGAGGGGGCGGTGCTGTTCGCGGGCACCGACGTGCGGCGGCTCACGCAGGAGTCGATCATCGACCACGTCGGGATCGTGTCCCAGGAGACCTACCTGTTCCACGCCACCATCCGCGAGAACCTGCTCTACGCCAAGCCCGACGCGACGCAGGCGGAGATCGAGGCGGCATGCACGGCAGCGAACATCCACCACATCATCACCGGCTTCGAGCACGGCTACGAGACGGTGGTGGGCGAGCGCGGCTACCGGCTCTCCGGCGGCGAGAAGCAGCGGATCGCGATCGCCCGGGTGCTGCTGAAGGACCCGCCCGTGCTGCTGCTGGACGAGGCGACCAGCGCGCTCGACACCGTCTCGGAGCGGGTGGTGCAGGAGGCCCTCGACAACGTCGCGGAGGGCCGCACCACGTTGACGATCGCCCACCGGCTCTCGACGGTGGTCGGCGCCGACGTCATCCACGTGCTGGAGGCCGGGCGGATCGTCGAGACGGGAACCCACCAGGAACTGCTCGCCCTCGGCGGGCTCTACGCCTCGCTCGCCGCGCAGCAGATGGAGGCCGCCAAGATCGAGGGCATCGAGCCGAAGGCCTACCCGGAACGCCGCGCCGACAAGGCACCAAGCCCCGAATCGCGCGACGTGTTCGCGGGCTCGGCGGGCTTCGCGATGGTCGTCCAGCAGCAGGACCCGTCCTGGCCGCCGCTCGGCTGAGCGCTCAGCGCCCCAACTGGCCCCGGGCGACGTCGGGCAGGTAGTAGAGCGCCAGCGAGGACAGGATCCGGTTGACCTGCTCCCAGGCCGCGTCCCGCTCGCCGGGGGTGCCGGCGTTGGATGCCAAGCGGGCCGCGCTCGCGGCCCTTCGCCCCTCAGCCCGCACGGCCTCCGGCAGGTGCCCGAGCCCCGTGGTCTCGGCGTGCGCCCGCGCCGTGTCGAACGTGACCTTGACGGCGGCCGCCAACCGGACGACCTCGGGTGCAGGCGTCGCGTCGGTGACGTCGGCCCAGATGGCCAACGCCCGCTCGAACTGGTCGGTGGTCGGCACCGCATGGTCGAAGAGCGCGGAGTTCTCGATCCGGTAGGCCACGTCGCTCAGCATCCGGCCGTACATGGCCCGGACGTCGGCGACCCGGGCGACCGCGGCGTCGCGCGCCGCATCGGCAGAGGGCAGCAGGTCGACGACCTGCCGGGGCCGGAACCGCTCGCCGTCGATCAGGATCTGCGGTTCGTTCTGGACCGGCTTGGCCTCCTCCGTCAGGAAGGCCCTGGAGAGCCGCAGCCCGCGCTCGAGGCCGAGCGAACCGATCGTCGCGAACCCGGCGACGGTGCGCACCCGGTAACGGAAGTACGGGCCCGAGTCGCGCCACGTCGCCGCGAGCCACCGGACGCGCTGGGGGTCGCCCTCCTGCCACGTCCTGAGCGTGAAGATGTCATCGCCCGCAAGGGCGAGCACCAAGCGGTTGGTGAGGTGGCGCACCTCAGCGTCGAGGCCCACGGGGCGCAACCCGGGAAGCGATCGGAGGCTCTCCGGCTGGGAGGGGGTGAGGTCGAGGTTCACGGCGCGGGCTCGATTTCCTTGGGGGCGGCCAGCAGTTGCGGGGCGGCCGGGTCGAGGCTCGGCAGGTAGTACAGCGCGAGCGAACGCAGCAGATCGGCCGCCTTGGTCGCGGCGGCCAGGCGCTCGGCGGGGTTGGTCGCCGCCATCGCCATCGCGGTGGCGCCGTGCGCGCGGCGGGCCGTGTCCTGCGCCGTCTCCGGCAGGTGCGCGAAGCCCTCCGCCTCCGCGGCCTCACGCGCCGCGTCGAAGGACTCCTCGACCTCCGTGGCGAGGCTTGAGGCGTCGGGGCTATCGGGATCCCAGGCGATCAGCGCAATCTCGAAGCGCTGCGTCGCGGGGGAGGCCCCGTCGAACAGGGCCGAGTTCTCGATCCGGTACGCGACATCCGTCCTGAGCTTGCCGTAGGCCTCCCTCACCAGGGTCACCCGGTCGGTCGGCGTCAGGCTCTCGGCGTCCGGGTCAACGGCCGAGGGCGGCAGCATCGCGAACACCTCGGCGGGCGGGATGGTTCGCCCGCCCTCGACGACGTATGCCTGGCCGACTGCCTTGCGGTCGCGCTTCTTGCGGCCTTGAAGCTTGAGGCCGACGAAGCCCGCGATCAGCGGGAAGGTCCACTGCGCGAAGACGAACTGCCGCGAGACGACGGCCGCCACGAGTGCCGCGACGATCAGCAGCACCCAGACGAAGTTCCATTGGGGGTGGGCACCGAACTTCCACTTCAGGCCGGGAACCTCCGCGGCGGTCCATGGCCGGACGTCCGCGTGGGCGAGGACCACCTCGCCGAGCGTCATGCCCGGCTCGACGGTGGGCGACGCGGCCCCCGCGACGGTCGAGCGCTTGGTGGTGTCGGTGATGGCAACCTTGACTCCGTGCGGGCGGCGCAGCAGGTGCGCATAGACGACGGTGCTCGTCCCGTCGGGGCCGAGCCCGCCCACGGCGACCTTCTTGCCCACGAGCGACCCGACGGGTGCGTTCAACGCGACGCGCGGCCAGGACTCCATTCCTCGAGGCTACCCGTCGGGTCAGGCACGCCCGAGCCCGGGACGCCCGAGATCCGGGAGGTAGTAGAGCGACAGCGAGCCGAGGATCCGCACGACCTGGTCCTGGGCCGCGGCCCGCTCCGCCTCGGTCGCACCGTCGGTCGCGAGGCGTGCCGCTCCCGCCGCCCTGCGCGCGGCGTCGCGGGCCGTTGCGGGCAGGTGCGCCAACCCGAGTGTCTCGGCGTTGGCGCGGGCCGCGTCGAACGTGACGCGCACCAGCGAGGCCGCCGTGACGACGTCAGCCTCTGGCGTGTCATCGCTCACCTCCGCCCAGGCGGCCAGCGCGGCCTCGAACCGCGCGGTGAGCGGGACGGCCCCGTCGAACAGGGCCGAGTTCTCGATCCGGTAGGCGACGTCGGTGAGCATCCGGCCGTAGACGGCGCGGACGTCGGCGACCCTGGCAAGGGCGGCATCGCGGGCGGCGTCGGCCGGGGGCAGCAGCGCCGCGACCTGGCCGGGGGAGAGCCGTTGCCCGGCGACCTCGAACCGCGGGCCGCGGATGCCCCACGCCCACACGTCGGCCAGGTAGGCCCGTGTCAGCCGCAGGTCGCGTTGCAGGCCCAACGAGGCGACGGTCGCGAACTCCGGGACGCGGCGGCTCCTGCGCCGCGGGATGGGCCCGGAGTCGCGCCAGGTGATCGATACGACGCGATGTTCCCGGGCGCCGAAGATGAGCACCTCTTGGCGCTGCAGCGCGGCGACCAGCAGGTCGTCGGCGTCGCTCACCCCGAGCAGAAGCCCGCCGAGGATGTCGCCGACGGCGGCGTCAAGGCCGATCGGCCGCAAGCCGTCGACAGGCAGGGCGGGGTTCATCTGCGGGGCTCGATCTGGCGAGGCGGCGCGATCAACCCGGGGTCTCCGGGTCGACGCTCGGAAGGTAGTAGAGGGCCAGCGAACCGAGCAGGTCGGCGACCTTGCGTCCTGCGGCGACGCGTTCGGCGGGTGTGCCCGCCGCGAGCGCCGTCCGGGCAAGCGTGTGCGCCCGGCGGGCCGTGCCGCGCGCCGTCTCCGGGAGGTGGTCGAAGCCGAGCGCCTCCGCCTGCTCGCGCGCCTCGGCGAAGGAGCGCTCCACCTCGTCGGCGAGCGAGTCCGCTGAGGGGGAGTTCGGGTTCCAGCCGAGCAGCGCGACCTCGAGGCGCTCCGTGGCGGGGAAGGCGGCGTCGAAGAGGGCCGAGTTCTCGATCCGGTAGGCGATGTCGTCGCGCAGCCGCTCGTAGCTGCCGCGGACGAGCCGGACCCGGTCGGACGCCGAGACGATCTGGCCCCCGTCCACATCTGGGGGCGCGATCTGGGGGCGCACCTGGCTGGGCAGCAGGTCGCGACGCTCGGCGTCCAAGGCGACGGCGGGCAGGCCGGCGGTGGCGCTCGCCGCGCCGCGCAGCAGTCGCACCCCCGCGTACACGACAGCCGCCAGCAGCGCCGCGGCGAACGCGGCCCAGTCGCGCAGGAACAACACGATCGACACGGCAAGCAGGGTGACGAGCCAACTGGTGGTCGTCATGAACGGGCGGCTGCCGATGGGCCACCGGATGCCCGCGAGTCGCCCGGCGCTGGTCGCCGCGATGCCCGTGTGCGCCAGCAGCACCTCGCGCAGCGTGAGGTCGCCCTTCACCCTCACCGCGACGATGCCCGGCATCTCCACCCTGGTGGCGGTGTCGCTGATCGTGGCGCGGACCGCGCCGCGGGAACGCGCGAGGGAGACGTAGGCGAGGGTGCCGCGGCCGTCGGGCCCGGTGCCGTTCACCGCGATGGGCTGCCCCACCAACGACGCCACCGGCTCATCGAGCGGGACGGAGGGCAGGTGTGACATGGGGCGATGCTAGCTGCGCATCCAGCCGCGGATCGCCTTGACCCGCTCGTCGACTTCCTTCTGGCTGGCCTGCGCCAGCTTCGGGCCGCCGCATTCCCGGCGCAGGTCGGCGTGCACGTGGCTGTGCGGGATGCCCTTGATCCTGGCGTACTGCGCCACGAGCGAGTTGAGTTCCTTGCGCTTCGACTCGAGCGCCCTGTGCAGCGCGACCTCCGGCTCGGCCTTGCCGTCGTCGCGCTCCCGGCGGCGCAACTGGCGGCGCTGCCGTTCGGCGAGCAGCACGCTCACCTGGGCCGGCTCGAGAAGGCCGGGGAGGCCGAGATAGTCCGACTCGTCCTGCGAACTCGGCTCTGCGTGCATCCCGAAGGCCTGCGAGTCGAACAGGACGTGATCAAAGGTGGCCTGAGACTCGAGGGCCTCGTACTCGCCGAACAGGTCGTCGGAGGCGGTCTCGTCCCGGTTGGCCTGCTCGATCAGCGCCTCGGTCTCGGCCCAGATGTCGTCGGGGTTCTTCGGCTTGCCGAGCACGTGGTCGCGCTGCTTCTCCAGCGTCGCGGCGTGCGCGAGCAGCACGGGAACCGTGGGGAGGAACACCGTCGCGACCTCGCCCCTGCGGCGGCTGCGCACGAAGCGGCCGACCGCCTGCGCGAAGAACAGGGGGTGGAGGTCGCCGTCGCGTACACCCCGACGGCGAGCCGGGGCACGTCGACCCCCTCGGAGACCATCCGGACCGCCACCATCCAGCGCTCCTCCGAGGCCGAGAACTGGTCGATCCGTGCGGAGGCCTTGGAGTCGTCGGAGAGCACGACGCACGGCTTGGCGCCCGTCAGTTCGGTGAGGAGTCGCGCGTAGGCGCGCGCCGTCGTCTGGTTGGTGGCGATCACGAGGCCGCCCGCGTCGGGGACGTGGCGGCGCACCTCGGTGAGGCGCCGGTCGGCGGCCCGCAGCACCGCAGAGACCCATTCGCCCTGCGGGGCCAGGGCCGTGCGCCAGGCGGCTGAGGTGAGGTCCTTCGTCATGGGGACGCCCAGGTCGGCGGCCAGTTCCTCGCCGGACTTGGTCCGCCACCTCATCGGGCCGCCGTAGTTCATGAACAGCACCGGGCGCACGACGTGGTCGGCGAGGGCCTCGGCGTAGCCGTAGGTGTAGTCGGCCCTTGACTGCGAGACGCCGGGCGCGAGTTCGTCGTAGGCGACGAACGGGATCGGGTTGTCGTCCGAGCGGAACGGGGTGCCCGTCAGCGCGAGCCTGCGTTTGGCGTTGCCGAAGGCGTAGGTGACCGACTCGCCCCAGCTCTTGGAGTCGCCGGCGTGGTGGATCTCGTCGAAGATCACCAGGACGTCCTTCGAGACGCACAGCGCCTCGTAGACGTAGGACCGGGCGGCGACGCCCGCGTAGGTGACGGCCGAGCCGTCGTACTCCTTGGAGCGGCCCCTGCGCGAGGATCCGCCGGTTCCCGGGTCGAGTTGGATGCCGACGCGGGCGGCGGCGTCGGCCCACTGCACCTTCAGGTGTTCCGTGGGGGTCACCACCACGATCCGCCTGATCTCGCGGGTCTGAAGCAGCATCAGCGCGACGCGGAGCGCGAAGGTGGTCTTCCCTGCGCCCGGGGTCGCGACGCAGAGGAAATCGCGGGGCTGGTCGCGTTCGTACTGGCTGATGGCCTCCTGCTGCCAGGCGCGCAGGGACGACGCGGTGCCCCACGCGGCGCGTTGGGGGAATGCGGGGGAGAGGTTTTCCAGAGCGGAGGACGACATACGGCTGGTCACTTTAGCCACCGACCACGTCAAATCCCAAGGATGTCATTTCGTGGGACCGACTCGGACGGCCGCCCGGGTCGCTCAGCCGAAGTGCTGTGGGGCGCGCCGGGAGCCGAGGACGGAGCCGAGGGAACAGCCGATCAATGCCGCCGCGATGACGAGGGGGATCCCCAGCGATCCCGTCATGCCGATGCTCTGGAAGATCCGCGCAGAGAGCGGTCCCAACTGAGCTGCAGGGGCCGCGATGAGCAGGAACCCGCACAGCGCGACGATTGCGCCGGCGACGAATCCGCCTGCCGCGGACCAGCGGTGGGGGATCAGCGACGCACACAGGGCCACGACGGCGGCGAGCACGATCAACCCCGAGAGACCCTCCCCTCCCATCGTCACCAGGCGCTCCCGGTAGAAGGCGTTGCCCGTGTGGCACACCAGCCACACGCACACGACGGTAAGCAGGCCCGCAGCGGCGCACGGCAGCGTCGATCGGCCAGGGGCCGACCGTCGGCTGGGCGTCATGAACCCCAGGGTGACGAAGAGCGCCCCGAGCGTCGTCACCATCCCCATCGATGCCGTCATCAGGAGCCCGTTACCCGGGCCCAATGGGTCCCGTGCGAGCGCGAAGATGGCGCGCATCAGCGTGGAGGCGCCGGCGGGACTGAGCGGCGCGAACATCACGACGAGACCGATCAGGAGCAGCAGGCCACCCGTGACGACGACCCCGAGGCGCGAGAGGGCAATCGAGGCTCCGGCGGCGACGATCAGGAGGAGGCCGACCACCAGCAGTGCGATGTCGCCGAGCGAGGGGATCGGGTCGTAGCGTGCGTGCTGGTTGGCCACCCGGACGCCGCCCGTCAGGGCCAGCAAGAGCCCGACGGTGGTGGCACCGAGCGCCGCCGGGAGGCTCAGCGCTCTTCTCGTCAGATCGGTCATCGGTGCTCCTCGGCTGATGTCCGGGAAGCGTATCCGCGCGCCCGGTCACCCTCCTGCGCAGGTCACGCCCGCGCGGCGGCGCCGAGCGTCGTGAGGCGCAGTTCCTGGGCGAGCGCCAGGTACAACTCCGCGCACGCCAGGGCATCGGTGAGCGCGTCGTGGCCGCGGTAGCTCGGCAGTCCCGCCCGCGCCCGCAGCCGCCACAGTCGCGCCGCGTCGCGCGGCAGGTCCTCCGCGTCGCCGAGGGCGCGCAGGCCGAGCGCCATGGTGTCGATGCTGGGGATCGCGATGTCGACCCCGTAGAGGCGGCGCACCGCGGCCCGCAGGAAGCCGTCCTCGACGGCGACGTGGTGCGCGAGCAGCACCCGGCCCGCCAACGCGCCGAAGACCCGGTCGAGCGCCTCCTCGATCCCGACGCCCTCCGCGCGCACCTCGTCGTCGGTCAGTTGGTGGATGACGGCGGACTGCCCGACGTCGACGCCCTGGTCGACCAGGTAGCTCTCCGCCGTGCCGAATGGGATGCGCGTCCCGTCGACGGCGAGGGTCCCGACCGAGAGGATGTGGTCGGTGCGGGCGTCCAGGCCGGTTGTCTCGAGGTCGACGGCGAGCAGACGCGCATCCTCCAACCTGGTGCCGGGCGGCGCGACGGGTGCCTCGAGGAAGCGCCGCAGGCCGCCTTCGGGGACGCTGGTGGCCAGCGCGGCGTTCGAGCGGCGCCGGAAGAACCTCATGACATGAACTGGGTCTGGAACGACACCGCGACGCCCTGCTGGGCCCGACGCACGATCGCGAACGCCTCGCGCAGGTGGCGCCGCTCGAAGTCGGACAGGTCGTCGGGGTCGATGAAGTTGTTGGGCTCCCCTCCCGCCGCGACGAGGCGACCCTGGTGCCGGAGGCGCGTGTAGCCGAGGAACTCGTGCGCGTCCAACAGGTTGGCGACCTGGGCGCCGTGCTCGGCCGCGGCGATCAACCTCGGCCGGGTCCCGACCTGCGGAAGGCCCCAGCGCAGCGCGTACAGCCGGGCGACGTCCACGATCGGGGTGATCCCGCCCAGCTTGATGTCGAGCCTGTCGCGGTGCTCGCCCTGCTTCTCGACCACGAAGCCGCGCAGGAAGCCGATGGGTACCTCGATGTCGTTGGCGTGACTGGCGAGGTGCCCCAGGAAGCGCGTCGACCCCGGCGCGGCAGCCAGCACGCGACGGTGCAGGGCCGTGAATAGCGTCTGTTCGCCGTGGATGGGGCGCATGTCGAAGAAGATCGACGAGTTCAGCACGGCATCGGCGGTCGGCGAGGAGAGCCAGGCGCCGAACTCCTGGCCCCACCTGGTGACGCTCTGCCGCCACCTCGGGTTGGTCGCCATCGCGTCCCCGTCGCAGCGCGGGAAGCCGCACGCCTCGAGCGCGGCCGTCACCTCCTCCGCCAGTTCGGCGAAGTAGGGCTCGTGTTCGGGAAGCACCGCGTCGGAGACGAGGAAGGCGTGGTCCTGGTCGGAGCCGAGCGCCTGCTCCTGGCGGGCGAGTGACCCGAGCGCCACCCAGCAGTAGGGGACAGGGGGAGGGCCGAGGCGTTCCTCGGCGAGCGCCGCGATCCGCTGCCACAGCGCGCCGGTGGTGCGCGAGACGAGCTTGGTGATGTCCTCGGCGGTGGCGTCCTGGCGCAGCAACCGGGTGACCAGGCTCGGCATCCTGCCCATCACCTCCGCCAGCCCCGCGACGTCGTGCTGCCGGGCGAGGTCGCCTGCCAGGTACAGCGGGCTGGAGCGCTCCAGCCGCATCAGGTCGCCCGAGGTGACCATCCCGACGACCCGCTCGCCGTCGAGCACCGGCAGGTGGTGGATGGTGTTCTCGACGAGGCTGAGCAGCGCGTCCAGGGCGAGCGCGCCCGCGTCGATGGTGTGCGGCGTCGACGTCATCACCTCGGCGAGCGGCGTGTCGACCGGTTGCGCCATGGCCACCACCCTGCGCAGGTCCCGGTCGGTGAGGATGCCAGCGAGCCGGTCGCCCGACGTGACGATGATGGCCGAGATCCGTTCCCGGTCCATGGCGCGGGCCGCCTCGCCGACCGTCGCCGACGCGTCGATCGTGACGGGGGCGCGGGTCAGCATCTCCAGCACGGGCACCTGCAGAACCGGGGCGTCGTCCGGCAACGACTTGACGGCGTCGGAGAGCCGCGACTGCGTGAAGAACCGCAGCACCTCGGGGACCTGCACCAGCTCGGCGACCACGTCCGCGTCGAAGGACCACAGCAGGGTGTCCTCGATGGCCGTGAAGGTGAAGCGCGAGGGGCGCTGCTCGAGGATCGAGGCCTGCCCGAAGCAGGCCCCGGCCTCCTCGTGCGTGATCAGTTCGCCGTCCGGGTCGAGCACCTCGACGGCGCCCGAGCGGATCACGTGCAGCCGCTCAGGCGACGATCCGGCCGCCAGGATCACGGTGCCGCGCCGCACGTAGCTGCCGGAGGCGCGCCGCGCGAGGGCGGCGACCCTGCCGGGGGGCAGCAGCGACCAGGGTTCGCGGCCGGCCAGAAACTGCGTCGTCTCTGCGAGCTCGGACATGCCAGGAGCCTAGCGGCGCGCCCTGAGTAGCATCGGCCCCGTGACGGAACTCGGGCCGGAATGGACGGTGGGGGAGGACGGCGTGCCGTGGCGCCGCGCCGCCCGCGTGGTCGTGATCGCTCCGGGCCCCCGCGCCCTGCTCGCCACGTCCCACGACGTCGACGACCCTGGCCGCGCCTGGTGGTTCACCCTTGGCGGCGGCATCGAACCGGGAGAGTCGGCCCGCGAGGCCGCCGTCCGAGAGGTGCGGGAGGAGTCAGGCATCGACCTTGCCCCTCAGGGCCTTCTCGGGCCGGTCGCGACCCGCAGCGCGGTGCTTGACTTCGCGGCGGGCGACGTGCGCCAGGAGGAGGAGTACTACCTGGCGAGGCTCGGCTCGGAGCCCCCTGTCGCGCACTCGGGCTGGACGGAACTGGAGCGGGCCTCGATGGATCTGGTCTGCTGGGTCGACCCGGCGGTGCTCCGCTCTGGTGTCGAGGTGTTCCCGCCCGCTCTCGCGGACCTGATCGAGCGGCTGGCGGCGGGCTGGGACGGGTCCGTCGAGCGGCTCACCTGAGAGTTGGTTTAACGTATAGCCACGCGACGGGCGACCTCGGTAGGATGGCCGTGTTCCCACGTCCCGGCCCGCGAAGGCGCTCACCAAGGAGGATCCACCAGTGTCCGAAATCACCTCGTTCTCCCCCGGAGCCGGGCGCCGCGTCGCACCCCGCTCGCGGCTCGCCTCGGACGCCGCAGAGCTCGACCTGAGCGGCACCTGGCGGTTCCTGTTCTCCGGGCGTCCCGACCTCGCGCCCGCCGACGGGGCCGCCGTCGACCTCGACGACTCGGGCTGGGACGAGATCAAGGTGCCGAGCCACTGGGTGCTGCAGGGCCGCGAGGAGTGGGGCAGGCCGATCTACACCAACATCAACTACCCCTTCCCCGTCGAGCCGCCGTTCGTGCCCGACGAGAACCCCACCGGCGACTACCGGATCGCCTTCGACGTGCCCGAGGAGCGCGGCGAGCGGGTGCTGCTGCGCTTCGACGGCGTCGAGTCGCTCGCGATCGTCACCCTCAACGGCACCCAGGTCGGCGTCGTGCGGGGCAGTCGCCTCGCGCAGGAACTCGACGTCACCGACGAGATCCGCCCCGGTCGCAACGTGCTGCACGTGCGCGTGCACCAGTGGTCGGCCGCGACCTACCTGGAGGACCAGGACCAGTGGTGGCTGCCGGGCATCTTCCGCGAGGTGACGCTGCTCTTCCGCCCGGCCGACGGCATCGAGGACGTCTGGCTGCGCGCCGACTACGACCCGGCCACCGGGCAGGGCGTGCTGCTTCCCGAACTCCGCGCCGGGGCCTCGGGCTACCCGATCACCGTCTCGGTGCCCGAACTCGGCGTCGAGACCACCTTTGCCTCTCCCTCCGAGGTCGCGGCGATCCCCGTCGGCGAGGTCGCGCCCTGGAGCGCCGACCGGCCCCGCCGGTACGAGGCAACCGTGCGCAACGCGGCCGAGACCCGCAGCCTGCAGATCGGCTTCCGCCGCATCGAGGTCGTCGGGCACCAGTGGCGCGTCAACGGCCGCAAGCTCCGGCTGCGCGGCGTCAACCGGCACGAGTACGACCCAGACAACGGCCGCGTCTTCGACGCCGTCGCCGTGCGCGAGCAACTGCTGCTGATGAAGCGCGCAAACATCAACGCGATCCGCACGTCGCACTACCCGCCGCACCCCACCTTCTTCGACCTGACAGACGAGCTCGGCTTCTGGGTGATCGACGAGTGCGACCTGGAGACCCACGGCTTCCAGCGCGACGGCGGCTGGACCGAGAACCCGACCGACGACCCCCGCTGGCGCGAGGCGCTCCTCGACCGCATCGAGCGCACTGTCGAGCGCGACAAGAACCACCCGTCGATCGTGTCCTGGTCGCTCGGCAACGAGGCGGGCACCGGCCAGAACGCGGCCGCGATGGCCGCATGGGTGCACCGCCGTGACCCGGAGCGCCCGGTGCACTACGAGCCGGACTACGACGGCTTCTACACCGACATCGTCTCCCGGATGTACCCGCCGGTCGAACAGATGGAGGACATGGCGGCGGGCACCGGCACGCATCCGCACGCCGTCGCGGGGCGCAACGCCGAGCTCGCGAAGCGGCCCATGATCCTGTGCGAGTACGAGCACGCGATGGGCAACGGCGCGGGGGCGCTGGCTGAGTACGAGCGCGTCTTCGACACGCTTCCCCAGTGGCACGGCGGCTTCATCTGGGAGTGGCGCGACCACGGGCTGCGCACCACTACCCCGGAAGGCACCGAGTTCTTCGGCTATGGAGGCGACTTCGGCGAGGAGATCCACGACGGATCCTTCGTCTGCGACGGCCTGCTTCTCTCCGACGGCACCCCCACCCCGATGCTCGCCGAGTTCGCCGCCGTCACGACGCCCGTCAAGGTCACCATCGACGGCGGCTCGGTCACCGTCGAGAACCGCCGCCACGACGGCGACACCACCGACCTGCGCTTCGTGTGGCGCGACGAGCTCGACGGCCGCCAGATCGGCACCGGCGAGTTGACGGTGCCGGCCGTAGCGCCGGGGGAGAGCATCACGGTCTCGCTGCCCGGCTTCGAGCCCCACGACGGCGAACTGTGGCGCACCGTCGAGGCCGTCACCGCCTCTGACGCCGAATGGGCGGCGGCGGGCCACGTCGTGACCCGCGCCCAGACCCAGCTCGCGAAGGCCGCGCCGGCGCTGAGCGTCCCCGCAGACGACGTGACCCCGGTCGCACGGGACGGGGCGATCTCCTTCGGGCCCGCCACGTTCGACGCGTTCAGCGGCGACCTGGTGAGCATCGCGGGCGCCGAGGTAAAGGGCCCACGCCTGGAGCTGTGGCGCGCTCCGACCGAGAACGACTCGCTGAGCTCGTTCGCCTCCTATGTCGACGTCGAGGCGGTCGCCTCACGCGGCATGGGGTCGAAGACCCCCTCGTCGGCGGAACTGTGGCGCGCAGCCGGGCTCGACAGGCTCCACCGCCGCGTCCAGGCCGTCGAGGTCGAACCGGGCCGGCTCGTCGTCAGGCATCGCTACGCCCCGTCCGCGGCCCAGGAGGCGGTCGTCGTCGAACTGATCTGGACGCTGCGCGCCGGACGCCTGCACCTGGACGCCTCGGCGACGCCCTCGCGAGGATGGAAGGGCACCTGGCCGCGGATCGGCCTGCACCTCGAACTGCCCGCCGGGCTGGCCGAGGCGCGTTGGTTCGGCACCGGCCCGGACGAGAACTACGTCGACTCGCACGCCGCGGCCCACGTCGGCAGGTTCGAGGCGGGCGTCGATGAGTTGAGCGTCAACTACGCGGTCCCGCAGGAGAGCGGACATCGGGCGGGGCTGCGGGAACTGCACCTTCCCGAGATCGGCCTGGGCATCACCGCGACCCCGGTCGCTGGCGAGTTGCCTGGCTTCTCGCTCCGCGCGCACGACGCGGCCGAGGTGACCTCCGCCGCTCACCCGCACGAACTGCCCGACTCCTCGGCGACGCACCTGTACCTGGACGTGCAGCAGCACGGTCTCGGGTCGCGCTCCTGCGGCCCGGACGTGCGTCCCGAGTACCAGTTGCGGCCACGGGCAGCGGCCTGGTCGCTCACCTTCGACGTGCGGTGACGCCCCGGCACGTCCATTCCCACAACCCTCTGGTAATTAATCCCTCCTACGGGAGGTAGTATTAGCAGCACAGCGCCGTACCGTCCCCCTCGGGTCCGACTTGCCGGGTTTCGGGTGGCGCTGCGGTGCGCTCTGAACAAACACGTGTCTCACAGGAGCGATATGACGGCCTCGGCCCCCACCCGCGAAGATTCCCTCGTCCCCGAGAATGCCTGGGGAGGGTTCGTTCCCGGAGCGTGGCAGGACAGCATCGACGTGCGCGACTTCATCCTCGCCAACTTCACGCCCTACACCGGCGACGCCGCGTTCCTCTCCGGCGCGACCGAGAAGACGCTGAACGTGTGGGAGACGCTGCAGCGCGACTTCCTGAGCGTCGAGCGGGCCAAGCGTGTCTACGACGTAGAGACCCACATCCCCGCCGACGTGGACGCGTTCCCCGCCGGCTACATCTGCGCTGACGACGACGTCATCGTCGGCCTGCAGACCGACACCCCGCTGAAGCGGCCCATGATGCCTGCAGGCGGTTGGCGGATGGTGGAGACCGCGACCCAGGAGGCGGGCCTCGAGCCCGACGAGCGGATCAAGGAGATCTTCACCCGCTACCGCAAGACGCACAACGAGGCCGTCTTCGACATTTACACCCCGCGCATCCGCGCCGCCCGCAGCGCGCACCTGATCACCGGCCTCCCGGACGCTTACGGCCGCGGCCGCATCATCGGCGACTACCGGCGCGTCGCCCTGTACGGCGTCGACCGGCTGATCCAGGCCAAGCAGGCTGACAAGGACTCCATCGCCGACGAGCCGTTCAGCGAGAACTGGGCCCGCTACCGCGAGGAGCACTCCGAGCAGATCAAGGCGCTGAAGAAGCTCAAGAACCTCGGCGACAGCTACGGCTTCGACCTGTCCCGTCCTGCCGCCACGTTCCACGAGGCCGTGCAGTGGACCTACCTGGCCTACCTCGCCTCCGTGAAGAGCCAGGACGGCGCCGCCATGAGCATCGGCCGGCTCTCCGGGTTCTTCGACGTCTACGCCGAGCGCGACCTTGCCTCGGGCCTGATCACCGAGCCCGACGCCCAGGAGATCATCGACGCGCTCGTCACGAAGCTGCGCATCGTGCGCTTCCTGCGCACCATCGACTACGACCAGATCTTCTCCGGCGACCCGTACTGGGCGACCTGGTCCGACGGCGGCTTCGCAGACGACGGCCGCACGCTCGTCACCAAGACGTCCTTCCGGCTGCTCCAGACGCTGCGCAACCTCGGCCCCGCGCCGGAGCCGAACATCACCATCTACTGGGACGCGGCGCTGCCGGAGGGCTACAAGGCCTTCTGCTCGCTGATCTCCATCGAGACCTCCGCGATCCAGTACGAGTCCGACGCCGAGATCCGCAGCCACTGGGGCGACGACACCGCCATCGCCTGCTGCGTCTCGCCCATGGCGATCGGCAAGCAGATGCAGTTCTTCGGCGCCCGCCTCAACACCGCGAAGGCGCTGCTGTACGCCATCAACGGCGGCCGGGACGAGATGACGGGCAAGCAGGTCGTGTCTGGCTACGACCCGCTCGCGGGCGACCAGCCCCTCGACTTCGACACGGTGTGGGCCAGGTACGACGCGATGCTCGACTGGGCCGTGCAGACCTACGTCGAGGCGCTCAACATCATCCACTACTGCCACGACAAGTACGCCTACGAGGCCATGGAGATGGCGCTGCACGACGACGAGGTCGTGCGCACCATGGGCTGCGGCATGGCGGGCCTGTCGATCGTGGCCGACTCGCTGTCGGCCATCAAGTTCGCCACCGTCACCCCGGTGCGCGACGAGTCCGGCCTTGTGGTCGACTACATCACCGAGGGCGACTTCCCGAAGTACGGCAACGACGACGACCGCGTCGACGACCTTGCCAAGCTCGTGGTCTCGACCGTGATGGGCAAGATCCGATCGATCAAGCTCTACCGCGACGCGATCCCGACGCAGTCGGTCCTGACGATCACGTCCAACGTCGTCTACGGCAAGGCCACCGGCGCCTTCCCCTCCGGCCACGCGGCAGGCACGCCGTTCGCCCCCGGTGCCAACCCCGCCAACGGTGCGGACACGCACGGCATGCTCGCCTCCATGATGAGCGTCGGCAAGCTGTCCTACGACGACGCGCTCGACGGCATCTCGCTGACCAACACCATCACCCCGACCGCGCTGGGTCGCACCGAGCAGGAGCGCATCGACAACCTGGTCGGCATCCTCGACGCGGGCATGGGGGAGGGCCTCTACCACGCCAACATCAACGTGCTGAACCGCGAGACGCTCCTCGACGCGATGGAGAACCCGGAGAACTACCCGCAGCTCACCATCCGGGTCTCGGGGTACGCCGTCAACTTCGTGAAGCTGACCCGCGAGCAGCAACTCGACGTGCTCTCGCGCACCTTCCACGAGGCCCTCTGAGCATGAGCGAGGTCCTGCTGGACGCCCCCGGCCGCGGGGCGCCCGGCGCACCCGCGGAGCAGGCGATGGTCGGCGGCATCCCCGTCGCGAGCGACCTGTCGCGCTCCGAACTGCTCCTCGCCCAACGGGTCGGCGAGGTGGGCTCAGTGCACTCCTGGGAGCTCGTCACGGCCGTCGACGGCCCGGGAACCAGGATGACGACGTTCCTGGCCGGCTGCCCGTTGCGGTGCCTCTACTGCCACAACCCCGACACCATGACCGCCAACCGCGGCATGCCTGTTCGTGCGGAGGACCTGCTGGCACGGATCCGGCGCTACCGGGGCGTGTTCCGGGCGACCAAGGGAGGGATCACGCTCTCCGGTGGTGAGGTCCTGCAGCAGCCGGGGTTCGCGGGCCGGATCCTGCGCGGCGCCAAGGAGATGGGCATCCACACGGCCATCGACACGTCCGGCTTCCTGGGTGCCAACGCGTCAGACGAACTGCTCGCCGACGTCGACCTGGTGCTGCTGGACGTCAAGTCCGGCGACGAGGCGACCTACCGGAGGGTCACCGGCCGTGACCTCGCTCCGACCCTCGACTTCGGGCGCCGCCTCGACGCGCTCGGCATCGCGACGTGGATCCGCTTCGTGCTGGTGCCAGGGCTCACAGATGACCCGGACAACATCGCGCCGATCGCCGACTACGCGGCGAGCCTCGGCAACGTGGAGCGGGTCGAGGTGTTGCCCTTCCACCAGATGGGCCGCGCCAAGTGGGACGGGTTGGGGCTGCGCTACGAACTCGGCGACACCGAGCCGCCGAGTGCCGCCCAGGTGGCCGCGACCAGGGCCATCTTCGAGGCAAGGGGCCTGCTCACCTACTGAATCGGGACCCCGTTCCCACTAGCATGTCTGGGGCAGCGTCACCCAAGGAGGCCCCATGTCCTATCCGCAGAACCCAGGCGGTTACAACCCATCCGGCAACGGCGGCGGATCCCCGCAGGGCGGCTACCAGCAGCAGGGCTTCAGCGGCCAGCAGCAGCCCTACGGCCAGCAGTCCTTCGGGCAACAGCAGTTCAACCAGGCGCCGCAGAAGAGCAACCTCGGGCTCTGGATCGGAGTCGGGGTGCTAGGCGTCGCGGTGCTCGCGCTGCTGCTGTGGCTCTTCCTCGGCACCGGCGGCCAGTACGTCGGCAAGAAGATGCCCTCGCTGCCGTCGAGTTTCGCGGGCTGGACCAAGGTCGAAGACAGCGGCCTTGGCATCACCTTCGGCGAGAACTACGAGAAGGGCGGCAAGCACGTGATGGCGCTTTCCGTCCCGATCGACGACGAGGACAAGCCTGACCCGACGGCCCCGCCGAGCGGGTTCGGCGACGTCGACGTGCCGGAGCCGCGCAAGATCGGCACTGGCATGTTCTGCTCCGATTACGACTCGATGGGCGTGAAGAACACCTCCTGCTACGGGGTATGGGAGGACGGCGTGACCATGTTCATGTCCGAATCGGACTCCGCCGCCGAGGAAGCCCTCAAGGACTTCGTCGGCGCGGCCAAGTAGGCAACGAGCCGCCGTCGAAGCGAGCGGCCGAACGGGCGCGTGACGTCTTCACCGATCGGGGTCTGACGACGGATAGAGCGCCCCGCCTCGCCGCTAGAGTGGTTCTTCAGTGACGAGGAGGTAGCGATGTCTCACCCCCAGGATTCGGGTGAGGCCGGGCAGCAGCCCGAAGGTGCCTCGCCGGGAGCCAAGAGCCGAGGCGGTGCTCGCAAGCAGCCGACGGTCAAGCAGACGGTGTGGTTGGCAGTCGCTCTCGTGGTGGTCATCGCGCTCTGGGTCGCGGTGTGGCTCTTCCACGCCGCCGGTGCCGCGTACGTCGGCGCGACGATGCCCGATCTCCCCGACGAGTTCGGCTCCTGGAAACAGCAGGGGTCGCTCGTCCCCGGGCTCCCCTTCAACGTGATTTACGAGAACGGAGATCGCACCGTCGGCCTCACCGCGTTCCCTTTCGACCCCGCCGAAAAGGCCGACCCCAGCGAACTGCTCGGGCGCAGGGGCTCCGATGTGGGCAAGGTGGGGCCCGGGATCTACTGTCCCGAGGACACAGCCGATACTACTCAGGCCACCTGCTCCGCACTCTGGGAGGATGGCGGGATCATCGTGCTCTCCAACTCCGCAGCGACGTCTGAGAGCGCGATCAAGGACTTCGTGCGCGCCACGAGGTGATCGCCAAGACCGGCCGCGGACCCTCGATTTGGTCGAGTGGGGGAGACGTGCCAGAATGGACCGGTTGCTCCGCGAGGGGTGCCAGGTGTGAAAGCGCCAGGCGCTCTACGAGTGAGGTCTACAACGCCCAAGCGCGAGATGTGACCTTCGGAAGGTGAAAGCCGGAAGAAGGGGTGTCTTACCTTGCGGCAAAGGGCGCGACACTCCCGACCTCGGGGGTCGGGGCGACAAGGGGTTTTACCCCGTAGGAACTTGAAATTTCCAAAGGGACGAGAAGAAGGAACGACTGTGGCTGGACAAAAGATCCGCATCAGGCTGCGGGCGTATGACCATGAGGTCATCGACAGCTCGGCGCGCAAGATCGTCGACACCGTGACTCGCACGGGTGCGAAGGTGGCCGGCCCCGTGCCGCTGCCGACGGAGAAGAACGTGTTCTGCGTTATCCGTTCGCCCCACAAGTACAAGGACAGCCGCGAGCACTTCGAAATGCGCACGCACAAGCGTCTGATCGACATCCTCGATCCGACGCCGAAGACCGTCGATTCGCTCATGCGTCTCGACCTGCCTGCTGGCGTTGACATCGAGATCAAGCTCCCGTGAGGTCTGCTGAAATGAGTGAACGAATCGTGAAGGGCATCCTGGGCACCAAGCTCGGCATGACCCAGTTGTGGGACGAGAACAACAAGGTCGTCCCCGTGACTGTCATCCAGGCGGGACCGTGCGTCGTGACGCAGGTCCGCACCCCCGAGACCGACGGCTACAACGCCGTGCAGCTCGGCTTCGGCGCCGTCAAGGCGAAGAAGGTCACCAAGCCTGAGGCCGGGCACTTCGCCAAGGCCGACGTCACCCCCCGCAAGCACCTGGTCGAGCTCCGCACCGCTGATGCGTCCGAGTTCGAACTGGGCCAGGAGCTGACCGCCGAGGTCTTCGCCGACGGCGAGATCGTCGACGTGACCGGCACCTCCAAGG
The DNA here is from genome assembly GCF_001997345.1 of Tessaracoccus aquimaris. NCBI lineage: Bacteria > Bacillati > Actinomycetota > Actinomycetes > Propionibacteriales > Propionibacteriaceae > Tessaracoccus > Tessaracoccus aquimaris. The sequence continues at coordinate 1,894,235 of NZ_CP019606.1, read as the reverse complement.
GCAAGGGCACCGCTGGTGTCATGAAGCGCCACGGGTTCAAGGGCCTGCGCGCCTCGCACGGTGTGCACCGCAAGCACCGCTCGCCCGGCTCCATCGGTGGCTGCGCCACCCCCGGCAGGGTCTTCAAGGGCCTCCGCATGGCGGGTCGCATGGGCAATGACAAGGTCACCGTCCAGAACCTGAAGATTCACGCCGTCGACGCTGAGCGTGGCCTGCTGCTTGTCCGCGGCGCCATCCCCGGAAACAATGGCTCCCTCGTCGTCGTCCGCAGCGCAGCTAAGAAGGGTGACGCAGCATGAGCGATCTGACCGTTGACGTGATCGACGCCAAGGGCAAGAAGGCCGGCAAGGCCGACCTTCCCGCCGCGCTGTTCGACACGCAGACCAACATCCCCCTGATCCACCAGGTCGTCGTGGCCCAGCTGGCCGCCGCCCGTCAGGGCACGCACGACACCAAGACGCGCGCCGAGGTGCGCGGCGGTGGCATCAAGCCTTGGCGCCAGAAGGGCACCGGCCGTGCACGTCACGGTTCGCGTCGCTCGCCGATCTGGACCGGCGGTGGCGTTGTCCACGGCCCGACCCCCCGCGACTACTCGCAGCGCACCCCCAAGAAGATGGTCGCCGCCGCTCTGCGTGGCGCCCTCTCGGACCGCGCTCGTGACGGCCAGGTGTTCGTGATCTCCGAGATCGTCTCGGGCGACAAGCCCTCGACGAAGGCGGCAATCGCGACGCTGACCAAGGTCGCAGGCGACATCTCCAAGGTGCTCGTCGTGCTCGACCGCTTCGAGGACATCGCCTGGCTGAGCCTGCGCAACGTCCCGACCGTGCACGCGCTCGCCGTCGACCAGCTCAACACCTACGACGTGCTGGTCAACGACAAGGTGGTCTTCACCTCCGCAGCGCTGGCCGCGTTCGTGGCTGGCCCCGCTACCGGCAAGTCGGCCAAGGCCGTCGCCACCGAGTCCGAGGCTGCGGCCGAGGCTCCCGTCGCCAAGGCCGCTCCGGCCAAGGCTGCGCCCGCCAAGGAAGCCCCCGCGAAGGAGGCCCCCGCCGACGAGGCTGAGGTCAACGACGGTGGCTACCGCGGCGACAACCCGCCCGCCGGGTTCGACATCAAGGGCAACGCCGATTCCGGCAAGTACCACACGCCCGAGTCGCCCTGGTACGGCCGCACCAAGGCTGAGGTCTGGTTCGACAGTGCCGAGGCAGCAGAGGCCGCCGGGTTCGTCCCGGCAGTCGCCAACAACAACGAGGAGAAGGACAAGTGATGACTGCGCTGAAGATCCGCGATCACCGCGACGTCATCCTGCGTCCCGTGGTGAGCGAGAAGAGCTACAACCTGCTCGATGACGGCAAGTACACCTTCGTCGTCGCTCCCGATGCCAACAAGACCGAGATCAAGATCGCCATTGAGACGATCTTCGGTGTCAAGGTGGCGTCGGTGAACACCCTCAACCGCCAGGGCAAGCGCCGTCGCACCCGCTACGGGTACGGCAAGAAGGTCGACACCAAGCGTGCGATCGTCACCCTCGCTGAGGGCGAGAGCATCGACATCTTCGGGGGCCCGGTCGGCTGACCGGCGTGCCTCTTGTAGAAGAAGGAATTTGACTCATGGGTATCCGTAAGTACAAGCCGACTACGCCGGGCCGTCGCGGCTCGAGCGTGTCCGACTTCGTCGAGCTCACTCGCTCCACTCCGGAGAAGTCGCTGCTCGCGCCGAAGCCGAAGACCGGCGGTCGTAACAACACCGGCCGCATCACCACGCGCCACATCGGCGGAGGCCACAAGCAGGCCTACCGCATCATCGATTTCAAGCGCTACGACAAGGACGGCGTGCCGGCAAAGGTCGCTCACATCGAGTACGACCCCAACCGCACCGCCCGCATCGCGCTGCTGCATTACGCAGACGGCGAGAAGCGCTACATCATCGCCCCCAACGGGCTGGCACAGGGCACCGTCATCTCGGCGGGCGAGGGTTCGGACATCAAGCCGGGCAACAACCTCGAACTGCGTCAGATCCCCGTCGGCACCACGGTGCACGCCGTGGAACTGCGCCCCGGCGGCGGCGCGAAGCTCGGTCGTTCGGCCGGCTCCGCGATCCAGCTGGTCGCCCGTGAAGGCAAGTACGCCACGCTGCGTCTGCCCTCCGGCGAAATGCGCATGGTCGACGTCCGCTGCCGCGCCACGATCGGCACGGTCGGCAACGCCGAGCAGTCGAACATCAACTGGGGCAAGGCCGGCCGCAACCGCTGGAAGGGCATCCGCCCGACCGTCCGCGGCGTCGTGATGAACCCCGTCGACCACCCGCACGGTGGTGGCGAGGGCCGCACGTCGGGTGGCCGTCACCCCGTGTCCCCGTGGGGCAAGCCTGAGGGCCGCACCCGCGACAAGAACAAGGCGAGCAACCGTCTTATCGTCCGTCGTCGCAAGACCGGCAAGAAGCGCTGATAGGGAGCCTGAGGAACTATGCCACGCAGCCTTAAGAAGGGCCCCTTCGTCGATGACCACCTGTTCAAGAAGGTGGAAGTTCAGAACGAAAAGGGCACCAAGAACGTCATCCGTACCTGGTCACGCCGCTCGATGATCATTCCCGACATGCTCGGGCACACCATCGCGGTGCACGACGGTCGCAAGCACGTCCCGGTGTTCGTCACCGAGTCCATGATCGGTCACAAGCTGGGCGAGTTCGCTCCGACGCGTACCTTCAAGGGTCACGTGAAGGACGACAAGAAGGCCCGCCGCCGCTGAGGCGCGAGATAAGGAACTGATTCAACTATGAGCAACGAGAACGGCAACAGCCGTCGTCGCGAAGCCCTCCTGGGGGACCGCGACGGCTCGTACGCCATCGCGCGTCACGTCCGTATGAGCCCCACCAAGGTTCGTCGCGTCATCGATCTGGTTCGCGGCATGGACGTCAAGGACGCCCTTGTCGCCCTCAAGTTCGCGCCGCAGGCCGCTTCCGAGCCGGTCTTCAAGGTCGTGGCCTCGGCCGTGGCCAACGCGGAGACCGCTGAAGGCATGCGCGCAGATGACCTGTACATCTCCAAGGCGTTCGTCGACGAGGGCGTGACCCTGCGTCGGATCCGCCCGCGGGCCAAGGGATCGGCCAGCCGCATCCTGAAGCGCGGCTCGCACATCACCGTGGTCGTCGAACCCCGCGAGACGAAGGGAGCCTGATAATGGGCCAGAAAATCAACCCGATCGGCTTCCGCCTCGGCATCACCACCGATCACACCTCCCGTTGGTACAGCGATAAGCAGTACTCGGAGTTTGTCGGTGAGGACGTCAAGATCCGTGAGTACCTGACCAAGACGCTCGAGCGCGCAGGCATCTCGTCCATCGAGATCGAGCGCCGCTCCGAGCGGGTGACCATCTTCCTGCACGCCGCTCGTCCGGGCATCGTCATCGGCCGTAACGGCGCCGAGGCGGAGCGCGTCCGCGCCGAGCTGGAGAAGCTCACCGGCAAGCAGGTCCAGCTGAACATCCTCGAGGTCAAGAACCCCGAGATCGACGCTCAGCTGGTCGCCCAGGGCATCGCCGAGCAGCTCGGCGCCCGCGTCGCCTTCCGTCGCGCCATGCGCAAGGCCCAGCAGACCGCCATGCGTGCGGGCGCCAAGGGCATCCGCATCAAGTGCTCCGGTCGTCTCGGCGGCGCCGAGATGTCGCGCTCCGAGGGTTACCGCGACGGCCAGGTGCCGCTGCACACCCTCCGCGCCGACATCGACTACGGCTTCTACGAGGCTCGCACCACGTTCGGCCGCATCGGCGTCAAGGTGTGGATCTACAAGGGCGACGTCGCGGGCACCCGCGCCGAGCGCGCCGCCCAGAAGGCCGCCCGCAACAACGCGCCGTCCGGTCGTCAGCGTCCGGGCCGTCGTCCGGCCCGCGGTGACCGTGGAGATCGTCCCGAGCGTGGCGGACGCCGCCGCGCCGACGCAGCTCAGGCTGACGCCCCGGCTGCGCCCGCAACTGAGAACGCAGGAGCATAACAATGCTGATTCCTCGTCGAGTTAAGTTCCGTAAGCAGCACCACCCCAAGCGGGATGGTGCGGCCAAGGGCGGCACCAAGCTCGCCTTCGGTGACTTCGGCATCCAGGCGCTCGAGTCGTCCTACCTGACCAACCGTCAGATCGAGGCAGCCCGTATCGCCATGACCCGTCACATCAAGCGTGGCGGCAAGGTCTGGATCAACGTGTACCCGGACCGCCCCCTGACCAAGAAGCCTGCCGAGACCCGGATGGGTTCCGGTAAGGGTTCGCCCGAGTGGTGGATCGCCAACATCAAGCCCGGACGCGTGCTGTTCGAGCTCTCCGGTGTCCCGGAGGAGGTGGCCCGCGAGGCCATGCGTCTGGCCATCCACAAGCTGCCGTTCAAGGCACGCTTCATCAAGCGCGAAGCAGGTGACATCTGATGAGCAAGAACCTCGCCGCACACGACCTGCGTGGTCTGTCGCGTGATCAGCTCAACGCCAAGGTTGTTGAGCTGAAGGAAGAAGCGTTCGGTCTTCGCTTCCAGGCGGCCACCGGCCAGCTGGAGTCGAGCAGCCGGCTGCGCAGCGTCCGCAAGGACATCGCCCGCATCTACACCGTGCTGCAGGAGCGCAACCTCGGCATCGTGGACGAGCCCGCAGTTGAGGAGAAGTGAACATGAGCGAAGAGACCAACACTGCTGAGCGCAGCCGCCGCAAGGTCCTTCAAGGCGTCGTCGTCTCGGACAAGATGGACAAGACCATCGTCGTCCTGGTCGAGGATCGCGTGAAGCACCCGCTGTACGGCAAGGTCATGACCAAGTCCGAGCGGCTCAAGGCCCACGACGAGAACAACGAAGCCGGCATCGGCGACCGCGTCCGCGTCATGGAGACCCGCCCGCTGTCGGCGCAGAAGCGCTGGCGCCTGGTCGAGATCATCGAGCGCGCCAAGTAAGGCACCAAGAGTTACGGCCCGTCCCTCATCAGAGGGGCGGGCCGTTTCGCGTTCTCAGGCCTTCGGAGGAGGTGCGACCGAGCCGCGCCGGGCCATCTCGACGCTGAGCCGCACCTCTGCGCCGCGCTCCTGAGTCTCGATCAGGGCGAGCAGCGCCGCGACCGCGGCCTTGGCCTTCGCGGGGATGTCCTGGCGGACGGTGCTGAGCGCGGGGGAGACGTAGCGGGCCTCCGGCAGGTCGTCGAAGCCGATGATCGACGCCTGCTCCGGCACCGCGACCCCCGACTCGACCAAGCCCTTCAGCAACCCGATCGCGATGATGTCGGCGGTGGCGAAGATCCCGGTCGGGCGCTGCGGGCTGGCGGCAAGCTCCTGACCGAGCGCAAGCGCGGCGTCGAAGAAGGGGGCGCTGTCGAGCAGCGTGACCGCCTCGCGGTCGAGGCCCGCCTCCGAGACGGCGGCCATGAAGCCGAGGAAGCGTTGGTGGATGACGCCGGGACGGTCGACGCCCGGAGCGACGAGGGCGAGGCGACGGTGCCCCGTCGAGATCAGCTCCCGGCCCGCGATCAGCCCGCCGTGGAAGTCGTCCAGGCCGACCCGGCTGATCCTGCTCGAGGTCGAGTAGTTGTCCACGAACACCAGTGGCAGCCCCAACTTGCTCTGCACCTCGTCGGCCTCGGAGGTGAAGGCGCCGAGGATGATGGCGCCGTCGACGCGCCAGGACCGCAGTTCCTTCGCGGTGACGGCGACGTCGTCGGCGGAGCGGATCATCAGGTACCTGCCCGCCTTCGTCATGCCGCGCTCCACCTCGTCGAGGAAGATCGAGTCATGAGGGCTCGGCTGGGGGCGCTCGCCGCTTGCGGCGTGGACAAGGGCCACGATGTTGGAGCGCTTGGTCGCCAGCGCCGTCGCGGGCCCGTTGGGCACGTAGCCGGTGCGATCCATGATCTCCCGGATGCGCTCGGCGGTGGCGGCCGACACCTTGTCGGTGCGGCCGTTGATCACATTGGACACGGTCATGGCGCTGACCCCTGCCTCCGCGGCGATGTCTCTGACCGTGATCACGGCGCTCCCTTCGTTGCCCACCTCACTGTAGCCAGGTCACATTCGGATAACGCCACTTGACCGGGGGTGCAGGACGAGCCTAGCATTCACGTTGACCGGTAAACGTGTACCGGTAAACCTTGCGGAGGTGAATGCGTGGTGACCGATCGAGTCGCGGAGAGCGCCGAATGGTGGCGCACGGCGGTGATCTACGAGATCTACCCGCGCAGCTTCGTCGACGGCAACGGCGACGGCGTCGGGGACCTCGCGGGCGTACGCTCCGCCCTCGGGTACCTTCGTGACCTCGGCGTCGACGCCATCTGGTTCACCCCCTGGTACGCCTCGCCTTTGATCGACGGCGGCTACGACGTCGCCGACTACCGGGCCATCCACCCGGAACTCGGCACCCTCGCCGAGGCGGAGGCCCTGATCGCGGAGGCCGCGCAACTCGGCATCCGCACCATCGTCGACGTCGTGCCCAACCACATCTCCTCCGAGCATCCGTGGTTCGTGGAGGCCCTCGCCTCCGAGGCCGGTTCTGCGGCCCGCGACCGGTTCTGGTTCCGGGACGGCAGGGGAGAGCAGGGGGATCAACCCCCGACGCGCTGGCCCTCCAACTTCCACGGCGCCACCTGGACCCGCGTGCCCGACGCCGACGGCACGCCAGGCCAGTGGTACCTGCACCTGTTCACCCCGGAGCAGCCCGACCTCAACTGGGACAACGCGGACGTCATCGCCGAACACGAGGCGGTGCTGCGGTTCTGGTTCGACCGGGGCGTGGCGGGCATCCGCGTCGACTCGGCGGCGCTGCTGGTCAAGGACCGTGACCTGCCGGAGGTGCGCGAGCACCACGAGCCGGGACAGCACCCCACCACCGACCGCGACGAGGTGCACGACGTCTACCGCTCCTGGCGCCGGGTGACGGACGAGTACGAGGGCCGCGTGCTTGTCGGCGAGGTCTGGCTGCCCGACCCGGCCCGGTTCGCCGCCTACCTGCGCACCGACGAGATGCACACCGCGTTCAACTTCGACTTCATGGTCCGCCCGTGGGACGCGCGGCAGTTGCGCCAGTCGATCGACACGACCCTCGAGGCGCACCGTCCCGTCGGCGCCCCCACCACGTGGGTGCTGTCCAACCACGACATCACGCGCCCCGTGACGCGCTACGGGCGTGAGGACTCCGGCTTCGACATGGCGCAGAAGCGCTTCGGCACCCCGAGCGACCTCGCCCTCGGAACCCGCCGAGCCCGCGCCGCCGCGTTGCTGACCGCCGCGCTGCCGGGCGTCTTGTACATCTACCAGGGCGACGAGCTCGGCCTCCCCGAGGTCGAGGACATCCCCGACGACGCGCGCCGGGACCCGATGTACCTCTCGGGCGGGGGCGTCGACCCGGGTCGCGACGGCTGCCGGGTGCCGCTGCCCTGGGACGCCGAGGCCCCCAACTGCGGCTTCTCCCCGAGGCCGGTACCCACCTGGCTGCCGCAGCCCGAAGGATGGGGTGACTACGCCGCGAGCTCGCAGGCGCAGGATCCCGGCTCGATGCTCTCGCTGTACCGCTCCGCGATCGCGCTGCGCAGAACCCACCCCGCCATGCACAGCGCAGGCTTCGCCTGGTTGGGTGGCTACGGGGACGACGTCCTCGCCTTCGCACGCGAGTCCGACGGTGGCAGGCTCACGTGCCTGGTCAACCTCGGCAGCGACGCCGTGGCGCTACCCCCTCAAACCCACGTTCTGCTGTCGAGCGCCCCACTGCTCGACCGCCGCCTCGAACCCGATAACGCCGTCTGGCTCGAGAACCACCACCTCTAAGGAGTACGGAGAAATGTCAAACACCCGTCGACCTCTCGCGGCCCTCGTGGCTGCCCTCGTGGGCGCAGGCGCCCTCGTCGGCTGCTCCGGTGGCCAGCCCGCCGGATCCCCCTCGCCCCAGGCAACTGGCGGCGAGGCGGCAGGCCCCGTCACCCTGCGCGTCGTGTCGCTGCTTCCCGGCTCGGAGCAGGCCGCCATCGACGCCTTCAACGCCCAGGTCAAGGAGTTCGAGGACGCCAACCCCGGCATCGACATCCAGCCTGAGGAGTACGAATGGAAGGCGACCACGTTCGCCGCCCAGCTCGCAGGCGGCACCCTGCCGCAGGTCTTCGAGATCCCGTTCACCGACGCAAAGACCCTCATCGAGAACAAGCAGATCGCCGAGCTCGACGCGCAGTTCCAGACGCTGCCGTACGCGTCCAAGTTCAACCCGGCGATCCTCGACGCGGGCAAGGGCCCCGACGGCAAGGTGTACGCCATCCCGGGCAAGAACGTCTACGGTGTCGGCCTGCACTACAACCGCGACCTGTTCACGGCGGCCGGGCTCGACCCCGAGAACCCGCCCAAGACCTGGGACGAGGTCCGCGAGGCGGCCAAGAAGATCGCTGAGAAGAACCCCGGCGTCGCCGGCTACGCGCAGATGACTCAGAACAACACCGGCGGCTGGCAGCTCGTGGCCAACACGTTCGCCCACGGCGGCCGGGTCCAGGAGGTCAAGGCCGACGGCTCCGCCACCTCGACGCTGAACAACGACGGCACAAAGGCCGCGCTGCAGATGCTCAAGGACATGCGCTGGGGCGACAACTCCATGGGCGCGAACTTCATGTTCGACTGGGGCTCCATCAACCAGGCGTTCGCGGCGGGCCAGATCGCCATGTACACCTCCGGAGCCGACGTCTACACCTCGCTCATCCAGACCAACGGCGTCAAGCCCGAGAGCTACGGCCTGACGGCCATGCCGCTGCAGGGCGACGACGCGGGCGTGCTGACCGGAGGCACCATGGTCGCCATGCCCGCCTCGGTCACCGACGCCGAGAAGGACGCCGCCATCAAGTGGATCGACTTCTTCTACCTCGCGAAGCTGGTGGACAAGGACCGCGCAGTGGCAGACGCCAAGACGCTCGCCGCCAACAACCAGCCCGTCGGCACCCCCGTCCTCCCGATGTTCAACAAGGCCCAGTGGGATGAGAACCAGGAATGGATCAAGGAGTACATCAACGTCCCGCTCGACCAGATGAAGGGCTACACCGACACGATGTTCGACCTGCCTCTGGTGGGCGAGCCGAGCCAGAAGACGCAGGAGATCTACGCGCTTCTCGACCCGGTCGTGCAGGCGGTCCTGACGGACAAGAACGCCGACATCGACGCCCTCCTGAACGATGCCAACACCCAGGCTCAGGCGCTGCTCGACCAGAAGTGAGACCGGCGGGCGCGCCGTGACCCCCCTGCGGCGCGTCCGCCCACAACCTTGAGGAGAACCATCACGTGAGCAGCACCACCACCCCAGCCCGGCGCCTCGGCATCGGAGCACGGCTCAGGAACTGGGTCCGCGGCGGGGGAATCAGCACGCTGGTCTTCGCCCTGCCGCTGCTGCTCATCTTCGGGCTGTTCTCCTGGCTCCCGATCGTCAGGTCGGTGATCATGAGCTTCCAGAAGACGAACCTCGTTGCCCCGCCCGAGTTCGTCGCCTGGGACAACTTCGCGTTCGTGCTCTCGGACCCGCTGCTCGGCATCGCGGTGCGCAATACGCTCTACTTCGCGTTCCTCGCGCTACTGGTCGGCTTCCCGATCCCCCTGGTGGTCGCGGTGCTGATGAGCGAGGTCCGCAAGGCGAAGGGGCTCTACTCGGCGCTGGCCTACCTGCCCGTCGTGGTGCCCCCGTCGTGTCGGTGCTGCTCTGGAAGTTCTTCTACGACGCCAGCCCGACGGGCCTGTTCAACACGATCCTCGGCTGGGTCGGGCTCGGCCCGTTCCCGTGGCTGCAGGACTCGACGTGGGCGATGCCGTCCCTGGTGCTCGCCGCCACCTGGGCGGGGGCGGGCGGCACGATCATCATCTATCTCGCGGCCCTCACCGGGGTGCCGCCCGAACTGTACGAGGCCGCCGAGATGGACGGTGCAGGGATCTGGCGCAAGATCTGGCACATCACGCTTCCCCAACTCCGCGGTGTCATCTACATCACGTTGATCCTGCAGATCATCGCGACGGCGCAGGTCTTCCTCGAGCCATACCTGTTCACGGGCGGCGGCCCGGCGCACGCCACCATCACGGTGCTGCTGCTGATCTACAACTACGCCTTCGCCAACAGCCTCGGCGGCAACTACGGCGCCGCGACCGCGCTCTCGTTGATGTTGGCGGGCTTCCTTGCCGTGTTCTCGCTCATCTACTTCCGCCTCACCAGTTCCTGGAGCAAGTCGTGACCGACACCATGATCCCGCGCACCAGGCGCGCCAAGTCGTCCCAGGACCAGCGCGGCATCACCTCGAACGCGGACTGGCGCAAGCCGTCGGTCAGGTTCTCGCTCGGCACGGTGCAGGTGCTGCTGCTTGTGGCGCTGTTCGTCGCGGGGCTCGGCCCGATGCTGCTGCTCGCCAAGTTCGCGATCACCCCGACCCAGGACATCCTGCGCACGCCGATGGCGATCTTCCCCAACGGCGTGAAACTGGAGAACCTCGACCAGGCGTGGAACCGCGTCCAGGTCTCGCGCTACTTCATGAACACCGTGTGGCTCGCCCTCGGCTCGTGGGCGAGCCAACTGATCGTCGCCACCACCGGCGGCTACGTGCTCTCGGTGCTCCGCCCCCGGTACGGAAAGCTGATCAACGCGCTGGTGCTTGCCACGCTGTTCGTCCCAGCCGTCGTGCTGCTCGTGCCGCTGTACCTGACCATCCTGAACCCGCCGCTGCTCGGCCAGTCGCTGATCAACTCGTTCTGGGCCGTGTGGCTGCCTGCAGGCGCGAGCGCGTTCAACGTGGTGCTCGTCGCCCGCTTCTTCGACAGCCTGCCGCGCGAGGTGTTCGAGGCCGCTCGGGTCGACGGGGCGGGTAACTTCCGGCTCTTCTGGTCCATCGTGCTTCCGATGTCCAAGCCGATCCTGGGTGTGGTCAGCGTGTTCGCGATCATCGCGAGCTGGAAGGACTTCCTCTGGCCGCTGCTGGTGCTGAAGGACCCCAAGATTCAGCCCCTGTCGGTTCGGCTGCCCGCGATCGCAGGGGCGACCGACCTCGGGGTGTTCCTCGCGGCGCTGGCGATCGCGACGCTGATCCCCGTGGCGCTGTTCCTCGCGTTCCAGCGCCTGTTCCTCGGGGAGCGGGCCTGGGAGGCGCCGTCAAGGGCTGAGGCTCAGCGCTGCGAGTCCTGCTTCTTCCCGGAGCCGAGCAGGCCGCCCAGGATCGCGCCGACCACCGAGATGATGATCGAGCCGAACAGGGCCGACCAGAAGCCGTCGACGTGGAAGCCGATGCCGAACTGGGTGCCGATCCACGACGTCAGCATCAGCATCAGCGCGTTGACGACAAGCATGAACAGCCCGAGCGTCAGCACAATGAGGCAGGTGCTCATGACGCTGACGATCGGCTTGATCACGGCGTTGACCGCCCCGAAGATGAGCGCGACGATCAGCAGCGTGACGACCTTGTCCGTGGTGTCAGAGGCGGTCAGGCTGATCCCGGGGACGAGCCAGACCGCGGCGGCCGTGGCGAGGGCTGTGACGATGAGACGCATCAAGAACTGCATGCCTCCAACAATGCCAGCCGACCTGCGCCTCGTCTGTGGGGGACCTCCCTGAGCGTTCCCCGGTGTTGGGTGCAACGTAGGATTGCCGGAGTTTGGGCCCGACGACTCGGAGGGAGGACCCGATGCTCCAACTCGATCAAGTGCGTAAGTCGTACACGACGGGCGACTTCACTCAGGTGGCGCTCGACGACGTCAGCATCGCGTTCCGCGACAACGAGTTCGTGGCGATCCTCGGCCCCTCCGGCTCGGGCAAGACGACACTTCTCAACGTGGTCGGCGGGCTCGACCACTACGACTCCGGCAACCTGATCATCGACGGCGTCGCGACGTCGAAGTACAAGGACCGCGACTGGGACACGTACCGCAACAACCGGATCGGGTTCGTCTTCCAGAGCTACAACCTGATCCCGCACCAGAGCGTGCTCGCCAACGTCGAACTGGCCCTGACGCTCGCGGGGGTCTCGCCCGCGGAGCGCAGGCAGCGTGCCATCGCCGCGCTGGACGAGGTGGGCCTCGTCGACCACATCCACAAGCGCCCCAACCAACTCTCCGGCGGCCAGATGCAGCGCGTCGCCATCGCACGCGCCCTCATCAACGACCCCGAGATCCTGCTCGCCGACGAGCCCACCGGCGCCCTCGACTCGCACACGAGCGTGCAGATCATGGCCCTGCTGACCAGCATCGCCAAGGACCGCCTCGTCATCATGGTCACGCACAACCCGGAGTTGGCGGAGGAGTACGCCACCCGGATCGTGTCGCTGCGCGACGGCGTGATCTCCGAGGACTCCGACCCGTACACGCCGGACGCGGGGGAGGAGATCGGCCATTCGCAGGCCAAGCGCACCAGCATGTCCTTCCTGACGGCCATCGCGCTGTCCTTCAACAACCTGATGACCAAGAAGGGCCGAACGCTGATGACCGCGTTCGCGGGCAGCATCGGCATCATCGGCATCGCCGCGATCCTTGCGCTCGCCAACGGAGTCAACGCCTACATCAAGGGCGTCGAGGAGGACACCCTCTCGATGTACCCTCTCTCCATCGAGCGGCAGGGCTTCGACATGGGCTCGATGTTGGCCGCCTCCGCAGGCCTGATGGACGAGATGGGCGGCGACAAGGCGGGGGAGGAGGGCTCCGCGCACGAGATCCACCTGCTCTCGAGCATGTTCGGCGGGATCGGCACCAACGACCTGCGCTCGCTGAAGTCGTACCTGGAGGGCGAGGGACGTTCCATCCAGGACTCCGTCAACTCCATCCAGTACTCCTACGACGTCACGCCGCAGATCTTCGCCTCCGACACGGCCGACGGCCCGCGCCAGGTCAACCCCGACTCCACGTTCAGCAAGCTGGGCTTCGGCTCCGGCGGTGCCGTGATGGGCTCGGCGGGAGGCACCAACGTCTTCTCCGAACTGGTGGACGACCTGTCGCTCGTCGACACCCAGTACGACGTGTTGCAGGGCCGCTGGCCGACGGCATTCGACGAGACGGTGCTGGTGCTCAGCCCGAGCGGGGGCGTCAGCGACGTCTCCCTCTACGCCATGGGGTTGCGCGACCCGGCAGAGCTCGACGCCATGGTGCGCCAGGTGATCGCCGAGGAGAAGGTCAGCGTCCCCGAGGACTCGCTCAGCTTCAGCTACGACGAACTGATGGACGTGACGTTCCGGCTCGTCAACGCCACCGACAGGTATGCGTTCGACTCCGCATACGACGTGTGGACCGACCGCGGCGGCGACGAGGCGTTCATGCGTCAACTCGTCGACGGGGGAGAGACCCTCAAGATCGTCGGCGTCGTCAAGGCCAACGGCGACAACTCCGTGCTGAGGCCCGGCATCTACTACACCTCAGCGCTGACCCGCCACATCATCGAGGCGTCCCAGGACACCGCGATCGTGCAGAGCCAACTCGCCCACCGCGACGTCAACGTCTTCTCAGGGCGCAGCTTCGCAGACGACACAGGAGGGCCCGAGGGCCTCGACCTCGCCTCGCTGATCACCGTCGACGAGGACGCCATCACCAAGGCGTTCACCTTCGACCAGTCCAAGCTGCAGCTCGACCTCGGCGGGCTCGAGGACCTGTCGATGCCCGACCTGGAGCTCGACCCGGCGGCGCTGCCCGAACTCGACGTCGCGGCCCTGCTCGGCGACCTCGACCTGACGACCCTGGTGCGGCCCCCGGACGATCTCGACCAGGACGTCGGCCAGACCACCGCCATGGTGCAGGGCCTCGCGGAGGGGTTCGTCGCCTACGCCGCGGCCAACGCGCTCGACCCGGCCGACCCTGCCAGCTTCCCGACGTTCCTGGCCTCCGACGAGGCGAAGGCGCTGCTCGCGGGCGAGCCGGGTGCGAAGCCCGGGATGATCACCCAGTTGGTCACCGGCTACCTCGGCTACGCCACAGGCAACCAGGCCGACCTCGCGGACGTCGCGACCACGCTCCCCGCCTTCCTGGCCACCCCGGAGGGGCAGGCGCTCCAGGGGGAGGCGATGGGGCTGATCGACACGGCAGCGCTCCAGACCCAACTGCAGGGCGCGATCGGTGGCTACCTCCAAGAGGTGATGTCGACCTACATGGCGGAGGCGTCGAGCCAGATCGGGGACGCGCTGCGCACCCAGATCACCTCCGCCATGGAGGGCGCCATGGATCAGCTCGCCTCCCAGATGAGCGACGCCATGAGCATCGACCAGGAGGCGTTCACCAAGGCGTTCAGCCTGAACAAGAACCAGGAGGAGCTCACTCAACTCCTGATGTCGATGGCGACCACGGAGCTGAACTCCTTCGAGTCGAACATGCGCACGCTCGGCTACGCCGACCTCGCCGACCCGTCCGGGATCGAGATCTTCCCCAAGGACTTCGAGTCGAAGGGCAAGGTCATCGAGACGCTCGACGCCTACAACGAACGCGCCCGCGACGGCGGCCACGAGGACAAGGTGATCACCTACACCGACCTGGTGGGGGCGCTGATGGGCTCGGTGACGGACATCGTCAACATGGTCAGCTATGTGCTTGTCGCCTTCGTGGCGATCTCGCTGATCGTCAGTTCCATCATGATCGGCGTGATCACCTACATCTCGGTGCTTGAGCGGAAGAAGGAGATCGGCATCCTGCGCTCGATCGGCGCCTCCAAGCGGGACATCCGGCGCGTCTTCAACGCGGAGACCCTGATCGTCGGCTTCGTGGCGGGGGCGCTCGGCGTCGGTCTCACATTCCTGCTGACGGTCCCTGCCAACGCGATCGTCTACACCAACTTCGACGTCGCCAACGTCGCGCAGTTGCCGTGGCAGGCGGCGCTGATCCTGGTGGCCATCAGCATGGCGCTGACGGCGCTCGCCGGCCTCATCCCGGCCTCCGCCGCGTCCCGCAAGGATCCGGTCGAGGCGTTGCGCAGCGAGTAGGCCCGGGACCGATTTTTACGCTCAGGTCCGCTGCGATAGACTGTGCCAGTTGTCTTGGGTCTGTGCCCCTTCGGGGGACCTTTCCCGGGCGCACACCGTGGCCCCCTCTCTCTCGAGCTGGGGGTTGCCTCCTGGCAAAATCCAGGGGGTCCATTTCTAGTTCCACAAGGCCTGATACCGGAACCGGTGGAGCAAGGAGCAGTAATGATCCAGCAGGAGTCGCGACTGAAGGTCGCCGACAACACTGGTGCGAAGGAAATCCTCTGCATCCGTGTTCTCGGTGGCTCGAAGCGCCGCTATGCCTACCTGGGCGACACCATTGTCGCCACCGTCAAGGATGCGATCCCTGGCGGCAACGTCAAGAAGGGCGACGTGGTCAAGGCCGTCATCGTCCGAGCCAAGAAGGAGCGTCGCCGCGCCGACGGTTCCTACATCAAGTTCGATGAGAACGCGGCCGTGATCCTGAAGAGCGACGGGGAGCCCCGCGGCACCCGCATCTTCGGCCCCGTCGCCCGCGAACTCCGCGAGAAGAAGTTCATGCGCATCGTCTCGCTGGCACCGGAGGTGATCTGATCATGGCGAAGCTCAACATCAAGAAGGGCGACCGCGTGATGGTCATCTCGGGCAAGGACAAGGGTGTGACCGCCGAGGTCATCGCCGTTGATCCCGCCACCGAGCGTGTCACCGTCCAGGGCGTGAACCTCGTCAAGAAGCACCGTCGTGAGTCGCAGACCGCCAACGGTCGTCGCGTCGAGGGCGGCATCATCAACGTCGAGGCCCCGATCCACGTGAGCAACGTGCAGCTCGTGGTCAAGGTCGATGGCAAGGAAGTCCCCACGCGCGTCGGACACAAGCGCGTCGAGGTGACCAAGCGTCGTCCCGATGGTTCCGAGTACAAGGCCGAGCGCTCCGTGCGCATCGCCACCAAGACCGGTGAGGAGATCTGATGAGCGAGACCTCGACCACCACGATGCCCCGTCTCAAGGCCAAGTACCGCGAGAGCATCGTTCCTGCCCTGCAGGAAGAGTTCAACTTCGACAACGTCATGCAGATCCCCGGTCTCACCAAGATCGTCGTGAACATGGGCGTCGGCGAGGCCGCGCGCGACTCGAAGATCATCGACGGCGCCATCAAGGACCTCACCGCGATCACCGGCCAGAAGCCGGCCGTCACGAAGGCCCGCAAGTCGATCGCACAGTTCAAGCTGCGTGAGGGTCAGCCCATCGGCTGCCACGTCACGCTGCGTGGCGACCGGATGTGGGAGTTCGCCGATCGTCTCCTGACGCTCGCGCTGCCCCGTATCCGCGACTTCCGTGGTCTCAACGGGCGCCAGTTCGACGGCAACGGCAACTACACCTTCGGTCTCAACGAGCAGGTCATGTTCCTCGAGATCGATCAGGACAAGATCGACCGCGTCCGCGGCATGGACATCACGTTCGTGACCTCCGCAGACAACGACGAGGAAGGCCGTGCGCTGCTCAAGCTCCTGGGCTTCCCCTTCAAGGCCACTGACGACCCGAAGAAGCAGAAGGCCAAGCGCGGCCCCGCTTACTACGCCAAGAAGAAGAAGTGAACTGATGGCTAAGACAGCACTCAAGGTCAAGCAGGCGCGCAAGCCCAAGTTCGGCGTGCGTGCGTACACCCGTTGCCAGAAGTGCGGCCGGCCCCACTCGGTCTACCGCAAGTTCGGCCTGTGCCGCATCTGCCTGCGCGAAATGGCGCATGCTGGGGAACTCCCCGGCGTGACCAAGTCGTCCTGGTGACCCAGACCCACATTCCATTCAAACCACACCAGGTCCGGGTCTCCCGGAAACCGGTGTAGATAAGAGGCAACTAGTCATGACGATGACTGATCCGATCGCAGACATGCTGACGCGTCTGCGTAACGCCAACCAGGCGTACCAGGATTCCACGTCGATGCCGAGCTCGAAGATCAAGGTGGGAATCGCCGAGATCCTCAAGAAGAACGGCTACATCGCCGACTACGAACTGACCGAGGTCGAGGGCCAGGTCGGCAAGGTTCTGAAGGTGACGCTGAAGTACGGCGAGTCGCGCGAGCGCTCCATCGCCGGCCTGCGGCGCATCTCGAAGCCGGGCCTTCGCGTTTACGCGAAGTCCACCGAACTCCCCAAGGTGCTCGGCGGTCTCGGCATCGCGATCATCTCGACGTCGCATGGTCTGCTGACCGACCGCGACGCCAAGTCCAAGTCCGTGGGCGGCGAAGTACTCGCCTACGTCTGGTGATCTGGCGAAGGTAAGGAGAAAACTTAAATGTCACGAATTGGCAGGCTCCCCATCGCCATTCCGTCCGGTGTGGACGTCAAGCTCGACGGCCAGCAGGTCGACGTCAAGGGCCCGAAGGGCACCCTGACACTGACCGTCGCTGACCCGATCACCATCGCCAAGGGCGACGACGGCCAGCTGCAGGTTTCCCGTCCCAACGATGCGCGCGAGTCGCGTTCGCTGCACGGCCTGACCCGCACCCTGGTCAACAACATGATGCTCGGCGTCACCGAGGGCTACGAAAAGAAGCTCGAGATCGTCGGCGTCGGCTACCGCGTGATCTCCAAGGGCCCGCAGCAGCTCGAGTTTGCGCTCGGCTTCTCGCACCCGGTGATCGTTGACGCGCCTGAGGGCATCGAGTTCGTTGTCGAGGCCCCCACCCGTTTCTCGGTCAAGGGCATCGACAAGCAGCTCGTCGGCGAGACCGCGGCCAACATCCGCAAGATTCGCAAGCCCGAGCCCTACAAGGGCAAGGGTGTCCGCTACGCGGGCGAGCACGTCCGCCGCAAGGCTGGAAAGGCTGGTAAGTAATGGCCATCTCGATCAAGCACAACAAGTCGCTTGCTCCGAAGAGCGCGTCTCGTGCGCGTCGTCAGCTGCGTGCCCGCAAGAAGATCAACGGCTCGGTCGACCGTCCCCGCATGGTCGTCACCCGTTCGTCGCGCCACCTGTTCGTTCAGGTGATCGACGACACCGTCGGCAAGACGCTCGCGTCCGCCTCCACCATGGAGGCCGACCTGCGTTCGGCCGACGGCGACAAGTCGGAGAGGGCCCGCAAGGTCGGCTCCCTGATCGCCGAGCGCGCCAAGGCCGCAGGCATCGAGCAGGTCGTCTTCGACCGTGCAGGTAACAAGTACCACGGACGGATCGCGGCGCTTGCCGACGCCGCCCGCGAGGCCGGGCTCGGCTTCTAACACGACGAAAGGAATTCACGATGAGTGAAACCCAGCAGCGCCGTTCCGGCGCGGGTGAGCGTCGTGGCCGTGACGATCGTCGTGGCCAGGCTCAGAAGGAAGAAAGCAAGTACCTCGAGCGCGTTGTCACCATCAACCGCGTCGCCAAGGTCGTTCAGGGTGGTCGTCGCTTCAGCTTCACCGCACTGGTCGTCGTCGGCGATGGCGAGGGCATGGTGGGCGTCGGCTACGGCAAGGCGAAGGAGGTGCCGGCCGCGATCGCCAAGGGTGTTGAAGAGGCCAAGAAGCACTTCTTCCGCGTGCCGCTGATCCAGCGCACCATCCCGCACCCCGTCCAGGGTGAGAAGGCCGGTGGCGTCGTGCTGCTGCGCCCCGCCTCGCCCGGTACCGGTGTGATCGCCGGTGGCTCCGCCCGTGCGGTGCTCGAGTGCGCCGGAGTGCACGATGTGCTCTCCAAGTCGCTCGGCTCCTCCAACGCGATCAACGTCGTGCACGCGACCGTTGATGCGCTCAAGCAGCTCGAGACCCCTGAGGCCGTGGCTCACCGCCGCGGGCTCCCGGTCGAGGACGTGGCCCCGGCCGCACTGCTTCGCGCCGCTAAGGAAGGGGCGGCCAAGTAATGGCGGAGCTCAAGATCACCCAGTCCAAGTCCGCGGTGGGCGGCAAGCAGTACCAGCGCGACACGCTTCGCACCCTGGGCCTCAAGCGGATCGGTGACACCGTGACGCGCGAGGATCGCCCCGAGGTGCTCGGCATGATCCGCACGGTCGCCCACCTGGTTACCGTTGAAGAGGTGAAGTGACCATGTCGCTCAAGCTGCATCATCTGCGTCCCGCCCCCGGCGCCAAGACCGAGAAGACTCGTGTCGGCCGTGGTGAGGGTTCGAAGGGTAAGACCGCAGGTCGTGGTACCAAGGGCACCGGCGCGCGCAAGAACGTTCCTCAGAACTTCGAGGGCGGCCAGATGCCGATCCACATGCGTCTGCCGAAGCTCAAGGGCTTCAAGAACCCGTTCCGTGTCGAGTTCCAGGTCGTCAATGTCGGCCGCGTCGCCGAGCTGTTCCCGAAGGGTGGCGACGTCACCGTCGCCGACCTCGTGGCGGCCGGTGCCGTGCGCGACGGCGCCCTGGTGAAGGTGCTCGGCAACGGCGACGTCCCCGTGGCCCTGAAGGTGAGCGCCAACGCGTTCTCCGCCTCGGCCAAGGCCAAGCTGGAGGCCGCTGGCGGTTCCGCCACCGAGCTCTGACGCACAGCTGAACCCAGAATGGGGTGGGTCCGGATCTTTCCGGACCCACCCCATTCGCATCCCCCGACACGGGTTGGGCGAGGTTTGTGGGGGGCGGGAGTTTTGGTGGTGGGTCGGGCCTTGATAGGCTGCCCTGGTTGCCGTGCTATCGGCGCGCGCTGAAATCTGTTGTTCGTCGAAAGTAGATCTGGATGCTCTCCGCTCTCGCAAATGCGTTGAAGACACCGGACCTTCGCAAGAAGCTCCTCTTCACGCTGGGCATCATCGCCGTGTTCCGACTTGGGTCGACGATCCCAAGCCCGAACGTCAACATGGCTCGCATCGACGAATGTCTGGCGATCGCGACGTCCGGCGAGGCAGCCGGCATCTACAACATCGTCAACCTGTTCTCCGGCGGCGCGCTGCTGAGACTGACGATCTTCGCGCTCGGCATCATGCCCTACATCACCAGCTCCATCATCCTGCAGCTCCTCACCGTGGTGATCCCGCGGCTCGAGGCGCTGAAGAAGGAAGGGGCCTCCGGCCAGGCCAAGATCACCGAGTACACCCGTTACCTGACGCTCGTGCTCGCGGTGCTCAACGCCAGCGCCTTCGTGACGATGGCGCGCACCGGACAGTTGCTGCCCGGCTGTACCAACGTGCTGTACTCCGACGAGCTGTTCCCGCTCATCGTGATGATCCTGATCATGACCGCAGGCACTGCGGTCATCATGTGGATGGGTGAGCTGATCACCGAGCGCGGTGTCGGCAACGGCATGTCCATCATGATCTTCACCCAGATCGCGGCCAGCTTCCCCGCAGGCCTGTGGGCCATCAAGGAGAGCCACCAGGGCGTCACCGGATGGGTGCTGTTCTTCGTAGTGATCGGCATCGGCCTGCTCGTGATGCTCGGCATCATCTGGGTCGAGCAGGGCCAGCGTCGGATCCCCGTGCAGTACGCCAAGCGGATGGTCGGCCGTCGCCTCGTCGGCGGCTCCACGACCTACATCCCGCTGAAGGTCAACCAGTCGGGCGTCATCCCCGTCATCTTCGCCTCGTCGATCATGTATCTCCCGGTGCTGTACGCGACCTTCCGGCCCGAGGGCGCAGTCTCGCAGTGGATCACCGCGAACTTCACGGGCAACGGCATCCACTCGTGGGTCTATTCGGCGCTCCAGTTCGTCCTCATCATCGCCTTCTGCTACTTCTACGTGTCGATCACCTTCAACCCCGAAGAGGTCTCCGACAACATGAAGAAGTACGGCGGCTTCATCCCGGGGATCCGGGCGGGCAAGCCGACCGAGCGGTACCTGGCATACGTCCTGTCGCGCCTGACGGCCCCCGGCTCGCTGTACCTCGCGGTGATCGCCCTGATCCCGACCATCGCCTTCATGGCGGTCGGCGCCGCACAGAACTTCCCCTTCGGCGGCACCTCGATCCTGATCATCGTCGGCGTCGGTCTCGACACCGTCAAGAAGATCGAGAGCCAACTCCAGCAGCGCAACTATGAGGGTTTCCTGAAGTGAAGCTTCTGATCATGGGAGCGCCCGGTGCAGGCAAAGGCACCCAGGCGACGGCCTTGGCCGAGCGCTACGGCGTGCCTGCGATCTCTACGGGCGACATCTTCCGGTACAACATCAAGAACCAGACGCCGCTCGGCGTCAAGGTCAAGGCGATTATCGACGCGGGGGAGTACGTCCCCGACGACGTCACCGAGGAGATCGTCGCCTCCCGGCTCGCCGAGCCCGACTGCGAGCAGGGCTTCCTGCTCGACGGCTTCCCCCGCACCATGCACCAGGTCCACTTCCTGGACCGCTACCTCGCGGAGCGTTCGGCCCCGCTCGACGCCGTGGTGTCGTTGATGGTGCAGCCCGAGGCCCTCGTGCAGAGGCTCCTCGCCCGCGCCGAGATCGAGGGCAGGGCCGACGACAACGAGGACACCATCCGCCGCCGGATGGAGGTCTACGCAGGCCAGACGGCCCCGCTGCTCTTCCACTACGAGAACAAGGGCCTGCTCGTCGACGTGGACGGCACCGGCACCGTCGATGAGGTCCGCCAGCGCATGTTCGACCTGGTCGACGCGCACGTCAAGGCCTGAGCGTGAGCCACATCGAGATCAAGTCCCTGGACGAACTGCTCCTGATGCGCAGGGCAGGCCTCGTGGTCTCCGAGGGGCTCGAGGCCATGTGCGGCGCCGCCGCGGTCGGCGTGACCACCGGCGAGCTCGACCAGATCGGCCGCGACGTCCTCGCGCGCAACGCCGCCACCTCCTCGTTCCTCGGCTACGGCGCGGAGTACGGGGCACCGTTCCCCGGGGTCGCATGCATCTCGGTCAACGACGAACTCGTGCACGGCATCCCGGGCGACCGCGCGCTCGTCGACGGTGACGTCGTCTCCATCGACTTCGGTGCGATCGTCGCGGGCTGGCACGGCGACGCGGCGCGCACCATCATCGTTGGCACCGCCGACCCGGTCGACGTCGCGCTGATCGAGGCGACCCGGGAGGCCTTCTGGGCGGGTGCCCTCGCCACCAGGGACGGCAACCGCATCGGCGACGTCTCGAAGGCCATCGAGGGCTACGTGAAGCGCCTCCCGACCCGCTACGGGACGCTGCGCGAGTACACGGGCCACGGCATCGGCACCGAGATGCACATGAGCCCCGACGTGCCCAACTGGTACCGCCCCCGCCCCACGCCGAGGCTGCGGGTCGGGATGGCCATCGCCATCGAGCCGATGCTGACCACCGGCACGCACCAGACCCTTGAACTCGACGACGAATGGACAGTCGTCAGCCGCGACGGCTCCCGCGGCTCCCACTGGGAGAACACGGTCGCCGTCACTCCCGGCGGCGCCTGGGTGCTCACCGAGGCGGACGGGGGCGCGACACGGCTCGGCGACGCGTTCGCCCCGCTGGCCGACTGAGGCCTGTCCTATGATGGGGACCATGGCGCTGCCCCCGAGTTCGAAGTACCTTCAGCGATCCGGCGACCCCGTTGACGACGTCGAACGCGAGTCCCTGACGCAACGCCTCAACGCCGCCTTCGCCGACGGACGGATCACCCACGACGAGTACGCCGAGGGGATGGACACCGTCTACGCCGCGGGTAAGCTCGGCGACCTGGTACCCGTCATCGAACGGCTGCCCGCCGCCGCGGACAACACCCCGGCGATCGTGCAGCAGGGCGGCGTTCCTGCGGGCAACGTGAGCCAACCCCGCGACCTGGCCCCGTTCGCCGTGGCCGTCGGCGTCGTCGGCGTCGCGCTGATCGCGGTCATCGCCGTGCTCGTGGCCGTGCTGCTCTTCTGAGCCCGGCCCGTCGTAGGCTTGGCCGCGCCGCGAGGGGAGGAGGTGGGAACTAGCGATGCAGAACTGGTCGCACGAGGCCGACGACGCCCCGCCCCCCGTAGCACCCGGCCCGGGCCCTGACCGACCCCCGCCGCCCCAGGCCCCGCCGCCCCGGCTGTCCCAGGATCTGTGGCGCCAGGTGCCTACCCAACAGGCCCCACAGCGGCCCCTCGCATGGCAGGCGGCGCCTGCGGAACCCGGCCCCGGAGCCATCACCCGGATCGGCATCGCCGCCACCTCGCTGCTGGTCGCGGGCGCCTTCGTCGTGATCGGCATGTACCTCGCCGAGCGACGCACGACCACCACCGTCGACTCGCCCCCGCCTGCGGCCGCCCCGACCCCGACGCGCCGCAGCGTCGTCACCCCCACCCCGACGCCCCCCGGCCCCTCTCCGACGCCCACGCCCACCACGACGCCGTCGGTCACGGTGAGCGCCGACCCTGGCGGTCGGTCCTGGACGCTGCCGGAGCACACCTGGCCGCAGTTACCTGCCGCCGACCCCGACTCGCCCCTGTACGCGCTGCAGGCCACCCCGCTGGACGACCTGCCGCCGGTGACGCTCAGCGGCTGCCCCGAGCCCGAGCGCACCAGCAGCCAGGACGAGTGGAAGGCCGCGGTGCGCGGCCAGTGGTCGTGCGTGCACGCGGCCTGGGTGCCCGTCTTCAAGCAACTTGGCTGGTCCGTCGTCGAACCGGAGGTGCAGTTCTACCCGGGCGCAGGCTCGAAGAGCGAGTGCGGCTACCTGTCGGCCCCCGCCTTCTACTGCTCCTCCGGCGACGGGACCGTCTACTTCGGCCAGGAGCACTTCGAGATGGCGGCGACCTGGGACCTGTCGGTCAATGAGATGGTCAACCACGAGTACGGCCACCACATCCAGAAGTTGGCGGGAATCACGGCCGCCAAGCTTGCGATGCCGCCGCGCAACGAGTTGGAGCGCCGCTCCGAACTGCAGGCCACCTG
Source organism: Tessaracoccus aquimaris (assembly GCF_001997345.1). Lineage (NCBI taxonomy): Bacteria > Bacillati > Actinomycetota > Actinomycetes > Propionibacteriales > Propionibacteriaceae > Tessaracoccus > Tessaracoccus aquimaris. The sequence continues at coordinate 1,870,610 of NZ_CP019606.1, read as the reverse complement.
TTGGTCGGCCATGATGACCTATCACAACCGGTCCTTCGGGTTCAACGCCGACGACCTGGCGTCCTGGAACGAGCGCCTCGACACCATGCTGATCGACTCGGTGCACGGCACCCGCGAGTCGCTGACCTACTGGGGCACCCGCGGCCTCTACGCGGCGACTGTGGCAGACTGCAACACCTGGGTAGTGGACGCGGATCAGGTCACGTGAGGAGGCGCCGGTGACGCAGGGCAACTGGCCCCAACCCCCTGGGCACCCCGGCTGGAACAGGCCTGGGTCGCTCCAATCGGGGTGGCAGCAGCCGCAGCAGCCGCAGCGCGCGTTCCAGCAGTCCCAGTGGGGGCCGCCGCCCAATCAGCAGCAGTGGCGCCCGCCCTATCCCGGGCCACAGCAGCAGTGGCAGGGCGGCTACCGTCTGCCCCCGCCGCCGCGGCGCTCCGGGGGTTTCGGCAAGACGATCTTCGTGCTCGTCGGGGTCGCGATCGTCCTGGTCCTCGCCGTCAACGTGTTCCGCGCCGTCGCCGACGTGCTGCAGCCGCTGGTGCCCGGCATCAGCCCCAGCGCCTCGGCGTCCGAGTCGCGGGAGCCGGAGCCGGTCGTCGAACCTGCCGAGCCGGGGGAGACCAACCCCGGGCTGCCGCCGCGCACGTGGGAGGAACTGCCAGGGCCCGACTCCACCGATCCGGACTGGAAGACGCTGCAGCAGAGCGCGATCTACGCCCAACCGGTTCCGCTGCTCGAGGGATGCCCCGAGCCGGAACTGGCCTACGACATGGGCGACCTCGAACGCATCGCGACCGGCCAGATGGAGTGCATCCAGGCGGCGTTCAAGCCGATCCAGGCGGCGCTCGGCTATTCCACCGACGACATCCCCATCTACTTCTATGAGGGCCGCTCGGTCGACACCCCCTGCGGTCAGGTCTCCGCGCCTGCGCTGTACTGCTCGACGCAGGGCGGCGCCATTTATTTCGGCGAGGACAGCCTCAACGGCGCGAGTTGGATGGACTTCGGGGTCAAGGACGTCACGGGCCACGAGTACGGCCATCACCTGCAGGCGCAGTCTGGCATGTTCCAGGCCGAGTACGCCGTAGGGCAGGGCGGCAACGAGTCGGCCCGCAGGATCGAACTGCAGGCCACCTGCTGGGGCTACGCCATGATGGCGCACGACCCGACACAGTCGGTTGGGGAGGCGTCCCTTGTCGAGTTCGAGCAGTACCTGCGCGCCACCATCGAGGACGGCATCCACGGGTCGAAGGACTCGATGGCCTACTGGGGCATCCGAGGCCTGTACTCGGCCGACATGGGCAACTGCAACACCTGGACGGTAGCCCCCGAGGACGTCGACTAGGCGCTGAAGCCCGCAGGAAACAGCGGATCGTCGAAGCCGACCTGATCCTCGGGGTGCCGACGCACCGATGCCATCGAGCGCGGCAGGTCGAACGGAAGCCGCCCCACCGACTCCACCTCGCCGAGCAACGCATCGACCAACGCGCTCCCGCTCGTCCCGTAGTCGACAACCAGAACCGAGGCGACGTCGAGCAGCGGCGTCAGCACCGCGGGCCGATCCAGGAAGACGTCGATCACGACGGGGCAGTGGCGGGCGATCCGCGCCAGTCGCACCCGCAGGCCAGGCGGGAAGTCGAGCGAGCCCTGATGGAACCAACTCTCGAGGAACAGGTCGTCGCGTGGCTCAAAGGGTGCCGCGAGCCGCACGATGGCGATGCTCGCCTCCTCCGGGGTGTCGACGACGGTGCCGAGCCGGGCGGCGGCCTCGCGGGAGATGCCCTCGGCGTAGACCCGCTGGTCCGGGGCCAGGGGCAGAAGGTCGCGGCCCGTCAGCACCGTCACGGACGCGGACTGGGCCCGCCTCCCCTCGCGGAGGAAGTCGTCCCGCCCGACGATGCCAGGCGCCGCGGCCTCGTCGACATAGGGGTCGTCGAAGAGCCCCAACCGGAACTTCACGCGGAGCAGCCTGCGCGCCGATTCGTCGACGCGCGACTCCGGGATGCGCCCGCTCGCGACGAGGTCGGCGAGCAGGTCGACGCACTCCTCGCCGCCGAACTGGTCGCAGCCTGCGTTCAGGAGCGCCTCCATCCGGCCTGGAGGGTCGAGGTGCTCCACGCCCCAGGCGCGGGCGGGCAGCACCTGGTCGCCGACGTGGTTGTCGTTGATGAGTTCCCAGTCGGACAGCACGACGCCGTCGAAGCCGAGCACGCCGCGAAGCAGGTCGGTGACGATGGCCCGGTTGTAGCCGAAGCCGACCTCGTCGGCCTCGATGCCGCGCAGCGTCAGGCCGATCGGCTTGGAGTAGTACGGCATCACGGCGCTGACGCCGGCGTCGATGGCGGCGGGGAAGGGCTGCAGGTGCGACTCCTGCGAGCCGCTCGGGTAGACCTGGGCCGAGCCGTAGGGGAAGTGGGAGTCCTCGCCGCCCTTGACGGTGCCGCCGCCGGGGAAGTGTTTGGCGGTGCATGCGACGCTTCCGGGGCCGAGCCGCTCGCCCTGCATGCCCGCAAGGTAGGCCACCCCGAGCCGGGTGACGACGTCGGGGTCCTGGCCGAAGGTCTGAGCCTGGCGCGCCCAACGGGGCTCGGTCGCCAGGTCGAGCGTCGGGTGCAGGGCCGCCCGGATCCCGACGGCGGTGTACTCCTGCCGCGCGATGTCGGCGAAGCGGCGCACCAGGGACTCGTCGCGGAGCGCGGCGAGCCCCAGCATCTCGGGCCACTGCGAGAAGGAGCCTGCGGCGAAGGACGCCCCGGCGTTCTCCGCGAACGAGTGACGCGGGTCGCTCGAGATGGTGACGGGGATGCCGTGCGGGGTCCGCTCGGCGATCTCCTGCACCGCGTTGTGCCACCGGGCGGCGGCGGCAGCGTCGCCCAGCTGGTGCACGTTGAAGTGGTTGAGCAGTTTGCCCGTCACCACCTGTGCCGTGCCGGACTTGCTGATCGCGCCCGCCCCCTCCAGCACCGTCCCGTCGGGTCCCGCCTCGATGACGGTGTGGAACATCAGGCCGATCTTCTCGGGAAGCGTCAGCCTCCCGAGCAGGTCGTCCACGCGCTCCTCGACGTCGCGGCGGGGATCCTCGTACGGGTCGAGGACGCCGTTGCGGTTCAGGTCGCGGTAGCGCTGGCCTGACGGGTCGGTGCTGAAGGTGGCGGGCATGGCGGTTCTCCTCAGTCGAGCGGGGCGAAGACCTCTGGGGCGATCACGGGACGCAGCCTGCGGGCGACCTCACCGTCGGTGAAGTAGCGGCGCAACGCCCCGCCGGTGAGCACGTTGCCGAGCGCGCCCATGATCATGGCCTGGTCGAGCGACAGGTGGCGGCGGGCCACCTGGCCGGATTTGGTGGCGATGGCGTCGTAGAAGCCGCCCGCCCCGTAGGAGTCGAAGTCGGCCTCGATCCGTGCGAGGTTCTCGTAGGCCTCGCGCGGCTCGTGCATCATCGCGAGGAAGGCGGCGTGCGGGGTGACGACCCCGTCCCCGTAGTGGGGCTCCGGCTCGTCGCGCAGGTGGTCGGTGTGCTCGATGTCGGAGAAGTAGCCGTCGGGGCGCATCCCGAGCGCATCAACGCCCCACTCGCTGTAACCGCCTGCGGGGTGGCTTGCGGGGAGAAGCCCCAGTAGCCGTAGTTGTCCATGCCGTGGATGCGTTGCACCGCCACGTGGCGTGGGTGGTTCTTGCCCCACGAGTTGGGCGCCCAGGTCTCCTCTGGCACGAAGACGTTCGGCATCAACTCCTCGAACATGGAGCCGCCCCAGCCGGGCACGGTCTGGTGACCGAGGTAGTCGTAGGCGCCCTCGTAGACGTCGACGCCCTGGTAGGTGTGCCACTCGCCGACCGGGATGATCTCCTGCCAGTCCCAGTCCGGCGGGAACGTCCGCCAGGCCTGGTAATACGCCTGCGCGGGGATCTGCCCCTTGGCGATGCCGAGGTAGGTGGTGATCCTGGTCTCCGAGACGATCGTGTCGTAGTGGTGGTCGCGGGTGTACCAGACGCCGCGACCCTCGTCGATCAGGTCGCGCTCGATGGTGGGCGGCGGGGAGGGCAGCCTTGTCGGCTCGGCCAGGTAGTAGCCGCCGTAGTTGAGGTAGGGCCGCGAGTTGGTGGGGTCGGCGAACACGTCGAAGCGCATCGCGTCGAAGAGTTCGCCAGCCACCTTGCGGTTGCCCTTGTCGCCGTTGCGCACCACGAGCAGGGCGGCGCCGAGCCAGGCGGCGTCGATGCTTGAGACGAACGGCTCGACGGGGTTGCCGTCGTCTGGCCAATTGAGCACCACTGAGCCGTCGCGCGGGTCGTACCAGTTGAAGTACATGCCCGCCGCGTCGTGGTGGGTCATCTTCTTCAGCGTGCGCAGCGTCTGACGGATCCGGTTGTTGGCCTCGCCGGGCGTGATGATGCGCAGGTCGCGGGCCACCAGAGTGCTCCACAGGTAGCCGCCGATGTTGGTCGGCGAGGTGTAGTGGGCGTTGGTGGCGAGGTCTCCCGTGATGTTGTCGGAGATCAGCCCGGTCTTGCGGTCGGTCATGGCCACCATGGAGGCCCACGTGTCGCGCGCCCAGCGCAACAGCGTCGTGCGGTCGGTGCCCTTGGGGGCGGGCAGTGGCTTCCTCGGGTCGGCGAGTGCGACCGAGGGGAGGCTCGCCAGCGCCGCGGCCGTGAGGCCTCCGGCGAGCGCGGTGCGTCTGCTGATCGGGGTCGGGTCAGGTCGGTTCATGACTGCTCCTTGTTGTCCTTCTGGCAGGGGTGTTACTTGATTCCAGTGGTGGCGATTCCTTGAATGAAGTGCCGCTGGAAGATGAGGAAGACGACGAGCACCGGCAGCACGACGACGGTTGCGCCCGCCATCAGCAGGCCGTACTCGGTCTGGTTCTGGCCCGTGGAGTAGAGCGCGAGCGCGACGGGCAGCGTGTACGAGTTGTTGGTCTGGGCAACCACGAGGGGCCACAGGAAGTTGTTCCAGCTTCCGAGGAAGGTCAGGATGCCGAGGGTCGCCATCGCAGGCCCGAGCAGCGGGAGGATGATCCTCAGGAAGATCTTCACCTCGCCAGCGCCGTCGATGCGGGCCGCCTCGACGAGGTCCCTCGGAAGGCCCATGATGAACTGTCGCATCAGGAAGACGCCGAACGGGCCGACCAGGAACGGCAGGATCAGTCCGGGGAGCGTGTTGACGAGCCCCATGTTGGCGACGAGCACGAACAGCGGGACGAACGTCACGACGCCCGGGATCATCAGCGTGCCGAGGATCAGGGCGAAGATGACCTTCTTGCCGCGGAAGTTCAGCATCGCCAACGCGTAGCCGACCATCGAGCAGAACAGCAGGTTGCCGACGGTGACCGCGACGGCGACCAGCGTCGAGTTCGCGAAGTAGGTGCCGAACGAGAGCCTGCTGAACAGCGACGTGAAGTTGTCGAGCGTCGGGTGCTCAGGCAGCCAGGTCGGCGGCACTTGACGCAGTTCCGAACTGGTCTTGAACGAGCCGAGCACCATCCACACGAACGGCGTCACCACGACGAGCAGCGCGACCGTCAGCAGGAGGTAGAGCCACCAGCGACGGCGGAATCCGGTGTCCTGGAACATGCTCAGTCTCCCTTCTCGGACAGGAACTTGAACTGGATCGCCGTGATGATGGCGATCACCACGAAGATCAGGTAGCTCAATGCCGCGGCGAAGCCGTAGTTGCCGAAGCTGAACTGCTGGTAGGTGTACATCGAGGCGGAGATGGTGCTGTTGAGCGGGCCGCCCTTCGTCATCACGAACGGCTCCTCGAAGAACTGCAGGTAGCCGATGGTGGTGGTCACCATCACGAAAAGCACCGTCGGGCGGATGATCGGGAGCACCACGTTGCGGAACCGCTGCCAGGGGCCCGCGCCGTCGATGGAGGCGGCCTCGAGCAGTTGGGTCGGTACGGCCTGCAGGCCCGCAAGGAAGATGATCATGCCGGTGCCGAAGTTTCGCCACACGGCCATCGCGATCAGCGAAGGCATCGCCCAGGTCGTCGACCCGAGCCAGTTGGGGCCGTTGATGCCGATCCAGCCAAGCACGGTGTTGACCAGGCCGCTGTCGGGGTGGAGCAGGAAGCGCCACACCACGGCCACCGCCACGATCGAGGTGATCACGGGGGTGTAGAAGCCGAGCCGGAAGAAGGCCCGGAACCTCGAGATGCCGTTGTTGAGCGCGATGGCGGCCGCCAACGCGACGATGATGGTCAGCGGCACCCCGACCACCACGAAGTAGATGGTGTTGAACGCGGCCTGCTGGAAGACGGGGTCCGCGAATGCCTTCGCGTACTGCTCGAACCAGACGAAGTCCACCGCGAATGGTGTGCGCAGGTCCTTGTTCCTGATGTCGGTGAACGAGAAGAACACCGACTGGATCACCGGCCAGGCGGTGAACACGAGGAACAGCAGCAGGAACGGGAGGGTGAGCAGCCAGCCCGCCCGTTCCTCCAGCCGGGCGCCGCCGGATCTGGAGGTACGGGTGCGGGGGGCCGCCTTCTGCGGCCTTGCCGCAGTCGGCGCGGACATGGTTACGCTCCGGTGCCGATCGAGTCGGCCTGCGCCTGCGCGGCCTTCATGGCGTCGGCGCCCGAGAGGCCCTGCTTCGCAACCTTCTCGATCTCGTTGTCGAAGGACTCGATGACCTGCTCGAAGCTGGGGAATGTCGGCGGAACCTTTGCCGTCTTGAGCGCCTCACCGAACTTGGCGAGCTTCGCGTCCTTGGCGAGGGTGTCGTCTTCCCAGGCGGACTGCAGCGACGGCAGGTCGCTTGTCAGGCCGTACCACTTGACCTGGGTCTCGGGCTGGCTCAGCCACTCGACGAGCGTCCAGGCGGCGTCGCGGCTCTTGGTGGCCTTGAAGACGGCCAGGTTCGAGCCACCGATGAACGAGGAGGACTGGCCGCCGTCGGCGGTCGGGATCGGGGCGACGTCGTACTTGTCCGCGAAGGCGGCGTCGCCGTCCTGCTTGGCGAGGTCCTCGACGAGGCTCATCATCCAGGGGCCGGAGACGAACATCGGCACGGCGCCGCTGACGAAGTCGGCCTCGGTCTGGCCCTCCGGCGGGTTCGGGTCGGAGATGCCGTCCTTGAAGAAGGAGCCGTAGTAGTCGACGGTGGAGACCATCGCCGGGGTGTCGAAGGTGTAGCCCTTGTCGTCGGCGATCTCGGCGCCGCGGGACCAGGCCAGCGGGAGCACGGTCTGCCAGGATCCGGTGCGGCCCGGCTGGAGGCTGATGCCCCACTTCACGCCGTCCTGCTCCTTCATCTTGGCTGCCATCTGCTTGAACTCGTCCTGGCCGGTGGGCACCTCGGTGACGCCCGCCTTCTCGGCGATGTCGGTGCGGTAGTAGGCCATCCTGGTCTCGACGTACCACGGCACGGCGTACGAGGTGCCGCCCACCTTCGTGGTGTCGACGGCGCCCGGGAAGAAGCCGGCGAGGTCGATCGAACTGGGGGTGGGGTCGAGGGCATCCATGCCGACGAACTCGCCCATCCACGTGGTGCCGACCATCGCGACGTCAGGGGTGGTGCCCGCCGTGATGGAGTTGACGAACTTGTCGTGGGCCGAGTCCCATGGGACAGGGGTCACGTTGACCTTGATGTCGGGGTGGGCGTCGGTGAACTCCTTGACGAGTTCGGGGAGCTTCTCGCCCTCGGCGCCCATCGCCCACACCTCGAGGGTGCCGGACGCCTTCGCCGTGTCGACGGCCTGCGCGGTGGGGGTGTCGCCACCGCCGCCGTTGTTGCCCTCGTCTCGGCCGCAGCCGGTCAGTGCGAGGGCGGTTCCGGCCGCGAGTGCGACCACTTTGAGGCTCAGACGCATGGTTCCTCCTGGTGTCTGATGGCCTGGGCCGACGAGTACCTCGGGCGACTGCCGTGTCGTGAGGGACGTCGTTGAGCCTCAGCCTGTCGTGGATGCGCTTACCGTAAGCGCTTACATTGGACGCTACACCGATCCAGGGGTTAGCCGCAAGTGTTTTGGCGGAAGTTCCCCGTTCAGGGGCAGCCGCAGGACTGCCGCAGCACGACCGTCGTCGGGAGTCGACGCGCGGGTTCGCTAGAGGCGTGCCCGGCCAGGAGTTGGCCGATCCGATCGGCGACGAGGCGTCCCAGTTCGCGCACCGGTTGGCGCACCGTCGTCAGCCCTGGCGCGATGTAGCGCGCCGCCATCATGTCGTCCCATCCGGTGACCGAGACCTCGCCGGGTACCTCGATGGGGCCGCCGTGTAACCCCTTCATGATGGCGAGCGCCAGTTCGTCGTTGGCGCACACCAGGGCGTCGGCCCCGAGTTCGCCGGCGAGCATCGCGTGGGCGATGCCGGCGCCCTCGGACTCGATGGCCTGGCACGGCACCGGCGGGCGCGGGGTGAGGCCGCGTTCGAGGTGCGCCTCGACGAAGCCGCGGTGGCGGCCCTCGATGTCGGGGGCGAGTGCGGGGTTGCCGACGAACAGCAGCGAGGATCTGCCGTGCACGTCGATCAGGTGCCCCGTCAGGTCGCGGGCGCTCACCAGGTTCTCGGTCGAGAAGGAGTCGGCGTCGTCGCCGCCCGCGATCATCACGACGGGGATCTTGCGGCGGAGAGCCTCGAGTGTGACGGGCGCCACATCAGCGCCGGCCTGGACCGCGAGCGCGTCGACGCGCCCCGCCAGCCTGCGCACCGCCTGGTCGACGTGCGTGCGGTTCTTCGTCAAGGTGACGACGACGCTGGCCTCCCGCGCCGCGGCGGCCGCCTCGAAGCCGCTGAGCAGTTCGGCGTAGTACGGGCCACGGAGTTCGTAGAGGACCAGCCCGAAGGCCTCGTTGGTGCGGGCCGCCAGGGAGCGGGCCGCACCGGTCGGTACGTAGTTGAGCGCCTCGACCGCCGACATCACCCGCTCGCGGGTGGCGGGGGAGACCACGTCGGGTTTGCTGAGCACCCGGGAGACGGTCGCGATCGACACGCCGGCGGCCGCGGCGACCTCGTAGATCGTGTGCCTGGCCATGATCGTCCGTTCTTCCTGTCGCGTCCGCAGCGTCCCGCGCGGCCGAAGAGAGCCTATTGCCTCATGACTACCGATCATTGCACCACACCGGCGTAAGCGCTTACAGTTTGGATCATGAGCACACCGACGGCGTTGTTGCATCCGGCCACCCACCTCGAGGACAAGGTCGCGGGCCTCTGGCTCCGCGAGCGCCAGGATCGCGCCTGGCTTCCCCATTCGCTGCCGGGGAGGGCGAAGGTGAGGTCGGCGGGCTGCGCTGGCGCACCGGTCGCACCGCCCTCGACGGGCGCGAGGGCTGGTCCCGGCAGGTGGAGGTCGTCAACGCGGGCGACCGGGCGGTCGAGTTCGACCTGGTCGCCGTGGAGGATCCCTCGCTCTCGCCTGCCGCGGTCCTGGACGCGAACCGGCTGTATCCATCCCAGTACCTCGACCTCACCCCGGTCGACCTGGGTGAGCGCGGGATCGCCGTCGCGATCCGGCAGAACATGCCGGGCCCGCGCGCGCCGTGGGCACTGGTCGGATCCTGGACCTCGGCGGTCGGGTGGGCGAGCGACGTCACGCAGTTGACGGGCCGCGGCCTCCCAGAGGGGGCGCCATGGCCCGGCCTGCGCGCCGACCTGCCGAGCCGTCGGCTGCAACAGGAACACTCGGCCGTCGCGCTGCAGAGCGCGCCCGTCACGCTGGAGCCGGGCGACAGGTGGGAGGGCGGCTTCTTCGTGCTCCTCGTCGACGACCACCCCGCCGCCACCTCGCAGGCCGACGCGACGCTTGCCGAGGGCCTCCGGCCCGGCGCGGCACTGCCCGAGGTGCGCGAGTCGGGCGCCTCGCTCGTCGGCCGCGACACCCCTGGCTACCACGCAGACGACCTGAGCCCCGAGGCGCTCGCGGGCCTGTTCCCGGAGGAGCGCCGACACGTCGAGGAACTCGACGGCCGCGAGGTCAGTTGGTTCACCCCCGACGGCGACCACCTCGTGACCGCCGCGAAGCAGCGCGCCGTGCATCGGCCCCACGGCCAGATCCTGCGCCCCCTCGCGTCCCTGCTCCCCGACCCGACCGACGTGACCTGCACAGTCTGGATGGACGGCGGCTTCTGCTCCCACCTGACGCTCGGCCACGCCGCCCTCGGCCGGATCCTCGCCGCCAAGGAGACGCCGCTGCCGATCGGCAGGATCCACGGCCTCCGGATCGCCGTCGACGAGGGCGACGGGTGGCGACTGCTCGGCACGCCGTCGGCCTGGCGCTCCGGCCTCGACCACGCCACCTGGGTCTACGCCTCCGGCGAGCGCGTCATCCAGGTCGACACCACCGGCCCGGGCGACGACGGGGCCGTCGCGATCTCCGTGCGCACGACGGAGGGGGACCCGCTCCCGGCGCTCGTCGTCCTCGCGCTCGACTGGGTCGGCGCCCCCGGCCTGCCAGGCGTCGTCTCGGTGGACGGCGACACCCTCACCGTCGCGGCCCCTGACGGTGCCCTGCTCGCGGACGCCGCGCTCACCGTGCGGTTGGCCGCAGGCGCGCGGGTCGGCGGCGACGAGGCGCTGTTCTCCGACGGCGTCAGCCGCGGCGAGTCCGTCGTGACCGCGCTCGTCCCTGCGCTGGCCGACTGGTCACTGCTGCTGCGCCCCGAGGCGCCCGGCACCCGCGCCCCCAGGGCGCTGGCAGGCTGGTCGGGTGTGCACGACCGGATCGCCATCTCCGGGGTCGGCGACGCCACGGCCGCGGACGAGGTGGCCAGGATCGACCAGGCCTGCGGCTGGTTCGCCCACGATGCGCTGGTGCACTACCTGTCGCCGCGAGGGCTCGAGCAGCACACCGGCGGCGCCTGGGGCACAAGGGACGTCTCGCAGGGACCAGTGGGGCTGTTGCGCGCCTGGGGCGAACACGCCGCCTGGCGCGACCTGCTCCTGATCGTCTTCCGCGCCCAGCACGAGCGGGGCGACTGGCCGCAGGCCTTCGACTTCCTGCCCGATCAGCGACGCGACGAGGTCGCCGACTCGCACGGCGACGTCGTCTACTGGCCCCTGCTCGCGCTCGGGCAGTACCTCGTCGCGACCGGCGACACCGGCATCCTCGCCGAGCGGGTCGCGTTCACCGGCGACGGCGTCCCCGGCGACGAGGCGACCCTCGCCGACCACGTCGTGAGGGCGTTGGACGCCATCGAGGCGACCTTCGTGACCGGCACCTCGCTGCCCGCCTACGGCCACGGCGACTGGAACGACTCGCTGCAACCCGCCAGCCCGGACCTGGCTCGCCGGATGGTGTCGACCTGGACCGTCGTACTGCAGGCCGAGGCCCTCGCCGTCCTCGCGCGGGGCATGGGGATCGCCGCCCCCGCCATCGCCGAGCGCGCCGCGGGCATCGCCGAGCGTGGCGCGGCAGATCTGCGCCGCGAACTCCTCGTCGACGGGGTGCTCGCGGGCTACGGCGTGCGCGAAGACTCCGGCCTGCGTCCGCTGATCCACCCGCGCGACACCGAGACCGGGCTGACCTACTCCGTCCTCGCCATGATCCACGCGATCGCGGGCGACCTCCTGACACCGGAGGAGGCGACGCGCCACCTCGACCTGATCGCCGACCACCTGACCGGCCCCGACGGCGTGCGCCTGTTCGACCGCCCCGTCGCCTACCGCGGCGGGCCCATGGAGGTCTTCCAGCGGGCGGAGGCGAGCACCTTCTTCGGCCGCGAGATCGGGCTGATGTACATGCACGCCCACCTCCGCTACGCCGAGGCCCTCGCGCGCGTCGGCGATGGACGGGGGCTGCTTCGGGCACTCGCCCAGGCGGTCCCCATCGGGATCCGCGACCAGGTGCCCACCGCGACCCCACGGCAGGCCAACACCTACGCCTCCAGTTCCGACGCCGCCTTCGCCGACCGCTACGAGGCGGCCGCCGAGTACCACCGGGTGAAGGCGGGGGAGGTCGCCCTCGACGGAGGGTGGCGCGTCTACTCCTCCGGGCCCGGGCTGTTCCTGGAGGTCCTGACCCAGCGGATGCTCGGCATCCGGCACGCTGGCGCCGAGGTGGAACTCGACCCGGTGATCGATCCCGACCTGCGGGGCCTCGACGCGACCCTTCCGCTGCTGGGGGGTGCCGTCACTGTCGAGATCGTCGCTGGCCCCCTCGGTCACGGGGTCGCATCGGTGCACGCCGACGGCAGGGCGGTCGCCATCCGGCCGCTCACCAACCCGTACCGCACGCCCGGGGTCGCCGTGGCGGCCGACGACCTGCGGGGCGCCGGGACGCTGCGGGTCGTCACCGACTGAGGCGGGTGGGGCCGAGAGCCGGGGTCAGGCCAGCGAGCCGATCACCGGGTTCCAGGGCTGGACGCGGCGCTCGGCGATGAGGCCCTCCTGCCAGAACGGATCCGCGTTGAGCTGAGTGTGGACCAGGTCCTCGCTGTCGGCGGAGAAGATCAGCAGCGCCCCTGGCGGGACCGAGCCCGGGTACGGGCCGCTGGCTACGAGCGTGTCTCCCACCAGCGACGAGAGGTATTCCCGGTGTCGTGGGCGGACCAGGTCGAGGGCGTCGGAGTCCGAGACGTAGGTGTAGTGCACCGCGAAGTAGCTCATGGCGGTAAGGCTAGCCCCGGGGCGGGTATTTGTTTGCGGGCGCTCACGAGCGTAAACTCACCTGTTGGAGTATCATCCGGCGCCGCCGGAGCGAGAAGAATGAGAGTACATGGCGAAGAAAGAAGGAGCCCTCGAGCTTGAGGGCACCGTGGTCGAGGCCTTGCCCAACGCGATGTTCCGCGTCGAGCTTGCCAACGGCCACAAGGTTCTCACCACCATCAGCGGCAAGATGCGCCAGCACTACATCCGCATCCTGCCTGCCGACCGCGTAGTCGTCGAGCTGTCGCCCTACGACCTGACGCGAGGCCGCATCGTCTACCGGCACAAGTGAGCTGCGACGCAGCCTGTGTCACTGCGCGCCCACCCCGAACCAGGGGAGGGGCGCGCTTTTGTTTGCCCGGATTTGGGAAGTCGTTGCCGCTGGCGTAAGCTGGCTCGTCGGTCGCCTATGCCCGGATGCGCTCGCGCGCGCCTGGGTCGCGGAGGCCACTCACCATCCGATTGGGGCGCACAACTGTGCTCCCAGTCGCCGATTGAAAGGTTGCTCGAATGAAGGTTCAGCCGAGCGTCAAGACGATCTGCGACAAGTGCAAGGTCATCCGCCGGCACGGTCGTGTGATGGTGATCTGCGAGAACCCGCGGCACAAGCAGCGCCAGGGCTGAGCCCAGGCCTGCCGCCCCACGGGGACGCAGATCATTGCGGAAAGGGTCGATCGCCCGCACCGCCGACACAACTGAAGAAACGTGATCGCAAGGCTCCCTCACGGGAGTTCCACCCTTGGACGAAGGCCAAGGCCCCGTCGGCACCCCAAGAGGTGCCACAGGCGGCGGGGACGCGTCACGCCACACACCTTCGCGGTCCGCGACCGGGTTCTGACGAACCAGGACCGAAACAATGAGAAAGGTACCGCCTGATGGCACGCCTAGTTGGTGTTGACCTCCCGCGCGACAAGCGCCTTGAGGTTGCACTCACCTACATCTTCGGCATGGGCAAGACCCGCGCCGCCGAGACCCTCGCCGCCACTGGGATCAGTGGCGATCTGCGAGTCCACCAGCTCACCGACGACCAGCTCGTCGCGCTGCGCGATCACATCGAAGGCAACTACGAGATCGAGGGCGACCTCCGCCGCTCGGTTGCCGCCGACATCCGCCGCAAGGTTGAGATCGGTAACTACCAGGGCCGCCGCCACCGCAGTGGTCTGCCGGTCCGTGGTCAGCGCACCCGGACGAACGCGCGCACCCGCAAGGGCAAGAAGAAGGCCGTCGCTGGCAAGAAGAAGGCACGCTGACCCCCCGGGGTGAGCGCCTCTTACAGGACTCAAGGAGAAACACTTAATGGCTACTGCAAGCCGCAAGGCGGCCGCCAAGACCAAGGTGCGCCGCAAGGAGAAGAAGAATGTGCTCGCCGGTCAGGCGCACATCAAGAGCACCTTCAACAACACCATCATCTCGATCACCGATCCCACCGGTGCAGTGATCTCGTGGGCCTCTGCCGGCACCGTCGGTTTCAAGGGCTCCCGCAAGTCGACCCCGTTCGCCGCCCAGATGGCTGCGGAGGCCGCCGGCCGCCGCGCCATGGAGCACGGCATGAAGCGCGTCGACGTGTTCGTCAAGGGTCCCGGCTCCGGCCGTGAGACCGCGATCCGCTCGCTCGGCGCCGTCGGGCTCGAGGTCGGTGCCATCTCGGATGTCACCCCCGTGCCCCACAACGGAACCCGCCCGCCCAAGCGCCGTCGCGTCTGATCGCCCGAGACCAGGAAAGGACCTAAGAACCCATGGCTCGTTACACCGGCCCAATGACCAAGAAGTCCCGTCGTCTCGGGACCGACCTCGTCGGCAACGACAAGGCCTTCGAGCGCCGTCCGTACCCCCCGGGTGTGCACGGACGCGGTCGCACCAAGGACTCCGAGTACTCGCTGCAGCTCAAGGAGAAGCAGAAGGCTCGCTACTCGTACGGCGTGCTGGAGAAGCAGTTCCGCCGCTACTACGAAGAGGCCGACCGTTACCCCGGCAAGACGGGTGACCGTCTGCTGCAGATCCTCGAGTCCCGTCTCGACAACGTGGTCTACCGCGCAGGCTTCGCCGCCACGCGTCGCCAGGCCCGTCAGCTCGTCGTGCACGGCCACTTCCTCGTGAACGGTCAGCGCGTCAACATCCCGTCCTACCGGGTGCGTGCGCACGACATCATCGACGTCGCCGAGAAGTCGCTCACCATGACGCCGTTCGTGATCGCCCGTGAGACCCACGGCGATCGCTCGGTTCCGGCTTGGCTTGAGGCCCGCCCGAACCGGATGCGGATCCTGGTGCACCAGCTCCCCGTCCGCGAGCAGATCGTGATTGACGTCCAGGAGCAGATGATCGTCGAGCTCTACTCGAAGTAGTCGCCCCACCGGTTGCGGTGGCCACCCGGCCACCGCACCACCTGTGGTCGCAGTCAGCGGCCACGCCTCATGTCGCGTCATCAAATAGTGGTTGACGCGGGAAGGAACAGTTCATGCTCATCGCACAGCGCCCCACCCTCTCCGAAGAGGTCGTCTCCGACTTCCGTTCGCGGTTCATGATCGAGCCGCTGGAGCCGGGCTTCGGCTACACGCTTGGCAACTCGCTGCGTCGCACCCTGCTGTCGTCCATTCCGGGCGCGGCCGTGACCAGCATCAAGATCGAGGGCAACCAGCACGAGTTCTCCACCCTGGAGGGCGTCGTCGAGGACGTCACCGAGATCATCCTCAACCTCAAGGGCCTCGTGCTGTCTTCTGAGGAGGACGAGCCCGTGGTCATGTACCTGCGTAAGGCCGGCGCCGGCGCCGTCACCGCTGGCGACATCCAGCCCCCGGCCGGTGTGGAGATCCACAACCCGGAGCTGCACATCGCCACGCTCAACGACAACGGCAAGCTGGAGATGGAACTGGTGGTCGAGCGCGGCCGCGGTTACGTGTCGAGCGTTCAGAACAAGAACCCCGACGCCGAGATCGGCCGCATCCCGGTCGACTCGATCTACTCGCCCGTGCTGAAGGTCACCTACAAGGTTGAGGCCACCCGTGTCGCCCAGCGCACCGACTTCGATCGTCTGATCATCGACGTCGAGACCAAGCCGTCGATCGCGCCGCGCGACGCCGTCGCCTCGGCCGGCCGCACCCTTGTCGAGCTCTTCGGCCTCGCCCGTGAGCTGAACGTCGACGCCGAAGGCATCGAGATCGGCCCGTCGCCCGTCGACGAGCAGATCGCCGAGTCGCTGAACCTTCCCGTTGAGGACCTCGAGCTGTCGGTCCGCTCCTACAACTGCCTCAAGCGCGAGGGCATCCACACCGTTGGTGAGCTCGTCGCCCGCAGCGAAGAGGACCTGCTCGACATCCGCAACTTCGGCTCCAAGTCGATCGACGAGGTCAAGGAGACCCTCGCGGGCCTCGGCCTCGCGCTGCGCGACTCGCACCCGGGCTTCGACCCGCTGCAGGCGATCGAGCGCTACGACGAGGATTCCGACGACGCGGACTTCGCCGAGACCGAGCAGTACTGACCGCCCACCGCCTAAAAACACTCACGGAGATCTAACCAATGCCCAAGCCAACCAAGGGCGCCCGTCTGGGCGGCAGCCCCACGCACGAGCGCATGATCCTGCGCAACATGACCAGCCAGCTCATCGAGCACGGCCGGATCACCACCACCGAGACGAAGGCCCGCCGCGTGCAGCCCTTCGCCGAGAAGATCCTCACCAAGGCCAAGCGCGGAGACCTGCACTCCCGCCGCCAGGTGCTCGCCACCCTCTTCGAGAAGAAGCAGGTCATGGGTGAGCCGGTCAAGGCCAAGGACAAGCTCGTCAAGAAGCTCTTCGACGAGGTCGCCCCGACGCTCGAGGGTCGCGAGGGTGGCTACACCCGCATCACCAAGATCGGCCCCCGCAAGGGCGACAACGCGCCGATGGCTGTGATCGAGATCATCACCGAGGCCGTCGCTCCGAAGGCAAAGCCCGCCAAGGCAAAGGCCGCCAAGGCCGATGCCCCCAAGGCTGAGGCCAAGGAGGAGACCAAGGTCGAGGAAGAGGCCGTCGAGGCCGAGGTCGAGGAGAACGACGTTCCCGCCGACGAGACCGCGATCGAGGAGACCGAGGAGGCCGCGGCCTCCGAGGAGAAGTAAGCCTCACGAGTTCGTGACAAGAGGGGTCCCCTAGTGGGGCCCCTCTTGTTGCATATCCGAGGGACCCCACCTCAAGGGTGTTCTACCCGTGGACGCGGGTCACCCCTGAGGCGGGGAGAATCTAGGCTGTCACCCGCCAAACCTGTTCCAAGGAGACCCCATGAAGCTCAAGGCCGCCGCCCTCGGCATCCTGGCCGCCACGCTGCTTTCCGCATGCGGCGGTACCACCCCGACCTCGACGCCCTCGGCCGACGCACCCGCCTCGGAGGGCGCCAAGAAGGCCGTCAAGATCGGCATCGCGCAGATCGTCACGCACCCCGCCCTCGACGCAGTGGCCGCAGGGTTCAAGGACGCGCTGAAGGAGGCTGGCTACGAGGTCACGTACTCCGAGGAGAACGCGCAGGGCGACCAGGCGACGCTGAGCAGCATCGCCTCGACGTTCGCGTCCTCCGACAACGACGGCTACCTGGCCATCGCCACCCCGACGGCTCAGGCGCTCGCCAACGCCATCACGGACAAGCCGATCGTCTTCGCCGCCGTCACCGACCCGGTCGCCGCTGGCCTCATGAAGGACTGGGACAAGCCGGACGCGAACCTGACGGGCGTCTCCGATCTGAACCCGATGAAGGAGCAGTTGGAGCTGATCAAGGAGGCGCTTCCCGAGGCGAAGACCGTCGGCATCGTCTACTCCTCCGGTGAGGTGAACTCCGAGGTGCAGGTCGCCGAGGCCGAGAAGGCCGCTGGCGACCTGGGGCTCGAGATCAAGAAGGCCACCGTCACCAACTCCTCCGAGGTTCAGCAGGCCGCCGACTCGCTCGACGTCGACGCCCTCCTTGTCCCGACGGACAACACGGTCGTCTCGGCAGCCGAGTCCGTCATCCAGATCGGCGAGCAGAAGCAGATCCCCGTCTTCGCATCCGACGAGTCAACCGTCGAGCGCGGCGCAGCAGCGGGCCTCTCGGTGAACTACACCCAGCAGGGCAAGGACGCGGCGGCCATCATGATCAAGCTGCTCGACGGCACCCCGGCCTCGGAGATCCCCGTCGAGACCCAGAAGGAGTTCGACCTGTTCGTCAACCCCGAGATGGGCAAGAAGCAGGGCCTCGAACTGTCCGAGGCGATCGTCTCGCGCGCCACGAAGCAGTTCTGAGCCTGAGATGTACATCGCCCTGGAACTCGGCTTCCTGTACGCCGTCATGGCGTTGGGGGTCTACCTCACGTATCGGGTGCTCGACTTTCCCGACCTGACGGTGGACGGCTCGTTCACGACCGGTGCGGCCACCTGCGCCATGATGATCGTGGGCGGGCTGCCGGTTCCGGTGGCGATGGCAGGCGGCGTCGTCGCGGGCATGCTCGCGGGTGCCATCACGGGTGCGCTGCACGTCTGGGGCAGGATCAACCCGCTGCTCGCCGGCATCCTGACCCAGATCGCGTTGTACTCCATCAACCTGCGCATCATGGGCAACAAGGCGAACGTCCCGCTGCTGCGCGAGACCACCGCCTTCACCTGGCTGAAGGACCACTCGCTGATGCGCTCGTGGGTGTCGGTGGCGATCCTCGCGGGCGTCGCGCTGATCGTCGCGGCGCTGCTGTACTGGTTCCTCGGCACCAGCTACGGCGTCGCGCTGCGCGCCACCGGCGACAACGAACTGATGGCCCGATCCCAGGGCATCAACACCGGCGCCTCCAAGATCGTCGGCCTGATGATCTCCAACGGCATCGTCGGGCTCTGCGGCACGCTCGTCGTGCAGCACCAGGGCTTCGCCGACATCTCGATGGGCATCGGCATCATCGTCGCGGGCCTCGCGTCCGTGATCGTCGGCCAGGCCATCTTCGGCATGACGGCGGTGTGGCAGGCGATCCTCGCGGTCGTGGCGGGCTCCGTCATCTACCGCGTGGTGATCCAACTCGCGCTCGGCGCCGAGTGGTTCACCGCCAACGACATGAAGCTGATCTCCGCGGTGCTCGTGGTGCTTGCGCTGGTGCTGCCCCAGTGGGGCCCGCTGAAGCGGCTGCGGATCAAGCGCAGGCGCGAGAAGGCCGTCGCGGAAGGGGTCAGCTGATGCTGAAACTCGACAACGTCACCAAGCGCTTCTTCCCCGGCACCGTCAACGAGCGGGTCGCCCTCGACGGGCTTAGCCTGACGCTGAACGAGGGCGACTTCGTCACCGTGATCGGCTCGAACGGGGCGGGCAAGTCGACCATGCTCAACGTCATCTCGGGGCGTTACCCCGTCGACGGCGGCAAGGTGCTGATCAACGACCGCGACGTCACCAAGCTGGGCGAGCACAAGCGCGCGACCTGGGTCGCCCGGGTGTTCCAGGATCCGATGGCGGGCACCGCCCCGCACCTGACGATCGAGGAGAACCTCGCCATCGCCTTCGAGCGGGGCCGCGCGCGCGGCCTCGGGATGGCGGTCACGGCGGCCAAGCGCGCCGAGTACCGGGTCGCCCTCGCCACCCTCGAACTGGGCCTGGAGGACCGACTGCAGATGCGCGTCGGGATGCTCTCCGGCGGGCAGCGGCAGGCCCTCAGCCTGCTGATGGCGACCTACGTGCACCCCGACATCCTGCTGCTCGACGAGCACACCGCCGCCCTTGACCCGTCGCGCGCCGAACTGATCACCCGACTGACCGGTGAGGCCGTCGAGCGCAACAACCTGACGGCGCTGATGGTCACGCACAACATGGATCAGGCCATCACGCTCGGCAACCGGCTCATCATGATGCACGAGGGCCGCGTGGTGCTCGAGGTCGACGAGGACGCGAAGCGGAGCATCACCGCCGACGCCCTCCTCGCGGAGTTCTCCAAGATCAAGGGCGCCACGCTCTCGGACCGCACGCTGCTCGACTGAGCCGCCCCCACGCCCGGCGGTATGCTTCGCGTGGAGGTAGGCGAAGGTGACTGACAACCCGACACCCGCCCGCCCGAACATTCGCCATGTTGCGTCGGCGGCCGGGGTATCGCACATGACGGTCTCGCGCGTCCTGAACAATCACCCGAGCATCCGTCCCGGCACCAGGCAGCGGGTGCTCGACGCCATCGAGGAGCTCAACTTCCGGCCGAACAGCGCGGCGCGGGCCCTCGCGACGCAACGCAACCGGCGCATCGGGGTGCTCATCGACGCGTCAAGCGCCTACGGGCCGAGCAGCACACTTCGAGGGATCGAACTGGCCGCGGGCGAGGAGGACTACTCGGTCACCTCGGTGAGCGTTCCCTCCGAGGAGCAGGGTGGCATGCAGTCCGCCGTGGACCACCTGACGGCCCAGGGAGTCGACGCGTTGTGCGTGATCGCGCCGCGGTCCTCCTCCCTCGCGACGCTGCGCCAACTCGACATCGGGCTGCCGGTGCTCGCCATCAAGGCCGAGGGCGACCCCAACTTCCTCACGACGGCCGTCGACCAGCAGCAGGGCGCGATCCTCGTGGTCGACCACCTCGCCGAACTGGGGCACCGCGACATCCTGCACCTGGCGGGCCCTCTCGACTGGTTCGACGCCCGCGCCCGCGAGCGCGCCTTCCACGCCCGGATCAGGGAATGGAAGCTCAGGGAACGGCCCATCGTGGTGGGGGACTGGTCCGCCGACTTCGCCTACGACTACGCCGCCTCCCTGAAGCGGCGCCCCGAGTACACGGCCATCTTCGCGGCCAACGACGAGATGGCGCTCGGCCTGATCCACGGTTTCGCAGAGCGCGGCATCGCGGTGCCCGACGAGCTCAGCATCGTCGGCTTCGACGACCTTCCCCTGACGGCGCATTTCCTCCCGCCGCTGACCACTGTGCGCCAGGACTTCCACCTGCTCGGCACCAAGGTGGTCGCGGCGCTGATCTCCGCCGCAGAGGGTCGTGAGGTGCCGCGCCGCACCAGGCTCCCCGTCGAGCTCAAGGTGCGCCAGTCGAGCGCCCGGCCGCGGGCCGCGTCGTGACGGCGCTGGTCGAACTGCGCGACGTGACCGTGGCCTTCCCGGGGGTGACGGCGCTCGACCGCGTCAGCCTCTCGCTGTACCCGGGCGAGGTGCACGCGCTGATGGGGGAGAACGGCGCGGGTAAGTCGACCGTCGTGAAGGCCCTCAACGGGGTCTGCCCCATCGACGGGGGCGAGATCCTGCTCGACGGGCGGCCCGTCTCGCTCACTGGCCCCTCCGAGGCGCACGCCGCGGGCATCGCCACCGTCTTCCAGGACATTCACCTCGGCCCGAAGCTCAACGTCGTCGAGAACGTGATGCTCGGCCACGAGGTGCGCGGCCGGTTCGGCATCAACTGGTCGGCGACGCGGGCCCGCGCCGCGGAGGTGCTCGCCGACCTCGGCCTGGACGACCTGGACCTGAACCGTGGCCTCGACTCGCTCCCGCCGTCGGTGCAGCAACTCGTCGCGATCGCCCGGGCCATGGTCGAGCGGCCGAGGGTGCTGCTGCTGGACGAGCCCACCTCCAGCCTCGAACCGCCCGACGTGCAGCGGCTGTTCCGGATCGTGCGCTCGCTGCGCGACCGCGGCGTGGCGATCGTGTTCGTGTCGCACTTCCTGGAGCAGGTCTACGCGATCAGCGACCGGATGACGGTGCTGCGCGACGGCCGCGTGCAGGGCGAGTTCATGACCCGCGAGATCGACCGGGTCGAACTGATCTCCCGGATGCTCGGCCGCGACATCGAGGCGCTGCGTCAGATCGGCTCGCAGCGCCGCGCGCACCACCAGGAGCCGGAGGGGACCCCGGTCATCGAGGCGCGTGGCCTCACGCAGCGCGAAGAGGTGGAGCCAACCGACCTTGAGGTGTACCGCGGCGAGATCGTCGGCCTCGCCGGCCTGCGCGGCTCGGGCCGATCGGAACTGGCAGCGCTGCTGACCGGCATCACCCGCCCCGACGGCGGCACGCTGCTCGTGGAGGGCAAGGAGGTGCGCTTCCGTAACCCGGGCGACGCGCTCGCCAGGCACATCGTCGCCTCCGTCGAGCGGCGAGCCGACCTCGGCATCATCGGGGAACTGTCGGTGGCCGACAACATCCTGATCGGGCTGCAGGCGCTGCGCGGCTGGCGGCACAAGGTCTCCAAGCGGGAGCGGGACGAGGTGCTTGCCTGGTCGGTCGACAACTTCGGCCTCGGCTCGGTCCCGATGGACCGGCAGGCCAAATTCCTCTCCGGGGGTGAGCAGCAGCGGGTGCTGCTCGCTCGGCTGTTCGCGACCCGTCCGGTGGTGATGGTGCTCGACGAGCCGACTAGGGGCATCGACATCGCCGCGAAGGTCGAACTGCAGTCCCGGATCGCAAAACTGGTCGACAAGGGCATGGGCATCGTGTTCATCTCGTCCGAGTTCAGCGAGGTGGTACGGATGAGCGACCGGATCGTCGTGCTGAAGGACAGGGGAAAGATCGGCGAACTCAGCAACGGGCCCGGGGTCACCGTCGACACCATCGTCGAGATGATCGCGGCCGACGGCGTCGACGACGACCACGACTGAGCCCGCGGCGCGTCTGGTTCAATAGGGCAATGCGCATCGCCCAGTTGGCCAACTTCGTGGGCCCAACCTCGGGCGGCATGAAGGTCGTCATCGAGACCCTCGGACAGGGCTATGTCGACGCAGGCCACACCCGCATCTTCGTCTCCCCGGGGGCGCGCGACGAGGTCGTCGAGACAGAGGCGGGGATCCTCGTGTCGGTGCGGGCCCGAAGGTCTCGGAGCAGTACCGGATGATCTTCCAGCCGTGGCGCGTGCTTGACGTTCTGGACCGGTTCCGCCCCACCAACATCGAGGTCTCCGACAAGTGGACGCTCTCGCCGGCGGCGCGATGGGCCGCCAAGCGCAGCGTCGGCTCGGTGCTGTTCAGCCACGAACGGCTCTCCGACATGCTGGCGATGTGGGCGCGCCGCTCCTTCGGGGTCGAGACGACGGTAGGCGCCCTCAACCGGCGGCTGTCGAAGGTCTTCGACTCGGTGGTTGTCACCAGTCGGTTCGCCGCCGACGAGTTCGACAACACCGGCGCGAACCTCAGCCTGATCCCGCTCGGCGTCGACCTCGACACCTTCACCCCGAGCGCCGGGACCCCGGCAGACGACGGCGTCCTGAAGTTCTGCTACGTGGGGCGACTCTCGCACGAGAAGAGCCCCCAGTTGGCCGTCGAGACCGTCGTCGAACTGCACCGGCGCGGCCACAAGGTGCGCCTCGACCTGTACGGAACCGGCCCCGACAAGCCAGAACTGCAGCGCGCCGCGGGTGATGCCCCCGTCTTCTTCCAAGGCTTCGTCTCGGGGCGCGACCAGGTCGCCCGCAGGATCGCGGCCGCCGACATCTCGCTCTCGGTGTGCCCCGCGGAGACCTTCGGGCTCGCGGTGCTGGAGGCCCTCGCGTGCGGCACCCCGGTGGTGACCTCCAATCGCGGGGGAGCGCACGAACTGGTCGACGCGACCTCCGGAGCGGCGGGCGACCCCAACGGCCCGTCGCTCGCCGACGCCGTCGAGTCGCTGCTCCCACGCCTCGGGCCCGACCTGCGCCGCGCAGCACGGGCCCGCGCCGAGCGCTACCCATGGCAGGCCACCATCGACGACATGCTCGCGCTGCACGCCGAACTGGCCGACGAGGTGCCTTACCGCTCCCTCAAGGGATTCGCCCGCCGCAGGAAGGACGACAGATGAAGCTGCGCTGGGGCTTGCCCGCGCTACTTGGCGCCGCGCTGATCCCCGTGTGGGTGATGGCGCCGCCCGCCGTGAAGACCGACGCGCCCGACACCGTCGACGGCCTGATCGCGCGCGCCAAGGCGACCGGGGCCACCGGCCGCGCCCTCGTCGACGAGGCCATCCGGCTCGTCGCAGTTGCCTTCCCGGCGCACTCGCTGTGGCACCTGACCGAGTCTCCCGCCCGGGCGCTGCGCGCGCACCGCGGCTGGTCGCACCAGTACAACACCGTGCTGTCGGAGGTGCTGCGGGGCCTCGGCTTCGACACCAGCCTCGTGCATGCGGCCCGCGTGCGCGGCTTCGGATACCCGTGGTGGCTGAGCGGCCACAGTTGGGTCAAGGTCATCGTGGAGGACAGGGCGCTCGATGCGTGCGCCTGCGACCCGACCTCGACGGTCGGCAACCCGCCGTTCGTCCCGGTGACGGCCGAACTGCCGCTGCGGCTCGTGACCCGCTGGGCGGTGGGCGCAGCGCTGGTGCCGTTCGTGGTCGCGGAGGTGTGGCGCGCCTGGCTCACGGGCCGCCCAGTCGCGCCGTGGGTCTACGGCGACAAGGACGGGTCCCACCCCTAGCCGTTGGGGCTGAGCCCGCAGAAGGCGTAGTGTCGAGCGGGTGAATTCTCCGGCCTCGACGTATGTTCCCAGCCTCGACGGGCTGCGCACCATCGCCGTGGGGCTGGTGATCGCCTTCCATCTGAGCGTGCCAGGGCTCGCGCCAGGCTTCGCAGGCGTCGACGTGTTCTTCGTGCTCTCGGGCTACCTGATCACCGCGGGGCTGCTGGCGGACACGGCCAAGCACGGCCGTCCCCGGTTCGCGCGGTTCTGGCAGCGGCGGTTCCTTCGGCTGCTGCCAGCCGCCACCCTCGTCCTGATCGCGGTGCTGACCTACGCCACGTTCCTGATGCCCGTCTACCGGCGGGCGGCGGCAGCGGGGGACGTCGGCTGGACGGCCGTCTACCTCGCCAACTGGCACTTCATGGAGGCCAACTCCTACTTCTCCTCCGACGGGTCCGCCTCGCTCCTGCTGCACATGTGGTCGCTCGCGGTGGAGGAGCAGTTCTACTTCGTGTGGCCCATCGCGATCGGGCTGATCGCCTGGCTTGCGCGCAAGGCCAGGCTCCGCACCGCCCTGATCGCCGTCACGGCGGTCCTCACGCTCGCGTCGATCGCGCGGCTGCCGCAGCTCTACCTGACGGCCTCGGTCGACCGGGCCTACATGGGAACCGACTCGAAGGCCTTCGAGCCGCTGCTCGGCGCCCTGCTCGCGATCCTCGTCTCCGACGACAGGGTCCGTGACGCCCTGGCCAGGCACCACAAGGCCCTCACCGCCGTCGGCATCGCCGCGGTCGCCGCGGTGCTGCCCTTCCTGGGCGGGCCGAGCCCGTTCTACTTCTTCGGCGGAGCGCTGCTGCTGAGCCTCGGCGTCGTCGTGCTGATGGCGGCGCTCGTCTGCGGCCCGGGAACCCTCGTCGAGCGCGCACTTGCGTGGGGCCCGATGGCCTACCTGGGCCGGATCTCCTACGGGCTGTACCTGTGGCACTGGCCGTGGGCCGTGTGGATGGGGATCGCGCACGTCGAGCACTTCCAGCCGGCCCGCGCCGCCGTCGCGCTCGCCGGGACGGTCGTGACGTCGGTCGCTTCCTATCACCTGGTCGAGCAGCCGATCAGGCGCGGCAGGCTGACGGCCTGGTTCACGCCGCGCAGGGTGGCCGCCGCGGTCGCCGTCGTGATGGCCGTCATCCTCGGCTGGTCTGCGACGCTTCAGGCAACGCTGGGCGTGGTCCCCGCCAAGCACTGGATCGTCGTGACCGGCGACTCCGTGCCGCTGAAGCTGATGAGCTCGCTCGACGCCGCGGCCACCGAACGCGGCTGGGCCGTCGACAGCGCGGCGCGCGGAGGCTGCACGCCGCTCGCCGTGGAACTGCAGGAGTACAAGAAGCCGCCCCACGAGGGGCCGGGCGACTGCCGGGTGCTCGCCCAACTTCAGGACTCGCTGATCGACAGGCACCACCCCGACATCGTGTTCTGGTGGTCGCGCTACGAGACGCACCAGCGCTGGTACGAGGGGCGCCTGATCCGCCCGGAGGACCCGGAGTTCTGGGACGTGCTCGAGGCGGAGACCCGCACCACGATCGACCGGCTGACCCGCGACGGCGCGACCCTCGTCATCGCGCAGCCCGAGCGCCCCGGCCCAGGGCTGCTGAAGAAGTGCCCCGTCGGGGACACCGACTGCTTCCCCCTTGACGACTACGCGTTGAACCACGACGAGTACCGGATGCGCTGGAACGAGATGGTTCGGCGGATCGCCGCCCAGGACCCCCGGGTGCGCACCTTCCAGATGGACCCGCTGTTCTGCGACGACCCCGAGCCGAGCCGCCCGCAGTCCCCGTCCGCCTGTGACGATGCTCAGCCCGACGGCGGCTCACTGCGCGACGACGGCATCCACGTCACGATCGACGCCTACGGGAGGCAGACGGCGGACAAGGTCCTCGCCGCCGTCCTCGACGCCGCCGCCTCCTGAGACGCGGGAACGGGCCCGAGGACGATCCTCGGGGCCCGTTCGCGTCGGTCGGTCAGTAGCTGACGCCAGCGGCCTTCGCTGCGGCGAGGCGCTGCGCCACGTCGTCCCAGTTGACGACGTCCCACCACGCGTTGACGTAGTCGCCCTTCACGTTCTTGTACTGCAGGTAGAAGGCGTGCTCCCACATGTCGAGCTGAAGGATCGGGAGCTGGCCGATGGGCAGGTTGCCCTGCTGGTCGAACAGTTGGTTGATGTTGAGGCGCTGGCCAAGGGTGTCCCAGACGAGCATCGACCAGCCGGAGCCCTGGATGCCGTTGGCGACGGCGTTGAACTGCTTCTTGAAGCCGTCGAAGGAGCCGAAGAACTCGCCGATCGCCTCGGCGACGTCACCGGTGGGCTCGCCGCCGCCGTCGGGCGACATGTTCTTCCAGAACACCGAGTGGTTGATGTGGCCGCCCAGGTGGAACGCCAGGTCCTTCTCCAGCTTGTTCACGGCGCCCAGGTTGCCTGCCTCACGGGCGGCCTGAAGCTGCTCGAGCGCGTCGTTGGCGCCCTTCACGTACGCCGCATGGTGCTTGTCGTGGTGCAGCTCCATGATCTCGGGGGCGATGGAGGGGCGAGCGCGTTGTAGTCGTAGGGGAGATCGGGGAGGGTGTAGGTCATTGCTGACTCCTTCACATGAGTTCCGCGCCGTCAGGCGCGCTGGCACAACCCATCCTATGCCCGGAAAGTAGTCACCGCTTCAACTTTCCACGGGTCCGCGGCGGCAGGCGCGCAGCACCCGGAAGCCCTTCGCCGAGGCCAGTCGCTCGGTCGGGTAGCCCTTGTCGATCAGCCAGCGCTGCAGCGAGTCGCCGCCCAGGTTCCTGCCGACCACCAGGTACGCGGCGCCGCCCTCGCGGAGCCGGGCGAGCCAGGTGAGCAGCAGTTCGTGCAGCGCCTCCTTGCCGATCCGGATGGGTGGGTTCGACCAGATCTCGTCGTAGCGCGTCTCGGGGGAGACCTCCGACGGCGTCATGGCTCGCACCCGGTCGGCAACCTTGTGCCGCCCCGCGTTCAGCGTCGTCAACTCGACGGCCCGCTCGTTGATGTCCACCGCGTCGACGGTGACCTCGGGCGAGGCGAGCGCCAGGCCGACGGCGATGGTGCCGACGCCGCAGCCGAGGTCGAGCACGTGGCCCGCCACAGGCGGGTCGATCTCGCGCAGCAGCACCGAGGTGCCGAGGTCGAGGCGCGAGCCGGAGAAGACCCCCGGCGCCGACGCGAACGTCAACTCCCGGCCGAAGATAGTGGCGGTGAAGTCGTGCGCGACGAACGGCTCCTCCGGCGTCTCGAAATAGTGGCTCACGCTTCCTCCAAGGTGCGGACGTTTCTCGCCTGTTCGGCGCGTTGCGCCAGGTCTTTCTCGGCCGGATAGCCGACCGCCTCGAGCGTCAGGCCGTGCGCCGGCATCACCGGCACCTCGGAGTGCCTGCGCGGGCTCGCCGCGACCTCCTCCAGCCAGGCGAGCGTGCGGCGGCCGCCGCCAACCGCGGTCAGCGCGCCGACCAGCGAACGGACCATCGAGTGGCAGAACGCGTCAGCCTGCAGCCAGATCTCCACGACGCCGTCCTCGCGGCGCAGCGCGCCCACCTCCCGCAGTTCGCGGATCGTGGTCGCGCCGTCGCGTGGCTTGCAGAAGGCGGCGAAGTCGCGCAGCCCGAGCACCGTCGCGGCGGCGGAGTTCAGGGCGCCGACGTCGAGTGGGAACGGGAGCCGGGTGACGTGGCCGCGCAGCAGCGGGTCGTGGAAGGAGCCCTCGTCGCTGACCCGGTAGCAGTAGCGCCGCCAGGTGGCGGAGAAGCGCGCGTCGAAGCCGTCTGGCGCCGTCGCGACAGACCTGACGGCGATGTCGTGGGGGAGCACCCGCTGCAGGCGGCGCAGCAGTTCGACGGAGGGGTCGGACTCGACGTCCAGGTCGACGTGGCAGACCTGCGCCCGGGCGTGCACCCCGGCGTCGGTGCGCCCTGCCACCACGAGCGTCGGCTCCGACGGCAGCCGCAGCACCTGCGCGATCCACGGCTCAAGAACGCCCTGCACGGTGCGCTGGCCGGGCTGGACCGCCCAGCCGTGGAAGTCGGTGCCGTCGTAGCCGAGGTCAAGCCTGAGCCGCATCGCGCCTCCGATACGTCAGGTCGTAGACGGTGCGGCCGGCCTCGAGGCCCTTGCGTTCGTACTTGGTGACGGGGCGCTCCTCCAACCGCGGCGCCCAGCCGTCGTGCTCGTTGACAAGCAGCGGGTGCCCGTCGAGGTGCTCGCGCATCCACAGCGCGTAGTCCTCCCAGTCGGTGGCCAGCCGCCACACCGCGCCGGGGGCGAGTTTCGCGGCGACGACGTCTGCGAAGTCGGTGCCGACCAGCCGTCGCTTGTGGTGGCGCTTCTTGTGCCACGGGTCGGCGAAGAAGGTCCACAGTTCGCTCACGGAGGCGTCGTCGAAGAGCACGGCAAGGCCCTGCGCGCCGTCCGCGACGACCATCCGGACGTTGCCGACCTCCTCGCGCGCGATCCGGCTGAGCGTCGAGGCCACCGCCGGCTCGAACACCTCGAACGCGACCACGTTCGCCCCGGGCCTGCCCTTGGCCATCGGGACGAGCGAGTCGCCACCGCCGGAGCCGATCTCGACGATCAGCGGAGCCTCGCGCCCGAACTGCTCCGACCAGTCGACCCTGGCCTCCGGTGCGACCGAGGTCGACAGGTCGCCATGCAGGACGGCGACCACGTATTCCTGCTTGTAGCGGAACCAGGCACGCTCCTGCGACTCGTTCATCCGGGTGCTGCGGCGCACGTAACTGACGACGTCGCGGTGCAATCGGGGAGGCAGCGGATCCATCCCCTCAGGGTAGTGGTGGGGGACAGACCCGGACCAACCCGGACCCGAACGGGTGGCCCACCCTCGTAGAATGGATGGTGTGCCTGCAGGAAGGACTGACTAT
This sequence comes from Tessaracoccus aquimaris, assembly GCF_001997345.1. NCBI lineage: Bacteria > Bacillati > Actinomycetota > Actinomycetes > Propionibacteriales > Propionibacteriaceae > Tessaracoccus > Tessaracoccus aquimaris. The sequence goes on along the minus strand of NZ_CP019606.1, from coordinate 1,841,782 downwards.
GCGGACACTGCTCAACCTGATCTGGGTGATCTTCGGCGGCTTCTGGCTCGCCCTCGGCTATTTCCTCGCCGGAATCATCGCCTGCATCTTCATCATCACCATCCCGGTCGGCGTCGCCTCGTTCCGGATGGCCCGCTACGTGCTGTGGCCGTTCGGCAAGTCGGTGGTCCCGAAGCCGGGTGCCGGCGCGGGGTCGGCCATCATGAACGCCATCTGGTTCGTCATCGCGGGCTGGTGGCTCGCGCTGATCCACCTCGCGGCCGCCCTGGCGCAGACGTTGACGATCATCGGCATCGCGAACGCCTGGGTCAGCATCAAGATGATCCCCGTGACCTGCTTCCCGTTCGGCAAGCGGATCGTGGATTCCGGCGGCATCCTGTGAGTCGACGCGCCGCGAGCCTCGCGGCGCGCCTCGCGCTGGCGGTCACCGCGGTTGCCGCCCTCGCCGCCTGTTCGGCCGCCGGGACCAGTGAGGACCCGGCGGCCACACCGCTGCCCACGCAGACGCACGCCCCCGCGCAGAAGCCTGCCGATCCCGCCTCCGCGATGTTCACCGAGAGCCTTGGGGACGGGACCGTCGTGCTGCGTCACGCGGGGCAGCCAGTGACGGACACCGCGCTGCTCGAGGGCAGCCTGATGGTCGTGGACGGGTGCCTCGTGGTGCGCGCCGGCGACGTCGACGCGGTGCCTGCCTTCCCGAGGATGTCGACGTCGAGGCGCTCGTCGCGGCGGGGGAGAGGTCTCCCTGGTCGGCGGCTACGCCCCGCTGGAGCCCGAGTTGGGTTGCGGCGACAGCGACGCGTTCGTCGTCGGCGCTGTCAACTGAGCCTCAGAGGCTGAGTTCGTTCCACGCGCCCGGCTCGTCCAGCCTCGCCATCGTCGCCGTCACCCCGGCGGCGTCGACCCCTGCGACGCACACCAGAAGGGTCTGCGTCGGGTAACCGTGCGGGCGGTTGTCGCGCACGATCGCCCGATCGTCGGTCGCCTCGACGACGGTGCTTGCGCGCAGCGTGTCGATCCAGCCACCCCACCACGGATCGCCGTCGGTCGGCGCCTCCGAGAACGCGCCCAGCCAGGCCGCCACGCGGGCGGTGGTGGGCGCGTCGACGTCCTCGTGCGCGATCATGTGCGTTCCGGGTGCCAGCCGCGTGACCCGGGGCGTGCCGCCCTCCCATGAGGTGACGCTCACGCCGGCCGCGTCGGCGACGACCAGGTTGAAGCCGAGCGTGGTGAGCGGGTCGGGAAGGTCGCGCCCGGCGATGGCGTCAAGCACCAGCGAACCGCGGGAGGCGGGCACCGCGACGGTCGATCCGCCGTCCCTGTTCAGCAGCACCGCGAGCGTCGCGCCGTCGTGGGCCAGCCAGGCTCCGCCTGCGAGTTCGTCCATGATCCCCTCGACGCCCTCGCGCTCCGGCCACCAGGCGCCGAGCGGACGCCAGGGGCGGTGCGGGTCCTCGTCGCGGACGGCCAGCAACCGGATCGGTCCGTCTCCCGGTTCGGGGACCCGAATCACCACGGTGCACATGGTCCGCAGCGTACCCGGATGGAACAATCGGAACCATGGTCATCGTGGTGGGAGTAACGGGCGGCATCGCCGCCTACAAGAGCGTCCAACTGGTGAGGCTGCTGATCGGGGACGGGCACGAGGTGCACGTGGTTCCTACGCAGGACGCGCTGCGGTTCGTGGGGCTCCCGACGTGGGAGTCGATCAGCCGCAACCCGGTCACCACCTCGGTGCACGACGACGTGCCACGCGTGAGGCACGTGGCGCTCGGCCAGCGGGCCGACCTGGTCGTGGTCGCGCCCGCCACCGCGAACACCATGGCCTCGATGGCCGCCGGTCTCGCGTCGGACCTGCTCGGCACCACGCTGCTCGCGACGCAGGCCCCGGTCCTGATCGCGCCCGCCATGCACACCGAGATGTGGCGCCACCCCGCCACCGTTGCCAACCTGGCGACCCTGCGCTCCCGCGGCGTGCACGTCATCGGGCCGGAGGACGGGCCACTCACCGGCGGCGACTCCGGCCCGGGCCGGATGAGCGAGCCCGAGCAGATCCACGCCAGGATCGACGAGTTGCTCGACCGGCGCCGCGACCTCGCGGGCCTGACGGTGGCCGTCTCCGCGGGCGGCACCCGGGAACCCATCGATCCGGTCCGCTTCCTCGGCAACCGGTCGAGCGGCAGGCAGGGGGTCGCCGTCGCGGCAGCCGCCGCCGAGCGTGGCGCCAGGGTGCTGCTCGCGGCCGCAAACATCGAACGCGCGGTGCTCGACGAGGCGGGCGCGGGCGTCGAGGTCACGCCGGTCGGCACTGCCGCCGAGTTGGCTGACGCGATGGGGGAGTTGGCCGCCATCGCGGACGTGGTCGTGATGGCCGCCGCGGTCGCGGACTTCCGGCCGAGCGCCGTCGCCGACCGGAAGTTGACGAAGGAGGCGGGAGGGATCGCGTCCATCGACCTGGTGGAGAACCCCGACGTCCTGAAGGGCCTTGCCGCGGCACGCGCCGAGGGCCAGACGATCGTCGGGTTCGCCGCCGAGACCGCCCACGGCGAGGAGTTGCTGGAGCGGGGCCGCAGGAAGCGGGCCCGCAAGGGCGCCGACCTGCTCGCCATCAACGAGGTCGGCTGGGCCTTGGGGTTCGAGTCGGAGGGCAACCACCTCGTCGTCATCGACTCATCGGACGAGGTGGTCGCCGACGCGTCCGGTTCCAAGCGCGCTGTGGCAGACGCGCTCCTGGACGCCGTCCTGGCCTACCGCGGCCAGAGTTCCTCAGGCATCAGGTCGTAGCCGTCGAAGACGCGCGTGAACGACCCGGTGCCCTGCGCGAGGCCGCGCAGGTCGATCGGGTAGCTGACCAGTTCGATCTGCGGGACCAGCGCCTCGACGGTCGCGTGGCCCGCGCCGTCCAGGTCGCTGCCCTGCACCTGGGCGCGTCGCGACCCCAGGTCGGTCAGGATCGCCCCGAGGTAGCAGTCGGAGACGGTGACCCGGACGCGGTCGATCGGCTCCAGCACGCCCACCTCGCCGCGCTCGGCGGCGTCGCGTAGCGCGAGTTGGCCCGCGACCTGGAAGGCCATGTCTGAGGAGTCGACCGAGTGGGCCTTGCCGTCGTAGAGCGTGACGCGCAGGTCGACCGTCGGCACCCCGAACCGGGTGCCATGCTCCATCTGCTGCGTGAGGCCCTTCTCCACGGAGGCGATGTAGGCGCGCGGCACTGCCCCTCCGACGACCTTGTCGACGAACTCGAAGCCGGCCCCTCGCTCGAGCGGTTCGACCTCGATGTTGCACACCGCGTACTGGCCGTGGCCCCCAGACTGTTTGACGTTGCGGCCGAGGCCCCTGACGTGGCCGAGGAAGGTCTCGCGCAGCGGCACCTTGACGTCCACCTCGTCGACCTTCAGGCCGAGTCGGTCGCGCAGGTGGCTGAGCGCAAGGTCCTTCTGTGCCTGCCCCATCACCCACAGCAGTTGCTGCTCGGTCTCCGCGTTGCGCTCCAGCCTGAGCGTGGAGTCCTCGACGCACAACCGGTGCAGGGCTCCGGTCAGCTTGTCGGAGTCGCCGCGGCTCGGGGCGGCGAGCGCGACGGGCAGCAGGGGCGTCGGCAGGTCCCACGGCTCCACGAGCGCAGGCCGGTCCATGGAGGAGAGCGTGTCCCCGGTCTCGGCCTTCGACAGCCGGGTCACCAGTACGATCTCGCCTGCGATCGCATCCTTCAGAGGCGCGAACTCCAGCCCGGCGGGCGCGGAGATCGGGCCGACGCGTTCCTCGTCGTCGTGGTCGGGGTGCAGCGGGTCGGGGTCGGCGCCGAACAGTTCGCGCCTGCCCGAGACGTGCACGACGTCCTCGGGACGAAGCCGCCCCGAGAACACCCGCACCAGCGCGGTGCGGCCCGAGTAGTTGTCGGAGGTGGTGCGGATCACCTGCGCGACCAGCGGGCCGTCCGGGTCGCACGCGACCGGAGGCAGGGTCGCGCCGTTCGGGGTGGTCGTCGGGGGCACCGGGTGCACGTTCGGCGGAGGGAAGCCGTTCTCGATCCAGCGCAGCAGTTCCTCGGTGCCCTTGTCGCTGGTGGTGTGGGCCGGCAGCAGCGGGAAGAAGCGGGCGCCGGTGACGGCGCGCAACAGCGACGAGTGGGCCTCGTCGACGGCGATCTCCTCGCCCTCGAGGTAACGCTCCATCAGGTCGTCGTCCTGCACCTCCGTGATGATCGCCTCCAGCAGCGGTGCGCGTTGCTCGTCGACGAGGGAGGCCTCCTCAGGTGTCGCGTCGCGTGAGACGCGGGCGCCAGACGAGTAGTCGTGCGCCCGCTTGTTCAGGAGGGACAGGTTGCCGACGTTGGCTCCGTCGACCGTCAACGGGATCAGCGCCGGGATCACCCCTCGCCGAGGGTGGTCTGGCACGCGGCGACCATCTCCTCAAACGTCGCCCTGCCCTGGTCGAGCTTGGTGATCGCGATGATGCGGGGCATCGACACCTGGCTGCATTCCTCCCAGAGCGCCACCGTCGTGGGGTCGATGTCGTCTCCGGCCGCGATCACGAAGATCGCCGCGTCCGCGGCGCGCAGCCCGGCGCGGAGCTCTCCGACGAAGTCGGGATGCCCCGGGGCGTCAAGGAGGTTGATCTGGACGTCCGTGGCCGGGATCGACGCCAACGTCAGCGAGGCGCCGCGCTCCAGGGAGTCCTTCTCACCGCGGTACCCGTCGATGCGGGCTCGCAGGAGATGTTCGAACAGGGTCGTCTTGCCCGAGCCGCTCGCGCCCACGAGCACGACGTTGCGCACATCATCGGGGGACGTCACGGCGATCTGGGTACTCATCTTTGAGGCCATGCTTCACCCTAATGGCCGATGATTCCCGGCCGCAGCCGCCCTGGGATAACCTGGAGCGGACCCCGTCGGGGGCCTCGATTTTGCGCTGAGGCGTTTGCCGATCTAAGCTAGGTAGCTGTTGCGCGCCGGTGCGGCCTGTGTGACTTTCGAGTCGACGCCGCCAGCGCACCGCACACTGTTCACATGAATGGAAGTTGGTCTGCCTCCGTGTCTACGTACACCCCGAAGCCGGGCGAAATCGCCCGGAACTGGCTCGTGATCGACGCCGAGGACATTGTTCTCGGACGTCTCGCCGTGGCCGCTGCGACCCTGCTGCGGGGCAAGCACAAGGCCACCTTCGCCCCGCATGTCGACGGTGGCGATTTCGTCGTCATCGTCAATGCCTCCAAGATCGCCGTCAGCGGCAACAAGGCGACGCAGTCGATGCGCCACTCGCACTCGGGTCGCCCGGGTGGCCTGAAGTCCATCTCGATCGGCGAGCTGCTCGAGAAGGATCCCCGCAAGGCCGTCGAGCGCGCCGTCTGGGGCATGCTGCCCAAGAACAAGCTGAGCCGTCAGCTGATGGGCAAGCTCAAGGTCTACGCCGGCCCCGAGCACCCGCACGCTGCCCAGAAGCCGCAGCCCTACGAGATCACCCAGATCGCCCAGTGAGTGAGAACCAGATGACTGAGAACGTCGCCGAAGAGACCGTCGCCGAAGAGATCACCCCTTTCGTTGACGAGCAGGATCGCGAGATCGCCTACCGCTCCGACTCGAACCCGGCCGCCGCCGCTGGCGCCGACGTTCGTCCGGCCGTCGTCGCCCCCGGCTACGGCACCGGCCGTCGCAAGGAGGCCGTCGCCCGCGTCCGCATCGTCCCCGGCTCCGGCCAGTGGAAGATCAACGGTCGCACGCTTGACGACTACTTCCCGAACAAGGTGCACCAGCAGCACGTCTCCGATCCGTTCGCGGTCGCCGGTGTCGCCGGTTCCTACGACGTGATCGCCCGCATCGACGGTGGCGGCGTGACCGGCCAGGCCGGCGCCCTGCGTCTCGGTGTTGCCCGCGCCCTCAACGAGGTCGACGCCGAGGCCTCGCGCCCCGCGCTGAAGAAGGCTGGCATGCTGACCCGCGACGCCCGCATCATCGAGCGCAAGAAGGCCGGCCTCAAGAAGGCCCGTAAGGCCCCGCAGTACAGCAAGCGCTGATCTCTGCTTCGAAAACGCCCATCCCTTTCCGGGGTGGGCGTTTTTGCGTGCCCGGCTCCGCATGCCCGGCGCGCTCAGCGGTAGCGAGCGATTCGGCTAAGGTTGCGTCCGTGGCACGACTATTTGGTACCGACGGCGTCCGTGGCGTCGCGAATGACGAACTGACAGCCGAGCTGGCCCTTGACCTTTCGGTCGCGGCGGCGCACATCCTCGGCGAGGCGGGTGCCTTCTCCGGGCATCGACCGCTCGCGCTGGTGGGTCGCGACCCGCGGGCCAGCGGCGAGTTCCTCGAGGCGGCCGTCGTCGCGGGGCTCGCCTCGGCGGGCGTCGACGTGATCCGGCTGGGCGTGCTGCCCACCCCGGCTGTGGCGTTCCTCGTCAACGACATGGACGCCGACCTGGGCGTGATGATCTCCGCGTCGCACAACCCGATGCCCGACAACGGCATCAAGTTCTTCTCCAAGGGCGGCGTCAAGCTCGACGACTACCTTGAGGACGCCATCGAGGCACGGATGGGCGAGGCATGGGACCGTCCCATCGGCCGAGCAGTCGGGCGGATCCGCTACGACTCGAACGCCGTCGAGGGCTACGTCGCGCACCTGCGCCGCTCCCTGGGGGAGGGGGCGTCACTGAAGGGGCTCAAGATCGTGGTCGACTGCGCCAACGGCGCGGCCTCCACCACCGCCGTCGAGGCGTTCGGGGCGCTCGGGGCGCAGATCATCCCGATCCACGCGGAGCCCGACGGCCTCAACATCAACGACAACGCAGGCTCGACGCACATGGGAGGCGTCATCGACCGCGTCATCGCGGAGGGCGCCGACCTCGGCATCGCGCTCGACGGTGACGCCGACCGCTGCCTCGCCGTCGACGCCGAGGGCACCATGGTCGACGGGGACAAGATCCTCGCGATCCTGGCCGTCGCCATGAAGGAGGACCACCGGCTGCACTCCGACACGCTCGTGGCGACCGTGATGAGCAACCTCGGGCTGATCAACGCGATGCGCGAGCACGGCATCCGCGTCGACCAGACGAAGGTCGGCGACCGCTATGTGCTTGAGTCGATGAACGCCAACGGCTTCGCGCTCGGCGGCGAGCAGTCCGGCCACGTGATCATCTCGGAGTTCGCCAACACGGGCGACGGCACGCTGACGGGCCTGCACCTGGCCGCCCGGATGCTGTCGACCGGCCGCTCCCTGAAGGAACTCGCGGGCGTGATGACGGTGCTGCCGCAGGTCGTCATCAACGTGCGCGGCGTGGACAAGTTGCGGGCGGGCATCGACAACGAGGTGCAGTCGGCCGTCACGGCGGCGGCGCGCGAACTCGGGTCGACCGGACGGGTGCTGCTGCGCCCCTCCGGTACCGAGCCCGTCGTCCGCGTCATGGTTGAGGCGCCGACGCAGGAGGAGGCGCAGCGCCATGCTGAGGCGCTGGCCGCGCTGGTGAAGGAACGCCTCGCGCTCTGACGCACGCCCATCGGCGGCGCTAGTAAGGTGGTGCCACCCAACTGGATAAGGACCCTGATGCTCGCCGAACCCGCAGTTCAACGCACGCTTCTCACCCTCGCGGACCTCGACTCCGAGATCGCACGGGTGCAGCACGCGGCCCGCAACCTGCCGCACCACAAGGCCATCACTGCCCTCATGGAGGCGCGTCAGGGTGTCACGGACGAGTTGGTCGCCTCGAACATCGAGGTCGACGACCTCGGCATCGCCGTCGCAAAGGCCGAGACGGACCTTGCGCCGGTCAAGGCGCGGCTCGTGCGGAACCAGGAACGCATCGACGACGGCTCGGTCAGCGACCCGAAGACGCTTCGCTCGTTGCAGGACGAGGTTGCGCACCTGACCCGGCGGATCGGCGAACTCGAGGATGCCGAGCTCGAGGTGATGGGGCAGTTGGAGGACGCAACGGCGCACCGCGACAAGATCGCCGCGCAGAAGGCGGAGGTCGAGACGAGGCTGCGCGACGAGGTAGCGGGCCGCGACCTCGCCGTCGAGAAGCTGCGCAAGGAGTCGGCGGACCTGGTCGCCACCCGCGCCCCGATCGCCGCCAAGATGCCGACCGACCTGATGGGCCTCTACGAGCGGCTGCGGGCCGCCTCGGGCCTGGGCGCCGCCCCGTTGAAGGCGGGCCGCTGCGGCGGCTGCCAGTTGCAGTTGACGCTCTCCGACGTCGCCACGTACCGCCGCGCCCCCGCCAACGAGGTGCTGCGCTGCGTCGAGTGCGACCGGATCCTGATCCGCACCCCGGAATCGGGCATCTGATGCCAGCCTCGCGCATCGCGGTGTCGGACGTGCCGGAGCAGCTCCGCGAGGGCCTGCGTCGGCTGCAAGAGAAGCTCGAACTGCCGCTTGAGTTCCCGCAGGCCGTGCTGTCGGAGGCGGACGTTTCGGCCGAACTGCCCGTCGAGGGCCACGTCGACAAGACGTCGATCGAGTTCGTGACGATCGACCCCGCCTCGTCGATGGACCTCGACCAGGCCGTCCAGATCGAGCGCGACGGCGACGGCTACCTGGTGCGCTACGCGATCTCCGACGTGGCGCACTTCGTGCGTACCGGGACGGCGCTGGAGGCCGAGACGCACGTCCGGGGCCTCACCAAATACGCCCCGAGTGCCCGCATCCCGCTGCACCCGAAGGTGCTCAGCGAGGACGCGGCCTCCATCCTCGACGACACGCTGCCGCGGCCCGCGATGCTGTGGGAGCTTCGGCTCGACGCGGCGGGCGAGGTCCGTGACGTCGCGCTCACCCGAGCGCTCGTCAAGAGCTACGCGAAGCTGAACTACGACGACGTCCAGGCCTCGATCGACGCAGGCAACCCGCACCCGAGCATCGCGCTGCTACCCGAGGTCGGCAAACTGCGCGAGCAGATCGAGATCAAGCGTGGCGGCATCTCGCTGAACCTGCCCGAGCAGGAGATCGTCGCCAAGAACGGCACCTGGGAACTGGAGTTCCGCACGCTGGTGCCGGTGGAGAACTGGAACGCGCAGATCTCGCTGATGACCGGCTTCGCCGCGGCTCAGACGATGATCGAGGGCAAGGTCGGCATCCTGCGCACGTTGCCGCCCGCCGAGCAGTGGTCCATCGACAAGTTGCGTCGCTCCGCCCGCACTCTGGGCGTCGACTGGCCAAAGGGGATGAGCTACCCGGACTTCGTCCGCTCGCTCTCGCCCGACGACCCCGCCGAGTTGGCCGTGCTGACCAAGTGCACCATGCTGTTCCGCGGCGCGGGCTACCTGGCGTTCGACGGCGAACTGCCCGAGGGGAACCTGCAGCACAGCGCGCTCGCCGCGCCGTACGCGCACACCACGGCGCCGCTGCGTCGCCTCGTGGACCGCTACGTGCTGGTGATCTGCCACTCGCTGCTGAATGGCCTGCCGATCCCCGAATGGGCGACCGCAGGGCTGGAGTCGCTTCCGCAGGAGATGGCCGATGCCGGCCGGAGCGCCAACGCCTACGAGCGCGGCGTCGTCGACCTGACCGAGGCGATGGTCCTGGCGTCGCGGGTGGGGGAGATCTTCGAGGGCGTCATCACCGACGTGAACCCGAAGACCGGCGTCGGGACCGTGCAGATCGCCGATCCCGCCGTCGAACTGCGGGTCACCGCGAAGCAGAAGGAGGTCGGCACCGAGGTTCGGGTGCGGATCGAAAAGGTCGACGTGGTGGGCGGCGTCGTCACGGTGGCGCGCCCGAACTAGTCTGAGGTCATGAGCGACTTTCAAGACGTGTGGCGGCGGCTGAGCGACGACTCACGGGACTGGCTGATCGACCACTACGGCGAGGCCGTTCCCGACGAGGTGGCGGCCGAGATCGAGGGCGACCCGGGTTCGGCGTCGGCGTGGCTCGACTACGACGAGGACGGCGCGGTGCTCTCCGACGAGGCGGTCGAGTGGATCGACGAGTACGCCAACGGGGAACATCCCGAGGCCGACTGACCCGGCCGCTGGATCGTCGCCCAATCCTCGCCGGACAAGGCCGTTTGGCGCGAAAAACTGTCGGACCCGGTCCGTAGTATCGGGTTATGGAAGAGATCGCGCGGGAGTCGGCGGAGCGGGTTCGCTCGCTCGTGCGGACGCGCCGCGCGGCCGACGCGTCAATGGTGGTCGCGATCTGTGATCTGGCCGAGGGGTACCGCGTCGATTCCGACGAACTGCTGGAGGTCCTGGCCGAGCGGCGGGTGCGGGTCGGCGGGGCGGGAACTCCCAAGGTGTCCGAGTTCGTGTCGCTCGAACTGGCGGGCCTGCTCGGGTGCACCCCGGTCGCGGCCGGGCATCGGATCGTCGAGGCCCTGAACTTGAAGCATCGCCATCCCGGCCTGTTCGCCGCTGTGCAGGGCCTTGACGTCGACGCCGACCGTGCGCTGCGGGCCGCCTCGCGGTGCGGGCACCTCGCCCCGGACGCTGCGGAGGCGGTGACGAGGCGCTGGGTGCCCCGGCAACGGCGCCTCGGCTGGGCTGCCGCGTTCACCCTGCTTGACCGCCTCATCATCGAGTCCGACCCAGAGTCGGCCATCGAGCGGGAGCGCAAGGCGCGCGAGGACCGCGGCGTCTACCTGTGGGGGTTCCAGGACGGCTGCATGAACCTCACCGGCCGGCTCGATGCGGTCGACGCCAGGTACCTGGATGCCGCCGTCGAACGGCTTGCGGAGGTCCTCGAGGGCGAGCATCCTGGCCTCACGCGGGATCAGCGCCGCGCCAAGGCGATCGGGGTGCTTGCCAACCCCGCCTACGCGACGGCGTTGCTGCAGGCCGCCGCCCAGCAGCGGCTCCCGATGGGCGATGCGGTGCCTGCGCCGGTGACCGTCCCGGTGGCGCGGCTGCGACCCACTCTCGGGATCGCCGTCCACATCCACTGCGACGCGCTCGGCGAGCTGACCGGGTCGGCACGGCTGGAGCGCGCGGGGCACCTCACGACCCACCTGCTCGCCGAGGCGCTGGCCGGGGTGGACGTCACTGTGCATCCGGTCATCGACCTGCCGAACCTCGAACCGGAGGACGGCTACCTGCCGGGTCGGCAGATGAGGCGGGCGGTGCACCTCGCGTTCGACACCGAGGCCTTCCCCTTCTCGAACCGATCCTCGGCGGGGCTCGACCTCGACCACACCGCCCCCTACCAGCCAGGGGTCCGCGGGCAGACGCGGATCGGCAACCTCGCCCCGCTCAGCCGCCGGGTCCACCGCGCCAAGACGGCCGGAAGTTGGCAGGTCGAGCAGTCCAGGGCGGGCGTCCTCGAATGGACCTCGCCGCTCGGCTACCGGTACGAGGTCGGTCGCACCGGAACCCGGATGCTGAACTGAGACGTCACGGCTCCTCAGTGGTCAGTGGACGGACGATCTCCAGGCCCTGTTCCCGCGCCTCCGCGTAGGCCGCCTCGACGTCGTCGACGTGCGCCGAGATCACGGGCAGCGCGGGGGCCGACGCGTCCTCGGTGACCAGTAGAACGACCCCGCCGAAGTCGGGCTCGGCGGCGGCTATACGCTCCTCTCACGTTCCGCAGTTCTCGACAGGATGAAGCCCAATGTCTGCGCCTCAGCCCAACTTCTTGCCCCCTCCCATGCCCGACCCCTATGCGGGCATGCCGACTCCACCGCCGCCGCCGCCACCGCCATACGTCCCGTCTCCTCCGCCATCGCGGCCTTGGTGGGCGGTGCTGCTGCGCTGGCGCATCCCGGCAATCGCCGCCGCCGTCGGCCTCGCGATAGGTGCCGCCGTCGCAGGCGGCATTGCGGAGGGAGTGACCATCCCGAAGTGGAAGAGCGAGACGGCTTCTCTGGCTTCTGCGCGCGACGATGAAGCGGCCCGGGTGGACGGACTCATCGACGAGCGCGACCGGCTGAAGAGCCAACTGGCCACGGCGGAGGACAGGGCCACGCAGGCCGAAGAAGCCGCGGTTCAGGACCGCGCGGCGCTCGATGCCCGTTCCGCGCAACTCGATGTGCGCGCCTCCGAGGTGGAGGCGGCCGAGAAGGCGGTGGCCGAGCGCGAGGCGGCCGTCACCAAGACGGAGGAGACCGTCGAGGCGTCGAAGATCAGGGAAGGGACGTGGACCGTCGGTCGCGACATCAAGCCCGGCGGGTACGTCGTGGAGTCGCCCGTTGAGGGGGCGTGCTACTGGGAAATCGCCCGCTCGGGCTCCAATGGTGACGCCATCATCCAGAACGACTTCATCATGGGCGGCAGGCCATCGGTGACGCTCAAGGAGGGCCAGGACTTCACGACACAGGGGTGTGGCACCTGGGTTCCCGCCTGAGCCCAATCAGGATTCATGGGGATGCCGTCGCCGATGCCGACTCCGCAGCAGAACGCCAGCTTGATCGCGACGTTCGTGACTGGCGTCAGGTTATCGAGGGCGCCTTCGACTGCCGCATGGGCCGCGTCGATGTCGGCGACGGCCGGATCCGCGGTGATCTACATGACCGTGATCGACCCGGCCTTCCAGCCGTTGTGCAATGCGGTTTGGATGAGAAATCTCACCCTGCACCATCCGGACGTGGCGGGCTGACTAAGCTGGCGCGAAATTGCTGGGCTCGACGATGAGCACAGTCCGCCGTCTGACGTATGAGGAGAGAGATGGCCATCGAGGATGCAATCAAGGAGCTCGCGACCAAGGTGTCCGAGCACGGCGCAAGTCTGACTACTGAAGAAGCGACCAAGACCGCCATAGTGCTTCCCTTCATCGCCCGCGTCCTTGGGTACGACGTCTTTGACCCGACTGAGGTCCTTCCGGAGTTCACGGCCGATGTGGGAACGAAGAAGGGGGAGAAGGTCGACTTCGCGATCCTTCGTGGGGGAGAGGTGCAGATGCTGATCGAGTGCAAGCAGATCGGTGCACCACTCGACATCAACCACGCATCGCAGCTTTTCAGGTACTTCCACGTCACGAGCGCCCGCATCGGCGTCCTGACGAATGGTCAGCGTTGGCAGTTCTACACGGACCTTGACGCGCCGAACAAGATGGATGAGCGTCCCTTCCTCACGCTGGACCTGCGCGATGTCGACCCCTACGCGTTGCCGGAGTTGCAGAAGCTGACCAAGACCACATTTGATCTTGACTCGGTGCTTTCGGCTGCAGAGGAACTGAAGTACGTCTCGGGGATCAAGCGTGCTATCGGCGAGCAGTTTGCCGACCCGAGCGATGAGTTCGTCCGGTTGCTGGCGGCCAAGGTCTACGACCGCTCCATGACGGCCCGGATGCGCGAGTTCTTCTCCACTGTTGTGGCCAATGCCTGCAAGCAGTGGATCACCGACCAGGTCAATGTCCGTCTCAAGACGGCGCTTCAGGGCCAGGGTGTTGCCGTGGCAGCCTCGCCTGCAGCGGTCCGTGAAGAGGCCGAGGAACAGGAAGACGTGCCGGAGGCCATCACCCGAGGCGACGACATCGAGACGACCCTTGAGGAGATGGACGGGTTCAACATCGTCCGGGCGATCGCAGTGAGTGATGTGCAGGTCGAACGGGTGGTCGCTCGAGACACCAAGTCGTACTTCGGGATTCTCCTGGACGACAACAACCGCAAGCCGATCTGCCGGCTTCACTTCAACCGGCAGCAGAAATACCTGGGTTTGCTCGACGAAGCAAAGGTCGAAGAGCGGTTCGCCATCGAGCGAGTCTCAGACATTTATCAGTTCGCCGACCAGATCCGGGGAGCGGTCAAGCGGTATGCGTGAGGGCCGTGGGTAGCCGTGCAGTTGATCCTGGTGTACGACGGCGTGATTCCTTCCGCTCGGCAGCGCAAGTCTCGGGAGATCGCGCACATTCGCCAGTGCCTGAGCGCACAAGTGCGGGGGTTCGTGGACAGTGTCTGGCAGAAGGGGCTTGATCCCACCTACCACGCTCGCCAGGTTGGCTCGCGGACCTACGAGTTCGTCATCGGAAGCGCACTGCGCAACGTCGCGGACGTCGATGTCCTGCTGCTCACGCCTCCGGGGCGGCCTTCTCCCGGCGACATCGATAACAGGCTCAAGGCACTCACTGACGCCTTGGCCTGCCCCAGCAGCGAACAGGCGGACGGTGCGGAGGAAGGCGATGATGGCTTGATCTGCGTGCTACAGGATGATCGGCTCATCCACCGGCGCGCTGTCACTGAACGGACACGGTTTGGGCAGCCGCCCAACAGCCGGGCGAGCCTGGCGGTCATTACGGTGACGATCCTGAACGATCCCGAGGCCCGCTCGTCCTACGGTGGTGCGGTTCTGGCGCAATGACCAAGAGGGTGGGGGACGAGACGGCCGGTAAGCCGGATTCTGTCGACGGATGATCATCTATCTGAGGCCCGCCGTTGCCGACGCGCTCATGCAACCTACCCGGACGCCTCGCGCGAGCAGCGCTCAAGCGGCGTCCGCGGCCGACCCGAGGGTCGACCTTCTTGGTCTTGCTCCGAGTGGGGTTTACCTAGCCACCCCAGTCACCTGGGGTGCTGGTGGTCTCTTACACCACCGTTTCACCCTTACCTGTCGCCAGGCGGTCTGTTTTCTGTGGCACTGTCCCGCGGGTCACCCCGGGTGGGCGTTACCCACCACCCTGCTCTGTGGAGTCCGGACTTTCCTCAGCTGTCTCCAGCCGCGATCATCTGGCCGTCTCGTCCGCCCACGAGTGTAGCGCCCGCAGCCATCGCGGCGCGACGCTAAGGTTGTCGCCGTGACTGTCGAGGCGACCGCGACCAGCGAACTGGCCGCCTACCGCTCCAAGGTCAACGGCGGCTGGGACGAGTTCACCGCCTCGACCGGGCTGCGCCCCGACCAGGAGATCCTGGCCGACGCCGTCACCGCGCTCGGCCTGCAGGGGCTCCGATCGGCCCGACGCGAACTGGCGACCCTCGTCCGCGACGAGGGCATCCTCTACGGCGAGTCCGGCCGCAACTGGATCATCGACCCGCTCCCGCTGATCCTCACCTCCGCCGAATGGCAGCGCCTCGAGACCGGCCTTGCGCAGCGCGCCCGCCTGCTTGGCCTGATCCTCGCCGACGTGTACGGCGAGCAGAAACTGCTGTCCTCCGGTGCGATCCCCCCGGAGATCGTCTGGGGCCACAAGGGCTTCCTGCACCAGGCGTGCGGCATCGCGGCCCCGCGCGACAATTGGCTCCCCCTGATCGCCACCGACCTCGGCCGCGACCCGTCGGGGGCATGGACGGTGCTCAGCGACCGCACCGAGGCCCCCGAGGGCGCCGGCTACGTGATGGCCAACCGGCGGCTCACCTCCCGCGTGATGGGCGACCTGCACCACGACGCACGCCCCGCTCGGCTGCGCTCCTACTTCGCCGCGATGCGCACCGCCCTGCAGCGACTCGCCCCACGCGAGGGCCACACCCCGCGCGGCGTGCTGCTCTGGCAGGGCGCCAGCGACCCGACCGCCTTCGAACAGGGCTTCATCGCGACCCTGCTCGGCTATGCCCTCGTGGAGGCCGAGGACCTGGTGCTGCGCGAGGGACAGGTGTGGATCAACTCCCCGGACGGCCGGGAGCTGGTCGACGTGATCCTGCGCCGCGTCGGCTCCGAGGAGAGCGACCCCCTCGAGTTCCGCACCGACTCCGAGGCGGGCCTCGCCGGCCTGCTCGAGTCGACCAGGCTCGGCAACGTCGTCACCGTCAACCCGCTCGGCTCCGGGGTGCTCGAGAACCCCGCGCTGATGGCGCTGCTACCCGGGCTGGCACCGCAACTGCTCGGCGAGGAACTGATCCTCCCCTCGGCCCCGACCTGGTGGTGCGGCGACGACGTGGGACTAAGCCATGCGCTCACCCACCTCGACCGGCTCCTCATCAAGCCCATCGACAGGTCAACCGCGACGACGACGATCCCCGGCTGGCAACTCTCCCGCGCCGAACGCGACGACCTGGCCGCCCGGATCGCCGCCGAGCCGTGGGCGTGGTGCGCGCAGGAGGCGGTCGACCTGTCGACCGCGCCGGTCGTCACCGACGCCGGGCTGACGCCCCGCCGGATGGTGCTGCGGACCTTCGGGGTCCAGGTCGACCGCGGCCACGAGTTCCTGCCCGGCGGCCTCGCGAGGGTCGCCTCAGGCGACGACTTCGCCATCAGCAAGGCCGCGCGCCCCCTGTCCAAGGACGTCTGGGTGCTCGACCCGGACGACGCGGCGGAGACCTGGCTGGCCTCCTTCGACGGCGGCGCGCTCGGGATCGTGCGAACCGGGTCCGTCGCGCCCCGCGTCGCCGACAACCTCGTCTGGCTCGGCCGCTACGCCGAGCGGGCCGACAGCGGCGCCCGGATCCTTCGCCGCGCGCTCGACCTGACCCACGACTACGGAAGGCGCCCGGCCTCGCGCGGCGCCCAGGTGCTGACGGCGGTCCTCGGCGCCGGGCAGAAGGTGATGGGCGTCGACCTCGGCGTCGACGATCCGGCCACGGCGCACCGACGGATCAGGGCGGCCGCCTCGGACGTCGACCTGAAGGGCTCCGTTGCGCACGCCGTCGGGCGACTGACGGCCGCGACGCACGAGGTGCCCGACCTGATGAGCGACGACATCTGGCAGGTCCTCAGCCGCCTCGACGATCTGGTCGACGAGGCCTCCCGCAGGCGCGACCTCGCGGGCGTCCTCGACGGCTTCGTCGACGCGACCCTCGCGATCGCGGGCATCAACGCCGAGTCGATGACGCGCGACGCCACCTGGGCCTTCCTGGACACGGGCGTCCGTCTCGAGCGAGCGCAGCGCATCCTCAGCCTCGTCGAACACACGCTGGGGCAGGAGCGGGCGGCGGTCGTCGAGAACCAACTCGCGGAGGCCGTCGCCGAGATCGCCGAGTCCCTGATCACGCAGCGTCGCCGCGCCGCTGCGGGGTCCTCGCCCAGGCGACCGGCGGTCGCCGTCACCCACCTGCTCGTCGCCGACCGCAGCAACCCCCGCTCGGTCGCCTTCCAGTTGAGCCGCCTCATCGACGACCTGGAACTGATCGGCGACCTGCCGCTCGCGGCGAAGGTCGCCGGGCTCGCCGAGACCTGCGCAGAGACCGACCTGGCGGCCCTTTTCGACGCAGGCAGGCCGCGGGTCGCCGAGTTCCTCGCCGAGACGCGCAGCCAGTTGCGCGGCATCGCCGACGACCTCGGCCGCACCCACCTGACCCGCAGCGGCCGACGCCGAGCCGTCGTGACCGGCTGGACGAACGGGGACCAGCAGTGAGACAACTCGCCGAGAACCTGACCCCGCGCCGCTACTTCGTGCGGCACCGCACCAGTTACGACTACTCCGACCCCGTCACCATGTGCCACGAGCGCGGCTTCCTCACGCCTCGGCCCACCCCCAGCCAACGGGTCGTCGCGCACGGCACCGGCGTGGTCCCGACGCCGCTGCTGCACACCGAGCACCAGGACCGGTTCGGCAACCGCAGCCACTACTTCGAGATCCACTACCCGCACACCCGCTTCGAGGTCGTGAAGGAGTCGGTCATCGACGTCGAATGGCCCCGCATCGACGTCGAAGCGCTCGATCAGTGGAGCCTCTCCAGCGCGCAGCGCGTGATCTCCGCGAACCCGGCCATGCGGATGGACCGCGCCCTGTTCGGCCTGCCGAGCAGGCACGTCGCACCCACGGCCGCCGTCCGGGACTACGCAGAAACGCTGCTCGCGCCCGACCTCGGCTTCGGCCAGGCGCTCGCAGAACTGACGCTCGGCATCCGGCGCGACTTCGCCTACCGTCCCGGCCTGACGTCGGTGCGCACCACCGTCGACCAGGTCCTGGACCTACGTGCCGGCGTCTGCCAGGACTTCGCCCACCTGGCGATCGCGGTGCTGCGGATGCTCGGCATCCCCGCCCGCTACGTCTCCGGCTACATCGAGACCGTCCCCCCTCCAGGCAAGGAGAAGTTGGAGGGCTCCGACGCGTCCCACGCCTGGCTGTCGGCGCTCGCGCCCAACGGGTCCTGGATCGACCTCGACCCGACCAACGGCCAGTTCGCCGACTCGCGCTACCTAGTCACGGCGTGGGGCAGGGACTTCGCCGACGTCAGCCCGCTGCGCGGCATCGTCGTCACCGACGCGGAGACCTCCAAGCTGGGGGTCGGCGTCGATGTGGTGCCGATGAGCGGCGACGACCTGCCGCCGATGAGCGCCCTCGACCTGGAGTGGGCCGCTACCTGAGTTCGACGGGGCGCAGGCCGTCGTCCTCGGGCAGGTCCCCGTCGATCGACGCGTCGACCCGCATCGACGCGAGGCGGGTGCGACCGCCGAGCGTCGTCATGAACGCCGTGTCCGACGCGTCGCGCCCGGTGCAGATCCGCACCATCGTCTCCCGCGGGGCGAGGCCGGTCGCGTCCAGCAGTTGCCATGCCCCGTCGACGTAGACCTCAGACACGGCGTGGAAGTCCATCGGGCGCAGGCCGGGGGCGTAGACCGACACGAAGCGAGCCGGCAGGTTCAGGCCCCGCAGGAACGCGACCACCAGGTGCGAGAAGTCGCGGCAGACGCCGTTGCGGGTCAGATAGGTGTCGAGGGCCCCGTCGATGCTGCGGCTGGAACCGGGCCGGTAGCCGATCTTGCTGTGCACCCATTCGCGCACCGACGCGACCAACTCCTGGCCGGTCAGGCCAGCGAAGTGGGTGCCGCTCAGGTTGGCGAGCCGGTCAGAGTCGCAGTAGCGCGACGGCCGCGTGTAGAGGATCTCGTCGATACCGAGCATCGGCGGCTCCGGCGCGGCGGCGAGCACGTCGGCGCGGTAGTCGACCACCAGCGTCCCCACGGGCGTCTCACGCAGCCTGTGCAGCCTGCTGCCGGACGGCGCGACGACCTCCTCCGGTTCCAGTTCGATGCCGCCGACGCGGAAGGTCAGGCTCTCCTCGAGCTCGGGGTAATCGGCGCTGACGGCGACGGAGAAGATCAGATCGGCCTGGGCGCGGACCTCGACCTCGAGGCGGCTGGAGACGTGGCGGGCGACGGTGGGCACCGGCACACGATAGCCCACGGCAACGCCCCCCGACGCGCGAGGTGTCAGGGGGCGTCGTGGGCGTCGTCACTTGGCCAGGATCTGCCCGATCACGGTGCGGAGTTCATCGTCGATGCCGGGCTCTGTTGACATGTCGCCCGCGCCCTCGCCGCCAAGTTGAGCCACGGCCACCACGTTGGCCTCTCTCGCCACATAGGTGATCACGGCGTCGGGGGCCGGAGCGAAGGTGGTGCCACCGTCGTTGCTGACCTCGGCGTAGCTTCCGAAGATGACCCCGTCGGTGCCGAGCGTCTCGTCGTCGTGGTAGACGGGTACGGAGCGGTTGAACATGTCCTCCACCCCCTCGACCGGTTCCGCGGGCGTGGTGCCCGCGGCCATGCACTCCTGCGCCTTGCCTCGGGCCTGGGCCATGAAGTCGGCGGCATCCTGCTCGGAACCGAAGACGAGGATCGACTGCCACTGGGCCGAGGTCGGCGCGCTGTCCACGATCGTGCGACCGCCGGTGATGGTGCCGAGCGCCTCGAGCCTGAACGCGACCTGCTGGCACATCAACTGCATGGTCGCGTGCTCGACGCTGCCCTCGTCGGACGACTCGCCGACCCGCGGGTCGAGCGGCAGGCCCCTGTCGCCGAGGCTGCCGACGTTGTCGGGCAGGTGCTCCAGGTCGGTCCACACCGGTGCGGGGGGCTGCGCGGTGGGCGTCACCTCCGGCGGCGCTGAGGCGCTCGGCGTCGGGACGACCGTGATGCTCGGCGTGGGCGTCGGCTCGGCGGGCAGCGCGTCCCGGCGGGGCAGGGTGGCGATCCCGACGCCGACGCCGCCCGCGACCACTGCGAGCGCGACGACGGCGGCGATGGCGCCGCGGCGGCGCTTGATGCCGCGGCCCCGACCGATGACGGAGGCGGCGAGCGAGGCGTTGTCGATGGGGGTAGGCACGTCGATCTGCGAGAGTTCCCGGCGCAGTTCCGGTTCGTTCATGGGGGTCATGAGATGCTCCTGGAGGTGATCTGCGCGGCCTCGGCCCTGGTGCGGAGGCGGGCCAGCGCCCGAGAACAGGTGGACTTCACGGTGCCGACCGAGCAGCCGACGGAGTCGGCCACGTCGGCCTCGGAGAGGTCGTGGTAGTAGCGCAACACGACGATCGCCCGCTCCCGCGGGTTCAGCGCCGCGAGTTGTCGGACGATGAACGACCTGTCGTCGGTTGCGGCGAACTCGCGCTCAGCGGCGGGATCGGGCCGCCACTGCGCGACGTCGGCCGAGACGGTGTCGTAGCGCTTCCGGCGCCACCGGTCGGTCGCCAGGTTGACCATGATCCGCCGGGTGTAAGCGGCGGCCGTCGCCTGCTCGACCCGCTTCCAGGCGAGCCATGTCTTGACGAGGGCGTCCTGGAGGAGATCCTCCGCCGTCGACGTGTTGCCCGTCAGCAGGTAGGCGGTGCGGCGCAGCGCCTGCGAGTGTGCGGAGACGAAGCCGGTGAACGCCTCATCGGGTTGGTTGCCTTTCATACCCATCACTACGAAACGGCTCCCGATGAGGTTGACAACGATTTTCCCGAGGTCAGGGGGCGGTCAGGATCTCCGCGCCGTCGGCGGTCACCACCAGCGACTGCTCGAACTGGGCGCAGCGGGAGCCGTCGGCGGTCACCACGGTCCAGTCGTCGTCCCACAGCTCTGTCTCGTGGGTGCCGAGGGTGAGCATCGGCTCGATCGTGAACGTCATGCCCTGCTGCATGAGCGTGTTGAGCCGCGGCTCGTCGTAGTGCAGGATCACCAGCCCCGAGTGGAACGTGGTGTGCACGCCGTGGCCGGTGTAGTCGCGGATCACTCCGTACCCGAAGCGCTTGGCGTAGGCCTCGATGACCCGGCCGATCACGGAGATCGGGCGGCCCGGCTTCACTGCGCGGATGGCGCGGTTCATGGCCTCCTTGGTGCGCTCGGCGAGCAGCCGTGACTCCTCGTCGACGTCGCCGCAGAAGAAGGTCGCACAGTTGTCTCCGTGGACACCGTTCTTGAACGCGGTGCAGTCGATCTTGACGAGGTCGCCGTCCTCGAGTGGGCGCAGGTCCGGGATGCCGTGGCAGATCACCTCGTTCACGGAGGTGCAGATCGACTTCGGGAAGCCCCGGTAGCTCAGCGCCGACGGGTAGGCGCCGTGGTCGAGCATGTACTCATGCGCGATCCGGTCCAGCTCATCCGTCGTGACGCCCGGCGCGATCGCCTTCGATGCCTCCATCATGGCGTTGTGACCGATCCGGCCCGCCTCGCGCATCCGTTCGATCACGTCGTCGCTCTGCACGTCGGAGCCGGTGTAGCGCTTGGGCGCGGGCTTTCCGACGTACTCGGGACGCTGGATCGAGCGCGGCACGTCGCGCATCGGGGTGACGGTGTGCGGGGTAACGGGGTTCACACCCTGCAGTCTAGTGCCGTGCCGCTGAGGAGCCAGAAGACCGGCGTTCAGCCGTCCCAGCGGAGGGTCTCCAGCATCTTGCGGACCTCCTCCTGGTTGTCCTGCTTGTCGATCGTGGCGCAGGTCACGTAGACGGCGATCTTGTCCTTGTCGTCGGTCGGCACCAGCACCAGGTCGACGGTGTCGCCCTCGATGCCCTGGTGGCGCTGGTTCGCGACGTAGATGTTCGACGTCGAGCGCCAGCCGATCCTGCCGTCGACGTTGTAGTCCTCGCTGCGCAGCACGTCGCGGCGCTCAAAGCTGGCGAACATGCCGGAGGAGGCCATGCAGCTCATGAACTCCTCGGAGGCCTGCGACAGCGACGAGGAGAAGCCGTCCGAGACCTTGATGTAGCCGAGGTTGACGTTGCTGATCCAGCCCGGCGCGATGGAGCGGATCATCGAGTTGTCCTCGTACATCCAGGAGATGTAGGCCGACGACTCGATCCACTCGCCCCGGGGCGCCTCGACGGACAGCCCGCCGCCGGAGAGCCGGCCGCTGCGCACCTCGCTGCGCGGGGAGCTATCGGAATAGGGGCAGGTGATCGGCTCGCCGAAGCCCGACTCGATGGGGGTGGGGGTCGGCGTGTCCGTCGGCTCCCGTTCGTCCCACTGCTTACCCGTCGGCCGTGCGCTGCGGGTGTCCTCCGGGGTGGCGCCGAAGCTCAGCCCGTCCCGCGGCCACAGGATCATGCCCGCCACGATGCTCGCCACGACCACCAGGGCGATCGCCAGCCACAGCCAGGTGCCCGACCCCTTGGGTTCGGGGGTCGGCTCGAGCCAGCGCTGACCGTCCCAGTAGCGCCGACCGTCGGGCGCCGTGGGGTCTGCGTACCAACCCGGCTGTGCCATGCGGGCAAGTCTAGGCGACGCCGGGGGCGCACTCCCCGCGACGACAAGGGCCGCGTGTCGGGCTGGGTCGTCACGCGGCTGTAACACGGGCCGGGCACACTTGGCGACATGGATAGGCAGACTGAGTTCGTCCTGCGCTCCATGGAGGAGCGCGGCATCCGCTTCGTGAGGCTCTGGTTCACCGACGTGCTGGGGTCGCTGAAGTCGGTGGCCATCGCCCCCGCGGAGGTGGAGGGCGCGATCGCCGAGGGCGTCGGCTTCGACGGCTCAGCGATCGAAGGCTTCGCGCGCGTGTACGAGTCCGACATGGTCGCGGCACCCGACCCGTCGACGTACCAGGTGTTGCCCTGGCGTCAGGCGGGCCGCTCGACAGCCCGGATGTTCTGCGACATCAAACTGCCCGACGGGTCGCCCAGCTACGCCGATCCGCGCTTCGTGCTGAAGCGCGCGATGCAGAAGGCGAGCGACATGGGATTCGCGTACTACATCCATCCCGAGATCGAGTTCTTCCTGCTGCGGAACCTGCTGCCGCCGGAGCCCCTCGACGACGGCGGCTACTTCGACCACACCACGCTGGGCGACGGCACAGACTTCCGCCGCGACGCCATCACGATGCTGGAGCAGATGGGGATCTCGGTCGAGTTCAGCCACCACGAGGCCGCGCCCGGCCAGCACGAGATCGACCTGCGCTACGCCGACGCGCTCACGATGGCCGACAACGTCATGACGTTCCGCGTCGTGATCCGCGAGGTGGCAGTCAGCCAGGGCGTGCACGCGACGTTCATGCCCAAGCCGTTCTCCGAGTACGCAGGCAGCGGCATGCACACCCACATGTCGCTGTTCGAGGGCGACACGAACGCCTTCTACGACGCGAGCGACCAGTACAACCTGTCGAAGACGGCCAAGCACTTCATCGCGGGCCTGCTGCGGCACGCGCCGGAGATCACCGCCGTCACGAACCAGTGGGTCAACTCGTACAAGCGCCTGGTCACCGGCTCCGAGGCCCCGCAGTTCGCCTGTTGGGGAAGGGCCGACCGCTCCGCGCTGGTGCGGATCCCGCAGTTCACGCCAGGCAAGACGTCGTCGGCGCGCATCGAGTACCGCGCCGTCGACTCGGCGGTGAACCCCTACCTCGCCTACGCCGTGATGCTCAACGCGGGCCTCAAGGGCGTCGAGGAGGAGTACCCGCTTCCCCCGGAGACCGAGGAGGAGGCGTGGCGGCTGAACGAGCGCGAACGCAAGGCGCTCGGCATCCGCGAACTGCCGCACAACCTGGACGAGGCCGTCAGGTTGATGGAGGAGTCGGAACTGGTCGCCGAGACGCTCGGGGAGCACGTCTACGAGTACTTCCTGCGCAACAAGCGCGAGGAGTTCGCCGCCTACCGCCGCCAGGTCACCCCGTGGGAGTTGGAGCGCCACATCCGCATCATGTGAGCGGGAAGACCCTGCTCACCTCGTCGGCGTGCACGCCGCTCGCGCGCACCGCGGCCTCGCCCCAGGCGAGCCTGCCGACGGCCAGGTCGATGAAGGTCTCGGGGGACAACTCCACCACGTTGGGCGGCGTGCCCCTCGTGTGCTTGGGGCCCGTCTCGAAGCCGATCTGCACCGCCGCGAAGGGCGGCACCCGCACCTCGATGCTCGCGCCTGGGTGGCGCTCGCCGAGTAGCGCGCAGCCCGCCCTGCACACCGCGGCCGTCAACTCCCTGCCGAGCGGCTCGCCGTCGCGCGCGGCGGAGAACAGCAGTCGCGTCAGGTCGGGGCGCTTGCGGGCCAGTTCGATCTCCAGCGCGGCGGGGTCGACGCGGTCGCGCAGCGCGGCGACGACCTTGGGAGATGGCTTGAACATATCCCGGTCAGGATAGCCGGGCCGATAATCTGGCCCCGTGACCAGGTACCAGTCGCCAAGCGCGGAGTTCGCCCGACGAGGGTTCGAGTCGGCCAGTTCCGCGGCGCGGATCTGGGAACGCTGGCAGGAACGCCTCGGCGCCGAGCCGCCCGTCGACCTCGCCCTCTTCGCCCCGGTCGCCGACCGCGACCAGGCACTCGACGCCCTGGAACGCCTCTCGACGTCGCCCATCTTCGACGCGATCGTCGCGGACCCCGACTGGCTGGCCCGGCTGCTGCTCGTGCTCGGCGGCTCGTCAGTGCTCGCCCAGACGCTGGTGCGGCACCCCGAGGAGGCCGAGGCGCTGCGGCAGGCGCCACAGCCGCGAGGCAGGACGGGGTGGCGCGAGTTCTTCGAGGACCGCGTCGGCCCCATCGACGCCCCGCTGGACGGCGACCCCGACCGGCTGCGGCTTGCGAACCGGGTTGCGCTGATCGAGATCGCCGCCCGCGACCTGGCAGCCGAGAATCCAGTGCTGCTCGTCGACGACATCGCCGCGGAACTCGCCCACGTCGCCGACGCGGTGCTGCAGGCCTCCCTGGCCTATGCCCGCGCCGAGGTGCCCGACTCCGATCAGGTGCGGCTCGCGATCCTCGCGATGGGCAAGACCGGCGCCCAGGAACTCAACTACATCTCCGACGTCGACGTGATCTACGTCGCCGAACCTGTCGAGGGAGTCCGGGCCGACCATGCCACGGCAGTCGGTGCCCGGATCGTCGCGGCGCAAGCGCGGATCTGCTCGGCCCACACCCCCGAGGGCACCATCTTCCAGATCGACCCGGCGCTGCGCCCCGAGGGGAAGGCGGGTCCGCTCGTGCGGACCCTCGAGAGCAGCAGGCTCTACTACGAGAAGTGGGCCAAGAACTGGGAGTTCCAGGCCATGCTGAAGGCGCGCCCTGCGGCCGGTGACGAGGAACTGGGCCAGGCGTTCGTCGACCTGGTGTGGCCGATGGTGTGGCAGGCGGGGGAGCGCGGCGACTTCCTCGGCGAGGTCCGCGCGATGCGCGACCGGGTGATCTCGCTGATCCCCTCCAAGCAGGCCGACCGGGAGATCAAGCTCGGCAAGGGAGGGCTGCGCGACACGGAGTTCTCCGTCCAACTGCTGCAACTCGTGCACGGCCGCGCCGACGAGCGGCTCCGTGTCCGTGGCACCTTCGACGGGTTGCGCGCCCTCGTCGACAACGGCTACATCGGCCGCGCGGACGGCGCCGAGATGTCCGACGCGTACCGGTTGCAGCGCGTGCTTGAACACCGCGTCCAGCTTCGGCGGCTGAGGCGCACCCATCTGCTGCCCGACGAGGAGCCGGCGCTCGGGCAGATCGCCCGCTCGATCCACACCGATTCCGACGACGTCACCAAGCGGTGGCGCGAGTCGACCAGGCGGGTCCGCGCCCTGCAGCAGCGGCTGTTCTTCTCCCCGCTGCTCGACGCCGTCAGCGCCGTCTCCACCGACGGGTTGAAGATGACCCCAGACGCCGCCAAGACGCGGATGCGGGCGCTCGGCTTCAAGGACCCGCAGGCGGCGCTCGGCCACATCCAGGCGCTCACCAGGGGCACCGACCGCGCCGCCGAGATCCAGCGCCAACTGCTGCCCGCCATGCTCGGCTGGTTCGCGGAGGGGCCGAACCCCGACTTCGGGCTCCTCGCGTTCCGGCAACTCTCCGAGGCCCTCGGCACCGCCTCCTGGTACCTGCGCGCCATGCGCGACGACGGCTACATGGCCCACCGGCTCGCCCGGATCGCCTCATCGAGCCGCTACGTGGTCGACCTGCTGCGCCGCGCCCCGGACATGATCCGGATGCTTGCGAGCAACGAGGAACTGCGCCCCAGGTCGGCAGACGAGTTGACCACCGCCATGCAGCGCGCCGCGGCCCGACACGACAACCCGGACAAGGCGGCCGCCTCGGTGCGGGCGCTGCGCAGGGCAGAACTGTGCCGGATCGCCATCGCCGACGTGCTCGGCCTCGCCGACCTGGACGCCGTCGGCACCTCGCTCAGCGACCTGGCGTCGGCGACCATCGACGCGGGGCTGTACCTCGCCCGCCGCGAGATCGACGCCCCTCCGGTCGGCGTGATCGCCATGGGGCGCTGGGGCGGAGGGGAGATGAGCTACTCCTCGGATGCCGACGCCATGTTCGTCATCCCCGACGAGTCCAGCTCGGACGAGGTCTCCAAGGCGACCGCGCTGGTGCGCCGCGCCGCCGAGATCGTCGGCAAGCCCGGACCCGACCCGGCACTGGTCCTTGACAGCGACCTCCGGCCGGAAGGTAAGGGCGGCGCCCAGGTGCGCACCGTGTCGTCGTACGCCGCCTACTACACCAAGTGGGCGTCGACGTGGGAGGCGCAGGCTCTGCTCCGCGCCCGGCCCGGCGCTGGCGACGTCGACCTGGCGGCGCAGGTGCTCGACGCGCTCGACTGGTTCCGCTACCCCGAGGGCGGGCTGGCCGACGAGCAGGTGCGCGAGATCCGCACGCTGAAGGCCCGGATGGAGAAGGAACGCATCCCGCGCGGCGAGGCGCGGGAGCGTCACCTGAAGCTCGGCCCAGGCGGGCTGTCCGACGTGGAGTGGACCGTGCAACTGCTCCAATTGCGCCACGCCCATGACTTCCCCGAGTTGCGCAGCACCGCAACGCTCGAGGCGCTCAATGCGCTTGCCGACCTCGGCATCGTCGACGAGCCACGCGCCGCGAGACTCAGGGATGC
This sequence comes from Tessaracoccus aquimaris, assembly GCF_001997345.1. Lineage (NCBI taxonomy): Bacteria > Bacillati > Actinomycetota > Actinomycetes > Propionibacteriales > Propionibacteriaceae > Tessaracoccus > Tessaracoccus aquimaris. The sequence goes on along the minus strand of NZ_CP019606.1, from coordinate 1,815,008 downwards.
GTGGCAGCGCGCAAGCCAACTGCGCGACGCGGTGATGCTGGTGCGGGGGAGGGCAAGCGACTCCATCCCGTCGGACGCCCGCGAGTTGGCCGCGGTCGCAGACGTGCTCGGCTATCCCGCCCGGCAGGCGTCGCGGCTCGAGGACGAGACCCGTCGGCTGATGCGCAGGGCGCACGAGGTGGCCGAGGACCTGTTCTGGAACTAGGCGGCCACCCGCGCGGTCGCCGTCCGACGCCCGAGCGCCGCCAGCCCGATCAGCATCAGGATCGGGAAGACGATCCCGACCGCCATGCCAGACTGCAGCGAGCCGAACGCGTCGGTGGCCGCGCCGACCGCCGCGGGGCCGATCGCGCAGCCCGCGTCCCCTCCAAGCGCGAGCAGCGCGAACAGCGCCGTCCCGCCACGCGGGAAGGACGCGGAGCCCAGCGTGAACGTGCCGGGCCACAGCATCCCGACGGAGAAGCCGCCGAGCGCGATGCCCACCAGCCCCATCCAGGCCAGCGGGCTGAACGCCGCCAAGGCGTAGGCCACGACGCACGCGATCAGGGTGCCCGTCATGATGGAGCGCACGTTCGCGACGGTCGCCCGCGAGCCGAACGCGACCCTGGCGATGCCCATTGCCGCGGCGAAGCTGAGCGGCCCGAGCAGGTCGCCCGCGGTCTTGCTCAATCCGAGCCCGTCCTGGGCGTAAGCGGAGGCCCACTGGCTCATCGCCTGCTCGGAGGCGCCCGCCGTCAGCATCAGGCCGACGAGCAGCCAGAACGTGCCCCTGCGCATCAGGTCCAGGTAGCGCATCGGTGCGCCGTCCTCGACGAGCGAGTAGTACGGAACGAACCACAGCAGCACGGCGTTCAGCGCGGGCACGATGGCCCACGCGAAGCACAGCCAAGGCCAGCGCTCCTGGCCGAGCGCCAGGAACCCGACGGTGCTGAGCCCCACGACCGCGACGTGCCCCCAGCAGTAGAACGAGTGAAGAAGGCTCATGTGGAAGGCCTTGTTCTCCGTGGGGCACGCCTCGACGACAGGGCTGACGAGCACCTCCAGGAGCCCGCCGCCGACGGCGCAGATGCACATGGCGGCGATCAGTCCGACCATCGGGCTGGACAGCGCGAACGGCAGGATGCCCATCGCGACGAGGCCCAGGGCGGCCATCACGTGCGCGACCACCATGGAGATCCGGTAGCCGACGGCGTCGATGGCCTTGGGAGAGACGAGATCGACCAGCAGTTGCAGCCCGAAGTTGATGGCCACCACCAGGCCGAGCGCGGAGAACGAGATGCCGAAGGTGGTGTGCCAGATGATGAACATCAGCGGGCCGAGGTTGTTGACGATCGCCTGCGTGACGTAGCCCACGTAACAGGCGATCAGTGTGTGGCGGTGGTCGAGGCGGCTGTGCACGAGGCGACCCTACAGTGCGGCTGGCTTGGGGCGTCACCGACCGCGGCCAACGGACGGAGGGCACCCGGGTGCGGCGTGCTACTGTGAAATCACAATTTCGTGTTCCGGGGTCGGTGTAATTCCGAACCGGCGGTGATAGTCCGCGACCCCCGAGGCCTCAGGGCCGAAGGGTTGACTCGGTGAAATTCCGAGGCCGACAGTGAGAGTCTGGATGGGAGGAACACGGCCACCACGTTCGTGGTGTGCCGACGACGCGGCGCGTCCGCGTGCCTCGGCGCATGCAGCGGACGCGGTGACCCGTGACCCCGGAACCACTGACGGACGGGGATCGCGGATGAGACGCCACCTGACTGCCCGGCTCGGGCTGTGGTCGGCGTACCCTGCGCGCACACGGCCCCTCCCCGGACGCTGGGGCATCGGCCTCGGCGCCGTCATCGCGCTGTTCGTGCTGTGGTGGGCCGTCACCGCCTCCGGCCTGATCGATCCGTACCTGCTTCCCGGGCCGGGCCAGGTGCTGGCCAAGATGTCCGACCAGATGCGCCTCGGCCTCGTGTCTCGCTACCTGACGCCCACGCTGATCGCGGCGCTCCTCGGGGCGCTGCTCGCGGTCGCCGTGGCGATCCCGCTCGGCGTCCTGATCTCCCACTCGCGCGTGCTCGCCGCCGTCGCGGAGCCGTTCGTGGCGATCTCCCAGACCATCCCTCTCGTCGCCATCGCACCCCTGCTGGTGCTGTGGATCGGCTACGGCACCGTCCCCATCGCCGTGCTGTGCGCCATCGTCGCGTTCTTCCCGATGGTCACCACCACTGTCGTCGGGCTGCGTTCGCTCGACATGCGCGTGGTCGAAAACGCGATGCTCGACGGCGCGGGCGCCTGGCGGCGGCTGTGGCACATCGAGTTCCCGATGGCCGCCCCCGCGATCCTCGCGGGTGTGCGCGGCGGCGTGGTGCTCGCCATGACCGGCGCCGTCGTCGGCGAACTCGTGATGGGCGGCTCCGGCCTCGGCACCCTCCTCACCCTGTCAAGGGACGCCGCGGACACCGCCGCCGTCTTCTCCGTCGTCGCCTGGATCTCGCTTTCCGCCATGGCCCTCTACGGCCTCATCTCGCTGCTCGAACGGGCAGCGGTCAACCGTCTCCAAGGAGAAGCATCATGATCGATCGACGCTCGCTGCTCGTCGGATCCCTGCTCGCGGGCGTCGCCGCGGGACTGGCAGGCTGCTCCAAGCCGGCGGCCACCGGCCAGCTGACCGTCGGGCTCACCTACATCCCCAACGTCCAGTTCAGCGCCTTCTACCTCGGCGTCGAGCGAGGCATCTTCTCCGACCACGGCGTCGACGTGGTGCTCCGCCACCACGGGGAGCAGGAGGACGTCTTCGGGGCGCTGCTGCGCGGAGACGAGGACGTCGTCTTCGCCTCCGCCGACGAGGCGATGGTCGCCAGCGCCGGGGGCAACGACCTGCGCACCTTCGCGACCAGCTACCAGACCTACCCGATCAACGTGCTCGGCCTCGACGGCACCGTGACACTTCCCCCCAACGCGCTCGAGATGCTCACGGGCAAGCGGCTCGGCATCCCAGGCCACTTCGGCTCCAGCTACTACGCGGCGCTGTGCGCCATCCACCAGGCGGGCCTCACCGAGGACGACGTGACGCTCGTCGACATCGGCTACACGGCGCTCAGCGCCCTCGAGACGGGCAAGGTCGACCTGATCGTCGGGTTCCGCAACAACGAGCTCGTTCAACTTGAGGCGCGCGGCAAGACCCCTCTGGCCATCCCCGTCACGGACCCGCAGCACCCGGACCTGGTCGGCCCGAGCCTGATCGCGCGCGGCGAGGCGGTGCCGAAGGAGACTCTCAAGGCCATCTCCGCCGCCATGGCCGACGCTCAGCAGGCCGTGATCGACGATCCCGACGCCGCCCTTGACGCCACCGCGAAGCAGGTGCCGGCGCTTGCCGACCCGACCCAGCGCGCCTCGGCGGGCATGGTGCTGGAGGCGACCACCAAGATGTGGCTGCGCGACGGCAAGGTCGACGTCCGCGTCGACACCGCAGCCTTCGGCCGGATGGGCGAGTTTCTCACCGCGGCGGGCGTCATCGAGAAGGCCCCGGCGAAACCCTACATCGCGCTCTGACCTCTGGGGACGCAGAACGGCCCACCCCCGAAAAGGGGTGGGCCGTCGGCGTCGGTCAGTTGGCGGCTCGGACCGTGTCCTCGATCCGCTGGCCGGTCGTGGCGTCGACGTTCTTCCAGTACTGGAAGGCGCGCCCGAGGACCTCGTCGGAGGCGACGCCCGACAGTGCGCCGGAGACGGTCTCGACGAAGCGGTCGCGCTGTGCGTCGTCGAAGACCTCACGCACGAGCGTGCCCGCCTGGCCGAAGTCGTCGTCCTCGGCGTGCAGCGTCGCGGCGGCACGCACCAGGGCGCCGTCGGACTCCCATCCGTCCGCGACCGTCACCTGCGCCTCGGAGAACATCCGGCCGTAGCTGTTGGGCGCGTACACCGGGGCGTCGCCCGTGTGCTGGTGCTGCATGTGCCCCTGCTCGGCGTAGTTGTTGAACTCGGCGGTGCGGGGCTGGTTGACGGGAAGCTGGTGGAAGTTCGCGCCGATCCGCGCGCGCTGCGCGTCCGGGTAGGCGAACACGCGGGCCAGCAGCATCTTGTCCGGCGAGATGCCGGTGCCGGGGATCATGTTCGACGGGGAGAAGGCCGCCTGCTCGATCTGGGCGTAGAAGTTGCTGGGGTTCTTGTCCAGCGTCATCGTGCCGACCTCGATCAGCGGGTAGTCCTTGTGCGACCAGGTCTTGGTCAGGTCGAACGGGTTGAAGCGGTAGTGGTTCGCCTCGTCGTAGGGCATTACCTGCACGTTCAGCGTCCAGGACGGGAACTCGCCCCGCTCGATGGCCTCGTACAGGTCGCGACGGTGGTAGTCCGCGTCGGAGCCTGCCAGCGCCTGCGCCTCGTCGTTGGTGAGGTTCTCCTCGCCCTGGTTGGTGCGGAAGTGGTACTTGACCCAGAACTTCTCGCCCGCCTCGTTGATCCACATGTAGGTGTGCGAGGAGAAGCCGTGCATGTGCCGCCAGGAGCGCGGCAGGCCGCGGTCGCCCATCAGGTAGGTCACCTGGTGCGCCGACTCGGGCGAGGCCGTCCAGAAGTCCCACTGCATGGTGTTGTCGCGCAGGCCGGAGGACGGGAGGCGCTTCTGCGAACGGATGAAGTGCGGGAACTTCAGGGGATCGCGCAGGAAGAACACCGGGGTGTTGTTGCCGACGATGTCGAGGTTGCCTGCGGTGGAGTAGAAGCGCACAGAGAAGCCGCGGACGTCGCGCCAGGTGTCGGGGGAGCCCTGCTCGCCGGCGACGGTGGAGAAGCGGGCGACCATCGGGGTCTCGGCCCCGGGCTGGAAGGGCGTCGCGGCGGTGTAGGCGGTGACGTCGCCGGTCACCGTGAACGTGCCGAAGGCCCCGGAGCCCTTGGCGTGCGGGGTGCGCTCCGGCACCCGCTCACGGTTGAAGTGGGCGAGCTGCTCGACCAGGTGGACGTCGTGCAGCACGATCGGGCCGTCGTTTCCGACGGTCAACGAGTGCGCGTCCGACTCGACGGGCGCCCCGTTGAGGCGCGTCGACGCCCCGGTCGGTAGCTGCTGTCCCATGGTTTCGCGGTTGCTCATGTATTCCTCTCGTCAGGTTCGTTGCACTGTGCACACAGCCCCCAGTAGATGACCTCTGCCTCGTCGACGACGAAGCCCAGGTCGTTGCTGGGGACAAACAGGGGGAGTGCCCGACCGCGCAGGCGACGTCGTGCATCGCGCCGCAGGATCGGCACATCAGGTGGTGGTGGTTGTCACCGGTCTGGAGTTCGTAGCGCGGCGGTCGCCCGGCAGGCTCGACGCGGCGGATGATCCGCGCCTCGTGCAGGGCGGCGAGCATGTCGTAGACCGCCTGCGTCGAGGCGCTGCCCGTTCGGGCCCGCACCGCTGCCGCCAGCTCGCCGACGCCCGAGTGGGGGTGCTCGGCGAGCGCGCCGAGGACGGCGAGGCGGCCCGCGGTGACGCGTAGGTTCGCGCCACGCAACACGCCTTGCCAGTCCTGATCCATGTGGCCAAGACTAGCAGCTATCTGGAATTACTCCAGTTATGGAAAGCTTCTGGTTTTAGTCGCCGCCGATGGTGACGAGCGTGCGGCCGTGGCGCTCGCCGTCGAGCAGTTGCTGCCCGGCCGCGATGACCTCGTCGAGCGTGACGCGGCTCGTCATCAGGTCGAGTTGGTCGACGTCGATGCCCTTGGCGAGCAGCCGCCACGCGTCGGCGCGGTCCTCGAGCGGGGCCCACACCGAGTCGATGCCCGCGAGCGTGACGCCGCGCAGGATGAAGGGCATCACCGTCGAGGGAAGGGCGATCGAGCCCGCTAGCCCGCAGGCGGTCACGGTGCCGTTGGGCAGCGTCCTGGCGATCGCGTTGGCGAGCACCTCGCCGCCGACCGAGTCGACGACGCCCGCGTACTGCGCCTTCTGCAGCGGCTTTCCGCGGCCCTCGAGGTCGGAGCGGGGCACCACCTCGGTCGCACCGAGGCTCTGCAGGTAGTCGCCGAACCTGTCGACCCTCCCGGTCGACGCGTGCACGTCGAAGCCCGCGGTTGCCAGCAGCATGGTGGCGATCGAGCCGACCCCTCCGGTTGCGCCGGTGACGAGCACGGGGCCGTCGCTTGGCAGCACGCCCTCGCTGACGATCCGCAGCACCGACAGGGCCGCGGTGTAGCCGGCGGTGCCGAGTGCCGCGACCGACTCGGGGGAGAGCCCGTCGGGCACGCCGACGGCGAGTTTCGCGTCGAGGCGTGCCCGGGTCGCGAAGCCGCCGTTCTTCGTCTCGGAGAGGCCGGCGCCGTTCTGCACGATCCAGTCGCCCGCCTGCCAGCGCGGGTCGCCCGACTCGACGACCCTGCCGACCAGGTCGATGCCCGCCACCAGCGGCAGTGTGCGTACGACCCCTGGCTTGCCTGTCACCGCGAGCGCGTCCTTGTAGTTGAGGTCGGAGTAGACGACGTCGACCACGACGTCCCCGTCCCCCAGGAAGGCTTCGTCGAGCTCCTTGAGTTCGACACCGGTTTCGCTGACGACAATGCCTCGGATCATGGGCTCAGCTTACGCACCGCCGCGCCCCGTCCGGATGTGGGATGATCGCGCATGCACATTCGACGAACGATCGTCCTCGCCCTCGCGGCGACCCTCATCGGCGCGGGCACCATCGCCCCCACGACCGCTGAGGCGGCGACCAAGCCAGCCTGGACCACGAACTGCACGGCCCTGAACAAGAAGTACTCCCACGGGGTCGGGAAGGCGAAGGCCGTCGACCGCGATTCCAAGGGCAAGGCCATCAAGAACGGCGTCAAGAACTTCAAGAAGTCCGACAGCCTCTACGCGCAGGCCATGAAGTACAACAAGGGCCTGGACCGCGACAAGGACGGCATCGCCTGCGAGAAGAAGTAGCTCACTCAGCTTCCGCGTGGCGCGGCTTATCGCCGGTGACCTTGCGGAGCTTCGACGGCCACCACACGGCCGGGCCGATGTCGTAGACAAGTGCCGGGACAAGCAGGGTGCGCACCAGGAACGTGTCGAGCAGCACCCCGAAGGCCACGATGAAGGCCAACTGGGCCAGGAACAGGATCGGGATCACCGCGAGCGCCGCGAAGGTCGCCGCCAGCACGATGCCTGCAGAGGTGATCACGCCGCCCGTCACGGCCAGGCCGCGCAGCACGCCGTCGCGGGTTCCGTGCCGCATCGACTCCTCCCGCACCCTCGTCATCAGGAAGATGTTGTAGTCGATGCCGAGCGCCACCAGGAAGACGAACCCGTACAGCGGCACCGACGGGTCGGCGCCAGGGAAGTCGAGGATGTGGTTGAACACGATGGCGGCGGTGCCCATGGCCGTGCCGAAGCTGAGCGCGGTCGTGGCGATCAGCAGCACCGGGGCGAGCACCGAGCGCAGCAGCGCGATCAGGATGACCAGGATCACGGCCAGCACGATCGGGATGATCAGCGTGCGGTCGCGTTCGGACGTGGTGCGGGTGTCGAGGTCGGTCGCGGTCGTGCCGCCGATCTCGGCGGTCCCCGCCAACGTCTCACGAAGTTCGACGACCGTGTCGATCGCCGCGTCGCTGTCGGCCGCGTCGGCAAGGGTCGCGAGCAGCATCACCTGACCCTCGCTGACCGTCGGCGCGGGCGCGGGAGTGCCGGGCGGGCCGAACGCCTGGATGCCGTCGGCCGTCACCCCGGCCGATCCGGAGGGGGAGTCGGCGGCCACGACGCTGACCGACGCCACGCCGTCGTTGGCGAGCAGCGTGTCTGCGACCTGCTGCAGCGAGTCCTCGCCGGTCAGCACGTAGGCCGGGGAGCCGGAGCCTCCAGGGAAGTGCTCGCCCAACTTCTGCTGCCCGTCACGGGCGTCCGAGTAGCCGAGCACAAACTCGCTCGGGGGAACGCCGTCGGCCTTCAAGGTCGGCACGAACGCGGCACCAGCGGCGAGCAGGAGCGTGCACACCACCCAGACGGTGCGCGGCCGCTTCGCCACGAAGGCGCCCGCCTTGGCGTAGACCCCGGTGTGGGTCTGCTCCTCGTCGGTGCGGTTCGGGTCGAAGCGTGGCCGCCGCGGCCAGTAGGCCACTCGACCGAGCAGGTACAGCAGGCTGGGCAGCAGCGTCAGCGCGGACAGCATTGCGAACACGATGCCGATGGCGGCGACGGGGCCGAGCGAGCGGTTGGAGCCGAGGTCGCTGAGCAGTAGGCACAGCAGGCCGGCGATCACGGTGCCGCCGGAGGCGGTGATCGGCTCGAGGACGCCCTTGAGTGCGGCCCAGGTGGCCGTGGCCTTCGACTCGTGGCGCTTCAGTTCCTCGGAGTAGCGCGCGGTGTACAGCAGCGAGTAGTCGGTGGCGGCGCCGATCACCAGGATGAACAAGATGCCCTGGGTCTGCCCGGTGAGCGTGAGGATGTCGGCCTTGGCGAGCCACCAGTTGGTGAGCAGGGCGACGCACAGCGCGAACATGCTGGTGGCGAGCACCGCGAACGGCAGGATCACCGAGCGGTACACCACCAGCAGGATCACCAGCACCAGAGCCAGCGCCACGATCAGCAGCAGCCCGTCGATGCCCGCGAACGCCTCCACCAGGTCGCTGGTGAACCCAGCGGGGCCGGTGATGTGGGCCTCGACGCCCTCCGGGGTGTCGGCCTTGATGATCTCGCGGACCTTGCCGACGGTGTCCTCCAGGTCCGCGTCGGTGTCGACCCCGACGAAGGCCTGCGCGGCCAGCCCATCCTCCGAGGGGATCAGCGGCGACGCGCTGGAGACGCCCTCAGTTGCCGTCACGTCCTCGGCGAGCGCGCCCAACTTCTCCAGTTGATCTGGGGTCAGCTTCTCGGTGGAGGTGAAGATGGCGATGGCCGGGATCTCCTCGTCGCCGACGAAATCCAGGTAGCGCTGCCCGACCTTGGTGGCCTCCGCGCTCGACGGGAGGAAGGTCGACTGATCGTTCTGCGCGACCTCGCTGACCCGGCCGAAGTACGGGCCCCCGATGCCTGCCCCGATCAGCCACACGACCACCAGGACGATGGGTATCAGGACGCGCACCACGCGGTTGTTCTTCACCTCGGAGAGCGTAGTCGGACGCCACCCCTACGGTGCGTCGGTCCCAAAACCCGCAGTGACGCGCAGGAGCCCCGGCCAGTCGGCCGGGGCTCCTTAGTCGGGATTGAGCGTGGCTCAGATCGCGTAGTACAGCTCGAACTCGTAGGGGTGCGGGCGCATCGCGATCGCCTGGATCTCGGCGCGCTTCAGGTCGATCCACGTCTCGATCAGGTCGGGCGTGAAGACATCACCGACGAGCAGGAACTCGTGGTCGGCCTCCAGGGCGTCGAGCACCGCGCCCAGGTTGCCTGGCACCGTCGGGACCTCGGCGTGCTCGTCCGGGGGCAGCTCGTACAGGTCCTTGTCGATCGGCGCCATCGGCTCGATCCGGTTCTGGATGCCGTCGATGCCTGCGAGCAGCATCGCCGCGAACGCCAGGTATGGGTTCGACGACGGGTCAGGGCAGCGGAACTCGATGCGCTTGGCCTTCGGGTTCGAACCCGTGATCGGGATGCGGATGCAGGCGGAGCGGTTGCGCTGCGAGTACACCAGGTTCACGGGCGCCTCGAAGCCGGGCACCAGGCGGTGGAAGGAGTTCACCGACGGGTTGGTGAAGGCCAGCAGCGCGGGGGCGTGCTTCAGCAGGCCGCCGATGTAGAAGCGGGCCATGTCGGAGAGCCCGGCGTAGCCGTTCTCGTCGTAGAACAGGGGCTCACCGTCGTTCCAGATCGACTGGTGGCAGTGCATGCCGGAGCCGTTGTCGCCGAAGATCGGCTTCGGCATGAACGTGGCGGTCTTGCCCGCCTCCCAGGCCGTGTTCTTGACGAGGTACTTGAACTTCATGACGTCGTCGGCGGCCTTGAGCAGCTCGTCGAAGCGCCAGTTGATCTCGGCCTGGCCTGCGGTGCCGACCTCGTGGTGGGCGCGCTCGACCTCGAGGCCGGCGTTCTCCATGTGGCGGACGATGTCGTCACGCAGGTCGCCGAAGTGGTCGACGGGTGCGACCGGGAAGTAGCCGCCCTTGTACTTGACCTTGTAGCCGCGGTTGCCGCCGTCCTCCACGCGACCGCTGTTCCAGGCGCCCGCCTCGGAATCGATGTGGTAGTACGAAGCGTTCGCGGAGGTGTCGAAGCGGATGTCGTCGAAGACGTAGAACTCGGCCTCGGGGGCGAAGTATGCGGTGTCGCCGATCCCGGTGGAGCTCAGGTACGACATCGCCTTGCGGGCGATGTTGCGCGGATCGCGCGAGTACGGCTCCTTGGTCAGCGGGTCGTGCACGAAGAAGTTCACGTTGAGGGTCTTCGACTTGCGGAACGGGTCGAGATAGGCCGTCGTCGGGTCAGGGAACAGCGACATGTCCGACTCGTGGATCTTCTGGAACCCGGTGATCGAGGATCCGTCGAACCCGAACCCGTCCTCGAAGACCTCAGGGCCGAAGGCCTTTGCGGGGACGGTGAAGTGCTGCATCACGCCCGGCAGGTCGCAGAAGCGGACGTCGATGGTCTCGATGCCCTCCTCCTTGATGTAGGCCAGGAGATCGTCTGCGCCTTTGAACATTGTCGGTGACCCTCCATAGGTGGTGTGTTCTTGTGCACAACCTAGCCGGGGGTCGTTGCCCCGCAGTTGCGCCTTCGTTTCAGGCGCGTTACACGCGGTGCCGATCAGGAAACAAAGGACCCCGCCGCCCGGATCGGGGCGGCGGGGCCGATGTCGATGCGTCAGACAGCGACGCCGGTGAAGCTCGGCTTCGCGTCGTAGGCGGCCTTGTCGAGGATCCCCTCACGCTTGGCGACGATGGCTGGCACCAGGGCCTGGCCGGTCACGTTGAGCGCGGTGCGACCCATGTCGACGATGGGCTCGACCGCAAGCAGCAGCCCGACACCCGCCAGCGGCAGGCCCAGCGTCGACAGCGTGAGCGTCAGCATCACGGTCGCGCCGGTGGTGCCCGCGGTGGCCGCAGAGCCGATCACTGCGACGAAGGCGATCAGCAGGTAGTGCGTCACGTTGAGTTCGATGCCGTAGAACTGCGCGATGAAGATCGCCGCGAGCGCGGGGAAGATCGCGGCGCAGCCGTCCATCTTGGTGGTCGCGCCCAGCGGGACGGCGAACGACGCGTAGCCGCGGGGCACGCCCAGGTTCCGCTCGGTGACCTGCTGCGTGACGGGCATCACGCCCATCGAGGAGCGGGTGACGAAGCCGAGCGAGATCACGGGCCACACGTTGCGGTAGAACTGCCTGACGCTCAGGCCGTTGAGCTTCAGCACCAGCGGGTACACCACGAGCCACACCACGAGCAGCGAGGCGTACAGCGCGAGCACGAAGGTGCCCAGCGAGGCGAGGGAGCTCCAGCCGTAGGTGACGATGGCCTTGCCGATCAGAGCGGCGGTGCCGATGGGGGCGAGGCGGATGATCCACCACAGCACCTTCTGCACGACCGCGAGCGCCGACTCGGCGAACGCGACGAAGGTGTCGGCCTTCGGGCCGACCTTCAGTGCCGCGACGCCGAGCGCGATGGAGATCAGCAGGATCTGCAGGATCGAGAAGCTGGGGGAGGCGGTGACGCCCGCGTCGGTCTGGGTCACCTTGACGCCCAGCCCGAAGATGTTCGAGGGGATCAGGCCGGTCAGGAACGCGGTCCATTCGCCGACCTTGCCGGGCTCGGCGGCCGTGTCGGCCGAGACGCCCGCGGTCAGCCAAGGCTTGGTCACGAGGCCCGCGACGATCCCGACGACGACGGAGGCGAGCGCGGTCAGCGCGAACCAGAGCAGCGTCTGGACGGCGAGCCGGGCCGCGTTGGCGACCTCGCGCAGCCGGGCCACCGATGAGATCACCGCAGTCACGACGAGCGGGATGACGAGCACGGTGAGCAGCGACACGTAGCCGCGGCCGACCTCGGTGAGAAGCGTGGTGAGCCAGTTGGGGTTCTCGACCTGGTTCTCGGGCCCGATCGCGATGGCCGCGAATCCGAGCACCAGGCCCGCGATCAGGCCGACGACGATCTGGAAGCCGAGTTGGGTGTAGAAGGGCTTGGCCTTGGGGGACGCCGTTCGTCGCTTTCGGGCGTGACGGCAGGATCAAGAGTTGCGTTGGACATGGAGAGAGTTCTTTCTTCGAGGGACGTGTGGAGGGCGGTCAGCCCAGACACATCGCGCTGGCCTGAAGCCGCAGGTCGACCCAGCGGCGGGCGAAGAAGATGTCCATGGCCCCTACCCTGGCACACCCGAGCCGGGCGAGCCCCATCGAAGGCTGACGGTTCACTGACGGCGGAATCGACGCCGGGGGACGCCGGGGCCGCGCTGCTAGGCTGCGGGCGTGGCGAGCACCGAAGAGCAGAAGTACCCGGGCCAGAACATCGGCCTGCCGGAATCGGGGCCGGGCTCGCTTGCATCCTGGAGGGCCCGCGTCGCCGCGATGATCGGCGACTGGGCTGCGAGCATGATCGTCGCGATCGCGCTGTTCGGCATGGAGGTCGTCACGGGCTCGGGCTGGAAGTCGTTCATGATCCTGACCGTCTACTTCGTCGAGGCGAGCATCCTGACCGCGCTTACGGGCGGCTCGTTCGGGCAACTGATCGCCCGGATCGGCATCGTTCGCCTCAACGGCGAGCCGCTCGGCTGGTGGCGGCCCTTCGCGCGCACCGCGCTGAAGTGCCTGGTGATCCCGGCCCTGGTGGTCGGCCCCGATCGCCGCGCGCTGACCGACCTGCTGCTCGGCACGGTCGTGGTGGCTCGGCGCCGCGCCGTCGAGACCGCCTAGCGGCGGCCCCACTCCCACGTCGGGCGGCTGAGCAGCCCCTGGCCCTCGATCACCGTCTCGCCGGTGTCCTTCCCCAACTCGACGAGCGTCAGGTCGTCCTCGTCGAGGGCCTCGGTCAGCGAGTCGACAAGGCCCTGCGAGTGCGTCACCACCACGATCTGCGTGTCGGCCGAGGCCGACGCGATCAGCCGGCCGAGCGGCGCGATCAGTGAGGGATGCAGGCTGTTCTCCGGCTCGTTGATCGCCATCAGGGGCGGTCTGACCGGCGCGAGCAGCGCGGCCAGCCACATCAGGTAGCGCAGCGTCCCGTCGGAGAGTTCCGCCGCCCCGAGCGGACGGAGCATGCCCTCCTGTCCCATGGCGATGTCGAACAGGCCGTCGGAGACCCGGACGCCGAGGTCGCTGCCGGGGAACGCGTCGGCGACGTGGCTCTCAACCGGATGCTTGCCGCGCTCGATGATGGTCTGCAGCGCGGCGGCGACGTCGGAGCCGTCGGAGGACATCGCGAAGGTCCTGGTGCCGACCCGGGGTTGGCGGGCCGGGGCGTCGGCGTCGGTGCGCATCGCGTCGTAGAAGCGCCAGGCGGCGAGGTCGTCTCTGAGCGCCCGCGCCTCCGGCACGTCGCTGAGCATCGACGCGTGCGTCGGCAACTGGAAGCCCAACTCCTCCCACGCCTCGTCGCGGACCTCGATCCGCGGCCCCTTGCGCCTGGCGATCATGGTGCCCGCGCGCATGATCGGGCCGGCCCACAGCGCCTCGCGCTTGATCTCGGGGTCGCGGCAGAACGCGGAATGCGAGGGGATCGGCAGCCCGAGGTCGATCAGATAGGAGAAGCCGTCGGCCCCGATGCCAAGCCTGAGCGAGATCGGGTTCTTGCGCGCCGTGCCCTGCGTCATGCCGAGCCGGCGGGCCCCCTTCAGCGACTCCGGACCCGCCCATAGCACCGACTCGAGGCCGCCCTCGCGCGCGAGCGAGCCGATCGCGTCGCCCAGCGCGCAGCCTGCGAGCAACCGCAGCGATCGGTAAAGGCTCGACTTGCCCGAGCCGTTCGGGCCGGTGACGACCGTGACCCGGCCGAGCGAGATGGCGACGTCGCGCAGCGACCGGTAGCCGGCGACGGCAAGGGTGCGATACATGTGATCAACCTATCCGCGGGCACCGACAACGCGGGCGTGCTGCCTGGCAGAATCGGGGCATGCACAAAGACCTGAGGCTCAACGACGGCAGCGACCTCCCAGCCCTCGGCTTCGGCCTGTACAAGGTGGCGCCCGAGGTGACGGGCGAGGTGGTCGTCGCCGGATTCGAGGCGGGCTACCGGTTGGTCGACGGCGCCGAGTTCTACCACAACGAGTCCGAGGTGGGGGAGGGGCTGCGCCGCGTCGACCGCGACCTGCTCACCGTCACCTCAAAGTTCTGGGGCGAGGAGAGCCAGGACCGCGACGCGGTGCTGCGCGCCTTCGACGCCTCGGAGTCAGCGCTCGGCACCTCCATCGACGTGTACATGATCCACTGGCCGCGCCCCAAGCGGAACCAGTACGTCGACGTGTGGCGCACCCTCGTCGAGTTGCGCGACCAGGGACGGGTCCGCACCATCGGCGTGTCGAACTTCGCGCAGCCCCACCTCGAGCGGCTCATCGACGAGACGGGGGTGGTGCCAGCCGTCAACCAGGTTGAGTCGCACCCGTGGCTGCCGCAGCACGACCTGCGCGCGTTCCACGACGCCAACGACATCATCACGCAGGCGTGGAGCCCGCTCGGCAGGGGCAGGCTGCTCGCCGATCCGACGATCGGACAGATCGCCGACCGGGTCGGCGTCTCGCCCGCGCAGGTGATCATCCGCTGGCACCTGCAACTCGGCGGCGCGCTGATCCCCAAGTCGACCAACCCGGAGCGGCTCCGCGAGAACCTCGACGTCTACGGCTTCGAACTGACCGACGCCGACATGGCCGCGATCGCGGGCCTCGAGACGGGCGAGCGCACCGGAACGCACCCCGACGACAGGAACTGAGATCGTGGATATCCGCGTCGCCTCTGTGGCGGAGCGTCCCGACCTGCGCGCCGGGTTCCCGGATACCGACCCGTGGCCCGCGTTCATGGACGAGGACGAGACAGGGATGCTGTACTACAGCGACCCCCGCACCGTGCACCCGCAGTTCTGCCTGATTGCTTACGACGCCGCCGAGCCCGACCGTGCGGTGGCACGCGCATACTGCGTCCCGTTCTCATGGGAGGGTGACCCCTCCCGCGGCGAGCTGCCCGGCGACGGGTGGGACGGGGTGATCCGCCGCGCCGCGATCGACAGGCAACTTGGCAGGGAGCCCAACCTCGTGTCGGCCCTGGAGATCACCGTGTCGACCACGCACCAACGCGCTGGCCTTTCCGCGCTGATGCTCGACGAGATGCGGCGCAGGACCGCAGAGGCCGGGTTCGCCGACCTGGTGGCCCCGGTGAGGCCGAGCGCGAAGCACCTGGCACCCGACGAGTCGATCCACGACTACGCGCGCCGCGTCCGGGCCGACGGCCTGCCCGAAGACCCGTGGCTGCGGGTGCACGCAAGGGCGGGCGGCAGGATCGTCGGCGTCTCGACGCACGCGATGGCCATCACCGGAACGCTCGCGCAGTGGCGCGGCTGGACGGGGCTGCCGTTCGACGCGTCGGGCCCGGTGCTCGTGCCTGGGGCGCTCGTACCGGTGCACTGCAGCGTCGAGCACGACTACGCCGTCTACATCGAGCCCAACGTGTGGGTGCACCACCGACTGGCCTGAGCTCAGCCGGCCTGGTCCTCGACGTTCGGCGTCCAGCCGTACCAGCCACCGTCGGACTTCATCACGGTCCAGTCGCCGCACACGTGCGCCGCGGTGTTCTTCGGGTCGTAGATGTCGGGCGCGCCGTCGAGGTTGAGGGTGGGGGCCGAGCGCCGCTCGGCGTCCTTGCAGGTGTCGGGAAGCTCCGACTTCGAGGTCAGCAGGATCACGGCGATCCCGGCGTTCTCGGTGGAGCGCCGCTCCGTGATGTTCGTCGAGTCGGCGGGGAGCCAGTCGGCGGCCGTCTTGGCGCCCGCGTCGAAGGCCGCCTTGTCCGCGAACGTGGCGGTCTCCTGCTTGTGGAGCATGTCGTCGACGGCGGCGCAGCCGCTCAGCGCGGTCAGGAAGAGGGCGGACAGGATGATGGCGGCGCCCGCTCGGGCCTTGTTGGTTGTCATGGGTTGGGTCCTTCTGGTCGTCATTCTTGATGGGTGTTCTCGGACGCGCGCGCGAGCCGGATGCCGACCCGCGAGGCGATCGCGATGGCGATCACGGCCATCACGGCGGTCGCGGCCAGCGAGATGAGCAGCAGCGAGTCGGGCCAGCCGATCGTTCGGCCGGACAGCGTGGTGATGAGCATGTACGCCGTGAACCAGCCGAGCGCGATGGCTGGCACCACGATGCTCAGCAGCGGCGCGAGGGTCTCCCAGGAGATCACCCTGCGGAGCGTGTTCGACGGCATGCCGATCAGTTGCAGCAGGCCGAAGGTCCGCTTGCGGTCGTACAGGGCGGCGATCGTGCTGACGGTGAGCACCGCGGCGGCGAGGCCCGTGACGATCACGATCGCGAGGCGGCCGATCTCGGTGAACTGCGAGGCCAGGTCGCTGTCGGCGAAGTGCATCGACTCGGCGCGGGTCCACGCGCCGACCGACCGGTCGACCCCGTGCAGGGAGAGCAGCGCGGTCCGGGCCCGCTCGATCGCGTCCGGCTCGGCGTCGGTGCGCACCACGATGTCGCCGACGGCCATGCCGTCCAGCGTCGCGACGTGGGCCTCCTTGAGCGCGGGCGGATCCGGGGTGAGGCTGTACACGCCGCCCACCAGTTCCGCGACGTCGCCGGTGAAGGCGCCGCCCGTGAGCGCCCGCGCGGCGGCGCCGTCGAGGTAGACGCCCTCGCCATCGGTGTAGGTGAAGTAGACGGCCGTCACGCCCGGCACCCTCCGCAGCGCCTCGTCGGCGGCCCCCGGTGTGAGATCCGAGCCGGGGTGCACGGCCGCGGCGACCGCGTCGGCAGGCATCAGCGGCTTCGAGGTGAAGTCGCCGTCGCCGACGTGCGCCGAGGTGGCGAACGCGAACACCGTGATGATGAAGGTCGCCACCACGAGGCCCGCCACGGAGCGGAACCCGGCGCGGGGCGTGCGGACGATCCGTCGCGACGCGATCACCCCGGAACCCGTGCCGGTCAGCCGGGCAAGCGCCGCACCGGACAGCCAGGTGAAGTACGGCCCCGCGACCAGCAGTCCGACGGCCAGCAGCGCGAAGCAGCCGACGACGGGGATCGCCAGCGGCACCGGGATCGCCTTCGCGAAGACGTTGACCAGGGAGAAGATCGCAATGCCCGCGAGGAGCGGCGTCAGCCGCCAGATGCTCGGGCGCTTCTCGAACACCGCGTGCGTGGCGGTGGAGGTGCCGGTGCGTCGCGCCCCGCGGGCGGCCGCAAGGACCGCGCCGAGGATGACGACCACCGCGAGCGCGACGATGGTGGGAAGCGGCACCGTCAGGTCCGAGGCGACCAGGCGTTGGCCGTCGACGGGGAGCAGCGCGAGCACGGGGCGCAGCGCGAAGAATGCCGCGACGCCGAGCGCAGCACCGACGGTTGCGGTGCCGGTCGCCTCGGCGACGGCGATCCGCTTGACGGTCCTGCGCGGCGCCCCGATCGTGAGCAGCGTCTGCCACCGCTCCGAACGCGCCGCCGCCCCGAGCGAGGTGGCGACCGACACCAGCAAGAAGGCGGGGATCAGCAGGGCAAGCGCCCCGATCATTGCGAGGGTCTGATAGTTCTGGTTGCCGCCGTAGGCCTCGCCGCCGAAGCTCTCCACGGGTCCGGCGGACGAGACCATCGAGAGGTCGAGGGCGCTCGCGCCGACGACCACCGCGAGGGAATCGGGCCCGGCAAGCAGGTCGGCCGGGATGGTGCCAGCGGGGGTGCCGTAGCGCTCGCCGAGGTCGTCGCCTGGCGTCGAGTCGATCAACTTCTGCAGCGCAGGGGAGGCCAGGTAGGTGCCCGGGGTCGGGGTGTCCAGGCCGGGGAGCCGGACCGTCGCGTCGGCCGGGATGGCAACGTCGAGGCGCGTGATGTTCCTGCCCTCGTAGGTGTCGATCATGGGAGCGGCGAGCGCGTCGCTCGGGCTCGCCTCGCCGACGTCGCCGACCGACGGCGTGAGCCAGGAGGCCCGGACGTCGCGGGTCTCCAACGCGTTCGAGCCCGCGACGAGCAGCAGCGCGAGCACCACGCCGACGGCAACGCCGACGACGATCCCGGCGAGCCGACCCCAGCCGCGGCGCGTCCCGAGGATCAGCAGACGCAGCACGGACATCAGAGGTCGCCTTCGATGTCGGGGTTGGTGACGCGGCCGTCGCGGATGAAGATCTCGCGGTCGCTGTAGGAGGCGACCCGGGCGTCGTGGGTGACGATGACGAGCGTGGTGCCGGTACCGCGGGCCAGTTCGGTCAGCGTCGTCATGACCTTCTCGGCCGTCAGCGAATCGAGCGCCCCGGTCGGCTCGTCGGCGAACAGCACCGCAGGGTCGTTGACGAGCGCGCGGGCAAGCGCGACCCGCTGCGCCTGGCCCCCGGACATCTCGGCGGGCAGTCGGCGTTCCAGGCCCTCCAGGCCCATCCGGCCAAGCCAGACGCGCGCCCGCTCGACGGCCTTGGCGCGCCGGGTGCCCGCGAGCATCAGGGGGAGCGCGACGTTGTCCTCGGCGCTCAGTTCGGGGAGCAACTGGCCGAACTGGAAGACGAACCCCAGTTCCGTCAGCCGGAACTCGGCGCGCCGATCCTCGTCGAGGTCGCTCACGCGGGTGCCGCTGACCTGGACGTGGCCCTCGTCGGGGGTGATCACGCCAGCGAGGCAGTGCAGCAGCGTCGACTTGCCCGATCCCGACGGGCCCATGATCGCCACGATCTCGCCGCGTCGGATGGTGACGTCGACGCCGCGCAGGGCGTGGGTCTGTCCGTGATGCCTGTGGAGCCCCCTCGCGGAGATCAGGGGCAGCGTCCTGCTCGGCGTTTCCACCTGTGCGAGTTGGGTCATGAGAGGGTCTCCTTCACGTCGTTGAGTCGCGCCTCGGCCAGGTCGATCCATCGAAGGTCGGCCTCGGTGCGCAGTAGTGCCTGGTCGTGCGCGAGCACGTCGAGCAGTGGCGCGCTCTGTTTCGCCCTTGTCAGGGTCCTCATGGTGTCGAGGAGCGCGCTGCGCTGGGCGTTCAGGATGCGGGTGGCGTCCTCGCCGAGCAGCAGGGCGATGACGACCTTGGCGTAGAGGTTGGTGCGCGACGCGTTTTCTTCCGCGTCGGGGGTCATCAGCCATTCGATGACACGCTTGCGGCCGTCGGGAAGGCCGCGGTAGTGCTTGCGCGATGGGCCGGAGCCGTCCTCCATGCCCGCCATCTCGATCAGGCCGTCTCTGGCGAGTCGGGCGAGCGTCTTGTACACCTGCCCGAAGGCGAGCGGTTTCGCGTCGCCGAAGTATTCGTCGTAGCGCTGTTTCAGTTCGTACCCGTGTCCGGGTTGGGCCTCGACGAGCCCGAGAAACGCAAGGGAAGTGTCCACGACAAGCACTATACACCCGGCGTATACACCGGGTGTCTACGTGTCGCGGCGGGTCAGCCCAGCACTCGCGTGAGGTAGTTGTTGGAGAAGATGCCCTGCGGGTCGAGTCCCGCGCGAAGCGCCCGGAAGTCCTCGAAGCGGGGGTACGACGGGGCCAGGTCGGCCGCCGAACGCCAATGCATCTTGCCCCAGTGTGGCCTTCCGCCGCGGGCCCGCATGATCGACTCGACGGTGCGGAAATAGTCTCCCGCGTCCTCGCCGACCACGCGGTGCACCGCGACATAGGCGGTCGCCCTGCCGTGCGCCGTCGACAGCCACAGGTCGTCGGCCGCCGCGAACCGCACCTCGACGGGGAACGAGATCCGCCACCCGTTGCGCTCGATCGCGCGGCGCACCTCGCGGAAGGCGTCGGCGGCCTGTTCTGCGGGGATGGCGTACTCCATCTCGGTGAAGCGCACGTTGCGGTGGGTCGTGAAGACGTTGGTGGAGGCGTCCGAGAAGCTGCGGTGCCCCGTCAGGTGCCCGACGGCGCGGTTGATCAGCGGCACGACGGCGGGCACCGCCCTGCCGACGGCGCAGGTGGCGCGGAAGACGTCGTTGGAGAGCAGGTCGTCGTCGAACCAGCGCCTCGCCCTCGACAACGGGGAGCGCTCCTCTCCCGAGGGGCGCCGGGTGTTGACCTTCGTCAGGGCCGTTTCGGTGTGCGGGAACCAGAAGAACTCGAAGTGGTCGGCCTCTGCTGCGCGCTCGGGAAGGTTCTCCAGCACGGCCTCGATCGGCTCGGGGCGTTCGACCGCCGTCAGGTCGAAGGCGTCGACGCACGCGATGGTGACCTCGGCGAGGATCCCGAGCGCCCCAAGGCCGAGCGCCACCGCGGGCAACAGGTGCGCGTTGTGCTCTGCGTTGACCCGCAGCACGTCGCCGGTGCCCGTCACGAGCACCGCCCCCACCACCTGCGCGGCGATGCCCCGGAACCCCGCCCCGGTGCCGTGCGTGCCGGTCGAGATGGCGCCCGCGATCGACTGGGTGTCGATGTCGCCGAGGTTCTCCATGGCGAGGCCGTGGGGGGCGAGCAGCGCGGGGATCTGGTGCAGCCTGGTGCCCGCGCCCAGGGTGACCTGCCGCCTCGCCTTGTCGATCGACAGCAGCCCGCTCATCCGGTCGAGGTTGACCTGCAGGCCTGCCGCCTCCGCGATCGGGCTGAAGCTGTGCCCGGCGCCGACGGCCTTGACGTGCAGGCCCTCGGTGATGGCCGCCTGCACCGCCGAGACCAGGTCCTGCAGGGATGTGGGGCTCGCCAGCCGGACGGGCGTGACCTCATAGGTGCGTGACCAGTTGCGCCACACGGTGTTGCTCATAGGAAGGCCTTCCCCTCGCCGCGGTAGGTGGGAATCCGGTCGACGACGGACGACCCGTCCACGACCGCGAACTCGTCGACGTGTTCGCTCAGTTCGCCCGACTTGGCGTGCCTGAACCACACCCGGTCGCCGACGCGCAGCGACCTGGCGGCCGGCCCCTCCAACGGGGTCTGGACCTCGCCCGCCATCTCGCGCGGCACCATCCGCAGCCCCTCGGGCGACACGACGCGGGGCACGCGGTCGGGCCCGGGCGGCCCGGACGCGATCCAGCCGCCGCCGAGCACCGTCGCGCAGTCGGGCCGCGGCTTGCGGACCACCGAGAGCGCGAAGCCGGTGGCGGGCGCGGGGGAGAAGGAGGCGTAGGAGTCGAAGTAGTGGCCGGCGAACAGGGCGCTGCCTGCCGCGATCTCCGTGACGGAGCCGTCGCGGGCCGTCGACTCGACCGAGCCGGAGCCGCCGCCGTTGACGAAGGCGAGGTCGGCGACCTGGGACACGGACGCCACCGTCTCGGCCCTGCGGGCCGCCAGTTCGGCGCCGGAGCGGGGCTTCATCCATCCGACGAGCGCGTTCATGGCGCGGCGTCCGGGGACGCGGTCGGCGACGCCCGCGATCTGCGCCTCGTAGGCCATCAGGCCCACCAGGGTGAAGCCGGGCCGGCGTGCGACCTCCTCGGCAAGTGCCCGGACCTGCCCGGGCGTGCGCAGCGGGGAACGCCACACGCCGAGCCTGCCGAGCGGGGGCGGGGCCTGCCACGAGGCGTCCAGTTCAAGGCAGACCCGGATGGAGGGGCGGGCCGCGGGTGGCGTCACGGCGTCGATCAGGTCGAGTTGTGCGGCGTCGTCGACCATCAGCGTGATCTCGGCCGCCGAAGATTCGGACGCGGTGAGCGCCGCGATGCCCCCCGGTCGGCGGTGGGGTAGCCGACCACCACGTCGGGGCAGGTCGCGGAGAGCCAGAGCGCCTCCGGCAGCGTGTAGGCGAGCACCCCGCGGAAGCCGGGTCGGGCCAGCAGCGATTCGATCACGGAGCGGACCCGCAGCGACTTGCTGGCGACCCGGATCGGCAGCCCTCCCGAGCGGCGCAGCAGGTCGGCCGCGTTGGCCTCGAACGCCGCACGGTCGAGCACCGCGAACGGTGGATCCAGGTCGGCGGTCGCCGCCGACAAGCGCGTCCACGGAGCCGCTGCAGTCATCGAAGCCTCCTCATCGCACCGACCTGATGCGGAAGACGGCGAAGCCGCCCAACGCCATGATGGCAGCGGCCACGAGGTACAACTCGGAGTACCCCGCAATGGACAGCACGGCCCAGCCGACCACCGGGGCGATCGGGAGGTGCTGTGCCGAGTTGACCACGCCGAGGTCGCGGGCGCGCGTCTCCGGGTCGGGCAGCACGTCGGTCAGAAGGGCCTGGTCAACCGAGAGGAAGGCGCCGTAGCCGACGCCGAGCAGCACCGCCGCGACGATGCTTGCGCTCCACGACGGGACGAGCGCCAGGATCAGGGCCGCGAGCGCCTGCAGGCCCGCGCACACCGCCACCAGCACCTTGCGGGCGCGCCACCGGTCGGTCAGCACGCCGCCAGCCCACGTCGCGACGGCGCAGCCGACCAGGTAGACAAGCGTCAGGACGAGCAGGGACGTGTCCGGGTCGGCCACCTTCAACTCGTCGGAGAGGAAGTACAGCAGGTAGGTGGTGCCGACGAGGTTGCCCGCGTTGACCAGCACCCGCGACAGCCCCGCCCAGCCGAGGTCGCGGTAGCCGTGCAGCGCTGAGGGCCGCCACCGGAACGCGCCCGGCCTGCGCTCCGGCGCAGCGGGGGAGGCGTCGGGGTAGGCGAACAGGAAGGGCAGCGTCGAGACGAGCGCCATCACGGCCAGCAGCATCCAACTCTGCCCGACGTCGGTGACAAGCATCGTCACGATCACCATGCCGAGCGCGAGCGCGATCACCTGGGGCAGCCCCATGGCGGCGGACGCGCGCCCGCGCTGCGCCTCTGGGACCCGGTCGGCGATCACGGCCGACAGCGACACAAGCAGCGCCGACTCGCCGAGCGCCACGACGCCGAGCAGCAGGGCGGCGCCCTGCCAGGTGCTCTGGTGCCCGACGAAGGCGAACGGGATCGTCGCGACGATCACGCCCGCCAACGCCCAGGTCCTGCGCCTGCCGAAGCGGGTGCGGGTCCGGTCGCACAGCCAGCCGATCACGGGCACGCCGATCACGATGATCGCGGCCATCTCGAAGATCAGGAACGATCCGATGGCGACCTTGTCCGCCGGGTTGATCACGCTTGCGAGTTTCACGATCAGGAACTGGCCGGGCAGCATGATCAGCAGCCAGAACCCGAACCAGGCGAGCGCGAACAGCAGCAGCCACACCTTGCTGACGGGTTCGCGGTGCAGCGGGTCCAGTTCGGTGCCCGCCTCGACGCTCATGTCAGGCCCGTCCGCGCGCCGTCAGCGCCTCGCGGAGCCACGTGTACGACGACTTGGGGGTGCGCGTGCCTGTCTCGAAGTCGACGTGCACGATGCCGAAGCGCTGCGTGAAGCCTGCCGCCCACTCCCAGTTGTCCATCAGCGACCAGACGAAGAAGCCGCGCAGGTCGATCCCCTCCGCGACGCCGCCGGGCGCGACTGCCTCGAGCGCCGTCGACAGGTGGTCGGCGAGGTAGCCGACCCGCCCGGCGTCGTCGACCTGGCCGTCGGGGCCGGGGCGGTCGTCGAAGCTGGCGCCGTTCTCGGTGATGTAGACCGGGGGCAGCGCGTCGCCGTAGCGGTCGCGGACCTCCGCGAGGGCGGTGGCGAAGAATTCGGGCGCGATGGGCCATCCGAAGCCGGTGGTCGGGTACCCCTCGAAGGCCTCGAGGCGGAAGGGCAGTTCCGACATCGCCTCGCTGGTGCCGTCCGGGCTGACGCCGGTTCCGGCTCCCGCCGCGACGAGCGTCGGCATGTAGTAGTTCAGGCCGTAGAAGTCGAGCGGTTGCGAGATGACGGCGAGATCCTCGGTGGGCACCTCGGCGAAGGCGCCGAACATCCCGGCCAGGTCCTCGGGGACCTGCGGGTAGTGGCCCAGCAGCACCGGATCAGCGAAGACCCGGTTGTGCACGACGTCGAACAGGCCGGCCATCAGGGCGTCCTCTTCGGTGCCTCCGGCGGGCACCACGGGGGAGTGCACGTTGGTGATGCCGATGCCGCCGCGCACGCCAGCGGCGCGCAGCGCCTGGACCGACAGGCCGTGGCCGAGCAACTGGTGGTGCACGGTGGGGAGGGCGTCGAAGAGCAGCGCCTGGCCTGGGGCGTGCAGCCCGAGCGCGTAGCCGTTGAGCGTCACCGTCGCGGGCTCGTTGATGGTGATCCAGCCGTCGACGCGGTCGCCGAAACGCTCGCCGACCAGGCCTGCGAACTCGCCCAGCCGGGAGGCCGTGTCCCGGTCGAGCCAGCCGTTGGCGTATTCGACGGGGAGGTCCCAGTGGGAGATCGTCACGAACGGCGAGATGCCGGCGGCGAGCAGTTCGTCGAGCAGGCGGTCGTAGAAGGCGATCCCCTCCGCGTCGAGGGGGCCGCTGCCGTGAGGCTGCAGGCGGGTCCAGCCGAGCGAGAACCGGTAGGCGTCGACGCCCAGGTCGGACATCAGGGCGACGTCTTCGGAGAGCCGGTGGTAGTGATCGGCGGTCACGGCGGTGGTGCTCGCGTCGGCGATGCGTCCCGGTTGGCTGCTGAAGTCGTCCCACACGCTCGGGCTGCGTCGGCCCTGCGTCGTGGCGCCCTCGATCTGGGCGGAGGCGGTCGCGGTGCCGATCAGGAAGCCTGGCGGAAGGCTCGCGCCGAGCGCCTTGGCGTCAGGGGTGGGGTGGTGCAGCATCGTCGTCTCCCGGGTACGGACCGCTTCGTCCGCCTCGTCTGGATCAATGTGGGTCAGTTGTCCCACTTCCGGGTAGTGTAGGAGGCGGCTCACCGGTGAGCAAGCACTTTTCCACAACCCTTGCAGAACCCGTCCGGTGGGTGCCACGCGCAGCCAGGAGGGGCCGATGGGGCGGATACCGGTCGAGGAACGACGCAGGGCGCTGATCGCCGCTGCGCTCCGGGTGGTCGCGTCGCGCGGCCTGGCGGGGGCCTCCACCAGGGCCATCGTCACCGAAGCGGGCATGTCGCTCGCGAGCTTCCATTACGCCTTCGAGTCGCGCGACGAACTCATCGAGCAACTCATCCCGGAGGTGATCGCCAGCGAGGAGTTGGCGATCCTGCCCGACCCGGTCGCCGGGTCGATGGTGGATCTGCTGACCGACGGGCTGATGGGCTACCTCGACCATCTGCGCACCGACCCCGCCCACGAACAGGCGATGCTGGAGTTGACGCAGTACGCGCTGCGCGAGCGGCCGGAACTGGCCAGGCGCCAGTACGAGCAGTACGCGAGGATCGCCCGGGTCGGGCTCGAACTGGCGGCGCGGCACACCAGGCAACGGTGGAGCGAACCCATCGACACCGTCGCGGCGCTGCTGCTGTCGCTCACCGACGGGTTGACGCTCGGTTGGCTCGTCACCCGCGACGACGAGACCGCGGAACGGGTCGTCAAGGCGGCTGCCAGGATCGTCGCCGGCCTCGCCCGGCCGGTGAAGAGGGGAGAGGGGGCGTCGACATGAAGGACGTGACCGCGGCGCTGCGCGAGCACTTCGACACCGGGATCACGCGGGGTCGCCACTGGCGGCGGGCGCAGTTGAGGGCGCTTCGCCGGATGCTCACCGAGAACCAGGGGCGGATTGAGCGGGCGCTCGCCGCCGACCTCGGCAAGGCGCCGGCCGAGGTCGTGATCACCGAGACGGGGATCGTCATCTCGGAGATCGACCACACGCTGCGGCACCTACGGCGCTGGATGCGACCAAGGCGCGCGCGGCTTCCGCTGTTCATGGCGCCCGCCCGAGCCAGGATCGTGCCGCAACCGCTGGGCGTCGTCCTGATCATCGGGCCCTGGAACTACCCCCTCCAACTGCTGCTCGCCCCGCTCGTCGGCGCGCTCGCCGCGGGCAACGTCGCGGTCGTCAAGCCCAGCGAGATCGCGTCGGCCACCAGCGCCCTGGTCGCCGAACTGCTGCCCCGCTACGTCGACCCGGCGGCCGTGGCGGTCGTCGAGGGCGGCCCCGAGGCGACAACGGCGCTGCTGCGCGAGCGCTTCGACCACATCTTCTTCACAGGCTCGGAGCCGGTCGGCAGGATCGTCGCAGAGGCCGCCGCGAAGACGCTCACACCCGTCACCCTCGAACTCGGCGGCAAGTCGCCCGTCTACGTCGACGCGACGGTCGACCTGGCCGTCGCGGCGCGCCGCATCATGTGGGGCAAACTGCTCAACGCCGGCCAGACCTGCGTCGCCCCCGACTACGTGCTCACCACGCCAAAGGTCGCGGCCGCCCTGGTGCCGCTGCTGCGTGCTGCCGTCGCGGAGATGTACGGCGCGGAGCCGGCGGCGAGCCCGGACTACGGCCGGATCGTCACGCCCCGCCACCTGAAGCGCCTCGAGTCGCTGCTCGACGGGCAGCGACCCGCCTTCGGCGGCGAGGTGCTGGAGGGAACGCGCCAACTCGCCCCGACGGTGATCGACGACGCCGATCCCGACTCGCCCCTGATGCGCGAGGAGATCTTCGGCCCGATCCTGCCGATCGTCCACGTCGACTCCCCCCGGGCCGCCATCGACTTCATCGCGGCCCGCCCCGACCCGCTGGCGCTCTACGTCTTCAGCGACAGCAGGCGGGTCAGGCGCGGATTCCTCGTCGGCACCCGGTCCGGGGCGTTGAACTTCGGCATCCCGGCGGCCCACCTCGGCGTGCCGGAACTGCCCTTCGGTGGCGTCGGCAACAGCGGCATGGGGGCCTATCACGGCGAGTTCTCGTTCGCGACGTTCAGTCACGACAGGCCGGTGCTCGACAAGCCGCTCAGCCCCGACTCCGCAGCGATGGCCTACCCTCCGTACGGCCGCCGCGCCACCGGTCTTCTGCTGGCGATGATGCACGGAGGCAGCAGGCGACGCTGACCCACGATCAATACCGTCGGGGGTGACGGTATTTGCTAGGCTGTGCTGTCGCGACCACGGGCGTCGCGCATGGACATCGACGGAGCCCCATGCACAGCATCACCAAGAACAGCCAGGACGACGCCCAGTTGCGCCGCATGATCGAGCGCGCCTTCGGGGCCGACCAGGTGCCGCAGGACGACGGCTTCGCGCACGAGTTCACCCATGGCTGGTTCAACGCCGCCTACCGGATCGATCTGGGCGACGGCACCCCGGTCGCCCTGAAGATCGCGCCCCCCGCGGGCGTGGCGGTCCTGACCAGGGAACACGACATGATGCGCGCCGAACTCGAGGCGATGCGACTGGTGATCGAGCAGACCGACGTGCCGGTGCCAGCGGTGCTCTACGCCGACCTGTCGCACGAGATCCTCGACGCCGACTACTTCTTCATGGACTTCATCGACGCCGACAACTTCGGCATCGCCGCGGCAGAGGGCAGGCTGACCCGCGCGGAGATCGAGGCGGGCTTCCGCGACCTCGGCCGGCTGAACCGCGAGATCAACCAGATCGTCGGGCCCCACTTCGGGCCGCTACTAGGCGAGGGCTTCGGCACCTGGCGCGAGGCGTTCGGCGCGATGTTCGAGGACATGCTGCGCGACGGCGAGGCCGTCGGCATCGACCTGGGCTGGCACCCCGACCAGTTGCGCGCCGTCGTCGCCGACCACGCGGACGTGCTGGACGACGTCACCGAACCGCGG
Organism: Tessaracoccus aquimaris; assembly: GCF_001997345.1. NCBI lineage: Bacteria > Bacillati > Actinomycetota > Actinomycetes > Propionibacteriales > Propionibacteriaceae > Tessaracoccus > Tessaracoccus aquimaris. The sequence goes on along the minus strand of NZ_CP019606.1, from coordinate 1,787,549 downwards.
CTCATCGAGGTCGACCTGTGGGGCAAGAACTCGATGCTGCGCGACGGGCGGATCGTCGGGATCGTCGACCACGAGCGGGCCATCTACGGCGATCCGATCATGGAGGCGGGCCTCACCAGCATCGACCTGGAGGGCTTCGACGAGGCCGAGCCGTTCATGCAGGGCTACGGCATGGCGGGCCTCACGCCGTCCGAGCGGGCCCGTCGTCGGCTCTACTCGATCGCGCTGGCCACCGTGATGGCCGTCGAGACCTCGTACCGGGGCCACGTCGACATGAGCACCTACAACCTGGCCCGGGAGTGCCTCGACCAGTTGATGGCCGAACTCGGGCACACCAGGTAGATGGGGCCGTCCCGCGCGGCGGAGAGCGCGGAGACGCTCGGGACGGCCCCGGTCGGGCGGCTGCTGTGGACGATGTCGCTCCAGACGACGGCGTCGGTGGGGCTGTACGGCGTGTACGCGCTGACCAACGCCTGGTTCGTGGCGTGGGGCGTGGGGGAGACGGCGCTCGCGGCCGTGAACCTCGCGGCGCCGCTGCTGCTCATCATCGGCGCGGTGTCCACCACCGTCGGCGTCGGTGGCGCATCGCTGGTGTCGCGGGCGCTGGGTGCCGGCCGACCCGATCGCGCGGCCGCCGCGGCGGGCAACGCCATCGCGCTGTTCTGGCTGGTCGCGATCTGCTCGACCGTCGTCGGACTGCTGGCCCTCGATCCGCTGCTGATCGCGCTCGGCGCCACCGGCGAGACGCTCGGCTACGCCCGCTCCTACGGCGCCATCATCCTCGCGGGCGCGATCTTCGCCACCGGGTTCTCCGCCATCGTCCGGGCGGAGGGCAGGCTCGCGTACTCGATGCTGCTGTGGATCGTGCCGCTCGTGGTGCAGATCCTGCTCGACCCGCTCCTGATCTTCGTGTTCCACCTCGGCACGGCGGGTGCCGCTCTTGGCACCGTCGCCGGGCAGGCCGTCTCGGCGGCGCTGGCGTTCCGGTTCTTCTTCCTGATGCGGGACCGCCCCTACCGGGTCGGGCTCCCGCACCTGAGGCTGCGACTCCGCACGGTCTCCGAGGTGGTGGGGATCGGCGCGCCCAGCTTCCTGGCAGGCTTCGGCGCGACCTTGCTGACGGCGCTCATCAACCAGCGCCTCGCCCTGGTCGGGGCCGTCGCGCTGGCCGCGTTCGCCGTCGTCAGCCGGGTCCAGACGTTCGTGATGACCCCGCAGATCGGGCTCACGCAGGCGGCCCAGCCGATCATCGGGTTCAACGTCGGACGCTCGGACGGCGCCCGGGTCACGCGGACGCTGCGGCTCTCCATCGGTGCGAGCCTCGGGTACGGGACGCTGATCGCCGCCGCCGTGTTCCTGGCGGCGGGCCCGCTCGCGGGGGCGTTCCTGGCGCCTGGGCCGGCGCACGCGCAGGCGGTGGCGGCGCTGCGGGTGGTGGCCGTCGGGTTCCTCGTGGCGGGCATCGCGCCGTTGGTGTCCGGCTATCTGCAGGCGCTCGGGCAGGCGCGCGGCTCCTACCTGATCTCGCTCGGGTCGATCCTGCTCGTCAAGGTGCCGCTGGTGCTCGCGCTCACCGGGGTCGCGCCGATGGGGATCTGGCTTGCGCTGCCCGCGGGGGAGGTGGGGTCGTGCCTGCTCGCGGTCGGCCTGCTCGCGTGGCGGAGGCGTCAGGCTAGGTCGAGCCCGAAGCCCTGACGGTACCAACGCCGCAGTTGGGCGCCGATGTCGACGGCGTCCGGTTCGAGCAGCCACTGCACCTGCAGCCCGTCGATCAGCCCCATCATGGCCGCCCCGGCGTTGTCGACGTCGACCCGGGCGTCGATGGTTCCGTCGGCCTTGAGCGCCGCGAACGCGGCGTCGATGTGGCCGCGGATCCGCCGGTAGCGGTCGCGGAAGTAGCCGTGCGCCGGATGGTCGGGGTCGGTGGCCGACTCGGCGGACAGCACCGCGTACAGGTTGATCAGCCCGGGCACGGCGGCGTTGTCGTCGATCAGGCGAGCGAACCGGTCCAGGTAGTCAAGCGGCTCGACGGAGGGGTCGCTCCCGACGAAGAAGTCCCGGCCGTTGACCCGGTCGCGCTCCTCAAGCACGGCGAGCAGCAGCGCCTCCTTGGTGCGGAAGTGGTGCGCGAGGCCCATCCGGGACACGCCGCAGTCCGCGGCGATCTGGGCGAGGGTCGCGTTGCGGTAGCCGAGGGTCGCGAAACGCGAGAAGGCTGCCTCAAGCAACTCGGAGCGCCGCCTTCTGCCCTTCTCGTAGCCGATGCCAGCCACGCCCTACTCGGCCGCCTCGAGCCAGGCCTCTTCCAGGTCGCCATGGCGGGTCTCGGCGTCGCGCAACTGCCCGTCCAGGGTGGCGAGCCTCTCGAAGTCGGAGGCGGCCGTTGCCATCGCGGCGTGCAGTCGGTCGATCTCCTTTGCCACCTTGTCGAGTTGGCCCTCGATCCGGGCGAGGTCCTTCTTGCGCTGCCGATCTGCCGCCGCGTCTGAGCGTGGGGCCTCCGCGACCGCGGCGGGCGCGGACCGGCCGCGCTTGGCGTCCGCGCGGCGCGCCAGGTACTCGTCGACGCCGCCCGGCAGCAGCGCGACCGACCCGTCGCCGAGCAGCGCGTGGGTGTAGTCGGTGATCCGCTCCAGGAAGTAGCGGTCGTGGCTGACCACGATCAGCGTGCCAGGCCAGCCGTCGAGGTAGTCCTCGATGATCGTGAGCGTGTCGATGTCGAGGTCGTTGGTCGGCTCGTCGAGGATCAGCACGTTCGGCTCGGTCAGCAGCAGCCGCAGGAACTGCAGTCGGCGCCGCTCGCCGCCCGACAGGTCGCCGATCCGGGCGACCAGCTTGTCTCCTGTGAAGCCGAACTCCTCGAGCAGGGACGACGCGCTGGCGTCGCGCCCGGTCGCGAGCTTCGTCTCCTCCCGGAGCCGCTTGACGGAGTCGAGGACCCGGTCGCCGTCGTCGAGTTCGCCGACGGTCTGCGACAGGTAGCCGAGCCGCAGCGTCTTGCCCCGCTTGAGGGTGCCGCTGTCAGGTTCGCGTTCGTCCGCGAGCAGGTCGAGCAGCGTCGTCTTGCCCGCACCGTTGACGCCGACGAGGCCGATCCGGTCGCCGGGGCCGATCGACCACGTCAGCCGGTCGAGCAGCACCCGGCCGGGGATGGCGTAGTCGACGTCCTCCAGGTCGAAGACGTCCTTGCCGAGGCGGGTCACGGAGAACTGCTGCAGCGCGAGCTTGTCGCGCGGATCCGGCTCGTCGGCGATCAGCACGTTGGCGGCGTCGATGCGGAACTTCGGCTTCGAGGTGCGTGCCGGGGCGCCGCGTCGGAGCCAGGCGAGTTCCTTGCGGGCCAGGTTCCTGCGCCGCGCCTCGTTGGAGGCGGCCTGCCGCTGCCGCTCGACGCGGGCGAGCACATAGGCCGCGTATCCGCCGTCGTAGGCGTCGACGACCCCGTCGTGGACCTCCCAGATCCGGTTGCAGACCGCATCGAGGAACCACCGGTCGTGCGAGACGACCAGCATCGCGAGCCCTGCCCGGATCCGGCCCTGCAGGTACTCGGCCAGGAAGGCGATGGCCTCCACGTCCAGATGGTTGGTCGGCTCGTCGAGCACGATCAGGTCGTGGTGGCCCAGCAACACCGCGACGAGCCCGACGCGGCGACGCTCGCCGCCGGAGAGCGTGTCGAGGGTGCGGTCCAGGTCGAGGTCGGGAAGCAGCGCCTCCACGACGCCGCGCTTGTCCGAGTCAGAGGCCCAGACGTGGTCGGGTTCGCCGTCGACGATCCAGTCGCGCACACTCTGGGCGTCGTCGCCGACGGTGGTCTGCGTGAGGACCCCGATGGAGGCGTTGTTGGCGATCGTGACGCGCCCCTGGTCGGGGACGAGGTCACCGGTCAGGACGCGCAGCAGCGTGGTCTTGCCGTCGCCGTTGCGGCCGACCACGCCGATGACGTCGCCCGAGCCGAGCCCGAGCGACACGTCATCGAGCAGGATCCTGGTCCCGAACCCGTGCGTGACGGACTCGAGGTTGACGAGGTTCGCCACGGATCAGCGGCCGCGCATGGCGGCGCGGGCGCCCTTGGCGTTGATGGGACCCTTGGGGATCGGCGCCTTGGGCCGCATCGCGTCGAGCGCGCGGAGTCGCTGCTTCACCTCGGAGATCTTGTCGTCGGTGAGGGCCTTCGGAAGCTTCTTGATGTGGGAGGCGAGCTTGTCGAGCGGGACCTGCCCCGACTTGTCGCCCATCTGGATCACCTTGACGTCGACGCCGTAGGCGACCTGCTCGTGCTTGCGCTTCTCGCTGGCCAGCAGCGGGCGCAGGCGGCCGGGCTCGCCCTCGCCGATCAGGATCAGGCCGGTGGGGCCGATCGTGCGGTGCACGACGTCCATGTTCTTGGTGACGGCGATCACGGGGTCGCTCGTCCACTTCTTCGGCAGCATCTGCAGCGCGACCTCGCCGGATCCGGCCTGCCCCTCGAAGCGCTTGTAGACGGCGTTGCGGGCGCGCCAGGCGAAGATCGCCATCGCGCCGAGGAAGCCGACCGACAGCGCGAGCACGACCCACATCACGATCTGCAGCGCACCGGTGCCCGCAAAGACCAGGCCGAGCGTCAGCACCAGGGCGAACGGGATCACGAAGGCCCCGAGCATCAGCCAGGGCAGCGCCTTGTCGTACTTCGCCGTGACCTTGTAGGTCTCGAGCATCTGGCGCCAGCGGCCCCAGTCGGAGGGGTCGGTGGAGTTCTTCTTGCGCTCCTTGAGCGCCTGCGCTTCGGCCTTCTGCTTCGCTTCGAGGGCCTTGGCGCGTTCGGACTTTGCCATGTCGCTAGTTTCTCTTACTTCTTCTTCTTACGGGCGTCCATCGCCGTGCGGTACAACCGCCCCGCGCGATACGAGGATCGAACGAGCGGGCCGGACAGCACGCCAGAATATCCGATCTCGCGCGCCTCCTGGTCCAGCTCATCGAACTCCTCTGGAGTCACCCAGCGGTCGATGGGGTGCAGGGTCGCGTTGGGGCGTAGGTACTGCGTGATGGTGATGATCTCGGCGCCCGCGTCGTGCAGGTCCTGCAGGGCCTCGGAGATCTCCTCGCGGGTCTCGCCCATGCCGAGGATCAGGTTCGACTTGGTGACCAGGCCAGCCTCGCGGGACATGGTCAGCACCTCGAGCGAGCGCGCGTAACGGAAGCCGGGGCGGATCCGCTTGAAGATGCGCGGCACGGTCTCGACGTTGTGCGCGAAAACCTCGGGGCGGGTGTCGAAGAGCTGTTGCAGCAGTTCTGGCTTGCCCGAGAAGTCGGGGGCGAGCATCTCGACGCCGACGCCGGGGTTGACGGCGTGGATCTGGCGGATGGTCTCGGCGTACAGCCAGGCGCCCTCGTCCTCGAGGTCGTCGCGGCACACGCCGGTGATGGTGGCGTAGCGCAGCCCCATCTTCTTCACGGAGGCGGCGACCCGCAGCGGCTCGGCGGGGTCGTAGCCGTCGGGCTTGGCCGACTCGATCTGGCAGAAGTCGCAGCGCCTCGTGCACTTGTCGCCGCCGATCAGGAAGGTCGACTCCCTGTCCTCCCAGCATTCGTAGATGTTGGGGCAGCCCGCCTCCTGGCACACCGTGTGCAGGTCGCCGGTCGTGACGATCTGCTGCAGGTCCTTGTAGTTGGGACCCATCTTGGCGGTGGTCTTGATCCAGCTCGGTTTGCGCTCGATCGGCGTCTGGGCGTTCTTTGCTTCGACGCGCAGGAGGCGTCTTCCGTCGGGCTGCACTGCTGTCACGCGAGCGAGTCTACCCATTGACCGGCGTGGCCCCTACCCGGCGAGGGTGGCGGCGTGCGAGCGCAGCGGGGCGAGCGCGTCGCGGAGGTACGGCTCGAGGTCGCGCGCGACCCCTGCCACGCTCCACTGGCCAGGCAGTTCCTCGACGATGGAGGTGACGCCGGCGTCAGAGATGCCGCACGGGACGATGTTTCCGAAGCGCTCCGCTGAGCTCTGCACGTTGAGCGCGAAGCCGTGCATGGTGGTGCGGCGCGCCACCCGGACGCCGATGGCGCAGATCTTGCGCTCCGGTCGCGCTGCGGAGGCCTCGAGCCACACCCCGGTGCGCCCCTCCACCCGGCCCGACGCGATGCCGTAGCCGCCAAGCAGCCCGATGATCGCCGTTTCGAGGGCCCGCACGTAGTCGACGACGCCGACCCCGTCGACCAGGTGGATGATCGGGTAGCCGACCAGCTGGCCAGGGCCGTGATAGGTGATCTCTCCGCCGCGGTCGACGGGGATCACGGGCGTCCCGTCCTTGGGGTAGTCGGACTCCTTGGTGCGCCTTCCTGCGGTGTAGACGGGGGAGTGCTCGACGTAGATCGCGTGGTCGGCCCGCGCCCCGTCGGCGACTGCGGCGTGCACGACGCGCTGGTAGTCCCACGTCTCCTGGTAGTCGGAGAGGGAGGCGACCTCGCCCAGGCCGCGGTACTCGAAGCTCAGCACGCTCCCGATGGTAACGCGGCTCAGAGGGCGAGCGCGGCGAGCGGGACGAGCGCGGGCGCCAGCACCAGCGCGGGGAGCAGGTCGCCGACGGGGATCTGCTTGAGGTTGAGCAGGCGAAGGCCCAGGCCGATCAGGATCACGCCGCCGGCGGCGGTGAGCGCGTCGATCTGTGCGGCGCTCAGCACGTCGCCCGCGAAGTAGCCGAGCAGCGTCAGCGCGCCCTGGATCAGGCCGACAGCGGCCGCTGAGGCGAGTACGCCCCAGCCGAGCGTCGACGCGAACGCCATCGCGGCGAAACCGTCCAGGATCGCCTTCACGTAGAGCTGCTCCGCCCCGCGCCCCAACCCGTCGGAGATCGACCCGAGGATCGCGAGGGGGCCGACGCAGAACAGGAGAGTCGAGGTGACGAACCCGTCGACGAAGCGGGCCGCGTCCCCTGTCTCGGTGAAGCGTCCCCGGAGCCAGGCGGCCGCCTGCTCCAGCCGGTCCTCGATCCGCAGCCACGAGCCCAGCAGCGCCCCGACCAGCAGCGAGGCGAGCACCACGATCATCGCGAAGGAGCCGACGGCCTCGGTCAGCGGCGCCGAGTTCATGGCCACCACCGAGAAGCCGCCGAGCACCATGGTGAACATGCCGAGCACGGCGGTGACGGTGTCCTTGGTGCGGCCGGGGATCTTGTTGCCGAGCGCGATGCCGAGCAGCGCACCCACCACGACGGTGGACACGTTGACGATGGTGCCCATGCCGACGATCACGGCCACATCAAAGCAGATGCGGCGTGGTCGTCCGCGCACCAGGGGCCCGACTGAGACGCGAAACGGCCCCGCGGGATCATCCCGCGGGGCCGCCTTGAGCCGGTGTCAGAGGCCGAGTTCGCTCCCGAAGTCGCCCTCCTCCAGGCGCTCCTTGACCACGGAGAGGAAGCGGGCGGCGAGGGCGCCGTCGATCAGGCGGTGGTCGTAGCTCATCGAGAGGTACATCATGTGCCGGATCGCGATGGACTCGGTGCCGAAGCGGTCCTCGACGACCACGGGACGCTTGACGAGCGCGCCCGTGCCCAGGATCGCCACCTGCGGCTGGTTGATGATCGGCGTGTCGAACAGCGTGCCCGCCGAGCCGTAGTTGGTGATGGTGAACGTGCCACCCGAGAGCTCGTCCGGCGCGACCTTGTTGGTGCGCGTCCGGGCGGCCAGGTCGCCGATCTTCTTGGCGAGGCCCGCGAGGTTCAGGTCGCCAGCGCTCCGGATCACCGGGACGAGCAGGCCCTTCTCGGTGTCGACGGCGATGCCGATGTTCTCGGCGTCGGCGTAGGTGACGGTGCCCGCCTCGGTGTCGATGGTCGCGTTGACGATCGGGAACTGCTTCAGCGCCTCGACCGCAGCCATCGTGATGAAGGGCAGGTACGACAGGGATGCGCCCTCGCGCTTCTTGAAGTCGTCCTTGGCCTGCGCCCGGATGTGGCTGATGGCGGTGACGTCGACCTCGACGGTCGCGGTGAGCTGGGCCGAGACCTGCAGCGACTCGACCATGCGCGCGGCGATGGTCTTGCGGAGCCTGGTGAGCTTCTCGGTCGTGCCGCGCACGGCCTGGGCATCGGCCGACGGGGCCTTTGCCGCGGGAGCGGCGGTGGCGGCAGCGGCCGGAGCGGCTGCGGCAGGTGCGGCGGCGGGGGCCTTCTTGGCAGCCTCGGCCGCCTCGATGACGTCCTGCTTGCGGATGCGGCCGCCGACGCCGGTGCCCTTGACCGAGGTCAGGTCGACGCCGTGTTCCTTTGCGAGCTTGCGCACCAGCGGGGTGACGTAGGTTCCGTCGCCTGAGGCCTCAGCCGCGCGGCGCGCGACGGCGTCCTCGACGGCGGAGGAGTGGGCCTTCTCGGACGCCGGGGCGGGCGCGGCAGCAACGGGCTCGGGGCGGGAGCGGCGGGCGCGGGGGCGGGAGCAGCGGGCTCGGGTTCGGCGGCAGGGGCCTGGGCCGCGTCGCCGACCACCGCAAGCACGGCGCCGACCTCTGCGACGTCGTCCTCCTTGAAGCGGATCTCGAGCAGCGTTCCTGCGGCCGGGGAGGGGATCTCGGTGTCGACCTTGTCGGTCGAGACCTCGAGCAGCGGCTCGTCGGCCTCGACGGTGTCGCCGACCTCCTTCAGCCAGCGGCTGATGGTGCCCTCCGTGACGGACTCGCCGAGCGCGGGAAGCGTCACCTCGACGCCCTGCGCCTGGCCCGACGGCGCGGGCGCGGCAGGGGCCGCCTCGGGCGCCGCCTCGGGAGCGGGGCGGGAGCCGGTGCAGGCTCGACCTCCGCCTCGGTGGCGTCGGATGCCGCGGTGGCGGCCGCCTCTTCGGCCTCGATCGAGACCTCAGTGGGAGCCGCGCCTCCGGCGGACTCTCCCGCGTCACCGATCACCGCGAGCACGGCGCCGACCTCGGCCACGTCGTCCTCGTTGAACCGGATCTCGAGCAGGGTGCCCGCAACGGGGCTGGGAATCTCGGTGTCGACCTTGTCGGTAGAGACCTCGAGCAAGGGCTCGTCGGCCTCGACAGTGTCTCCGACCGCCTTCAACCAGCGTGAAATGGTGCCTTCCGTGACGGATTCGCCCAGAGCTGGGAGGGTGACTTCGGTTGACATGTGAGTATGGCTCCTTCGCTGACCGCTTGAATGGGACCAGCCTATATGCCAATCAGGAGTGCATGTGCAGAGGTTGGCCCGCCAGAGCCCAGTTGGCCTCCGCGACGGCCTCGCCGAGGCTCGGGTGTGGATGCACGATCCCCGCAACGTCCTCCGGTGCCGCCTGCCAGCCGACCAGCAGCGCGCCCTCCGCGATCAGTTCGGAGACGTCCTCGCCGATCACGTGCATGCCGACGATCTGGCCCCCGCCTCTGCGCACCAACCTGACGACGCCGATCTCGCGCTCACCAGGGGCCCGGAGGATCTGCGCGCGCCCGTTGCCGGTCAGGTGATAGTCGACGACCTCGGCGTCGGCGCCCGCCTGGGACGCCGTCAGCCCGACGGAGGCCAGTTGCGGGCTTGAGTAGGTGACGCGGGGGATGTCGGAGTCGCGGGGGAGCGTCGGGGTGCCCGCGAAGGCGCCCTGCAACTGCGCGATGCGTTCGGCGAGATAGATGCCGTGTGCGTAGCCGCGGTGCGCCAGTTGCGGCCCCGAGACCAGGTCGCCCGCCGCGTACACGCCGCGCGCCGAGGTCTGCAGGCGCTCGTCGACGACCACGTGGCCGGTCGCGGTGATGCCGATGCCGGCCTCCTCGAGACCCAGGCCGGAGGACGACGGCTTGCGCCCGACGGCGACAAGCAGCAGGTCGGCCGTCAGTTCCGCGTCGCCGGCCAAGACCCTGACCCCCGCGTCGGTGGCGGTCGCCTCGGTGAGGCTGGTGCCGAGCCGCACGTCGACGCCGCGGCGCGCCAGTTCCTTGGCGAGGATGCGGGAGTGGCCGGGTTCCTCGGCGGGCAGCAGCCGGTCGGTGGCCTCGAGAAGGGTGACCTTGACGCCCAGGTCGGCCCACATGGACGCGAACTCCACGCCGATCACGCCGCCGCCGAGCACGATCGCGGACCCTGGCAGCGCATCGAGGCGCAGCGCCTCCTCGCTCGTGATGATCCGGGTGCCGTCGACGGGAAGGCCGAGGGTGACGGGGGCGGCGCCGGTGGCGATCACGACGGCGCCCGCGCGGTGCGTCCGGCCGCCGGTCTCGATGCCAGGGCCCCTGCCGTCGTCGGAGACCAGCCGCCCCCGCTCAGGGATGACGGTGATGCCGCGGGAGGCGACGAGCCCCGTCAGCCCCTTGAACAGCGACCCGACCACCGAGTCGGCGTAGCCCTTCACCGCCGCGGCGTCGACGCCGTCCAGGGAGGCGAGCACCCCGAAGGACGGGGCCTTGGCGACGGTGCGGCGCACCTTCGCCGCCTGCAGCCAGGCCTTCGTGGGGATGCAGCCGCGGTGCAGGCAGGTGCCCCCGACCTGGCCCTCGTCCACCAGGGCGACGCGCAGGCCCAGTTGGGCCGCGCGCAGCGCGCAGGCGTAGCCGGCAGAGCCGGCGCCGAGGATGGCCACGTCGAAGTCGCGAGTCATGCCCGTCAGTCTCCCAGAGGGCCCCAACCGGCCGCGGCTACGGCCATCTACTGGGACCGACACGCCGAAAGGGTGGCGCTCTGACCTGGCCTCTTGTTAGCGTGACCAGCGGATCAACCAAATACCCAGGGAGAAATATGTCCATCTTGAAGAAGCTGGGCGCCATCACCGGCGCCTCGGCCCTCGTGGGTGCGGGCCTCGTCGCGGTCTCGGGTTCGCTGGCCATGGCCGCGCCGATGACTGCGTCGTGGGACAGCACCTACTACGTGCCCGGCGACACCGCCACGCTGACCGTTTCCGGCTGTGAGGCAGGCGGCACCGTCAACGTGGGTCTGCCCGGTGCCACCGAGCCCCAGAAGATCCTGGTGCCGGAGTCCGGTGTGGTCGCGCCCATCGAGTTCACCACCCCCGATGACAAGTACGGTGACCTCAAGGCCAACGTGTACTGCACCACGGCCGAGAACCAGGACGGTGAAGGCACCGACGCCACCGCTGCCGCTTACGTGCTCGGCTCGAACCTGGTCGCCGTCCCCAGCTCCTTCAAGCTCGGCGACACCATCCAGGTCACCGCGGGCGAGTTCGTCCCCGGCGATGCCGTCACCCTGAAGGTCAACACCCAGGCGGGCAAGACCGTTTGGACCCTGCCGATGGGCAAGGCGGGCGAGGACAAGTCGGTCGTCTCCAAGGTGACCTTCCCCGACACCCTCGAGTGCGGCACCTACATCGTCAACGTCAGCTCGAAGAGCGCCGTGAAGGCCAACGAGGTCGAGGCCGAGCTCTACATGTGTGGCGCCACCCCGACCCCCACCCCCACGGCGACGTCGTCGTCGAGCTCGACCCCCACGGTCAAGCCCAGCCCCTCGAAGTCCCCGACCAAGGCCCCGACGAAGAAGCCCGGCAAGCCCGGCCTTCCCCACACCGGCGCCTGAGTCTTCGACTCACCAGAGAAACGCCCCATCCCCTCGCGGGGGTGGGGCGTTGCTCCATCTCAGGGTCCATCGGCAATAATGGTCGCGTGGGTTGGTTCGGCCGTCGTAAGAAGCAGGTTCAGCTGGCTAAGGAGGCCGAGCTAGTGCCTGACGCGCTGCGCGAGCACCTCAGCGCCTTCGTCGGCACCAGGAGGGGAGTCGAGGCCTGGGTGGAGCAGCCCACCTCGTTCAACAAGCCGTCGATCCTGCTCGTTGCTGCCGACGGCGAGTCGACACGGCGTGGCCTCCCCAGCGCCGACTACGGCTACCAGTTCGCCGCAGACCACCAGATCCCGTGCTACGACGCCGGCGTGGTCCCGTACCCGAAGCGGATGCGCGAGTACGGGCTCCGCGCCAAGCGTGAGGCCCGAGGGCCTCAGGCGCCTTCCGCCAACTGAGCCGCAAGCGCGATCAGCGTCCTGACCCCCATGCCGGTGCCCCCTTCGGCACGTAGCCGTAGGCCTCCTCGCTCTCCGCAGGGCCGGCGATGTCCAGGTGGGCCCACTCGATGCCCTCCGGCACGAAGCGCTCCAGGAAGGCCCCCGCGACGACCGCGCCGCCCCAGCGCTGGCCGGAGCCGGAACGCATGTCGGCGACGCTGGACTTGATCAGCGTGCGGGTGTGCTCGGTGATGGGCAACTCCCAGAAGTCCTCGTCCGCAGCCTCGGCGGCGTCGAGCAGTCGATCGGTGGTGACGTCGCCGTTGGTCATCAGGCCCGCCGTGCGCATCCCCAGGGCGACCATGCAGGCGCCGGTCAGCGTCGCGACGTCGACGATGAGGTCCGGGGAGTCCTGCGCGGCGCGCCCGATCGCGTCGGCCATCACGAGGCGGCCCTCCGCGTCGGTGTTGAAGTTCTCGACCGTCTGTCCGTCGAACATCGTCAGCACATCGCTCGCGCGGTAGGACGAACCCGACGGCATGTTCTCCGCCATCGCCGCGTAGGCGGTCACCTTGACCTTGAGGCCGAGGTCGGCGATCGCGCGGATCGCCGCGATGACTGCCGCGGCGCCGGACATGTCGCACTTCATGCCCGCCATCTGGCCCGCGGGCTTGATGTCGAGGCCGCCCGAGTCGAACGTGATGCCCTTACCCACCAGCGCCAGGTGCCGGGTCGCCCCGCGGGGCGCGTAGCTCAACCGCACCAGGCGGGGAGCCCGGGCCGAGCCGCCACCGACGGCCAGGATGCCGCCGTAGCCGGCCTTCTCCAGAGCCTTCTCGTCGAGGATCTCGACGGTGACCCGCGCGTCGCGCAGGTGGGCTTTTGCCGCCTCGGCGAAGGTGGCGGGGTAGAGCAGGTTCGGGGGAGTGTTGGTCCAGTCGCGCGCCTGGCACACGGCCGTCGAGGTGGCGGCGGCAGCGGCGAGCGCGTCCTTCTGGACGGTGGTCGTAGCGCCGGTGATGACCGTGATGCCCGCGACAGGGGCCGCGTCCTGGGTCTCGGACAGCTTCTCGAAGCGGTAGGCGCCGAGCAGCGCGCCCTCGGCGGTGGCCTGCACGAGTTCGGGGTCGCTCGCCTCGAGCGAGACGGCGACCTGCCAGCCGGCGGCCCCCTCCATGCCGATCACCGTGCGCAGCGCGTTCCCGGTGGCGCGGCGCAGCCGCTCCGGGGTCACGTCGGCGTCCTCGAGGCCGACGACCAGGACGCGGGTGTCCTTGAGCGCGGGCAGCGTGGTGACGTTGTCCGCGGCGGGGCTGGCGCCGACGGCCTTCGCCATGGCCATCACGGAGCGCCCGTAGGCGGCCGCGTAGGCCTTGTCGAGGTCGGCGGTCACGCCGACGGCGGCGGTCTCGTCCTTGTTGATCGTCACCAGCCCGACGACGACCACGTCGACGGCCTTGGGGAGGGACTTGCTGAGGGTCAGGTTCGCAATGTTTCGACTCACCGTGACAGCCTATCCAACCGGCAGCGACGGTTGGAGGGAGCCCTCTGGGGCGCTAGGTTGTCGGGGTGATCAAACGCATCGGGCTGTGGGGCTTCGTCGTCGCGGGGCTCGCGGTCGCCGTCTGGGGGATCGTGAGTTGGGTCGCGCCCGCCACCTCCTGCCGCGGTGTGGAGATGCACCAGGGCGACACCTGCGAGTACTCGAGCCTCACCAACGAGAAGACCGGCGAGGTGCAGCGCTACGAGGACCGCGTCGCGGTGGCCCGGGAGCAGGCTCCCTTCGCGGTGGCCGCCGGGGTCGGCATCATCATCTTCGGGGCCGTCCTGATCGTCCAGGACTCGCGCGGGGTCAGGGCGTCAGCGGCATAGGGCCGTAGACGAGCCGATCCTCCTCGTGGAGGCTGACCTCCACGACCCCCTGGTCGAGCAGGTCCTCGAAGAACAGCGTCAGCCACTCCTCTGCGGCGGGCTGCGCGTCAAAGGCGGGCAGCAGGCCCGCCTCGTCCAGGGCCTGCATCGAATAGGTGCCCTTGCCGGGCGTCCACCGGTAGCTCATCAGATCGGGTCGCCGCGCTTGATGCGAGGGCCGGGCTGACGGAAGCGGCGGATCATGATGGAGCGGTTGAACAGGTAGAACAGCAGGCCCTTGGGCGAGGCGCTCGGATGCCGCTCGGCGAGCAACTTCTTGTACCCCCGCCAGAGCAGGAACGTGTTGATCACGACCATGCCGATGACCACCCACATGCCCATCAGGATGTAGCTCGACAGCGTGATGTTCGACATCGTCGCCATCGAGGCCGCCATCAGCAGGATGAAGATCGGCAGCATGAACTCGTTGATCGTCCAGCGGGTGTCGACGTAGTCCCGTGCGAGTTGACGCTGAGGCGAACGCTCCTGCTTGTCGAGGGCCTGGACGCGCGCGTCCTCGCGTGCCCTCGAGGCGGCCTTGCGCTGCTCCTTGGGGGTCAGCGTCGGGTGGAGGCGCTCCATCCGGTCCGCCTCGGCCTGGCGGCGCGAACGGGTCGCGTTGGCCTTGGTCCGCGTCACCTGGATCTTGGTCGACTCCTCGGGGGCGTCCTCGACGACCGGGGCCGCCTCGTTCGCGTCCTTTGCTGCGGCCTTCGCGGCTGCCTTCTGGCCCTTGGGTGTCAGGGTCGCGATCTGGTCGCGCGTGTCGGCGCCGTCCTTGCGCTCGTATGGGCGAAACAGTCCCACGGTAGTCAGGTTCCTTTGCGGCAGGGGATTCAGGTCGACATCTTACCCTGTGGTTCCCCGGCTCAGATCAGGGCCGTCTGGGGGTAGCGAAAGACCCCGGTTCGACCACCTCCGCGCTAACGTTGAGGCGGACACCGCACGTTCCCGGAAGGACACCCCGTGGCAAGCATCTTTGAACGCATCGCTCTGGTCTTCAGGTCGAAGGCGAATAAGGCCCTCGACAAGTACGAAGATCCACGAGAGACGCTCGACTACTCGTACCAGAAGCAGCTTGAACTGCTCCAGAACGTGCGCAGGGGCGTGGCCGATGTCGCCACCAGCCGCAAGCGCGTCGAACTGCAGGCCACCAAGCTCAACTCCGAGGTGGAGCGGCTGCAGAACGCGGCACAGCGCGCGCTGGAGTCCAACCGTGAGGACCTCGCCCGCGAGGCGCTGACCCGCAAGGGCGGCCTGCAGACGCAGCTCGACGACCTCCAGACCCAGCACGCCGCACTCCAGGGGGAGGAGGAGAAGCTGGTGCGCGCCAGCTCCCGCCTCCAGGCCAAGGTCGACGCGTTCCGCACCCGCAAGGAGACCATCAAGGCCACGTACTCGGCCGCCGAGGCACAGACCCGGATCAACGAGGCCTTCACCGGCATCTCCGAGGAGATGGGCGACGTCGGCCTGGCGATCCAGCGCGCAGAGGACAAGACCCTGCAGCTGCAGGCCCGCGCGTCCGCCGTCGACGAGCTGCTCGCCTCCGGCGCGCTCGAGGACCCGACCGGCACGGTCAAGGACGACATCACCCGCGAGCTCGACTCGCTTGCCTCGGACAACGCCGTCGAGAACGAGCTGGCCGCGATGAAGGCGCAGCTCACCGGCGGCCCCGCCGCCCGTCCCGAGCTGCAGGCCGGTCAGGCTCCGGCACAGGCTGCGCCCGCACAGGCCGCGCCCGCGCAGCAGGCGCCCGCACAGTCGGCGGCCAGCGCGGACGAGTGGCCTGCACAGGAGTCGCAGTCATGATCGTGAGGATCATGGGCCACGGCCAGTGGGTCCTGCAGCCCGAGGACCTGATCGAACTCAACGAGCTCGACCGTGTCCTCGAGCAGCGGGTCCAGGCCGACGACGAGCCCGGCATGATCGAGGCGCTGCAGGCGTTGGGCGACGGCGTGCGAAGGCTCGGTGTCGAGGTGCCCGAAGACGTCAGCGTCGAGTCCGACCTGGTGTTGCCGGACGTCGACGTGTCCCTTGCGGACGTGCGCGAACTGTTGAAGTCCACCAGCGAGTACTACGGGCTGATCCCCGACGCGGAGAGTGACCTCAACGAGGGCGACGAGGAGTCGGCCAGCCTGTGAGAGTCGTCATCGCCTCCGACGCCTTGGCGGGCCTTGAGCCCGCAGCGTCGTCGGAGGTCATTGCGCGAGCCTTCGCGGAGCGCGGTGTCTCCGTCGCCGTGGTGCCACTGGCTGCCACGGGACGGGCGCTCCGCGAAGGCATCGCCACATCTGCCCCCGACCACGTGGTGGCCGCGCCGTCGACGTCCGAGGACCTCGGCGACCTCCTGCGCGGTGACCCGGCCCGCCTGGTTCTCGATCTGACGGCGATCCGCGTCGACGACCTCGGTCGCGGCGCGCTCGTCGGCGCAGACCCTGCCGCGGAACTCGCAGAGATCGCGCGGCGGTGGCGCGCCCGCGAACTCGTCGCCCTGGTGCCAGACGACCAGGTCGGCCAGGAGTTCACGGGGCTCAACGGCTTTGCCTCCACGCAGTTGCGCTCCGAGGGGGCTGATCTGACAGCGGTGCTGGCCGCCGACGCGGAGGCCGGCCGCTGGGCGGCGCTCCTCGGTATCGACCCTGCACCAGGGGCGGGCGCTGCCCGCGGCCTCGGGCTGCTCGTGCAGGGCGCCGGCGGCACGGTCACCGACCCGCTGTCCTTCCTCGTCGACCGCTTCGGCCTCGCCGCGACCATCGCGCAGGCCGACCTCGTCGTCACGGGCGCCGAGTCGCTCGACTTCCACGCGCTCGGAGGCCCCGTCGTCAAGCGGGTCGCCGCGATGGCGTCCGAGGCGCTCCGCCCGGTGATCGCCGTCGTCGGACGCAACTTCGTGTCCGCGCGGGAGCTGCGCCTGGGGGGCTTCGAGACGGCCTATCCGCTGGTTCCCGGCGGTTCGGAGGAGAATCCGACCCCCGAGCGACTCGCCGAGGTCGCGGCACATGTTGCCCGCACCTGGCAGTGGTGAGGGGCTGTTCACCGACAGCCGACGGCGCCGCTGGGGAATCCACGCCTCGGCGCGTAGACTTGTGACCCGTACCTCACGATCCCGCTTGAACCTATGGAGCCACACGTGACCGATACCCAGACCGCGCCCGGCGTCGTCCTCACCGACATCGCCGTGCAGAAGGTGCGTACCCTGCTCGACGCAGAGGGCCGCGACGACCTCTCGCTGCGCATCGCCGTGCAGCCGGGCGGCTGCTCGGGCCTGCGCTACCAGCTCTACTTCGACGACCGCGCCCTCGACGGCGACGTCGTGACCGACTATGACGGTGTCGCCGTCGTGACCGACAAGATGAGCGCCCCCTACCTCGGTGGGGCCAGCATCGACTTCGTCGACTCGATTGAGAAGCAGGGTTTCACTATCGACAACCCCAACGCTCAGGGCTCGTGCGCCTGTGGAGATTCCTTCCACTGAGCCAAAGCGGCTAAGGATACGCCACCCCGGTCGGAGACAATCCGCCGGGGTGGTCTTTTTGCGTTAAGGTGGCTGCAGCAGTGGTGCCCGGGCGACGCACAAGGTGGGTCGTCGGGCAGAGGAACGTCCAGAATGGAAGGGCAACTTGTGAGTCGCATTCCTGCGCCATCACGTCGACGAAAGACCCGCATCGGGCTCATCGCCGCGGCCCCTTTGATGCTCGTCGGCTTGTCGGCGTGCTCCGGCCAGTTCGCGCGGTTCGGCCTCCCAGAGGCAGCCAGCGCGGAAGCACCCAATGTCGGCAACCTGTGGGTCGGCGCCTGGATCGCCTCCCTGGCGGTCGGCGCCCTCGTGTGGGGCTTGATCGGTTGGGCCGTCGTCCGCTACCGCCGCAAGGAGGGGGACGCGCCGGCGCCACGGCAGACGACCTACCACCTGCCGTTGGAGTTGCTCTACACGCTGGTCCCGTTCCTGATCATCGGCGTGCTGTTCTTCTACACGGTCAAGGCCTCCGATGCCATGGTCGAGCAGAACCGCGAGCCTGACACCACCATCAACGTGATCGGTCAGAAGTGGTCGTGGACGTTCTCCTACATGGAGGCGGACAACCCCGACGTCGGCACCGACGCCCACACCATCGGCACGGTCGAGTCGCTTCCCGACCTGTACCTGCCGGTCGACCACACCGTGCGGATCAACCTCGAGTCCGCAGACGTGATCCACTCGTTCTGGGTGCCGAACTTCTACTTCAAGAGGGACGTCATCCCGGGCCACCCCAACTCGTTCGACGTCACGCCGAACCGCCTCGGAACCTATGACGGCAAGTGCGCCGAACTGTGTGGCGAGAAGCACGCCCTGATGCTCTTCAAGGTGCACATCGTCACCGAAGAGGAGTACGAGGCAAAGGTCAAGGAGATCGCGGCCACCGGCGGAGCAGGCGAGCGCAAGCTGGCCGAGGCGCTGCAGGCCACCCTTCCCACCGCCGCACCTCAGGAGCACAAGTGATGAGCAGCGCAACAGTGGCCGGACGCACCCAGCTCGCGACCGATGAGGCCGAGGTGAGGCCGCACGTCCGCCCGAGCGAGACGATCATGAAGTACCTGACGACGACCGACCACAAGGTCATCGGCAACATGTACTTCGTCACGGCGTTCATCTTCTTCGGCATCGGCGGCCTGCTGGCGCTCGGCATCCGTGCCGAGCTCGCCAACCCCGGCATGCAGTTCATGAACTTCGAGACGTTCAACCAGTTCTTCACCATGCACGGCACGATCATGTTGCTGATGTTCGCGACCCCGATGTTCGCGGGCTTCGCCAACGCGATCCTGCCGCTGCAACTCGGCGCGCCCGACGTGGCGTTCCCGAAGCTGAACGGCTTCGCCTACTGGCTGTACCTGTTCGGCTCGATCATGGCCTGCGCGGGCTTCGCCAGCCCCGGCGGTGCGGCAAGCTTCGGCTGGTTCGCCTACGCCCCGCTGTCCAACTCGATCCACTCTCCCGGCGTCGGCCACGACCTGTGGATCATGGGTCTGTACCTGCTTGGCCTCTCGTCGATCCTCGGCTCGGTGAACTTCGTCACCACCATCATCACGATGCGCGCCCCCGGCCTGACGATGTTCCGGATGCCGATCTTCTCCTGGAACATCCTCGTCACGTCGCTGATGGTCCTGATCTGCTTCCCCGTGCTCGCCGTCGGCCTGCTCGTGTTGGAGTCCGATCGTGTCCTCGGCAGCCACGTGCTCGATCCATCCTCCGGCGGCGCGGTGCTGTGGCAGCACCTGTTCTGGTTCTTCGGCCACCCCGAGGTATACGTCGTCGCGCTGCCGTTCTTCGGCATCATCACCGAGGTACTCAGCGCCTTCAGCCGCAAGCCGGTCTTCGGCTACTACGGCCTGGTGTTCGCGACCCTGGCGATCGGCGCGCTGTCGATCTCCGTGTGGGCGCACCACATGTTCGTCACCGGCGCGGTGAACCTGCCGTTCTTCTCGTTCATGACCTTCATGATCGCGGTGCCGACAGGCGTGAAGTACTTCAACTGGATCGGCACGATCTGGCGTGGCTCATTGACATTGAATACGTCGATGACGTTCGCCATCGGCTTCCTCACCACGTTCCTGTTCGGTGGCCTCACGGGCATCATCCTCGCCTCCCCGGCGCTGGACTTCCCCGTCTCCGACACCTACTTCGTGGTGGCGCACTTCCACTACGTGCTGTTCGGCACCGTGGTGTTCGCGATGTTCGCGGGCTTCTACTACTGGTGGCCGAAGTTCACGGGCCGGATGCTCAACGAGACCTGGGGCAAGATCCACTTCTGGATCCTGTTCGTCGGCTTCCACACCACCTTCCTCGTCCAGCACTGGCTCGGCGTCGAGGGCATGCAGCGACGCATCGCCGACTACGGCGCCTGGGAGGGCTTCACGCTGCTCAACCAGATCTCCACATTCGGCGCGTTCCTGCTCGGCGTCAGCATGATCCCGTTCCTATGGAACGTGTGGATCACGCGAAAGTCGCCGAAGGTGACGGTCAACGACCCGTGGGGATGGGGCCGTTCGCTCGAGTGGGCGACCTCCTGCCCGCCGCCGCGTCACAACTTCACCAGCCTCCCGCGCGTCCGCTCGAACAGCCCCGCGCTCGACCTTGCCCGGCCTGAACTGGCCAACCACGACCATGAGGCCGACCCGGGCGAGTTGCTCGACCGTGACGCCGACGAGCTTGAAGGAGCCGCGAAGTGAAGGCCGAGAAGTGGGTCTTTTGGTTCATTTTCCTCTTCTTCCTGGTAGTCACCCCCGTCTACTACTTCATGTCGCGTGAGATCGCGGGCACCTTCGTGCTCGGCTTCACTGGGCTGCTGGGTGGCATGATCGCGGGCTACCTGACGTTGACGGCGCGCAGCTTCGATCCTCGCCCTGAGGATCGCCCCGACGCTGAGGTGTACGAGGCGGCTGGCAACGTCGGCTTCTTCGCGCCGAAGTCCATGTGGCCCTTCTGGTGCGCCCTCGTCGTCGCGGTCCTCGCGCTCGGCCCGGCGATGCACCAGGCGTGGATCACGCTGGTGGGCGTCGGCATCGGCATCTGGGCGCTGTCCGGCTGGGTGCTGGAGTTCTACCGAGGCGACTACAAGCACTGAGCCGACCAGGCTCGCAAGCAAAGAAGAGGCCCACCCCATTGCGGGGTGGACCTCTTGCCTTTGTGTTGGAGGTCAGCTCGCCTTGCTGAAGATCTGCTTGTAGGACAGCACCGACCCGGTCTGCAGCAGGCCCCTGCGGTAGATGCGGACCCCGACCCAGATCATCACCGCCATGAACACCAGGGCGATGACGAGCGCGATCAGCGCGTCGACCCAGGTGGCGTCGCCGCTGAGCAGCCTGCCCGGCATCATCACCGTCGAGGCGATGGGCACATAGGACAGCACCTGGGCGAGGGTGCCCTTTGCGAGGATGCCAGCCATGTAGACGAACATCACGATCATCGTCAGGGGAGTGGTGGTCTGGCTCAGGTCCTGGACGCGGGTCGCCATGGCGCCCGCGGCGGCCCACAGGCAGGCGAGCGAGGCGAAGCCGACCAGGAAGAACAGGATGAACCAGCCCGCCACGGGGGCGATCAGGGCGATCATCTCCTTGAATGGGGTGAACGTGAGCCCGATCAACGCCGTCCCCACCAGCAGCAGCACCTGGCTGAGCGCCATCAGCGTGTTGCCGACCACCTTGCCGACCAGCAGCGAGCGGATCGGGACGGCGGCCGCCAGGATCTCGACGATCCGGGACTCCTTCTCGGTGACGACCGACTGCGCGATCTGCATGCCGTAGGTGACGGCCGCAAGCATGAACAGGATGGAGAACGCGAATGTGGCGAGGGTGATCGCCATTGCGCCGGTCTCGCTGTTGTCGAGCGGAACCAGGTTCACCGTGGTGTTGGCCATGATCTGCTTCGCGTCGACCCCTGCAGCTGCAGCGTTCTGACCGATCTGGTAGTCGCGCACCGCATTGTTCAGGTCGGGGGTGTCCATCATGTTCTTGACGGTCAGCGTCCAGCCGGTCTCCTCGTCGAAGGACAGCGCGGCGGAGGCGTCGCCGTCCCTGACGGCGTCATCCAACTGGTCCGCCTGGACAGTGACGGCCTCAAGGGTGCCGCCGGCGGAGTTGGCCTCGCTCAGGACGGCCGCGGCCCGGTCGTCTGCGACGGCGACCTTGGTGGTGCTCGCGCCGCCCCCGAGGAAGGAGCTGACGGCGAACGCGACCGCGACAAGCGCGAGCGTCGACAGGGTGCCGACCCAGAAGGCCTTGCTCTGCAGTTGGGCCAGGATCTCGCGCTTGGCGACGATGACCCAGGGGTTGCGCGGGGCGCGTCGGGTGCTGGCTTCGGTGCTCATCGGGTTACCTCCCGGTAGTAGTCGCTCAAGGGTCGGACGATGGGCCCGAAGGAGTGGACGGGGCCGCGGCGCATCGCCTCGGCGAGGCCGGCCTGGGCGGACTGCTCGTCGGCGAACGTGACGACGGCCTCCGGGCCGTCGAGGTCGATGACGGTGACCCCTGGCGTGCCGCGCAGCCAGCCGAGGTCGGCACCCGCCTGGATCCGGTGCTGAGTCTCGCCTGCGGTGCGCAGTTCGGCGACGGTGCCCGCGGCGACGACCTGTCCCTTGCGCAGGATCACGATCTTGTCGCAGAGTCGCTCGACGAGGTCCAACTGGTGCGAGGAGAACAGCACGGGCACGCCGCGCTTGGTGAACTCGGTGAGCACCGCGAACATCTCGTCGACGGCCTCGGGGTCGAGGCCGCTGAACGGCTCGTCGAGGATCAGGGCCTTCGGGTCGGCGATCACGGCGCCCGCGATCTGGACGCGCTGCTGGTTGCCGAGCGACAGCTTCTCCAGCTTGTCCTTGGTGCGCTCGCCCAGGTTGAATCGGGTCAGCAGTTCAAGGGCCGCCTCCCTCGCGGACCTGGCGTCCATGCCGTGCAGTTCGCCGAGGTAGGCGAGCTGGGGCAGGATCGGCTGCTTCGGGTACAGGCCGCGCTCCTCGGGCATGTAGCCGAACTCGGCGCGATCGGCGCGGGTGATGGGGGAGCCATTCCAGCGGACCTCCCCGTAGGTGGGGGCGAGCACCCCCATCACGATGCGCATCGTGGTGGTCTTGCCTGCGCCGTTGCCGCCGACGAAGCCCGTGAAGGCCTCTTCGGGGACGGAGAACGAGACATTGTCGAGTGCGGTCAGGTCGCCGAATCTTCGGGTGACGGAGTCGATTTCGAGCATGAATCCAGGATGCCCGGGCGCCCGGCCGCGACGCATCGGTCGCTCGGGTGGTTCCGCCCGGTCGGGCTCATCCGTTCGATGGAGGCCTCAGCCGACCACGCCGTTCTCGTAGGCGAAGATCACGGCCTGGACGCGGTCGCGGACGCCGAGCTTCCCGAGCGTGCTTGACACGTGCGTCTTGACGGTCGCCTCGCTGACGAACAGCCGCTCTGCGATCTCCGCGTTGCTGAAGCCGGCCGCGAGTTCACGCAGCACCTCCAACTCGCGGTCGGTGAGCCGCGCAATCTGCGGCGCAGGCTCGCTCGGACGGTGTCCCTGGACGGCCTGCGCGATGACGCGGCGGGTCACCTCGGGGGCGAGAAGGGCGCCGCCGTCGGCGACCGTGCGGATCGCCTCGAGGAGGCGCTCCGGCTCCGTGTTCTTGAGCAGGAAGCCCGCCGCGCCCGCCTCGAGTGCCTCGAAGAGGTAGTCGTCGCGGTCGAAGGTGGTCAGGATGATCACCTGGGTGTGGCCCGCCTCCCGGATCCGGCGGGTCGCGTCGAGGCCGCTGAGGCGGGGCATCTCGATGTCCATCAGCATGATGTCTGGGCGGGACTCGGCGGCGAGCGCGATCGCCTCCTGGCCGTCGCCGGCCTCGCCGACCAGGTCGATGTCCTCCTCGATGCCGAGCATCAGGGAGAATGCCCTGCGCACGAGCGCCTGGTCGTCGACGAGCGCTACTCGGATCATGGGGTGACCTTCCGGGGGATCTGGACGAGGACGCGGTAGCCGACGGTGGCGCGGGGGCCGATCTCGACGGTGCCGCCGAGCGCGGCGACCCGCTCGCGGATGCCGACCTGGCCGAGCCCGCTGCCGCCGGAGTTGGGGACCGGGTGACCGTTGTCGGTCACCTCCAGTTCGAGGCCGTCCTCAAGGCGCACGACGACGCGGGCCTCGGTGGCGGTGGAGTGGCGCCGGATGTTGGTGAGCGACTCCTGGGCGATCCGCAGCAGGTTGGATGCCTGCATGGGGGAGAGTTGCTCGGCGGCGGCGGGGTCGCCGACCAACTGGTAGCTGACGCGCAGCCCATCGGTGCTCGCCTCGTCCGCGAGCGCGGAGAGGGCCTCGATGGTCTTGGGGCCGGTGGTGTCCGCGACGTCGCGCAGCGAGCCAAGCATGCTGCGCAGTTCGGTCACGGCCTCGCGGGACATCGACTCCACCTCCAGCATCGCCTCGGCGGCGACCTCCGGTTTGGTGGCCATGGCCCGTCGCGCGGCGGCGGTCTGCACGCCGATCAGGGAGATGTGGTGGGCCACGGAGTCGTGCAGGTCGCGGGCGATCCGGAGCCGCTCGGCGACCACCGCCTGGTCGGCCAGTTGGTCGCCCTGCCTGCTGACCTGCTCGCGGCTTGCCGCCAGTTCGTCGGTGGTCCTGGCCTGGAGCCAGGCCTGCCTGCCGAGGTAGATGGCGCCGCCGAAGTAGGCGCAGTTGATCAGCACGGTGGCGACCCAGTACAGGAACGGGGGCTGCTGCCCGGGTGGGGAGGTCGCCACCAGGTAGATGTTTGACCAGACGAGCCACACCACCATCGCGGCGAGCACCAGCGCGAGGGCGCCGAGCAGCGCCTCGCGGCGCCGTGCCCACGCGATGGCGGAGTAGATGCCGAAGAAGTAGACGACCTGCATGCTCGCGGTGGACGCCACGAAGGGCAGCAGCGTGCCGAAGGCGACGAAGTGGACGCCGGACAGGAGGACGAGCACGGTGACCGGGAACCGGCGCCGCAGCGTCAGGAGCACGCCCGCGGTGACGACGGCGGCCAGGCTCGGCCACAGCGGGGGCTCGGCGATGCCGTTGGTCTCGCCCTGGCCTTGGTACATCAGGACCAGGCAGGCGGTGATCACGGAGAGCAGCGCCGCGATGATCCAGTCGGTCCGCCAGGGCTGCGCGGGCGCGGGCCGCACGTACGCGTCGTCCAGCCCGAACACGCGTCGGAGCCACGCCCAGGCACCCATGCGCGCCACTCTAGCGCCGTCTGGACCATCGAGCGGGGCGCTGCTGGGCGTAGTGGGCGCGAATGGAGCAACGGAAGTGAGCGTTTGGAACTCGCTGACAAGGAGGCAAGAGATGTCACGAAATCGTTATCCGAAGTCCTTTGGGGAGACGCGCTTTTCGCCACTACGCTGCGGGGGCATGACGCGGAAATTCAATGCTCCTCCAAACTGGCCCGTGCCCGATGATTGGGTTCCAACGCAGGGATTCATACCCCCGAAAGAATGGGGTTCAGCTCCCGATGGGTGGGTCTGGTGGGTCGATTCACCCGGCCCGGATTTCGCCCCTTCCGAAGAGGTTCCAGAGTCCCTTCCGCCATCGAATGGCGAACGGCTGACGGCATTTACGAAGTCGGTCCGGCGCCCGTGGTCCAAGAGTGAAAAGCTCGGGTTGGGGACGCTCGCCGTTGCGGTTGCCGCCCTGCTGTTCGTGGTGGGAGCAGGCAGCGTTGCGTCGAGCCAGGGCGGCAGCGCGGCCGAGGGAACGAAGGCTCCCGTGGTTGCGAGTCGGACCGCCGACCCCGTGCGAAAGGCGAGTGAGAGCGCCAAGCTGAAGAAGGCGAAGGCTGAGGCCTCTGCGGCCGCCGAGGCAAAGGCAAAGGCCGACGCGGAGGCCAAGGCAAAGGCGTCCGCTGAGGCGAGTGCCAAGGCAGAGGCTGAGGCGATTGCCGGCTCTTCGGACTTGAGCGTGGGGTCAGAGGCGTAGACGGCCGCCTATCAGCCGCATTCTGAGGCGGTAGTTGTCGGGGCTACGGAACCCTCGGGCGACGCGTGGGGCGGATTCCATCAAGCCATTGATCGCTTCGGTGCCGCCATTATTGGCGCCGCCAGTGGTGAAGTAGCCTAGGAACACGTCTCGCCACTGGTTGAGGGCGGCCCAGGCGGGCGATCTCCGGGATGGGACACGACGGGAACGAGGCAAGGACCTTCTGCCATCGGATCCCAGCTCACCCCTCGCTCAGGTACGAAGAGCCGGCAACCACAGGACCCGGTCGCATCTCGCCGGTACCCGGAGGTCAAGCCCCGTGGAGTGGTGTAGCGGTTTTTCCTTTGTGAAGTCTCACGACATCGTGGCCGGTTCTGTCTCGGGACATCGTGGACAGTGAGTCTCACGACATCGTGGGCACTGGGTGCGGGTGGTTGGTTTGGGCATGGATTTCAACCACGTGCCCGCGGACGTGCGGTGGGCGATCGCGAACTGGCCCGATGATGCCGAGCGGGGTGCGGTCACGCGCTTCTGCGAGCGGCACCAGATCAGTCGGGCGGTGTTCTACAAGATCAGACGCCAGGCCGGTGAGGTCGGTCCGGTCGGCGCGACAGAGCCGGGCTCACGCCGCCCCCATCACAGCCCGAACCGGACCGACCAGCAGGTGATCGAGCACGCGCTGGCCGTCCGAGCTTGGCTCTCCGAGCAGGGGCTGGACGCCGGCCCCTTGTCAGTGCTGGCCAGGATGCGCCGACAGGGGCTGAACCCGCCCTCAAGGGCTACACTCGCTCGTGCGTTCGCTGCCGCTGGCGTGTCCAAGCCGGAACCGCGTAAGCGGCCGCGGGCGGCGAACCGCCGGTTCGTCTACCCGGCCCCGAACTGCTGTTGGCAGATCGACGCGTTCGCCTGGTCACTGGCTGATGGCACCAGCGTGTCGATCCACCAGGTCATCGACGACCACTCCCGGCTCGCCACCGCAAGCCTCGTCGCCGACGGCGAGACAGCCAAAGCCGCTGTGTTGGTCGTGTCTACCGCGATCCGCCGCTGGGGCGTCCCGCAGCGGCTGCTGTCCGACAACGGATTGGCGTTCAACCCCACCCGCCGCGGCTTCACCGGCAAGCTGGTCGACTACCTGCTCGACCTCGGGGTCAAGCCCATCACCGGCAAACCGGACCGGCCGACAACCCAGGGCAAGAACGAACGGTTCCACCAGACGCTGCAGAAGTGGCTCAACGCCAGGCCACCCGCGAAGACGATCGAGGCCTTGCAAGCACTGGTCGACCAGTTCGACCAGTACTACAACAACGAACGAGCCCATCAAGCACTCGACGGCAAGACCCCGGCCGAGGCGTGGGCCGCTACCCCGGCGGCACCCGAACCGACTCCTGAACCCCGCCTCCCGCAGATCCCACCCTCGGCGCGCGCCACGACCACACCGTCCTCCACCGAGACGGCCATGATCGCTACCAGAACGCGGCTCACCCTCCACCCTGCTACAGGACAGGCCCTCGTCAAGGTCAGACCCAACGGCCAGATCAAGACGCTCAGCTGCCTGTTCTACGTGGCCACCAGCCGGGCCGGGCAGCATGTCCACGTGACCTGGACCCCAGCCGCAGTAGAGATCATCGACCTCAACGGCGAGGTCATCAACACCTACCCTCGACCCGCGACCACCGGCATGTACTACGGGCCACGCAACCCCCAGCAGGGCACCCCGATGAAGACCACCCGCCAGAGCCCCTCCGCCGGGATCAGCGGGACCGCCATGCGCACCGTCACCAAAGGCGGCTACGTCGGAGCCCTCGCCTCCAAGTTCTACGCCGGCTACAAACGCCGAGGCGAACACGTCACGATCAGCTGGGATGCCGACACCGTCACCATCACCGACGCACAAGGACACACCATCGCGACCTACGACAAACCGACCACCCGCCACGGCTGGCACGGACCCACCCAGAACCGACCGTCCACGAAGTCATGAGACACCCAACCGTCAACGAAGTCCCGAGACACAACCGGCCACGATGTCGTGAGACATCACATAGCGGTTTTTCCTTCGTAGGTCGTTGGGGTCAGGCGTTGAGCGCCAGCGGGTGGTCGGGGAGCTCCTTTTCGGGCTCTTCCCAATTGAGGGTGTAGGTAGGGGTTCCGGCGTGGCGGCTGGATAGAGGGGTCGAGGCCTCCCGAAGATGGAAGTTCCTAAGCTGTCCATCTGGAAGACCTCGACGTGTTCAACGCTACCTTCACCGCGCCTGATCTGACGACCTTCTGCCGCCTCGACGAGCTCGGGTTGGAGGTGACTGGCCAACACGTGACCGCGCGCCGGGCGGTGCTGGAGTGCCGCGTCACGGATGCTGATGACTGGTGCCACAACTGTGGCGGGCGCGGTTTGGTGCGTGACACGGTAATCCGAGGCCTGGCTCACGAGCCCTTCGGTTGGAGACCCACTGTGCTGCGGGTGCGGCTGCGCAGGTACCGGTGTGTCGAATGCGGTCATGTGTGGCGCCAGAGCATGGACCGGGCCGCTGAACCGAGGGCTCGGCTGTCGCGGCGTGGGGTGCGGTGGGCGCTCGAAGCTATCGTGTGTCAGCACCTCACCGTGGCGAGGGTCGCCGAAGGGCTGGCGGTGGCGTGGGACACCGCCAACGATGCGATCATCGCCGAGGGTCGTCGGGTGTTGATCGATGATCCGTCCCGGTTCGACCAGGTCACCGTGCTCGGGGTCGATGAGCATTGCTGGCGTCACACCCGTGCCGGGGACAAGTTCGTCACCGTGATCATCGACCTGACCCCGGTAGCGGCTGGGACTGGCCCGGCACGGCTGCTCGACATGGTCGAGGGCCGCTCGAAACAGGTGTTCAAACGCTGGCTCGCTGCCCGTCCAGCCGCCTGGCGGGCCGGCGTGGAAGTCGTGGCGATGGACGGGTTCACCGGCTTCAAAACCGCCGCCGCCGAGGAACTCCCCGACGCAGCTGCGGTGATGGACCCGTTCCACGTCGTGCGCCTGGCCGGGGAGGCTGTCGACAAATGCCGCCAACGCGTCCAACAAGCCACCATGGGGCATCGAGGCCGCCGCGGGGACCCGCTCTATCAAGCCCGCCGCACCCTACTCACCGGCGCCGATCTACTCACCGACAAACAAGTCACACGGCTCGAAGACCTGTTCGGCGACCAGAACCACGTCGAGGTCGAAGCCACGTGGGGCATCTACCAGCGCCTCGTCCAGGCCTACCGCTGCAAAGACCGCACACTCGGCCGCCACCTCATGGCCAGCGTGATCGATGCGATCGCCACCGGCGTCCCCGCTGAGCTGACTGAACTGGTCCGCCTGGGTCACACCCTGAAACGCCGCGCGATCGATGTGTTGAACTTCTTCGACCGGCCCGGCACCAGCAATGGTCCCACAGAAGCCCTCAACGGCCGCCTCGAACACCTCCGCGGCTCCGCTCTCGGGTTCCGCAACCTGACCCACTACATCGCCCGCTGCCTCCTCGAAGCCGGCGGATTCAGACCCCGCCTACACCCTCAAATCGGATGAGCCCCTTTTCGGTGGTGTTGGGGATGGTGGTGAGTCGGCAGCGTGCGAGGATGTCGAGGCCGAGGTAGCGGCGGCCTTCTGCCCATTCGTCGGTTTGTTCGGCTAGGACTGCGCCGACGAGGCGGATGATGGCTTCCCGGTTCGGGAAGATCCCGACCGCGTCGGTGCGGCGCCGGATCTCCCGGTTGAGGCGTTCGGCGGGGTTGTTCGACCAGATCTGGGTCCACACGTCCTTAGGAAATGTGGTGAAGGCGAGCACGTCGGCTCTGGCCTGCTCGAGGTGCTCCGCGACTGCGGGGAGCTTCTCTGCGGTGTAGTCCAGCAGCCGGTCGAACTGCGCCTCGACGGAGGCCGCGTCGGGCTGGTCGTGAGAGGCGAGTGGAGCATCGCTTTGACCGCTGGCCACATGCTCTTCGGCGTGACGGCCATGAGGTTGGCGGCGTAGTGGGTTCGGCAGCGCTGCCAGGACGCGCCGGGTAGGTTCGCCGCGATGGCCTCGACCAGCCCGGCGTGGGCATCAGAGGTCACCAGCCGTACTCCGGCCAGGCCGCGGGCCACCAGGTCAGCGAAGAACGTGTTCCACGCCGGTTTGGTCTCTGAGGTTGCCACTTGCAGACCGAGGACTTCGCGGTGACCATCGCCGTTGACACCGGTCGCGACGAGGACCACGGCGTTGGTCACCCTGCCGCCTTCTCGGACCTTCATCGTCAACGCGTCGGCGGCGACGAAGGTGAACGGGCCCGCCTCGCCCAAGGGGCGGTGTCGGAACTGCGCAACGTGCTCATCGAGGTCGGTGGCCATGCGGGAGACCTGGGACTTCGACAGGCCGTCGATCCCGAGGGTCTTGACGAGTTTGTCCATCCGACGGGTCGACACTCCGGCGAGGTAGCAGTCGGCGATCACCGTGATCAGCGCCGCTTCGGTACGTTTGCGGCGCTCCAAGAGCCACTCGGGGAAGTAGGTTCCGGAGCGCAGTTTGGGGACGGCAACATCAACGGTGCCGACACGGGTATCCAGAGGGCGGTGGCGGTAGCCGTTGCGCTGCGCAACCCGCCCCGCGGAAGGCTGTCCCCACTCGGCGCCGCACACCAGATCGGCGTCAGCCGAGAGGAGGGCGTTGATCATGTTCTGCAGGAGCTGGCGCATCATGTCCGGGGATGCTTCGGTCAGCAGGTTGCCCAGCACGCGGGCGGGGTCGACAATATGAGGAGCGGTCATCGTGGTTGATTTCCTTTGAGAGAGTTGTGAGAGATGAACTCGAAGGATCCCACGGTGACCGCCCTGCCGTCATCGACGGCCACGGCCACTGTGGGGGCTACACCACTCTAGGGGCTCTACTCTCCGGGCGGTGTCGATGTGCACCACGTAGTCCCCACAACGACTACGGTCACCCGGCGAAGGCGGCGATCGACCTGGCCGAGGGCCTCGGCATGACCGTCGCGAGGACGGACAGGCAGGGTACGGTCCTGGTTGCGCGAGGAGAGACGGCGCTCGGCGTGGTCACCCGAAGGTAGCTTGATCCGCGCCGGTGTCTGGAGACTCCGTTCGTTGGGAACGAGTCGCGGGTTCGGATGTATCGGCAAACTAGGGCTGATCTTGAGAACGTGCTGGGCAATGGCCAGAGTGGTCGGGCTGCTCGGTACTGGGATCCAGGAGAAGGGGCAACTCACGCAACGGTGCGACTCCAAGACGGTGACCGCCGAGGTCGGAGCCATGGACGGAATCCTTGATGAGTCATGCGCAGGTGGCGATTGGCAGACAGGAGCCAGATCCGCAGCCTTGTCTTCGGCGTGGAGTCTCGCAAGTGTCGCAACCGATCGGTCCACACTGTACGGCGGAACATGCGGAACATTGGGTGGCGAAAGGGCTATGTCTCGATTCCCAGGCTGGGCGATTGCTGGCAGCCGAGACGGATCTATCGTCACCCCCTGCTGAGTAGGGATGGCTCCCAGTCTCCGGTGCAGCGATCGCCCGAGACCCGGTCTAGCGCACCTATCTGTTTTCGAACATCGTGGCTTCCCAGCGCTGTGGGCGACTCTGGGACTCGAAGCTGCACGGAACGATCGGACCTTCACACATCGAGACTCAGCGCAGCAGAATTGTCAGACCCTGTCTGTAGCGTGAAGTCATGGAGGCAATGGCGAGGGAGCAGGCGGAGGCGATCCGCTCGGCCGTGACGTGCCGTCGCCGGGCAGAGGCAGATCTGCTGGCCTCGATCTGCGAGCTCGCCGAGTGCTACCGCGTCGACACCGACGAACTGCTCGCCGTCCTCGCCGAGAAGCGGATCCGGGTCGGCGCCGAGGGCACGCCCCTCGTCTCCGAGTTCCTGAGCCTCGAGCTGGCAGGGCTGCTTGAGTGCAGCCCCCATGCGGCGGGTCACCGGCTCATCGAGGCGCTCAACCTCAAGCACCGGCACCCGAAGCTGTTCGCCGCAGTGGTGGAGCTGAAGGTCGAGGCGTCGCGGGCGGTCAAGGCCGCGGCCAGGTGCGCTCACCTCCGGCCCGAGGTTGCCGAAGCTGTGACGCTGCGCTGGCTGCCGCGGCAGGACGCTCTGGGCTGGACGGCCACCTTCAACCTGCTGGACAAGCTGATCATCGAGGCTGACCGTGCCGCCGCACAAGAGCGCGAGCGGCTCGCGCGCGAAGACCGCGGCGTCCATGTGTGGGGCCTCTTCGACGGGTGCATGAACCTCACCGGCAGGCTTGATGTGCTCGATGCGCGCAGCCTCGACGTCACGGCGACGCGGGTGGCGAGGCTGCTCGAAGACCGGTTCCCCGGGTTGACGCTGCAGCAGCGGCGGGCGAAGGCGCTCGGGATCCTCGCGAACCCCGCGCAAGCGCTCGCCCTGCTGCAGAGCGGCGACCAACCCACCCTGCCGGGCGACCCTGAACACCACGAGGCGGCACGACCCCGACCCTCCAAGGTCTACCGGCCCGAGCTCGGGCTCGCCGTTCACATCCACGCCGATTCGGTCGGTGGCCTCCCGCCCGCCGCGCGGGTCGACAAGGCTGGCTGGATCACCAGCCGGCTGCTGGGGGAGTTGCTCGGGGAGGCAAAGGTGACGGTTCATCCGGTGATCGACCTCGCCGACCTGGATCCGTCTGATGGGTATGAGCCCGGTGCGCAGCTCAAGCGTGCGGTGGAGATCGTCATGCCGACGGAGATGTTCCCGTACTCCAACCGCAGTTCTCGGAGGCTCGATCTCGACCACACGGTGCCGTGGCGGGAGGGGTACCGGGCGCAGACCCGGCTCGGCAACCTCGTCCCGCTCAACCGTCGGGCCCATCGGGCCAAGACGGCGAGGGCCTGGAAGTCGCTCCAGCGCGGGCCCGACGTGCTCGTCTGGGAGAGCCCGCTCGGCTACCGCTACGAACTCACCCCCTGCGGGACCTGGCCGCTGCGCGAGTAGGGCCGACCCCCGTTGTTGGTGCGGCCCGAGGCCACGCCGACCCGGAAGGGTTGTGCCTCCCGGCACCGGGTCGGCGTGGCCTCGGAGATCAGGAGGCGCTGGCCGGCTGGTCGGGCAGCAGGTACGCCTTGTTGTTGGTGAGCGACAACTTCACCCTTGTCGCGACCTCGAGCAGGTCGCGAGGGTCGGGGTTGGCCACCGAGACGAGGATCTTGCCCTCGGCGGTGTCGACCTCATACTCGACGTTGGGCCCGAAGTACATGGCGGAAACCACGGTGCCGTCTGCCTCCGACTCGGACGCCTCGACCGCAACGCCCTCGGGACGCAGGACCAGCAGGCCGTCGCGGCCGACATCGGGATGCGAACGCACCAGGTACTCGCGGCCGAACGCCTTGACCCGTCGAAGATCGCCCTCCTCGCCGAGTACCGGGGTGCGCAGGAAGCTGGCGCGCCCGATGAAGTCGGCCACGAACGACGTCGCGGGGGAGTTGTAGACCTCCGCCGGGGTGTCGAGCTGCTCGATGCGGCCCTTGCTCATCACGACGATCCGGTCGGAGAGGCTCATCGCCTCGGCCTGGTCATGCGTCACGTAGATGCTGGTGATCCCGAGCCGCTGCTGCAGCTGACGGATCTCCGTGCGCATGTGGTCGCGCAGCTTGGCGTCGAGGTTCGACAGGGGCTCGTCGAACAGCATCAACGAGGGCCGGAGCACCATGGCGCGGGCCAGTGCCACGCGCTGCTGCTGGCCACCGGAGAGCTGGTGCGGCGAGCGGTCCTGCATGCCCGTGAGGTTCATCGACGCGAGGGCCACCTCGACTGCCTCGTTGATCGCGCTCGGCTTCCACTTCTGCATCCGCAGGCCGTAGCCGACGTTCTGCGCCACCGTCATGTGGGGGAACAGGGCGTAGTTCTGGAACACCATCGCGATCGGGCGCTTGTTCGGGCGCATCCGCACAAGGTCTGCGCCGTCGAGGTCGATGCTGCCGGCGGTTGGCTCCTCGAAGCCGGCGATCATCCGCAGGGTCGTGGTCTTGCCGCAACCCGAGGGGCCGAGCAGCGTGATGAACTCGCCGGGAAGGATGTCGAGGTCGATTCCGTCGACCGCGTTCTCATCGGCTCCGTCGTAACGCTTGACGAGGGACTTCAGTTCGAGGGCGCCGCGCACAGCGGTGTCGGGCTTGAGTGTGGTGGTCACGTCAGTTCCTTAGCGGCCATGGCCGTTCCGCTCGGCGCGGGCTTGCCTGTCATCTTCTTGTTCATGAGGTTCACGCCACCGATGAAGATCAGGACGATGATCATCAGCAGGGTGCAGTAGGCGAAGGCGTTGCCGAAGCGGCCGGCGTCGACCTCTGCCAGGATCTGGCTGGTCATCACCTTCGTCCGTGGGGTGGTGAGGAAAACGATCGGCGACAGCGTCGTCATGCATCGGGCGATCGCGAACGTCAGCCCCGCGACCAGGGCGGGAGCGACGAGCGGGAGGGTGACCAGCCGGAAGGTGGTTCCCTCGCTAGCGCCGAGGGAGGCGGAGGCCTCCTCGATGGAGCCGTGGATCTGCTTCAGCGAGCCGGTGCCTGAGCGGACCGCGGCCGGCAACGAGCGCAGCACGAAGACCAGGATGATCGCGATCGCCCCGCCTGCGACGGCGGCGCCGCCTGCCAGTGAGGGGAGCACCGTCACGCCTCCGACGAGGTTCTTCGGCCGGAACGCGAGCAGCACGCCGATGCCCAGCACCGTGCCTGGCACGGCGATGCCGAGCATGGCGACGAAGTCGACGAACCCTGCCGTCTTCTTCAGCTTCGTGACGGTCAGCCAGGCGATCATGATGCCGAGCAGGCTCGCGATCGGTGCCGCGATGATCGACATGACCGTCGTGTCGATGATGGCCTCGGACCCGATGCCGGTGAGGACGAACTTGTAGTTGGCCAGCGTCGGTGCCCAGTTGACGCCTGGGACCTTCGCGAAACCGCCGTAGATGATCGTCGCGTAGATCACGAGGATCAGTAGCGCGATGAAGACCGTCGCACCGTAGGCGACCCAGGCGACCGGGCCGCGCTGCAGCAGGGGAGAGCCGCTCGGCTTACCGGTGACGGTGACGGTCGACTTCCGCTCCACCCAGAACCGCTGCAGGAGGAACACCAGCAGCGCAGGCACCAGCAGCGAGATCGAATACACCGAGCCCGCCGTCACGTCGTACTCGCCGGTGATGGCGAGGTAGGCGCGGGAGGACAGGACGGTGAAGTCGCCTCCGAGGACCAGCGGGTTCGCCAGGTCGGCGATCGCCTCGACGAAGAGCAGCAGGACGCCGCTCGCGATGCCAGGGAGCATCAGAGGGAGCGTGACGGTGAAGAACACCTTCGCCTTGCTCGCGCCGAGGTTGGTGGCCGCCTGGTCGAGCGACGGGTCCAGCCGCTGCATCATGCCGAGCAGCGACATGTAGATGACGGGGAAGAACGAGAGTGCCAGCACGAGCGTCAGGCCGTCGAGGCCGTAGATGTCGACCTCGAGACCGAGCAACTTGTTCGTGATCAGGCCGTTGCGACCGAACAGCACGATGACGCTCGAGGCCAGCGCGAACGGTGGGCTCACGACGGGCAGGATGGCCAGCAGGTGCAGGATCTTCTTGCCCGGGACGTCGAGCCGAGCCTGGACGTAGGCGAACAGGAACGCGATGGCGGTGCCGATCACGGCCACGAGCACGCCCAGCACGACGGTGTTGGTGATCGTCTGCCGGTTGACCGGGTTGGTGAACATGCGACCGAGGACGGTGAGGCCCTCGGTCGAGAAGGTGAGTCCGATCACCTTCGCGAGCGGATACAGGAGGCCGACGCCGACGATCAGGGCGGTCGCGACGAGGCCGATGGCGACGATCAGGGAGGGGCGCTTCATGGAGGGCCGCCGCCTGCGTCGCTGGGGTTCGGGCCCCAGCGACGCCTTCAGGGTGGTGGCGGTCATGACTTGGGAGCCGTGGCCACTTCGGAGTCGAACTTCGACACCAGGTAGGCCTTCATCGCTCCGGCCGCGCTGGAGTCGTAGTCGATCAGCGTGACCTCGTCGAGGTTCAGCATGTCCTCGGTGGTCGGGGTGTCCGGGTTGGTCGGCACCTGGTAGGAGCCGACGCTCGGGCCGATCTCCTGTGCCTCGACGCTGACGGCGAAGTCGACGTACTGCTTGGCCGCGTCCAGGTTCTGCGAGTTCTTGATGATGCCGACGCCGCCGACCTCGTAGCCGGTGCCCTCGCTCGGGGTGGTCACGACGAGGTCGGTCATGCCCTCCTTGTAGTACTTCACACAGTCGTGGGTGAACACCAGACCGGTGGCGATCTCCGCCCGGCCTGCCTGCTGGCCCGGCGCAGTGCCCGACTTCGAGTACTGCAGAACGTTGTTGTTGAGCTGGCGCATGTAGTCGAAGGTCGCAGCCTCGTCCATGTCGTGCAGCACCATCTGCGTCCACAGCGTCGTGTAGGCGGTCCCGGAGGTCGCCGGGTGTGCGGTGCCGATCTGCTTCTTGAACTCGGGCTTGACCAGGTCGGCCCACGACTCGGGTGCCCCGGCGCCGATCTTGTCGAGCACCTTCGAGTTTGAGCAGAACCCGAGCACCCCGACGTACACGCCGGTCCAGGTGCCGTCCGCGCTCTTGTAGGTGTCCGGGATCGCCGCGGTCGCATCGGAGGTGTAGCGCTCGATCAGACCCGCCTCGTCCGCGGCCTCGAAGCCGTCGCTGGGGCCGCCGTGCCACACGTCGAACTCGGGGCTGTCCTTGGACGCACCGAGGCGGGCGACCGTCTCACCACTGGACAGCCGGACGTAGTCGGTCTGGATTCCGCTCTTCTCGGTGAACGCCTTCGTCACCGCCTGGCACCAGTCCTCCTGGGCGCCGCAGACGACCGTCAGGCTTCCGCTCCCGCCGCTTCCCTCGCCACCGGTCGGGCCGGCGCTCTCCTGCGAACAGGCCGCCATCGTCGCAGCGAGGGCGATGCCCGAGGCCGCGGCCAGAATCTTCTTGAGGCTCACTTGATCTCCACTTCATCGTGTCAGTGACGGACCTCTCCGTCGCCCTCAGGATACGAAGGGACCCGGTGACAGCGCCCTACGCTGGCGTAACGGTTGGTAACGGCCCCGTTACCCGGCCTCGGCCCCGAGCCTGTAGCCCTCGCCGCGGACGGTCTGCACCAACTCGGCGGCCGGATGGCCGAGCCGGTGCCGCAGCCGGTAGATGGTCACCTTGACCAGTTCCCGGCCGCCGACATGGTCCTGGGTGTCCCACGCCTGGCTCAACAGGTAGCGCCATGAGAGCACCTCGCCGACGCGTTCGGCGAGGGCGCGCAGCAGCCTCCACTCGACGTCCGAGAGGGTCACGGACGCGTCCCCGACCCGCACCGCACGCGAGTCGAGGTCGACGCTCAGGCCGTCGAGCTCGACCACCTGCGCCCTCGGCGCGACGGTGCGACGCAGCAACGCCTCGATCCGGAGCGTCAGCACCTGTGGCTCGAACGGCTTGACGACGTAGTCGTCGGCCCCGGCCTCGTACCCTGCCACGATGTGTTCGGTGTTCGAGCGGGCGGTGAGGAACACGATCGGCACGTCGCTGATCCTGCGGAGCCGACGGGCCACCTCCACCCCGCCGACGCGTGGCATGGTCACGTCGAGCAGCACGAGATCCACAGGCTGCGCTTCGAAGCGCTCGAGTGCCTGCGCGCCGTTGGTCGCCGTGATCACGGAGAAGCCGCGCCCCCTCAGGAGGTACTCCAGGATCATCACCATCTGCGGCTCGTCGTCGACGACGAGAATGGTCGGTTCGCTCATCGCCGGGGCCTCGTCTCTTTCGGGAAGGTGACCATGAAGGCCGTGCCGGACAGCTGCCGGGTGTCGACGAGCATCCGTCCACCGTTGGCCTCGACGAGTTGCTTGGTGATGGTGAGGCCGAGGCCGATGCCGTCCTCGGAGACGGCTCCGCTGCGGAAGGGCTCGAACAGATGTTCGCGCTCCGCCTGACTCATCCCATCGCCCGAGTCAACCACCTGCAAGACGACCGCGTTGTCGTTGTCGAGGACCTTGACCTCGACGGAGCTTCCCGGTTCGGAGTGGCGCGACGCGTTCAGCACCAGATTGGTCAGCGCCTGCCTCACCGCGCGCCCGTCCAGCCACACCGGATCCATCAACCGGGGCAGCTGGTAGAACAAGCGCTGGTCGCGTTGTCCGAGCAGGGTCTCCATGGCCGTCCCGGTCTCCCGGACGAGGCGGACCAGGTCGGTCTCCGACGGTGCGGGTCGGTAGTTTCCGGTCTCGATGCGCGCCTGGGCGAGGATGTCCTCGCAGATCGCGATGCCCTGCCGTGCCTGCTGCTCCACCGTAGTGACGAATCGCTCCTGGGTGGCTGTCAGGTCGCCCGGTTCACGCGAGAGCAGGATGCTCGCCGAGGCGCTGATCATGGTGAGCGGATTGCGCAGTTCGTGGCCGACGGCCCAGACCACCTCGCTGCGCAACCGGGCGGTGCGGGTCGCGTCGCGCAGCTGAAGGCCCACTCCGACGAGCAGACGCCTCGCCCACCACAGGCCCAGCGTGATCACCAGCACGGTCACGGCGCTGAGCAGCAGGAGCCGGTCCGGACGGCGGCTGAGATCCTCCCACTCCAGGACGACGGCGACCGTGACGGGAAGCGCCCCCACGATCATCACCGGCACGATGAAGGTCAGCACCCGGCTGAGCGTCGGGCGCTGCGGTGCGAGCTCTGGAATGAGAGCAGGCACATCCATCCTCCAGACTCCCGGCGACGCCGCCCGGGAGTCCGGATTCTACGACAAGCTCAGCAGACGATGCTCACTGGCGAGGCTCGAGCCCCGCCGCGCGATACATGGCGTCGATGGCGCGCGTCTGCTT
Organism: Tessaracoccus aquimaris; assembly: GCF_001997345.1. Classification (NCBI taxonomy): domain Bacteria; kingdom Bacillati; phylum Actinomycetota; class Actinomycetes; order Propionibacteriales; family Propionibacteriaceae; genus Tessaracoccus; species Tessaracoccus aquimaris. Next base: position 1,749,468 of record NZ_CP019606.1, on the reverse strand, counting down.
CACCGAGTCCTCCGGGCCGGTGAGGATCTCCGCGCCGTCGCGCACGGCCGAGACGAAGAGGCCGAGCTGGCAGGCGTACGACGTGGGGTGCACCGGGACGTCGATCCTCGTGCTGTCGCCGTCGGTCTTCAGCGTCAGCGAGTTGCCCTCATGGGGCTTCACGAAGCCCTCGACCTGGAGCACGCCGAGCGTCCCGGTGATCGTCGCCGACTGCCGCTCGACGTCCTCGAGCAGCGAGCTCGACACCGTCGAGGTGACCCCGCCCGGGAACCTCAGTTCGGCGGTGAGGGCCTCGTCGATCCGGTCGTCCTCGGGGGAGGGGCGGTACGTGGCCGAGACGACCTCGGGCTCCTCACCGACCAGGCTGCGCACCAGGTGCAGGCAGTAGCAGCCCAGATCCATGGTGGACCCGCCCGCCAGGTCGTGGATGTAGCGGATGTTGCTCCGGTCGGGCAGGTGCACGTCGAACCAGGCGCTCACGTCGACCAGGTCGCCGATGGCCCCGTCGTTGATCAGGCCGATCACCTCCGCGATGAGGGGGTGGTAGCGGTAGTGGAAGGCCTCCATCACGACGCGGTCCGACTCCGCGGCCCTCGCGGCGACGCGCTCGGCCTCGTCGGCGTTGGACGCGAAGGGCTTCTCGACGAGGACGTGTTTGCCCGCGTCGACCGCGGCGAGCGTCCACCTGCCGTGCTCGGAGTTCGGAAGCGGGATGTAGATGGCGTCGATGTCGTCGGCGGCGAGGAGGTCCTCGTAGCTGTCCTCGACGCGGCCGATGCCGTGTTCGGCGGCGAACCGCTCGGCCCGTCCCCGGTCGCGGGCGGCCACGGCCACCAGTTCGACGTCGGGGTTCTCAGAGGCCGGGGCGATGAGGGCGGCCGGGGTGATGCCTGCGGCGCCGAGAATGCCGAAGCGGAGCGGGGTCATGGCTCTCCTTTGAGTGTGCTGCTGCTCGCAGGAAGTCTAGTGGTGCCCCGCATCCGCCGCGCGCCGAGGCGGCGGTCACCGGCTCAGCCCAGTTCCTCGGAGGCCACCTTCTCCAGCGAGTCCGCCCCGTACACGTCCACCCCTCGCTCGGTGACGACATACAGGTTGTCGCCGATGGTCAGCCCACGCACGGAGGAGACCCACTGCTGCTCGGACGCCTCGACGGGAAGCTTGCCTGCGAGCTTGAAGGCACCGCCCTCGAAGCGGTAGACGACATAGTCCGCGGTCGAGCCGCCCCCGGAGTAGTTGAGGGCGGGGAAGCCGATCAAGCCGCGCTCAGAATCGACGAGGACGGCCTTGTGGTTGCGCAGCGCCTCCGAGTCGGCGTAGGGCACCTTCAGGACTGCCTGCTCCTTCAGGGCGAACGGGTCCGAGGTGTCGAACATGCTGAGCTTCAGGCCTGTGACCATGCCGTCGTCGGTGGCGTCCATCCCGAGGCCGAGCAGCTGGCTGTCCGCCCACGGATGCAGGTAGGTGCTGAAGCCCGGGATCTTGAGCTCGCCCATCACCTTCGGGGCTGCAGGGTCGCTGAGATCGATCGCGAACAGCGGGTCGACCTGGCGGAAGCTCACCACGTAGGCGACGGGCCCGACGAAGCGCACCGACTGGACGGTCTCGTTGGTGGCCAGCTTCGGGATCGACGAGATCACCTCAAGGTTCCCGTCGAGCACCAGCAGCGAGGGGGTCGACTCCCACTGGCCCGAGGTGGAGACGCCGTTCAGCGTCACGGCCAGCCTCAGCCTGCCCTCGTAGTCGTCCATCGCGAACTGGTTCAGCAGGACGCCGGGAACCGTCCCCTCGGCCGCAGCGGTGAGTCTTCCGTCGTCGAGGGTGATCCGGGCGAGCTTCGTCTTTTCGGTGACCGACCTCATGCCCGTCTCGTCGCGTGCCTGATCGCCGTCGGCATCTCCTGCGTACTCCACCGAGGCGAGGTAGAGCGACTCCTCGCTCATGTAGGTGGTCTGCGAACCGCCAAGCACCGACAGCGTGTCGACCCGCTCGTTGGTGGCCAGGTCGATGCTGCTGACCACGGAGTAGCGCGGTCCGTCCGGCCGCGGCATCAACACGAGGTCATCGGCAGGAAGCGGAGTGCTCGTCCCGTCATCCGTGGTCGACGGGACGAAGGTTCCCGGCACGGCCGGGTCGATGGCGTGGGGATCGGTCACGGCGTGCTGGGTCACCAGGTACAACAGGTCGCCCGAGAGCCGCGACGTCGAGAAGGCTCCGCTCTGACCGAGGCTCTGCCTCAGCGTTGGTGCGGCCGGATCGGAGACGTCGTAGATGAGCGCCTTCGTCTGGGTGGCGTCGTAGGGCACGTAGGCGGACTCCTGGCTGGCGGGGAGCGCGGACAGGCGCGGCTCGTACTCGGTGACCAGCACGACGAGTGACGAACCGTGCAGCATCAGGTCGACCACCGGCCCCTGGGCGGTTCCGCCCTCCCGTCCCGCGGTGGTAGAGGTGTCGATCCTGGCCAGCTCGTGCGTGTCGGCACCCTGTGCGGCGAGCAGCACCACGTCGTCGCCGGACGCGGCGAAGATCGTGCGCCCGTCACTCTTGACGATGTCGCCCTCGTCGATGCCCGCGACCTGGACGTTCGTCGCGTACTGGCCGGCGCCGTCGGCCGCAGGAGCGGACGTGTCGGCCGCAGAACCCTCTGGCCTTCTATCTGTGCCCCACTGGAATTGGAAGCCCATGTCCGCCTGAGGGTGCTCCTTCAACACGTTCCGCACCGCGTCGTAGACGTGGGAGTAGTCTCCCGGCGCGGCCTCGGCCGTCGGTGCTGCCGGCGGGTCCGAGTGGTCCTGGCTCCCGCCGATCAGTGAGGGCATCGCGGCAAGACCCGCCACCACGGCCACCGCCGCGGCGCTGGCGATCCACGCCACGCGGCGCCGTCGGGGTCGTGACGGCGAGGCCTGCGGTCGCGGGGTCTCGGGCGCGCCAGCCGGCTCGGCAGCGATCCGGGCGAGCAGATCGGCCCGCACCGAGGGGTCCGGCCTGAACTGCTCGGCCATGTCACGCAAGATCTTGTCATTCATCGAACAGCCCTCCCAGGAGCAACTCGCGCATCTGGGCGCGTCCTCGGGAGAGGCGCACCTTCACGGTTCCGGGTTCCACGTCGAGCAGCTCTGCGATGCGCGCGACGGGGAGATCCTCGAAGTAGAACAGGTAGACGACGCTGCGCTGCGTCTCGGGCAGACCACGCAGGGCGCGGAAGAGCACGTTCTGCTCGTCGGTGGCCAGCGTGAAGTCGGCGCCGGTGTCGACGACGACCCCGGGAGTCAGCGGCACCACGCGGGTGCGCCACGAGCTCTGCGCCGATCGTCGCGCGCAGTTGAGCGTCGTGGTGATCAGCCAGGCGCGGCGATGTTCCTCGTCGTTGAACTCGGGTCGGCGCTCTGCGGGCGTCGCCAGGTGTCGCGGGTGGTGTTGGCCTCCCACTTGGCCAGGTGCCAGATCAGCGCGATCTGGGTCAGCCGACCGGCGGAAGCGGTGGCCAGCTCCTTCTCGGCCTTCTTCTCGTCGTAGATCGACGCAAGGGGCGAGTAGTTGCCGTAGTCGCGCAGCGTCCACAGGAACGCTGCGATGAGCTTGTGTGCTCCCTTGGGGGCGGTCTTGGCCTGGGCGAAGTTGGCCAGCCATTCGCGGCGGACCTCGGTGGCGGCATCCCAGCCCTTGTTGTTGGCGATCACGCGGCGGCGCTCGACCCGGGCTTCCTCCTTCTCCTCCTCGGTCATGTCCTCGCGGCTCTTCTTGGAGGTGGCGTGGCTGGACCAGCCGTCGGTGTGCCCGTTGCCCTTGGGGTCGACGCAGACTTCCACGAGGCTGAGCACTCGGCGGTCGCTGATCCGCAGCTCGAACTCGTCAAGGCGCTCGTCTTCGTCATCGATGTGCCAGACGTAGCGAGACTCGATGATGTGAGCGTGGCCCGGGCAGCCGGTGTGGTCCTCGATCCGGTCCCCGTCGCTGGTGCGCAGTCGGCGGGTGTCGAGTGCGTTCTCGGCTTCCTCCTCGGTGGCGATCCGGTGGCCTGCGGCCTCCAGCTCGGCGGTCAGCTCCACTCGTCCGGCCTTCTCGGCCTTCTCAAGTCGCAGCTGGGAAAGGGTGTGATCGAAGTAGTCGTCCTCGGCTGCCTCGATGAGCTTCGCGACGGCCTCCGGGTCGTCGACAAACGCCTCCAGCTCTGCGGCCTGGTCGAGGGTGAGCGTGTGCAAGGCGTTGACCAGGACCGGGGACTTGGCCACGGACACGGCGGTCTTGACCTCCTTACGACTCATGGCGGTCTGCTTGGCGATCGCTGTCACGCTGAGCCCTTCCAGGGCGAGCTGACCGATTGCCTGGGTCACGTCGCTGGTGCCGAGACCCTCGCGATGGAGGTTCTCAGTCAGCTGGTCGATGATCCTGTCGGCTCGCTTCTGCTCAACCTCCTGGATGATCACCGGGACGCTGGCCAGCTCGGCCTGCTGCGCGGCCAGGGTGCGGCGATGACCGGCCAGAACGGTGACAGTGCCGTCCTCGCCCCGGTGAGCCAGAATCGGTTCCAAAACGCCGCGCTCGCTGATCGACTGCACGAAAGCCTGGGTGAGACTCTCCGCAGCGGTGCTGCGGACGTTGTCAGCGAAGGTCAGATCGCTGGGGGACAGGTACTCGATGGTTGCCATTTCCGCTCCTTAGTGTGGTTAGTGTTGGTGCCTGGTGAGGTGACCCCGTGGCCAGGTGGTGCAGGTCGGTGCCCGCCCGTTTTTTTGCCCTTCTGGGCGAGTGGAATCCTGACCGGCGGAAAGCGGGTTGGTGTCCATCCCCCGAAGCCCCGGGGACCGGAGCCGGATCGGCGGCGAAATAAGCGAGCTTGCGAGCGCGTCGACGATCCGGTGAGGACCGGTAGGGGCCGCGTAGCGGCGGGGTGGCGGCGTTCCGCGTGCCGGTCATGATGGAGTCGCCAGAAGGGAAAACCCCCGAAGGGGGTCGGGGTCACGCCGTAGGCGTGTCCTTGTGCCGGCGGCGGCCGCCGCTGGCCGTCGACGACGTCGACGCTGCCGGCCCGGCCCCTCAATGGGGCTCTTCGGACCTGAGCGTGGGGTGAGCGGGGATCGGATGGCGGGCGTGTCGGCGGGGTGAAGGGGGTCGAGGCCCTCAAGAATCGGGGTTACCACACCACCTGATCTTCAAGGACCTCGACGATGCCCGATCCTACTTCCTGCTGCCGTGCCGCGGGCGGCTACTGCCAGCGCTGTGATCTTCTGGTCGGGTTGCCGGGGCTGCATGTGGTTGGCGTCGCCCGCGACGAGGCGGGGCTCAGGATTGAGGTCGAGTCCAGCGCCGACCAGGTGATGGGTTGCCCCGCCTGCGGGGTGATCGCGCATGCGCATGGCCGGCAGCGGGTCGAGTTGATCGACGCGCCGTGTTTCACGGCGCCGGTGAGGTTGTGGTGGCGGAAACGACGCTGGCTGTGTCCCGAACCGTCGTGTCCGGTGACCTCGTTCATGGAACAAGACCCCGACGTGGCGCGACCCAGAGCGCTGCTCACCAGACGCGCGACGTCGTGGGCGATCGGGCAGATGCGGCGGGAGAACGCCTCTGTTCAGGGTCTGGCTCGGCAGCTCGGCTGCACCTGGAAGACGCTGTGGCGGGCCGTCAAGCCGGTCCTTGAGACTGCCGCCGACGACGAGACCCGGTTCGCCGGTGTCACCTCGCTGGGCGTCGACGAACACATCTGGCATCACGTCTCCACCAAGCCCGTCGAGCTCGGCGGCCGCGGCCCGAAGGAGTTCACCGGCATGGTCGATCTGACACGTGACAAGGACGGACGAGTCCGAGCCCGGCTCCTGGATCTGGTCCCGGGCCGCTCCGGCGAGATCTACACGTCGTGGCTGCGTGACCGCGGCGACGTGTTCCGCAAGGGTGTTGAGATCGCCACGCTGGACCCGTTCCACGGTTACAAGAATGCGATCGACGACCAGTTGGAGGACGCCGTCGCGGTGCTCGACGCGTTCCACGTCGTCAAGCTCGCCACGGCTGCCGTTGATGAGGTCCGCCGCCGGGTCCAGCAAGACATCCACGGCCACCGCGGCCGCAGAGATGATCCGCTGTATCGGATCCGCAACGTCCTGCGTGCCGGGAAGGAGCATCTCACCGACCGGCAGAAGACCCGGCTCGAGGCGGCGTTCACCGTCGAGGACCGTCACGTCGAAGTCGAGGTCGCCTGGCACTGCGCCCAGCACCTGCGTTCGGTCTATCACCAGTCGAGTCCTGCTGACGGGCGTCGGGTAGCGGAGAAGGTCCTCGCCTCGTTCCCGACGTGTCCGATCCCGGAGATCGCCCGCCTGGGCCGCACCCTCAACCGATGGAGAGACGCGTTCCTGGGCTACTTCACCACCGGCGGCGCCAACAACGGCGGCACCGAAGCGATCAATGGCTTGATCGAACTCGCCCGCCGCGTCGCCAGAGGGTTCCGTAACCCCGACAACTACCGCCTCAGAATGCTCCTCATCGGCGGCGGTCTACGCCTCTGACCCCACGCTCAAGTCCGAAGAGCCCGATTGCCAAGGCGGAAGCTGAGGCGAAGGCGCAGGCCGAGGCCAGTGCCAAGGCAGAGGCTGAGGCCATTGCCAAGGCGGAAGCTGAGGCGAAGGCCAAGGCTGAGGCGGAGGCCGCCGCCGAGGCCGAGGCGCAGCGCGTCGCGGCGCTGAAGGACGCCTCCCAGTACGAAAAGATCAAGACCCGGGAATGGAACCTGATCGTCAAGGACCCGAGTAAACACCTAGACCGGAAGGTCCGCATTTACGCTGACGTCACGCAATTCGACTCAGCCACCGGGGGGACCTCATTCCGCGCCGATACCGGGGCCGTGAAAACGACCGACTGGTGGAAATACGACCACAATACGATGGTGTCCGAGGGGTTTCCCGGAATGTTCGACAATATCGTCGAGGGTGACCTTGTCGCTCTGTATGTCACCGTCGATGGTGTCCGAAACTACAACACGACGATTGGTGGCACGGCCAGCGCCGTGAGAGTGACCGCCTACGTCGCGGAGGTCTTCGGCAGCAGCGACTAGACGACAAAAAAGGGTCACGGCAGCGATCGGCTGCCGTGACCCTTTGTCGATGTCCTACCAGCTCTGGTCGAGCGGGCGACCCTCTTCGTAGCCGGAGCCGGACTGGATGCCGACCACGGCGCGCTCGGCGAACTCGGGGAGGCTGCGGGCGCCCGCGTAGGTGCACGACGACCGCACGCCGGAGGTGATCCAGTCGAGCAGGTCCTCGACGCCGGGGCGGCGCGGGTCGAGGTACATCCGCGAGCTGGAGATGCCCTCCTCGAACATGGCGGCGCGGGCCCGCTCGAAGGCGGACTGCTCGCGGGTGCGCTGCCGCACGGCGCGGGCCGAGGCCATGCCGAAGGATTCCTTGTAGGCGCGGCCCTGGTGGTCGACCAACTGGTCTCCGGTCGACTCGTGGGTGCCCGCGAACCAGGACCCGATCATCACGGAGCCCGCGCCGGCGGCGAGCGCGAGGGCGACGTCGCGCGGATGCCGCACGCCACCGTCGGCCCAGATCGACTTGCCGCGTCCGCGCGCCTCCTCGGCGCATTCGAGCACCGCGGAGAACTGCGGGCGGCCGACGCCGGTCTGCATCCGGGTGGTGCACATGGCGCCCGGGCCGACGCCCACCTTGAGGATGTCGGCGCCCGCGTCGATCAGGTCGATGCAGCCGCCCTTGGTCACGACGTTGCCAGCCACGATCAGCACGGTGCGGCCCGTCTCAGTCGCGAACTCGTCGCGCACCTCGCGCGCCTGGCTCAGCGCGGAGACCATCTTCTCCTGGTGGCCGTGCGCGGTGTCCATCACGAGGACATCGGCGCCGCCCTCGAGCGCAGCGCGCACCTTGGCGGGGATGTCGCCGTTGATACCGACCGCGACGCCCGCGCGCAGCCGACCCTCGTGATCGAGCGCGGGGGAGTAGATGGCGCTGCGCAGCGCGCCCTTCGGAGTCATCACGCCCACCAGGCGGCCGTCACCGTCGACCGCGACCGCGATCTTCTGGTGGTGCTCGGACAGCAGCGCGAACACGTCGGACGGGGACATGGCGGCGTCGACGATGGTCACGTCGCTTGTCATCACGTCCTTGGCCTGTGCGAAGCGGTCCGCGCCGGAGGCGTCCTGGGGGGAGACCAGGCCGAGCACCCGGCGGTCCGCGTCGATCACGACGGCGACGCCGTGCGCGCGCTTGGCGATCAGCGAGAGGGTCTCGCCGACCGTGGAGTGCAGCGAGACGGTCACGGCCGTGTCGAAGACCGGACTGGCGGCCTTCACCTTCGCGATCGAGGCGGCGACCACGTCCGAGGGGATGTCCTGCGGGAAGATGGCGAGGCCGCCGCGGCGGGCCATCGTCTCGGCCATCCGGCGGCCGGAGACGGCGGTCATGTTGGCCGCCACCAGCGGGGTGGGGGTGGCCAGACCGTCCGTAGAGGTCAGGTCGACGTCGAGGCGCGAGATGACGCTCGAACGGCTCGGGACCATGAACACGTCGTTATAGGTCAGGTCATATGCGGGGCGCTGATCCAGAAAATGCACGGCCCAAGGATACGTCAGTCGCGCGCCCAGGACAGTTCGCGGACCATACCCGTGAGCGTCACGACGCGGACCAGACGATCGGGGCTGGGGTCGGCCGCTAGCGCCCGCAGGTGACCGGCGAGGGTTGCCAGCGCCAGATCGTCGGCGGTCGAGGCCAGCCGCAGGAGCCTGTCTGAGGAGGCTTGTGCCGTCCGCAGGCCGCGGGTGGCGAGGTCGGTGGCCAGGTCGGTCACGTCCCGGGTGAGGGCCTCGACGCCCGACGGGGCGCGCGTGGCGACCTTCCGGTCGGTGAGAAGCGCGAGTTGCCGCCGCAGCCAGTTGTTCTGCTTGGTCGGCTGCACCGCGTTGTCGAAGTCGACGCTGAATCCCTTGACGCTCCCCTTCGGGGTGCCCAGGTAGACCGTTACGGGGTCGAGGCACAGCCGACCCTGATGCACGACCGGGACGGCCACGAGGTACTCGATGCCGCGGCCGTGGCTCAGCAGGTCCCGCAGTCGCTCGACCCTCCCGCGGCTGGATGGGGTCGCAGGGGCACGCAGCACGGTGACGGCGCCGTCGGGCGACTCGACGGGCACCACGAGGCTCTGCCCGATCTCGTCGACGGTGGCGCTGCCGAAGCGTTGGACCCGCAGCACGCGCGCCGCGCCCCGCGGCTCCCCGAACGGGTCGGGCACCCGGTCGACAGGCGGCGCGGCGGCCACGGCGTCGAGGTCCGCGTGCGTTGCGGCGCGCACCCCTGCGGGTCGGCCTCCGGTCGGCGCGAGGGTGCCGTCAGGGCGGAAGCGGGCCTGATCGAGCCGGAACACGCTGCCGAGCAGCGCGGCGAGCGTGCTCTCCCACGGCCGGACGGCGGCAAGGGAGCGCGTGAAGGTGGGGTCGAGGTTGGCGCCTCGCCCGTCGGTCAGGGTCAACGCCCGGGCGTTGGTGCGGTCCCACAGGTGCACGGTCGCGCCCCTGGCGCCTGAGTCGGACTGCCACCAGGTCGCGCCGAGCGCCAGGAGGTCGAGGGCCTGCGATTCGGACTCCTCCCGGCGTCCCGTCAGCTCGGCTGGCCACCCGTGCGGCATCGCCTCGGTGATCGCCCAGGCCCGTGCGATCGAGGTGACAACGGTCGCCTCGTCGGTGGCGTCGGAGCGCGCCGCGAGCGCCTCCAGTTGCCCGCCGATGACGCCGACCTGGCCCGCGAGGCGGGGCAGTCGGGCGGCGCGCAGCCTGGTGCCGACCTCGGCGAGCGAGCGTAGCGACGCGGGCCCGACGTCGGCCAGGCCGTCGACCAGCGCCGAGCCGAGTTCGACGCGCACCTCCGCGAGCAGGTCGACCGGCTCGGCGGCCCGGCGCCCGGCCTCCAGTTCGTCAAGGTACTTCCGGGGCCACTCCCAAGCCCCGCCGGTCGCCCGGACGGCCCGGCTGGCGGCCTCCAGGTGCAGCGCGGGCCACTGCTGGCGCGGCGCAGTCGACGACATCCCGGCGAGCAGTTGTCCCGGGACGTAGCTGACCACAGGCGCGCCCGGCCACCGGATCTGCACCCTGCCGTCGACCTCGGTGACCTCCGTCTCGGCCTCTTCCAGCGCGGAGGGCAGGGCGGCGCGGACGGTGGCGGCCCCCGCCTCCCGGCACCACTGTTCCGCGGTCGTGGCGAGCAGGTCCTCCAGCGGGGACGGGCCCGCCCCGTCGCCCTCCGGCGCCTGCGTGCGGGCCACCATCGTGGCGGTCAGGACGTGGACGCACACGCCCGTCGCCGGGCAGGGGCACCTGGCCTCGGAAGGGCCGCGCGGCCCGATCACGACGTCCATGCCCGCGGTGCTCACCACCGCGGAGTCGTCGGTGACGTCGCCGAGGACGGCGTCCGGCACCGCCTTCGCGGCGCGTCGGACCAGCCCCTTGTTGGCAAGCGCCTCCAGCGCGGCGTCGTCCCACGCCTGCCAGCCCGCCAGCCACGCGCTCACGACATCACCTCCGCGAGCCACTCGGCGAACCGGTCCGGGGTGAGGGCCGCGATGTGCATGCCCCGATCGGCCAGCATCGCCCCGACGCGGCGGTCGTAGCGAGGTGTTGCCTCCTCGTCGAGGGCGGCGAGCCCGAGCAGGGTGACGCCCTGTTCGCGCAGGGCGGTGACCTGGCGCAGCAGTTGAGACACCGAGCCGCCCTCCTCGAAGTCGCTGACCAGCGTGATGACGGTGCGCTTCGGTGTGCCGACCTTGCTCGCCGCGACCCCCAGCACGCCCGCGATGTCGGTGCCGCCGCCCAGTTGGGCCGTCATCAGCACCGCGACCGGGTCGGCCGCGAGATGCGTCAGGTCGACGACCCGGGTGTCGAACAGCAGAAGCGTCACCTCGATGCCGGGCAGCGAGGCGAGGATGCTCGCGCACACGGCGCTGTAGAGCACCGATGACGCCATCGAGCCGGACTGGTCGACGCACAGGATCACGTGCCAGGGCAGCCTGCGCTTCTGCCTCGAGTTGAACCGCAGGTCGCTGACGAGCATCCGACCTGTCTCGGGGTCGACGTTGCGCAGGTTCGCGGCGATGGTGCGCCGCCAGTCGAAGTTCTGCCTGACCTTCTGCTGCGAGCGCCGGAACCTGTTGCGCTGGCCGCTGAGGCTCGCCCGGAACGAGGTGCGGAGGCGCTCGACGATCTGCGCCACCACCTTGGAGATGACCAGCCGGAGGCCGTCCTCGGTGGAGCGGTCGAGCTTGCCGCGGGCCCCGAGCAGCGCGGCGCCCAGTTCGGGCGTCGGCTCGAGGCGCTCGGCGACCTCGCTGTCGCGCAGCAGTTCGCTGACGCCGTACTCGGTGATCGCGGTGGCCTGGAGCCGCTCAAGCGTGGAGGCGGGGAACAGCGCCTTGGACTTCTCCAACCAACTGAGCGCTGCCACGCCCCGCGACTGCCGCCCGCCGCCTCCCGGCTCGAGGAGGCCGCGCTGCGAGTACTCGCGGTCGTAGACGAAGCCGAGCGCGGTGTCGAGGTCGGCGTCGCCGGCGGACAGCCCGGAGCCGAGCGGCTCGTCGGCGTAGCGGCCGAGCACCAGTCGCCACCGGCGCGCCCGCTCGTCGCCGCTCACGAGCCGATCCATTCTCCGAGGTGTCGCTGTTGGAGCAGCGCCGCCAGTTGGGCCTCGATCGCCATGCCCTGCCCGAGGTCGGCTGTGGTGACGGCGATCGGCGCGTCGATCGCCGAGGCGTCCCCGCCGACCAGCGCCGCGACCTTCGATGCCACCGTCGAGGTCTCGAGGGGCTTCAGCCAGGTGAACCCGTGCCGCAACTCCGGCAGCACGTCGAGGAACACGTCGCCGGGGAGCCGTTGCAGGGCCTCATCGGCGGCGAGGAAGAGTTCGTGCGAGCGGACCAGCAGTTCGGGGGCGGCGCGCAGCATCCCCGTCAGGAGTCGCGCGGCGGTCCCCGGCTCGGCGCCCGCCGCGAAGTGCGCCCTGAGTTCGGCTGCCAGGTCATCCTCGTTCAGGTGCCCGTCGGCGGCGGCCACGGCGAGCGCGGCGCCCCTGACCGCGGGGGCAGTGCCCGGCGCGCGGAGCTTGGTCAGGGCCTCCGACAGCGCGGTCGCGTCGACCGCCTCGGCCGCGTCGAGGTCGCGCAGCAGGCGCCGCGCCGCGACGACCTGGGAGACGGCGTCCAGTTCCGCCTCCCGTGGTACGGCGGCGAGGTCGGGGAGCAGGTAGGCCGCCTGCGCGAGGGCGCGGTCCACGAGGGGGCCGAGGCGCTCGGGCTCCGCGAACTGGACCCGCGAGCGGGCGAGCCACAGGCCGAGCAGGCGGGTCGCGCTGGCGAGCACCGAGGGCAGGGACGGGTCCCGTTCGATGAGCTCGTCGACGGCGTCCAGGAGGGGGCGTTCCTGGCTGGTGAGGCCGGCGAGGGCGACGGTGACGAGCAGGTCGGTGAAGGGCGAGGACTCGCGGGCGTTCTCACCCAGCGCCTCCAGGCGCTCGCGCACCACGGTGGCCCCGGCGTCGTGCAGGGTCGCGGCGCGCGGCATCAGGGACACCAGCGACGCCTCGACGGCGGGGGACCACTGGTAGTCCCATCGCTCGGTCAGGAACGAGGCGCCCATCCCGCTGACCAGGTCCGGCCCGCTCGCCCTGGTCGCGAACGGCACGCCGACGAAGGCCAGCAGGTGCAGGAAGCGGCTCCTGGTGCGGGCCGACTCGCTGCGGGAGATGTCGAGGGAGGTGCTGTGCGAGGCGAAGTCGTCGATCACGAAGCGCAGCCGGGACGCCTCCGCGCGGGTCTCACGCACGATCGGCGGGGTGCGACCGTCGCGCCGCACGGACCCCGGGGTGGGGTCGGCGAACAGTTCGGCGACCGCGTCCCGCAGCGACGGCGTGACGGCCTCGTCGACCAGGCACGAGGAGATCGCGTCGACCACGTCCATCCGCGACGGCCACGGATGGCCCCGCAGCCCAGCGAGGCGCTCCGCCTGCAGCACCGCCTCCTGCGCCGACGCGAAGCTGATCGGCGGGTCCGTGCTGCTTGCGTTGGCCCTGGCGACCACGTCGAGGATGAAGCCGACGCCGACCTCTGACCGCGACGCGCCAGCGGTGCGGGCCCGCCAGTCGCGGCGCCAGAAGCTGGGGGCCGGCATCCCGGCCGAGTAGCCGCGCAGCCCGTCGAGAGTCGACGCGGTGATGGGCACCAACCAGGAGTCGTCAGGCGAGACGGGATCGGAGGCGGGGTGCTCCGCCAGCGGGGTGCGCCCCGGCAGATCCGCCAACTCCTCGACGAGGGCGAGGGTGTGGAAGGCGCCGGTGACCACCACGATGGGGCCGTCGACGCGCCCGCGCCACGACCTCAGCTCGGCGAGCATGCAGGCCTCGCGGCGCAGCGAGCCCTCGCTCTCCAGCACCTCGGCCTCGTAGTCGAGGCGGGCGAGCGCGCTCCACGCGAACACGTCGTCGAACAGCCGCGCGGCCGGCTCGTCGCCGCGCAGTTCGAAGAGGTGGTCCCACAGTTCGTCGTGGTCGCGGCAGCCGAGCCGGGCGGCCAGTTCGGCGATCGTGCGGCTCTGCTCCAGGTAGCGCTCGGACTGCAGGACGACCTCGTCGCGGCTGAGTTCCGGCCTGCTCGGCTGATCCAGGTCGATGAAGGCCGTCGGGATGCCAAGGTCGGCGCCTGCCCGCAGCGCGACCCATTCGGGGGAGAACTCGGCGAGCGGGAACAGCGACGACGTCCTGCCCTCGTCGGTGGCGCGCACCGTGAGCACGGAAACCGGGGGCGTGGTGTCGGGGTGCTGCAGGTCGGGAAGCAGCGCGTCGTAGTGCAGCGGGCCCTCGATCAGGATCGCGGCGGGGCGCACCTCGTCGATCAGGCGCGCGGTTGCGGCCGCGCAGGCGGGGGAGTGGTGCCTGATCGGGAGCAGGTGCACGCCCGCCGCGGCGAGGTCGTCGCGCGCGGCCCGGGCGGCGGAGAGCCGGTCGTCCAAGGTCAGTCCCAGGCGGAGCGGGCCGCCGTCAGGAACTCGCGCCACTGCGGGTCGCCGCCGGCGCGTTCCCGCACCACGTTGTCGACCCAGTACCGGAGCCGCGCCCTGTCCTCCGTCGAGTCCTTCAGCGCCACGCCCGCCAGGGCTCGGGCGATCTCGCCGCCGCCGACGCGGCCGTCGCCGAAGTAGGCGGCCTCCAGGGCCGCGGCGTGCGCGACGTTGACCGCCTCCGCCGTCGACATCACGGTCTCGGGGCGCTTCAGTGGGGTGCCCTGCTCGGTGCGACCGTCGCGCAGTTCCCGGAACGCCGTCACGAGCAGTTCGATCACGTCGGCCGGGGCCTCCACCTTCGCGGGCACCGTGTCGAGCGACTCGGCGAGCTGCCTGCTGACCAGCTCAACCTCGAAGGCGCGGTCGGCGATCGGCTTGACGGTCTCGAAGTTGAACCGCCGCTTGAGCGCGGAGCTCATCTCGTTGACGCCACGGTCGCGGAGGTTGGCGGTGGCGATCAGGTTGAAGCCCGCCTGCGCGCCGACCAGTTCGTCCGGGCCGAGTTCCGGCACCATCAGCAGCTTCTCCGAGAGCAGGCTGACGAGGGTGTCCTGGATCTCGGGGGCGGTGCGGGTGATCTCCTCGACGCGGGCGACCCTGCCGGTCTCCATCGCCTGGAAGATCGGGCTCTTGACCAGCGCGCGGGGCGTCGGCCCCTCGGCGAGCAGCAGGGCGTAGTTCCACGAGTAGCGCAGGTGGTCCTCGGTGGTGCCCGCCGTGCCCTGCACCGTCAGCGTCGACGTGCCGCTGATCGCCGCGGCGAGCAGTTCCGACAGCATCGACTTGGCCGTGCCCGGCTCGCCGACCAGCATCAGCGCCTGGCGCCCCAGCAGCGTGACGACCGCCCGGTCGACCAGCGGGTCGTCGCCGTAGAACTTGCGGCTGACCTGCAGCGCGGGGTCGCCGACGATGAAGGACCGCACGGCCCTCGGGCTGAGCCGCCAGCCGGGTGGGAGCGGCCGCTTCTCGGCCTCGTCGGCGGCCCGCAGCCGCTCAAGTTCGTCGGCGTAGCGGACCTCGGCGGGGACCCGCAGCGTGCTCTTGCTCATCAGTACTGGCTCTTGCTTTCCCAATCGGGGTCGAACTGGCCCGCGTCGCCGGTGAACTCGTAGTCCTTGATCGACTCGGCGAGCAGGATCGGCGGCACATCGCTGAGCGGCATCGTCCTGCCCCGCTTGAGGGACTCGAAGTACAGCGTCTGGACGGCGGCGGGGATCAGTTCCTCCGGCACGAAGCTGCCGGTGAACTCGATGACGGCCCGCAGCCCGACGCTCGGGTAGTCGCGGTAGTAGCGGCTGAACCAGCCGCCGTCCTCCGCCTGGCCACGGACGTAGCCGCGCCTGGTCGCCCGGCCGCGGATCGCGAACGAGTCGCTCAGCCAGCCGTACCGCGTGTTCACGACGGTGGCGTCGGGCGCGACCTGGGCGACCGCGGTGTCGAACTGATCGAAGATCGGCTGCGCGTCGTAGTCGTCCAGATGGGTCCGCCACGCCTCGGCGGCCTCGGCGGTGACGGTAGCGCTGTGCGCCAGCCGGACGGTCGCACCGTCGGGCAGGTCGAAGGTGTCGTCGTCGATGCCGATCAACTCACCCTCGGGCGTCAGCCGGAACAGGGCGTCCGCGTCGGCTGGCTCCTCGCCGTCGCCGGCCTGCCACACGAGCCCGGTGATCACCTGGCGGAGGATCGGGTGCTCGGCGATCAGCTCGCGCCACTGGTCGGCGGGCCAGCCGCGCTGGATGCACATGGCCTCGAACAGGCGGGCGGTCTGCAGGTCGACGAGCTGCTTGATCTCCTTCTTGGAGGTGGTGAGCTGCTTCTTGCTCTCCTTGGCGACCTCCTCGTCGTCGGACTTGGCGATCGCCGGCAGCGCCTTGATGGGCTTGCCGTCGGCGGCGCTGAGCTCGATCTGCCAGAGGCCCTTTGCGCTGCGGCCCAACCGGCCGATGAACTCGCGGGGGCCGTAGTCGAGGTGCAGCAGGCCGTCGTCGTCGAAGCCGGCGGAGGGGATGGTGCGGTCGGCCAGTTCGTCGGCCGTCCATCCGCGCCGCTCCGCGATCGCCTCGATCAGCTCCGTCGCCTTCTCCTGTACGGTGCGCTGCTTGAAGCGGCGCGCCACCTGCAGCACCAACTGGATCGCGGCCGGGTCGTCGTTGCCCGACGCCGCGGTGACGAGGGCCTCGATCTGCGCGCGGCGCGCGGTGTGGGTCTTGAAGTAGGAGGTGGTGGCCTGGTACGTGACGTGGCCGGGGGCGCCGACGGTCAGGGCGAGGATGCCCTTCGACGCGGAGGCCGACCCCAGGTACTCGCCGAGCTTCTCGCGGCGAAGGTCCTCGAAGTGCTGCGCCTCGGTCTTGGCCGCCAACTGCCG
This sequence comes from Tessaracoccus aquimaris, assembly GCF_001997345.1. Classification (NCBI taxonomy): domain Bacteria; kingdom Bacillati; phylum Actinomycetota; class Actinomycetes; order Propionibacteriales; family Propionibacteriaceae; genus Tessaracoccus; species Tessaracoccus aquimaris. The sequence continues at coordinate 1,733,062 of NZ_CP019606.1, read as the reverse complement.
GTAGTAGTCGTTCTTGGGGCTGCGCTTGGCGTAGCCCTGGTACTGCGCGTGGCGCCCCGGTGCGAGCGCCGCGGCGTGGGCACGGGCCTCCTCCTCGCTGGCGGTCGCGGTGTCCTCCGCGATCCAGGCGCGCAGCACGAACTCGCCGAGCCGTTCCTGCGAGTCGTCGTCGAGCAGCGAGACGTAGATCGGCAGCAGGCCTGCGCCGAGCGGGTCCTTCAGCTTCGTGGCGAGACGCAGCCACCAGACGATGATGTCAGGGTCGACCGGGGTGCCGTCGGCCCACTTGACCGCCGGGATCGAGTCGACGGGAAGCCACTCGATGGCGGCGGGGGCCTTGGCCTTGAGGCCCTTCGCGGCCTGGGCGGCGAGCACCTTCGGGCTGAGGTCCTCGGTGAGGTCCTCGCCGAGCTGGTTCAGGGCGCCGAGGATCGAGGCCATCACCGTCTCGCGCTTCTCGGAGGCGAGGGCCTTCCTGAGCGGGGCGGCTCCGTCTTCGGAGCCGATCCGGCCGAGCCAGGTCGCGGCGGCGGCACGCACCTCCATCCGGGAGTCCGTGAGGCCGTGTGCGGCGATGTCGACGGCGTTGGAGCGGGCGGCGAGGGTGTCCTGCGCGAGCTGCCTGTGCGTCTTGCCGGTGCCGAGCGCGATCTCGTGCAGGCGGGCCACGTAGGCGCGGGCAGCGACGGGAACGCCTGCAGGATGCCGATGGAGGTCGCCACGTCGGCGGTGGAGTCGACGTAGAAGCCCGGCGGGGAGCGGTGGTGTTCATCCCGAGGGACTGCTCGAGACGCAGCGGGTGCTCGGCGAAGTAGGGCCAGACGTTCTCGATGTCGACCCGGTTGACGAAGTCCCATGAGAAGGGCAGCGAGCTGACGTAGTCCTCGGCGGTGCCGCGTCGGCCAGGCACCTCAGCCTCGGTCTCGGTCGCGACGGCGAGCAGCGCGCGCAGGTCGACGTTGAGGTCGGCCTCGTTCCTGAGCTGCCAGCTCAGTTGGTGGAGGCGGACCTGATGGGCCAGCCCGAGCCCCTTCTTGGGGATCAGGCCGAGCCGGATCACCTCGTCGAGCAGCTTCGGGCGCTTGCCTCCGTCGTTGAGGTAATCACGGATGCGGGCAAAGTCGGCGTCGTTGATGCGGTCGGTGACCTTGATGCGGCCGGTGATCGCCTGCCGCTGCCAGTCCTGGACGGTGGCGGGCAGTTCCGCGAGGCGCAGCTTGTCGCGTTCGTTGGCGGCGGCGGAGAGCCTCATGCACTCCTCGACGAAGTCGTCGCCCAACCGGCCCGACTCGATCGTCGGGACGGGCGGTAGGTCGAGGTCGGCCTCCTCGCCGTCGGCGGCCTGCTGCACGCGGGCCAGCGCGGACTCAAGCAGCCGGGACTTCCTGGCGTCCGTGATCTCGGCGGCCAGCGCGTTGAGGGCCTCGATGGCGGCCGCGTCACCGACGCGGGCGAGGTAGTCGGTGGCCGTCTCGGCCTGCGCGGCAGGCGCGGCCCTGACCGCCTCGGCGAGCCGGGACGCCCGTTCGGTCGACGGCAGGGTGGCCAGGTGTGCGACGGCCTGTTCGCGCACGCCCTTGGCCGTGCCGCGGGCGGCGAGGTCCCACAGGTCGTCGAGTTGGGCCGCGAGGTCGGCGTCGGTGCCGAGCAACGTGAGGGTGGCTGCCTTGTCCTCGGCGCCGGAGCGGGTGTACTGGGCGACCGCAACGTCGTGGTGATCCTTGACGAAGTCGGCGAGGCCGCGCAGCACTGGCCTGCGCAGCGGCTGCCAGGACGATGAACTGGGGGCGGAGACGAAGGCCAACTGGGCGATGGCGGCATTCGCCTCCTCATCGGTGCGGCCGTCGGCCGTCAGCAGGGACCGGACGAAGCCGACATCCCAGCCGGGGCCCTTGCTCTGGTTGCGGTCGGGATCGAAGCGCTCAACGGTTCCCCACAGGATGCTGAGCCAGCGCGGCACCACCTCATCGTCGGTCAGCACCGTGACGGTGCTCGCCGATTCCAGGATCCTGCCGTAGCGGACCCACTGCTCCGGCGTGAGCGCCTCGCGCGCCAACGACAGGCGGTACTGGTCGTTCAGGGACGCCTTGAACTTGACGCCGGTCGCCTTCTGGATGTCCTTCTCGAGGTCACGCACCTGCCACGGCGAGGGCCAGTCGGAGGCGCCGGGATTGCCGAGCAGCATCGCCACGTCATCGGTACCCAGGCCTGTCGTCGGCCCTGAGCCGCCCTGGCTCGACCTGAACGACAGCAGGGCCTCGGCGGGGGAGCCCGTGGTCACGTAACCGACAAGCGACTCGTAGACGTCCTCACCCATGAGCTTGATGGGGGCCAGGGCTGCCTGCAGTTCCTTCGGCGGGCGGCTGCCCCCTGAGGCGAAGAGCGCGGTGAGTCGTTCGAACACCATGGATGTGGTCCTTTGGTCGGCCTGGGGATCTGAGGACAACCTATGGCACCGGGAGGGCACAGGCCCGGCATTCTCAGCAGAAGATGCCCAGGTCGCCCCGGTGGATGGACCACCACAGACAAGGGACCCGGCCAGAAGGCCGGGTCCCTTGCGTGGCGTGTGACGTCAGTGCGTCGATGCCTTGTCGTCGGTCAGTTCGCGATCCTCGAAGCCCTCGGGGAGTTCCTCGTGCTCGGACTCGTGGTGGCCGTGGTGCTTGGCCTCCTCGATCTCGGCGACGGAGGGCTTCGGCACCTCCCTGCCAAGGAACCAGCGCGAGGCCGCGGCGCGGAACTTGCTGACCTTCTGCTTGCTCGCGACGCCCGCGGCGTCGGTCTCGGGAGAGATCTCCAGCGGTGTGTGCTGCAGGTGCTGCGTGAGCGTGAACTGCTCGTCCTCCGACAGCGGCACGTGATCCTCGGAGTAGCCGCCCTCCGCGGAGCGCACGATCACGCCGTCCTCGGAGCCGTGCAGCGCACGCTCGCGGTCGACGCGCTGCAGGCTCAGGCAGATCCGCTTGGTGATCATGAACGCGATCACCGGCGCCACGAAGATCGCGACCCGCATGAAGATCGTGATCGCGTTGAGGCTCAGATGGAACCGGGTGGCGATGATGTCGTTGCCGCCCGCGAGCCAGAACATGGCGTAGCACGTGATGCCGGCGACGCCGAACGCGGTGCGCGTCGGCGCGTTGCGGGGACGGTCGAGCAGGTGATGCTCGCGCTTGTCACCCGTCAGCCAGGCCTCGATGAACGGCCAGGCGCCGAGCAGGCCGAACAGCAGGCCCATCAGGCCGACGCCGGGAAGGAAGATGGCCCACGACCAGGTCGTCGAGCCCCAATGCCACTCCCAGTTCGGCATGATGCGGATCGCGCCCTCGACCCAGCCCATGTACCAGTCGGGCTGCGAGCCCGCGGTGACCTTCGCCGGGTCGTACGGGCCGTAGGTCCACACTGGGTTGATCTGGAACAGGCCGCCCATCAGCACGAGCAGGCCGAACACCATGAAGAAGAAGCCGCCGGCCTTCGCCATGTACACGGGGAACAGCGGGTAGCCGACCACGTTGTTCTCGGTGCGGCCGGGGCCGGGGTACTGCGTGTGCTTGTAGTAGACCACCAGAGCCAGGTGCGCTGCGACCAGGCCGAGCAGCAGGCCGGGCACCAGCAGGATGTGCACCATGTAGAGGCGGGGGATCAGGATCGAGCCGGGGTACTCGCCACCGAAGACGAAGAACTCGGCCCAGGTGCCGATGATCGGGATCGAGCGGATCAGGCCGTCGACGAAGCGGAGGCCGGTGCCCGAGAGCAGATCGTCGGGGAGCGAGTAGCCAGCGAAGCCGGCGATCAGCGACATCGACATCAGGCCGACGCCGATCAGCCAGTTCACCTCGCGGGGCTTGCGGAACGCGCCGGTGAAGAACACGCGCAGCATGTGCACGAACGCGGCCGCCACGAACAGCAGCGCCGCCCAGTGGTGGATCTGGCGCACCAGCAGGCCGCCGCGGACGTCGAAGCTGATGTGCAGCGTCGAGGCGAAGGCCTCCGAGACAGGCAGGCCCTTGAGCAACTGGTAGGAGCCGTCGTACTCGATCTCAGCCATCGACGGCTTGAACCAGATGGTGAGGAAGATGCCGGTCAGCAGGAGCACGATGAACGAGTACAGCGCGATCTCGCCGAGCAGGAAGGACCAGTGGTCGGGGAAGATCTTGCGCAGCCCGAACCGGCCGATCTTGGCGAGGCCGAGGCGGTCGTCCGCCCAGCCCAGGACACCCGCGGCGGGCACCGGCTTGGCGGCCTCCGCCTCGCGCGGTTCGACCTCGGGCGAGGTTTCAACGACTCTGGTGGGCTTAGCCATCAGTTGTCACCTTTCACGAAGTCGTGGCGCGAGTCGCGCTCGAAGAAGCTCGGGCCGACGGGGAGGGTGAAGTCGCTCTGAGCGACCAGGAAGCCCTCTTCGTTGACCTTGATCGGCAACTGGGGAAGCGCACGGGCCGCTGGGCCGAACACGACGACGCCGCTGTCACCCAGGTCGAATGTCGACTGGTGGCATGGGCACAGCAGGTGGTGCGTCTGACGCTCCCACAGCGAGATCGGGCAGCCGACGTGGGTGCAGATCTTGGAGTAGGCGAGGATGCCGGAGACCTGCCAGTCCTTGCGGGACTCGGGGATCTTGATGGAGTCGGGATCCATCCGGACCACCACGAGCGGGGACTTCGCCTTCTCGATCATGTACTCGGTGCCGTGCAGGTCGTTGAGGTTCTCGGGCTGGGCGTTGACCAACTGGCCGACCTCGATCATCTCGGGGCGAAGCGGGAGCCAGTTGACGTCGTTGACGAGGCGGATCTCGGAGGCCCAGATCGTCGTCTCGATGGTCTCCTTGCGCTTCTGCTTCGTGGGCCACGGGCCCATGTCCGCGAGCAGCACCACTGCGGGCACAAGGCTGATGCCGAGCGCGCCGCCGAGGGCGCCGAGGAGCAGCGGGCGGCGCTTGACGGCGGCCTGCTCGACACCGTCGGCGAACTCCTGCGCAACGACCTCACGGTCCTCAGCGGAGGAGGCGGCCGTGTGGCGCATCTCGACCATCTCGTGGTCGCCCATCAGCACGCGGGCCCACTGGATGACGGCCACGCCGATCAGGATGACGGCCATGCCGCCGGTGAGGCCGAGGCCGACGTTCATCGCGCTGGCCTTCAGCCAGCCGAAGTCGATGTAGGCGTCGCGGGGCACCGCGAAGTAGATGACCACGAAGATCACGGCGAGCACCGGCACCAGGCCGAGCATCAACAAGATGGAGCCGTAGGCGCGGTTGCCCGCACCCTTGTCGACGTCGGTGAATCGCTCGACGTGCTCCTCGAGCCCGGGGTTGGCCACCACGTGGCCCAGTTCGGGGTCCCGCACAGGCAGGTTGTCGTGGCTCATCGGGCGCGTGCCCCCTTCTTAGCGATCCAGGTGGCGACGATGGCGAGGCCGCCGATGCCGATGACGAAGACCCAGAAACCCTCGGAGACGGGCCCGGCTTCGCCCATCGTCAGCCCGCCGTAGTTGGGCTGCTCGTGGGCGGCGTCCAGGTAGCCGATGATCTCGCGGACGCTCTCATCCGGCATGACCTCCTTGGAGAAGGTCGGCATCTGCTGCGGGCCGGTACGCATGGCCTCGTAGATGTGCTTGGAGGAGGTGTCGACCAGGGAGGGCGCGTATTCACCGTTCGGCATCGCGCCGCCGCCGCCGACGATGCCGTGGCAGGCGGAGCAGTTCGCGCGGAACAGGTTGCCGCCTCGGGCGATCTCTTCCTCGCTCAGCCCTTCCGGCGTGTACTCCGACTCCTTGGGTGTCTCCGGGCCGGGGCCGAGGGAGGCCACGAAGGCGGCGACGGCGTCGATCTGCTCCTGCGAGTAGTTGACCTGGCGGGCGGGCAGTTGCGCCTCGGCGCGGGCCGCGGGCATCCGCCCGGTGCCCATCTGGAAGTCGACGGAGGCCGCGCCCACGCCGATCAGGGTCGGGCCCTGGGAGGTGCCCTCGGCCCCGAGGCCGTGGCAGGAGGAGCAGGTGAGGTCGAACAGCGCCTTGCCTTCTTCGATCTGCTGAGTCATCTCGGTCTCAGCGGAGGAACGCTGCGGGTTCACTCCCGCATACCCGAGCCCGATGACCACGAGCGCCAGGATCAGCAGCGCTGGCCGCGCTACCGAGTGACGCCTGAACTTTGTGAGGAATTTCACGGTGATGATCTCCCGGTCGAGGGTTAGCGGAGGAAGTACAGGACGCCGAACAGGAGAATCCAGATGACGTCGACGAAGTGCCAGTAGTAGGAGACCACGTGGGCGCTCACCGTCTGCTCATGCGTGTGAGTCTTCGTCATCAGCGAGCGGGCCAGGACGTACCACATGGCGACGACGCCACCGAGCACGTGCAGGCCGTGGAAGCCGGTCGCGAGGAAGAACAGCGACCAGTACTGGTTGGTCTGGATCGTGAAGCCCTCGTTGAAGAGCGTGAAGTACTCCCACACCTGGCCGGAAACGAAGATCGAGCCGAGGATGATCGTCACGATGAAGCCCTCGCGCAGGCCCCACTTCAGCGGGTTGAACCACGAGCCGGAGACGCGGCGGGCCTCCGCGGCGTTGGCCGCGAGCTGGCAGGTCACGGAGCTCAGCACCAGGATGGCCGTGTTGATGCTGGCGAACGTGACGTCGAGGTGAGCGCTGTTGGTGGCCCACATGCTCGGCGTCCCGGCCGCCGCCGCGGCATCGTTGGTGATGCTGCGCGTCCAGAAGTAGGCGGCGAACACCGCCCCGAAGAACATCAGCTCGCTCGCCAACCACACGATGACGCCGACGGAGAGCGTGTCGGGGCGTCCCGCGGGCTTGTTCAGACGCGCGGAGGGAACCTTGTGGAGCGCGCCGCTTGGCAGCTCCGCCGGTGCAGTGAGAGTCTCATGATTCGTGGCCACGGCCTCATTATTGCGGCAAAAGCGCGGATGGTCACGCCAGCCACGAAACTTTGGGGTACCCCCTCTAAAACTGCTGGTGGCGGGTGCGATAATGCGCGGCAGGCCGGGCGCGCCGCCGCCTCGCCGGCGGCCCCTCATCTCGTGCCCGGCCGGAAGACGCTATGCGCCTCTCGGGCATGACACGGCTACCATGACACATGCAGGCACTCGGCCCACGGTCGACAGCGACAACGCAAAGGATTGACAGAAGATGACTCAGGCCCCCGTCAAGGTCCTCGTGTTCTCCGATGACCGGACCGTCCGCGAGGCCGTCCGGCTCACCCTCGGGCGCCGTGTCGCGTCCGACCTGCCGGAGATCGAGGTCTTCGAGGTCGCAACGCAGGGGGCGCTGCTTCGCACCCTCGACGCGGGCACCGACTATGCGCTGATGATCTTCGACGGCAACGCGCAGCCCTCCGGTGGCTTCGGGTTGGCGTACCAGGTCAAGGAGGAGTACACCGACTGTGCTCCCGTGATGCTGCTCGTCACGCGCGAGGCGGACGCGTGGCTGGCCTCCTGGTCGCGCGCCGAGGCCATCGCACCGTTCCCGATCGACCCGGTCACCATGCCGCAGCAGGCCGCGAACCTGATCCGACAGCGCCTGTCGCAGGCCGTGTGATGTCGGGCTACTCATGGCCTGACATTCTGACGGGGCTGATCCGCCGCGAGGGGCTCGAGGCGAGCGCGGCGCAGTGGGCACTGACCGAGATCCTCTCGGGCAGGGCGTCCGAGGTGCAGATCGCCGCGATGCTGACCGCGCTGCGGGCCAAGGGTGAGACCGAGGACGAGATCTCCGGGCTTGCCGACGCGATGCTCGCAAAGGCGACCCCCATCACGCTCGACCCTGACGCCGTCGACATCGTCGGCACCGGGGGAGACCGCGCCAACACCGTCAACGTCTCCACGATGGCCGCCATCATCGCCGCGGCCGCAGGCGCGAAGGTCGTCAAGCACGGCGCGCGGGCCGCCTCGTCCATGGCGGGGACCGCTGACACCCTCGAGTCGCTCGGCATCAAGCTTGACGTGAGCCCCGACAAACAGGCCGCCATCCTCGACGAGATCGGCGTGGTGTTCCTGTTCGCGCAGATGTACCACCCGACCATGAAGACGGTCGCCGGGGTGCGCAAGCAACTCGGCATCCAGACGACCTTCAACTTCCTCGGCCCGCTGGCCAACCCCGCCCGGCCGCGCGCCATGGCGCTCGGCGTCGCCAACGACGACATCGCGCCGGTGATCGCGCGGGTGCTCGCCGAACGCGGCACAAGGGAATGGTGTTCCGCGGCTACGACGGTCTCGACGAGTTGACCACCACGTCCTCGTCGGACGTGTGGATGATCGCCGAGGGGCGGGTGCACCGCACCGTGCTCGATCCCACCGACCTGGGGCTGCAGCCCGCCGCCTTCCACGACCTGACCGGTGGCGAGGCAGCGCACAACGCGCAGGTCGTCCGGGACCTGGTCGCGGGGCGGCCGGGCGCCGTGCGCGACATCGTCGTGCTGAACGCCGCCGCCGCGTTGCTCGCCTACCGCGGCATCTCGACCGTGCGCGACCTCGTCGAGCAGTTGCGTGAGCCGCTGCGCGACGCTGAGGAGGCCATCGACTCCGGTCGGGCGGCGCGGACGCTCGAGAACTGGGTCGCCGCTACCCAGCGGTAGCCGCCACCAGTTGAGCCGCGAACGGCCCCGCGTACAGCGCTGGGCCGTACGCGAAGGCCCCGGTGCCGCGCCGCAGCGCCACCCGGACCAAGGCCTGCACCGCCCCGAGCGCGGTGCCGAGCAGCGCCGCCGACGCGACCCCCATGACCCCGGAGGTCCCCGCGACCGCGCCGACCAGCACAGCGAGCCGGACGTCACCGAAGCCCATCCCGCGGCCGAGCCGCCAAGCCAGGTAGAAGAACGCGCCGAGCGCGGCGGCCCCGAGCCCGACGCCCAGGGCGAGCGGCGGACTTGTCAGCGCGACGGGAACCAGCCCGACCAGCATGGCGACAAGGCACAGCCGCCACAGCGCGGTCGGCAGGAACGTGGTGCGCAGGTCGACGGCCACCAGCGGCACGCCGAACGCCAGGTAGGGCACCCACAGCCACCAGGTCCCGAGGGGGCCAGCCACAGCACCTGCGCAAGCGCGAAGGCAGACACCCCCACCACGGCGGCGCTGGCCGGTGTCACGAGGGCGCGGAAGTCGGGCGCCTCGTCGTCGGCGATGACGACGCGGGGGACGGCAAGCACCCAGGTCGCCACGGCCGCGAGGGCGAGTGCCGCGGCCACCAGTTCCACCATGCACCGAGGCTAAGGCCTGCCCCGGTAGCGTCGGGCCGGTCGTGCGGCAACTGTGGACAAGCGGCCCCTATTGTTGGCCCATGCCACGACGACTTAGCCCGGAAGCAGCACGACGGGTGGCGGTCTCCGCCCAGGGACTCGCGGCGACGCGCCCCGCCAAGATCGGCCCCGCCGCGCTGCGCCGCACGATCGCCCGCCTCGGCGTCCTCCAGGTGGATTCGGTCAACGTGTTCGAGCGCAGCCACTACCTCCCGCTGCTCGCGCGCCTCGGCCCCTACGACCGGGGGCAGTTGGACGCGCTGCTGCACCACGACGTGGGTCGGGGGCTGGGCGACTACACCGAGTACCTCGCGCACGAGGCCACCGTGCTCCCGGTCAGCGACTGGCCGCTGTGGGCCTGGCACCGCGAGGCCTCGATGCGCGCCAGCTTCCGGGAATGGGGCAGCGAGAATGCGGCCCTGGTCGACGAGGTCCGCCAAGAGTTCGGGGAGCGGGGCCCGCTGCGGGTGCGCGACCTGGAACACCCGCAGAACGTGTCGCTGGGCGGCGGGTGGTGGAACAAGAATGAGGTGCACTGGGCGGCCAACTGGCTGTTCCGCACCGGCGAGTTGGTCGTGGTGGGCAGGCAGCGCTTCGAGCGCCGGCTTGCGTTGGCCTCCGAAGTGCTGCCCGAACCGGCCCGGGAGGCGGTCGGGCGCGACGAGGCGATCCTCGAGCTGGTGCGCAGGGCCAGCGTCGCGTATGGGGTGGCGACGCTGGAGGATCTCGCCGACTATCCGCGGTTCAAGCCGTCGACGGCGAGGCCGGCGGTTGAGGCGCTCGTCGCGGCGGGCGAGTTGGAGGAGGTCGTCGTCGACGGGTGGGACCGCCCTGCCTACCTCGCGGCCGGCACGCGCGTGCCGCGGGCCGTCGAGGCGGCGGCGCTGCTGTCCCCGTTCGACCCGCTCGTCTGGTTCCGGCCACGGGCGGAGCGCCTGTTCGGCTTCCACTACCGGATCTCGATCTACACGCCAAAGGAGAAGCGCGAGCACGGCTACTACGTGCTTCCCGTGCTTGTCGACGACCAGATCGTCGGTCGCGTCGACCTCAAGAGCGACCGTGGGGCGGCCGTGCTGCGCGTGCAGCACGCCCACATCGAGCCGGGCCAGGAGTCGAGGCGCGCCGAGTTGGCGGCGCGGGTCGCGCCGCTGCTCCACGAGGCGGCCGCGTGGCAGGGACTCCGCGAGGTCGCCGTCACCGGCCCCGGAACCTGGGCCGAGGACTTCGGGCGCGCACTGTAGCGGGACGCGAATGGGGGGCGGCCGGTCGGCCGCCCCCATCGGGTTTGTCTGAGTCGTGCGCCTTAGCGCTGGGCCTTCGTGAACCCAGCCGCCTCGGCGGCCTCCTCAGAGTTGAACCACACCTCGGCGATGGTGCGCTCGTAGCCACCGGTGCCAGGCACGTGGAACTTCTTGGAGCGCTCGTTGCCCTTGATGCTGAAGCCCTCCGGCGGCTCGGAGCCGACGTAGGAGCCCTCGCCGTAGCCACCCTCCTGGGTCGCCTCCTCTGCCTCCGCCTTGGCCTGGGCGTGCGCGTCCTTCTCGGTGACGAACGTCGCGTGGGGAGCCGGGGCGCCCTCGGAGGTCATGTCGTCCTGGACCTCGACCTCTTCAGCAGAGACCACGACCTCGTCGTCGGCCGCCGCATCCATGTCGGAGGCGAACTTGGCCGCGTTGGAGAAGGTGTCATTGTTGTTCACGTACGCCTTCGATGGCTCGTGAGCCGTCCAGCCGTCGTCCTTGGGCGCCAGGAAGTGACGCACCGCCGCGACCGCGCCCGCGATGACAGCACCGATGGCGAGGAACTTGGCGACCTTCTTGAACTTGCTCTTCTTCTTGGTAACCGGCGCGACCTCGCCCTTGAGGGCCTGCACGGCGGCGGTGCCCCGCTTGGTGGCCTCCGCGACCGCAGGGTGCTCCGCGGCATGATGGAGCGCGTCCTGCAGCTTGGGCAGCAGGTCGTCGGTCACCTTGTCGCGGGCGGCATCCACGGCGGGGGCGACCCTGTCGAGGGCGTCCTTGATGTGGGGCTCGAGATCATCGAGCGTGCGCGATGCGAAGTCGGCGGTGCGGACCTTGGCGTCGCGGATGATGGGGCCGGCCTGCTTCTGGGCCTCCGCCAACAGTTCCTGGGCCTTGTCCAGGCCGTCCTTCAGCGCGGTTGTTGAGTACTCGGCGGCGGCGGTGGCGGTCTCCGCGGCGGCCTTCTTCATCTCTTGTGACTTCTTCACAAGTTCCTCCCGTTGTTGTGGCTCGTGATCGAGCATCTCCAACGCTACCGGGTTGTCGGGTTCCATCAAGGCCGATCCGACACAAGAGGGTGCGCCCAGGCGGGTGAACCCCGTCCGTGGGCGCTGGTGGAGGGTCTGTGGAGACTCTGGCGTTGAGCAGCATTCGGTGTTGGTTCCCGTGGATGCCACGGTTGAACGCTCCACACCCGGACGAGTTGTCAATGCTGCTCAACGCCAGGTCGCCACAGGGCTCAGACGACGTTCATCACCAGTTCGACCGGGGTGCCGTCGGGGTCGCTGAGGTACGCGACCCGGTTGCCCGCCCAGGGGCCCATCGCCACGGTCTGCGGCTCGGAGTTGAACGGCACACCGGCCGCGGAGAGGCGCTGGTATGCCTCGTCGATGTTGTCGACGTTCAGCGCGAGGTGCATCGCGCCGACGTCCCGGTTGGGGCGCGTGTTGGCCTTCTCACCCTCCGGTTGCTGGTACTCGAGCAGTTCGAGGACCGATCCGTCGTCGATCGGCAGGAACGCGACGCGGATGACGGCGTCCTCCTCCTGGACGAGTTGGCTCAGCCAGTGGCCCTGGATCGTGAAGATCCAGTCGGCGGGCGGAGCGCCCAGGCCGAGGCTGGTGTAGAACGCGATGGAGCGTTCCAGGTTCGACACGGTGATCCCTACGTGGTTGAGCAGCGGCATTGTTGTCCTCCAAGGTGGTGTTTGCGGCTCGCCGGTGAGCGCGACGTGACCCAAGGCTAGCCAAGCCCCCGGGCGGCGTCTGTCACACTGGGATGGACAACACAGCTGAGAGGACATGCGTTGAGCACTGCAACCCTGCACACCAACCGTGGCGACATCGTCATCGAACTGTTCGAGGACCAGGCCCCCAAGACGGTCGAGAACTTCGTCGGCCTCGCCGGAGGCACCAAGGAGTTCCGCGACCCGGTCACCGGTGAGAACACCACCGCCAACTTCTACGACGGCGTGGCGTTCCACCGCATCATCGACGGCTTCATGATCCAGGGCGGCGACCGCAAGGGCGACGGCACCGGTGAGCCCGGCTACACCTTCGCCGACGAGTTCCACCCCGAACTGTCGTTCGACCGTCCGTACCTGCTCGCCATGGCGAACCGCGGCCCGGGAACCAACGGCTCGCAGTTCTTCATCACCGTCGGCCCCACGCCGCACCTGAACCGCCGCCACACCATTTTCGGCGAGGTCAAGGACGCTGCCAGCCAGCAGGTGGTCGACGCGATCGCCACGACCGCGACCGACTCCCGCGACCGTCCGGTCGACCCGGTCGTCATCGAGTCGGTGACGCTGGCCTGACGCCAGATCTTTCTTGACCGCCCGAGCCTCCCGAGGCTCGGGCGGTCGTCGTTTCAGCCCGCGAGCGGCTCCGGAGCGAGTGGTTCCTGGCCGAGTGGTTCAGGGCCGAGCACCTCAGCGGGCAGCGCGCCGTCGGGCAACCCGACGTTGATCGGCCATGCCCAGTCGCCGTCGGTCTCGATGAACCTGACCCCCGGCAGTTCCAGCCATGCGGCGATCCGCTCGGTCTCCTCGATGCTGGCCGCGGGCATCCCGTGCGAGGCAGCAAGCACCGTCTCGGCCGACGCGACGGCGGCCTCCGACGCGGCGCGCGCCCGGTGGCTCGGCGCGGACGTGGCCGCAGCCAGGCGACCGTGCCTGATCACGTGGATGTCCCAGCCGCGTGACGACGGGACCGCCGCGACCAGTTGCGGGCACGCCGCGAGCGAGCGGATCCGGTGGAATCGCAGCGACGTGCGGTAGTAGGCGTGCAGCCGTCTCGACACCTCGCCTGCCTCCTCGTAGCGCTCCTGCGCGATGAGTCTGCGCATCCGCCCCCGGACGCTGCGCAGCACCGGTCTGACGTCGCCGCCCCAGGTGTGGGCGACGTCGGCGACGATCGCCGGATACTGCTCTGCGCCCTCGCCCAGTTCGCAGGGGGAGACGCAGCGTCCCATCTCGCCCAGTGCGCACGAGGGGCTCGGCTTCCGCGGCGACAGTCGGGTGGTGCAGCGGCGCAATCGGTAGGCGTCGTAGAGGGTCAGCGCGGCGTCATTGGCATCGTCGCGCGTGCGGAACGGGCCGAAGAAGTGGGTCGCGTCGCGCAGTTGGGTGACGACCGAGAGCCGCGGGAACGCGTCGTCGGTCAGCCGCAGCCACCAGAGCTTTCGCTGGTTCTTCGAGCGCCGGTTGTAGCGCGGCGCCAGCGACTCGATCATCCGCAGTTCCCGGACCTCGGCCTCCAGGTCGGTGGCACAAGGCACGAACTCGACGCCCGTGGCGACCCGCACCATCTCGTGGATCCGGCCCCGCTTCTCCGCGGCGGAGAAGTAGGAGCGCACCCGCCGCTTGAGGTTGTTCGACTTGCCGACGTAGAGCACCTCCCGCTGCGGGCGGCCCGCGGGTTGCTGCGTGTCGGAGACGAAGTAGTAGACGCCCGCCGACTCTGGGGCCGACTGCGCCCACACCCGCTTCGCGCGGCGGTCGGGGGAGACCTGCAGCGCGAACTCCGTCAGGTCTTCCAGTGTGTGGACGCCCAGGTTGCCGACCCGCTCAAGCAGGCCGTGCAGCACGTCCACCGTCGCGCGGGCGTCGCTCAGCGCGCGGTGGTTGGGCTCGGTGGCGGCGCGGAAGTGACGGGCGAGCGTCGCCAGTTTGCAGTTGGGGACCTCGTCGCGCAGCAGCGCACAGCGGGCAAGCGCGACGGTGTCGACGACGGTCGGCCTCGGCCACTGCAGGCCAAGCTCCTCGTAGCCGCGCCGCAGGAAGCCGGTGTCGAAGCGGGCGTTGTGCGCCACGATCACGGCATCGGTGGCGAACTCCGCGAACGACGGCAGCACCTCGGAGGCGGCCGGGGCAGACGCGACCATCTGGTTCGTGATGCCCGTGAGCACCTGGATCATCGCAGGGATGCCCCCCGAGGGGCGCACCAGCGTCTGGAACTCCCCGAGCACCCTGCCGCCTCTGACCTTGACGGCGCCGACCTCCGTGATCTCCGAGTCGGCCGCGCCGCCGGTGGTCTCCAGGTCGACCACTACGAAGGTGACATCTGCCAACGGCGTGCCAAGCTCATCGAAGCTGGGCTGCAACGCGGCGGAGGTCGGCGACATGCCACGCACGCTACGTGTCTCCTCGGACAGTTCTGTCGGTGCCCCCGGCAAGACTGTTGCCATGACATCACTACACGTGGACTGCCACACCTGCCAGGCAAAGGGGCCCGCCTGCGGCGACTGCGTCATCTCGGTGCTGCTCGGCACACCCAACTTCGACTTCGTCGAGCCGGAACAGCGCGCGCTCGCGGTGCTCTCCGACGCGGGTCTCCTGCCGCCTTTGAGGATGGACGCCCCGGCGTCAGATCAGCGTGCCGGATGACGACACGCCAACAACGTTTGAGAAAAAGCTGAACGGGGCTTAGGATTCTCTCAGATTTGTTCTATGCCTGTTCTGGAGTTGAACGTGAACCGAGTCCGCCTCGTCCTGGCCAGCACCCTCGCGATCGCCACCGTCTTTGGTGGTGCGGTGGTGGCCAATGCCGATCCTGACGCCGTTGCGCAGGCCCGTAAGGACCTCGACCGCATCCACCAAGAGAGCTCCGCTATCGATCAGGACATCATCGAGGCGCACGACCGGGCCGCCCAGAACGAGGCGAAGCTCAAGAACCTGACCTCCGACGTCACCTCGCAGGTGGCGAAGGTCGAGAAGCTGTCGAGCCAGCTCGGGCACGTCGGCGCGGTGCAGATGCGCGGCGACTCGATCTCGCTGACGGCGCAGCTGCTCACCAGCACTGATGCGGACAACTTCCTCAGCGGGCTCGGCGCGATGCAGGTCGAGGCCGACCGCTCCACCGCGGGCATCCAGCAGCTCCAGGTCGACCAGGCAAAGCTGACGACGCTGCGTGAGGACGTCGACGCCACCCAGAAGCAGCTCGACAAGGACGCCGCCGCCAAGGTCGAGCTCGGCAAGCAGTACGACGCCAAGGAGGCCGAGGCGCAGGCCGTCTACGACCGCCTCTCTGAGGAGGAGCGTCAGCGGCTCGCGGCCATCGAGGCTGAGCGGGTCCGCCGCGAGGCCGCCGCCCAGGCCGAGGCCGAGGCCCGCGCCGCCCAGGAGCGCGCCAGCCGCGACACCGCGACCTCGCCCCGTGTGGAGGCCCCGGCGTCGACCAGCCCCAGCGCCCCCGCCTCGAGCAAGGCGCCCAAGCCCGAGACGCAGGAAGAGCCCCCGGCCGCCAGCGGTGGCTCCGGCCGCGCGCAGGACGTCGTCGACGCCGCGCTCAGCAAGGTCGGCAGCCGCTACGTGTGGGGCACCTCCGGCCCGAGCACCTTCGACTGCTCCGGCCTCACCAGCTGGGCGTACCGCCAGGTCGGCATCAACCTGACCCGCTCGTCGCGTGGCCAGTTCTCATCGGCCGGTTACAAGGTCTCCAAGTCCGACCTTCGCCCCGGCGACCTGGTCTTCTACTACAGCCCCGTAAGCCACGTCGGCCTGTACATCGGCAACGGCAAGATCGTCGACGCAGCCAACCCGCGCAGCGGCGTCCGCGTCACGAGCCTCAACTCGATGCCCTTCAGCGGCGCCCGCCGCGTCATCGGCTGACGCAACTACAGCCTCGAGGCCCCCACCGATCGGTGGGGGCCTCTTTTTGTGCTCTGCGGGCTGGGTGTCCGCGCTTGTCAGTGCGGTATTCGAATAACTGACCCCCGATTTCGTTACTACAAAACGTAGTTGATAGGGTTTGTGTCAGGTCGGCATCGGTGCCGACGCTTCACCCTTCAACGTCGAAGGAGACGCTGTAGTGAGCATTAACGAAGTCATCGTCTGGATCTTGATGATCTGCATGGTGTTGGGTGGGCTCGACAGGGCGATCGGCAACAGATTTGGGCTCGGCGAGAAGTTCGAAGAGGGCTTCAACGCGATGGGTCCCCTTGCCTTGTCCATGGTCGGCGTCTACGCGCTGTCTCCTGTGCTGGCCAAGATTCTGAGCCCCGTTGTCGCGCCCATCTACGGGCTCGTCGGTGCAGATCCCGCCATGTTCGCGGGAACGCTGCTCGCCAACGACATGGGAGGCTGGCCGCTCGCGCAGGCCATGACCGACAACCCCGACGCCCAGCGGCTCTCGGGTCTGATCCTGGGCGCCATGATGGGCGCCACCGTCGTCTTCACGATCCCCGTCGCACTCGGCATCATTGGTAAGGACGACCGTCCGTTCCTGGCGAAGGGCGTGCTCGCCGGCATCGTCACGATTCCGTTCGGCGTCGTCACCTCCGGCCTCATCGCGGGGATGCCCGCCGGGTTCGTGCTGATCAACACGGTACCGATCATCTTCGCGGCGGTCCTGATCGCCCTCGGACTGTGGTGGAAGCCCGACGCCATGACCACCGGGTTCCTCTGGTTCGGCAGGGGGCTCGTCTTCATCATCTCCGTCGGCCTGGTGATCGGCGTGTTCGAGACCATGACCGGCGTCAAGATCATGCCTGCCGGATGGGAACTGCTCCCCGTCACCGAGGGGCTCGCGGTGGTCGGCTCGATCGCCATGATGCTGTTGGGCGCCTTCCCCGCGGTCCATCTCATCGTCACGCTCGGCGCGAAGCCGCTCGCGGCGGTCGGCAAGCTGATCGGGGTCAACAAGTCCGCGGCGGGTGGCTTCATCGCCACGCTCGCGAACAACATCGCCATGTTCGAAATCATGAAGAACATGGATAAGCGCGGCAAGATCCTCAACGCCGCCTTCGCGGTCAGCGCCGCCTTCGTGCTCGGTGACCACCTCGGCTTCACTGCAGGCGTTGCGCGCGACATGATCGCGCCGATGATCGCAGGCAAGCTCGTCGCGGGCATCACCGCCGTCATCGTGGCACTGCTGCTCTTCGCCCGTGCCTTCCCCGCGAGCTCGCCGGAGGCCGACGACGAAGCCCCCGTCGACGCGGAGGAACTCGCAGACGTCACCGCCACCTCGGCGATGGCTGAGGCCGAAAGCCTCGCCGACGTCGCCGACGGGGCCAGGCGCGAAGCCCGACGGGACTCGGCCACCGGCAGAGTAGCGGAGGACTGACATGCGGATCGCGCGCGTCATCGGATCGGCGGTGTCGACCATCAAGGTCGACTCGCTCCGTGGGTCCAAGTTGCTGATCGTCTCCAACGCCACCGTCGATGACGAGCTGTACGGCGAGCCCTACGTCGCGGCTGACGCCATCGGCGCAGGGGAGGGCGAGCTCGTCCTCGTCGCCGAGGGCAGCGCAGGTCGCCACACCGACCTGACGGCGGGAGCGCCCGTGGACGCGGTGATCTTCGCGATCCTCGATTCGCTCGAGGCAGACGGCCGCACGACCTTCCGCAAGAGCTGAGGGCCCTGACCGTCATGACCAGCCGCGAGATGTTGAGTGTCGGGATCGACGTCGGTACGACCACCACGCAGGTGGTGCTGTCGGAGCTGAGCGTCAACAACCAGGCCCGCATGGGCCTGGTTCCCCGGCTCGACATTGACGCGCGCCGCGTGCTGTACCAGGGGGAGGCCCACTTCACCCCGCTCGTGAGCGCCGACGAGGTGGACGTCACCCGCCTTGTCGCGATGGTCCGCGCCGAGTATGCCAACGCGGGGGTCGATCCCCGCCAGGTGGAGACCGGCGCGGTCATCATCACGGGGGAGACCGCGCGAACCAAGAACGCGGAGGAGATCCTGCAGGGCCTCGGTGATCTGGCTGGCGACTTCGTGGTCACCGTGGCGGGGCCGAACCTGGAGTCTCAGATCGCCGGGCGAGGCTCGGGCGCGGCCCAATGGTCGGCCGACAACTACGCGACGGTGGTCAACGTCGACATCGGAGGAGGATCGTCGAATGCCGCCGCTTTTCGGACGGGCAGGCACGTCGCCTCCGCCGCCTCGATGGTCGGCGGTCGGCAGGTTGTGCTGGACTCATCCACGGGAGCCGTCACGCATCTCGCGCACACCGGCGCTCTCATCGCGCAGCGGCTCGGCCTCAACCTCAGGATTGGGTCGGTCCCTGCGCTGGAGGAGCTGCGCAAGCTGACCGACGCCATGGCCGAACTGGTTGTCGAGTTGTGCCTCGGTGAGGTGTCGGACCTCGGCAGCCGGGCCGCGCTCAGCGCCCCTCTCGAACTCGACGGCAAGGTGGGGGCGTACTTCGTCTCCGGAGGGGTCGGTCAGCTCTACTACGACCAGACCCGCGCCCCTACGACGCTCGCCGAGGTCGCCAGATGGGGCGATGTCGGGCCGCTCCTGGCCGATGCCCTGCGCAACAACGTCCGTTGGCAGGGGCTGCGCGTGGAGAGGCCAGCTCAGACGCTCCGCGCGACGGTGTTGGGTGCGGCCAGCCAGCAGGTAACTCTTTCCGGGTCCACGATCTGGGCCGAGGAGTCACATCTGCCCATCAAGAATGCACCCGTCATCGAACCGCATCTCGGGGCCCAACTCGTGGACCCGCACGCGATCGCGGAAGCGCTCGGCGAAGCGGTCGAACGCTGGGATCGTGGTGCGGGAAACGAGGGCGACTTCGTCGTCTCGGTTCCGATACCGCGCCGCTTGAGCTTCGATCAACTCAACGTCCTGGCCACGGGAATCGCCCAATTCGCGAGGCGTCACGTTCCCGCACAGCGCCCCCTCGTGTTGGTCACCGAGGAGGACTACGCGCAGGTGCTCGGCCAGACCATCAAACGCGAGCTGCCATCTGAGCCACTCATCGTGGTTGACCAGATCCAGCTCGGGGAGGGCGACTTCATCGACATCGGTGAGCCGCTCTTCGACGGACGGGTCGTGCCCGTCTCCGTCAAGACTCTCATCTTCTACCAAGCCACTGAGAACAAGACTCGACCAAGGAGTTGACGTGGAGAAACCAAACGAGGAGGTGTCGTAATGCTGTTGCGAACGAAGCTGTTCGGACACACATACGAGTTCGCCGACATCAAGGACCTGTTGGCCAAGGCCAATGAAGAAAAGTCCGGAGATCAGCAGGCGGGCATCGCAGCGAGAAGCGCGGCAGAGCGCGTGGCGGCCAGGCATGTGCTTGCCGAGGTCCCACTGAGCGCCCTGCGTGAGAACCCGGTCGTCCCGTACGACCAGGACGAGGTCACCCGCGCCATCGACGACGCCATCAACGAGACCATCTACCAGGAGATCAAGGGCTGGACGGTCGGCGATTTCCGGGAGTGGCTGCTCGCGAACACCACGAGCAGCGACGACATCACCAGGATCTCGCGGGCACTGACCGGCGAGATGGCGGCAGCGGTCACCAAGCTGATGGGCAACCTCGACCTCGTCGTCGCGGCCCGCAAGATCAGGGTCGTCACGCACTGCGGCAACACCATGGGGCTGGAAGGCACCCTCGCATCGCGGCTGCAGCCCAACCACCCCACCGACTCGGTCGACGGGATCCGGGCGACGATCTACGAGGGTCTCTCCTACGGCTCGGGTGACTCGGTGATCGGCATCAACCCCGCCGACGATTCGGTCGGGTCGGTCAGCAGGCTGCTCGAGATGACCTATGAGGTCATCCAGCGGTGGGAGATTCCGACGCAGAACTGCGTCCTCGCCCACGTCACCACCCAGATGGAATGCCTGAGGCGCGGTGTCCCCGCCGGTCTGATCTTCCAGTCCATCGCAGGATCCCAGAAGGCCATGGAGAGTTTCGGCATCTCCGTCGGTCTCCTCGACGAGGCGAACGACCTTGCGAAGAAGCACTGCTTCACCGCAGGGCCGAACTACATGTACTTCGAGACGGGTCAGGGCTCGGCCTTGTCCGCCGACGCCCACCACGGCGCCGACCAACTGGTGCTCGAGGCGCGCAACTACGCCATCGCCCGCCGCTGGAACCCGTATCAGGTCAACACCGTCGTCGGATTCATCGGCCCCGAGTACCTGTACGACTCCGTCCAGATCATCAGAGCCGGCCTCGAGGACCACTTCATGGGCAAGCTCCTGGGGATCTCGATGGGCTGCGACGTGTGCTACACCAACCACGCCAAGGCAGACCAGAACAGCAACGACAACCTCGCTGTGCTCCTGGCCAGCGCGGGCGTCAACTTCGTCATGGGCATCCCGATGGGCGACGACGCCATGTTGAGCTACCAGACGACCAGTTTCCACGATGCGCCGTCGCTGCGACAGGCCCTCGGGCTTCGCCCGCTGCCGGAGTTCGAGGCGTGGCTCGAGGGGGTGGGCCTGTGGAAGGACGGACGGCTCACCGACATCGCAGGCGATGCGTCCTTCTTCCTGAAGAGGTGAAACAGATGAGTGTCAACATCGAAGAAATCGTCGGCCGCATCCTGGCGGAGCTTCGTCGGGAGGGATACGAACCCAAGGAGCAGAGCCCCGAGCGGCAGGAGTCGGTGATCTCGCGCGACGGCACGGACCTGGTCATCGACCTGGCCGATCCGACGCTCGACCGACCGCGTCACGCCATGCTGGTCGAGGACGCCCAAGATCCCGACGGCCTGCGGAACCTGATGGCCAGCACCAATGCGAGGCTGGGCGTCGGCAGGGCGGGGCCCCGCCCCAAGACGGGGACCGCGCTGCTGTTCCAGGCCGATCACGGCGTCACCCAGGACGCCATCTACGGCGTCGTGAGCGACGAGGCGCGAGACGCCTTCAACCTGTTCACCGTGACAAGCCGAGTCGCCGACCGGGCCGAGTACCTGCTGCGGCCGGACCTCGGACGCCTGCTCAGCGACGAAAGCAAGGCTGTCATCGCTGAGAAGTGTGTGAAGTCGCCGGACGTGCAGTTGTGCGTGGTCGACGGGCTCTCCGCCGCTGCGATCGACAACAACCTGCGCGACATCTACCCGGTGATCGAGCAGGGCCTCAAGGCCGCGGGGCTGACGGTCGGAACTCCGTTCTTCGTAGAGAACGGACGCGTCGGAATCATGAACGACATCAACGCCCTCGTCAAGGCGAAGGTGGTCGTCCTCCTCATCGGTGAGCGTCCCGGCCTGGGAATCGCCGACGCGATGAGCGCCTACATGGGGTTCGATCCTCAGCCGGGCAAGTCTGACGCCGACCGAGATCTGATCTGCATGATCACCACCCACGGCGGCACCAACCCGCTCGAGGCTGGCGCCTACATCGTCGAGTTCATCAAGCGAATGATCAAGTACAGCGCGAGCGGCGTGAAGCTCCGCGAGGTCGCTGGAGAGTAGGGACAACCATGGCAATCCTGGAACCAATCAAGCCCACCGTCCTGGCGGTGCGCATCATCTCGAACGTCGATCGCGCGTTCGCCGAAAAGCTCGGGCTGGCGGATCACCAACGCTCGCTCGGCCTGATCACCTGTGACATCGACGACTCCCTGTACGTGTCCCTCGACGAGGCCACCAAGTACGCCGAGGTGGACGTCGTGTACGCGAAGAGCTTCTACGCCGGTTCGGCGCACGCATCCGGACCTCTGTCGGGCGAGATCATCGGCATGCTGGCGGGCCCGACCCCCGCAGAGGTCAGGGCCGGAGTCGACGCTGCCGTGTCGTACTGCGAGGAGGCGGCGTGGTTCCACGCTGCTGACGAGGCTGGCGATCTTGCCTTCTTCGCGCACCTCATCTCCAGCACCGGCAGTTACCTGTCGAAGGAGGCTGACATCCCGCTGGGGCAGCCGCTGGCCTACCTGATCGCGCCTCCGCTGGAGGCGACCTTCGCACTGGACCTGGCGCTGAAGTCAGCCGATGTGTCGCTCCAGACGTACTTCGAGCCCCCGAGCGAGACCAACTTCGCCGGTGGCTGGCTGACCGGCTCCCAGAGCGCCTGCCGGGCGGCCTGCGCGGCGTTCCAGGACGGCGTCCTGGAGGTCGCGTCCAACCCGAAGAAGTACTAGGAGGACACGATGTCTGCAAACGCGATGGACGCCGACCTCCGCTCCATTCAACAGGCGCGCGACCTTGCGGTCGCCGCCCGCGGAGCCATGAGGTCGTTCCAGTTCGCGTCCCAGTCGCAGGTCGACAGGATCTGCGAGGCGATGGTCGCCGCGGCGATGCGCGAGGCTGCCAGGCTCGGAGAGCTCGCCCACGAGGAGACGGGGTTCGGATACGCGCCCCACAAGCAACTCAAGAACGAGTTCGCCGCGCAAGGGGTGTGGGACTCGATCCGCGACGTCCCGACCTGCGGCGTGCTGCGCCGCGATGAGAAGAACAAGATCGTCGAGATCGGTTGGCCGGTGGGGGTGCTCTGCGCTCTGACGCCCTCGACCAACCCGACCTCGACCGCGATCTTCAAGATCCTCATCGGGGTCAAGGCGCGCAACGCCGTCGTCGTGGCACCTCATCCGTCGGCGAAGCGCTGCACGGCCGAGGCGGTCCGGGTGATGGTCGAGGCAGGCGAGGCGGCAGGAATGCCGAAGGGCCTTGTCTCGTGCATGACCGAACTGACCATCCAAGGCACGAACGAACTGATGAACCACTACGCGACTTCGATGATCCTGGCCACAGGCGGGCCGGGGATGGTCAAGGCAGCGCACAGTTGCGGAAAGCCGGCGCTCGGCGTCGGGCCAGGCAACGTGCCCGCTTACGTCGATCGCAGTGCCCACATCGTGCGTGCGGCCAAGATGATCGTCGAGTCGAAGTCGTTCGACTGCTCGACCATCTGTGCCACCGAGCAGGTCGTCATTGCCGACCGTCCGATCGCCGAGCGGTTGAAGTCGGAGATGCAGGCGGCCGGTGCACAGTGGCTCACCCGCGACGAGGCCGACCGGCTGGCGGCCATGATGTTCCGACCCAACGGCATGATGATCGCCGAGTTCGTTGGACGCACGCCGCAGGAACTGGGCCGCAAGGCAGGCATCGCTGTGCCGGAGAGCACCCGGATCCTGGTCGCCGAGATCGACGGCGTCGGTCCCGACCATCCACTGTCCCGCGAGAAGCTCACCTCGGTGCTCGGATGGATGGTGGAGGACGGTTGGAAGGCCGGCTGCGACCGGGCGATCCAGCTGCTCACGTTCGGCGGTGACGGACACTCGATTGTCATCCACTCACGCGATGAAGAGTCGATCATGGCCTTCGGCATCGAGAAGCCCGCCTTCCGGGTCCTCGTCAACACCTGGGGCTCGCTCGGGGGCGTCGGCTACACGACGGGTCTCAGGCCCTCCATGACGCTCGCGCCCGGTGGAATCGGCGGCGCCTCCGTCAGCGACAACATCACGGTCGAGCATGTCCTCAACGTCAAGCGGGTCGCCTACCAGGTGCGTCAGGCTCCGGAGGTGGCCAGGGCGCACAGGGGACTCATGGACGGCACGCCGGCCCCGTTGGAGGATGACGAGGTCCTCGAGTCATCGGACGGCGCCGACTCAGCCCTCATCGAGAAGCTGGTACGCCAGATTCTCACGGAACTCGGGAAGTGACGTCAGGAGGCTAAAGCATGACCGAGACCACAAAACCTCGCCCTCCGCGCAAGCAGACCGCCCCGGAGGAGAGCACCACAACTGAAAAGGAAACCATCCAACGGGCCGAGCCCAGCTCGACCCCCGACCCAGCACCCAATACACCCCCTGTCACCACACAAAGGAGAACTCCAATGGCAGATGTCCAGATGATCGCTCTCGGCATGGTCGAGACCAAGGGCCTGATCGGCGCCATTGAGGCCGCCGATGCAATGGTCAAGGCCGCCAACGTCAAGTTGATCGGCAAGGAGCAGATCGGCGCCGGTCTCGTGACCGTCTTCGTCCGCGGCGATGTCGGTGCGGTCAAGGCCGCCACCGATGCCGGTGCCGCGGCCGCAGGCCGCGTCGGCGAACTGATCTCCGTGCACGTCATCCCGCGTCCGCACGGCGACGTCGAGATCATCCTGCCGCACCGCGACTGATCTCGTCCCAGACACCGCACGCACCTAAGAGAGGCACATCATGGGCCGTCAGGTCATCACCGCCACCGAAGTCCAGTTAGCCGCCCCCGGGCGCCTACTGGTTGCCGAGGACGCGATCGTCACGCCGCTTGCGCGCGACACCGCGGCCGACCTCGGGGTCTCCATCGAACGCTCCACCGGTATCGCGGTGGCGCCGGAGAAGCCCGAGCAGGCTGGCGAGGACGACCTGATGACCAAGGTGCGTGCGCTTGTCACTGCGATGCTGGGCGCCGGTGGGGGCGGCCTGACCGCCCCCACATCGGGCCCGCCCCGACCGCCGGTGAAGGTGGTCGACCAGCACGAACACGTGCCCCAACCGTTCCCCTACCCGGGGCCGCCTCCCGAGATGAAGGTGGCCACCGTGGACGTCGTCACGGGCGACGACGGATCGCCCATGGCGGCCGGCTACATGACCATCACGCAGGGCAGCTTCCCGTGGACTTTCACCTACGACGAGGTACAGATCGTGTTGGAAGGCGAACTGCACCTCGGCGGCGACGGCGGCGGCCGGATCGCCCGTGCCGGTGACGTCTGTTACGTCCCCAAGGGGGCACACATCACCTTCGGAACCCCCACCTGGGCCCGATTCGTCTACGTGACGTTCCCAGCCGACTGGGACAGTGGCGTGTCGTGATCGTCACCGAAGCCGAACTCCGAGACCAACTCCGGCGACCCGTCGCCGGAGCCAAGGTCACGGTCGCGGCAGGGGCCCGACTGTCGCCAGCGGCGCGGGACTTCGTCAAGCAGTTCGCGCTCGTCCTCGTCGAGGAGGGCGGCGCCGCCGAGGGGCAGGCGGGAGACTGGGATCATGACGCGGTGTTCCCCGTCGCACTGTCGGGTGAGACACCGCGATGCACCCAATGCGGCACCGGCGTCACGAGTAAGCCGAGCGCCCTGACCCAGCTCAACTCCAGTCATTACGCGTCAAAGACCCACCCCAGAATCAAGCTGCGCGGCAGGGTCGACTCGCTTCACGCGAGGGTCCTGTGGATGCAGCGCCTGGCCCACGAAGCGGGGGAGGAGGCACTGGTTGCCGACCTCGCCAGCCTGGCGGCGTACTGCCGCGAGCTGATCTCGGCCGAGTACAACGAACGGCCAGCCGCCGAGTTGCGTCTGGCGGGGCTCGACCCCGACACGATGCACCGCGCGACCCACGACCCGCGCTCGATCCTGGGCGTCGAACACCTCACGCTCGACCACCACGACGACGAGATCCAACACCTGCTGAACCTGGTACGCACCGAGTCGCGAGAGATCGAGATCCTGGCGTTGGAAACCTTCCCCTCGCCCCACGACCACGGTGCGACCATCTGCCACGCGCTCAACCGGATCTCCAGCGCCTTCTACTACCTTCAACTCCGACGAGCGGCGGCGTGCCGATGAGCAGGCCGCGCGGCATCGGTGCCCTGATGAAGTCGGCCAACAGCGCCCTGAGGCACCCAGCCAGGATCGACGCTGGTACCCCGATCCGCGTCGGGGTGGACCTCGGGACCGCCTTCACCGTCATCATGGTCACGGACGAAACCGGCAGGCCCCTTGCCGCCGCGCACGCCTTCGCGGACGTGGTACGCGACGGCGTGGTGTGGGACTTCGCAGGCGCCCAGGCCGTGGTGCGCGACCTGAAGGACCGACTCGAGTCGGCCACCAGCCGTGAACTACTCCACGCCGCGGTCACCATCCCGCCCGGCGTGCTCGAGGCCGATCACCGCGCCCACAGATATGTCGTGGAGGGCGCGGGAATGGAGTGCGCCGCCGTGGTCGACGAGACCACCGCTGCAAACCGGATCCTTGGCATCCGCGACGGGGCGGTCGTCGACATCGGCGGAGGCACCACCGGCGTCGCCATCCTCCGGGACGGTGTGGTCATCGCCAATATCGACGAACCCACAGGTGGAACGCACCTGAGCCTCGTGATCTCCGGGGCGCTCAAGGTGCCTTTCGCCGAGGCCGAGAAGCGCAAGATGCGAACGTCGCAACACCCGAGCCTCTACCCGCTCGTGCGACCGACCCTCGAGAAGGTCGCCACCATCGTCTCCGCGGCCATCAAGGGACACGATGTCCATGAGATCCACCTGGTCGGCGGCACCGCCGCCTTCACAGGCGTGGCAGACGTGATGACCGAGATCACGGGGGTCCACGCGACGGTCGCCCCACACCCCATGCTCGTGACCCCGCTCGGCGTGGCCGCCTGGTCGCCACCAACTCCCACGAAGGAAGGTCGCTGACATGACCGAACAGTCCCCGTTCCAACTGCGCGCGTTCTGCCACCTGGATCGGATCCAGCCACAGTTCGCCGCCTTCGTCGGCAAGATCGCCGCCGGATCGCCCCCGATCGAGGGCATGAGCAGCCTCTACGTCGAGATGGCCCCCGGCAACTGGGTCTTCCGCGTCGTCGACAGCGTCCTGAAGGCCGTCGACGTCAAGCCAGGTGCCCAGGTGGTCGAGCGGCAGTTCGGCATGTTCGAGGTCCACTCCGAGAACCAGGCGGAGGTGCTGCGTGCAGGAGAGGTCGTGCTGGAGGCAATCGGACAACCGCTCGAGAGCAGGATCGCCCCGACGATCGCTTCGGAGCAGGTGATCACGAACGTCCATCCACTCCAGGCTCAGGTCCTCAACCGCATGAACATGGGGACGATGTTGGAGGGCGGGCAGACGCTTCTCGTCATGGAGGTGGAGCCCGCGGCCTACATCACCCTGGCCGCGAATGAGGCCGAGAAGGCCGCTCCCGTGTTCTTGAACCACCTGAGTTCGGTCGGCGTTTACGGCCGGATGTGGATGTCGGGGACCGAGGCAGACATCGAGGCGGCCCGCGCAGCGGCGGTCACCGCCATCCAATCAGTGACAGGACAGTAAGGAGTTCACCATGCCACGTCGAGTGCTGACCAAGGTCGACATCGACCAGATGCTGCAGACGGGAACCTCGGAGGTACGCCTTGGGCCCGGCGACATCGTCACCGCCCTCGCGCGCGAGTACGCCCTGGACCGGGGGGTGCGGTTGGTGCCGCACTCGTCCCAGGCCGAGAGTGTCCCACCGTCCGCACAACCCGCGCAGGCCCCCTTGGCGACGGAGATCCGCTCGGCAGTGATCTCGGCTCTCGGCGAGGAGCCGGCCGGGCTCGACGAGATCATCTCCCGC
Organism: Tessaracoccus aquimaris; assembly: GCF_001997345.1. Taxonomy (NCBI): domain Bacteria; kingdom Bacillati; phylum Actinomycetota; class Actinomycetes; order Propionibacteriales; family Propionibacteriaceae; genus Tessaracoccus; species Tessaracoccus aquimaris. Next base: position 1,705,601 of record NZ_CP019606.1, on the reverse strand, counting down.
GCCCTTCGCTGACCGCCATGGCTGTCCGTTCGCTGTATCTCTGCCCGACCCAGCACTGCCCGCATCTGCTGCAGTTCGCGGTCGGAGCCATCGCTGGTCTGCGTGCGGAGGGTGCCAGAGTCACGGTGTTCAGACCCATCGTCGCCGACTCGCGAGGGGATCGGCTTCTCAAGGCGCTGAGCGAGCCGACCGAGCCACCCGCCTGGGGTGCGACGGCGGACCAACTGCTGAACACACCCGGCGACGCGCTCGGGCAGATCATCGCCAGGTTCGCCACACGGCTCCAGGGACACACGGCCGCGGTCGTCCTGGGGAGCGAGTATGACTGCTCGCTCGCGCCCGTTGAGTTCGCCTGGAACACGAAGGTCGCGGCGAACCTGGACGTGCCCATGCTGCTCGTGGTGCCCGCCGATGGAGGCGCGGATCTGGTGCGGGAGCGCATCGCGGTCGCGCTCGATGAGGCCACGCGGAACCTGGCGCAGGTCCTCGGCATCATCGTGCCGAGCGGGCGCCAGGCGCCTCTGGTCCTCGAAGAGGTCGCGAGGGACTGCCCGGTCCCTGTGCACCTGGTCCGGGAGGTCGAGGGCGACGCCGCCCCCGATCTCGCGGCCGTCGCGGCAGGTCTCGGAGCGGAGCAACTCGCGGGCGGGATTGCCCTGTCTGCGCAGAGTTTCGCGTCGCCGCCTCTGGTCGCCGACATGTCGCTGACGCATCTGCTTCCCCTGATAGACAAGGAGACCATCGCGATCTTCTCCGCCGACCGGGCGGAGATCGCGGTCGGGCTCTGCGTGGCAGGTGCGAGCGGACGGTTCAGTTTCCCGGCCGCCGCGATCGCGGCGGGCCCGTGGCCGCTCGAGCGCGGGGTTGCAGACCTGTGGCGGAGGGTCGCACCGTCCGTTCCGTTGCTGCGGACCCCCGTCGGGGTCCGCGAGGTCTCCCGGCTTCTGGAGGCCGACGCCTTGCCGGTTGCAGAGCTCGCCGAGGCGCACAGGGCGGAGGCGATCCGGAACTTCTCGGCGGCAGTCGATCTCTCGCGGCTCGGCGGTGCGGCAACCATCGGTCGCGATGATGTGGTCACGCCCATGATGTTCGAACACCGCCTCCTGGAGGCGGCGCGCGCCGCTGACCGGCACATCGTGCTGCCGGAGGGCGAGGAGGACCGGATCCTCAGGGCTGCGCACCGGCTTCTCGAGCAGGGGATCTGCCGCCTCACTCTTCTCGGTAACGTCGAGACGATCCGAGGCCGCGCCGCCGAGTTGGGCGTCGACATCGCAGGCGCTCAACTCATCGATCCGCGACGAAGTGAGCTCCTGGAGCCCTTCGCCGCGAGGTATGCCGAGCTACGCAAGAAGAAGGGCGTCACCCTCGAGCAGGCGCGTCAGCGCGTCATGGATGTCAGCTACTTCGGGACGATGATGGTGCTGGAGTCGCTCGCCGACGGCATGGTCTCGGGCTCGGTCAACACGACCGCGCACACGATCCGGCCCGCGCTGGAGGTCATCCGCACCAGGCCGGGGATCTCGGTGGTGTCATCGGTCTTCTTCATGTGCCTTGCCGACCGGGTGCTGGTGTTCGGCGACTGCGCCGTCAACCCGAACCCCACCCCGGATCAACTCGCTGAGATCGCGCTCAGCTCCGCCGCGACCGCGCGGCAGTTCGGCATCGATCCCCGGATCGCGATGCTTTCCTACTCGACGGGTTCCTCCGGAAGTGGGCCCGACGTGGAGGCCACCGTCGAGGCGACGCGATTGCTTCGGGAGATGGCCCCCGAATTGCCGGTCGACGGTCCGCTGCAGTACGACGCCGCCGTTGAGCCAAGCGTCGCGCTGACGAAGCTCCCTGGCTCGCCCGTTGCCGGTCGCGCCACCATCCTGATCTTCCCGGATCTGCAGACGGGCAACAACACGTACAAGGCGGTGCAGCGCAGCGCGGGGGCCCTCGCGATCGGCCCTGTCCTCCAAGGGCTCAACAAGCCGGTCAACGACCTCTCCCGCGGAGCGCTCGTCTCGGACATCGTCAACACGGTGGCCATCACGGCCATCCAGGCAGGAACGGAAGAGCCATGAGCGCCAGGATGCGCGCCGCGAGGGTCGTGCGGTTCAACGACGACCTGGAACTCGCCGAGGTGCCCGTTCCGACACCCGGCTACGGGGAGATCCTCGTCAAGGTGAGCGCCTGCGGCGTTTGCCACACCGACCTGCATGCCGTACACGGTGACTGGCCGGACAAGCCGGCGCTGCCGAGGATTCCGGGGCACGAGGCCGTCGGGATGGTTGTCGGACTCGGCAAGGGTGTGGCGAACGTGGCGGTTGGTGACAGGGTGGGAGTGCCATGGCTGCACCGGGCGTGCGGACGCTGCGACCAGTGTCTGTCCGGCTGGGAGACGCTTTGTGCGACGCAGGTGCGCAGTGGTTACGACGTCGACGGCGGGTTCGCCGAGTATGTGGTCGCTGCAGCGGACTTCGTCGTCAAGGTCCCGAGCGCACTGAGCGATCAACAGGCCGCGCCGCTGATGTGCGCGGGGCTCACCGTCTACAAGGGACTTCGGATGTCGGACGCGAAGCCGGGCGACTGGGTGGTGATCTCCGGTGTGGGAGGCCTCGGCCACTTGGCCGTCCAGTACGCCCGCGCGATGGGATTTCAGGTGATCGCCACGGATATCGATGACGCCAAACTGGCACTGGCGGCGAGGCTCGGGGCCGCGATGACGCTCAACGTGCGCACGACCGAGCCAGCCGGCTTCATCCACCGCAGCATCGGAGGGGCACATGCCGCGCTGGTCACCGCTGTGTCCCGTTCGGCCTTCGGCCAGGCTGTCGACATGCTGCGACCCGGGGGAACGCTGGTCCTGAACGGGCTGCCGCCCGGTGAGTTCGGCCTGAACATCTACGACGTCGTGATGAGGGCCCTTACGCTGCGCGGCTCCATTGTCGGAACCCGCCATGATCTGTCGAGAGCCCTGGAGCTGGCCGCGCAGGCGCACATCGAGGCGACCGTGCACCCGGCGCGCCTCGACGACATCAACGAGGTGCTGGACAAGATGGTCAGATCCTCGCTTCCCGGTCGAACGGTCCTCGAGTTCTAGTGCGCCGCGATGAACTCCTTCGACGCCGAGGCAATCGCCTCGGCGTCGTTGTCGAGCGTGGCGACGTGGTAGCTGTGCTCCAACGTCAACGAGGTGACGTCGCGCACGCGTGAGCGGATCAGTTCACCGCTCAACTCGTCGACCACGTGGTCGACCCTCGAGGTCATCAGCAGCACCGGGGCGCGGACGGCGGCGAGGTTGGCCCGCACGTCGCGCCACAGATCCGTCATCGTCGCAAGGCTCGTCACCGAGAACTTCGGGTAGCCCAACTCCTCGACGCCCTCCTTGGCGATGTCGTCGGCGACCCCCTTCTGGGGCGGGAGGATCGCGTGCACCGCGGTCGCCGGGGCGACCCTACAGTCCCGCGTCGCGATCGCCGGGTTGACCAGCAGCACGCCCGCGACCTTCTCCCGCTCCGCGAGCCGGAGCGCCAACGCGCCGCCCAACGACAGCCCGGCGACGAACACCCGGTCGACCTGACCGCTCAGCTCAAGGTAAGCGTCCTCGACGGCGGCGTACCAGTCCCACCAACGGGTGCGGGCCAGGTCCCGCCACGTCGTGCCGTGCCCCGGAAGTCGCGGCGCGACCACGCGGGCGCCCTCCCAACCATCACCTGGCGTGGCCAGCGCCTCGGCCCACGGCCGGATCGACTGGACCGAGCCGGTGAATCCGTGGCTGACGACGACGCCGACGTCGCCCTCACCCGCGCGATAGGTGCGGGCCTCCGGCCAGATCGTGGGGGCGGGGGAGTGCGATAGGCCTGTCATGGTGAGCAGGATAGGCGGGAATTCCGTAGACTGCCGCGCATGTGGTGGTATCGCTTCTTCAGGTTCACGATCTTCAGGCCCATGGTCAGGTTCAGCTACAAGACCAAGGTCTTCGGCCTGGAGAACTTCCCGCGCAAGGGCGGGGCGGTCCTGGCGAGCAACCACATCGGCGCGCTCGATTCGCTCGTGGTTCCTGCCATGATGCCGCGCCCGATCACGTTCCCCGCCAAGGCGGAACTGTTCGCAGGCAAGGGGGCAGGCGCCAAGATCGTCGCCTGGTTCCTGAAGACCATCAAGATGGTTCCCATGGACCGCAGCGGGGGCCGTGCCTCCGCGGATGCGCTCAAGGCCATCTCTGACGTGCTGGCCGACGGCCACGTCATCGCGTTCTACCCCGAGGGCACGCGTTCCCCCGACGGCCGCCTCTACAAGGGCAAGACGGGCATGGCGCGGATGGCGCTCTCCAACCAGGTGCCCGTGATCCCCGTCGGCGTGATCGGCTCGCAGTCCGTCAAGGGGCCGTTCGGGCTACCGTGGGCGCGACGCCCGGTGGTCATCGTCGGCGAACCCCTCGACTTCAGCGACTTCTACGCGACGCCTGGCAACTCCAAGGTGCTGCGCTACGTCACCGACGAGGCGATGGCCGCGATCCAGGCGCTCACGGGACAGGACTACATCGACGTGTACGCCTCCCGCGTGAAGTCGGGCGACCTCAGCCCGGAAGAGGCCGACGCCTTCCAGCTTCCCCGCCCAGGCGGCGGGGACCCGCCCGTCATCGAGCCCAAGGCCTGACGCGCAGGTGAGCGACTCGACGACCGCGCTGCGCGCCTGGCGCTGGGGCAAGTCCCAACTCCTCTGGTACCGCGACCGGCGCGACGTGCTCGGCCGGATGTACACCGTCTGTGAGGTCGCCCGCAGCTTCCTCGCGCTGCACGCGCTGGTCGTCAACCTGCTCATCGTGCTGCCGCGCGCCACCAACCACGTCGGCGTGGTGGCTGCGTCGCTCGTCCTGCTCTACTGGCAGATCTTCATCTCGCTGCGGATGCGCAAGCCCTCCCGGCGCACCAAACCCGCGCTGCTCGCCGACCTCGGCATGACCCTCACCATCATCCTGACGACCAACCTCACGGTGCCGCCAGGTGGGGCTCCGCTGTCCTTGGCCGGCTACTGGGCGGGCGGCTGCGCCGCCTACGCCGCGATCTTCCTCAGCTACAAGTGGGGCGTCGTGTTCGCCGTCACCACGTCCGCGGCACTGCTCGCGGCCCCCGAGCACTTCGCGATGGAGCGGGTCGGCGCCGCGTTCGTCACCGTCTTGTTCACCGCCTGCCTCGGCAACCTCGTCACGCAGGTGCGCGCCACCCTCGAGGAGCAGGAGGAGGAGCGCCTCCGCAGCGCCGCCCTCGCCGAGCGTGAACGGCTCTCGCGCATCGTGCACGACGGCGCGCTGCAGGTCCTCGCGCTCGTCGAGCGCGAAGGGCCGTCGCTCGGCCTGCGCGGCATCCGGCTCGCGGCGCTGGCACGGGAGTCGGAGGCGCAACTGCGTGGCCACCTGCAGGACCGCGAGATCAGCGACATCGACCACGGGGCCGCGGTCGACCTCGCGGCGGCCCTCGACAAGTACGAGTCCGCCCGGGTGACCGTCTCGACGATGGCGAGCCTTGTCAAGGCGCCAAGGGCACTCGTCGACGAGGTGGAGCGCACGCTAGCTGAGATCCTGAAGAACGTGGAGAAGCACGCAGGCCCCGAGGCGCGGGTCTGGATCCTGCTCGACCAGGAGTTGGACGACGAAGTGATCCTATGGGTCCGCGACAATGGGGTCGGCATGAGTGCCGCGCAGGTGCAGGAGGCGGCCGACAACGGTCGGCTGGGGATCAGGGACTCGATCGTCGGGCGGATGACCGACATCGGCGGGTCCGCGATCCTCAAGTCCTCGCCCGGCGCAGGCACGGAGTGGGAACTGCGGTTCCCGATCGAGGAAGATGATGAGGCGGAGTCGTGACCCAGGAACGTAAGCGCGTGATGCTCGTCGATGACCACCCCATGTGGATCGACGCGCTGAGCGAGGACCTCACCGAGGTCGGTTTCGAGATCGTGGCGGTCGCCAAGAACGGCACCGAATGCCTGGCCCGCGCCCGCGCGACCAGGCCCGAGGTGGTCGTGATGGACCTGCAGATCCCCGAGCCGGACGGTGCGACCTGCATCGAGATCCTGCTCGGCGAGTTCCCCGACATGCACGTGCTCGTGATGTCTGCCTCTGGCGAACGCGACGACGTGCTGCGGGCCATGAAGGCGGGCGCGAAGGGCTACCTGGTCAAGTCGGCGTCAAAGGAGGAACTGATCGAGGGCGTGCAGCGCACCGCGGTCGGCGACGCCGTCTTCACGCCCGGCCTCGCTGGCCTGGTGCTCGGCGAGTTCCGACGGATGGTCAACGTCGCCCGCTCCCACAACGAGGAGGGCCCGGTGCTGACCACCCGCGAGATCGAGGTGCTGCGCCGCGTCGCCAAGGGCATGGCCTACCGGGAGATCGCGGACGAGTTGTTCGTGTCGCACCGGACGGTGCAGAACCACGTGCAGAACGTGCTGCGCAAACTGCAACTGCACAACCGCGTCGAACTGACCCTCTACGCCATCGACAACGGGCTGCACGACCCCAACGAGTGAGGCGGTCCACCGCCGTCCGACGGTGCGGGGAGCGTTGCCGCGGTGGGGTAACCTGACGCCCATGTCGAGCATCATCTCCCGGGAAGAACTGCGCGCGCTGCCCTTCATCCAGCAGCCCAGCTACCCGGATCCCACGGCACTTGACCGCACCATCGACTCGCTCGAACGGCTCCCACCGCTGGTGTTCGCGGGGAGTGCGACGACCTGCGCGGCAAGCTCGCCGACGTCGCCGACGGCAAGGCATTCCTGCTGCAGGGCGGCGACTGCGCCGAGACCTTCGAGGCCGTCACCGCAGACAACATCAAGCAGAAGTTGCTCGTCCAGTTGTCGATGGCGGTCGTGATGACCTATGCCGCTCAGGTGCCGGTGGTGAAGGTCGGCCGGATCGCGGGCCAGTACGCAAAGCCACGCTCCAAGGACGCCGAGACCCGCGGCGACGTGACGCTTCCCGCCTACCGCGGTGACGCCATCAACGGCTTCGAGTTCACCGAGGGCTCCCGCGCTCACGACCCCGGCCGCCTGATGGACGTCTACAACTCCTCGGCCGCGACCCTCAACCTGGTGCGCGCCTTCGTCAAGGGCGGGTTCGCCAACCTGCGCGGCGTGCACACCTGGAACGCGCAGTTCGTGCGCGACTCCGAGGTCGAGCAGGAGTACGAGGAGCTCGCCTCCGAGATCGACCGCGCGCTCGCCTTCATGGTCGCCTGCGGCGTGCACGACGAGTCGCTCAGCACCGTCGACTTCTACGCCTCGCACGAGGCGCTGCTGCTGGAGTACGAGCGGGCACTGACCCGCGTCGACTCGCGCTCGCAGAACCTCTACGGCTGCTCGGGCCACATGCTGTGGATCGGCGAGCGCACCCGCCAACTGGACGGCGCGCACGTCGAACTGCTGCGCCGCGTCGCCAACCCGCTCGGCGTCAAGCTCGGCCCGACCTCCACGGCCGAGCAGGCCATCGCGCTGGCCGACGCGCTCGACCCCGACCGGATCCCCGGCCGGCTCACCTTCATCACGCGGATGGGCGCGGGCAAGGTCCGCGACGTGCTGCCCGCCGTCATCGAGGGCGTCGAGGCGACCGGACGCAAGGTCGCCTGGGTGTGCGACCCGATGCACGGCAACACCTTCGAGGCCGCCAACGGCTACAAGACCCGCTCCTTCGCCGACGTGGCAGACGAGGTCAACGGCTTCTTCGACGTGCACGAGCAGCTCGGCACCTGGCCGGGCGGGCTGCACGTCGAGCTGACGGGCGACGACGTCACCGAATGTGTCGGCGGCGCGGCGAACCTCAGCGAGGCCGACCTCGAGAGCCGCTACGAGACGGTATGCGACCCGCGGCTCAACCGCAACCAGTCGCTCGAACTGGCGTTCACCGTCGCGCGCAGGCTGCGCTCGGGTCGCCTCAACCGCGACAACCCCGTCCAGCAGTTCAGGGCCAAGGAACTGTGATCGACCTCCGCAGCGACACGGTCACCCGGCCGAGCGCCGGGATGATCGACGCGATGACCGGCGCTGCGCTCGGTGACGATGTCTATGCGGAGGATCCGAGCGTCGCGGCACTCGAGGCTCGCGCCGCCGAACTGTTCGGCAAGGAGGCGGGCCTGTTCTGCGCGACCGGCTCGCTCAGCAACCTGCTGGGGGTGTGGCTGCACACCCCGCCCGGCCGCGAGGTGCTGTGCGACGGCTACGCACACATCGCCCGCGCCGAGATGGGCGCCCACGGCGCGCTGCACGGCGTCACGATGCGCACCTGGACGTCGACGGCGGGGCGGCTCGTCGCAGACGACGCGCTGGCGATGCTCGCCGTCGAATGCGGCCCGTACCTCGTCGAGACGGCCTGCGTCGCGGTGGAGGACACCCACAACTTCGGCGGCGGCACCGTGCAGGACTACGACCAACTGGTCGCCGTCACAGACGGAGCCCGCGCCGTCGGCATCAAGACGCACCTCGACGGGGCGCGGCTCGCTAACGCCATGGCCGTCACCGGCCGCCCGTTCTCCGACTACGGCCGCCTCTTCGACACCGTCAGCCTCTGCCTCAGCAAGGGGCTCGGCGCTCCGGTCGGCTCAGTCCTCGTGGGGACCGCGGACGACATCGCCCGCGCGCGGGTGCAGCGCAAGCGGCTCGGGGCGGGATGGCGACAGGCGGGGATGCTGGCCGCTGCCGGCTCCTATGCGCTGGAGCACAACGTCGCACGGATCGCCGAGGACCACCGCTCGGCGGGCGTGCTCGCCGACGCCATCAACGCCGAGCGACCCGGGGCGGTGGCCGCGCCTGCGACCAACATCGTCCTGATCCCCACGCCGGCTGCGCCAGCCGTCGCGGCGCGATTGAAGGAGGCGGGCGTGCTGATCAGCGTGCTCGGCCCCTCCGCGCTGCGCGCAGTGACGCACCTGGACGTGACACAGGAGGAGTGCGCAGAGGCGGGTCAGCTGATCGGGTCGCTGCTGGGCTGAGGCGCCGGTTCGATCTCCGGAATCGGGCGCGGCCACGCGCCCAACTCCTCCCAGACGAAGTCGGGCACCCGCGCGAAGAAGCCGCGCAGGAACGCGTCGGCCCCGAGGATGTCCTCGATCTCCCACTTCTTACCGAAGCCCTTCAACAGGATCGCCCCGTCGCCCTGGATGGCGAACTTCGGCGCCCCAGACGCCATCAGGTACTCCATCTGACGCTGGTGGATGATCGCGTGCGCGATCCGCTCGTTGCTGCTCTCGATCCGCACCGCGTCGTTGAAGTCGGTCCATTCGAAGCGCTGGCTGCGGCCGAACCAGCCCCAGTTCGACGCGAGGTCGACGAAGGGGAAGCTGGTGCGGAACTGGCACAGGTACTCCGTGTGGTGCGTCGTGGTGGTGTGCGACCTGCCCTCGGAGTCGGTGCTCGTGGAGTCGGTCTTCCAGTTGTGCTGCATCCGGATGAACGGGATGCGGGCGTTCTCGCTCATGATGATGTCGCGCGCCTCGTGGCCGTAGCCCCCGCCGCTGTGCTCGACCTGGCGGAGGATCTCGTCGTCGTGGGGCACGTAGGTCCAGTCGGGGTGGTCGGCGAAGCTGAGCCCCTGCGGCGGCGTCGGGCCCTGCCGTCCGGCAGCGGGGCTGGCGAGCAGCGCCGTGCGGGCGGCGGCCAACGCGTCGACGGCGGTCTGGAGTTCGTCCGCGTCGTCGCTGACCCGCAGCATCACGAGGGTGTCGTGATCGACCGTCAGGTCCCTGCTCGCGCCGCCCAGGGCCTTGGCCAGTTCGTCGGCGTAGTGCGGGTCGGCCGTGCGGACGGGGCCGCCCGCGGGGACCTCGGCCAACGGCATCGAGTGCGGCAGCTTCATGGTGACCACCAGGTCGCCCGGATCCCACGCGCTCGACCGGTACATGAACGCGGAGAACGCGGTGCCGTCCGACGCGGGGCCGCTGATCTGCTTCTTGACGCTGCGGTCGAAGGCGACGCCGAAGGGCGCCACGTTCAGGCCGTGCGCGATCGAGATGGGCGGCGAGCCTTCGTAGGCCCACCCCTTGTCCTCGAACGATTTGATGTAGCGGTGGTGCATGATGGCCCACACGATCAGGGCCGCGACGACCATCCCGCCGATCACCAGCAGTAGCGGACCGAAAGCTTCCATCGTTGATCACCTCCACGTGCCAGTGTGGCAGGGGCGGCGGTCACGACCCCGTCGGCTCGGGCTCAGCGGCGGGGCGGTGCGGTGCTGCCGCGAACCGTCAACGAGGTCGGGATCACCAGGTGGTGGGCGCGATTGCCTGCGGTGCCCTTGATCTGGCTGACCAACTGGTTGACGAGCTCGTGACCGAGGCGGGAGAAGTCCTGGCGGACGGTCGTGAGCGGGGGATAGGTGTACTCGCTGAGCGCGATGCCGTCGAAGCCGACGACGGACACATCGCCCGGGACGCTGCGACCCGCCTCGTGCATCGCCCGAAGCACCCCGATCGCCATCTCGTCGTTGGCGCAGCTGACCGCCTTCACCTCGGGATCCGCCGCCAGCAGTTGGCCGATCCGGTACCCCGACTCGGCCGTCCAGTCGCCGTGGTGCGCGGCGGGCACCTCCAGGCCCCGCTCGGTGAGGCAGCGGCGCCAGGTGGCCAGCCGCACGGACGCCGGCTGGGAGCCCTCCGCGCCTGCGACGTGGTCGACGCGGCGGTGACCGAGGTCGAGCAGATGGTTGACGGCGTCCTGCATGCCGCGGATCTGGTTGGCGACCACAGACGGGTAACGTCCGACCAGGCGCGAATCGGCGACGACGACCGGCAGGTTGGCGGGCAGCGCGAAGGCATCAAGGCTCGCGTTGTCGATGCCGATGATGACCAGGCCGTCGATCGCGGAGTGTGAAAGCCGTTGGGTCGCCTGGCTGATCTCCTCGGGGTCCTGGTTGCGGACCTCGACGAGCGTGGCGCTGTACCCGAGTTCCTGGGCCGCCGCCACGACGGCGGTGGTGGTCAACGCGTCGCCGGTGCGCTCCAGTTGCTGCGCGATGACGCCGAGGCTGCCGTACGCGCCGTTGCGCAGCGCTCGCGCGGCGCGGTTAGGGGTGTAGCCGAGCTCCGACATGGCAAGCAGCACGCGCTCCTTGGTGGCGGGGCTGACCGCGGTCGCGCCGCGGGAGACCCGCGAGACCGTCTGCGCGGACACGCCTGCCAGACGCGCAACATCGGAGATCGAGGGCGTCTTGGTGGGAGGGATGCGCCTCGTCGTCGCGGCCATGTCGTCATCCTATCAAGATCGGTCAACCACGCGTGTGTTCACGTGGCCAAATATTGCCCTGAGACTTCACCCCGAGGGCGGTGCTACCTCCGTTTGGGCGGGAAACCTGCAGTACGAGCGTGCGATTGTTACAGATTTGATAGAAAGACCCCCTAGCTGTCGTGCGGAGCCGGTGTTACGGTTGGCAACGTAAACAAATCATGGTGTTGCTCGAAGAGGAGCTCATCCGCTTTCCCGCAACGACGCGTTACCGGAGCCGACCCGCTCGTCGGCAAGGAATTCGACAGAAGGAACACCCGATGAAGAAGAGGAAGCTGCCAGCCCTGCTCGGCGCTGGCCTACTCGCACTGTCCCTCGCGCTGTCTGCCTGCGGTGGCGGCGGCAACAACAACACGGGAGGTGGCGAGGGTGACGGCGACCAGACGCTGACCGTCTGGACCTGGGACCCCGCGTTCAACATCTACGCGATGCAGGAGGCCGAGAAGGTCTACCAGAAGGATCACGCCGACTTCAAGCTCGACATCACCGAGGTCCCCTGGGACGACCTGCAGGCAAAGCTCACCACCATCGCCCAGTCGGGTAGCTACAAGGACCTGCCTGACATCTTCCTGATGCAGAACAACGCGTTCCAGAAGAACGTCATCAACTACCCGGACCTGGTCGCCTCCCTCAAGGACTCGGGCGTCGACTTCAGCCAGTTCCCGGACTCGGTGAAGGCGTACTCCACCATCGACGGCCAGAACTACGGTGTGCCGTTCGATGCGGGCACGGCCATCACGGCTCTGCGCACCGACGTGCTCGAGGAGGCCGGCTACACCATCGATGACTTCACCGACATCACGTGGTCGAAGTACATCGAGCAGGGCAAGGACATCCTCGCCAAGACCAAGAAGCCGATCCTCTCGGGTCAGGCCGGGTCGTCCGACCTGATCATGATGATGCTGCAGAGCGCTGGCGGCAGCCTGTTCGACAAGGAAGGCAACCCGACCATCACCGACAACGCCAAGCTCGACGCTGCGGTGGCGACCTACAAGGAACTGGTCGATTCCGGCGTCCTGGTCGAGGTCAACTCGTGGGACGAGTATGTCGGCACCTTCGTCAACGGCAGCGTGGCTGGCACGGTCAACGGCATCTGGATCAGCGGCACCATCCAGACGGCGACCGATCAGGAGGGCAAGTGGAAGATCACCGACCTTCCCAAGCTCGACGGTGTCGACGGCGCGACCAACTACTCGGCCAACGGCGGCTCTTCCTGGGCGATCAGCTCCACGGGCGACTACAAGCTGGCCTCCGATTTCCTGAAGTCCACCTTCGCCGGTTCGACCGAGCTGTACGACACCATCCTTCCCAAGGCCGGCGCCGTCGCGTACTGGACCCCGGCTGGCGACTCCAAGGTCTACGCGGAGCCCCAGAAGTTCTTCGGTGACCAGCCGATCTACCAGATGGTCGTCGGCTACGGCAAGGACGTCCCGGTCAACAACACCGGCGTCTACTACTACGAGGCCCGCGACGCGGTCAGCGCCGCGCTGACCAAGATCATCCAGGGCACCGACGCCAAGTCCGCGCTCGCTGAGGCGCAGTCGACCGTCGAATTCGCCATGAAGTAAGGCAACAGCCTCGGGGCGGGCGCCGCACGCGCCCGCCCCTCGGCATTGCCCTCGACGAACGGAGAAACTCGTGACCACCACAACTCTCGAGTCCGCCCCCGGGGAGGGAGCGGCCTCACCTAGATCTCGCCGGTCGAAGAAGACCGGCGGCTCTCGCATGTCGCCGGAGAGGCGACGCAATCTGACGGGATGGGGCTTCCTCATCCCCGCCGCGGCGCTGATTGCCGTGATGAGCTTCTGGCCGATGATCGAGGCGTTCATTCTGTCTCTCAAGACCGGACGCGGCCTCAGGCTGAACTTCGCCGACCCCCTCTGGTACAACTACGCCCGCCTCTGGCAGGACGAGACGTTCAAGCTGACGCTCGGCAACACCTTCATCTACCTGATCATCCAGGTGCCGATCATGCTCGTGCTCGCGCTGATCCTGGCCAACCTGCTCAACAACCCCACCCTGCGCTTCAAGGGCTTCTGGCGCACCGCCATCTTCCTGCCGTGCGCCGTCTCGCTGGTGTCGTACTCGCTGGTGTTCCGCACACTGTTCGCAACGGACGGGTTCATCAACGACATGCTGCAGGGCCTTCACCTGATCGACCAGCCCGTGAACTGGCTCGGCCAGACGGGCACGGCCCGCTTCGTGATCATCCTCGGCCTGATCTGGCGCTGGACCGGCTACAACATGGTCTTCTACCTCGCCGCCCTGCAGAACATCGACCACTCCAGCATCGAGGCTGCCAAGGTCGACGGCGCGGGCGCGTTCAAGACGTTCTGGTACGTCACCGTTCCGCAGCTCAAGCCGATGATCCTGCTCACGGCGATCATGTCGACCAACGGCACGCTGCAGCTCTTCGACGAGTCGTGGAACCTCACAAAGGGCGGGCCGGCCTACACGACCATGACCATGTCCCACTACCTCTATGAGTTGTCCTTCCAGAAGAACCCCAATGTCGGCTACGGCTCGGCGATCTCGTACGTGATCCTGATCCTCGTCGCGGTGCTGGCATTCGTGCAGATGAAGGTGGGTGACAAGCGTGACTAGGACCAAGTGGCGCAAGGTGCCGGGCTACGCGTTCCTCAGCGTCTTCGCGCTGTTCTCGCTCTTCCCGCTGTACTTCATGATCGTCTCGTCGACCAACACCAGCCAGGACGTGCTCGGCTCGCGGCTGCTGCCCGGCGGCAACCTGATCGCGAACTTCCAGGCCCTGATCGGCGCGGCCGACCTCGGCTCCGCCATGTGGTACTCGGCGGTCAACGCCGTCGCGACCACCCTGGCGGCCCTGCTCGTGTGTTCGATCGCGGGCTACGGCTTCGAGATCTACCACTCCAAGGGCAAGGACGTCCTGATGGCCGTCCTGCTGCTCGCCATGATGATCCCGTTCGCCGCGACCATGATTCCGCTGTTCCGCCTCTTCGCGAGCGCAGGCATGGTCAACTCGACGTTCGCCGTCATCCTCCCCGCCATCTCGACGCCCTTCCTGATCCTGCTCTTCCGGCAGGCGTCGCGGAACTTCCCGCACGAGATCCTGGAGGCCGCGCGCCTCGACGGGCTCAGCGAGTTGGCGATCTTCGCGCGCATCTACATCCCCACGATGCGCTCGACCTATGCGGCCGCCGCCGTCATCACCTTCATGACGGCGTGGAACAACTTCCTCTGGCCGAAGGTCATCCTGCTCGACAACGCGTACCAGACCATGCCGATGCTCATCTCGAACCTGAGCGCCGGCTATGTCACGAACTACGGCGTGCTGATGCTCGCCGTGCTGTTGGCTTCACTGCCGACGATGATCATCTTCCTGGTCCTCCAGCGCAGCTTCGCCGCTGGCATGACCGGGGCCATCAAGTGAGTTAGGAGCACATCTCAAATGTCATTCGAACGTGGCCGCCTCGCGGACCCGACGTACTACGCCGACAACCGGATGCCGGCGCACTCCGACCACCGCTGGTTCGCCAGCGAGGGGGAGGCGGCCACCGGCGTCAGTGGCTTCGAGCGCAACCTGAACGGGTTGTGGAAGTTCCACTACGCCAAGAACCCGGACGCGACCATCGAGGGCTTCGAGAGCCCCGACTACGACTGCTCCGGGTGGGACGACATCCCGGTGCCATCGCACATCCAACTGCAGGGCTACGACCGGCCGCAGTACACCAACGTCCAGTATCCGTGGGACGGGCACGAGAACCTCGAGATCGGTGACGTGCCGACCAGGTTCAACCCGGTCGGCAGCTATGCGACCACCTTCACCCTTGACGAGCCCCTCGCCGACGGTGAGCGACTCAGCATCTCGTTCAAGGGCGCCGAGTCGGCCATCGCGGTGTGGCTCAACGGCTCGTACATCGGCTACGGCTGCGACTCCTTCACGCCGTCCGAGTTCGACCTCACCGACGCGCTGGTGGTCGGGGAGAACAAGCTCGCCGCGCAGGTGTTCAAGTGGTCCGCCGCCTCCTGGCTCGAGGACCAGGACTTCTACCGGTTCTCCGGCATCTTCCGCGACGTGGTGCTGTACCGGCGCCCCGCGACGCATCTTGAGGACGTCGACGTCAGGGCGGAACTCTCCGAGGATCTCGGCGAGGCCGTCGTCACGCTCGGCTACCGGTTGGAGGGCGAGGGCAGCGTCGCGGCGCGCCTGGAGGGCGTCGGCGACCTGACGGCGGGGGAGGACGGCGTGCTCAGCATCACCGTCACCGACCCGCACCTGTGGAGCGGCGAGGACCCGCACCTGTACCGGCTCGTCATCGAGGTCCGCGACGCCGCGGGCGAGGTCACCGAGGTCGTCCCCGAGCGGGTCGGCATCCGTCGCTTCGGCATCGAGGACGGCGTCCTGAAGATCAACGGTCAGAGGATCGTGTTCAAGGGCGTCAACAGGCACGAGTTCGGGCTCAACGGTCGTGTGATGGACCGCGAGACCACCGAGTCGGACCTCAAACTGATCAAGGCGGCGGGCATCAACTCGGTGCGCACCAGCCACTACCCGAACAACTCCTTCTTCTACGAGTTGTGCGACGAGTACGGCGTCTACGTCATCGACGAGATGAACCTCGAGACGCACGGCCTGTGGGACCGGATCCGGCAGTTCGGGCGCCCCATCGAGGAGGCCGTCCCCGGCGACCGTCCCGAGTGGAAGCCTGCCCTGCTCGACCGTGCCGCCTCGATGTACGAGCGAGACAAGAACCACGCGAGCATCGTGATGTGGTCCTGCGGCAACGAGTCCTTCGGCGGCTCGACGCTGCTGGAGGTGTCGAACTGGTTCAGGGCACGCGACTCCCGCCCCGTGCACTACGAGGGCGTCGACTGGGATCCGCGCTACCCGGCCACCACCGATGTCGTGTCGCGGATGTACACCCCGGCGGCCGAGATCGAGACGTTCCTCAAGGAGAACCGGGACAAGCCGTTCATCCTGTGCGAGTACGCCCACGCGATGGGCAACTCGTTCGGCGCCGTCGACAAGTACCTCGACCTCGCTGAGCGCGACCCGCTGTTCCAGGGCGGGTTCATCTGGGACTTCTCCGACCAGGCCATCGCGTTGACCGACAGGCACGGGAAGAAGTTCTTCGGCTACGGCGGCGACTGCGGCGAGGCGCCCCACGACGGCGAGTTCTGCGGCAACGGCATCCTGTTCGCCGACCACACCCCGACGCCGCGGATGCAGGAGGTCGCCTACCTGTACCAGGGCTTCGGCACCGACATCACCGCCGACTCGGTGACGATCACCAACAAGATGCTGTTCACCTCGACCGCGGAGTACGACTGCGTCGTGACGCTTGCCCGCGAGTCGGTGGTGCTCGCCGAGTCGACGCTCGAGACCGACGTCGCTCCCGGCGAGACCGTCTCCTACCCGCTGCCGCTTGCCCTGCCGGAGGCACCGGGGGAGTACACCGTCGACGTGTCCTACCGGCTGCGCAAGGCGACCCGGTGGGGCTCGGCCGGCCAGGAGGTCGGCTGGGAACAGGCAGTCATGGAGGTCCCTGGGGCCGAGCGGGTCGCGCCCGGCGCCGCTCCCGAACTGATCAACGGCATCCACAACATCGGGGTGCGCGGCGATCACTTCATCGCGCTGTTCTCGCGCATCTTCGGCGGGCTGCAGTCGTACCGCTTCGGGATGACAAGCGACGGCGGACGTGAACTGCTCAAGGCTGTCCCGACGCCGAACTTCTGGCACGCGCCCACCTCGAACGAGAAGGGCTGGCGGTCGTTCTTCGAGGACGGCGACTGGCTGCTCGCCAGCCGCTACGCCAACCTGGTGCCGGGCGAGAACCCGACCATCACCACGCACGACGACAGCGTCGAGGTCACCTACCACTACGCCCTCCCGACCCGACCCGAGAGCCGCTGCGACCTGTCGTACCGCGTCTTCGGCGACGGCAGGATCGACGTCACCGAGACCCTGACGCCGGGCGCAGGGCTCGCCGACCTGCCGGAGTTCGGGGTGCTGTTCACCATCGACGCCGACTACTCGCACCTCAGGTGGTACGGCGAGGGGCCGGACGAGTGCTACGTCGACCGCAGGGGAGGCGCGCGGGTCGGGGTCTACGACGCCGACGTCGCCGACCTGCTGACGCCCTACCTGATGCCTCAGGAGGCGGGTAGCCGCACGGGCGTCCGGTGGGCCGAGGTGACCAACGGCAAGGGCGCGGGCCTGCGCTTCTCCGCGCCGTCCGGCATGGAGTTCTCGGCGCTGCCGTGGAGCCCCTTCGAGATCGAGAACGCGGCCCACCACGTGGACCTGCCGCCGATCCAGAACACCTTCATCCGGCCCGCCCTCGCGCGCCGCGGCGTCGGTGGCGACGACTCGTGGGGCGCCCGCACGCACCCCGAGTTCCTGATCCCCGCCGAGGGGCAACTGGTCTTCCAGTTCTCCTTCATCGGGCTGCGCTGACGAAGCGGAAGGCCGGGCGCCCCCTCGTGGGGCGCCCGGCCTTTTCGCGCCGTGGATCAGGGGCTCGGATCAGACGATGATGAGCTTGACGGTGCTTCCGACGGCGACCTGAGAGCCCTCCGCGGGGTCGGTCGACTTCGCCAGGTTCAAGGGCAGCCCGAAGCCTGAGTCGTTCTGGATCTCCACCTTGAGGTCGAGGTCCTCCAGCAACTTCTTGGCGTCGTCGGCGTTCTTGCCCCACACACCGGGGATGGTCACCATCACGGGGCCGAGCGACTTGACGATCGTGACGGTGTCGCCGCGGTTGCCGTTGCCTCCCGAGGGATCCTGCCGGATCACCTGCCCCTTCTCGACGCTCGTGGAGTTCTCCTCCTTGACATCGACCTTGAAGCCGAGCGCCTTGAGTTCCTTCTCTGCGTTCGCGGCGCTCGAGGCGACCACGTTCGGGATCCGGATCGGCTCCTTGCCCTTGGAGACCATGAGGTCGACGGTGGTGCCGGGCTTGAGTTCGGCACCCTCCTCCTGTGAGGCGGACAGCACCTGCCCTTCGGCGGCGTCCTCGGAGAACGACTCGGTGACCGCTCCGATCGTGAAGTGCTGGCGAATCGCCTCCTCGGCCTGGTCGCGGGACACGCCCACCACCTTCGGCATCGGGTAGCGCTCCGGGCCGCGTGAGATCACGAGCGTGAAGCTTCCGCCGCGCAGCAGTCGCTCACCCGAGCCGGGTTCCGTGTCGATCACGACGCCCTTCGCGACCGTCTCGGAGTACTCCTCGCGGACCGAGACGCCGAGCGAGTTCGCGTCCGCGGCCTCGCGGGCCTTCGTCTCGTTGAGGCTCGCCACCGCGGGCACGGTGGTGTAGCGGCCGGACAGCCACCACCAGGAGCCGACGCCTGCGCCGGCGGTCAGCAGCAGCACCAGCAGCAGCGCGATGACGCCGCGGCGCCTGCGGTGCACCGGGTCGTGCGAGATGTGCAGCGGAGGGAACACGGGCGTGCGCTGGCTCTTGGGGAGTGCGACGGCGAGGGTGAGTGGTGCGGGTTCACCGGCGTCTTCTCGGGAGGCGGGATGGGCGTGCGGGGGGCCTGGTCGGCGGGCTGCCACTGCGGTTGCCGCACGATCACCGTCTCGGGCGTCATGCCGGAGGCGGGGCGCGGCCGCTCACGCGGCTTGAGGCGTTCGGTGACGCCGTCGGCGGGGCTCTCGGGCAGGATCGAGGCCGCCAACTGCGGGTTGTCGTTTCCCGCCCCGCGGGCCATCTCGTGGCGCACCTTGCGCACCGCGGCGAGCAGTTCGTAGCCGTTGGCGATCCTGGCGCGAGGGTCGCGTCGGGTCGCTGCGAGCACCAGCGTGTCGAGGTAGTCGGGGATCGGCCAGTCGAAGCTCTGCCCCAACTCGGAGAGCCGCTCCGAGGGCTTCTCGATGTCGACGTTCACGTGCCGGTAGGCGATCTGGTAGTTGTTCTCGCCCGTGTGCGGCTTCTTGCCCGTCAGCAGTTCGAAGAGCACCACGCCCGCGGAGTACACGTCGCTGCGGCCATCCGGGCGCGCGTGGGTGACCAGTTCCGGGGGCAGGTAGCTCGCGGTGCCGACCAGGACGCCGGTTGCCGTCATCTGGGGCGAGTCGACCTGGCGGGCGAGGCCGAAGTCGGCGACCTTGACCTGCCCGCGGTCGGTCAGCATCACGTTCTCCGGCTTGATGTCGCGGTGCACGACGCCCGCCTCGTGTGCCGCGGACAGCGCGGCGGCGACCTGCTCGAACAGTTCGAGCGCCCGGTCCGGCGGCAGCGGCGCCTCCCGGCCGATGACCCGGCGCAGCGTCTCGCCCTCGATGAACTCCATCACGATGTACGGCTGACCCTGCGAGCTGCCCTGGTCGAAGATGCTGACGACGTTGGGGTGGCTGAGCACCGCGGCCGAGCGGGCCTCGCGGTCGAACTTCGCCGCGAACTCGTCGTCCTCGCCGAGGTCGCTTCGCATCACCTTGACGGCGACGACGCGCGACAACCTGAGGTCGCGCGCGCGATAGACCGTGGCCATGCCACCGCGTGCCACCTTCGCCACGATCTCGTAGCGTTCGTCCAGCACTTGGCCGACCAACGGGTCGAAAGTGCTGTTCATGCCACTCCATGCACGGTCGGGGAAGGAGGCCGTGTGAGCCCGTCTGCGACCCCGATTGTATGCGCCGCGCGAGCCATCGCGCTCGCCTCGCCCCGGCGAGTCGGGGTCAAAGGGCGCCGATCGTCCCTGCTTCGACCCAGTTGCCCCGCGGGCGGAGCGGCGGCAATAGAGTTGTGGGCGCAAACGCTGGAAGGACGAACTTGGCTATGTCTGCACACGGATCCGCCACCGGGAGGACGCCATGACCGCGTTGGTCCCGCTGACGACGAGGCTGCGGACGGCGCGCGTTGCCGTCGTGCTGCCGCCAGAGCTGGCCGTTCCCGAGGCGGCCGACTTCGCCGCCCACGGCGCCGACCTGCTGATCTTCTCCCAGGGCAAGCGCGGCAATGAGGAGACGGCCGAGGCGATCAAGGTCGCCAGGAACCGGCTGTTCAGCCTTCCGACCCTCGTCGCAGCAGACGACCTGGCGGTCGGGCTGGCGTGCGGCGCCGACGTGGTGTTCCTGAAGCGTCCCGGCTGGCGGCCGTTCGGATACCCGCGGCCGCACGAGTTCTCGATGTTCGGCAGGTCGATCGACGGCGCGGGCGACGTCGACGAGTTGCAGGGTGACCCGTTCGTGTTCGGCTTCGTCGGCCCGGCGATCACGCGCGACGGCGTCAACGACTCGATCGTCGAGATGGCGGGAAAGGTGCCCCCGCTCGGGCTGCCAAGCGGCCCGGTGTGGTTCGCCGCCGGCGGCGTCTCCAGCGCCAACGTCGCGGACGTGCTGGCCGCGGGGGCGCGCCGGGTGACGGTCTCGACGGCCATCTTCGAGGCGGCCGACCCGTTCGCCGAGACGAGAGCCATCGCCGACGCCGTGAAGGCGGCTTGGACGGAGGATCCGGCGGCCGAGACCTACACCAGGGACGCGTTCGGCTGACCCCACAGCCGCGGCGTCTCGCCGCGGACGATCGCGGTGACCCACCACGCCAGTTCGATGCCGACCATGCCGATCAGGCCCGCGATCACCCGAAGGTGACGGTGTGCAGGTTCGACACGTCCAGGGTCAGCCACTTCCTGGCGAACGGCAGCACGAACACCGCGAAGTAGAAGCCGTAGGCGAACAGCACCAGGCAGGCGCGCCACCAGACGTACGGCCGCGCGACGACGCTCAGCACCCAGGTGGCGGTCATGATCAGCGCGATCAGCGTCGCGGTCGACGCCTGCGTCTGGACGTCGTCGGCGACCTCGTGCAGGCCGCGGGTGCCGATGTAGGTGGTCAGCGCCGCCGCCGCCACGATGATGCCGCCGGGAATCGCGACGGCGAGCGTGCGCCGCACGAAGCCGGGCCGGGCACGCTCGCGGTTCGGCGCGAGGCTCAGCAGGAACGCGGGAATGCCGATCGTGAACCAACCGACGACGGTCATCT
This sequence comes from Tessaracoccus aquimaris, assembly GCF_001997345.1. Classification (NCBI taxonomy): domain Bacteria; kingdom Bacillati; phylum Actinomycetota; class Actinomycetes; order Propionibacteriales; family Propionibacteriaceae; genus Tessaracoccus; species Tessaracoccus aquimaris. The sequence continues at coordinate 1,684,384 of NZ_CP019606.1, read as the reverse complement.
GCAGCGGCAGGAACGGGTTCGGCAGGCCGAGCACGACGGCCGTGAGCGCGAGGATCACGGCGTAAATCGTCTTGGTGAGGAACAGTTTCGCGACCCGCTCGATGTTGCCGATCACCCGCCGCCCCTCGGCGACGACGTGCGGGAGTGAGGCGAACTTGTCGTCGAGGAGCACGATCTGCGCGACGGCCCTCGTCGCGGAGGAGCCAGAGCCCATCGCGACGCCCAGGTCGGCATCCTTGAGCGCGAGGACGTCGTTGACGCCGTCACCGGTCATGGCGACGCTGTGCCCCCGGGCCTGCAGCGCCCCGACCATCTGGCGCTTCTGCTCTGGGGTGACGCGGCCGAACACGTCGCCGTCGTTGACGATGTCGATGAACTCGGGGCCCGGCTCTGGCAGCGTCCGCGCGTCGACCACCTCGCCGATCTCGACGCCCAAGGAGCGGGTCACGGCCCCGACCGAGGCGGCGTTGTCTCCGGAGATGACCTTGACGGCCACGTTCTGTTCCTGGAAGAAGCGCAGCGTTTCGGCGGCGTCGGGGCGCTTGACCTGATCGAGCACCAGCAGCGCCTTCGGGGTGACGGTCCCCGGCGCGGTGGGTGAGTCGACCGGTTCGGAGCCCGTGGCGAGCAGCAGCACCCGGCGGCCCGTCGCGCCGATCTCCTCGGCGCGCGCCGCAGTCGCCGGGTCGGCGAGCACGTCGGCGGCACCGAGCAGCCAGGTGCCGTGCCCCTCGAAGGTCGCGCCCGACCACTTCTTCGCCGACGAGAACGGGGCCCGCGCCGTCAGCAGCCACGGATCGTCGGCGGGCGGCACGACTGCGTCGATGGCCTGCATGGACGCGTTGGGGGTGGGGTCGGAGGCGACCAGTTGCGACAAGGCGGCCGTCGGGTCGTCGCCGTCGAGCGGGATGATCTCGCCGAGCGTCAGGGAATTCTGCGTCAGGGTGCCCGTCTTGTCGGCGCACACCACGCTGACGCGGGCCAGGCCCTCGATGGCGGGCAGTTCCTGCACCAGGCAGTTGCGCCTGCCGAGCCTGATCACGCCGAGCGCGAAGGCCATCGAGGTGAGCAGCACCAGCCCCTCCGGCACCATCGGCACCAGCGCAGATGTGGTGCGCAGGATGGACTCCTGCCACGTGGTGTCGGGCTGGGAGAACTGCACGATGATGTTCAGGATCCCGACCGGGATCAGCAGGAACGTGACGTACTTGAGGATCTGGTTGATGCCCCCGCGAAGCTCTGAGGAGACCAGGGTGAACTTCGCGGCCTGCGCCGTGAGTTGCGCCGCGTAGGCGTCGGCGCCGACCTTCGTGGCGCGGTAGGTGCCGGTACCCGCCACCACGAAGGAGCCCGACATCACCTGGTCGCCCGGACCCTTCGGCAGCGCGTCGGCCTCTCCGGTGAGCAGCGACTCGTCGATCTCGAGGTAGTCGGAGGCGACGACCTCCCCGTCGACGACGACCTGCTCACCGGGCGCGATCGCGATCAGGTCGTCAAGCACCACCCCGTCGCGCACGATCTGCTGCGCCACACCGTCGCGGATGACCGTGGGGTGCGCCTCGCCGACGACCGCCAGCTTGTCCAGGGTGCGCTTGGCGCGCAGTTCCTGCACGATGCCGATGACCGAGTTGGCGACGATCAGCATCCCGAAGAGACCCTGGATGAGGTGGCCGGTGATGGCGACGCTCAGGAACAGGACGAACAGGATCGCGTTGACGCGCGTGAAGACGTTGGCCCGGACGATGTCGAGGGTCGATCGCCCCGACCTGGAGGGCAGCGCGTTGACCTGCCCCGCCGCGATCCGTTCGGCGACCTGCGCCGACGTCAGGCCGGTCGCCTCAACTGGCACGGTTCACACTCCGCTCGGCCAGGGCGGCAAGCGCGGTGCGACCCTCCCTCGTCATGGGCGTCGAGTCGAGCAGCCGCTCCGCGTGCCGCAGGTTGGACTCGATGGTCGCCTCGACGCTGCCCTTCGCGCCGGTGGAGGCGATCAGGTTGGCGGCGTGCGTGATGTCGTGATCCGTCAGGCCCGTCGCGCCCAGCAGGTGCGCCAGTTCGTCGGCCTCCGCGGGCGACCCCTCGGCGAGCGCCGTCAGCACAAGCACCGTCCGCTTGCCCTCGTGGATGTCGCCGCCGTATGGCTTGCCGGTCAGCGCCGGGTCGCCGTAGACGCCGAGCAGGTCGTCGCGTAACTGGAAGGCGCGCCCGATGGTCGAGCCGAACTCGCCGAGCACGCCGAGCAGCGCCTCGTCCGCGCCGCCGAGCGACGCGCCGATCTGGGCAGGGCGGCGGATGGAGTAGCGGGCCGACTTGAACTCGAGCACCCGCCGGGCCACGTCGAGTTCGTCTGCGAAGGTTCCGGCTCCCGTGACGCGGTACTGGGCGCTCACGTCGAGGAACTGCCCGGCAGTCACCTCCGCGCGCATCGCGTTGAGGAGCGGACGGGTCCGCTCCAGTCCCGGCGCGCCCGACGCGTCGGCCAGTTCGAGGCTCCACATCAACAGCAGGTCGCCGAGCAGGATCGCCGACGACGTGCCGAACGCCGCCCTGTCGCCGCGGCCGCCGCGCTGCGTGTGGTACGCCTCGAAGCGCTTGTGGGCCGCAGGCTGCCCCCGGCGGGTGTCCGCGTCGTCGATCAGGTCGTCGTGGACCAACGCGCTGACGTGCAGCAGGTCGAGCGAGGAGGCGACGGCGAGCAGCGGCGCGTCGTCGTCGGGGACCCCCGCCGCCGCGACATGGCTCCAGTAGCAGAACGCGGGCCGCAGGCGCTTGCCCCCGAGGTGGCGAGCTCGGCGACGCGGAGCAGTTCTGGCACCCCCACTTCGTCGATCAGGGGCCGCTGGGCCGCCAGGAACGCGTCGATGGTTTCGCCGACCGCGGACAGGAATCCGTCGTTCAGCGGGGCGGTGGGATCAGGGGGTTGTCTCACGTGGGCAGCTTAGTCGAGCCGTCCGCGCCACTGCCTATTGTTAGGGCCATGCACACGCGCGATCCACGACCCGGGACCGTGGGCGAGATGCTCGCCTCGGCCCAAGGGCCCCTCTTCTCGTTCGAGTTCTTCCCCCGAGGTCTGACGAGGAGGAACCGATCCTGTGGAGGGCGGTCGACGCTCTTGCGCCGCTGTTCCCGGACTTCGTGTCCGTCACCTACGGCGCCAACGGGTCGCGGCGGGACAGGACCATCCGCGCGACCCGCAGGATCGCGGCGTCAGGAGGGCCCGTCACGGTGGGGCACCTGACCTGCGTCGACCAGTCGAGGGCCGACATCGCCGAGGCGCTGGCCGCCTACCGCGAGGCGGGCGTCACCAACATCCTGGCGATCCGTGGCGACATGCCGGGCGGGGGAGAGTGGGCCGCGCACCCCGACGGCCTCTGCAACGCGACCGAACTGGTCGCCTTCGTCAAGGAGCAGGGCGACTTCTGCGTCGGCGTCGCCGCCTTCCCGAACCCGCACGAGACGTCCAACGACGCCGAGTTGGACGCCGACATCCTCGAGGCGAAGGTCGCGGCGGGCGCCGAGTTCGCCATCACGCAGTTGTTCTTCGAGGCGCGCCCCTATCGGGAGTTGGCCGACCGGATGGCCGCCCGCGGCTGCCCCGTCCCGATCATCCCGGGCATCATGCCGCTGACGGTGATCACGCAGATCGAGCGGTTCGCGGCGCTCTCGGGCCGCGACCTGCCGGAGGACCTGGTCGCCCGACTGCGGGCCGCAGGCTCCAAGGAGGAGGTCCGGGGTATCGGCCTCGACGCGGCGCTCGGGCTCTGCCGGGACCTGCTCGCGGCGGGCGCCCCAGGGCTGCAGTTCTTCACGCAGAACCGTTCCAAGGCGACCCGCGAGGTGCTGGCCCGGCTGAAGGACGACCTGGGCGAGAACACCGACTGAGCCGTCAGTCGAGCAGGCTCCGCCATTTGGAGGTGTCGACGTCGAGGGTGACGAGGCGCTGCGTGGCGCGGGTCAGCGCGACGTAGAGCACCCGCACCCCGCCGGGCGCCTCCGCGACGATCTCGTCGGGCGAGACGACCACGACGCCGTCGTACTCGAGGCCCTTCGCCTGCAGCGCCGTGACGACGATCAGCCGGTCCTCGAACGCGGCAAGCCGGTCGTCGCCCATCAGCAGCAGTTGGACCTCGCTGAGGCGCGACGGGGGCACCACGATGCCGATGGTGCCGTTGACCTGGCCCGCGAGGTCGAGCAGGATGCCGCGCAGCGCCGCAGGTAGGTCGGCCGCGGTGGTCGCCTCCAGCCTCGGCTCGATGCCGGTGGAGCGCACCGCCTTCGGCAGTTCCGCGTCCGGGTAGACCTTGGTGATGACCTTCGCGGCCAGGTCGAACACCTCGCTGGGGGAGCGGTAGTTGGTCGACATGGTGAAGGTGCGGCGCTGCGCCCGCCCGATCAGTTCGTCGAGGGCCTTTGCCGTCTCCTCCGGGTACGGGTAGGAACTCTGCGCGGGGTCGCCGACGATCGTCCACGACGACTGCGGCCCGCGGCGGCGCAGCATCCGCCACTGCATGGGGGTGACGTCCTGGCCCTCGTCGACGAGGATGTGCGCGTAGGTGGTCTGCGGGTCCTCGTCGGGGTCCTCGGTGCGCTCGAAACGCAGCAGGTCGGCGGTGGTCAGCACCTCCGCGACGTCGCCGCCCTCGAGGAAGACGTCGACGTCGGCGTCCCTGTCCTCCGGGACCGGCCCGAGGATCGAGACCAGTTCGTCGAGCAGCGCCATGTCGGCGATCGACCAGCCCTTCAGGTTGTCTGCATCGGCCTCGGAGCCGCGCAACCAACCGTAGGAGGCGGTCAGCGCCGCGCGCTGCTCCGCGGTCAGGCTGGTGGCGACGCGTCCGGTCAGTTCGGGGTCGGACAGCCGGGCGAGCACACGCGGCGCGCTCAGCGCGGGCCACCACGCGTTCATGAACATGGCGAGGCTCGGGTGCTCACGCACCCTCTCGTCCAGTTCGGCCGGTTCGATCCCGACGTCCTCGGGGAACTTGGCCTTGAGCGCGGCGATCACCAGTTTGAGGGCGAGGTCGCGGCCGCGGTTCAGCTTGGTCTGCGCGAGGACCTGGTCTCGGATCCGGCCCAGCTCGCGCGCCTCGAGGCCAAGGACCTCTCCCTTGACCGTGACCCGCACCCGCAGTGCGTCCGGGTGGTCGATCAGCGGGGTCCGCACCAGGCGGCGCAGCACCGCCACCATCGCGAGGCTGCCCTTGACCGTTGCCGCCTCTGCCTGGTCCATCCGCTCGCTCGACATGCCGAGCACGTCGGCGGCGACGCTGCCGATGGCCTTGAGTGTGACCGTGTCCTCGCCGAGGCTCGGCAGCACCCGCTCGATGTAGTTCATGAAGACGTTTGACGGGCCGACGACGAGCACGCCGCCGCGCTCCAGCCTCGCCCGGTTGGTGTAGAGCAGGTAGGCGGCGCGGTGCAGCGCGACCACCGTCTTGCCGGTGCCTGGACCGCCCGCGATGATCGTGACGCCCTGATAGGGGGCGCGGATCGCCTCGTCCTGCTCGGCCTGGATGGTGGCGACGATGTCCTTCATGGTGCGCCCTCGGGCGCGGGTCAGGGACGCCATCAGGGCGCCCTCGCCGATGATCGGCAGCGCGGTGTCCGCCGAGGAATCGAGCAGGTCGTCCTCGAGGCCGATCACCTTGTCGTCGCGGCAGCGCAGCACGCGGCGGCGGATCACGCCCATCGGCTCGGCAGGGGTGGCACGGTAGAAGGCCTCCGCGGCGGGGGCGCGCCAGTCGATCACGAGGGGCTCGTAGTCGGAGTCCCGCACGCCGATGCGCCCGATGTAGCGCGCCTCGTCGTCCTTGGCCAGATCGATCCGGCCAAAGACGAGGCCCTCATGCTCCGCGTCCAGGATCGCGAGCCGGCGCGCGGCCTGGTAGGCGAACGCGTCGCGCTCGAACAGCGCGGTGCCGTCCTCCTCGCGCGTCCATCCGGTGCGGTCGGAGCGATAGATCTCGCGGCCCTGCTCGGCCAGCGACTTGGCGCTGGCCGTTGCGGCGTCGAGGTTGTCGTACACCCTGTCGACGTGGGCCTGTTCAAGGGCGATCTCGCGATTCAGGTCGGCGCGCGAAGTACTCAAAACCACTCATCCTCGGTTGAGACAGACAGTCAAGCTTACTACCGATCGACGTGGGGTTCCGCGCGGTGACCAACCCCCAGTTGGCGACGCTTGTTCGCCTAAGGCACAGTGGATACCGCCGAACCCGACCCAGAATGAGTTGATCGCATGTCCTCCGCGCCCGCAAACACCAACGGGTACAAGATCACAATCGTCGCCATGCTGGTGGTGATCATCGCCCTGATCGGGGTGATCGCCCAGATGCAGATGGGCGGCTCGCAGGCCGCGCCGCAGCAGGAGCAGACGACGCCCGCCGCGAACGCCGAGACGCAGCCGCCCGTGACGGTGGAGACCGGGGAGCCGACGGCCGAGCAGGCCGAACTGCAGCGCTTCTTCCTGGAGGACCTGCCAAAGCGCGACCCCGCCGATCCGCTGGCGATGGGCCGCGTCGACGCGAAGATCGTGCTGACGGAATGGGCCGACTACCGCTGCCCCTTCTGCTCGGTGTTCGCCGAGGAGACGCTTCCCGCGCTACAGCCGCTGATCGACGACGGCACGCTGCGCGTCGAGTTCCGTGACCTCGCGATCTTCGGCGACGAGTCGATCCGCGCCGCCACCGCCGCCCGCGCCGCGGGCGTGCAGGGCAAGTACTTCGAGTTCGCGCACGAGTTGTACGTCGCGCTGCCCAACCAGGGCCACCCCGACATCCCGGACGACCTGGTCTTCGGCATCGTCGAAAAGCTCGGCCTCGACGTCGAACAGTTCACGACCGACTGGGCAGACCCCGCCCACGCGGAGGCCGTCGCCGCCGACTCCGCGGAGGCGCAGGGCTTCGGGCTGACGTCGACGCCTTCGTTCGTGGTCGGCTCCGAGTTCGTCTCGGGAGCCCAGCCGCTCGAGTATTTCCAGAAGCTGATCGCGCAGCAGGTCGCGCTGGTCGACTGATGCTGATCGGTTACGCAGGCGCCTTCCTCGGAGGGGTCGCCGCGATCCTCAGCCCCTGCGCCGCGCTGCTGCTGCCCGCCTTCTTCGCCTACGCCTTCAACGGCGACCGAGCGAAGCTGCTCGCCCGCACCGGCCTGTTCTACCTGGGGCTGCTGCTGACGCTCGTGCCGCTCGGCCTGGGCGCGGGAGCGCTCGGGTCGCTGGTGACGGTGCACCGCGGCACGCTGTCGATGGTCGGCGGCGCGATCCTGATCGTGTTCGGGCTGATCACGGCGCTCGGCATCCGGATCCCCATCCCCGGCATCGCGCAGCGCGGCGACCCGCGCTCCGCCGTCGGCGCGATCCTGCTCGGCGCGACCTACGGGCTCGCGGGTGCCTGCACCGGGCCGCTGCTCGGCGCCGTGCTGACGGTCGCCGCGGTCGGCGGCAGCCCGCTGTACGGCGCGGTGCTGCTTGCCGCCTTCGGCGCCGGCATGGTGGTGCCGCTCGTGCTGCTCGCCCTGGTGTGGGAACGGTTCAAGCTGGGGAGCGGCTGAAGCCGAGGCCGGTGAAGCTCGGCCCGTTCACCACGTCGGTGATCGGGCTGGTCTCCGGCGCGCTGTTCGTCGCCGTCGGCCTGCTGTTCCTGCTCACCGACGCGACCTCCGCGCTGGGCGGCATCCTCGGAGCGACCGAGCAGTACAGGGTGGAGAACTGGCTGCGCGGCGTCGGCGAGGCCATCCCCGACTTCGTGATGCTCGCCCTGGCCGCCGTCGTGGTCGGGCTCATCGCGTGGCGCTGGCTGTCCCGTCCGAAGGGCGACGAGGGCTCAGGGTAGCCGCGGCATCGTGAAGGCGACGTTGGTGGGGCGGCAGTCCTCGCCCGTCAACCGCTCATGCAGTTCGTAGACGGCCAGCGCGGCGCTGCCCAACTGCGCCCACGGCTCGCGCCCCGCGGGCGAGGCCGCCGAGGCGCGCAGCGCGCCGTCGGCCCCGACGATCGGGGGAAGCGCCAGCCACTGCTCCGCGCTGACCGGTTGGGCCAGCGGCGTGGGCTGGCGACAGTCGATGTCCGCCGCGCCGTCGGCGTCGTCTGCGAGCGTGACGCCCCGCTCGGCCATCCGGTCGAGGAGTAGGCCGAGCAGCCGGGAGGCGGGCTGCGGGGTGGCGTCGCCGTCGACCAGGTGCCAGCGCCCGAAGGAGCGCTCGACCACAAGAGGCAGCGCCAGCAGCGCGGGGGAGGCAGGGTCGTCGACCAGGCGCAGCGCGAGATCGGCAAGCGGGCCGAGCGGCGCGGCGACGTCGGCGACGGTGCGCTCGAGCCACAGCGCGCGTCGCTGCTCGTCGGTGACCACCGCTTCGTTGCCCTCCAGCGCGTGCCTGCGGAAGGCGTGCCAGAGGGTGTCGAGGTCGTCGAGGCGGTCGCGCCAGGCGACCGCGACCTGCTCGCCGAGCGCGTCGCGGACGGCGCGGAACTGCGGGCCGCGCTCGGTCGGCAGGTCGAGCACCGTGCCGTCGGAGAGCACGTGGCGCGGCGGCGGCGCCTCCACCAGTTCCAGACCCGCGCGGTTGAGTTCGGCCTGCAGGTGGCCGCCGGACTTCTTGAAGAGGTCCTTCCAGGTGGCGGGCAGCGCGATGACGGGGGAGGCGTCGTCCAGCGCGCGGTCGATGGGAAACCCGTCGGTGACAAGCGTCACCTCGTGCCCGAGGCGAGCCAGGCGCGCCGACGCCGCCATCGCCGCCAGCGTCGCGCCGCGGACGCTCACCTTCGCCATCGCCGCCTCCTCACGTCATCGCTGCGGGCGCGCCCATGATGCCACGGTTGGCCCGGGTCAGTCGCCCCCGGCGTCGGCCGCGCGGAGCGTGGCGCGTGCCTCCATCAGCGCGAAGCCGAGGAGGTTGAGCCCCCGCCACCGACGCGGATCGCCCGCGCGCTCGTCCGAGGCCGCGAGGCCGATGCCCCAGACCCGATCCGCCGGCGATGCCTCGACGATCAGGCGGTCGCCGGTGTCGAGGAGGAAGCCGCGCAGCACGTCGTGGCTGCCGAACTTGGCGGCGTTTCCCTCGACCACGATCGCGAAGCGCGCCGCCTCCCAACGCTCCCGGTCGTAGCCGCGCACCTTGCGCCCGAGGCGCTTCATCTCCTCGGGGGAGTCGGCGGCGAGGATCGCGGCAAGCGCCTCCTCGTCGCAGAAGACGCGGGCCTTGCCCGCCATCATGTACTGCTCGGCGTTGGCGTAGCGGACGCCGTCGACGTCGAAGGTGGCCGGGTACCACTGGCTCAGACACTCCCGGCCGACCTGGCCTGCTCGCCCGGTGTGTCCCCAGAACAGCAACGGGTCCGGTTCCGCACCGCTCGCGGCGCGCGCGATCGCCGCGTCGAGCAGTACACGTTCCCGATCGGTTGCCATCGCTTCCCCTCCTTCCTGGACAGTAGCGCCACGCCCGGACAACGCGGCCTCCCATGCCCGGTCATAGGCCGGCGGGCCGGGCCGTTGCCACCGGACCCATGCCTGTGGACAGAACTTTTGCGTTATCCACAATTCTTCGCGTTGGGCTTGACGTCTTGTCGGAGGGGGAGCCTATAGTTGTCTTCATCCGAACGCCTGTTCGATTAGTTCGGGGAAGCTCTGGTGTGAACAGGCGAAACGGGTATGGGCCGCCCCGGCCCGGCGTGGATTCGACCCCCACGCCGGTCCGGGGCTCCCGGGTCGAATGAGCAGTTTTCGAAGAATCGAACGATCCCCGGGAGGCGGCCATGCGTACCTACGACGAACCCATCCACGTGCTGTTTTCGGACCAGCCGCGCCAGTTCATCTGGCGCGACAGGCTGCTGCTGGTCAAGGAGGTCCAGGGCAGGTGGAGCAGGGCGACGCCCTGGTGGTCAGGCCAACAGGCCCGCGCGCTCCGGGGAGAGGCCGTCGAGGCGGACGGAGCCGATCCGCTCGGCGAGCGCGAGGTGTGGAGGGTGGAGGCGGGCAACGGCGGGCACCGCGGCGTCTACGAACTGGCCCGCACCGTCGACGCGCAGGACTGGGTGCTGCAGGCGGTGCTCGACTGATGATCGACCTCAGCCATGCCCAGCGGCTCATCATCGAGGCCGAGTACGCCGACCCGCCAGCGGCGCGGTTCGGCGTCGCCTACCGCGCGGCGCAGCAGATCGCGCTCGCGGTGATCGCCGCCTCGCCCCGCCGCGTCCGCGGCCGCACCGATGCGTGGGAACTGCTCGCCGCAGCGGCGCCCGAACTGGGTGAATGGGCCGCCTACTTCGGCGTCTACGCGCCCGCCGCGAAGGCGGGCGTCGCGAGCGAGCGGATCGCGGCCGACATGGTGCGCGCCACCGACCAGTTCCTCGCCGACGCGTCGCGCTGGCTGCGCAGGCGCGAGCGGGTCGTCGCGGCGGAGGCAGTGTGATGGAGCAGTTCGTGCACCTCAGGGTGGCCTCCGGCTACTCCTTCCAGTACGGCGCCTCGCATCCGAGCGAGCTGGTCGCAGAGGCCGTCCGGCACGGCATGGACGCGCTCGCCATCACCGATCGCGGCGGCCTGTACGGGGCCATCCGGTTCGCGAAGGCGTGCCTGCAGGCGGGCGTCGCGCCCATCGTCGGGGTCGACCTCGCGGTGCGGCCCGCAGGGTGGCAGCCCCCGCGCCGCCCCAACGCCGCCCGCGGCGGGCAGTTGCGCGACGAGCGGCTGCCCCGGGCGGTGGTGCTCGCCACCTCCCGCGCTGGCTGGGGCGCGCTCTGCTCCCTGATCACCGCTGCGCAACTCACCGGCGACCGGTCCGATCCGGTCGTCACTCTCGAGACCATCGCGCAGCACTGCGCGGGCCGCGACACCCTCGTCCTGCTCGGCGCCGATTCCGAGATCGGCGAGCTGATCGCGGCCGGGCATCCGGAGGCGGCGCGGCTGGCAGCGGTGCGGTGGCGCTCCGAACTGGGCGGGGGCCTCGTGCTCGCCGCCACCAACCACCAGACAGGCGGCCGCGGCGTCACCTCCGCACACCAGGCGGGCGGGATCATCCGGCTCGCCGACGAACTGGGCCTGCCTGCGGTGCTGACCAACGCGGTGCGGATGGCGCGCAGGCAGCAGGCCGCCACCGTCGACGTCCTCGACGCGGCCCGCCGCCTCGTGCCGCTCGACGTGCGCAACATCGACCGCCGCAACGCCGAGGGCTACCTCAAGGACGGCGCCGCGATGGGTATCGCCGCCGACGAGGCGGCCCGGCTCGCGGGCAGGGCGGACGGCGCGTCGCTGCTCGCCGCCACCCGGGCCGTCGCGGAACGCTGCCGCCTCGACCCGATCGGCGACATCGGGCTCGGCGAGATCCGGCTCCCCGAGTTCGAGACCCTCGGCACCACGCCGGAGGAGGCACCTGCCGCGCTACGTGCGCGCTGCGAGGCGGGCATCGCCGAGCGCTACGCCTCGCCGGGGGCCGACGTGTTCGACCGCCTCGACGAGGAACTGTCGGTGATCGGCCGGATGGGGTTCGAGTCCTACTTCCTCACCGTCGCCGACGTCGTCGGGCTGGTCCGCGACCTCGGCATCCGGTGCGCGGCCAGGGGGTCCGGCGCGGGCAGCCTCGTCAACTACGCGCTCGGCGTCTCGGGGGTCGACCCGATCCGCTACGGCCTCATCATGGAGCGCTTCCTGTCGCCGCTCAGGATGGCGCTGCCCGACATCGACCTCGACGTCGAGTCGGCGCGCCGCACCGAGGTCTACGACAAGATCCTCGAGACCTTCGGGGGCAGCGCGTCGCCTGCGTCGCCATGATCGAGACCTACCGGGTCCGGCACGCCGTCCGCGACGTCGGCGCCGCGCTCAGTCTGCCGCCCGTCGAGATCGACGCCATGGCGAAGGCCTTCCCGCACATCCGGGCCCGCGACGCCCGCAACGCGCTGCGCGACCTGCCCGAGTTGCGCGCCGCGGGGCTGGGGGAGCGGCGCCTCGACATGCTCTTCGGGCTGGTCGAGTCCCTCGACGGGCTGCCCCGCCACATCGCGCTGCACCCGTGCGGCGTGATCCTCAGCGACTCGTCGCTCGGGCAGCGCACCCCGCTCGAGGCCAGCTATGGCGGCTACCCGATGAGCCAGTTCGACAAGGACGATGTCGAGGACCTCGGGCTGCTGAAGTTGGACGTGCTCGGCATCCGGATGCAGTCGGCCATGGCGCACGCCCTCGAAGAGATCGACCGCACCGAAGCGGAGGGCCCCACGCCCGACATCGACGCGCTCGCCCCGTTCGATGACGAGGCGGTCTACGACATGATCGCCCACCGGGCCACGCTCGGCTGCTTCCAGATCGAGTCGCCCGGCCAGCGGGAATTGGTCGGTAAGTTCGGCCCCGAGACCTTCCACGACCTGATCGTCGACATCTCCTTGTTCCGGCCGGGCCCCGTCAAGTCCGACATGGTCACGCCCTTCCTGGAATCGCGGCAGGGCTGGACGGCGCCCGAGTACCTGCACGACAGCCTGATCCCCGCGCTCGAACAGACCTACGGCGTGGTCGTCTTCCACGAACAGATCATCATGATCATCGCCGCCGTCACCGGCTGCACGCTTGCCCAGGGCGACGAGGTGCGCCGCGCGCTCGGCGACTCCGAGGGTCAGGCGAAGGTCAGGAAGTGGTTCACGAGGCTCGCCGTCGAGCGCGGCTACGGGGAGCAGGTCACCGAACAGATCTGGTTCATCCTCGAATCCTTCGCCTCGTTCGGGTTCTGCAAGGCGCACGCCGCCGCCTTCGCGCTGCCCACCTACCAGTCAGCCTGGCTGAAGCGGCACTACCCGGCGCACTTCCTCTCCGGCATCCTCACCCACGACCCTGGCATGTACCCCAAGCGACTGCTGCTCGAGGAGGCGCGTCGGATGAACATCTCGGTGCTCGGGCTCGACGTCAACCGCAGCACCGGCCGGTACCGCGCCGAACGCCTCGAGGAGACGGACGACGAGGAGTCGGTGACGCTGCCGGAGCACTTCGCGATGGGGGCGATCCCGGCCGCCGACGGGCTGCCGCAGGTCGACGGGTGGGGCATCCGGCTCTCGCTCGCCGACGTCAAGGGCATCTCCGAGCCAGAGATCGAGCGGATCGTTGCGGGCCAGCCGTTCGCCTCCCTCAGTGACTTCTGGGCGAGGGCACGGGTCGCCGAGCCCGTCGTCGAGCGGCTCGTCCTGGCGGGCGGCTTCGACCGGCTCTACGGCATCGGGCGGCGCGCCGCCATCACCAGGCACGGCCAGGTCACCCGCCGCGACCTGCTGCTCGCGCTCGCCGACCTGCACCGCGCCCGCCGGGCAGACGAACGGGTGGCCGCGCGGGCCAAGGGCCGCAGGCAGCAGGTGCTCAGCGCCGACCCCGCCGAGTTGGCAAGGGCGCAGCGCCAGCAGGCCGACCGCGCGGCACAGGCCGTGCAGACCGCGCTCGACTTCGGCGACGCCGAGGCCGAGCCGACCGCCGATGTCGCCGTCACCGGGCTCCCGGAGATGGACGACGACCAGCGGCTCAAGGCCGAACTGGAGATCCTCGGCCTTGACGCGAGCCAGCACATCATGGGCCGCTACCTGCCGCTGCTGCGCGCCATCGGGGCGTCGAGTTCGCGCGTCCTGCTGCAGCACCGCAACCAGGAGGAGGTGCTGGTCGCGGGCGTGAAGGTCGCCACCCAGACCCCGCCCGTCCGCTCCGGGCGGCGCGTGATCTTCCTCACCCTCGACGACTCGACCGGCCCCGTCGACACCACCTTCTTCGAGGACGTGCAGGGGCCCTACGCCGCGACGGTCTTCTCGTCGTGGATGCTGCTGGTACGCGGCAAGATCCGCCGCACCGGGCCGCGCGGCATCTCGATCCGCGCCACCGGCGCCTGGGACCTCGGCACCCTCGACGAGGCGTGGCGCGCCGCGCTCAACCAGGGCGCGACCGAGGAGGAGGCCATCGCCGCCGTCACCGCCATCCTGGACGAGGTGCCCGAGGGCTACTCGCTGGTCGGCACCTGGGAGGAGACGCGCCGCCCGGCCGCCGACGCCGCGAACGCGCCCCAAGCCGCCGACCCGGACGAGCCAGCGCCAGAGGGCTTCGAGCCGCCGCCCGATCCGCAGCGCCACACCCGCGCGGGAGGCATGGGCCGTCGCCGCGTCCTGGTGCACGCGAGCGGGTTCAAGCAGTCGCCCTATTCCGACATCAAGCCCGCGGGCACCGGGGCCGCCGAGGCGCCGCGGAAGCTGTGGCACTCCAGCCCGGGAAGCTCAGGAAGGTGACCCCGTGACAGTGATCGCCCACGTGGACATGGACGCGTTCTACGCCTCCGTCGAGATGGCACGGCACCCGGAACTGCGCGACGTGCCCATGTTCGTCGGCGGCTCCACCAGGGGGGTGGTGCTGTCGGCCAACTACCCGGCACGGCGCTTCGGCATCACCTCCGGCATGCCCACCAGCCGGGCCCGCCGGATGTGCCCCCAGGTCGCCGTCGTGCATCCCGACTTCGACCATTACACCGCGGTCTCCGCTGGCATCGCCGAGATCTTCGACACCGTCACCGATCGGGTCGAGATGGCCTCCATCGACGAGGCGTTCATCGACCTGACCACCGCGCTGCGCAGGCTCGGCGGTGACCCGGTGGCGATCGGGGAGCGGCTGCGCGCCCAGGTGATGGACGAACAGGGCATCGCCTGCTCGGTCGGCATCGGGCCGAGCAAGTTCATCGCGAAGCTCGCCTCCAAACAGGCAAAGCCCGACGGGTTGGTGTGGATCACCGCGGACCAGGTGATCGGCTTCCTGCACCCGCTGCCGGTCGAGGCGATCTGGGGCGTGGGGGAGGCCACCGCGGGCAAGTTGCACCGCCTCGGGCTCGAGTCGGTGCGCGATGTGGCAAACACCTCGAAGGCCACCCTGCAGCGGGCGCTCGGCGACGGGCAGGGCGGCCTGCTGTTCGACCTCGCCTGGGGCCGCGACGACCGCTCGGTGCTCGTCAGGGAACCGGCCGAGCACAGCGTCGGATCGCAGGAGACCTTCGGGCGCGACACCGACGACCCCGCCCTCGTCGTCACCGAGATCCTGCGGATGGCGGACCGCACCGCAGGCAGGATGCGGGCGCAGGAGATGGTCGGCAGGACCGTAACCCTCTCGGTGCGCTTCGCCGACTTCACCACCATCACCCGCACCGGCACCCTCAAGGCCTACACCGACCGCACCAACGACATCTACGCCGAGGCGCTGCGCCTGTTCGAGAGGCTCGGGCTGCAGCGCGCCCGGATCCGCCGCATCGGGGTGCGCGTCGAGAAACTGGTGCCAAAGACCGAGACCTACCAGCAACCCGCTCTCGACGAGCCGGCCCGCGGTTGGGGGGAGGCGGAGGAGGCCATCGACCGTGCGGTGCTGCGGTTCGGGCCGCAGGCGGTGCAGCGCGCCCGGCTGGCCCGGCGCGCCGACGTCCTCACGGCTGCGGGCTGAACCGGCAACGGGTCGGTACCATCCAGGCGTGCCACAACGACGCAAGATCACCGCCTCGGCGGCGACCCGAGCCAGGTACGCGAAGCGTCGCAGGAACCGGCTCGCCAGGGTCGACAACGACCTCACCGACGCGCAGTGGGGCGACATCGTCTCGGCGTGGGGGCCTGTGCCTACTGCGAGGCCGTCGGCACCGCGCTGCAGCGCGACTGTGTGCTGCCCGTCTCCCGAGGCGGCAGGTACACCCTCGACAACGTGGTGCCCGCCTGCCCCTCGTGCAACGCGAGCAAGCACAACGACGAGGTGACCGGGTGGCTGCGCCGCAAGCGCCTGGACGAGAACCTGTTCCTGATCCGGCACGCACGCATCCTTGTGGCGCTCCACGCGGCGCCTCTCGAAGGGTAACCGGACCCGCCCCTTGTGGAGATACCCCCACCGGGTATCTTCTAGGGTGTCGTCACCGCCCAACCGAAAGGCACCCCAGTGCGTACCCTGCCCGCCGCCACCGCATCGTTGATCGCCGTGATCGCCCTCGGCGCCTGTTCCGCGGACCAGCCGGCCATCACGCCGCCGACCGCCGCACCGTCAGCCGCTGCCCCCGCCGGCGTCGACGCGTTCCTCGCTGCACACGGACTGGAGGGCAAGAGCGTCACGGAGATCGTCGACGCACTCGACGCGACCAACGACGACCGCGAGGCCGGGCCGTTCGGCTCCGTGCGCTCCGGCGAACTGATCCTCGCCGATGACACGTCCGAGATCAGCCTGCCCATCGAGGACGCCTTCTACCTCTCGATCGCCCCCTACGTCGGCCAGACCCACGAGTGCTACAACCACAGCCTCTCGGGCTGCCAGGGGGAGTTGGTCGACGCCGACCTCGACGTCACCATCGTCGGCGACGACGGCACTCAGATCTACGCGGGGGACGCCACGACCGGCCCCAACGGCTTCGTGGGATTCTGGTTGCCGCGCGACATCGACGCCACCGTCACGATCACCGCAGACGGCAGAAGCGCCACCACCCGGGTCGGCACCGGCGCGGACGACCCGACCTGCCTCACCACGATGCGGCTCGGCTGAACTGTCGGGGCCAGCCCCGACGGCGAAGTTAGTTGTCGCCACCCTGCTGGCGCTTGCGCCAGCGTTCCTCGAGGCGGTCCATGAAGTCGCTCGTCGGGGGATCGCTCTTCGGCGGGCCCTGCTGGGGCTTGCTCGGCTGCCCGTCGTCGCCGACGCGCTGCCACGAGTTGATGCCGAGAAGGGCGGCGCCCAGCATGATCAGGAAGCCCACGACGCTCACCGCGGGATGCACCTGCACCCCCGCGATCAGGACCGCGACGCCGAGCACGAAGCTCAGGCCGGCAAGCGCTGCGCGCCTGCGGTGCACCCGCACCTCGGCCGACCCGCTCAGCCGATCCGCCAGCTTGGGGTCATCGGCCATCAGGGACGCCTCAAGCTGCTCCAGTAGCTTGCGCTCCTGCTCAGAAAGGGCCATCTCATCTCCCTCGTCGGCTCGATACTTGCATTCTATGCTCCCAGTCAATTGTCTGAAAGCGCGCCGTCGGGCGGCCCGTCCGCTGAACGGCGAGCCGCACCGAACAGCGAGGTGGGCAACAGAGCGGCCCTGAAGCGGGCACCTGAGGTGGCGGCCCGCGAGACGGAGGTCCGAAGCGCCTTGACTTGCGCCGCGAGTTGGCCCGCGTCGCTGCCCTCACGCGAGAAGCGGCTTCGCTCGACGGTCTGGGCGATCACCGCAAGCGCGGCGGCGCCCTGAGGCATCAACTGGTCCGCCGCAGCCCGGGACGCGGGGCCGGGAGAACCACCCGGCCAGGACAGGCCGTAGTCGCGGAAGGTGGCGCGCACCTCGTCCCAGGCCCCGTCCGCCGCGCGCTCCGGCTCCTGGCCACCGCGCAGCCGCAGGCCGCGCTGGACGAGTCGTGCGAGGGCGGGCAGCGCAAGCAGCAGGAGGACGAGGGCGCCGACGCCGATCCCGGTCGAGACGGCGCGCCCACCGCCCTGCGACGGGTCGGCGCTCGGCGTCGGGCTCGGCGTGGGCGTCGGGGTCGGGGTGGCAGCAGGCTGCTCCGAGGTGGGGGCGGTCGGCTCAGGCGTGGGGCTCGCCGAGCCGGGGTCGGCGGGGTCGACGTACTCGGGCGGTCCGTCGAAGGCGGGGGTCGGCTCGAACGGCACCCAGCCGAGCCCGTCGAGGTACAGCTCAGGCCACGCGTGCGCGTCGTGCGCTGTCACCTCGTAGCTGCCGTCCTCCTGACGCTCGCCGGGGGTGAAGCCGACGGCCATCCTGGCCGGGATCCCCTCGATCCGGGACATGGTGATCATGGCCGCCGCGAAGTGGATGCAGTACCCGGAGCGGTCCTCCAGGAGGAAAGCGTTGATCGCATTGCTGCTCGACGAGCCGGGCGCACCAAGCGAGTAGGTGAACTGGTCGGAGCGCAGGTACGACTGGATGGCCAGGGCCTTCTGACCAGCGGTCTGCGCGTCGCCGACGACCTCACCGGTGAGCTGGGTGACCTCGGGGGAGAGGCCCTGCGGGATCTCGGTCACCACGGCATCCAGGCCGGATCCGGCACCTGCCGCCTCGACCTGCTCCTTGGTGGGGTCGGGCAGCACCGACTCGACCGAGTACTCCAGCCCGCGCGTCTGATCGATGCGGTCGGGGCCTGCCGCCACGATCGAGAGCGTCTCCGGGTCGTAGGACCACGTCCCGTCCGCGCTGAACCCGCGCGGCGCGAAAGGAGCGGGCAGGTATTCGGAGGGGATGTCGGCCATCTCCACCTCGACCTTGACGTCGACGCCCGGCTGGTTCGATGCGGAGCCGAGCCCGAAGCGGCTGAGCCGCATCGGCATCAGCCGCGCCCCGTCGGAGGTCAGGTTGGCCAGCGCGACCGTGCGCAGGTAGACGGGCTCGTCGGTGCTGGCGCGATAGTTGAGCACCGGGACATCGTCGGGCCTGCGCAGGTCCTGGTTGAGCCGGACGGTCGGGTCGCTCAGTTGAATGGGGCCGTCCTGGCCCGAATTGTTCCACGGCTGCTTCGGGCCGAGCGGGATCAGCGGCGCGATCACCAGCGCCGCGATCACGCCGATGGCGGCGATCGCGAGCCCGGTGGCGGTGCGGGACGCGTTGAAGGCCCCTGAGCGCGACGCGCGGCCGGTCGCCCCTCCGAACCCGCCGGAGGCGAGCAGCACGGCGAGGTAGCCGCCGAGCACCGGCAGCACCTGGTACCAGGGGAGGTCCTGGCGCACGATCAGCGCGGACATCGTGAACGACAGCGCCAGCGGGGCGATCGCCCAGCCCGGCTGTTCCAGGCCGTTGACGAGCAGTTCGAGCACGATCGTCAGGACGGAGGCGAGCAGCAGCACCAGCCACACCACGCCCGGCACGGCCGACAACGGCGGGGGCTGGTTGCGGATGGCCTCGACGCCGTCGCTCGTCAGCAGCGCCAGAGCGTCGAACGGGTCGCCCGGCCCTGCGAGCGAAAGCCCCCGCCAGACGAGCATGCCGACGATCGCCACCAGTTGCGCGATCAGCGTCAGCAGTCGGGGGGCGCGCAGCAGCGCGAGGATCAGGCCGACGGCCGCGGAGGCGACCAGCACGGGGAGGCTCTGCACGACGAAGGCGTCGCGTTCGATGAGCGCACCGAGCGGCAAGAGCGACAGCCACACGGCCACGGCGATCATCACGCTGGTGAGGGGGTGGTACGTGAACTTCATCGCGGCACCCGGGCCCATGCCTCGGGGACGGTGTCGCCGGGCGAGTAGCGCGCCAGCGTCCAGCCGTGGTTGGCGAGCAGCGTCACGGCATCCTCATGTTCGTCGGACGGGGAGCCCCACCGCTCGGCGTCGGGGACGAGCGCGACCACGCTGCGGGCGCCCGCGCCGGCGGCGGTGAGGGCGGCGGCGTCGGCCGCGGTGAGCAGGCCGGTCACCGCGACGAGCGACGCCGACGATCCGAGCGCCTCAGGGTCGCTGAAGGCCTCGCCGAGCCAGCCGTGCTCGGAGGCCGTCAGGTCCGTCATGGCCTCGATCATCGCTTGGCCAGCCGACGGTCCGACGGAGTGCCCCGACTGGTACACCGAGCCGGACGGCGACACGATCGAGAGCCGGAATCGGCCCGACAGCAGCATGGTGGCCACCGAGGCGACCGCGGACACGGCCCATTCGAGGGACCCGCGCGGCCCGTGGTCGGCGTGCGCCGAGCGCCGGGTGTCGACGATCAGCGTGCTCGACGGGTCCCACGGGTGTTCCTCGAGGCGGACCATCAGGTCGTCCTTCTTGGCCGAGAGTTTCCAGTGCACGCGGCGCATGTCGTCGCCGTAGCGATGCTCGCGCACCAGCACGTCGTCGGTGCCGGCCTGCCCGATCCGCTGTGGCGTCGCGTCGCCCGCCGCCCCCAGCCCGGAGCCGGTCGGCAACTCGCTCAACGGCCACACCCGTGGCGTGACGCGCAGCGTCGAGTCCTCCCCGTCGGAGGTGATGGTGCGGCGCGCCAGCCCGAACGGATCGGTCGCGGACGCCGTCAGCGGGCCGATCCGGAACCGGCCGCGGGACTCGGCCTCGACGGTGTACCCGACGGCCTGGTGCCAGCGCCCGAAGCCGCGGGCGATCACGAACGATGCGCCGCCGCCGATGGCGTGGTCGGCCGAGTCGTTGAAGCGCAGCGCGCTGGACTGCGCTGGCGCGTCGTTGACGACGCGCAGCACGATCCTGGCGCTCTCGCCGTTGGGCATCATCGGCGGCTCAAGGGTGCGTTCGTGCCCGATCCGGGGCGGCGCGACAAGGAGATACAGGAGGGCGAGCACCGGAAGTGCGGTCAACCCGAGCGTCAGCCACAGGATGTCGCGTTCGCCGATGAAGGCGGCCGCCGCAGACGCGAGGCCGCCGAGGATGACGAGCGCGAGGCCGCGGCCCGTCAAGCGTGCGCCGCGCTTCAATGCGCCTACCCCCGCTCCGGGGTCGGCACCGAGGCGATGACGGAGGAGACGATCCCCGAGGCATCTCGCCGGGCGACCTGCGCCTCGACGGTGGGAAGCACCCGGTGAGCGAGCACCTCGACGGCGAGCGAGCCGACGTCCTCGGGGATGACGTAGTCGCGCCCGGCCAGCGCGGCGGCGACCCGCGAGGCCCGCATCAGGTGCAGCGACGCGCGCGGACTCGCGCCGAGCCGGAGGTCGGGGTGCCTGCGCGTCGCCTCGACGACCGAGACGACATAGTCGTTGATGACGGGGGCCACGTAGACGGCCCGGACGGCCTGGATCGCCGCTGCGACCGTCGCGGCGTCCGTCACCGGACGCACGGAGGACAACTGGTCGCCCCCCGCCTGCGCCGCGAGCATCGCGACCTCGGACTGGCGAGCGGGGTAGCCCATGGTGATGCGCGCCATGAAGCGGTCGCGCTGCGCCTCGGGGAGGGGATAGGTGCCCTCCATCTCAATGGGGTTCTGCGTGGCGATCACCATGAACGGCTGCGGAAGCTTGTAGGTCTGGCCGTCTGCCGAGACCTGGTTCTCCGCCATCGCCTCCAGCATGGCGGACTGCGTCTTGGGGGAGGCCCGGTTGATCTCGTCGCCCAGCACGATGTTGGCGAAGATGCCGCCGCGCTTAAACTCGAACTCGCGGCTGGACTGGTTGAACACCGACACTCCGGTGACGTCGCTGGGCAGCAGGTCAGGCGTGAACTGGATGCGCTTCACATCGCCGGCGATCGCGCGCCCGAGCGCCTTGGCGAGCACGGTCTTGCCGACGCCCGGCACGTCCTCGATCAGCAGGTGCCCCTCGGCGAGAAGCACGGTCACCGCCATCCGGATCTGCGCGGGTTTCCCCTCGATCACACGACTCATCTCTTCAGCGATGCGGTTGGCGAGCTGAGACACCTCTGGCAGCGAGGGGGTGGCGTGCTGGATCACCTGGGCTCCTATGGGTGGCAGTTTGCGGCGTCGCTAAGCCTACAAGTCGCGGCAACAACCCAGGAATGCAACGAAAAATGGCTGCCCTGTGGAGAGAAGTGGGGTAATGTGGGGCCAAGTGGAGCAAAGTGGGTGCCTAAGGGAGGAAGGAGGTGCCTGATCGATGTTTCTGGGGACGTATCAGCCGAAGCTGGACGAGAAGGGCCGCCTCATCCTTCCCGCGAAGTTCCGCGAAGCGCTCGCAGCGGGTCTCGTCGTGACGAGGACCCAGGAGCGGGCGCTCGCCGTGTACCCCCGAGCCACGTTCGAGGCGAAGATGACCTCCCTCGTCAGCGCCCCGAGCACCGTGAAGCAGGTCCGCGACTATCAGCGCATGTTGATGGCCGGGGCCAGCGATGAGGTTCCAGACAAGCAGGGCCGGGTCACCATCCCCCCGAACCTGCGCGCCTATGCGGGTCTGGATCGTGACGTCGTGGTGATCGGCGCGGGCGACCGCGCGGAGATCTGGGACGCCGAGGCATGGCAGAAGTACTCGGAGCTGAGCGAAGAGGGCTTCTCCGACATGGACAACGAGTTCACCGCCCTGACGGGAATGTGACCTCCACCCGGTGATACCCGGCCGGACCGGCCCTGACTTCACTTCCCCGATGTCAGGACCGGCCCGGAAGGGAATCTCCAGGTGGAGATATAGACAAGAGATGAAGGGTCGACATCTGATGCAGGGCTTTGCGGACGTCCACGATCCGGTCATGCGCGACCGGATCGTCGAACTGCTCCGCCCCGCGCTCTCGCACCCTGGCGCCGTGTTCGTCGACGGCACCCTCGGCCTGGCAGGCCACTCCATCGCCATGCTCAACGCCTGCCCCGAGGCGCGCCTGATCGGCATCGACCGAGATCCCGACGCGCACCAGGTGGCCGAGCAGCGCCTCGGCGCGCTGATGGAGCGCGCGACCCTCGTGCACGCCGTCTATGACGAACTTCCGGACGTGCTCGCCGACCTCGGCGTCGCGCGGGTAGACGCGATCCTGCTCGACCTCGGCCTCTCCTCGCTGCAGATCGACCGCACGGAGCGCGGGTTCGCCTACCGCGTCGACGCGCCCCTCGACATGCGGATGAACCCGACGGAAGGCCCGACGGCCGCCGACGTGCTCAACACCTACCCGGCCAAGGACCTGTCCAACATCCTCAAGTGGTACGGCGAGGAGCGCTTCGCCGACCGGATCGCCCGCGCGATCGTCGCGGGCCGCGAGGACGCCCCGTTCGACACCTCAGGCCGGCTCGTCGAGGTGATCTCCGGAGCCATCCCCGCCGCCGCGAGGCACACCGGGGGACACCCGGCCAAGCGGACCTTCCAGGCGCTGCGCATCGAGGTCAACCGCGAACTGGTCGCCCTCGAGGGCGTGCTGCCAGCAGCCGTCGACGCGCTCGCGGTGGGCGGCCGCGTCGCGGTGCTCAGCTACCACTCGCTCGAGGACCGGCTCGTCAAGCGGACCTTCGCGAAGGGCGCCACCGACCGGGCGCCGCGCGACCTGCCCGTCGTCCCCGAGGAACTGAAGGCCGACCTCCGCCTCCTCACCAGGGGAGCCGAACGGCCCGACGCCGAAGAGATCGCCACGAACCCCCGGGCCGCGTCCGCGCGCCTCCGGGTCGCCGAACGGATCAAGGAGGCCGCATGAGCGCAGCAACCGTCGAGACCGAGGCCCAGGAGCGGGCCCCGCGACTCTCCCTCGTGCACACCCCGACGGCGTCGGTGTCGACCTTCGGGTTCATCGCCATCATCGCCGTCCTGATCGGCATCGGCCTCGGCGCCGTGATGATCGTGTCGACGTCGGTGGGGGCGCAGTCACAGGAACTGACGATGCTGCGCAGGGAGGCGACCGAACTCGGCTACAAGGCGGAGTCGCTCGAGGGCGAACTGCAGCGCGTCTCCAGCGCCAACGCGCTCGCGCTGCGCGCCACCGAACTCGGCATGGTGCCCAACCCGTACCCGGCGTTCATCAATCTCGCCGACGGCACCGTCACCGGAGTGCCCACCGCGGTGAAGGGCAACGAGATGCCCTTCCTCACCGGCACCCAGATGAAGCCGCTGCCCTCGGCGCAGCCAACCGCGCCACCCGTTGACCCGGCGCCCGACGCGCAGGCCGAGCAGGAGGCCCCCACCGACATCACCGCCGCGGGACCCGCGGGGGAGGAACAGCCGTGACCGAGCGCAAGCCGGCCTCCGGCGGCAACCGGCGCGCCTCCTCGTCGCGTTCCTCGTCGTCGCGTCCCTCCTCGTCGCGCACGTCGACGACCCGCGCCGCGGCCTCGAAGCAGACGGGCAAGCGTCCCGCAGCCAAGAAGGCGGCCGCGTCGCGCCCCACCTCCAAGCCGCGCGCGGCCGCCAAGCCCGCCTCGCGCCCCAAGGCCGACGCCCCGCGCCGCTACCGCCGCACCGTCAGGCTGCCCATCGGGCGGACCTCGGTGCGGATCCGCGTGTTCATGGTGCTGCTTGCAGTGCTGCTCGGCACCGCAGGAGCCCGCGCCATCCAGTTGCAGGGCATCGACTCGCAGGCCTACGCAGACACCGCGGCCAAGAAGATGCAGTCCACCAAGGACCTCACGGCCAACCGCGGCGCGATCACCGACCGCAACGGCGTCGTGCTCGCCGCGACCGAGCCGGCGATGCTGATCTCGATGGACCCGCACATGGTCTTCACCAACGGCGCGGACGAGCGCTACCGGATGAGCGAGAAGAAGCAGGCGGCGGCCAAGGCCTCGCCGGGCGCGATCGCCGACATCCTCGTCAAGCATCTGGGCGGCCGCAAGGAGACCTACCTGGAGATGGTGGGCGACGGCACCTCCAAGTACAAGGTCGTGGCGCGTCGGATCCCCGCCAACACCTGGGTGGAGATCCAGGCCGACATGAAGGCGGGCATCGACGGCGACGGCAAGCGGCCGCTGTACGGGCTCTTCGCCACCAGCGACCCGGTGCGCACCTACCCCAACCGCACCGTCGCCTCCAACGTGCTCGGCTTCGTCAACGCCGAGGGCAACGGCGCCGCGGGCCTCGAGTACGTGCTCAACGACAAGCTCACCGGGACCCCGGGCAAGCAGGTCTACGACTCGTCCACCTATGGCCGGATCCCGCTCGGCACCTCCGTCATGGAGCCGGCCGTCGACGGCGACTCCTACGTGCTGACCATCGACTCCGACCTCCAGTGGATGAGCGAGCAGGCCCTCGCGCAGGGCATGAAGACCGCCGGCGCGAAGACAGGCAAGCTGATCGTGCTCAACGTCAAGACCGGCGAGATCCTCGCGCTGGCCAACGGGCCGAGCTACGACTCGGCCAACCCCGGCTCCGCCAAGAGCGAGGACCTGGGTAACCGGGCCGTCACGGAGGCCTACGAGCCCGGCTCGGTGCAGAAGGTGCTGACCATGGCGGCGCTGGCCGACCAGGGCCTCGTCACCCCCGACACGGAGGTGGTCGTGCCGCCGACCATCGCCTCCGGCGACGGCGTGGTGCGCGACTCCTACTCGCACGGCACCATCAACCTGACGGCGCGCGGCGTGATCGCCAACTCCTCCAACATCGGCACCATCCAACTGACCCGGGCGATGGACAAGGGCAAGCTCAGCGACTACCTGTCGTCGTTCGGGCTGGGGACCAAGAGCAACGTCGGCCTGCCGGGCGAGACCGCCGGTCGGCTGCCCGGCGCGGACATGGCCGACTACACGCGCGACCAGATCGCCTTCGGCCAGGGCCTCAGCGTCAACTCGATCCAGATGGCCGCAGCGGTGGCCGCAGCGATCAACGGCGGCACCTATCACCAGCCAAGCATCATCAAGTCGGCGACGACGGCCGACGGCGAGCCGGTCGACCTGCCGGCGCGCGAGTCGCACCGGGTCGTCTCCGAGGAGGCCTCGAAGGCAGTCGTCGACATGATGGAGTCGGTCGTCACGCTCAAGGACGACCGCGCCATCGACGGCTACCGCACTATCGGCAAGTCCGGAACCGCGCAGCGCTTCGACCCGAAGTGCAAGTGCTACAACGGCTTCACGGCCTCCTACGTCGGCGCCGCACCCGCCGAGGACCCGCAGCTTCTGGTCTACGTCGTCCTCGATCAGCCGACCAACGGCAACCTCGGTAGCCAACTCGCGCTTCCCGTCGTCAACGACGTGCTGAAGCTGGCGCTTCCCCGCTACAACGTCGCGCCGTCGACGACCACGGCACCGAAACTGCCGCTAACGTTCGAGTGATGGAAAGCGCACTTCGACCCGCTGCCCTGCCCCCGCGACCCTCGCGTCGCTGGTGGCGGGGCTCGGTCTCGTCGGGGACACCGACGCCCGAACCGCGGTGAACGGGATCACCCTCGACTCGCGGGCGGTCGAGGACGGCTGGCTGTATGTGGCGCTGCCCGGCAGCCGCGCGCACGGCGCCTCCTTCGCGGCGGCCGCCGTCGACGCCGGGGCGGTCGCGATCCTCACCGACGACGCGGGCCGCGATCTGATCGGACCCTCGCTCGTCCCCGTTGTCGCGGCGCTCGACGCCCGCGAGGCGATGGCGGTGGTGGCCGCGCGCCTCTTCGGTGAGCCCGGCCGCGAGATGACCATGCTCGGCGTCACCGGCACCAACGGCAAGACGACCACCGTCGCGCTCCTGCAGGGCGGGCTGCTCGCCGCCGGGGTACCGACCGGCACCATCGGGACCATCGGATTCCGGCTCGGCACCGAGGAACTGCGCTCGTCGCGCTCGACCGTCACGACACCTGAGTCGCCCGACCTGCAGGCGCTGCTCGCCGTGATGCAGCAAAGGGGAGCGCAGGCCGTCGCGCTGGAGGTCAGCTCGCACGCCATGGCGCTCGACAGGGTCGACGCCATTGCGTTCGACGCCGTCGGCTTCCTGAACCTCGGCCGCGACCACCTCGACTTCCACGCCACCATGGAGGACTACTTCGAGGCAAAGGCGAAGCTGTTCGAACCGGGCAGGGCCGCCGTCAGCGTGATCTGGGTCGACGACGACCACGGTCGCGAACTCGCGTCCCGGGTCGCCGCGCACGGCCAGTCGCGGCTGATCACCGTCGGCACCGGCGCGGGCGTCGACTACCGACTCAGCGACTACGCCCCCGAGGAACCGCTCGGCGGCGTCGCCACCCTCACCCGAGACTCGGAACGCCTCGAGCTTCGCCTGACGCTGCCCGGCAGTTACAACATGATCGACGCGGCCGTCGCGTTCGCGATGCTGGAGGCCGTCGGCGTCCCTGCCGAGGCGGCGCTGCGTGGGCTGGAGACGGCCCAGGTCCCCGGCCGGATGCAGCGCGTCACGCTGGGGGAGGGTGCCCCGCTCGTGGTGGTCGACTTCGCGCACACCCCGCAGGCCGTCGAGGCGGCGCTCGAGTCGCTCGCCGGCCACGACGAGGTGATCTGCGTGCTCGGCTGCGGGGGCGACCGCGACCCGGAGAAGCGCCCAGGCATGGGCGCCGCGGCGGCGAGGGGCAGCGACCTCACGATCATCACCGACGACAACCCGCGCACCGAGGACCCCGCGGCGATCCGCGCGCAGGCACTGGCGGGCGCGCGCGAGGCGGCAGCGGGGGAGACCCTCGAGGTCGCGGGCCGCCGGGCCGCCATCGAGGAGGCGATCCGAAGGGCAGGGCCCGGGTCCGTCGTCGCGATCCTCGGCAAGGGCCACGAGAGGGGCCAGATTCTCGCCGACCGGACGGTCGATTTCGACGACGCAGAGGAGGCGACGCTCGCGTGGTGGCGTCTCGAGGAGGAAGGTGAGCGTCATGGAACCACGAAGGATCAGTGAACTGATCGACCTCATGCAGCCGGCGGCCGTTGAACTCGTCGGCGACGACGCGCTGGTCGGCCCGGAGGTCGTGATCGACAACCGTGAGGCGCGTCCCGGCGCGATCTTCGTGGCGATCCCAGGCGAGCGCGTCGACGGACACGACTTCGCGCCGCGCGCCGTCGAGGCTGGCGCGGCGTGCGTGATCGGCACCCACCTCACCGAGGCAGACGCCCCCCACATCCTCGCCGCCGACTCCGTCGACGCGCTGAGCTGGCTAGCCCGCGGCGTCGTCGCGGAGGCCAGGGCGCGGGGCATGCTCAGCGTCGGGGTCACCGGAAGCTCGGGCAAGACCTCCACCAAGGACCTGATGGCGCAGATCTTCGAGGCCGCGGGCCCGACGGTCGCGCCGGTCGGCTCGCAGAACAACGAGATCGGCGTCCCCCTGACCGCCTGCCGCGTCGGCGCGTCGACCGCCTATCTGATCTCCGAGATGGGGGCCCGCGGCATCGGTCACATCGCATGGCTGACCTCGCTGGTGGGGCTCGACATCGGCATGTGCCTCAACGTCGGGCGCGCACACGTCGGCGAGTTCGGCGGGATGGAGACGACCGCCCGCGCCAAGTCGGAGATCGTCGCCGACCTGGCCCCCGACGGCTGGGCCGTGCTCAACTTCGACGACCCGCTCGTTTCGGCGATGGCCGACGCGACCCGCGCCAGGATCGCCTGGTTCGGTGAGGGGAACCTCACCGGCGGCGACCTGCGCGTCACCGCCCGCGATGTCCGACTCAACGCGCTCAGCCAGGCCAGCTTCACGCTCGTCGCCTCTGACGGAGACGGCGAACGCACCGCGGAGGTCGCCCTCGGGGTGATCGGCAGGCAGCAGGTGTCCAACGCGCTCGCCGCGGCGGCGGCCGCCCTCGCGGCGGGGCTCGACCTTGACCTGATCGCGGCGGCGCTGTCGGCCGCGACGCCACGCTCGCAGTGGCGGATGGAACTGGCCCCTCGTGCCGACGGCGTGCTGATCCTCAACGACGCCTACAACGCCAACCCCGACTCGATGGCCGTCGCGCTCGCCACCGCCGTCGAGTTGGCGGCGGGCACCAGGCGGGAGCATCCCGAGGCCCGCGTGGTGGCGGTGCTCGGCGACATGCTCGAGCTCGGCCCGACGGCCGCGGAACTGCACCAGGAACTGGGCCGACTCGCCGCTGACCTGGGCATCAACGAGGTGGTGGCCGTCGGAGAGTTCGCCGACCAGATCGTGGCGGGGGCGACGTCCGAAAACATCGCGGCCCGCGCCTCGACGCGCGATCAGGTCGCATCGTCGCTTACCCTTAGCCCCGGCGATGTCGTGTTGATCAAGGGATCTCGCGGTGTCGGATTGGAGACGGTTGCGGCCACGCTGGTCGCACGGGACGGAGAGACGAAGTGATCAACATCCTGCTCGCGGGCGGGCTGTCACTGCTGTTGGCGATGGTGGGCACCCCGATGCTCATCAAGTTCCTGACCAGGCGGCACTATGGGCAGTTCATCAGAGAGGACGGGCCGACCGCCCACTACGTCAAGCGTGGCACCCCCACCATGGGCGGCCTCGTCATCGTCGGAGCGGTGATCCTCGCCTACTTCCTGACCCACCTGCTCCGGTGGCAGGCCCCGACGCTGTCGGGCATGCTGCTGATCGGGCTCGCCGCCTCCATGGGATTCCTCGGCTTCCTCGACGACTGGGCCAAGATCTCGAAGGAGCGCAGCCTTGGGCTCACCGCCCGCGGCAAGCTGATCGGCCAGATCGCCATCGGCGCGATCTTCGGGCTGGTCGCCCTCAACTTCCCGGACCACCGCGGCCTGACTCCCGCCTCGCCCGCCATCTCGTTCCTCCGGGACTTCGGCCCCAGGTTGCCGATCTTCATCGCCGTGATAGTGATCGTCTTCCTTGTCGCGGCCTGGAGCAACGCCGTCAACCTCACAGACGGCCTCGACGGGCTCGCCGCAGGCAGCGCGACGCTCGTGTTCTCCGCCTACGCGCTCGTCAACATCTGGCAGTTCAACCAGTGGTGCGGACGTACCTCGACGGCGGGGCCGCGCTGCTACGAGGTGCGTGACCCGAACGACCTCGCCGTCGTCGCGATCGCCTTCGCCGGTGCCTGCTTCGGGTTCCTGTGGTGGAACGCCAAGCCGGCCAAGATCTTCATGGGTGACACCGGCTCGATGGCCATCGGCGCCGCGCTCGCCGGCCTGTCCGTCATGACGCGCACCGAGATCCTGCTGGTGATCCTCGGCCTGCTGTTCGTCATCGAGGTCGGCTCCGTCGCGCTGCAGGTCTCCTACTTCAAGGCAACCAAGGGCAAACGCATCTTCAAGATGTCGCCCATCCATCACCACTTCGAGCTGTTGGGCTGGGACGAGGTGACGGTGGTGATCCGGTTCTGGATCATCTGCGGGCTGTGCGTCGCGCTCGGCCTGGGCATCTTCTACGCGGAATGGGTGGTGGGTCAGTTTTGACAAAGGACTGGATGAGCTCGGCTAACCGGCTCTCGGACTGGCCGTCGGCCAACGTCGTCGTCGCGGGCCTCGGCGTCTCCGGCTTCGCCGCCGCGGACGGCCTCATGTCGCTCGGCGCGAAGGTCACCGTCCTGGACGAGTCCGATGCCTACGCCGACAAGGCGATGCTGCTCGAGCACCTCGACGTCACCGTCCGGCTCGGCAAGGGCGCCACCGCGCAGTTGCCGCCGGGCACCGACCTGGTCGTGACCTCGCCCGGCTGGCGCCCGTCCGCCCCGCTGCTTCGGCAGGCCGCGGCCGGGAACGTCCCCGTCTGGGGCGAGACCGAACTCGCGTGGCGCATGATGCAGCCAGACCGCGTCATCCCGTGGCTCGGCATCACAGGCACCAACGGCAAGACCACCACGACCCAGATGGTCGAGTCGATGCTGATCGCCGACGGCAAGAAGGCCGCCGCGGTCGGCAACATCGGCCGACCCATCATCGAGGCGATCCTCGACGACGTCGACTACGACGTGTTCGCCGTCGAGCTGTCCAGCTTCCAGTTGCACTGGATGAACAACGTCAACCTGCACTCGGCGGTCGTGCTGAACCTGCACCAGGACCACCTCGAGTGGTACGAGGGCGACGGCGCGTTCGACCGCTACGCGGCGGACAAGGCGAAGATCTACCAGGGCGTCACGCATTCGTGCGTCTACAACGTCGCCGAGCCGGTCACCGAGAAGATGGTCGAGGAGGCCGAGGTCGTCGAGGGCGCCCGCGCCATCGGCTTCACCACCGGCATCCCGGCGATCTCGATGCTCGGCGTCGTCGACGACCTGATCGTCGACCGGGCCTTCGTGCCGCAGCGCCGCGACTCGGCCCTCGAACTGGCGAAGGTCTCCGACGTGCAGCCCTTCGCGCCGCACAACGTCGCCAACGCGATCGCCGCGGCGGCGCTGACCCGAAGCTACGGGGTGGCGGCCACGTCGGTCGCCGACGGGCTGAAGCGGCTGCAGTTGGCGGGCCACCGCATCCAGCAGGTCGCAGACGCCGAGGGCATCACCTGGGTCGACGACTCCAAGGCGACCAACCCGCACGCCGCGAACTCGGCGATGCAGGCCTACGACTCGTTCGTGTGGGTCGCGGGCGGCCAGGCGAAGGGCACCACGTTCGACGAACTGATCCAACGGAACCGCGACAAGCTGCGCGGCGCAGTCGTGATCGGCGTCGACAGGGAGATGATCGCCGAGGCGCTTGCCCGACACGCGCCCGAGGTCCCCGTTCGCGTGCTCGACACGACCGACACTGGGGTGATGGACGAGGTCGTCGAGCTCGCGGGTTCGATGGCGCGGCCCGGAGACACCGTCCTGCTGTCACCGGGATGCGCCAGCCTCGACATGTATGACGGCTACGCAGCCCGCGGGGACAGCTTCGCGGCGGCGGTCAAGAAGTACCTGGCCAGGTAGGAAGGAACCCCATGGCAACCGACGCAACCTCCCCGGCGCGGCTGACCATCTGGTCCCAGGTCAAGGCCCTGGCGGGTTCGCCGATGGCCCCGTACTACTTCATCGCGGCGAGCGTCTCGATCCTCGTCGGCCTCGGCACCTTGATGGTGCTCTCCGCCTCCTCGGCCTACGCGCTTCACAACCAGGTCGACCCTTACTACTACGTGACGCGCCAGTTGGTGTTCGTGGTCGCGGGCATCGTGTTCGCCGTGATCTTCAGCCGGATCAAGCCAGACCTGCTGCGCAAGCTGGGCTGGCCCGCGTGGGCGCTCGCCGTCGTGCTCCTGATCCTGGTGCTCAGCCCGCTCGGGCAGCACAGCCGCGGCAACCAGAACTGGCTCGCGCTCGGCCCCGGAGTGCAGTTCCAGCCATCCGAGTTCGCGAAGCTGGCGCTGGTGGTGTGGTGCGGCGCCGTGTTCCACCTCAAGCGCGGCAGGCTGCACGAGCCGGCCCAACTCGCCATCCCGCTGATCCCGCTCGGCGGCCTGATCCTCGCGCTGGTGCTCGCGGGCAAGGACCTCGGCACCGGCCTGATCATCGGCCTGATCCTGGTCCTGGTGATGTGGTTCATCGGGACCCCGCTGCGCGTGATGATCCCGCTCGGCACCGCAGCCGCGGTGCTGGTCGGCCTGCTGGTCTACGGATCAGGTAACCGGATGAGCCGCATCTCGATCTTCCTGGACCCGCAGTCCAACACCGACCTGTCGTCGCAGCCCATGTCTGCGCTGTACGCGCTGGCGAGCGGCGGCTGGTGGGGGCTCGGCCTCGGCGCGAGCCGACAGAAGTACGGCGGCCTCAAGGACAACGCCCACACCGACTTCATCTTCGCCGTCATCGGCGAGGAGTTGGGCCTGTTCGGCGCCCTGCTCGTGATCGGCCTGTTCGCGCTGCTCGGCTGGGCGGGCCTCGCCGTCGCGATGCGCTCGGACAAGATGTTCAACAAGGTGGTCGCCTCCGGCGTCACCGGCTGGTTCCTCAGCCAGGCGGTGATCAACATCTTCGTCGTGATGCACCTGCTCCCGGTGCTCGGCGTCCCCCTCCCGTTCATCTCCTACGGCGGCTCCGCGATGTTGGCCTGCCTGATGGGCACCGGGGTACTGTTGGCCCTCGCGCGCGACACACCCGATGCGCGCGCCTATCTTGCCTCCCGCAAGAAGAAGTCGCGGCCGCGGATGACGAGCGTCATGGCGGCCACCAAGGAGGACTGACATGACCAGCGTCGTGCTCGCAGGGGGCGGCACCGCGGGGCACACCTCTCCGCTGATCGCCACCGCGAAGGCCGTCCAGGAGCGCGCCTCGGCAGAGATCGTGTGCATCGGCACCGCGAAGGGCCTCGAGACGCGGGTGATCCCGAGGCCGGCCTCGAGCTTCGGCTGATCGACCCGGTACCGCTGCCGCGCAGCGTCAACCTCGACCTGGTCAAGCTGCCCGTCACCCTCACCCGCTCCGTGCTGCAGGCCCGTAAGGTGCTCAAGGACGCGAAGGCGGACGTGCTGGTCGGGTTCGGCGGCTACGTCTCCATCCCCGCCTACCTGGCGGCCCGCTCCATGAAGGTGCCGGTCGTGGTGCACGAGGCAAACAAGCTGCCCGGCATCGCCAACAAGGTCGGCGCCCGGTTCGCGGCCTTCGTCGGGACCACCTTCCCCGAGACCACCATGCGCGGCGGCCACCTCGTCGGCATGCCGATGCGACGCTCCATCACCAACCCCGAACTGACAAAGGCCGAGGCGCGCGAGAGCTTCGGCCTCGACCCCTCCCGCCCGACGCTGCTGGTCAGCGGCGGCTCGCAGGGTGCGCTCAGCATCAACCGGGCGGTGAGCGAGGCCCGGGACGACATCCTCGGCGCGGGGGTGCAGATCCTGCACGTGCTCGGCCCAAGAACTTCACCGACGACGACACCGTGGTCACGCACGCCGACGGCGCCAGCTACGTGCCCGTCGCGTTCGTCTCCGACATGGCCGTCGCCTACACCGCCGCCGACGTGATGCTCGGACGCGCGGGTGCAGGCACCGTGATGGAGACGGCCGTCAGCGCGCTGCCCGTGATCTTCGTGCCGCTGCCCTGGGGCAACGGCGAGCAGGGCAGGAACGCGGCCGAGCTGATCGCCGCCGACGCCGGTTGGCTCGTCGACGACTCACAGTTGACTGCGGATAGACTTGCCTCGCTCGTCAAGGACGCGTTCGGCGACCCGGACCGGCTGGCCCGCATGTCGGCGACCGCACGCGAGATGTACCCCTCAGACGCCGCCGATGTGCTCGCGGAGGCCGTCCTCAAGGCCGCCAGGAAAGGTAACTGATGCTTCTCGAACCGATTGAGGTCGTGCCCGCCGATCAGGTCGGCCCCATCCACTTCATCGCGGCAGGCGGCTCAGGCATGAGCGGCATCGCCCGCCTGTACGCCGAGCTCGGCGTCGAGACCTCCGGCTCCGACCAGTCCGACTCCACGGCGCTGCAGGGCCTTGCCCGCTCCGGCGTGAAGACCTACGTCGGCCACTCCGCCGAGCAGCTCGGCAACGCGAAGACCGTTGTGATCTCGTCGGCGATCCGTGAGGACAACGTCGAGCTCGCCGAGGCCCGCAGGCGTGGGCTGCGCGTCTGGCACCGCTCTGCGGCGCTCGCGGCGCTGATGCTCGGCAAGCGCGGCATCTCGGTCGCGGGCACGCACGGCAAGACGACCACCACCGCGATGACCGCCGTGATGCTCAGCGAGGCGGGGGAGGACCCCACCTACGTGATCGGCGGCCCCCTGTCGACCACCGGCGTCTCCTCGGCCATCGGTTCCGGCGACGCCTTCGTGGTGGAGGCCGACGAGTCCGACGCGTCCTTCCTGCAGTACCCGACCGAGATCGCCGTCATCACCAACATCGAGGCCGACCACCTGGTCAACTGGGGCACCCCCGAGGCCTACGCCAAGGGCTTCCGCGCGTTCGCGACGCAACCGCACGTGCGCCACGTCGTCATCAACGTCGACGACCACGGCTCGCGGACGCTCGCAGAGGAACTGATCGCCGACGGCCACGACGTGATCCGCTACGGCGAGGCGGAGGACGCTGACGTCCGCTTCACCGACGTGAAGGCGCACGGCGGGGGAGTGGAGGCGCTGCTCACCTTCGGCGACGACGCGGGCCAGATCATCCTCCAGGTGCCTGGCAACCACAACCTGGCCAACGCCTGCGCCGCCTACGCCGTCGGGCGCCTGCTCGGCCTCACGCACGCCCAGGCGGTCGACGCGCTCGGCCGTTTCGAGGGGACGCTGCGCCGCTTCCAGTTGATCACCGACACCGCAGGCATCCGCGTCTACGACGACTACGCGCACCACCCGACGGAGATCCGCGCCGCGCTGACCGCTGCCCGCAGGGCGACCGCGGCGGGCAACGAGGCGACCGGGCTGCCCGGCAGGCTGATCGCCTGCTTCCAGCCGCACCTCTATACCCGCACCGTCGACTTCGCCGACGAGTTCGGCCAGGTGATGACCCTCGCGGACGTCGCCGTCATCAACGACGTGTGCGGCGCCCGTGAGGACCCGATCCCCGGCGTGACCGGAGAACTGGTGGTCGACGCGGCCGTCAAGCATGGCGCCCGCGAGGTCGTCTACGTCAAGGAGAAGTACGACCTTCCCGCAGCGCTGAACGACATGGCCCACCCGGGCGACCTCATCATCACGCTGGGCTGTGGCGACGTCACGATCGTCGGCCCGCTGCTCGCGACGCTCCTCAAGGAGCGTCCGGACGCACGCAAGTGAGTCAACCGCTCGCCCCTGGCGCCTTCGCGAAGGCGCTTCAGGACAGGCGGAGGGGCGACCGTAAGCGCCGGTGGATCCTGTGGGGGAGCATCGTCGGCGCGGTCGTGCTGATCGGCGCAGCGATCTACCTGTTGGGCTTCTCGCCGGTGTTCGCCACCCACAACGTCCAGGTCAACGGCACCAGCCTGCTCACCGAGGACGAGGTGCGGGAGGCGGCGCAGGTGCAACTTGAGCTTCCGGTGCTGCGCGAGGACACCGGCGCCATCGCCGAACGGGTCAGGCAACTCAAGCCGGTGCGCGACGTCGCGGTCGGCCGGGCGCTGCCCGACACCATCGTCATCAACGTCACGGAGCGCACGCTCTCCTACCAGGTGAAGGAGAAGGGCTCCGTGTCCTGGGTCGACACCGAGGGCGTCATCTACAACACCTCATCCGCAGGCTCCGACGGCGTCATCCAGGTCTCCGCCCCGACGCCGACGACCGGCTTCGGCGCGACATCGCCACGGTGGTGGCGAACCTTCCGGGCAACGTCAAGGGCGACATCGAGTCGTTCAGCGCGAAGGCCGTCGACCGGATCTCGTTCACGCTCAGCGGCGACCGGGAGGTCGTGTGGGGAAGCGCGGAGGAGTCCGAGCTCAAGGGCCAGGTGCTTTCGGCACTGCTTTCGGTGGAGGCAAGCGTGTACGACGTGTCGGCCCCGCGGGACCCCATCACGCGCAAGTAGTGCCCATCCCACGAACCTTCAACCCGGTGAAGTGAAACCCTGAAGTAGAACTTGAGGTGATTCGGGCCCTATTCGGACGCGCCGTTGGACCTGGGCACGAAAGTGCACATAACCTTCGGGGCATGGCTAGCGCATCTCAGAACTACCTCGCGGTGATCAAGGTCGTCGGTGTCGGCGGCGGCGGCGTCAACGCCGTCAACCGCATGATCGAGGCCGGGCTCCGCGGCGTGGAGTTCATCGCCGTCAACACGGATGCGCAGGCGCTTCTGATGAGCGACGCCGACGTCAAGCTCGACATCGGCCGCGAACTGACCCGCGGCCTCGGCGCAGGCGCCGACCCGGCAAAGGGACGCCAGGCCGCAGAGGACCACTCCGACGAGATCGAGGAGGCGCTCAAGGGCGCCGACATGGTCTTCGTCACAGCAGGCGAGGGCGGCGGCACCGGCACCGGAGCCGCGCCGATCGTCGCGAAGATCGCCCGCTCGCTCGGCGCGCTGACCATCGGCGTCGTGACGCGGCCATTCTCCTTCGAGGGGCGCCGCCGCTCGACCCAGGCGGAGACCGGCATCGAGTCGCTCCGCGAAGAGGTCGACACGCTGATCGTGATCCCCAACGACAAGCTGCTGCAGATGGCGGACCACCAGGTGGCCATCCTGGAGGCGTTCAAGCAGGCCGACCAGGTGCTCATGCAGGGCGTCTCCGGCATCACCGACCTGATCACCACGCCCGGCCTCATCAACCTCGACTTCGCCGACGTGAAGTCGATCATGAGCCAGGCCGGTTCGGCGCTCATGGGCATCGGCTCGGCCCGCGGTGAGGACCGCGCCCGCGCCGCGGCCGAGATGGCGATCAGTTCGCCCCTGCTCGAGGCGAGCATCGACGGCGCGCACGGCGTGCTGCTGTCGATCGCGGGCGGCTCCGACCTTGGCCTGTTCGAGGTCTCCGCCGCCGCCCAACTCATCGAGGAGGCGGCGCACGACGAGGCCAACATCATCTTCGGCACCGTCATCGACGACGCGCTCGGCGACGAGGTCCGCGTCACGGTGATCGCGGCGGGCTTCGACGGCGGACAGCCGCAGAAGCGCCAGCAGTCCCGGCTCGCCCCGGAGACGCGCCCGCAGGCCCGCCCTGCTGCCACGTCCCAGGCCCCGCAGGCCAACCCGATGCCTGGGCAGCGCCCTGCGGTGCCCGCGCCCGCGCCGCGCCCGGCCCCGCAGCCGGTCGATGACGACGACGATCTGGACGTTCCCGATTTCATGAAGTGATCTCGGCGCGTCGGTGCGTCGCGCGCAGGTCGCGGCGCACAGCGCGATAGCCTTCCAGTGATACCGATCAAGGAGGCATCGTGGGCGTTCGGAAGCTTGGTGCATGGCTGGGGCTCGTCGAGGACGGGCGCTACGAGACAGATGAGCAGATCGACGCCGAAGGCGAGCTCACAAGCGACGTGTACGTCGAGGATGAGCCGAGCCAGGAGGTGAGCAAGGTGTCCCAGCTTCCCTCGCGTCGCCCCACGCAGTTGACCCCTGTCGCGCAGAAGGAGGTCGCCGATCTGAGCCGCATCGTGTCGGTGCGCCCCCGCTCGTACAACGAGGCCCGCGTGATCGGTGAGAACTTCCGCGACGGCATCCCCGTCATCATGAACCTGTCCGACATGGAGGACGGCGAGGATAAGCGCCTCGTCGACTTCGCCGCCGGGCTGATCTTCGGGCTGCGCGGCAACATTGAGCGCGTGTCGTCGAAGGTGTTCCTGCTCTGCCCCCAGAATCTGGTCGTGGGGCCGGAGGACAAGGAACGCATCGTCTCGGGCGGCTTCTTTAATCAGAGCTGAGCCTAAAACCCTCAAGTGGTTGCTGAAGTTTTTGACGCCTACAACCGCGGCTAGGCTAATGTTTGTTGAAATCGGCCACCCGGTCAGTGTTTTTCGATGAGCTTTGGAGCAAACATGAGCTTGACCCTTGACGAGGTCCGTCAAATCCGCTTCCGCATGACGCGTCGCGGTGAGTCCGGCTACCAGGTCGGCGATGTCGACACCTTCATTGACAAGGTGGAACTCACGTTCGACGAGTTCGACAAGGAACGCGAGCGGATGCGTCGGGAACTGGACTCCGTTCAGACGACCGCTGTGCAGCCGGCGGTCTCCGATGACACCGAGCTCCGCGGCGCCGTCGAGAACAAGGACCGCGAGATCGCCTCGTTGCGCGCCGAGATCGACCGCCTCAACGGCGTCGTGAGCCAGGCCTCCGGCCAGGGCGGCGCCGACGCGCACGCCGCGCAGGCGTCCGAGGCCCGGATCCGTGACCTGTCGGCCGAGAACGACACCCTCCGTAGCCAGCTTGAGCAGGTCCGCGCCGAGTACGACCGCGCCCGCACCGAGCGGGTCACCGCGTCGGCAGGCACCGGCAGCGAGACGCTGGTCGTCACCTCAAGCGAGGAGGCCGCCCCGCGGTGACCCGCCTGCTGCAGATGGCCACCGACCAGGCCACCACGCTCGTCAACGAGGCGCAGACCGAGGCCGAGCGCAAGATCGCCGAGGCCGAGCAGCGTGCGACCGAGATCAAGACCGACGCCCGCACCAAGGCCGAGCGCGTCGAGTCCGA
This sequence comes from Tessaracoccus aquimaris, assembly GCF_001997345.1. Classification (NCBI taxonomy): domain Bacteria; kingdom Bacillati; phylum Actinomycetota; class Actinomycetes; order Propionibacteriales; family Propionibacteriaceae; genus Tessaracoccus; species Tessaracoccus aquimaris. Next base: position 1,646,227 of record NZ_CP019606.1, on the reverse strand, counting down.
GGCCCGCGTCAACGCCGAGCAGATGACGAGCCAGGCGGAGGCCCGCGCGGCCGCCGTCGACACGCAGGCGTCGCAGCGCCGCGAGGAGCTGTTCTCCGACCTCGAACGCGAGCAGGGCGAGCTGACCGGCAAGGTCGACGCGCTGCGGGGCTTCGAGTCGTCCTACCGCGAGAACCTCACCGGTTCGCTGCAGCGGTTCCTGACGTTGCTCGGCGACGATCGTCCCGAGCCGGGAGAGGTGCCCGAGCTGGCCGAGCGTCGCTCCGACACGCCGCGCCTCGGCGCCCTCGCCAACGGGGATCAGGCCTAGTCGCACCGCATAAGCAAGGGGGTCGGCGCCTACTGGCGCCGGCCCCGTTTCTTGTGTGACCACCTTGGCCTTGTTTTGCGCCGATTGTGGTGTAACCTTCCCGCCACAGTCCAGACTAGAAAGAGCTGAGATGCCGACGTCGAAGAAAGCCGCTCCCGCGGTTGTCCTCCCTGTTCTCGACGGAGAAGATCCGTGGACGGCTGAGGAAGTGGAAGAACAGCGCGCCGAACTCCAGGAGGAACTGGAGCGGGTAGAGCGCAGGATCGCCACGACCGAGGCTGAGCTCGAATCCCTGCTCAAGGGCGGTACTGACGGGGCCGGCCGCGACCCCGCGGACGTGGGTTCCAGCAACTTCGAGCGCGACCAGGAGGTCTCGCTCGCCGCAAACGTCAAGGAGATGGCCGAGCAGTTGCACCTGGCGATCTCGCGCTTCGACGACGGCGAGTACGGCCTGTGCGAGGTGTGCGGTCAGCCGATCGGCAAGGGGCGCCTTCAGGTGTTCCCGCGCGCGACCCTCTGCGTGACGTGCAAGCAGCGAGAGGAACGACGCTGAGCGTCCGGTACCGGGGCGTCGGCCTGATCGCCGGCGGCATCGCCTTGTTGGGGATCGGCATCGACCAGGTCGTCAAGTGGGCGAGCGCCACGTTCCTGACGCCTGGCGAGCCCGTCGAACTGCTCGGCCCGCTCCTCAAACTCAACCTGATCCGTAACCCCGGTGCCGCCTTCGGGATGGGCTCCGGGTCACCATCGTGTTCTCCATCTTCGCGATCGTCGCGCTGATCGGCTGCCTCGGCTACGCGCTGCCGCGCATCACCCGGCTGTGGCACGGCATCGCGCTCGGGCTGTTGATGGCGGGCATCGCTGGCAACCTGGTCGACCGGATCTTCCAGCCTCCTGCCGCGCTGCACGGACACGTCATCGACATGTTCCAACTCCCCAACTTCGCGATCTTCAACGTCGCAGACATGTGCATCACGTTCGCGGCGGTCATCATCGTCATCATGAGTTTCCGCTCCGACCGTGCCGCCAAGCGGGAGGCCGAGGCCGAGAAGGCCAAAGCGTGAGCCTGTTCATCATCCCCGACGCGCTCGCGGGCGACCGCGTGGACGCCGCCGCCGCACGGGTCTCCGGCTACAGCCGGTCCAAGGTGGAGGACTTCATCGAGGCCGGGGCGATCCTGCTCGGTGGGGTCCCCGTCGCCAAGGCGTCCCAGCGCGTCGCCGCCGGAGAACTGCTCGAGATCGTCGAGGCCCCGCCCGCTCCGGTCGCACCGCCCAAGCTCGCCGACGGCGTCAGCATCGTCTACGAGGACGCCGACCTGGTCGTGGTCGACAAGCCCGTCGGCGTCGCGGCGCATCCAAGCCTCGGCTGGGAGGGCCCGTCGATCACCGAACACCTCGCAGCAGCAGGCATCGCGGTGAGCACCTCCGGCGCGGCGGAGCGGCAGGGCATCGTCAGCCGCCTCGACGTGGGAACGAGCGGCCTGATGGTGGTCGCCAAGTCGGAGGTCGCCTACTCGGTGCTGAAGCAGGCCTTCAGGGACCGGGTCGTCGACAAGACCTACCACGCGCTGGTGCAGGGGCATCCGGACCCGTTCGTCGGCACCATCGACGCGCCGATCGCGCGGCATCCCGGCGCCGACTGGAAGATGGCCATCATCGACGGCGGCCGCGCGTCGGTGACCCACTATCAGACGCTCGAGGCGCACCGCGCCGCGACGCTGCTCGAGGTGCACCTCGAGACGGGCCGCACGCACCAGATCCGCGTGCACATGGCCGCCATCGGCCATCCGTGCGTCGGCGACCCGCTGTACGGGGCCGATCCGACACTCTCGGCGCGCCTGGGGCTCGAGCGGCAGTGGCTGCACGCCGTCGGGCTCGGGTTCGTGCACCCGACGCGGGGGAGTACGTCTCGTTCGAGTCGCCCTACCCGGCCGACCTGGCCCGCGCGTTGGAATCCGTGCGCGAAGGCTGATCGGTTCTGCCCACTGGTTCGCCCGCTGTGGGTCGAATCGGGCAGGTCGGGTAGGGTATGCACCGTGCGTAGAGCAAAGATCGTTTGTACCCTCGGCCCTTCTGCCGAGACTGTTGACCGCCTCGTCGAACTCGTGAACGCCGGCATGAATGTCGCGCGTCTCAACATGAGTCACGGCGACTACAACGAGCACGGCAACCGCGTGAAGAACGTGCGTGCCGCCTCCGAGATCACGGGCAAGACCGTCGGCGTGTTCGCCGACCTGCAGGGCCCTAAGATCCGCCTCGGCCGTTTCGCCGATGACGCGAAGATCATCCTGGAGCCCGGCGCCCGTTTCACCATCACCACCGACGACATCCTCGGTGACCAGGAGCGCTGCTCGACGACCTACAAGGGTCTCCCCGGAGACGTCAAGGTCGGCGACCAGATCCTGATCGACGACGGCAAGGTCGGCATGCGGGCCATCGAGGTCACCGACACCGACGTGGTCTGTGAGGTCACCGTCGCCGGCCCCATCTCGAACAACAAGGGCATCAACCTGCCCGGCGTCGCCGTGTCCGTCCCCGCCCTCTCCCAGAAGGACGAGAACGACCTTCGTTGGGCGCTCGGCCAGGACGTCGACATGATCGCCCTGTCCTTCGTGCGTTCCGCCGACGACATCAAGCGCGTCCACGAGATCATGGACGAGGAGGGCCGCCGCCTTCCCGTCATCGCGAAGCTGGAGAAGCCGCAGGCCATCGCCAACCTGCAGGAGATCATCGACGCATTCGACGCGTTCATGGTCGCCCGCGGTGACCTGGGCGTCGAGCTTCCTCTCGAGGAGGTGCCGCTCGTCCAGAAGCGCATCGTCCGCGCCGCCCGCAAGTGGGCCAAGCCGGTCATCGTCGCAACCCAGATGCTCGAGTCGATGATCTCGAACCCGCGCCCGACCCGCGCCGAGGCCTCCGACGTCGCCAACGCGGTGCTCGACGGCGCCGACGCGGTGATGCTCTCCGGCGAGACCTCCGTCGGCGACTACCCGGTCGAGACCGTCTCCACCATGGCCCGAATCGTCGAGAAGACCGAGCGCGAGGGCCACGCCGAGATCCACACCATCGACTGGGACCCCCACACCACGGGCGGCATCCTGGCGAAGGCCGCCGCCGAGGTCGCTGAGCGCATCGGCGCCCGCTACCTGGTGGCGTTCACCAAGTCGGGCGACACGGGCCGCCGCCTGGCGCGCCTGCGTTCCCCGATCCCGATGCTCGTGTTCTCCCCGGAGAAGTCGACCCGCCAGCAGCTCACCCTGACGTGGGGCGTCGACACCCAGATCACGCCCGAGTTCACGGAGCAGGAGGAGATGGTCGAGGCCGTCGACCACCACCTGCGTGACCGCGGGATGATCGAGGTCGGCGAGCGCATCGTCATCGTGTCCGGCTCCCCGATGGGCGTGCCTGGCAAGACGAACAACCTGCGCGTGCACAAGATCAAGGATCAGCTCGAAGAGCAGTGAGCTGATGTGTGAAGGCCGGGAACCCGATCGGGTTCCCGGCCTTCTGCGTGCCCGGAAGGGGAGTCGAACCCCTATGGCCTTTCGGCCAGACGGGTTTGAGCCGTCCGCGTATACCATTCCGCCACCCGGGCAGGGCGTGCAACATTGTAGCCAGATTCTCATCTGTGCCGCTCAGTGGGCAAATCGCGCCCAAGACGGGTAATATTCCCCCAGGTTGACCAGCGAAGCTCGCCTCCCAGGGCGAGGGAAAAGTGCCCACGAATATTATGAACAAGAAACCAACTGTGATCGTTGCCGAGGACGAGGCCCTTATCCGCCTCGACCTCGTCGAACTGCTGACCGAAGAAGGGTACAACGTCGTCGGCGAGGCCGCCGATGGTGAAGAGGCGGTGAAGCTCGCCCGCGAGCTCGACCCCGACCTCGTCATCATGGACGTCAAGATGCCGAAGATGGACGGCATCAGCGCCGCCGAGATCATCGCGGAGGAGCGGATCGCCCCGATCGTCATGCTGACCGCGTTCAGCCAGCGCGACCTGGTGGAGCGTGCCCGCGACGCCGGGGCCATGGCCTATGTCGTCAAGCCGTTCGGGGCCTCCGACGTGGTGCCCGCCATCGAGATTGCGATGGGGCGCTTCCAGGAGATCACCGCGATCGAGGAGGAACTCGCAAGCCTGGAGGACCGCTTCGAGTCGCGCAAGATCATCGATCAGGCGAAGGGCATCCTGCAGCAGGACCTCGGCCTGACCGAGCCCGAGGCCTTCCGCTGGATACAGAAGACGGCCATGGACATGCGCAAGTCGATGCGCGACGTCGCCGAGGGCGTCATCAGCCACAAGAAGAAGTAGCCCCAGACGCTGACCGCCGAGCGCCGCCACCCCTCGGGGTGCGGCGCTCGTTGCCGTTACGGGGTGGGGCGGGAAGCGGGCGGCAGCGGGACCATCTGGCAGGTGAGGCGGCCGGTCGCCGTCTGCCGTCCCTCGTCGTCGACGATGTCGACCTGGTAGGTCACCACAGTGCGGCCCAGGTGGACCGCGGTGGCGGTGCCCGTGACCCTGCCGGACCGCGCGGAGCGCAGGTGTGTGACGTTGAGGTCGACCCCGACGCCCGCCCGGTCGGGCCAGCCGTAGGCCATCGCAGCGAAGGACCCGAGAGTCTCGACCATCGCTGCCGAGGCGCCGCCGTGCAGCAGCCCGAGCGGCTGCTCGTTGCCTGCCACCGGCATCGAAGCGACCACGCGTTGCGGGGACATCTCGGTGATCTCGAGGCCCAACTTCTGGTCGAGCGGGGAGATGATCGACTCGGCCCACTGCGGCACTTGGTTCATGACCGGCAACTCTGCCACATTCGGTAGGCTCGGCCGGGTGAACACCCCTGGAAAGCTGCTGCTGATCGACGGCCACTCGGTGGCCTACCGCGCGTTCTTCGCGCTCCCCGTCGAGAACTTCGCCACGAGTACCGGACAGCACACCAATGCGGTGTTCGGGTTCACGTCGATGCTGATCAACGTGCTGCGCGACGAGCAGCCGACGCACCTGGCGGTCGCCTTCGACGTGGCGCGCGAGTCGTTCCGCACGGAGGAGTACCCCGAGTACAAGGCGAACCGGGCGAAGTCGCCTGACGAGTTCAAGGGCCAGGTGCAGCTCATCAAGGAGGTGCTCGACGCCCTCAACGTCGCATACGTCGAGAAGCCGGGATACGAGGCGGACGACATCATCGCGACGCTGTCGACGCAGGCCGCCGCCGACGGCTTCGACGTGTTCATCGTCTCGGGCGACCGCGACGCCATGCAGTTGGTCAACGAGCGCGTCACGGTGCTGTATCCGCGCAAGGGCGTCTCCGACCTCGCACGGATGACCCCGGAGGCCGTCGAGGAGAAGTACCTCGTGCCGCCGGCGGTGTACCCCGAACTGGCGGCCCTCGTCGGCGAGACGAGCGACAACCTGCCCGGGGTTCCCGGCGTCGGCCCGAAGACGGCTGCCAAGTGGCTGACGCAGTTCGACGGCCTCGAGAACCTGGTCGCCCGCTCCGAGCAGGCGCCAGGCAAGGCGGGCGAGTCGTTCCGCGCCCACCTCGACGACGTGGTGCGCAACCGCAAGCTCAACGCGCTGGTGCGCGACCTCGACGTCGACCTGGCGGTGCCGGAGACCGCGCGCCACGAGTGGGACCGCGAGAAGGTGCACACGCTGTTCGACGCGCTCGAGTTCCGCGTGCTGCGCGAGCGGCTGCTCGAACTCGCCCCCGCGGAGCCGGTGGCGACCGAGAGCTTCGAGGTGGCGGGCGCCCGGCTGACCGGCGACGACCTCGCCCCCTGGCTCTCCACGCACGCCCAGGACACCACCGCCGTCGAGTTCGTCGGGACCTGGGGAAGCGGCACCGGTGACATCACCGGGATCGCCTTCGCGGCCGGTGACGGCGACGGCGCCTTCGTCGACACCGCCGACCTGACCCCCGCAGACGACGCCGCCCTCGCGGCCTGGCTGTCCGACCCGGAGCGCAGGAAGCTGGTCCACGAGGCGAAGGGGCCGATGCTCGGCTGCTGGGCCCGCGGCTGGGACCTGCAGGGCGTCGAACTGGACACGCTGCTCGCCGCCTACCTGCTGCGCCCCGATCAGCGGACCTACGACCTCGGGGATCTGGCCGTTCGTTATCTCCACCGCGACCTGAGCGCCGCGGCGCAGCAGCACGACGACGACGCGCAGGCGGCGTTCTCCTTCGACGAGGACGAGGCGGACGAGGCGGCCGACGCCGCCCTGCTTCGGGCCCGTGCGGTCTTCGACCTCGCGGAGGCGCTGACCGGTCAGCTCGAGGAACGCGGTGCCGCTCGGCTGATGGAGTCGGTCGAGGTGCCGCTGCAGCGCCAACTGGCGGTCATGGAGCGGGTCGGGGTCGCCGTCGACGTGGAGCGTCTCGAGCGGCTCCGCGACGACTTCGACACCGCCGTCGCCGCGGCCCAGCAGGCCGCGTACGACGTCCTGGGGCACGTGGTCAACCTCGGCTCACCCAAGCAGCTTCAGGCGGTGCTCTTCGACGAGTTGGAGATGCCGAAGACCCGCAAGACCAAGTCGGGCTACACCACCGACGCGGAGGCGCTGGAGTCGCTGTTCGCGAAGACGGCCCACCCGTTCCTGGAGCACTTGCTTGCGCACCGCGACGCGATCCGGCTGCGGCAGACCGTCGACGGCCTGCTCGCGGCCGTGGCGCCGGACGGGCGCGTCCACACCACCTACGTCCAGACGATCGCGGCGACCGGCCGGCTGTCGTCGACCGACCCCAACCTGCAGAACATCCCGATCCGGACCTCGGTCGGCAGGCAGATCCGCTCGGCCTTCGTGCCGGGGGAGGGCTACGAGTCGCTGATGTCGGCCGACTACTCGCAGATCGAGATGCGCATCATGGCGCATGCGAGCGGCGATGAGGGTCTGATCGACGCGTTCGCCTCGGGCCGCGACTTCCACGGCGAGATGGCGTCTCTGGTGTTCCGCGTCGAACCAGACGACGTCACCTCGGAGATGCGCGCCCGGATCAAGGCCATGAACTACGGCCTGGCATACGGCCTGTCCGCCTACGGGCTGTCCAACCAACTGAAGATCTCCGTCGGCGAGGCCAAGGGGCTGATGGAGGACTACTTCTCCCGCGTCGGCGGCGTGCACGACTACCTGGCGGGCATCGTCGACCAGGCGCGGAAGGTCGGCTACACCGAGACCATGCTCGGCAGGCGCCGCTACCTTCCCGACCTGACCACCACCAACCGGCAGCGCCGCGAGATGGCGGAGCGGGCGGCGCTGAACTCGCCCATCCAGGGCTCGGCGGCCGACGTCATCAAGGTCGCGATGATCAACGTCGGCGACGCGCTGGAGCGGGAGGGGCTGAAGAGCCGCGTGCTGCTGCAGGTCCACGACGAACTGGTGCTCGAGGTGGCGCCGGGGGAGCGTGAGGCGCTCGCCGTCCTGGTGGATCGGGAGATGGAGGGCGCCTTCGATCTGGCGGTGCCGCTCAGCGTCTCGGTGGGGGTCGGCCCGAACTGGGAGTCCGCCGCACACTGACGGCGGCCCCCCGCGCTATGAGACCTGGACCGGCTCGAAGTTGAAGAACACGCGAGACTCCCACACCTCTGTGGAGGCCTTGAAGTCCCAGCAGATGATGATCGTCAGGCTGGGATCGCCCTCGAAGTCGACCATCACGTTCGAGTCCGGGTCGTAGTCGTCGATGAAGATCTTCTCGGCGCCGGTGTACTGGAAGCACTTCACCTGGCCGGCGTCACCGTACAGTTTGATGACGTCGCCGGGCTGGAACTGCGACTTCCCGTCGGCGAACATCTCGTTACCGAGCGCCTTGCCCGTGCGGTACGTGTGAATGCTCAGGATCGACTTGCCCTTGTCTGAGCCCGGCTGGGGGCCGCCGCTCCACCAGGAAGCCATCCTCGGCTCGTCCAGCGGGGGAGCGGCGATGTTGCCGTCCTTGTCGAGGTTCAGAGCCACGATCGGCTCGTCGACCCCGAAGCGCTCGATGCTGAAGCGGTTCGGCACGAAGCCGTCCCCGACCACTGTGCAGTTGGCCGCCGCCGGGTTGGCTGAGACCGTCGGCGACGCGGCGGGCGCGGACGTCGCGGCCTCGGTCGGAGGCTTCGGCAGCTCCTCCTGCTGTGTCACGAGGGTGGTCGGCTCGGGGGACGGTTCTGCCTTGTCCCCGCTTCCGCGGGTCAGCGCGAACACGAGCAGGCCGATCACGACGACGATGGCGACGATGATGATGATCAGCCGGGTACGATTGGGCTTCGGTGCGGTGGAGGCGTGGGACACGCGGCCAGCTTATGCGGTCGTCAGGTCCAGCCGAAATGTCGCTGAGGCAGGCGCCCACTTGCCGGGTTGCCCCACGCACCCGCGCGGGGTAGGCTGGTCGGGCGCTGTGGCCTGTACTGCCTCGGACGGAGCAGGCAGTGCCGACAAGGGCCACCAGTGCGTTACAGCTTTATTCGGAGCCCTACTACATGACCTCCTCTACTGAGGCCTCGACTGTCGCAGTCGACGACTTTGGCTCGCCCGAGGCCTTCATGGCCGCGGTTGACGCCACCATCAAATACTTCAATGACGGAGACATCGTCTCCGGCACCGTCGTCAAGGTTGACCGGGACGAGGTCCTGCTCGACATCGGTTACAAGACCGAAGGCGTCATCCCCTCCAAGGAACTCTCCATCAAGCACGACGTGGACCCGTTTGAGGTTGTCCAGGTCGGCGACGAGATCGAAGCTCTCGTCCAGCAGAAGGAGGACAAGGAAGGCCGTCTGATCCTGTCCAAGAAGCGGGCTCAGTACGAGCGCGCCTGGGGCACGATCGAGAAGATCAAGGAAGAGGACGGCGTCGTCACCGGCTCGGTCATCGAGGTCGTCAAGGGCGGCCTCATCGTCGACATCGGCCTGCGTGGCTTCCTGCCCGCGTCGCTGGTTGAGATGCGTCGCGTCCGCGACCTCCAGCCCTACGTCGGCATGGAGCTCGAGGCCAAGATCATCGAGCTCGACAAGAACCGCAACAACGTGGTCCTTTCGCGTCGTGCGTGGCTCGAGCAGACCCAGTCCGAGGTTCGTCACACGTTCCTCACCCAGCTCCAGAAGGGCCAGATCCGCAAGGGTCAGGTCTCCTCGATCGTCAACTTCGGCGCGTTCGTCGATCTCGGCGGCGTCGACGGCCTCGTGCACGTCTCGGAGCTCAGCTGGAAGCACATCGACCACCCGAGCGAGGTTGTCGAGGTCGGCATGCCCGTCACCGTCGAGGTGCTCGAGGTTGACATGGACCGCGAGCGCGTCTCCCTGTCGCTGAAGGCCACCCAGGAAGATCCGTGGCAGACCTTCGCCCGCCTGCACCAGATCGGCCAGATCGTGCCGGGCAAGGTCACCAAGCTGGTTCCGTTCGGTGCGTTCGTGCGCGTCGGCGAGGGCATCGAGGGCCTGGTCCACGTGTCCGAGCTGGCCGAGCGTCACGTCGAGATCCCGGAGCAGGTCGTCTCGGTCGGCGACGACCGGATGGTCAAGGTCATCGACATCGATCTCGACCGTCGCCGCGTCTCCCTGTCGCTGAAGCAGGCGAACGAGGGCGTCGACGTCACCGCGATCGACTTCGATCCGCAGCTCTACGGCATGGAAGCCTCCTACGACGACCAGGGTAACTACATCTACCCCGAGGGCTTCGATCCGGAGACCAACGACTGGAAGGAAGGCTTCGACGAGCAGCGCGCTGCTTGGGAGGCCCAGTACGCCCAGGCACAGGCTCTGTGGGAGGCGCACAAGCGCCAGGTCGAGTCGGCAGAGACCAGCGAGCGCGAGCTCTCGGTCGAGGCCGGCGCCGGCTACACCACCGAGTCCCCGGTTGAGGGCTCGCTTGCCTCCGACGAGTCGCTGCAGGCCCTGCGCGACAAGCTGGCTGGCAACAACTGACGCAGTCCGTCTCCGCGAGGGGCGTCGATCCGAAGGGATCGGCGCCCCTCGCGGCATGTCCGGGGTGTGTCCCCAGCGGTCACCTGGTGCGGGTCAGCGTGAACTCGGGGGAGACCACGGTGTGCGTCTTGCCGTTGACCAACGTGTAGCTCGCAGTGACCCGCCAACGAGTGGTCCCGACGGTCCCTCGCCCGTAGGTCAGGGGGAGCGTGTAGTCATTGCCGCCGTACTTCTGGTTGCTGCTTCCCGCGTGGAAGACGTCCAGGTATGCGGCCTTGGTCTGCTGTGACGTGGACCACTTGCCGTTCAGTAGCACCTGCGTCGAGAAGGTGATCGGGACGCTCCGATTGACCGACGCAGCGTTGGTGAGGCTTCCCCACACGGAGGTCGTCTGGTTGATCCGCTTGGTTCCCGCGCTGGAGGCGGAGAGTCGAGGGCTGGCGGTTCTGACGATGATCTTCTCGGGGCCGATCTTCGTGTACCCGTATTTGTCCTTGGCGACGATGCGGAAGCGGTACTCCCCGGCGGTGCCGCGCCCGTAGGTCAGCGGGAGCGAGAACGTCCCCGTCGTCGTGGTGGTCGACTGCGACGCGGCCCACTTTCCCTTGATCTGGACCTGGCTCGTCACCGTGACCGGGCCTGGCAGTCCCTTGACGACGCCGCTGACGGTGACCGCGTCCCCGGTGCCGTACATCCAGTCGTAGCCCGACCACGCAGGGGTCGCCGAGGACTTCGTCACGGCAACCGACGCCTGTGGCGAGTCGGCGCGCGAGACGACGAACGGGTCGCTGACCGCGGACGCGCCACCCCCGGAGGCCACGACCCGGTAGCGGACGTCCCCGACGAGGCCGCGCCCGTAGGTCAACTCGAGAGTCGTGGGCCCGGTGACGCCGGTCCTGGTCTGCGAGGTCGCCCATGCGCCGTTGATGAGAACCTGCGTCGACACCGTACGCGGGCCGCCGAAGCCCGGCGTCTCGACCCGCACAGAGCCAGCCTGCAGCCGGTCATACCCCACCGAGCCCGTGATGTCCGTGAAGACGTGGGGGCGCGACGCTACCCAGGCCAGGGTCACCTCACCAGCGAAGTACCGGTAGGACCGCATGGTGTACCACGCGCGGTACGCCTGCGTCCGCGGAGCCAGGCTGACCTCATCCACCGCGCTGAACTCCGGCATCGTCACCCCGTCGCTGGAGGACGCCTTGACCCAGGCGTCACCGACCTTCTTCTCGACGGTCAGGACCGACACCTGGCCGACCGCGCGCATCGGGGTCTTCGCGAGGACCTGGGAGTGCTGGCCCACCTCCGCCGAGCCCTGTGGGAAGGTCCGGAGCGCAGAGGTGCGCTCGAACGTGAAGTCGTGGCGCGCCACCTCTGTGCCGTCGGAGGTAACGCTGATGAACGCGTCATGGCTGCCCACGCCGCCGTAGGGAAGGACGTTGTTGATAGTGAAGGGCGACGAGGTGATGGTGCTTGTCGTATACGACTCCGGCAAGCCGACGATTCCCATCGTCCTCGTGACGGGCACCGGCCCCGTGTAGGTACCTCGCACCGCGATGGGGTCGCCGACCGCCGCCGTCGGGGTAGTGGTGATCTGCAGGGTCGCGGCCGTCGGCGCCGGGCTCTCATCAGCCTCGGCCGACAGGCCTGCACCCAGCAGCAGGATGGACAGGGCGAGCGACGCGGCCCTGCGGTGAACTGACGTCATGGCGCCCCCTCGAACAGATGCGAGAAAAGTAGCAGCCTCAATCGGCGGGCGGGCGGGTATTCACGGAAGTCAGCGCCCGGTTGCGCGGCCATCGTGCACGGCGGCTCGCGGGGCGGCGTCACGGGCGTGCGGTGCTCCGACTACCATGTGCCCATGGCCCCGAAGGAACCCGTGCGCATGCTCGACGTCGCGCAGGAGGCGGGGGTCTCGCGGGCAACCGTCAGCCTGGTGCTCCGCGGCGAGGGCGTCATCGGGCAGGAGACCCGCGACCACGTCGTCTCGGTCGCCAAGCGGCTCGGCTACGTCTACGACCGGCGCGCCGCGCAACTGCGATCTGGCGCCTCCAACGTCGTCGGCCTCATCATCACCGACAGCCGCAACCCGTTCTTCATGGAGTTCACCGACGCCATCGAGGGGCCGCTGGCCGCGGAGGAGAAGGTGCTGCTCGTCGCGTTCACCCACGACGACGTGGAGAGCCAGCGGCGCATCCTGCGGCGGTTCATCGAGGATCGGGTCAAGGACATCATCCTGGTGCCCGCCATCGGCACGACCGCCGCCGAACTGCAGGAACTCAAGACGGTGGCCAACGTGGTGCTCGCGACCAGGCCCGTCAGGGGGAGCGGGTTGCCGTGCGTGGCGAGCGACGCGACGTTCGGGTCCCGCACGGGCGCGGAGCATCTCCTGTGGCACGGCGCCAAACGACTCGCCTTCTACGGTGGCATCAGCGACTCGCCGACCAGGCGCCAGCGGGCCGCGGGGTTCGCCGCCGCGGTCGCGGAGGCGGGGGCCGAACTGGTCGCTCCGTGGAACGTGGCCAGCCACCCGTCGGCTGAGCAGGTGTTCGGCCAGGTGAAGGACCTGATCAGGCTCGGCGAGGTGCCCGACGCGATCGCATGCAACAGCGACCCGATCGCCTTCGGCGTGATGCGCGCCCTCGCCGACTCCGGCGTCGCGATCGGCGAGGAGGTCCGCGTCATCGGCTTCGACGACCTCGCCTACTCCAGCCTGTGGCGCCCTTCGCTGACGTCGCTGCGCGTCGAGCCGAAGGTGCTCGGCGAACTGACCGCGGGCGCGATCCTGAGGCCACGCCGAGGCGGACACCTGCACAAGCCAACGTTGGTGACCCGGGAGTCGTGCGGCTGCCGCTGAAGCCCGCCTCCAACTGATCCAGCTGCACCCCTTGACGATGCCAGGGGCAGCACTTTACGATCACTAGATCGATCTACTAACAATCACTGGATCGATCTACCGGAAGGGTGTTCGGGATGGAATTTCAAAGGCGAAGCTTCCTCAGGGCTGGTCTCATCGGGGCGGGTGGCCTTGCCACCGGCGCGCTGGTGACGGCCTGTGGCAATAACGACGGGATGATGGGGGAGAGCGCAGCCCCCACCTCGAGCGGCGGCGGTGGGGGCGGCTCGGCGGTCAAGGCGATCACCGTCGCGACCGCGACGACGCCGTGGCTGGACAGCTACAAGGCAATCGTCGCCGAGTATGAGAAGGCGACCGGCGTGAAGGTGACGCTGCAGGACTTCCCGTTCGACGGCCTGCAGACGCAGCAGATCACGGCCATGCAGCAGGGCTCCAACGCGTTCGACGTGTTCCAGATCAACGAGGGCTGGGTCGGCCAGTTCTACGGCCAGTCCTGGATGCGGCCCCTCAAGGAGATCGACCCCTCCTTCGAATGGGACCCGGGGATCGCCGAGTTCGACGGCCTCGGCCGCTGGGACAGCAAACTCCAGATCACGAGCGCCGACGGTGAGGTCGTCGCCCTGCCGCTCAACGGCAACATCCACATCCTCGCGTACCGCAAGGACCTCTACGACAAGATGGGCCTCAAGCCCCCGACCACGTGGGACGAGGCGATCGCCAACGGCAAGCGCGCCGTGCAGGAGGGCCTCTGCAAGTACGGCTACGTCACCCGCGGGCAGGGGGCGCCGGGCGGCAACTCCGTCACCTTCGACTTCTCGGCCGTGCTGCACAGCTACGGCGCCGAGTGGATCGACAACCCGGGCACCGACTGGACCTCCGGCATCACCACGCCCGCGGCGGAGGAGGCGGCGGCCAAGTACCAGGAACTGCTCGCCCTCGGCCCCGCCAACCCGCAGACCATCGACCAGGCCGCAGTCATCGCGGCGATGCAGTCCGGCGACGCGCTGCAGGGCCACATGGTCGTGGCCATCGCGCCCCAGCTTGAGAACCAGGACAAGTCGAACGTCGCGGGCATGATCGGCTACGCGCCCGTCCCCGCGGGACCCGAGCGGCGCTCCCCGATCAGCGGCGCCTGGACCTTCGGCGTGCCCGCCGGCCTCCCGGACGACCGCGCGAAGGCGGGCCTCGACTTCATGAAGTGGATCACGAGCAAGGAGGCCCAGACGAGCTGGGCGAAGGGCGGCGGCGTCATCACCCGCTCCGATGTGCTCGACGAGGTCGGCTCCGAGATCCCGCAGCTCGGGGCGATGCGCGACTCGCTCGCCGACGTGCACCAGGGCATCCGGTTCCCCTTTGGCCACGCCCTGCTCGCCTCGACCGAGGTCAACCTCAACAAGATCGTCGCGGGACAGTCCTCCATCCCTGACGGGTTCAAGGTCATCGCCGACGACACCGCCAAGGCGGTCACAGAGGCGGGGCTCGGCTGATGCGCGCCGCCCGCCGCCTCGGTGGGTTCAGGTTCTGGTCGATCGTGCCCTTCCTCGCGGTCACCCTCATCTTCGGTGTCTACCCCTTCCTCCGCGTGATTCAGATGGCCTTCGGGTCGGTGAATCTGCGCGGGGGAGGGATGACGTTCGAGTTTCGCGGGCTCCAGAACTTCGAACGCGCCTTCTCCGACGAACTGTTCCGCCACAGCGTGGTCATCAGCTTCGTCTTCGTGGTCGCCTCGACCGTGCTCAGCGTGGTCTTCGGGACCGCCCTTGCGATCCTGACCGACCGCGCCACCAAGCTGCAGAACCTCGCCCGCAACGTCCTTGTCTGGCCCGCCATCATCGCCCCCGTCGTGGTGAGCGTGCTCTGGGTCCTGATCCTCAACCCGCAGATCGGCGTCCTGAACACCATCCTCGAGGCGATGGGCGCACCGGAACAGGGCTGGCTCGGTGACGGCGTCGGCGCCATGGCGGCCATCATCGCCGTCGACGTGTGGCACTGGACGCCGCTGGTGTACCTGCTGGTCTACTCGGCCCTGAAGTCCATCGACAGCGAGGTGCTGGAGGCGTCCTCGGTCGACGGCGCCAACCGCAGCCAGACCACCTGGCACATCGTCATCCCGATGCTGCGCCCTGCGCTGATCGCCGCCACCGCGCTGCGCGTCGTGATGGGCGTCAAGGTCTTCGACGAGATGTACCTGCTGACCCGCGGCGGCCCTGGCGACTCGACGACCATCATCAGCCTGCTGATCCGCGGGATCGTCTTCGACAGCGTCGACCTCGGCTACGGCTCGGCCGTCAGCCTCGTCACCATCGCGCTCGTCGTCATCCTCGCGCTCCTGATCGTCGGCGCGCGGGCCCTGCTGAAGCGGAGGACCTCATGAAGCGCAGTACCTGGGGAAGCGAGGCGACGCTCGCCATCTCGATGGTGATCATCGTGGTGCCGATCGTGTGGCTGGTCGTCACCGCGTTCAACAGCCCACGCAAGATCATCTCGCGAAGCTTCGAGTTCTCGATGAGCAACTTCGCGCGGCTGTTCGAGCCCGGCTCGGTGGTCGGCGCCCAGATCCTCAACTCCGTCGTGATCGCCGTCGCCGCCACCGTCGTGACCATGGTGGTCGCAGCGCTGGCAGGCTACTCGCTCAGCAGCCTCGGCTGGTCAAAGCTCGTGACGGGGATCCTGCTCGGGCTGAGCGCCCTGATCCAACTGATCCCTCCCATGACGCTGGTGCCCGGCCTCTACGTCGTGCTGCAGCAACTCGGCATGCTCAACAGCCTCGGCGGCCTGATCATCCTCAACGTCTTGTTCAACCTGCCGTTCGCGACGCTGATGCTGAAGGTCTACTTCGACGCGCTCCCGCCCGCCATCCGCGAGTCGGGCCTGGTGGACGGCGCCTCGGAGGCGAGGATCTTCTGGTCGCTGATCCTGCCGCTGGTCAAGCCTGGCCTCGCCGCCGTCGGGATCTACGTCCTGATCATGGCCTGGAACGAGTTCCTGTTCGGCCTGACCATGACCTCGGGCGGAGCGAGAGCCCCGATCACCGTCGGCATCGCGGCGCTCGTCCAGCCACAGGAGATCACTTACGGGCCGATGGCGGCAGTCGGGGCGCTCACCGTTGTTCCGATCATCATCCTGGCGATCGTCGCCAACCGCCAGATCGTCGCCGGGCTGACCGGCGGAGCAGTGAAGGGATAGCCATGCCACCCACGCCGGACACGCCCAACGTCCTGCTCATCCACGGCCACGACATGGGCCGCTGGCTGTCGTGCTACGGGCTGCCCAACGTCCCCACCCCCAACCTGAACGCCTTCGGCGACACGGCCATCGTGTTCGAACAGGCGTTCTCGGCGGCGCCGCTGTGCACCCCGTCGCGCGGGGCGATGCTGACGGGCATGCTTCCGCACGCCAACGGGCTCAACGGCCTGTCGCACGACTCCTGGTTGTACTTCGACGACGTCAGGACGCTGCCCGAGTACCTCTCGGACGAGGGCTACCTGACCACGTTGATCGGGCTGCAGCACGAGAACCCCGACCCGCTGGTGCTCGGCTACGAGCAGGTGCGCGGGCTCGGGTTCCTGCCAAGGAGCGAACCGGTCGTCGACGCGATGCTCGAGTGGCTCGCCGAGCAGGACGGGCAGCGGCCCTGGTTCTGCAACGTCGGGTGCTGGGAGGCGCACCGTCCGTGGCCCGAGACGGACTACGTTCCGGCCGATCCCGCGACGGTGCACGTGCCCGCCTACCTGCCGGACAACGAGCACACCAGGGCCGACATCGCAGCCATGTACGGGGCGCTCGCGCAGTTCGACGAGAACTTCGGTCGGCTGCTCGCCGAGGTCGACGACGAGACGCTCATCATCGTGACCACCGACCACGGCGTGCCCTTCCCCGCGCCAAGAGCACGCTGCTCGACTCGGGGGTCGGCGTCACCCTGATCGTGCGACCGCCCCGCAGTTGGGCAGTCGCTCCGCGCCGGGAGCACGCCATGGTCAGCCACCTCGACCTGGTGCCCACGCTGGTGGAACTGGCCGGGGGAGAGCGGCGCCCCGAGTGGGACGGCGTCTCGCTCGTCGGCCTCCTCAAGCGCGACGAGCCCCAGCCCGACCGCGAACTGGTCTTCGAGAAGACCTACCACGACGGGTACGACCCGGCCCGCGCGCTGCGGACGAAGGACCGCAAGTACATCCGGCACTTCGTGCCCGGCCCGAGGCTCGCGCTCGCCAAGGACCTCGAGGCGAGCCTCACCCGCCAGGGGATGGGCGACGCGCACCTCGAGCCGAGGGAGATGGAGGAGTTCTATGACCTCACAGTCGACCCTGACGAGTTGACGAACCTGTCGACCGACGAGGGCCTCGCCGACCAGGTCGCCGACTTCCGCGAGCGGCTCACCGCCAAGATGCGCGACGGGGGCGACGAACTGCTCGACGGCGACATCGCCCCGATGCCGCACCCGCAGCGCCCAACCAGGTCGCGTCCGTGACCAGGCGGAGCGGACTGCCTCTCTATGAGGGCCTCGGCGCCTACGTCGGCGACCTGCACAACCACTGCGGCATCAGTTACGGACACGGGCCGCTCTCGGACGCGCTCGCCAACGCGCGCCTGCAACTCGACTTCGTCTCGGTGACGGGCCACGCCGCGTGGCCGGACATGCCCCCGGGCGACCGGCTCGCTGGGCTGCGCCAGTACCACCTCGACGGCTTCGAACGTCTGCGGCGGTGCTGGGACGACGTGCTCGCCGCCGTCGAGGAGTCCCACGAGGACGGGCGGTTCGTGACGTTCCCCTCGTTCGAGTGGCACTCCATGGAGTACGGCGACCAGTGCGTCTACGCCGAGTCCGGGCCCCTGCCGCTGCTCGAGGCGCCGACGCTCGCGGCGCTGCGCGACCAGGTGCGGGCGCTGTCCGAGCCGGGCAGGCGCACCATGGTGCTGCCGCACCACGTCGGCTACCGGCGGGGTTTCCGCGGCGCGAACTGGGACGCTTTCGACCCCGAACTGACCCCGCTCGTCGAGATGGTCTCGATGCACGGCGCGGCCGAGACCGACGACGGGCCACGCCCGTACCTGCACACCATGGGCCCCGTCGACGTGGATTCCACGGTCTGGCGCGCCTGGGAACGCGGCCTCCGGTTCGGGGTGATCGGCTCGACGGACCACCACAGCGCGCACCCCGGCAGCCACGGCTATGGGCGCGCCATGGTCTGGTCCGACGGCCTGAGCCGGGGGGCGCTGTGGGACGCGATGGCGGCGCGTCGCACGTACGCGGTGACCGGCGACCCCATGGTCGTGGCGACGCAGGTTGCGGGGGCGCCGATGGGTGCCGACGTGATCCACGAGGGCCCCGTACCGATCCAGGTCGAGGTGCGGGGACTCGACGAACTCACGGGCGTCGAGGTGCTCAGGAACAACCGCGTCATTCACCGCGCCCACCCGCAGGCAGGCGTCGACGGCGAGGGCGTGTGGCTGACGGGTGTGAGCGTCGGCTGGGGAGAGGCGGGTGTCCCGCAGGACTGGGACGTCACCGTCGAGGTGGTCGACGGGGTCCTCGAGGTCGTCGAGCCTCGACTGCACGGCCACGACATCGTCGACCCGCTTGCCGCGCTCCCGGAGAGCTACTCGTTCACCCGGTGGCAGCGGGTCGGCAGGGACCGCATCGAGTTGAGCACCCTCACCCGGGGCAACCCCACCGTCCGCACGGACGCCACCCAGGGCCTCAGCCTGCGGGTGCGGGGCGACGCGAACACGCACCTGATCGTGACGGCCAACTCCCGCACGTGGTCCGCCAGCATCGGCCAACTGGCCGACGGCGCCACGACGGGCTACCTGGACGGGTTCGTCTCGGGGGCCGTCCGGTTGCACCGGGCGGTGCCGGAGTCGGCGACGGTGGTGACGGCCGAGATCCTCGACGATGAACCCCGCGACGCGACCGCCTGGTACAGCGTGCGGGCCTCGCAGCGCAACGACCAGCACGCCTGGAGCAGCCCCACCTGGGTCGACTGACCGGCTGGCGGAGGGCTGGCTGCGGTGCGACCCCCGCGCCGCCGCTAGGCTGACGGCCATGCAGAGGATCGCGCTCACTGGCGGCATCGCGTCCGGCAAGTCCTTCGTCGCCGACGAGTTCGCCGCGCTCGGCGCCGTCATCGTCGACTCGGACCTGATCGCCCGCGAGGTGGTCGAGCCGGGCACGCCGGGGCTGGCGCAGGTCGTCCAGCGCTTCGGCGAGGGCGTGCTCGCCGAGGACGGCTCGCTCGACCGCGCCCGGCTCGGGGCCATCGTCTTCTCCGAGGACGCGGCGCGCGCCGACCTGAACGCGATCGTGCACCCGCTCGTGCGGCGTCGCGCGGCCGACCTGGAGAGGGCCGCGCCGGAGGGCTCCGTGGTGATCCAGGTCATCCCGCTGCTGGTCGAGACCGGGCTGGACGAGGGCTTCGACACCGTGCTGGTCGTCGACGTGCCCGTCGAGGCGCAGATCGAAAGGCTGATGCGCCGCAACGCCCTCACTGAGGCCGACGCGCTGGCCCGGATCAACGCGCAGGCAGACAGGGGCCGCCGGCTCGCGGCCGCGACGCACGTGATCGAGAACTCGGGATCCCGCTCCGCGACGCGCGAGCGGGTGCGAGAGGTGTGGCGCGACCTGAGCGTCAGCGCTTGACGGAGGCGCGCAGCGTCTCGACGACGCTCAGCAGCGCGTCGATGTCGTGCGGCGTCTCGGCCTGGAACAGCGCGTTGTAGTACAACCCGTCGCCCATCAGCACGATGGCGCGCGACACGGCCTCGTCGCCGATCTCCTCGCGCACCACGGCGGCCCACGCCTCCTGCGCGCGGCGGAGGACCGCCGCGGCGGCCGGGTGCTGGTCGCTGCCGAGGCGGCTGAGCGCGATCAGCGTGCGGTCGAAGGGAGTGGTGGTCTCAGCCGAGGTGCGCAGGTAGGCGACGGCCGGGCCAGCCTCGTCGTGTCGCAACCGCTCCAGGTACTCGGCGCCGAGCGAGTCGGCCCGGTCGACCAGGCCGAGGATCAGCGCCTCGCGGTTGGGGAAGTGGTACAGCAGGCCGCCCTTCGACACCTTCGCCCTGGCGGCCACCGCGTCGAGGGTGGCGGCGCGCTCGCCCTCGGTCGTGAGGATCACCTCGAGGGTGTCGAGAATCCGGTCGCGTGCTGACATGTCGAAGAGCCTATCGCGTTTGAACTGTACCGTCTAGACGGTTAAGCTGATCGGGTTTGCTCGTGAAGGAAGGTGAACTCGACATGACGATCACGGAGGCGGCGACGTCCGCGAAGCTCCGCTGGGTGGCCCTAGCTGTGCTGATGCTTCCGGTGCTGCTGGTGGCCATCGACGGGACGGTGCTCGCGTTCGCCGTGCCAAAGATCTCGGAGGCGCTCAGCCCGACGGGGGCCGAACTGCTGTGGATCGTCGACGTCTACGCTCTGGTGCTCGCGGGCCTGCTCGTCCCGATGGGCAGCCTGGGAGACCGGTTCGGCAGGCGGAGGATGCTGCTGATCGGCGCGACCGGGTTCGCGGCCATCTCCGCCGTCGCGGCGTTCGTGCCGACCGCGGGCGCCCTGATCGCGGCGCGCGCGGCGATGGGCTTCTTCGGCGCGATGCTGATGCCCGCGACGCTCTCGCTGATCCGCAACATCTTCACCGAGGCCAACGAGCGGCGCATCGCGATCGCGATCTGGGCCGCTGGGTTCAGCGGCGGCGCGGCGCTCGGCCCCATCGTCGGGGGCTTCCTGCTGGAGCACTTCTGGTGGGGATCGGTGTTCCTGATCGCCGTCCCGATCCTGCTTCCGCTGCTGATCGGTGGGCTCAAACTGCTTCCCGAGTCGCGCGACCCCAACCCCGGCCCGATCGACGCGCTCAGCACCCTGCTGGTGCTGACCGCCATGACGAGCCTCGTGTGGAGCATCAAGTCCGTGGCGATTTACGGCCCGAGCCTTCCCGTGGCGGCCGCCTTCGGTCTCTCCCTGGCCACGGGCGTCTGGTTCGTTCGTAGGCAGTTGGGCCGGCCGGTGCCGATGCTCGACGTCCGGCTGTTCGCCAACCCGGTGTTCAGCGGTTCGGTCGCGGCCAACCTGCTCAGCCTGTTCTCGATGGTCGGGTTCCTGTTCTTCGTGTCCCAGCACCTCCAACTCGTCTCCGGGAAGTCCCCCGTGGAGGCCGGGCTGGTGCTGCTGCCCGGGCTCGCGGTCACGGTGGTCGCGGGGCTCGTCGTTGTCAGGCTGGTGCGCCGCTTCAGCCCTGGCACCCTTGTCGTCGCCGGCCTGCTTCTCAACGCGGTCGGCTACGCGGTGGTCATGGTCAGCGGCAAGGCGGGCTCCGATCTCGGCCTGTTGATCGCCTTCGCGATCCTCGGCGCGGGCGTCGGGATGGCGGAGACGATCTCGAACGACCTGATCCTCTCCAGCGTCCCCGCCGCGAAGGCGGGCGCCGCGTCCGCGATCTCGGAGACGGCCTACGAGGTCGGCTCGGTGCTCGGCACCGCGGTGCTCGGCGGCCTGCTGACCGCCATCTACCGCGGCGGCGTGGTGCTGCCGGAGGGGCTCACTGCGCAGCAGGCGGCGACGGCGGGGGAGACCCTCGGCGGCGCCACCGACGTCGCGTCCCAACTGCCCGCCGGCCTTGGGGGACAACTGCTCGCCTCGGCGCAGGCGGCCTTCGACTCGGGTGTCATCGTCACCTCGGCCATCGGGCTCGGTCTGATGATCGCCGCAGCCGTGCTGGCGCGGATCACGCTGCGGCGCGCCTAAGCCACCCGGTAGCGCAGGTACGCGATGGAGTCGTCGAGGGTCGCCTGCTCGACGAGGCGGAGGTCCTGACGGCGCTCGTGGCGCGCGAAGAACGGGATGCCGCCGCCGACGAGCACAGGGAAGATCCGTAACCGGTACTCGTCGATCAGGCCGAGGTCGGCCGCGTCGGCAGCCAGGTCGGCCCCGCCGATGGCGATCTCGCCGCCCGGTTCGGACCTGAGCCGGGCGATCTCTTCAGCAAGTGGCCACTGCGCGAGCCGGGTGTTTCCCTCGACCTTGCGGAGGGTGTCGGAGAAGACGACCTTCGGGAGCGCCCGCCAAATCGCGGCGAACTCGACCTCGTCGGCCTCCCACGTCGGGTCGTCGTGCTCCCAGTAGACCATCGTCTCGTACAGCCTCCTGCCGAGCAGGTGCACGCCGACGCCGCGCACCTCCTGCGTCGCGGCGCGGAAGGCCTCCGGGCCGGGCACCGACCAGTCGAACCGACCGTCGGGCCCGACGATGTAGCCGTCGAGGGACATGGACATGGAATAGACGACATCGCGCATGGCGACCCCCTTCGTTCAGCCCAGTGTGAACCGCCAGGCCTGCGTTGTGTAGCCCTCCGTGACGGTGTCGCCCGCGTTGGCGTCGAGGAGGGCCCGCCAGCGGGCGAGCCGATCGGCCTTCGTCGCGTCGTCGGCCACCATGAACGGCGAGTGCGTCGTGCGGATCCGCAGATAGTCCTCGGCGGGCACCTCACGGCTCCACCGGAAGATCAGCTCCTGGCAGGCGCCGAGCGGTTCGCGCACATCGGGGCGCCCTTCGCCCAGCAGGGCCGTGCCGCGCAGCGCATCCTGGATGGCCTCGAACTCCTCCTGCCAACCGGCCGAGGGCACGTGCATGTTCCACACCAGCGCGAGCGTGCCTCCCGGGCGAAGCAGCCTTGCCGCCTCCGCCGACGCGGCCGCCGGATCCATCCAGTGCCAGGCCTGAGCGACCAGGATCGCGTCGAAGGATCCCGACGGCAGCCCCGTCGACTCCGCGGTCGCCTCGACGGCGCGGACCTCCGGGAGACGCTCGCGCAGCACGCCGAGCATCGACGTCGACGGATCGACAGCGGTGACGGCGAGGCCGCGCGCGACGAGGGAGTCGGTCAACCGGCCGGTGCCCGCGCCCAGGTCGAGCACGTCGACGGCGCCATCCGGAAGCATCCAGTCGACGACCTCGTCCGGGAACGGCGGCCGCAGCCGGTGGTACTGGTCGCCGATCGTCTTGAAACTGTCGGCCCGCTCGCGCCGGTTGTCGGTGGTCATGGACCTCAGGCTAGCGGCGCGCCGTCCTCATCGAGCCAGGGCGGGCAGGCGCACACCAGGTTTCGGTCGCCGTAGGCGTTGTCGACCCGGCCGACCGGCGGCCAGTACTTGTCGACACGGAATGCCCCGGGCGGGAAGCAGCCGACCTCGCGGGAGTACGGCCTGTCCCACTCGGCCACCAGGTCCTCGGTGGTGTGCGGGGCGTGCCTGAGCGGCGAGTCCTTGGCCTCGACCCGGCCCTCGACGACGTCGCCCGCCTCGCGCGCGATGTCGAGCATCGCGGTGACGAAGCGGTCCAGTTCTGCGAGTGGTTCCGACTCGGTCGGCTCCACCATCAGCGTGCCGGGCACCGGGAAGGACATCGTCGGGGCGTGGAAGCCGTGGTCGATCAGGCGCTTGGCGATGTCGTCCACCGTCACCCCATGATCGGCGAAGCCGCGCGGGTCCACGATGCACTCGTGCGCCACCCTGCCCTTGTCGCCGCGGTACAGGATCGGGTACGCCTCCGCGAGCCTGGTCGCCAGGTAGTTGGCGTTCAGGATCGCGACGCGGGTCGCCTGCGTGACGCCCGCCCCGCCCATCAGCCTGAGGTAGGCCCACGAGATCAGCAGGATCGAAGCGGACCCGAACGGAGCGGCCGAGACCGCGCCCTCCTCGCCGGTGCCGGGATCGGTCGGAAGGTGCTCCGCCAGGTGCGCCTTGACGCCGATCGGGCCCATGCCTGGGCCGCCGCCGCCGTGCGGGATCGCGAAGGTCTTGTGCAGGTTGAGGTGGCTGACGTCGCCGCCCAGGTCGCCCGGTCGCACCAGGCCCACCATGGCGTTCATGTTGGCGCCGTCGATGTAGACCTGGCCGCCGTGCTCGTGCGTGATGTCGCAGACCTGGCGCACCGTCTCCTCGAAGACGCCGTGCGTCGACGGGTAGGTGATCATCACGGCCGCGAGCCTGTCGCCCGCCTCCGCCGCCTTCGCCGCGAAGTCGGCCACGTCGATGTCGCCGTTGTCGGCCGACTTCACGGGCACCACCTTGAGGCCCGCCATCGACGCCGATGCCGGGTTGGTGCCGTGTGCGGAGGTGGGGATCAGGCAGATGTCGCGCTCGTCGCCGCGCGCCTCGTGGTAGCCACGGATCGTCATCAGGCCGGCGTACTCGCCCTGCGCGCCCGAGTTGGGCTGCATCGAGAACGCGTCGTAGCCGGTGATCTCGCAGAGCTTTTCCTCGAGGTCGTCGATCATCTCGCGGTACCCCTCGGCCTGGCTGGACGGGGCGTACGGGTGGATCGTGGCGAACTCGGGCCAGGTGATCGCGGCCATCTCCGCGGCCGCGTTGAGCTTCATGGTGCACGAGCCGAGCGGGATCATCGCCCGGTCGAGAGCCAGGTCGCGGTCGCTGAGGCGACGCATGTAGCGCATCATCTCCGACTCGGCCCGGTTCATGTGGAACACGGGGTGCGTCAGGTAGTCGCTCTCCCGGAGCAGGTCGTCCGGGATGGCGGGGGCCTCCGCGAGCGCCTCGACGGGGTCGATGCCGAACGCGTCGAGCACCCGGGCGAGCACCTCGAGCGTGGTGGTCTCGTCGCAGGAGATGCCGACCTTGTCGCGGCCGACCTTGCGCAGGTTGATGCCCCGCTGCTGGGCCGCGGCGAGGATGCCCGCCTGGCCGACCCCGACCGTCACGGTGATGGTGTCGAAGAAGTGCTCGGGCTCGACGTGCGCGCCGCCCGCCCGCAGCGCCTCCGCGAGCGTGACCGTCATCAGGTGAACCCGCTGCGCGATCGCCCGCAACCCAGCGGGGCCGTGGAAGACGGCGTAGAAGGAGGCCATCACCGCGAGCAGCGCCTGCGCCGTGCACACGTTCGACGTCGCCTTCTCGCGGCGGATGTGCTGCTCGCGGGCCTGCAGCGCAAGCCGGTAGGCGCGGTTGCCGTTGGCATCGCGCGAGACGCCGACCAGGCGCCCAGGCATGATCCGCTTCAGCGAGTCGCGGCAGGCGAGGAACGCGGCGTGCGGGCCGCCGAAGCCGGGCTGGACGCCGAAGCGCTGCGTCGACCCGACGGCGATGTCCGCGCCCATCGCGCCCGGCTCCTTGACCAGGCACAGCGCGAGCAGGTCGGTGTCGGCGATCGCCAGCGCGCCGACCTCGTGCAGCGCCTCGAACAGTTGCGTGTAGTCGCGCAGTTCGCCGTGCGTGCCGGGGTAGGCGACGATCGCGCCGAACCAGGTGTCGTCCGGTCGCGCGTCGTCGACGGGCCCCGAGACCAGGTCGATGCCGTAGGGCGTCGCGCGGGTCGCGAGCACGGCCCGCACCTGCGGGTGCAGGTCGTCGGCGACGAAGAACCTGCTCCGCTTGCCGCGGGCGTGGTTGAACGCCATCACCATGGCCTCGGCCGCCGCGGTCGCCTCGTCGAGCAGCGACGCGCCCGCCACCTCGAGGCCGGTCAGGTCGATCACCATGGTCTGGAAGTTCAGCAGCGCCTCGAGGCGGCCCTGCGCGATCTCCGGCTGGTACGGCGTGTAGGCCGTGTACCAGGCGGGGTTCTCCAGGATGTTGCGCTGGATGGCGGGCGGGGTGAGAGTCCCGTGGTAGCCCTGGCCGATCATCGACGTGTGCACGACGTTGCGCGACCCGAGGCGCCGAAGCTCCTCGAGCACCGCGCCCTCCGTCATGGGGGCCCAGCCGAGCGGCCGATCCTGACGGAGGCTGCCCGGCACGGCCTCGTCGATGAGGTCGCCGAGCGAATCCACCCCGAGCGCGCCGAGCATGGCGTCCATCTCGGCCGGGCTGGGGCCGATGTGGCGCCGGTTGGCGAAGTCGTCGGGGTCGTAGGCGGTGGGCTCCCAGGTTGGCACAGGCTCAGCCGATCATCTCGCGGTAGGCGGCCTCGTCCATCAGCTCGTCGAGCTGGGCGGGGTCGGTCGGGTCGATCCGGAACACCCAGGTGCCCATCGGGTCGGCGTTGATCGTCTCGGGGGCGTCGTTGAGGTCCTCGTTGACGGCGGTGATGACCCCGTCGATCGCGGCGGTGATGCCGGAGGCGGCCTTCGTGGAGTCGATGGCGACGACCTCGTCGCCCTTGCTCACGGACGCGCCGACCTCGGGGAGTTCGACGAAGACGATGTCGCCCAGTTCGCTCGCGGCGTGCTCGGTGATGCCGACCGCGACGTCCTCGCCGGAGGGGTCGAGCCATTCGTGCTCGGTGGTGAACTTCAGCATGTCTGGTTCCCTATCGGTGGTAGTTGTGGGCGACGAAGGGGAGGGGTGCGACGTCGGCGGGGACGCGCTTGCCGCGCACCTCCGCGTAGACGCGGTCGCCGGCTGAGCCGGCCTCGACAAGCGCCATCGCGATGGGGGCGCCGAGCGTCGCGGCGAAGCCGCCGGAGGTGACGACGCCGATCGGGTCGGCGCCATCCTCGGATGCGAACACGGCGGCGCCCTCGCGCACTGGAGCCCTTCCGTCGATCCGCAACCCGATCCGTTCGCGCGGGGCGCCGTCGGCGAGTTGGGCACCGATGATGTCGGCGCCGGGGTAGCCGCCCGCCCGCGAACCGCCGGGTCGGCGGACCTTCGGGATCGCCCAGTTGAGGCCCGCCTCGACGGGGGAGATGTCCTCGGTCAGTTCGTGCCCGTACAGCGGCATGCCCGCCTCGAGACGCAGCGAGTCGCGCGCGCCCAGCCCGGCGGGGGCGACCTCGTCCATGGCGAGCAGCGCGCGGGCGAATTCGATCGCCCGGTCGTTGGGGACCGAGACCTCGAAGCCGTCCTCACCGGTGTAGCCGGAGCGCGACACCCACACCTCTGTGCCGTCCCAGTCGAGGGCGATGGAGTCCATGAAGGTGAGGTCGGCGACGCCGTCGATCAGGCGGCCGAGGGCCTCGGCGGCCTTCGGGCCCTGGAGCGCCAGCAGCGCGCGGTCGTCGAGATGGGTCACCGTGACGCCGTCCAAGGCGCGGAGCCGCTCGAGGTCGACGTCGGTGCGTGCCGCGTTCAGGACAAGCAGGAAGTGGTCGCCCCGGTTGGCGAACATCAGGTCGTCGACGACGCCGCCGTCGTCGGTGGTGATCAGGCCGTATCGCTGCCGCGACTCGGCCAGCCCGGCGGCGCTTGCCGGGATCAGGCTCTCGAGCGCGGCCGCAGCGTCGGCGAGGTCGCCGGAGTCGGGGTGATGAGCACCTGCCCCATGTGCGAGACGTCGAAGAGCGACGCCGCCTGGCGGGTGTGGTGGTGTTCTGCGATGATCCCGGCGAACTGCACGGGGAGTTCCCACCCCGCGAAGTCGACGAG
This sequence comes from Tessaracoccus aquimaris, assembly GCF_001997345.1. NCBI lineage: Bacteria > Bacillati > Actinomycetota > Actinomycetes > Propionibacteriales > Propionibacteriaceae > Tessaracoccus > Tessaracoccus aquimaris. The sequence goes on along the minus strand of NZ_CP019606.1, from coordinate 1,618,860 downwards.
CCTGCCACCCAGTTCACGGTGCAGTGGATGAAGCGCGGTTCTCGCCATTGATAAGCCCCTTCTGCCGCGTGCGGCGCCGTCGGGTGGTCACCACCCTAAGCCCCCTCTGTCGCGGTTGCCTGAGATCTTCGTATCCTTCGGCGGGCCAATGGCCTCTTTCCAGAGTTCCAGCGTCGGCACGGTCCTGGGGCCTGAGAGTTTCCGGGGCGGTTGCTCCTTCGGCACCGGCGCAAGGCCGGTTCTCCCGTGTCGACACGAGCAGCCTAGCGGATCACCAGGTGACGAGGGTGGCGACGGGGTCGGTTCGCGGCGGTTCGGGCTCGCCCGGCTCCGGTCGCCAGAGCCACCGCAGCGCGTCGGGGAGCAGCACTCCCGCGTGGTTGAGGTTGTGGGCGCCGTCGCCGAGCACCAGGTGGAAGTCGTAGCCGGTCTCGGCGAAGGCCGCCGCGGTCTTGAGGTTCTCGCTGAGCGCGTTGAGTTGCCCGCTCGCATGGTTGGTGTCGAACGAGGCGGCCGTCATCAGGATCCGGAGGGCCTTGGGCAGCGTCTCGCGCACCAGGTAGGGGTACGGGTTGCCGTCGGGAAGGGTGGTGAAGCTCCCGATGAAGCTGATCGCCTTGCCGAACACGTCGGGCCGCATCCAGGCAGCAGTCAGGGCCGCGTGACCTCCGGCGCCGACGCCGCAGATCCCGTGCCGTGCTGGCTCCCGGTCGAGGTGCCAGCCCGCCGCGACCCGCGGGATGATCTCGTGGGCCAGGAGGTCGGCGTGCCGTGCGTCGAAGGCGTCGTACTGCGCGGCCCGGTCGACCGGGTCGACGAAGACCCCGACCGTCATCGGGATCGCCCGGCGAGCGACCAGATTGTCCAGCACCAGCCCACCGCGGAGTTCGCCGTCGGGCGCGTGGCAGCGCTCGCCGTCGAGGAAGACCATCAGGGCGGCCGGCTCGTCATCGCGGTACCCGAACGGCACGTGCACCCGGTAGCGGTGCGTCACGCCCCGGACCTTCGCCTCAAGCACCTGACAGCGCCCCGGCACCACGTCGGAGCGCGGCAGGGAGTCCGGGCCGTGCCGATAGCTCACAGGTCCGGCGGGAACCTGGTCGTCTCGGTACTGACGCTCAGCCATGACCCATTCTCGCACCGGAGCGCCGGCCGTGCGGCGACGACCGCGGAGGGGGTTGGGACCCGGCGCGTCCCCCGGTCGCCCGCGAGGGGCAGAATTGGATCCGTTGGGAGGGAGTCGCAGATGAGTGGTCCGGATGCTGCCACAAACCCACACGTAGCAAGCGACCTTGCCGAGGTCGGCAGAGGCGAGGCGTTGTCCCCGGTGCTGTTGGTGCGGGGCGACGCCACCCGAGGCCGCCCGCTCATCGTGGCGGACGGCTACCACCGGATCTGCGCCAGCTACTACCACGACGAACACACCGATATCCCAGCCGCGCTGGTGGAGGTGCCGTGAGCTTCGCGCTGCTGGCGCTGATCTGCGCCGTGGCGCTGCTTGGACCGCTGCTGTCGGCCACTCGGCGGCTGCGGCTACCCGTGGTCGTCGGCGAACTGGGCGTCGGGATCGTGCTCGGCATGACGGGCCTGAGGGTCCTGGATGCCACCAACCCGACGTTCGAGTTCATGGGGCAGATCGGTTTCGCGCTGGTGATGTTCATCGCGGGGGCGCACTTGCCGATCAGGAATCAGGCACTGGTGAAGGGGCTGGGTCGCGGCGCCTCTCGCGCGGTCGCGATCGGCGTGTTGTCGGTGCCTGCCGGGTTCGGCCTCGCGTGGGCCTTCGGAACCGGCCACGGCCCGCTGTACGCGGTACTGCTGGCGTCGAGTTCGGCCTCCCTCGTGCTGCCCGCGATGGCGGGCGCCGACCTCGGCGGGCACGACGCGCTGGAGTTCCTGGCTCAGCTCGCGATCGCCGACGCGGCCTGCATCGTGCTGCTTCCGCTCGCGATCAACCCGACGCGGGCCGGGTCCGCGGCGATCGGTGCCCTCGCGGTGCTGGTCACCGGCGCGGTGCTGCTCGTGATCCTGCTCCTCGCCGGGCGGAAGGGCCGCGCCGAGCGGCTCCACGAGTTCAGCCAACGCCGTCTCCTCGCGCTTGAGCTCAGGATCACCCTGCTTGTGCTGTTCGTGCTGGCCGCCGTGGCCGTTTCCACGGGGGTGTCTGTGATGCTGGCGGGCTTCGTCGCCGGGCTGGTGTTCGCCGCGATCGGGGAACACAACAGGGTGCAGCACCAGCTCTTCGCGATCAGCGAGGGCTTCTTCGCCCCGATCTTCTTCGTGTGGCTCGGCGCCTCACTGGACCTCCGAAACCTCGCCTCGCACCCGGCGGCGATCCTGTTGGGTCTCTCGCTTGGGTTGGGAGCGCTGATCCTTCACACGGTGGTCGGCGTCGTTTCCAGACAGCCTTGGCCGTTGGCGGGGCTCACCGCCGCGCAACTGGGGGTACCGGTGGGCGCGGTGGCGCTCGGGTCGGAGGCAGGGCTGCTGCACCCGGGCGAGGGGTCGGCCCTGCTGCTTGGGGCTGTGGTGACCATCGTGGGCGTCGCGATGCTGGCAGGGCGGGCACGAAGAACCCTCGGCGCGTCGCCAGCGCAAGCCTGATCCGACTACTTGTTCGCCTCGATCATTCCGCGCAACTCCTTCTTCAGGTCGGCGATCTCGTCGCGGTGCCTGGCCGCGACCTCGAACTGCAGTTCGGCGGCCGCGGCGTGCATCTGCTCGGTCAGCTCCGCGATCAGCTTGGTGAGCTCGTCGGTGGCCAACTTGGACGGGTCGAGGCCCTTCCTCTTCCCACCGGTCTCCTTCTTGGCCGAGTCGAGCAGGGCGTCGGTGTCGGCGTCCTCGCGCGCCAGCATGTCGGAGACGTCGGCGATGCGCTTACGCAGCGGCTGCGGGTCGATTCCGCGTTCGGTGTTGTAGGCGACCTGGATCGCTCGGCGACGATTCGTCTCATCGATGGCGGCCGCCATCGAGTCGGTGATCTTGTCTGCGTACATGTGGACCTGGCCCGCGACGTTTCGGGCGGCTCGGCCGATGGTCTGGATGAGGGAGCGCGCCGAACGCAGGAAGCCCTCCTTGTCCGCGTCGAGGATCGCCACGAGGCTCACCTCGGGAAGGTCCAGGCCCTCGCGCAGCAGGTTGATGCCGACCAGGACGTCGTACTCGCCCAGCCGGAGTTCGCGCAGCAGTTCGATCCGGCGGATGGTGTCGATGTCGGAGTGCAGGTACCTGGTGCGGATGCCGTGATCCATCAGGTAGTCGGTGAGGTCCTCGGCCATCTTCTTGGTCAGCGTCGTGACGAGGACCCGCTCGTTGCGCTCGACCCGCACCTTGACCTCCGCCATCAGGTCGTCGATCTGGCCCTTGGTCGGCTTGAGCACGACCTCTGGGTCCACGAGGCCCGTCGGGCGGATGATCTGCTCGACGAACCCGTCGCTCCGGTCCATCTCGTAGGGGCCGGGGGTGGCGGACAGGTAGACGGTCTGGCCGATCCGGTCGACGAACTCGTCGAACTTCAGCGGCCGGTTGTCGATCGCAGACGGCAACCGGAAGCCGTGCTCGACGAGGGTGCGCTTGCGGGACGCGTCGCCCTCGTACATGCCGCCGATCTGCGGGATCGTCACGTGCGACTCGTCCACGACGAGCACGAAGTCCTCGGGGAAGTAGTCAAGCAGACATGAAGGCGCCGACCCGGCCGTGCGACCGTCGATGTGGCGCGAGTAGTTCTCGATGCCCGAGCAGGTGCCGATCTGACGCATCATCTCGATGTCGTAACTGGTGCGCATCCGCAGCCGCTGCGCCTCGAGCAGTTTGCCCTCCTGCTCGAACTCGGTGAGCCGCTCGGCCAGTTCCGTCTCGATGCTGCCGATGGCCCGCTCCATCCGGTCGTTGCCCGCGGAGTAGTGGGTCGCTGGGAAGACGTAGGCCTCGTCCTCCTCCAGGATCACGTTGCCCGTGAGGGGATGCATCGTGGCGATCCGTTCGATCTCGTCGCCGAAGAACTCCACGCGAAGCGCGTTCTCCTCGTACATCGGGAAGATCTCGAGGGTGTCGCCCTTCACGCGGAAGGTGCCACGACCGCCGCCGATGTCGTTGCGCGCGTACTGGATGTCGACGAGGTGGCGAAGCAACTGGTCGCGGTCCATCTCCTCGCCGACCCGCAGCGTGACGCGCTGCTGCAGGTACTCCTCGGGGGTGCCGAGGCCGTAGATCGCGGAGACGGTAGCCACCACGATCACGTCGCGCCTGGTCAGCAGCGACGAGGTGGCCGCGTGCCGCATCCGCTCGACCTCCTCGTTGAGCGAGGAGTCCTTCTCGATGTAGGTGTCTGTCTGGGGGAGGTACGCCTCGGGCTGGTAGTAGTCGTAGTAGGAGACGAAGTACTCGATGGCGTTGTTGGGAAGCAGGTCGCGCAACTCGTTGGCGAACTGGGCGGCAAGGGTCTTGTTCGGCAGCATCACGAGCATCGGTCGCTGTAGCCGCTCCGCGAGCCACGCCACGGTTGCGGTCTTGCCCGTGCCCGTCGCGCCGAGGAGCACGACGTCCTGCTCGCCCGCCTCGATGCGGTGCTCCAACTCGTCGATGGCGCGCGGCTGATCGCCGGACGGCGTGAACTCCGAGATGACCTCGAGCGGGGCCACCTGGCGTTGTAGTTCCTCGACTGGACGCATGACCGCAAGCCTAGTCCGGCCCTCCGACAGAACCGTCGCCGTTCGCCCTTGGGTGACCCTCAGCCGGCGGGAACGAGGCAGTAACTGCGGCCGGCCTTCTGGAACTCGTAGGCGACGGCGGGACCCTCGCACGTGATCGACGCGGCGTCCGCACGCTGAGTGACCCGGAACTCCGCCGCCGCGCAGTCGCTCAGCCGGTACTCGTGCCTCCCCTCCTCGACCGTGGAGTAGCACCCGTCCACCTGGAAGTTGGGGATCAGGCAACTGGTGGTCTCCAGCAGCGTTCCGAACCGACCCTTGGTCGTGACGGTGAGCGGCGCGGCCTGGTCGTCCACGCAGGTGGTGCCCTTGTTGAACTCCGTCACGAGGTACGAATACTGCGAAGCGTCGTTGCAGTCGATCCGGTGGTACGTGAGGTCCGTGGTCCCCTCGCCGTGCACGAGGCAGTGGCCGACCTGCAGTGCGGCCTCGTCGCCGACCTGCTGCATTGCGCGGTAGCCGACCAGGCCGAGGGTCGCGACGATCACTGCGCCTGCCACTCCCCAGATCAGCCACTTGTGCAGGGGCTTCATGGGCGTCGACGGCTTCGACGGGGGTCGCCACGGCTGCTGCTGGGGCAGTGACTGGTTCGCCGCGCCCGGTGCCGGTTCCGGTGGGGGTGAAGGCGTGGGAGCCGGACGCTGCTCAGCTCCGTCTCTCTCGGCTGGAGGCTGTGTCATGGGCGGTCCTGTCCTCGACGCTGGCGGAAAGGTAGCAGGTCACGGCAGGTCCGCGGGAAGAAAGCGGTCGTCGAGTGGCCGAAGCGCAGTCCGGACGCGACGGACGGGCGACCCCGTTGCTGGGGCCGCCCGTCCGGGCAGGGTGACGCCGTCGCGTCAGGAGTTGAACGTCCCGCAGTAGCTGCGGTTGCCCTTGGCGAACTCGAGCAGCGGCTCAGAGGGGGTCTCGCAGTTGGCGGTGGCGGACTCCTCGACCTTCGTGACCTTGAAGTCGGCGCCCGCGCAGTCGGCGATCTGGAAGTCCCAGATGGTGTCGTCGACGATCTTGTAGCACTTGTCCGCGATGAAGTTCGGGATCAGGCAGGTGGTCTTGTTCGTCTTCTCCTTGGAGGAGTACTTGCCCTTCGACGAGATGGTGTAGGGCACCTCGGCCTCGCCGCAGGCCGCCTCGCCGTTGGTCACCTCGGTGACCAGGTAGGAGTAGTTGGCGTCGTCGTCGCACTTGACCTCCTTGTGGTCGAGGTCGCCCTCCTCACCGGTGATCACGATGCAGTTGCCGGCCTTCAGCGCGGCGTTGCTCACGAAGTTGCTGTACAGCGCGAAACCGCCGACGCCGACGACCGCGGCGATCACGATGAAGCTCAGCACGCGTCGCACCGGACCGGGCTTCGACGGCGCCTGCACGCCGGGGTGCGGGTAAGGACCGGGCTGGCCCGGTGCCTGCTGCCCTGGCTGTGCGCCTGCCTGGGCCTGCTGCGCGTACGGGTCGGGCTGTCCGGGGTTGCCCTGAGGCTGGCCGGGGAAGGGCTGGCCGGGGGCGCCCTGCTGCGGGGGAACAGCCTGCGGGTCGTTCGGCTGGTTTCCGCCCGGCTGGAAGTCGGGGGTCGGGTCGTTCGGCTGCGTCACGGTTGTTCCTCTGCTGGTCAACGCCGCCTCTCGCGGCTCGACGCGCAGGCTAGCAGCACAAGGGGCCGATCGGGCCCGATCGTGTCGCTGCTGGGCGATGCCGCGGCGGTTGGCTCCCGGGAGGGGCAGGCTGCGCAAGGCATCCTTCAGGCCCAGGTCAGGCGTCCGACTCCGTCGATCGGTAGATGCGGGGCGACTCGGTGCCGCGGGCCAGCCATGCGACCAGGTCGCCTGCGGGGCCGTTCATCTGCGTCGGCATCCCGGACCGGCCGACGGAGCCCTCGTAGCCCTCGTCGGCGACGAGCCGGAGCGGTGGGAAGTCGTCGCGCCTGCCGATCCGGTCGACGTGGAACGCGAGCAGCGCCACCGCGATCTCGGGCGTGAGGTCGGCGGTGGAGAACTGGCTTCCGAGGTCCATGTGGTGCAGCACCACCTCGCCGAGGCGAGCGAGCGGCATCTGGCTCGCGGGGATCCGGTAGCCGGCCCGCAGCGCGACGGGACGCGTGTCGCCCTCGAGGGCGGCGAATTCGCGCTGCAGTTCGCTTGCGGACGTGTCCAGCCGGATCTGCAGGGCGAGCCCGCTCGTCAGGGCTCCCACCTCGATCGCGTGGTGCTTGGCCGCCTGCGACTCGTACATCCGGGTCGGGGTGCCGGAGTCGATGCCGTGGATGACGCGCACCATCCCGTTGGCTCCCTCGGCGAGATGGGCGGCCACATGGCTGCGGGTCCAGCCCGCCAAACCGGTGGGCGCGGCCCAGTCGTCGTCGGAGTATCCGATGGTGGTGCCGAGCAGCAGTGCAGTGTGATCGCGAACCGCGCTCACCACCTCGGCGAACTCGGCGCGATTGGTCGGCATGTGCCCAAGTTATCAAAGACGTACCATGGCGGGCGTGAATGATCGGCTGGTAGTGCGTGGCGCACGCGTCCACAACCTCAAGAATGTTTCCCTCGACCTCCCGCGTGACGCGCTCATCGTGTTCACGGGGCTCAGCGGGTCGGGCAAATCGTCGCTTGCGTTCGACACGATCTTCGCGGAAGGCCAGCGCCGCTACGTCGAGTCGCTCTCGGCCTATGCGCGCATGTTCCTCGGCCAGATGAACAAGCCCGACGTCGACTTCATCGAGGGGCTTTCCCCCGCGGTGTCGATCGATCAGAAGTCGACGAGCCGCAATCCGCGATCCACGGTCGGCACCATCACGGAGGTCTTCGACTACCTGCGCCTGCTGTTCGCCCGCATCGGCGTGCCGCACTGCGAGGTCTGCGGCGCCGTCATCGGGCGGCAGACGCCGCAGCAGATCGTGGACCGGCTGATGTCGATGGACGAGGGCACCAGGTTCCAGATCCTCGCGCCGCTGGTGCGCGGCCGCAAGGGCGAGCACGCCGAACTGTTCCGCCAGTTGATCGGCGACGGCTACAGCCGCGTCCGCATCGACGGCGACACGTTCCCGCTCACCGAACTGCCGAGCATCGACAAGAACCGCAAGCACAACATCGAGGTCGTGGTCGACCGCGCCGTCGTGCGACCCAACGCGAAGCAGCGCATCACCGAGTCGATCGAGACGGCGCTGAACCTGGCGGGCGGCGTCGTGGTGGCCGACTTCGTTGACCTGAAGGTCGACGACCCGGAGCGGGAGCGCCGCTTCTCGGAGAAGATGGGCTGCCCCAACGACCACGACGTCAACATCGACGAGTTGGAGCCGCGCCAGTTCTCCTTCAACGGGCCGTGGGGAGCCTGCCCCGAGTGCTCCGGCCTCGGCACGCTGCTCGACCCGGACCCCGAACTGATCATCCCCAACGACGACCTGACGCTCGACGAGGGCGCCATCGCGCCGTGGAACACCGCGACCATCAAGTCGCACTACGAGCACGTGCTGACCTCGCTCGGTGAGGAGCACGGCTTCGACATGACGACGCCGTGGAAGGACCTGAGCGCCGCGGTGCAGAAGTTGCTGTTGCACGGCGCGAAGGGCAACGTCGTGGTCAAGTACCGCAACCGGTTCGGGCGGGTGCGGTCCTTCTCGCAGCGCTACGAGGGCGTCATCCCGTTCATCCGGCGCCGCTACGACGAGGCGGAGACCGACTCGGCTCGGGAACGCTGGGGCGGCTACATGCGTGAGATCAACTGCGCGGCGTGCGGTGGGGCGCGACTCAAGCCGTCCTCGCTGGGCGTGACGGTCGCGGAGCGCAACATCGCCCAGATCTCCGACCTGTCGATCGGTGAGGCCTCCGATTTCCTCGGCTCGCTGACGTTGACCGAGCGGGAGGCGGCCATCGCTGAGCGGCTCGTGAAGGAGATCAACGCCCGGCTGAAGTTCCTGCTCGACGTCGGCCTCGACTACCTGACGCTGTCCCGCGGCGCCGGGACGCTGTCTGGCGGCGAGGCGCAGCGGATCCGGCTCGCGACGCAGATCGGCTCCGGCCTGGTCGGCGTGCTCTACGTGCTGGACGAGCCGTCGATCGGGCTGCACCAGCGCGACAACCTGCGGCTGATCGAGACGCTGCACCGGTTGCGCGACCTCGGCAACACGCTGATCGTCGTCGAGCACGACGAGGACACCATCCGGGCCTCCGACTGGGCCGTCGACATCGGCCCCGGCGCGGGCGAGGGGGGCGGCGAGGTCGTCGTCTCGGGCCCCGTCAAGGAACTGCTGACCACGAAGGAGTCGATCACCGGCGCCTACCTGTCCGGCAGGCTGTCGATCCCAGTCCCGGCCGTGCGACGCACCGGCAACGGCCTGTCGATCGCGGTGCGGGGGGCCCGCGAACACAACCTCCGCGGCGTCGACGTCAGCTTCCCGCTCGGCGAACTGATCGCCGTGACCGGCGTGTCGGGGTCGGGCAAGTCGTCGCTGGTCAACTCGATCCTCTACACCGCCGCCGCGAAGGCCATCTACAACGCGAAGGCCGTGCCGGGTAAGCACAAGGCCCTCGACGGGTTGGAGAACATCGACAAGGTGATCCAGGTCGACCAGTCGCCCATCGGTCGCACCCCGCGTTCGAACCCCGCCACCTACACCGGCGTGTTCGACAAGATCCGCAACCTGTTCGCGCAGACGCCGGAGGCGAAGGTCCGCGGCTACATGCCGGGCCGCTTCTCCTTCAACGTCAAGGGCGGGCGCTGCGAGAACTGCATGGGCGACGGCACCATCAAGATCGAGATGAACTTCCTCCCGGACGTGTACGTGCCGTGCGAGGTGTGCCACGGTGCCCGCTACAACCGCGAGACGCTCGAGGTGCACTACAAGGGCAAGACGATCGCCGAGGTCCTCGACATGCCGATCAGCGAGGCCGTCGAGTTCTTCGCGCCGATCTCCTCGATCGCGCGCTACCTGCAGACCCTGACGGAGGTCGGGCTCGGGTACGTCCGGCTCGGGCAGCCCGCCACGACCCTGTCCGGCGGTGAGGCGCAGCGCGTCAAGCTGGCGGCCGAACTGCAGAAGCGGTCGACGGGGCGGACGCTGTATGTGCTCGACGAGCCCACCACGGGCCTGCACTTCGAGGACATCCGCAGGCTGCTCGCGGTGCTGCAGCGCCTGGTCGACGCGGGCAACACCGTCGTGACCATCGAACACAACCTGGACGTCATCAAGTCGGCCGACTGGATCATCGACATGGGGCCGGACGGCGGATCGCGCGGCGGAACGGTGGTCGCCACGGGAACCCCCGAAGAGGTCGCGGCGAACAAGTTGTCGGCGACCGGAGCGTTCCTGAAGCCGCTGCTGGACGTCTAGGAGGGGATGACGGGTCGCATCGACTCCGGTGCGATCCGGCGCGGCACGATCCGGCCGACCACCAGCAGCGCGACGCCGAGGATCAGGAACGGCGCGACCTTCGCCAACTCGGAGACCCAGCCGTTGACCACCATCGGCAGGTCGTCGACGGCGAACACCACCACGCCGCTCTGGCCGCCCTCGCAGGTGACCGTGTAGGTGGCCTTCTCCGCGTCGAAGACCTGCAGGGTCTTGCCGTTGGCCTCAGGGAGTTGCTCCATGGCGACGGGCACCGCGGTGCCGTCCATGTCTGCCACGGTGCAGGCGGGCGCGACGCCGTCGGGCTTGGTGATGGCGTAGCGGCCTGGGTCGGGCAGCGAGACGGTGCCTGACGCGCCAGGCACGTGCCGCTGCGCGACCCACTCGCCGGTCCTGGTGTTGAGGAACTGGGTGTTGAACTGGCCGAGGGCGAGCGCCCCGCCGAGCGCGATCGACGCGACCGCGAGCACCGTTGCCACGATGCCGACGACGAGCGCCCAGTTCTTGCGCTTGCGGAAGGCCGCCAACTGCTCGCGGTAGGCGTGCATGTCTGCCGCCGTCGGCTGGGGGGACTCGGTGACGGTGACGTGTCTGGGTGACGACTCGGGCATGGCTTCAGGCTACCCGCCTAAGATCGCTGACATGGCCGATCCAGCTACCTACCGTCCCCGTCCCGGTGCGATTCCCACCGATCCGGGGGTGTACCGGTTCTTCGACGCGTTCGGCAACGTGATCTACGTTGGCAAGGCCAAGAACCTGCGGCAGCGGCTGAACTCCTACTTCGCCGACCCGTCCGCGCTGCACTTCCGCACCCAGACGATGGTGCGCACCGCCAACAAGGTCGAGTGGACGGTGGTGGCCAACGAACTGGAGGCGCTGCAACTCGAGTACACCTGGATCCAGCAGTTCGACCCGCGCTTCAACGTCAAGTACCGAGACGACAAGTCGTACCCGTGGCTCGCCGTCACGATGAGCGAGGAGTTCCCGCGCGTGTTCGTCGGTCGCGGCGCCAAGAAGCGCGGCACCCGCTACTTCGGGCCGTTCGGCCAGGCGTGGGCGATCCGCGAGACGGTCGACCTGCTGCTGCGGGTGTTCCCGATGCGCTCCTGCACGCAGGGGGTGTTCAACCGGGCCAGGTCGTCGGGTCGCCCCTGCCTGCTCGGCGACATCGGCAAGTGCTCGGCGCCGTGCGTCGGCCGGGTCACGCCGGAGGAGCACCGCGAGATCGCCGAGGACTTCTGCTCGTTCATGGCGGGCAACACCGGCGGCATCATCGGCAGGATCGAGCGGGAGATGTACCAGGCCTCCGCCGACCTCAACTTCGAGCGGGCAGCGGTGCTGCGCGACTCGCTCGCAGCGCTCAGGAAGGTGCAGGAGAAGAACTCCGTCGTGCTGAGCGACGGGCTCCGCGCCGACATTGTGGGGCTCGCCGACGACGGCCAGCAGGTCGCCGTGCAGGTCTTCCACGTCGTCGACGGCCGGATCCTGGGGGAGCGCGGCTGGATCGCCGACCGGGCCGACGACCGCCCCCTCACAGAACTCTTGGAGGCCTTCCTCGAGCAGCTGTACACCGACGACCTCGAGATCCCGCCGCACGTCTTCTCCTCCATCGAGGCGGAGGACACCGTCGCGGCGCACCTGACCGTCCGCCGAGGCAGCAACGTGACGATCAAGGTGCCGCTGCGGGGGGAGAAGCGGGCGCTGCTCGACACGGTCGTCAAGAACGCGGAACTGGCCCTCGATCAGGCCAAGCTGCGCCGCGCCACGGACCTGACGACCCGCAACCTCGCCCTTGAGGAGGTCGCAGAGGCCCTCGACCTGTCCGAGCCTCCGCTGCGGATCGAGTGCTACGACATCTCGCACACCATGGGCACCGAGGTCGTCGGCTCGATGGTGGTCTTCGAGGACGGTATGCCGCGCAAGAGCGAGTACCGCCGCTTCATCATCAAGGGCTTCGAGGGCAGCAACGACGTCGCCGCGATCCGGGAGGTGCTCACCCGACGGCTCCGCCGCCTCGTGGACGAGCGCGCCTCGGACGTGCACGTGGACGCCACCACAGGGGCGGCGGCGAAGTTCGCCTACGCCCCAGGCCTGATCGTGGTCGACGGTGGACAGCCGCAGGTCAACGTGGCGGCGGAGGTGCTGCGCGAATTCGGCCTCGAGAACGAGATCGCGCTCAGCGGCCTCGCCAAGCGCCTCGAGGAGGTGTGGCTGCCAGGAGAGGACTACCCGGTGATCCTGCCGCGCGCCTCCGAGGGGCTGTACCTGCTGCAGCGGTTGCGCGACGAGGCCCACCGGTTCGCGATCACGCACCACCGCTCCCGCCGGGCCAAGCACGTCGTCGAGTCGCTCCTCGACGGCGTGCCCGGCCTGGGGGAGCTACGCAGGAAGGCCCTGCTGACCTACTTCGGGTCGATGCGGAAGCTGCGTCAGGCCACCGTCGAGGAGATCGCGGAGGTCCCCGGCTTCGGCCCGACGCTCGCCGCCGCCGTGAAGGAGGCGGTCGCCGACACCGGAGGCGAGGCGATCAACCTCACCACCGGCGAGGTGACGGAGATCTGAGTCATCCCTTGACGGCGCCTGCCGTCATGTCTGCCTTCTGGAACCGTTGGAAGATCACGTATCCGATGACTGGCGGGACGATCGCGATTGCGGTGCCCGCCATGATGATCGGCCATGGCGTGGAGAGGCCCTCGCCGACGGGAAGCAGCGAGATCGCCTGCATCAGCGTGTACTTCTCCTGCGAGCGCAGGAACACCAGCGGCCAGAAGAAGTCGTTCCAGCGCGCGATCACGGTCAGGGTGGTCCAGACGGCAAGGCCCGGCTTGATCATGGGAAGCACGATCTGCCAGTAGGTTCGGAACGGGCCGCATCCATCGACGCGGGCCGCCTCGATCACCTCGTCCGGAACGGCCTTGATGTACTGGCGCATGTAGAAGATCCCGACCGCTGTGGCCATCTTCGGGATGATGAGCGACCAGAGCGAGTTGGTCAGGCTCAGGTCCGTCATGATCATGAAGAGCGGGATGACAGCGACCTCCGGCGGAACCAGCATCGTCCCGACCAGTGCGTAGAACAGGAACTCACGCCCAGGGAAGCGGATCTTTGCGAACGCGAACCCCGCGAGGGAGCAGAAGAACAGCGTCGTCACGGTGCCGATCGCCGTGGTGAACAAGGAGTTGCCGATGTTGGTCCACACAGGGATCAGCCGGTTGACCTCCGGGAAGTTGCTGAGCGTCAGGTTCGACATGTCCAGCACCGCCGCCCCCGTCATCGACGAGGACTTGGGGTGCAGCGCGATCAGCATCATCCACGCGGCGGGCAGGATCGAGTAGACCGTGATGATCAGCATCAGGGTGTAGCAGATCCAGCGGCCGGCACGGGCGGAGATGGTTCCGGACGGGCGTTTCATGCGTCGGCGTCCTTTCGCATCAGGAACAACTGGATGATCGAGACGAGGGCCAGGATGAGGGTCAGGGCGACGCCGATGGCGGCCCCGTAGCCGTACTTGAACAGCCGGAACGAACTCTCGTACATGTACTGGAACAGGCTGACGTTGGACGTGCCTGGCCCCCGCATGATGAACGGCTCGGCGAAGATGTTCCACGACTCGACCGTGATCATGATCATGCAGAACATCAGCACCGGCCGCAGCGACGGCAGGGTGATGTGCCAGAAGGTGCGAGCCGCGCCCGCGCCGTCCACCTTGGCGGCCTCGTAGTAATCCCGAGGGATGTTGAGGAGGCCGCCGAGGAGGATCAGGGCGAACCACGGTGTGTGACGCCACACGTTGAGCACGATGACCGGAACCTTGGACCAGGTGGTCGTGGTCAGCCACCCGACCTGGTCGAGTCCCACGAGTCCGAGTACCTCGTTGACGAGGCCCTGCTGCGTGTCGAACATGATGTTGAAGATCAGGCCGATGGCGACCGTCGCGCAGACATACGGCAGGAAGGTCAACGTCTTGAACGTGCGCAGACCGTGGAGGTCGCGCTTGTTCAGCAGCAGGCTGATCCCCATTGCCAGCGGCAGGATGAAGACGAGGCCGCAGACCCAGTAGATCAGCGTGTTCGCCGTGGCATCCCAGAACTGCGGATCGGTCAGCAGCAACCGAAAGTTCTTGAGCCCCACCGATTCCGGCTCCCCGAGCCCTGACCATTCCTGGGTCGAGATGTAGAAGGTCCAGAGGATCGGGAAGAGTTGGAAGACGAGGAAGAGCGCGAAGAACGGAACGATGAACAGGTAGCCGGCACCGTGGCGTCGGGCGAAGCTCAGCATGGCGCTACTTGGGGTCGGTGGTGCTGATCCGGCTCTTCAAGGCCTCGTGGGCATTCTTGATGGCATCGTCGATCGACTGATCGCCGGCGATGAACTTCTCGAGCTCGGGTGAGATGAGGGCGTCGGCCTCCGCGTCGTCCTTCGTCACCCGGAGGTTGGCGGACGAGTTCTGCAGGCCGAGTGCCTCCGTCTCGCGGAACGACTGGCCGCCGTAGAAGTCCGACGGCTCCTTCCAGAACGGATCCTTGAGCAGGTCCAACGCGATCGGGTTCGCGTAGGGGGCGTTCTCCTCGACCATCTTGGTGGTCCAGGTCTGTCGCGCCTCTGCGTCGAACTGGAAGTCGTTCCAGAGCTGCTGCCACAGGGCGGAGTACTGCCCCTCCGGCTTCTTGACGGCGCAGAACAGGCCGATGACCGGCGCTCCGGCGGTGCCGACGTCCTCGAAGACGGGGGCGGGCTGGGCCCGCCACTTGCCGGCCATGTCCGCCACGTTGCCGCGCAGGAACTCGTCGAAGAATGCTCCGATGTAGAACGTCGCGATCTTGCCAGCCTTGATGGCGTCATAGAGCGGAGCCTGGAACATCTTGGTGACGAACAGGTGCCCCTCGCTCTGAAGCGTCCCCAGGTAACCCAGCGCCTTGCGAGTGCCCTCGGAGTCGCCGAACACGACGCTGCCGTCGTCGCCCCAGATCTGGGCCCCTGCCTGGGGAAGCAGACCGCGACGTCCCCAGTAGCGCCAGGCCAGGGTCGTCGGGTCGATCTGGCTCAACTGGACGGCACCCTTCGAGTCGGTCTTCAGCTTTCGACCGGCCTCCAGGTAACCGTCCATCGTGGAGAGGCTCTCGGCATCGATGCCGTAGGTGTCGAGGATGTCCTGGTTGTAGAAGAGCAGTTGCGGCCGCACCGAGTCGGGCAGTCCGTACAGCTTCCCGTCGTACGCCGAGTCACTCAGGGCACCGGGCACCAACTTGTCCTCGATCCCGCTGAGGTAGTCGGTGAAGTCGACGAGGATGTCGTTCTTGGCCATGTCGAGCAGCGAGACCCTCGAGGTCTGGATGACGTCCGCGGCACTGGCGTAGTCCTGGGCCGACATGGCCTGGATGAGCTTCTGGCGCGCCTGCGCCTCACCCTCGTTCTGCACCATGTCGATGGTGACGCCCTTGGCGATGTCCTGATGCCGCTCGAGCCACGGGTTGTAGTACTCCAGCAGCCACTGCGGCTGGCCGTAGCCGTACATGATCATCTTGCCGGGCGGGAAGACCCCGCCGTCCGGGGTGCTGGGTGAGTCCGGGGACGGCTTCGAGCCGCCACAGGCGCTGAGCCCGGCCGAGGCCCCGAGGAGGAGCGAGGAGCCGAGGAGGGTACGTCGGGAAATGTTCATATCGAGGACCTCAGTTCTAGGACGAAAGGGTGGAGATAGCGGAGGCGAGGCGACCCACGACGTCGGCGGGGGTCGTGTCAGGCAGGCTGCAGTCGGCGCCGATGATGGTGCGGCTCCGGGTCATGGACGAGATCGCCCCGGTCGCGAGGGACTCTGCGTCGGCAGGGTCCCCAGCGCCGAGGAAGTACGGGTCGAAGTTGTCGATGCCGCCGACCACGACGGCGCCTGGGAAGGCCTCGCGCATCTGGGCCTCGGTGATGGGGTTCAGGTGGAGCGCGACCTGGACGATGTCGACCGGGTAGCCGGCATAGCGTGCCAGGTCGATGTCCTCCTTGCAGATGTGCAGGAAGCTCAGGCGTCCCACGGCTCGGGTCGCCTCGAGGATCGCGAGGTCGTGCGGTCGGATGTGGCGCTCGAACTCCTCGCGGGTGAAGTTGGAGGACTCGCCGCCCAGCGCGGCGAGGTAGATGCCGTCGACGCCCGCGTCGAGCATCGCGGTGGTCTGGGCGAGCAACGACGCGCCGATCACGTCGAATGCGGACCCGACGGTGACCGGGTCGGCCCTGAGCGCGTCGGTCAACTGGTGCCGCCGCTCCTCGTAGTCGTTCGGTCCGCCGCGTGCGTGGAAGGCCGACGCCGTCACGCCATGCACGGTCGCGAAGACCGGCAGATCTTCCCCGAACTCCGCGATCAGCCGGGTCACCAGGTCGACCTGGGCCTGCAGCGCGGGATGGTCCGGTTCGTAGGGGGTCACCGTCGCCCAGTCGGATGCCCGGGCGAACTCATCCCCATGGGGGTACAACTGCTCGTTCATTGCCTTGACTATGAGGGGATGGGTCTCCTCGACCCATTCGGCGTGTGCGGCAAGCGCCGCATCGCCTAGTTGTGCGTCGGTTGGAAAGTGTTTCCAGAAGACCGAACCGAACCTTGACTGCGGCTCACCCGAGAGGGCTGCTGCCAGCAGTTCACCGTTGAACATGAGACCAACTCCTTGTCGTTTGGTGAAGCATGGCAGACAGCCAGCCGTAACGACTAGGCCCTATTGGGCATACTCTCCATAAGTTTTACTTATAGTGGCCTATGCCTTGAGCCTCGATGGTCATCGCCGCCTCCCGCAGGGCGTCCAGCAGTTGGACAACGCCCGGGATTCGAAGCGTTGTCGAAGTGGAAACCGTGCTGACTCTGCGCAGTCGGGCCGGAGAGATGGCCTTGAAACGCAGGGTCGGGTCGACCCGGGCCGCGGCGACCATCAACTGGGGGATCAGGGCGACGCCGAGTTCCAGGGCCGCGAGGCGCTGCAGTGCCACGTAGTCGTCGGTCTCGAGGGCGATGTTCGGGACGAAGTCGGCCGCGCTCGCCGCCTCGAACAGGTTCGCCCTGCACTCCTCGCACCCGGCGATCCACGGGGCGTCGGCGAGGTCGTGCAGTGCCACCACCCGGGACGAGGCTGCGGGGTGATGCTCGGGAAGCGCCACGTAGACGTCCTCCTCAAGGATGGTGCGCCACATCCAGTCCTCCTCGGCGGGGCGAGGAGGGGAGCCGGGGGAGTAGAACTGGGCGATGACAGCGACGTCGATCCTGCCCGCGCGCAGGTCGGCGACCGCGGTGGTCGCGTCCGCCTCGACGAGTCGCACGTCGACGCCCGGGTGTTTGGCCTTGAAACTGGCAAGCGCCAACGGCACGATCGTGGCGGCGGCGGAAGGGAACGCGGCAAGCGTCAACGCCCCGCCCCGCAGGCCGGCGATCAGGTCGATCTCGGTCTTGGCCCGGGTGGCCGCCTCGATCGCCTGCGCGCCGTAGTGGAGGAACACCTCACCCGCCTGCGTGAGTCGGGTGCGCCGGCCCTCGCGCAGCACCAGCGGGGTCGCGGCCTCCTTCTCCAACTGCTTGATCTGCTGGGAGATCGCGGGCTGCGAGTAGCCGAGCTCCCGGGCCGCAGCCGAGACGGTACCCGTCCGGTTGAGCGCGTCGATGAGGCGGAAGTGACGGATTTCGAACATGGTCAAGTATAAGCAGCGCTTTGGTTTCGTAGAGCAAACCTGCCTTTGATTTCTGGCGCTCAGGTGGCGACGATGGAACCGTCACGAGGAAGGGGCAGGGATGCGATCGGATTGGGTGAGTCGCGCGGTCGAGGTCGTGCGCTCCTGCGCGCTCGAGGAGGAGACCCCGCTCGTCGAGGTGCCGCTGCCGGATCGCCTCGGTGCGCGGTTGGTGATGAAGGACGAGTCGCAGCATCCGTCGGGTTCGCTGAAGCACCGCCTCGCCGCGTCCCTGATCATGTTCGGCCTCTGCAACGGCGACATCCGCCCGGGCGGCACCCTGCTGGACGCCTCCAGCGGGTCGACGGCGATCTCGGAGGCCTACTTCGCCCGTGAACTCGGGCTCGACTTCGTCGCGGTGATCCCCGCGGCCACCAGCCCGGAGAAGATCCGGTTGCTCGAGGGACTCGGGGCCCGCTGTGAACTGGTCGAGGGAGGGGTGAGCGTCACCGCCGTCGCCGAGGAACTCGCCGCGCAGCCGGGGTGGGTCTACCTGGACCAGTTCGCCAACGCAAGCACCCGCACCAACTGGCGTGAGGGCAACGTCGCCAGCGCCCTGTTCGCTCAGTTGGACGCGCAGCAGATCAGGTGTCCCGACTGGATCGTCGTCGGCGCGGGCACCGGGGGCACCTCCGCCACGATCGCCCGGTTCGCCAGGTATCGCGCCAGGCGCTCGTCCGTCGCGGTGGTCGACCCCGAGGGAAGCGCGTTCTACAAGGCCTGGCGCAGCGGAAGCCGCGACGAGGTCGGCTCGACCTCGCGGATCGAGGGGATCGGAAGGTCCGTCGTCGAGGCGTCCTTCATGCCCCAACTCATCGACGAGATGATCCAGGTCCCCGACGTGCTCTCCGTCGCTGGCATGCGGGCGCTCAAGGAGTTCGGCATCGACGCGGGCCCTTCGACCGGAACCAACCTGATCGGCAGCCTGCTGCTTGCGCTGCGGGGGCGACCGGAGGGTCGGACGATGACGCTCGCGTCGCTGATCTGCGACCGCGGCGAGCGCTACGCCGACACCTACGGTGACGACGCCTGGCTCGCCCGGCAGGGGATCGTCCTTGGCGATGAGGTGCAGAGTTTGGTTGACTTCCTGCATGGGGGCGACGTGCCCTCCTTCCTGACGGACGCGAGGGTGCCCGTCCCGATGTGACGAGGGTCGGTTTGAACACTGTTCAAAGATGGTGCTTAGATGGGTGAGTCCACCGATGGAGGAGACCCCATGACCACGCACAGCCTCACCCGATCCCGCGCCGTCGCGCCGATGGATCTGGCCTACATCTCCGTCTTCGCGGCCCTGATCGCCGCGATGTCGCTCACCCCCGCCGTGCCCGTCCCGGGGCTCCCCACGCCCATCACGCTCCAGACCCTCGCCGTGATGCTCGCAGGCCTCTGCCTCGGCGCCTGGCGCGGTGCCGCCGCCGTCGCCCTGTATCTCGTCGTCGGCATCGCGGGCCTGCCCGTCTTCGCGGGTGGCAAGGCGGGCATCGGCGCCTTCGTCGGCCCCACCGGCGGCTACCTGGTCGCGTTCATCGTCTCCGCCTTCCTGATCGGCCTCGCCACCTCCTGGGTGCTGCGCTCCACCGAGCGGTTCCGCTTCCTGTGGCTGCTCGCGGCCTGCCTCGTGGTGCGGATCGCCGTGATCTGGCCGCTCGGTGTGGCGGGCATGGCCCGCGCCCTCGGCAAGCCGATGGGCTCCCTCTGGGCCGCAGACCTGGTCTTCTGGCCGGGCGACATCATCAAGGCCGTCATCGCCGTCCTGATCGCGATCGCCGTGCACAAGGCCTTCCCGAGGCTGCTCGGACGATGATCCACCTGCGTGACGTGTCCGTCGTCGTCCCGGCCCAGCGCCGGGGCGAGGCGGACCGCGCGCTGCTCAGCGGCGTCACGCTCGACCTCACCGAGTCCAGGATCGCCGTGATCGGCGCCAACGGCTCCGGCAAGTCCACGCTGCTGAGGCTTCTCAACGGCCTCCGCGAGCCCACCTCGGGGCAGGTGCTCGTGCACGGCCACGACACGGTGAAGGCCTCGAAGAAGGTCCGCTCGCTGGTCGGTTTCGTGTTCACCGACCCGCTCGCGCAACTGCTGATGCCCACCCCGATCGAGGACGTCGAACTGAGCCTGCGCGCCAGGATCAAGGACCGCGCGGCCCGCACCGCTCAGGCCGCCAGGCTGCTCGAGGAGCGCGGCGTCGGCAGGGTCGCGCACCAGTCCATCTACGACCTCAGCGGGGGAGAGCGGCAACTTGTCGCCCTGACCAGCGTGCTCGCCGTCGAGCCGAAGGTCGTGGTCGCCGACGAGCCGACCACGCTGCTCGACC
The DNA here is from genome assembly GCF_001997345.1 of Tessaracoccus aquimaris. NCBI lineage: Bacteria > Bacillati > Actinomycetota > Actinomycetes > Propionibacteriales > Propionibacteriaceae > Tessaracoccus > Tessaracoccus aquimaris. The sequence continues at coordinate 1,598,801 of NZ_CP019606.1, read as the reverse complement.
TGCGCAACAAGATGCTGCTGCGCGAGGTGCTCGGCGCGCTTCCGCAGCAGGTGATCTTCTCCACCCACGACCTCGACTTCGCCCGCGAGGCGCAGCGCGTCATCGTGATCGACGAGGGACGGGTGCTCGCCGACGGTGCGCCGTCGGAGGCGATCGACGCCTACGTGGGGGCGATGAGCAGGTGAACGCGCACGCCAGCCTCTTCGGCATCTACGAGCCAGGCGACGGCTGGCTGTTCCGGATCCCCGTCGGCTGGAAGTACCTGCTGCTGCTCGCCATCGCCGTCCCGCCGCTGATCGCCTGGACATGGTGGGCGACGCTCGCCGCGCTGATGGTGGCCGTCGGCTGCCTGCTCACCTCCGGGATCGGCCCGCGCCGGATCTTCGCGCTCGGCTGGTACCTGTGGGTGCTGCTCGCGGTGATGGCCGTCTATCAACTCACCTCGACGCTGTTCGAGGCGGCGTTCGTCGCGCCCGGCAACGTGCTTGTGGCGGTGCTTGCCTCCAGGATGCTCACCCTGACGACCTCCACGCCGGTGCTGCTCGACGCTCTCTCGACGGGGCTGCGCCCGCTGCGGTGGATTGGCGTGAACCCCGACGCGGTGTCGCTGATGGTAGCTCTGATGCTGCGCTCCATCCCGTACCTCGCCGGGTCGCTGCAGGACGCGCGCGACGCCGCGAGGGCGAGGGGATCGGAGCGCAACCCGGTCTTCCTGCTCACCCCGGCCGTCGTCGGCGCGGTCGCGTATGCGCAGCGCACCGGGGAGGCGCTGCACGCCAGGGGCCTACCCGAAGAGTGAGCCGGGGGGATAGTCACCCGAGATCCGGGTCGCCCACGCCGGGATCGACGCGTAGCTCACCACGACGGCCTCGACGCCGGAGACGCGACCCATGGCGCGCGTGATGGCCGAGGCGATCCAGGACGGATCGTTGCCGAACACCCCGCCCCCGACCGCCGTCAACAGCACGCGGTCCGAGTGCGGGTTGGCCAGCCCCGCGAGCAGCGTCGCCTCGTAACTGGCCTCCAGGACCAGCCGGGCGAACGGCTCCCAGCCGGGATGCGTGGAGTTGGCGCCGTAGGCGATGGGGAGTGCCGAGCACAACGCCTGCGAGACGCGCTGCTCGCCGGAGGCGACGTCGGTCACCTCGGCGTCGGAGACCAGCCCGATCCGCAGCCTGCCGCGTAGATCGTCGAGTTCCTCCTCGCCCAGGTCGCGCAGGTGCGCCGCGATCGCCGTCAGGCCCTCGTCGGTGCACAGCGCGTAGCCGTTGCGCATCCGCCAGAGCTCAACAGGCGCCAGGCCGGTCGCCTCCGACAGCGCGGCGCCGAGGTCGGCCAGCGCGTCCAGTTGCCGCGTCGCGCTCTGCCCTTGCCCGCCGTCGACCGGCACCAGGTAGTTGCGGTAGATCGTCGCGGCGCCCGCCGCCATCGCGCACGCCGGGCCCTGCGTGTGGTCCCACTCGTAGCGGCCGACGCCGTCGTCCGGCGTCACGGACGGCGAGACCATCTCCAACAGGTTGAACTGTGACGCGACCTGGATCAGCGCACCACTGTTGGCGGGGTCGGCGTGCATGGCGCGCGCCTCGCCCTGCGTCGCGGCGAGGCTGCCCGCCCGGCCGGAGTCGGGACGCGCCGAGCTCAGTTCGGCGAGGCTCGGCAGCGTCAGGGTGCCGACCGCCGGCCGACGCTCGCTCGCGTCGGAGACGAGCCTGCCGTCCTCGACGCGCAACCGCGCACGGACCGCGTCGGGACCTGCCGACTCGTCGAAGCCGACGATGCGGCTGAACCAGTTCTCCTGCATCCGGCAACGCTAGCGACTCAGCGCAGACCCCGCATCATCTTGACGATCCACTTGTTGAGCAGCACCATCACCAGCGACATCGCGATCGACGCGCCGCCGATCCACAGGAAGTACGGGGTCTCGTTCTTCTCGGTGTAGAGGCCTGCGAGGGCGCCCGCCATCGACGAGCCGAGCGCGATCGACAGGAAGTACAGCGCGATCATCTGCGTGTGGAAGGCCTGCGGCGCGAGCTTCGTCGACAGCGACTGGCCGACGGGGCTCAGGAACAGTTCCGCCATGGTGAAGAAGAACAGGATCAGCACGATCCACAGCAGCGGCGTCGAGTTCGGGCCGCCACCTGCGTAGGGGATGAACAGCAGGAACGCCGCGCCCATCAGGAAGGTTCCCGCCGCGAACTTCAGCGGCGTGCTCGGCTGGCGCGGGCCGAGGGCGGTCCACATGGCGGCGAACACGCCCGCGAAGATGATGATGAAGATCGGGTTGATCGACTGGACCCACGAGGGGCTGATCTCCCAGCCGAGGATCCTGCGGTCAAGCCGCTTGTCCGAGTACAGCGCCATCACGGTGAACTGCTGCTGGAAGAGCGACCAGAACGTGGCGCTGGCCAGGAACATCGGGATGAACGAGATGACGCGGGAGCGTTCGTCGGAGGTGATCCGCTTCGAGGTGAGGATGATCGCGAACAGGGCGACCGCGGCGATGGCGATCAGCACCGTGACGATGTTCGACAGGTACTCCACGGGAAGCAGCCCGAACACGGCGAGCAGCGCGATGAGGACCACCGCGCCGATCACGATCAAGAGATAGGTGCGACGCTTCTCTGCGGGCAGCGGGTTCGTCGGCGCCTTGCCGACGTCGCCGATGGTGGAGCGGCGAAGCAGGGTGTACTGGATCAGGCCGATCGCCATGCCGACCGCCGCGGCGCCGAAGCCCCAGTGGAAGCCCTTCCAGCCCCAGAGCCAACCGGTCAGCAGCGGGCCGATCAGGGCGCCGAGGTTGACGCCCATGTAGTAGATCGAGAAGCCCGCGTCGCGTTTGTCGTCGCCCGGGGCGTACATCTCACCGAGCACCGACGAGGTGGTCGCCTTCAGCGTGCCCGAGCCGAGCGCGACGCAGATCAGGCCGATCCCGACGCCGAGCAGGCCGGGCACCACCGCGAGCGCGATGTGGCCGAACATGATGAGGACGGCGCCGTAGAACAGGGTGCGCTCCGAGCCCAGCAGTCGGTCGGCGACCCACGCCCCGAACACCGCGGACAGGTAGACCAGGCCGCCGTACGCGCCGACGATCTGGACCGCCGCGGCCTCAGACAGCCCCAGCCCGCCCTTGGTGACGCTGTAGTAGAGGTAGAACGCCAGGATCGACTGCATGCCGTAGAAGCTGAAACGCTCCCACATCTCCACGCCTGCGAGGTTCCAGAGGCCTAACGGATGGCCCCGGCGTTGTTGGGGTGGGTTCATGGCTGAAGTCATCCCCCCACCCTGCCACTGTGGAGGGGCATGCTTGTCGGGGTTGGCCAAATCCACCCACCGTGGGGTCTGCTACTCGCGCGCGGTCACGCGCGCTGGCCAGAAGGAGCGGGTCCACTAGGCTGTCGGCATGACCCACGCCCCCCACCTCGAGATCGCGTTGATCACCGGACTGTCCGGCGCAGGGCGCCGCACCGCGGCGCACGCGATGGAGGATCTCGGCTGGTACGTCGTGGACAATCTTCCGCCCGTGCTGATCCCGACGCTGGCCGAGACCATGGTGCGGCAGAACGTGATGCGGGTCGCGATCGTGGTCGACGTCCGCTCCCGCGAGCAGTTCGACCAGGTGCCGGAGGCACTGGCTGTGGTCAAGGCGGAGGGGGCGACCGTCACGACGGTGTTCCTCGAGGCGACCGACGATGTGATCGTGCAGCGCCAGGAGTCCAACCGGCGCCCGCTCCCGCTGCAGGGCGGCGACCGGCTCATCGAGGGCATCGACCGTGAGCGTCGCCTGCTGGCAGACCTGCGCGCAAAGGCCGACATCGTCGTCGACACGTCACGGCTGTCGGCCAGGCAACTGGTCCAGCGGATCGCCAACCACTTCGGCGACGAGGCCACCGACAAGTTGAAGATCTCGATCATCTCGTTCGGGTTCAAGAACGGCGTTCCGGTGGACGCCGACATGGTCTTCGACGTCCGCTTCCTGCCGAACCCGTTCTGGATCCCGGAACTGCGCCCCAAGTCCGGCCTCAGCCGCGACGTCGCCGCATACGTGCTCAAGCACGACGCCGCGCAGCGCTTCCAGGACCACATGGTCGAACTGCTCGAGACGGTCGCGCCCGGCTACCTGGCCGAGGGGAAGCGCCAGGTCACCCTCGCCATCGGCTGCACCGGCGGCAAGCACCGCTCGACGTCGATGAGCGAGGAACTGGCCACCAGGCTGCGCGCCAAGGGCTACGCCACCACAGTGCTGCACCGGGATCTGGGGAAGGAATGAGCCTCACGTCGTTGCCCCGCGTGGTCGCCCTCGGCGGAGGCCACGGGTTGTCGGCCTCCCTGTCCGCGCTGCGTCGGGTCACCGACCGGTTGACGGCGGTCGTCACCGTCGCCGACGACGGCGGTTCGTCCGGCAGGCTGCGCGACGAGTTCCACATCCTGCCTCCGGGCGATCTGCGGATGGCGCTGGCCGCGCTGTGCTCGGACGACCATGCCGGACGGACGTGGGCGAGCGTGCTGCAGTCGCGGTTCGCGGGGGAGGGGCCACTGGCGGGCCACGCCATCGGCAACCTCCTGATCGCGGGGCTCTGGCAGCAGTTCGAGGACCCGGTCGAGGGGCTCGACATGGTGGGCGACCTGCTGCGCACCCGCGGCAGGGTGCTTCCGATGAGCTCGGTGCCGCTGGAGATCGAGGCCGACGTGGTGGGCCTCGACCCGTTCGCGCCGGACGAGGTCTGCACGCTCAGCGGCCAGGCGACCGTCGCGAAGTCGCGCGCGACGGTCCAGAGCGTCCGCCTGATCCCGGAGTCCCCGCCCGCGCGCGCCGAGGCAGTCGAGGCGATCCTGCAGGCCGACAGCGTCGTGCTCGGCCCCGGCTCCTGGTTCACCAGCGTCATCCCGCACCTGTTGGTGCCCGACCTGGCCGAGGCGATCCTCACCACGAAGGCCCAGCGGGTCCTCGTGCTGAACATCGCGCCCGCGGACGAGACCGACGGGTTCAGCGCGTCGCGCCACATCGAGCTGCTCGCCGAACACGCGCCTGGTCTGCGGCTCGACGTGGTGCTCGCAGACCAGCGGTTCGCCGACACCGACCGGCACCTCGGCGCCTACGTCCGGTCCCTCGGAGGCAGGCTCGTCAGGGCCGATCTCGCGGTGCGCGGCGGGGCCGCATTGCACGACACCAACCGTCTCGCCTCCGTCTTCAGTGAAGTCATCAACGGCTGATTGCGCGGCACGCGGGTGTGGCAGACTTCGCCCATGGCTCTGACGCAGAAGGTGAAGGCTGAGCTCGCCACCGTTGTCGCTCCGCACCCGTCCGTGCGACGGGCGGAGGTCGCCGCGATGCTGCGATTCGCCGGTGGCCTGCACCTCGTCGGCGGCCGGATCGTCATCGAGGCCGAGTTCGACACGGGCGCGGCGGCCCGCAGGCTCCGTTCCTTCATCGCCGAGTTGTATTCCATCGACTCCGAACTTCTCGTCATCAACGGCTCCGGCGTGCGCAGGGGCCCCCGCTACACCGTCCGCGTCGTCCGCGAGGGCGAGCAGTTGGCCCGCATGACGGGCCTTGTCGACCAGAACCGGCGCCCGGTGCGCGGCCTGCCTCCCGTCGTGGTGGGCGGGTCGATGGCCGACTCCATCGCCGTGTGGCGCGGCGCCTTCCTCGCCCGCGGCTCGCTTACCGAGCCCGGCCGCTCCATGGCCCTCGAGGTCACCTGCCCAGGCTCCGAGGCGGCGCTCGCGCTGGTCGGCGCGGCCCGCAGGCTCGGGCTCGGCGTGAAGTCGCGAGAGGTGCGCGGCGTCGACCGCGTCGTGATCCGCGACGGCGACGCGATCGCCGAACTGCTCACCCGGATGGGGGCCGCTGAGACCCGCATCGTGTGGGAGGAGCGCCGCAAGCGCCGTGAGGTGCGCGCCTCCGTCAACCGGCTTGCCAACTTCGACGACGCCAACCTGCGCCGCTCCGCACGCGCGGCCGTGACGGCGAGCGCCCGGGTCGAGCGCGCGATGGAGATCCTCGGCGAGGATGTGCCAGAACACCTACGCGCGGCGGGTGAATTGCGCCTCGCGCACCGCCAGGCGAGCCTCGAGGAACTGGGCAGGCTGCACGAGCCGCCGCTGACCAAGGACGCGGTCGCCGGACGGATCCGTCGCCTGTTGGCTACGGCGGATAAGGCGGCCGACGATGCGGGAATACCTAACACTGAGGCGTCGCTGCCTGCCGATCTGCGTGAGGATCAGTAGCCCGGGGCTAAATGGCCCCCGCAGTTGCCAGCGCCGCTGAGAAGGTTAGGATTGGTACTGTCCGTAAGCGTCGAAAGACGTTAGGTAGCTCGAAAGGGATCGAATTCCACATGACCGTTAAGGTTGCAATCAACGGGTTTGGCCGCATCGGCCGTAACTACTTCCGCGCGCTTGTCGCCGCAGGAGCCGATCTTGAGGTCGTTGCTGTCAACGACCTGACCGACAACAAGACCCTGGCCCACCTCCTCAAGTACGACTCCATCCTGGGTCGCTTCCCGGGCGAGGTCAGCTACGACGAGGACGCGCTGCACGTCGACGGCAAGGAGATCAAGGCCTTCGCCGAGAAGGATCCCGCGCAGCTTCCGTGGGGCGAGCTTGGTGTCGACATCGTCATCGAGTCGACCGGCTTCTTCACCGACGCCCAGAAGGCAAAGGCGCACCTCGACGCCGGCGCCAAGAAGGTGCTCATCTCGGCTCCGGCCAAGAATGAGGACATCACCATCGTGATGGGCGTCAACGACGACAAGTACGATCCGGCGATCCACAACATCATCTCGAACGCCTCCTGCACCACCAACTGCCTCGCCCCGATGGCAAAGGCCCTCAACGACGGCATCGGCATCGAGCGTGGCCTCATGACCACGATCCACGCCTACACGCAGGACCAGAACCTCCAGGACGCTCCTCACAAGGATCTGCGTCGCGCCCGCGCCGCCGCCCTGAACATGGTTCCCACCACCACCGGTGCGGCCAAGGCCGTCTCCCTGGTGCTGCCCGAGCTGAAGGGCAAGCTGGACGGCTACGCCATGCGCGTTCCCACCCCGACCGGCTCCGCCACCGACCTCACCTTCGAGGCCTCGCGTGAGACCACCGTCGAGGAGATCAACGAGATCGTCAAGAAGGCCGCCGACGGCCGAATCCTCGTCTACACCGAGGATGAGATCGTCAGCAAGGACATCGAGACCGATCCCGCTTCCTGCATCTTCGACGCGAAGCTGACCAAGGTCATCGGCAACCAGGTCAAGGTGCTCGGCTGGTACGACAACGAGTGGGGCTACTCCAACCGTCTCGTCAACCTGACCGAGCTCGTCGGCTCGAAGCTCTGAGCTGACTGCTTCGGCCAAGTGCCCTGAACGACGGCCCCGCGACCCCCAAGGGGTTGCGGGGCCGTCGTCACATCCTGCGTCGCCTGTGCGACGCCAAGAAACCACAGTGAAAGGCCAACCATGAAGTCTGTCGCAGACCTTGGAGATCTCTCCGGTAAGCGCGTCCTCATCCGCAACGACTTCAACGTCCCGCTGGATGCAGACAAGAACATCACCGACGACGGCCGCATCCGCGCCGCGCTTCCGACGCTGAACCAGCTCCGCGACGCCGGCGCCCGCATCGTCATCATGGCCCACCTCGGCCGCCCCAAGGGCGAGGTCAACCCCAAGTATTCGCTCGCCCCCGTCGCGAAGCGCCTCGGTGAACTGCTCGGCACCGACGTCAAGTTCGCCTCCGACGTCGTCGGCGATTCCGCCACCGCCGTGGTCGACTCGCTGCAGGACGGAGAGGTCGCCCTGCTGGAGAACGTCCGCTACGAGCCGGGCGAGGAATCAAAGGACGAGGCCGAGCGCACCGAACTTGCCAAGAAGTACGCGGCCTTCGGTGACATCTTCGTCTCCGACGGCTTCGGGGTCGTGCACCGCAAGCAGGCCTCCGTCTACGACGTCGCCAAGCTGCTGCCCAGCGCCGCAGGTTCGCTCGTCGCGAAGGAGGTCGGGGTCCTCAAGCAGCTCACCGAGTCGCCCGAGCGCCCCTACGTCGTCGTCCTCGGCGGCGCGAAGGTCGCAGACAAGCTCTCCGTGATCGACAACCTGCTCAAGGTCGCGGACACGCTCGTGATCGGCGGCGGCATGCTCTTCACCTTCCTGAAGGCCCAGGGCCACGACATCGGCACGTCGCTCGTCGACGACGCCAACCTCGAGACCTGCCGGGGCTACCTGGAGCAGGCGAAGGCCGAGGGTAAGGTCATCCTGCTCCCCGTCGACGTCCGCGTCGCTGACGGCGCCGACTTCGAGGGCCTCAAGGCCATCGGTGACGTCGAGGTCGTCTCCGCCGACGCGATCCCCGCCGACAAGATGGGCCTCGACATCGGCCCCGAGTCGGAGAAGCTGTTCGCCGCGGCGATCCGTGAGGCCAAGACCGTGTTCTGGAACGGCCCGATGGGCGTGTTCGAGATCAAGGAGTTCTCCGACGGCACCCTGGCCGTCGCGAAGGCCCTCACCGAGGTCGGCGGCCTGTCTGTCGTCGGCGGTGGCGACTCCGCCGCAGCGGTCCGCGCGCTGGGCTTCGCCGACGAAGAGTTCGGCCACATTTCGACCGGCGGCGGCGCGTCGCTGGAATTCCTGGAGGGCAAGGAACTGCCCGGTATTTCCGTTCTTGAGGAGAACAACTGATGACTCGCACGCCCATCATGGCCGGCAACTGGAAGATGAACATCGACCACATCGAGGCCACCGGACTCGTGGAGAAGATCCACTACACCCTCGTCGACAAGGACTGGGACCCCAAGAAGTCGGAGTGCGTGCTGTGCGTGCCCTTCACCGACATCCGCACGGTCCGCACCCTGATCGACGGCGACCGTATCCCGTTCGGGCTCGGCGCGCAGAACGTCTCCGAGCACGACAACGGCGCCTTCACGGGCGAGATCTCCGTGACGATGCTGTCGAAGCTCGGCGTCCAGTACGTCGTCGTCGGCCACTCGGAGCGCCGTCAGTTCTTCGGTGAGACCGACGAACTGGTCAACGCGAAGACCGCAAAGGTGCTCGGCGCCGGGATGATCCCGATCGTGTGCGTCGGTGAGGGCCTCGACATCCGCAAGGCGGGCGACCAGGTCTCCTACACCCTCGCGCAGGTCCAGGGCGCCCTCGCGGGCCTCACCTCCGAGCAGGTCGCGGGCCTCGTGATCGCCTACGAGCCCGTCTGGGCCATCGGCACCGGCGAGGTCGCCACCCCGGCCGACGCGCAGGAGGTCTGCGGCGCGATCCGTCGCGAGGTCGCATCGCTCTACGACGAGGCAACCGCCGAGTCGGTCCGCATCCAGTACGGCGGCTCCGTCAAGTCCGGAAACGTCGTCCAGATCATGGATCAGCCCGACGTCGACGGCTGCCTCGTGGGCGGCGCGAGCCTGCAGCCCGAGGAGTTCGCGGCGATCGTGCGCTTCTACCAGCTCTGAGCACATCGAGCCCTGGCGGCGGCGTCGACCCACGGGTCGGCGCCGCCGCTTCGCTTGGGGGACCGCGGATGTGGAATAAACGTGCCCGTCCGATAACATGTACCGCGTGATTGTCCCCCTCGTGTCTGTGCCCATTACGGTGCTGTCGATCATCGTCACGATCCTCAGCATTCTGCTCGCGGCGACCGTCCTCCTCCACAAGGGACGCGGCGGTGGCATGTCAGACCTCTTCGGCGGCGGCATGTCCAGTTCGATGGGCGGCGCATCGACGGCAGAACGCAGGCTCGACCGGATCACGGTCGTGCTCGGGTTGCTATGGCTGCTGACCATCGTCGGTCTGCTCGTGCTGTACCGACTGGGCTGACGCTCGAGAACATCACAGATTTCGCACCCTCTTTCTAGGAGCTCATCAAAGTGGCTGGTGGCAATGCCATTCGTGGAACACGCGTCGGTGCAGGACCCATGGGCGAGGCGGAGCGCGGCGATACCGCGCCCCGACTGCACGTCTCCTACTTCTGTGCCAGCGGGCACGTGACGCGCCCGGCCTTCGCGGCCGACGCGCAGGTCCCGGAGACGTGGGACTGCCCGCGCTGCGGGCTGCCCGCGAACATGGATGCGGACAACCCGCCGCCGCCCCCGAAGATCACCCCGTACAAGACGCACCTCGCCTACGTCAAGGAGCGTCGCACGGACGCCGAGGCGGAGCAGATCCTTGAGGAGGCGGTGACCGCGCTGCGCGCGCGACGCGCGAGCGGCGAGGTCATCTACTGACACGCACAGCGTCAGAGAGGGCCCTGGGACACGTTCCTGGGGCCCTTTTCTCTGTGCGGCCACGGCCCCGGTCTGCGGGACCTGCTGGGCCGGACTGCGCTTAGGATGTCGTGGAGATCTCCCCGAGGAGGGCAGTGAGCAGCACCGACGACCCGTACGGCTTCAACGACGACACCGTCGAGCAGCCGACCGTGGCCCCGCAGCCGGGACCCGCGCCCCAGCCTCACCAGCAGCAGGCCGGATGGCCTGGGCACCCTCAGCAGCAGTGGGCGCAGCAGCCCCAGTGGGGTCAGCAGCCCTACCGGCCGCCCGTCCAGCCGTCGGGCGGAGGCTGCGGGCGCGCCGTGGCGATCTTCACTGCGCTGCTCAACATCGTGATGCTGCTGATCATGCTCGGCATAGAGATGATCGCCGACTACGTCGACCGGGAATTGGGGGACCAAGGGGCTGCCGCTGCCCTGGTGGTCTTCGTGCTGATCGTGCTCCTGACGCTGATCTTCGGCCTGATCTCGATCGGCGTCACCCGGGGGCTGCCGAGGCTCGGCGCCATCGTCGGCGTGCTGGCCCTGCTGGGGGCGGGAGTGTGGGTGGCGGTCGCGCTGATGGGCACGACCCCGCTCGCGGGGTTGAGCCTCCTTGATGCGGCGAAGATCCTGGCGGCGATGCACGGACTCGCGGCGCTACTGCTGTTCATCCCCTCCTCGCGCCGGAGGTAGCGTCGTCAGAAGGCGCAGGTGTACTGGGGTGGCAGTTCCTCGGCGGCACCTTGGTCCAGGAACCACACCGTCGCGACGTCGCCCTTGATCTGCGATCCCGGGAGCCGCGGGTCGCCGTCCAGCGTCGCGGACACCGCGTGCGCCTTGCCCGTTCCGGTCGCCAGGTACCAGACCTCGTGCGAACGCTTCAGCGACCCGGCGGTGAGGCTGATCCGCTCGGAGGGCTCCTTGGGGCTGTCGGTCACCCCGATCACGCCCCGCGACGTCGGGTCGGAGCTCGGGTGGTTCGGGAAGAGCGACGCGACGTGGCCGTCCTTGCCGATCCCCAGCAGCGTGATGTCGAAGGTGGTCGACCCGAGTTCCGCCTCGTACTCCGCCGCCGACTCGTGCGGGTCCTTGCGCCCGTCCGCCGCCGCCATCATGTGGGTGTCCGCCGACTTGATCGAGATGGTGCGCGCCAGCCGGGTGATCGCCTGCAGCGAGTTGCGGGCCGGGTCCGTCGCGGGGACGAAGCGCTCGTCTCCCCACCACAACTGCAGCTTCGAGGCGTCGAGTTCTGAGCCGTCGGCCAGTTCCGCGAACTTCTCGTACATCGCGTTGGCGGTGTCGCCACCGGTCAGACAGACGTGCACGATCGGCTGGCTCGCCTGCAGTTCGAGCAGCCGCTCCAGCAGCAGGCCAGCGACCGTCGTCGAGACGTCGTCGGCGTCGCAGAGGCGCACCACGCGGGTGTACACGGCTACCGTCCCTCGGAGTCGGCGACGATCTGCTCGGCGGCGGCCTCGAAGATGTCGTCGGCGTCCATGCGACGCAGTTCCTCGGTCAGCAGGTCGGTCAGCGGCCTGCGGCGCAGCGCCACCGTCCGCTCCGGCTGGCCCGGCACCTGGTAGATGGCGCTGCCCGCTGCGATCCTGCGGACGGTGATGTCGCCCTCGGGGGTGGTCAGGACGACCGAGTTGACGCCCTGATGGTCGCCCCGCCGGTATTCGACGTCGACGCCGAGGCGCTGCTTCAGCCAGGCGGCAAGCAGCAGCGCGGGGGCGTTGTCGGGGGCTGCCTCGACGCGGGCGCCGGTGACCTGCTCCTCGGACTGGTCGAGCGCCGCGGCGAGCAGCGCGCGCCAGCGGGTCAGCCGGGTCCAGGTCAGGTCGGTGTCGCCGGGGGCGTGGTTGCGGGCCCTGCGCACCAGCGCGGCGACGGGGTCGCCGCAGCCCGCCGCGTCGGTGATCCGCCGGTCCGCGAGCGAGCCGATCGGGTCGGTTGCCAGGTTGTCGGGCGCCTCGTGGGGCCACCACACGATGGTGGGGGAGTCGGGAAGCAGCAGCGGAAGGCACACCGAGTCGCCGTGGTCGCGCAGCGCCCCGTGCAGCCTCAGCACGATCAGGTCGCCGGGGAGGCCCTCGCCGACCTCGACGCTCGCGTCCAGGTACGGCTCGTCGCCGTCGGCGTAGGTCGCGACGATGACGCGCGAGGGGTGGGCGGTGGCGGAGGCCTTCGCGGCCTCGAGGACCTCCTCGAAGCGCGATTCGCTCGTCACGATGACAAGGGTCAGCACGAGGCCGGTGGCGTTGCCAACGCCGCGGTGGGCGTCGATCAGCGCGGCGGAGATGGCGCGCGCGGTGGTGTTCTTCAGGTCGACGATCATGGTCGCTCTCCTTACGGCCTACGCCACGAGTTGCCGTCGCGGGCAACCATCTCGAAGCTGGACTCGGGCCCCCAGGTGCCCGCGGGGTACTGGTCCGGTTGGCTGTCGAGCGAGGCCCAGTACTCGAGCACCGGGTCCAGGATCTGCCAACTCAGTTCGACCTCCTCCTGCTGCGGGAAAAGCGGCGGGTCGCCGAGCAGCACGTCGAGGATCAGGCGCTCGTACGCCTCGGGGAGGACTCGGTGAATGACCCGCCGTAGGCGAAGTCCATCGACACCTCACGGATCTCCATCTGGGTGCCCGGCACCTTCGCGCCGAAGCGCAGCGTGACGCCCTCGTCGGGCTGGATGCGCATCACCAGGGCGTTGGTGCCGAGTTCCTCGGTGTCGGTCACCGTGAACGGCAGGTGCGGGGCCCGCTTGAAGCTGAGGGCCACCTCCGTGACGCGGCGCGGCATCCGCTTGGCGGTGCGCAGATAGAACGGCACCCCGGCCCAGCGGCGGTTGTCGATGTCGACGCGGATCGCGGCATAGGTCTCGGTCTTGGAGTCGGCGGGCACGCCCTCCTCCTCGAGGTAGCCGATCACGGCCTCGCCGCCCTGCCAGCCGGCGGCGTACTGGCCGCGCGCGGTGTGCAGGTCGTAGTGCTGCGGTACGTGGGCGGCCGCGAGCACCTTCTTCTTCTCGGCGCGCAACTGGGATGCCTCGAAGCTGGTTGGCTCCTCCATGGCGGTCAGCGCAAGCAGTTGGAGCAGGTGGTTCTGCATCACGTCGCGGGCCGATCCGATGCCGTCGAAGTAGCCTGCGCGGCCGCCGATGCCGATGTCCTCGGCCATCGTGATCTCGACGTGCGAGACGTAGTGGTTGTTCCAGATCGGCTCGAACATCTGGTTCGCGAAGCGAAGCGCCAGGAGGTTCTGCACCGTCTCCTTGCCGAGGTAGTGGTCGATGCGGAACACCTCCTGCGGGGTGAACAGCCGCTCGACCACGGCGTTGAGTTCCTTGGCTGAGGCCAGATCGTGCCCGAACGGCTTCTCGATCACGACCCGGTTCCAGGTGCCGGGGTGACGCTCCGCGAGCCCGTGCTTCGCCAACTGCGACATCACCTGTTCGAAGCCCGACGGCGGGATCGACAGGTAGAAGGCGTGGTTGCCGCCCGTGCCGCGTGTCGTGTCGAGTTCGACGATGGTCTTCTTCAGCGACTCGAACGACTCGTCCGAATCGAAGGTGCCAGACACGAAGCGGATGCCCTCGAGCAACTGCTCCCAGACCTCCTCACGGAAAGGCGTGCGCGCATGCTCCTTGACCGCGTCGTGGACCTCCTTGGCGAAGTCCTGATCGGCCCAGTCGCGGCGGGCGAACCCGACCAGCCCGAAACCCGGGGGGAGAAGGCCTCGGTTCGCGAGGTCGTAGACCGCGGGCATCAGCTTCTTGCGCGACAGGTCGCCGGTCACGCCGAAGATCACGAGCACGCACGGCCCTGCGATGCGGGGCAGGCGGCGATCCTGCGGATCGCGCAGCGGGTTCTGGTAGCTGTTCATCAGGCACCACCCTAGACGTTAGGGAGGGGGCGGCGGAACGCCATACCACATCGCGTGTGGGCACGATTGTGCGGGGCGGGGTAGACTGCGACCGAGTTTCGTGGAAATCGGGGTGTGTGTGGCTGTCATGAGTGTGACGGTGCCTGCGAAGGCGCGGTTCGGCGATGTCGTGAAGGCATATGTTGCCCTCACCAAACCACGCGTCGTCGAATTGCTGCTCGTCACGACCATTCCGGCGATGTTCCTGGCCGCAGGAGGGCTCCCTCCGTGGCGGCTGATCCTCGTCACGTTGGTCGGCGGATTCCTCGCGGCCGGGTCGGCCAACACGTTCAACTGCGTGTGGGACGCCGACATCGACGAGATCATGCGCCGCACCCGCAGGCGCCCCGTCCCGCGCCATCAGGTCAGCACCGCCGCCGCCTTGGTGTTCGGCATCGTGCTCGGCATCGCCGCGACCCTGATCCTCGGCTTCGGCGCCAACTGGCTCTCGGCGATCCTTGCGCTGGCCGCCAACGCGTTCTACGTCTTCGTCTACACGATGTGGCTGAAGCGCCGCACCTGGCAGAACACCATCTGGGGCGGCATCGCCGGCTGCTTCCCGCCCCTGATCGGCTGGACTGCCGTGACGGGCAGCGTCGCGCTCGCGCCGTTCATCCTGTTCGCGATCGTGTTCCTGTGGACGCCCCCGCACACGTGGGCGCTGGCGTTCCGCTACAAGGAGGACTACGCCGCCGCCGACGTGCCGATGCTGCCGGTCGTGCGCCCCGCGCCGAAGGTCTCCAACCAGATTCTGGCCTACACGGTCGCCACCGTGCTCGTCTCGCTCGCGCTGTGGCCGCTGACCCCGACCGGCCTGCTGTACCCGATCGCCGCCGCCGTGCTCGGCGCGGTGTTCATCTGGGAGGCCGTCGCGCTGTGGCGCCGCGCGCACCGTGGCCTCGAGGGCGCCCAACTCAAGGCGATGCGCCTGTTCCACTGGTCCAACACCTACCTGGCGCTGCTGTTCCTCGCCGTTGCGATCGACCCGCTGGTCTTCTGACTGGTCCTGTCACTGGCGGTGGCGCCGGGCGGGACGCAGCTGGGGGCTTTGCAGGTTCTGAGCTCTGGGATGGTCAGGCTCGGCGGCGTCGATGACCGCGGCGACGCTCGTGCGGGACACTCCCTGCGCGGCGATCTGCCGACCCGTCAGAGCTTCCGCGCGCAACCGAAGCACGAGCTTCGCCTTGATCTTGCGCACCATCCGAATTACTCCTTCTGCCGCGTGGCCTATCACGCGGCAGAAGGAGCCTAGGAAGGTCCCCCCGAACACGAATACCCACTGGCCCTCACCGACACGATCACATCGAACGGCGAGTGGCCCTGAACCCCAATATCAGTGGCCCTCAGAAGAGCGAATACTCAGTTGGGACGGTCCCCGGTGCTGGCCCAACCCCAGTGGCGAACAAAAAAATACGACGATCAGGTCACGGCAGGTCGGTCCATCGAGAGAACTTGAGAAGCGAGCCCGCCTAGCAGCTGCTACGCGGCTAGGCGGGCTCGTCTGCCTCAACGCCTGGAACAACCGTCAGAGAACTAACGCATGCAACCCACGAGCGGTGTAGTTCAGCGGGGCCTTCTTCTGAACAGAAGATAACCTCCGGCCACAAATGTGGCGACGACGAACAGAAGGCTGGAGGGGGCGTAGATTGGGCCGCAATATGCCTCGGAGCAGCTGAATGTCGTGGTTACGGTGAGGAATACCAGGCCGAGTAAAATCACGGCCAGCCCTGGAACTATACGCCGCACCTTCTTCACTGGTTAGCTCACCAGTTGCTCGATCGTAGACTGATCCAGGTCTACGGGGAGGTGTTCTCCGTCTGTGGGCGAGATCTGACGGGCGGATGGCTCTCGAACGCCACCGCGTGCTTTGGACTCATCAGCCAGTTCGTAGATACCCGCGTTGCTCCCGGTCACATAGTAATGGGTGGCCAGATCTCCCTTGAGTCCGGAGCTCGTCAAGAAAAGCAGGTATTCATGTCCTGTGACAAGCAACGGCACCACAGGCTCCTGCTTATCTGAGCCGAACTGACGAACGGTGAGCAGGTCCCCGACCTTCGCGTCGTTCGACTCCAGGACCTCAACCGTGGAGAGCGTGAAGTCAGTTTCATCGTCGAAATCACGGACTGTCTTGGTTTCGACCACGCGTCCGGTGACGACCAGGGCGCTGTCTTCGGCCATCTCGCTGACTGATCCGTAGAGGCGGACGCGCGAAACTTCGCCCCCGCTGGTGACAGCGGCACATCCGGTGAGCAAGCTGAGCAGGAGCACCACGGCTGCCGTGTAGATACGTGACATGATCATCGCCTCCGATTTTAGTAGAGCGCGTTCACACCAGCGATTTCGTCGCTGGTCAGGCTGCGGACACCATTGCTGTATGCCGTGCTAGCAGACGTATACATAACGCGCTTGACAGTCGATACGTGTCCAAGCCCGATTGAATGACCGAGTTCGTGCAGCCAGACGACCTTCAGGCGAGGGACGTCGGTGCTGGAGGTTCCCGGCAGGTAGGTCATGTTGATCTTCGCGGTAACGCCGATGTAGCGCCCCAACGCACATGTCCAATCCGCCCTACCTTCCCAGCCGGTATACCCATAATCAGCGTTCTGCGCCTTCAGTCCGGGGCCGCTTGCGTCGACATACGACATCGTGACGTCCGTCGCGGAAGTGTAGTTGGAGATCGCCTGCTTGATGGCGGTGAAGAAATGTCCGTTGACATAGCGAGTGTCGACCTTGATGGTGCCCGACCCCCATTTGCAGCCGGTCGTCGTGTAGGCGCTCGCGTCAAGCTGAGCCGCGAAGACTATGAGGGTCCCCACGACGAAGGCGGCGAAGAACCTGTGAACGATTTTCATCCCAAATCCTCCTTACGGTTGGCCAGTCAGCCTACCTTCTTCGAGGCGCTTCTACCTGAACTTGAGAAGCGTTGCCAAATTGTTATAAGTCGAGGTGGTGTGGGGTCGGAGCTTGTTCGCCATGCTGTGATCGTTGGGGATCTGCATACGGCCTGTGGCTCCGCCTTGCGGATGCTAGGGTCAAAACCACCTGCGAGAAGGAGTGTGAAGGCAATGAAGGTTTCAGCTAGAGCCGTGGCCGGAGCTGTCGCGGCGCTCGTTCTGACCGGAGTAGCGAGTGTTGCACCAGCAAGCGCGGCACCGGCTGCGCCGATGGCCAACCCGAGTCCGAGCGGGTGCACGGCGCTTGGCACCAAGGGGGATTCCTCTTCGCTGAGCTGGACGCGTGCGAAGAGCAACGACTGCGCTGGCAACGTGCAGGCGCGTGTGATGCGGTACATCGCCAACTACCCGACGATCACAGATGGACCGAAGTCGCGCAACTCCTACGTTTCAGCCACCGGTGGGGTGTCTGGTGCGGGACATGGTCTGCGGATTCAGATCTCGGCTGGAAGCTCTAGCTGGAACGACTGGATGTACTTCTGAGCGTAGGTTCCTTGTGAAGTTCCACGGGCGAGCCCTCTTGTGTGTGTTGACGACCGCCATCGCGGGCGCCGGGTGTTCGGGTCCAGCCCCAGCGACCAATCCCTACGCGGAGGATTTTCGGCAGGCGAAAGAGTTCGCTACGTCGGATTTCGAGCGCGCCGTCCTGGAGGATGGGGAGATCACGCGGGCGGAGTACGAGGAGGCAATGCAGCGTTATGTCTCCTGCATTCGTGATGGTGGCGGCAACGTCGAGCTGAAGGATCAGAGCGGCTACTACGTCTATCAAGTCTCTGGAGACATCGACGCCTACGACCGCATGAGTGATGGGTGTGCACGAGGCACGACGGCGCTGATTGAGCCGCTGTACGTGGATGTCCTGATGAACCCTGACAAGCTCGATCCGGACGAGGCGCTCGCGCGCTGCTTTGTCGCGGCGGGTCTGGTGAAGGCACCGTTCGGTGCTCAGGATCTTCGTGATCTGATGACGGCGGCTGGCGCGGATGGCGACTCTTCGGGGACGCCGGTAGATCCGGCGGCTCAGGAGTTGGTGAACTCCGAAAAGTCGATCAAGTGCATGGAGAACCCGAGCAGCATGGGCAAGGAAGAGTGACCGCGCGCGTACGTTTTCCGTCGCTCGTCTTGTCGTGGTCCGCGGTAGCCGCTGTGAGTGTGGGAGTCGTCTGGTTCTCGGCGTTCCGGCCAATCGATGAGCCTACGCTGGGAGACGCGGGCGAGTCGTTCTATGCCTTGGCCCGCAGCGAGTTCGCCGACGAGCGTCCGGTCGAAGTCAGCGTGGCGCCGGCGCCAGGCAGACCCCTGATCGTACGGGAGTCCGGCATCCTCACAACGGTCGACTGCGCGGTCGGCGATTATTGGGCCTCGGGCTCGTCTCCCGTTGCGGTGGGCGGGGCAGGGCTGCTGCTATTGAGCGGGCAGGAACCGTGGTACCGGGACTTGACGGCCGGTGACGAGGGTGAGGATGTGGCGAACCTGCAGCGTGCACTGAACCATCTCGGTGCTGAGATACCCGTCTCCGGGCGGTTCGACACCTTGACTCAGGACGCATGGAAGAAGACCGCGACCAAGGCCCAGGTGCCCGCAAAGGATGGGGTTTTCCGGCTGAGTCAGGTCGTGTGGCTACCTGAGAACGAGGTCATCATCACGCAGTGCCCTCTCTCCGCGGGGCAGGACATCGCTGCCGGCGCGGTGATCGGGACGGCCAGCTCTGGCCACGCCACAGTGAGCCTTGCCGCTCCCGCGGACCTCTTCGATGGGCCCCGCACCCTGACCGTCGCAGCGACGACGGTGAAGCTCGACAAGGACCTCCGCCTGGCCGATCCGGAAGACGCCAGAGCCGTGCTGGCGACGGCAGAGGTCACCGCCGCCATCGCCCAGGGAACCGGGGAGAGCGTCCAGGTCAGTGGGGCGTTGCGTCTTGCGACGCCGATTCCGGTCTATGCGGTACCGCCTTCCTCGGTGGTCAGGGACGCCTCAGCGCGGGTGTGCGTGCTGAGCGCTGGATCCCCCATCGCGGCAGAGGTCATCAGTTCCGCGTTGGGCCTGACCTACGTGCGGCTGGTGGGCGATCCACCACCGGCCGTCGACGTGTATCCCGCGATGGATGCCACGTGCGGCTCGTAGCCGAAGGGCTGGGGCACCGGTTCCCGGGCCAGCCTCCGCTGTTCGCCGACCTGTCGTTCGACCTTCGACCCGGTGTGCTGTACGGCCTGGTCGGGCCCTCGGGCTCGGGGAAGAGCACGCTGTTGTCGATACTCTCCGGCGGGCTGCGCCCCAGCAACGGCAATATCGAGGCCATCGGCGTCGACCGGATCGGGTGGATCATGCAGAACCCCGTTGGCGCCCCGCGACGCACCGCAATCGATCAGGTTGCCGTGCCCCTCCTCGCGCGAGGGCTCTTGCGACGTGAGGCCGAACCGCAGGCAAGGGATCTGCTCGATCGATTCGGACTCGCTCACGTAGCGGCACGGGAGTTCCGCCGACTGTCAGGCGGCGAGGCCCAACGGATGTGCCTGGCTCGCGCAGCCGCGAGCGACTACGACGCGATCCTGATCGATGAGCCCACTGCCCAACTCGACCGCGACACCGCACACACCATCGGTGACGTGATCCGCGAGATGGTCTCTGAGGAACGGATCGTTGTGCTGGCCACTCACGACGAGCTGCTGAGGAACAGATGCGACCAGATCCTTCAGGTCGACCCGGTGGCGCCATGAGATGGTCGTCGATCCTGTCCGAAGCAACTCGCAACGTAGCATCGGGCACCACCCGAGCAATGCTCGCCTCACTGGCGCTGCTGGTGATCATCGCTGGAACCGTCCTGCAGGACGCGCTCGCCGTCGAGCACGTCTTCATCGCTCAACGCGCGGTCCGCACGGGTGGCGGCGCAACCCATATCATCGCAGCGCCTGCGGGTATCGACGGCCAGCGGTGCGTCGCGCTGCAAGGGCTCAAAGGGGTCGTCGGCGCCATTGCCCTGCGCGAGGTGCGCGACAGGTTCGACCTGCTCGCCTATCCGCACTCCAAGCCGGCTCTCTACGATGTGGCTGGAGATATCCCCGCGACACTCGACGCACAACCTTCCGGGCCACCCGGGGTCTGGCTATCAGAGGCCATGGCCACGCGGTTCGGCACCGGTCCACTCGCCATGGCGGACGGGACCTCGGCGCTGGTCGCGGGAACCTTCCCTTACCCCGACGACGGACGCAACAGCCAACTCGCTTCCGCCGCCCTGCAACCGGTCCCGTCCCCCGGCCGATTCGATGCCTGCTGGGCGACGATCTGGCCTCACGACGAAGCGACCTTCGCCCTTCTTAGTACCGTCGTCGTCCCGGGAACCGACAACGTGGCGCGCCAACAGCTCAACCCCGCATTCGGCACACCCACACCGACGATCAGCCTGCTCCAGGCACGCTCGACCCGATGGCTCCTTGTTATCGGCGCTGCGGCCTCCGCGTGCCTGGGATACACCTTGATTCGGACACGACGAGTCGAGCTGAGCCTTGCCCAGCACCTCGGCGTCCGCGCCACCCAGCAGCACATTCAACTCGAACTGGAGACTATGTGCTGGGCCCTCCCTGCCAGTGCATTGGCCACAACCGTCACCCTCGTCGTCACCACGGCCAACACGACCGCACCCGAGGCACGATGGCTCGTCACACACATCCTGGTCGGAGTTGCCGCATGTCTCGTCGCGACCCTGACCGGCAGCATGGCCGCCGCGCTGACGATCACCGGAAAGAAGCTCTACATCTGGACAAAAGACCGCTGAGCGACCTTTCGCGCAGCGACACGACAGCCGAGATGCAGGGCTCCGCTGACGTCTGCGCTACACATAAGGATCCTGGCGTAGAGTCCGGAGTATCCCATCCCGATGGTCTGACCAGCCGTCGCCGCCCAGAAGGGGCCGTTCCAATGTCGTCTCCCCTACGCCGCCGCCCGGTGGATCTGGCACAGGCCCGTCGATCGAGTATTCGGGTTTGCGCCTAGCGCCACCTGGTGCCCTGTGCCGACGGCGTTCGGTGGGTCGACGATGTCAACGAGCCTGCTGCACGGGGGGACGGCGCGTGCTGATCACCCGCCCGGGCCTTCAGGAACTTCCGGATCTCACGGCTCGGAACCGGGTCTACCTCCTGGCGGTACCGGAGGATGCGGCCGCAGCGATCACTGATGCTGAGCATGCGGGGTTCGTGGAGAGCGTGCTGGCGTGGCCGGAAGCCGAAGAATGGCTGCCCTGTACGTGGCTGGGAGGTTCGCTGGGCTTCTTTCATGGGGGTCCTTGCGGATCTGGCACGATCGCGGTTCGTGCATCCGTCGTTGTCGACGGAGTGGAGACGGCCAGGACTTATGAGGTCCCCTTCTTAGGGCCGAGTGCCGCTGAACGTCGTTCGTCGTCTCTCGCGCAACGTGGATCCCGGGCACGACCCGGGATCCACGTTCCGTGCCGGAGGCTACGGCCGGGTGTGGTCGCTATGGTCGAGGCATGGCTGAAGACTTCCTGGTGAATCTGCCCGACGGCACCGTCAAGCAACGCAACCCGTTCACCGGGACAGAGGTCTGGACGGCGCCCGGCAGGGGAGACCGGCCGCTCGGCGTCACGCATCCCGACCCGCACCCGCTCGCCGCGCGCGACTTCACGCACACCTGCGCGTTCTGCCAGGCGCGCTACCTCGACACCCCGCCCGAGAAGCAGCGACTTGTCCGCGACGGCGACGCATGGCGACTCCTCGACGCGCTGCCCGCCGACGCGCTATTCGACACGGTCGCCGACTTCCGCCGCGTCCCCAACCTGTTCGAGATCCTCGGCTACGACTACTGGCACCTCAACTACGGCTACGTGCTGCCCGCCCCCGTGCGGCGCAGGCGCGACGCCTACCTCGCCTCCGTTGCGGGAAGGGCGCACGTCCTGGCGGTCGAGTCGGGCAAGTTGCGGGCCTCCGGCGTCGACGTCGCCGCGCTGGGCGAGGATGACATCCTGGCGCGGGCCTCCGGCTTCTTCGGCGGAGGCCACGACGTCGTGATCGCCCGCAGGCACTACGTCGACGGCGCCACCGACAGCACCGGCCTCGCGTCGTCCGGGACCCTTACGCCGGAGGAGCACGCCCAGTTCATCGCCTTCAGCGCGGATGCGGCCCGCTCCAAGTACGACCTGATCCCCGCCGCGCGCTACGTGGTGGTGTTCCAGAACTGGCTCAAGCCCGCAGGGGCCTCCTTCGACCACCTGCACAAGCAGATCGTCGCCGTCGACGACGTCGGGGCGCAGCAGGAGGCGGCGATCCAGCGGGCCACCGCCAACCCGAACGTGTTCAACGACGATGCCGTCGCCGTCGCCCAGCGCAATGCCCTGGTAATCGCCCACAACGAGCATGCGGTCGCGTTCGCCGGATTCGGGCACCGCTACCCGACGATCGAGGTGTACTCGCGCAGCCCCGAGGGGGTGCCGTGGCTGCAGTCGCCGGAGGAGGTGCGCGGCATGTCCGACCTGCTGCACGCCATGCACGCGGCCACCGGGGCGGACGTGGCGAGCAACGAGGAGTGGCACTACCGACCGCCGGGCACGACGGTGGCAATGCCGTGGCGCATCATGCTGAAGTGGCGCGTCTCCACGCTCGCGGGGTTCGAGGGAGCCACCAAGATTTATCTGAACACCATCGCGCCGGGTACGCTACGTGCTCGCGTCGTCGCCCGCCTCGTGGAACTCCGCGAGCAGGGGCGGATCGCCGCGGGGCTGAGGCTCGCCGACGAGGCGGACCTCCGTCCCGACCCGCTGCTCTACCGGTAGCGGGACGTTGCCCCGGCGCCGCCGGGCAGCCTGAGAGGACTCACATGTCCGACACCTCAACTCCTACCACCAGCGGACGCGGCGTCGTGCCGATCCTGCTCGTCGCGGCCTTCGTCGTGATCCTCAACGAGACGACCATGAACGTGGCGCTCACCAGCATCATGGGCAACCTGCACGTCACAGAGCGCACCGCGCAGTGGCTGACCACCGCCTTCATGCTGACGATGGCGGTCGTGATCCCGATCACCGGGTGGCTGCTCGACAGGCTCCCGACCAGGCAGGTGTTCATCATCGCGATGAGCACCTTCAGCGTCGGGACCCTGCTGTGCGCCGTCGCCCCGAGTTCGGCTTCCTGCTGTTCGGCCGCGTCGTGCAGGCCAGCGGCACCGCCATCATGATGCCGCTGCTGATGACCACCATCATGCGGGTCATCCCCGCCGACCGCCGCGGCGGCGTGATGGGCAACATCTCCATGGTGATCGCGGTCGCGCCCGCGGTCGGCCCCACCCTCTCCGGGATCATCCTGCACTTCGGCTCCTGGCGGCTGATCTTCGCCTTCGTGCTGCCGATCGCGCTCGGCATGCTCGCCCTCGGCTGGACCAGGCTCGGCAACGTCGGGGAACAGAAGCCGACCCCGCTCGACCTGGTCTCGATCCCACTCAGCGTGATCGCGTTCGCGCCGCTGATCTACGGGCTGAGCCTGATCGGCGACGAGAGCGTCGCGTTCTGGGTGCCGATGCTCGCCATCGGGATCGGCATCGGTGGCCTCGTGGCCTTCCTCGGCCGCCAACTGGTCCTGCAGGGACGCGACCGTGCCTTCCTCGACCTGCGCACCTTCACGCACGGGTCCTTCACGGTCGCGCTCACCATGCTCGCCGTCGCGATGATGGCCATGTTCGGCGCGATCATCATGCTCCCGCTGCTGCTGCAGAAGGCCTACGGTCTCGAACCGCTGCACATCGGGCTGATGATGCTGCCGGGCGGCATCGCGATGGGGCTGCTGTCCCCGGTGGTCGGCAGGATCTTCGACAAGGCCGGCCCGCGGGTGCTGGTGGTGCCCGCAAGCATCGTCGTGCTTGCCGTGTTCTTCTTCTTCTCGACGCTGAACCCGGCGACCCCCTGGTGGGCAGTGATGGTCGCGCACATCGTGATGAGCCTCAGCTTCGCGTGCATCTTCACGCCGCTGTTCACCGTCGCGCTCGGGGCGCTGCCGTCGAACCTGTACTCGCACGGGTCCGCCGTCATCGGCGCAGTGCAGCAGGTCGCGGGCGCAGCGGGCACCGCGCTGTTCGTGACGGTGTTTGCGATGCAGACCGCCGTCGCGCGGCCGCACGTCGCCTCCGACGCTGCCGCGATGCTCAGCGGGTCGCACTGGGCCTTCCTGGGGGCAGGGGCGGTGTGGACCGGCGCGATGATCTGCGGCTTCTTCCTGCGCAAGCCCTCGCCGATCGAGGGCGGCGTGCCGGCGCACTGAGCCCGCCACGACGGCAGAAGGCCCGACCCCGCGCGGGGTCGGGCCTTCGTCGTCAGCCGGTCAGGCGGCGGGGCAGAGCTCGTTGATCTTGTTCGCCGAGTCCGAGATCTTGGTGCTGGCGTCCTGGATCTCCTGGCCCTTGTCGGCCAGCGCGGTGACGTCGCCGTCCTCGACGCCGTCGAACAGCTTGGCGAAGTCGGAGAAGCTGGTCTTGAAGTCGGTCAGGGCAGCCTTGACCTCCTTGTTCGAGACCTTGGCCTCGGCCTCGCCGAGCGCCTTGGACAGCTTGTCCATGCCCTCCTTCAGCTTGCTGTAGTCGCCGGTGGCGACCTCACCCATCGAGGCCTCGATGTCGGCCTGCGACGCGGCGACGGTCTCCTGGGCGACCTTGCAGGCGTCGGCAACGGACTGCTCGCCGCCACAGGCGGTGAGACCGAAGATGGAAACGGCCGCGGCAAAACCGGCGGCGAGGAACTTGGTACGCAACATGGGGTTGCCTTTCGCATGGCGCGCCGAACCCAGTGGGAGCGACGTTGGTGGTGCCGGGACGGAAGAGTCCACCGGCCAGGAAAGACTATCGGGAGTGCGGCTCACCAGCCATTTCGGCGATTCGGGTGAGACGCGCGACCGTCTCCTGCCAGCCGGATGACGGCTCCCAGACGTTGCTGCTCGACGGCCGCAGGCCGACCTGCCCGTCGATGCCCTCCCGCAGGATGTCGGCCTGGCCCGCGTGCCTGGTGACGTCGCCCAGGACGTGCACCAGCACCTCGCCCAAGGTGGTGTCGCCGCGCTCGCCCCACCACTCGACGTGGCCGGGCGCCTCGAGCGGCAGCGCCTCGATCACAGCGTCGACGACCTCTGCCACGCGCCGGTAGAGCGCGAGCAGGTCGGCGGCGCTCTCCTCGGCGGTGGCGTACAGGTCGGCGATCGGGTCGGCGTCGTAGTCGAGGTCGGGGATGACGATCGGAGAGGGCTGCGAGAAGCACGTCACGAAGTAGCCGTGCTCGATGTAGGCGCAGTGCTTCACGAGGCCGAGCAGGTTGGTGCCCGTCGGGGTGCGGGGGAGCCGCAGGTCGCGCTCGCTGAGCCCCTCGCATTTCCACAGCAGCCCCTCGCGTGCGGCGCGCAGGTGTCTCAGCAGCCTGTTCTTGAGGTCGGCCATCAGATGCTGAGGCCGAGCCGGTCCAGCAGCGGCTGCAGCAGCGGGTCGCGCCCGCGGAAGCGGCGGTAGGTCTCCATCGGGTCGACCGACCCTCCGGGCGCGAGCAGCGTGCGCCGGAAGTGGTCGCCGGACTCGCGGACCGGGCCCTCCCGGTCGTCGAACCAGCCGACGGCGTCGGCGTCCATCACCTTCGCCCAGGCGTAGCCGTAGTAGCTGGCCGCGTAGCCGCCTCCCCAGATGTGCGCGAAGTACTGCGAGCGGTAGCGCGGCGGGACGAGCGGGTCGACCAGGCCGAACCGCTCAAGGGCCGCGCGCTCGAAGCCCTCCACCTCGTCGGCGGCGGTGGGCAGGTCCTCCAGCGCGGTGGTGTGCCACACCAGGTCGAGCAGCGATGAGATCTCGGTCTCCGCGGTGGCGTAGCCCTGACCGAACCGGCTCGCCTCCTCCAGCCGGGCGACCCACTCGGCCGGGAGCACCCGGTCGGGTGTCCACGCCCAGTGCTCGTTGACCTGGCTGGGGAACTCCACGAAGTCGCGCGGGGTGTTGGTGCCCGAACGCGACGCGTAGCGGCTGTCCGCGAGCAGGCCGTGCAGCGCGTGGCCGAACTCGTGGAACATCGTGATGACGCCGTCCCACGTGATCGCCGTGGTGGTGCGCGTGTAGTTGCAGTTGTTGGTGACCACCGGCAGCGTGGCGTCCCTGGTGGACTGGTCGACCAGGTTGCTCATCCATGCGCCGCCGTTCTTGGTCGGGCGGGCCCAGAAGTCCATCACGAACAGGCCGATCACGGCGCCGTCGGCGTCGTGGACCTCGAAGCATTGCGACTCCGGCGCGTGGCCGACGAGGTCGGCGCGGGGGTGGAACGTGAGGCCGTACAGCTCCTCGGCGGCCGCGTAGACGGCGGCGAGCACCGTGTCGACCTGCAGGAACTCGCCGAGCTCCGCCTCGTCGAAGTCGTAGCGCTCGCGGCGCAGGATCGCCTCGACGTAGCTCCAGTCGGCTGCAGTGAACTGGGCACCTGGGGTCAGCTCGGCGTAACGCGCGGCCAGTTCGGCGCCCTCCTCGCGGGCCTTCGCCAGCCCGGCCTGCGCGAGCGGGACCAGCATCTCGAGGATCGCGTCGACGGTCTTCGCGCAGCCCGACTCCGCGACAAGCGCCGCGTGGTTCGGGTAGCCCAGCAGGGCGGCCCGCTCGGCGCGGGCCCGTGCGGTGGCGACGACCAGGTCGCGGGTGTCGAACTCGCCGTCGAGGGCGCGCCCCGTTGAGGCGGCAAGCAGGCGGGCCCGGACATCGGCGTCGGTCAGCTTCGCCGCGAGGGGCTGCTGCGTGGTGTTGACCAGGTCGATGCGGTAGGTTTCCCCGACGCGAAGCGCCTGGACCTCCTCGTCGCTGAGGCCCGCCAGTTCCTCCGCGGAGACCTCGAAGCCGCCCGCGTTCCTGGCGCCGCGGTTCAGCGTCTCGAAGCGGCTCGACAGCTCGGCGAGCGTGCGGTTCAGTTCGCGGAGCCGGTCCTGCTGCGCGTCGTCGAGTTCGACGCCCGCGCGCCGGAACTCGCGCAGCGTCTCGTCGAGGGCGTAGCGGTCCTGCTCGTCGGCCTCGACCTCGCCCGCCGCGATGCGGGCCTCGAGGGCGCGGAGCCGCCCGTACAGCCCGCGGTCGAGGTAGATGGCATCGTTGTGTGCGGCGAAGCGGGGCGCGAACTCCTCGTCGATGGCGTCGAGTTCGTCGTTGGTGTTCGAGGCGCGCACGGCGAAGAAGGCGTGCAGGCTGCGGCGCAGGTCGGCCTCCGCATCCTCCCAGGCGCCGAGCACGTTCTCGACGGTCGGCTCGGCCTCGTCGTCGCGCAGCCGGGCCAGCCCCTCCAGGTGTGCCGTCATCGACGCGTCCATCGCGTCGCGGTAGTCGGCTGGGGTGGCTGAGGCGAAGTCGGGCAGCGTGAAGGGAAGCTGGCGCGTCAGCACTGGGTTGGTCGTCATGCGGGCTCCTGGCGGATGGGACGCGGCCGGTCGGCCGCGGGCAGCCACCACCCTATTGGTTGTCGGCTCCCGGTGCAGGACGGTGCGGAGCCAGGCCTCAGTTGGCCCCGACGGTCGCGGCGGGGGCGTCCTGGGCATCGCGGACGCGGCCAGCGGGCGTGCAGGCGAACAGCAGCCAGGCGGCGGCCGCCGTCAGCAGCGTGAGCCCCACCATGTGCAGCGCGACGATGGCAGGGGGAAGGCCGAGGAAGTACTGCAGGTAGCCGATCGCGCCCTGCAGGACGATGGTGCCGAGCAGCACGCCAGCGATCCGCGTCAGGCGGCGGTTGCCGCGCACCGCGAGGAGCGTGACGACCACCAGGGCGACGGTGATCCAGGCGGAGATGCCGTGCAGTTTCGCGACTGTCTCGATGTCGAAGCCGGTGCGCACCGCCTTCTCGTCGCCGGCGTTGGGCCCGGAGCCGGTCACGATGGTGCCGACCCAGGTGGCCAGCATCGTCGCGGCGAAGGTGGCGATCACCAGCCAGCGCTGCGGCGGGGAGACGGCCTCGGGCGCGGAGCGGTAGCCGATCAGCACGGACCACACGCACAGCACGATCAGCGCGACCGAGAGGAGCAGGTGCAGCGCCACCACGAAGGGGTTCAGGTGCGTGAGCACAGTGATGCCGCCGATGACGCCCTGGAAGGGGATGCCGATGCCGATCCCGAGCGTCAGCCACCACAGCTTGGTGCGGAGGCCGCGGTTGCGCCAGGCGGCGATGAAGGCGCCGAGCGCCGCGATGATCAGCACGAAGGTGAGGGTGCGGTTGCCGAACTCGATGATGCCGTGGATGCCGGAGGCGCCGTGCGGCACGTAGCTCTCCTCGGTGCACTTGGGCCAGGTGGAGCAGCCGAGCCCTGATCCGGTGAGTCGCACCACGGCGCCGGTCACGATGATGCCCATGTTGCAGATCAGCGAGCCGATCAGCCAGGCGCGCAGCGCGCGTTCGCCGTCGACCAGTTTCCGCAGGCCCGCCAGGAGCTTGGTCATGAGGTCCACTTGAACACCTTCCACGCGAGCGCGAGGGCGCCGATCAGCCAGAGCGCGGACACCAGTACCGGCCAGCCTAAGGCCTGGCCCTGGGAGGCGGCCCGGAGCGCCTCACCGAGGGCGCCGGTGGGGAGCCCCTGCACGATCCGCGCGGCCCAGTCGGGGAACCGGTCGGCGGGCAGCAGGATCCCCAGCGGCATGCCGACGAGGTAGGCCAGGTTGGCGACCGCGAGGGTCGCCTCCGGGCGCAGCGACCCGGAGATCGCCAGCGCCAGGCCGGCGAAGGCGCCCATCGACAGCACCGAGACGAGCAGCGCCACCAGAAGAGCGGCGGGGGAGAAGACGGGGCGCCAGCCAAGCGCAAGCGCGATGACCGCGAGCAGGGCCACCTGGCATGCCGTGATCAGCGCGATGCCGAGCCCTTTGCCCGCGAGGATGCCTGGCCGACCCAGCGGGGTCGCGGCGAGCCGTTCCAGGACGTTGTAGCGGCGCTCGAAGCCCGTCGCGATCGCCAGCGTCGTCAGGCCGGAGCTCCACATCGCGAGCGCGAGCACCGACGGCGCGCTCTGCTGCAGCCCGAGGCCGAGCCGGTCGCCGAAGAACGCGGCGCCCACGAGGACGGCGACGGGGATCACCACCGCGAGAAGCGCCTGCTCGCCGTTGCGCAGGATCAGGGTCGCCTCCATCCTGGCCTGCGCCCAGATCCTGGTCAGCGGCGGCGCGGCGGCGGGGCGGGGCGTGAAGTCGAGGCTCATCGCGGGTCTCCCGAGGTGTAGCGGAGGTAGGCGTCCTCCAACGACCCGTCGACGGCGAGTTCCTCTGCGGTGCCGCTCGCGCGGACCGCGCCGTGGTCGATGATGTGGACCCTGTCGGCCAGTGAGGCCGCCTCCGCCATGTCGTGGGTGGTCAGCAGCACCGCGACGCCGGAGTCGCGCAGGCTGCGCACCACGTCCCACGTCAGCCGCCTTGCGCGCGGGTCGAGCCCGGCCGTCGGCTCGTCGAGGAAGACGAGCGCCGGACGACCGACGAGGGCGCCGGCCAGGTTCACGGCCTGCTGCTGGCCCCCGAGAGCCTGCGGTAGGGCGTCGCCTCGAAGGCGCCGATGCCGAGCAGAGCGATGAGGTCGTCGACGGGCTGTGGTTCGGCGTAGAGGCGCGCCAGATAACGGAGCAGTTCGCCCGCGCGCACACCGGACCAGGCGCCGGTCGACTGGGGCATCAGCCCGATCTTCGGCAGCACCGCCGCGCTGCCCGGCTCGTCGCCCAGGATCGTCAGCGTGCCGGAGGCGGGCCGGGCGAGCCCGGTGCAGCAGCGGATGAAGGTGGTCTTGCCCGCCCCGTTGGGCCCGAGCAGCGCCGTGACCTGGCCGGACTCCGCGGTCAACGTCAGCCCGTCGAGGGCGCGGAGGCTGCCGAACGTGACGACGAGATCGTTGGATTGGAGGGCAGGCACCCGGTCAGCCTAGCCGCGTTCGCTGAGGGCTCCCCACCCGCGCCCGGGGTTAGGCAAACCTTGCTTGAATCCTGAAGGAGAATTGGCAAGACTGGCGTAAGCTAATTGGGGCCTTGGGGATTCCTTGGCCGCGCGGTGGGAGGTGAACCTGGATGACCGCTCCAACTGAGCTTGAGGCCGAGGTCCCGACCCGGCAACGAGTCGTCGACCTCATCCTGCACGACGGTCCCCAGACCGCCCGGCAACTCGCCGAACGCCTTGACCTGACGCCCGCCGCGATCCGCCGCCACCTCACGGGGCTGCTGGACGAGGGCATCCTCACCTCGCGCGAGGAACGCGTCTACGGTGCCCGAGGCCGCGGCAGGCCGTCGAAGGTCTTCGTGCTCACCGACGCGGGCCGCGCCGAGTTCCGGCAGGCCTACGACGCGCTGGCCATCGCCGCGCTGCGTCGGCTGTCCGGGGAGGTCGGCCCGAACGCCGTGCGTGAACTCTCCGTCGAACAGTTCGCCTGCATCGAGGAACGCTTCCTGCGCTCCCGCGAGGCCAACCCGGAGCAGAGCACCATCGAGGCGCTCGTCCAGGCGCTCGAGGTCGACGGGTATGCCCCCTCGGTTCGCCCGGTGCACTCCGGCAACCAGTTGCTGCAGCACCACTGCCCGGTCGCGCACGTCGCGGCCGCCTTCCCCGTGCTCTGCGAGGTCGAGACCCAACTGTTCGCCCGGCTGCTCGGCAGCCACGTGCAGCGGCTCGCGACCATCGCCCACGGCGACGGCGTGTGCACCACGCACGTCCCCACACCACTTCCCACTCCCAACATCCCGAAAAGAAAGTGACGGATACGGATATGACGCAGACCGCACCGCAGGCACCCGGATTGGGTGCAACGCAGGACGAACACATCGAGGCGCTCTCCAGCTACAAGTGGGGGTGGCACGACACCGACACCGCGGGCGCCGCGGCCAAGCGCGGCCTCAACGAGGCCGTCGTCGCCAACATCTCCGAGATGAAGGACGAGCCCCAGTGGATGCTCGACCTGCGCCTCAAGGGCCTGAAGCTCTTCGAAAAGAAGCCCATGCCGAAGTGGGGCGCCGACCTCAGCGACATCGACTTCGACAACATCAAGTACTTTGTGCGCTCCACCGAGAAGCAGGCCCAGACCTGGGAGGACCTCCCGGAGGACATCAAGAACACCTACGACCGGCTCGGCATCCCCGAGGCGGAGAAGGCGCGCCTCGTCGCGGGCGTCGCCGCCCAGTACGAGTCCGAGGTCGTCTACCACAAGATCAACGAGGAGCTCGAGCGTCAGGGCGTCATCTTCCTCGACACAGACACCGCGCTGCGTGAGCACCCGGAGATCTTCCAGGAGCACTTCGGCACCGTCATCCCCGTCGGCGACAACAAGTTCGCGTCGCTGAACACCGCCGTCTGGTCGGGTGGCTCGTTCATCTACGTCCCCAAGGGCGTCCACGTGTCGATCCCGTTGCAGGCCTACTTCCGCATCAACACGGAGAACATGGGCCAGTTCGAGCGCACGTTGATCATCGCCGACGAGGACTCCTACGTGCACTACGTCGAGGGCTGCACCGCGCCGATCTACAAGTCGGACTCGCTGCACTCCGCCGTCGTCGAGATCATCGTCAAGAAGAACGCCCGGGTGCGCTACACGACCATCCAGAACTGGTCCAACAACGTGTACAACCTGGTCACCAAGCGCGCCACCTGCGAGGCGGGCGCCACGATGGAATGGGTCGACGGCAACATCGGCTCCAAGGTGACCATGAAGTACCCGGCCGTCTACCTGATGGGCGACCACGCCCGCGGCGAGACCCTCTCGATCGCCTTCGCGGGCGAGGGCCAGCACCAGGACACCGGCTCCAAGATGGTCCACTGCGCGCCCAACACGTCCAGCTCGATCATCTCGAAGTCGGTCGCCCGCTCCGGCGGACGCGCGTCCTACCGCGGCCTCGTCCAGGTCGACCCGGGCGCCAACCACTCGGCATCGTCGGTCAAGTGTGACGCGCTGCTCGTCGACAACGTGTCGCGCTCCGACACCTACCCCTACGTCGACGTCCGCGAAGAGGACGTGTCGATGGCCCACGAGGCCACCGTGTCGAAGGTCTCCGAGGACCAGCTCTTCTACCTGATGTCGCGCGGCATGGAGGAGGACGAGGCCATGGCCATGATCGTGCGCGGCTTCATCGAGCCGATCGCCCGCGAGCTGCCCATGGAGTACGCCCTCGAGCTGAACCGCCTCATCGAACTGCAGATGGAGGGTGCGGTCGGCTGATCGTCGAGACCGCGCCCACCCACGAAATTTCCTGAGAAAGAGACAGTTGATTTGACTACTGCAACCGTGCCCAATGTCGCCGGCGCGATCGAGACCATCGAGTCGCACCTGCACCCGGAGCCGAGCTACGACGTCGATAAGCACCCCATGCCGACCGGCCGTGAGGAGATCTGGCGGTTCTCGCCGATCCGCACGCTGAAGCCGCTGCTGCAGCAGGGCGAGGCCCTCGGCGGCCTCGACTGGAGCGGCGAGTTCCCCGACGGCGTCGAGTGGAAGACCATCACCGCCGCAGAGGCGCGCGAGGTCGCCATCGAGCCCCCCGTCGACCGGATCTCGGCCATCGCAGCCGAGCGCAGCGCACAGGCCCACTACCTGCGCGTGCCCGCCGACGTCGAGATCGACGAGCCCATCGTGTTCATCGGACGCGGCGACGGCGCCCAGGTCGCCGAGACCTTCGTCGCCGAGTTCGGCCCGCACAGCAAGGCGACGCTCGTCCTTCGCTTCGAGGGCTCCGCCAAGTACTCCGCGAAGTACGACTTCCGGATCGGGGCAGGCGCCCAGATCAATCTCGTCTACGTCAACGACTGGGCGGGCGACAGCATCCACGGCGGGCAGATCTCCGTCGAGGTCGGCCGCGACGCGCAGGTCCGCACCGTGCACGCCTCGATGGGTGGCCGCGCCATCCGCATCGCCGAGCGCGCCCGCTACAACGGCCCCGGCGGACAGCTCGAACAGTTCGGCATCTACTTCGCCGACGCAGGTCAGGACATCGAGCACCGCATGTTCGTCGACCACAACGAGCCCAACACCAAGTCGAACGTCGACTACCGCGGCGCGCTGCAGGGCAAGGGCGCGCACTCCGTCTGGATCGGCGACGTGCTGATCCGCAAGCAGGCGCTCGGCATCGAGACCTACGAGAGCAACAAGAACCTGGTGCTCTCCGAGGGCTGCCAGGCCGACTCGGTCCCAAACCTCGAGATCGAGACCGGCGAGATCGCCGGCGCGGGCCACGCGTCCAGCACCGGCCGCTTCGACGACAACCAGCTCTTCTACCTGATGAGCCGCGGCATCTCGGAGGAGGAGTCGCGCCGGCTGATCGTGCACGGCTTCTTCAACGACATCATCCGCCGCGTCGGCGTCGAGCACATCGAGCGCAAGCTCCTGGAGCAGGTCGAGCGTGAACTGGCGCTGGTCCACGGCACCACCCGGACGGCGGATCACGCGTGACCTTCGTTCCCGTCGCCACGACCGACGAGCTCAGAGACGACATCCCCCTGGCCTGCGAGGTCCCCGAGACGGGATCCGGCCGGGAGGATGACGGCGAGCTCGAGGTCGCGCTGGTGCGCCACGAGGGCGTCCTGTACGCCATCGAGAACGAGTGCAGCCACGCGAAGGTGCCGCTCAGCGAGGGCGACGTGATCGACTGCACCATCGAGTGCTACCTGCACGGGTCGACCTTCGACCTGCGCACCGGAAAGGCCCTGAACCTGCCCGCGACCAAGCCGGTGCGGGTGTTCCCCGTCCGGATCGAGGGAGACGACATCCTCGTCGATCCCGACAACCCACTGAATTTTGAAGAAAACTAGGAGTACAGACACATGACCACGCTCGTCATCAAGGACCTGCACGGCGACGTCATCACCGAAGAGGGCAACAAGGAAATCCTCAAGGGCGTCAACCTCACGATCAACTCCGGCGAGGTGCACGCCATCATGGGCCCCAACGGCTCGGGCAAGTCGACGCTGGCCTACGCCATCGCCGGCCACCCCAAGTACGTCATCACCTCCGGCTCCGTCACCCTTGACGGCGTCGAGATCACCGACATGACCGTCGACGAGCGCGCCCGCGCCGGCCTGTTCCTGGCCATGCAGTACCCCGTCGAGGTCCCCGGCGTCTCCGTCGCCAACTTCCTGCGCACCGCAAAGACCGCGCTCGACGGCGAGGCCCCCAAGGTCCGCACCTGGGTCAAGGACGTCGAGAAGGTCCTCGCTGGCATGGACCTCGACAAGTCCTTCGCCGCACGCTCCGTCAACGAGGGCTTCTCCGGTGGCGAGAAGAAGCGCAACGAGATCGCCCAGCTCGAGCTCCTCAACCCGAAGGCCGCGATCCTCGACGAGACCGACTCCGGCCTCGACATCGACGCGCTGAAGGTCGTCTCCGAGGGCGTCAACCGCTACTCCGAGCAGGGAGACCGCGCGGTGCTGCTGATCACGCACTACACCCGCATCCTGCGCTACATCAAGCCCGACTTCGTGCACGTGTTCGTCGACGGCCGGATCGTCGATGAGGGCGGCCGCGAGCTGGCGGACAAGCTCGAGGCCAACGGCTACGAATCCTATGTGAAGGCCGCCGCCAACGCCTGACGCTTGGGATTGTCCGATCCCCGCGCCGATGCATCCCACCTGGCTGCGTTCACGTCGGTCGCTGGGCCATCGCTTGAAGGTGACCGATCTCCGGCCCTATGCATCCCGTCTCGCTGCGTTCTCCTTCCTCGGCGGGCGTCAGCCCTGCCTCGGTCGTCGGCCTTGCGAGACGGGCGCCTAGGGCCGGAGCTCTCGCGATGACTGGCTCGGGTTGGTGGGGTCCCGGCACAGCGCTTCGCTCGTGCCTGGTCTCGCTGCCTGACGTGGTGAGGGGCGGCGGGACGGCGCGGGCGATAATTGAACCAAGGCCCTCGGGCCAATCAACCAGGAGGTGATGAGCGTGTACGACGTCGAAAAGATCCGCGAGGACTTCCCGATCCTGCAGCGCAGGGTGGGGGAGCAGCCGCTGGTGTACCTCGACTCGGCCAACACCTCGCAGAAGCCGCGCCAGGTCGTCGAGGCCGTCGAGCGGCACTACCTCGAGCACAACGCCAACGTCGCCCGCGCCATGCACCTGCTCGGCGCCGAGGCGACCGAGGCGTTCGAGGGCGCGCGGGCGAAGGTCGGATCGTTCATCGGGGCTGCGCGGGCCGAGGAGATCGTGTTCACCAAGAACGCGTCCGAGGCGCTCAACCTGGCGGCCAACACCCTCTCGTCCCGGCTTGGCCCGGGCGACGAGGTGGTCATCTCCGTCATGGAGCACCACTCCAACATCGTGCCCTGGCAGATGGCCTGCCAGCGCACCGGGGCGACGCTGCGCTGGTTCGACATCACAGACGACGGCCGCCTCGACCTGGAGAAGGCCGAACGCGAGCACCTCCTCAACGAGCGCACCAAGGTCGTGTCGCTGACCTGGGTCTCCAACGTGCTCGGCACCCGCAACCCGATCGCCGACATCGCCGCGAAGGCGCACGCCGTCGGGGCCGTGATGGTCGTCGACGCGTCCCAGGCCGTCCCGCACCAGGCAACCGACGTCGCCGCGCTCGGCGCCGACCTCGTCGCGTTCACCGGCCACAAGATGGTCGGGCCCACCGGCATCGGCGTGCTCTGGGGGCGCTACGACCTGCTCGCGGAGCTTCCGCCCTTCCTCGGCGGCGGCGAGATGATCGAGATCGTCGAGATGGAGAAGTCGACCTACGCGGCACCTCCCGCACGCTTCGAGGCGGGCACCCCGCCGATCGCGCAGGCCGTCGGGCTCGGCGCGGCAGTCGACTACCTGCAGGGCATCGGCATGGACGAGATCGCCGCGCACGACGACGAACTGACCGGCTATGCCCTCGACAAGCTCACCTCCATCGACGACCTCGTCGTCCTCGGCCCAACCGAGGCCGTGGAACGCGGCAGCGCCATCTCGTTCAACCTCAAGGGCGTCCACCCGCACGACGTGATGCAGGTCCTCGACTCCCGGGGCGTCGCCATCCGCGGTGGCCACCACTGCGCCCGCCCGTTACACAAGCGGCTCGGTCATCAGAGTTCGACGCGCGCGTCCAGCTACCTGTACACCACCAAGACGGAGATCGACGCGCTGGCCGACGCGCTCGTCTACACCCGCAACTACTTCGCCCCGCGCTTCTGAGGAGGGCAATGAACATCGACGAGCTCTACCAGACGATCATCCTCGACCACTACCGGGAGAAGCACCACGCGGGGCTCCGCGAGCCGTACGAGGCAGAGGTGCATCACGTCAACCCGTCCTGCGGGGACGAACTGACCCTCCGCGTGCACCTCGACGGCGACACCGTCTCCGACATCTCCTACCACGCCGAAGGCTGCTCGATCTCGCAGGCCTCCACCTCGGTGATGGGGGACCTGCTGATCGGCGGCAGCGTCGACCACGCCCTCGCCCTGCACGACAAGTTTCTCGAGATGATGCAGTCCCAGGGCAGGATCGAACCAGACGAGGACACCTTCGAGGACGCCATCGCGTTCGCCGGGGTCTCCAAGTTCCCGGCCCGCGTCAAGTGCGCACTCCTGGGGTGGTCAGCCATGCGCGACGCCACCCTGCAAGCAACCACCAAGGAGAACTGATGTACAACCACGAGCAGCGCCCGAGCGACCTCGTCAAGGACGAGCTGCCCGACGTCGACCTCAGCCCCAACCCGCCCTCCGTGGTGCCCGCTGAGGACGAGATCCTCGAGGCCATGAAGGACGTCGTCGACCCCGAACTGATGGTCAACGTCGTCGACCTCGGCCTCGTCTACGGCGTCCAGGTCGATGACGAGGGCAACGTCACCATCGACATGACGCTGACCTCCCCGACCTGCCCCCTGACCGACAAGATCGAGTACGACACCAAGTACGTGCTCGACGGGCTCGCGAACTCCGTGACCCTCAACTGGGTCTGGCTGCCGCCGTGGACCCTCGAGATGATCTCCGAGGACGGGCGCGAGCAACTTCGAGCCATCGGCTACAACCTGTAGCAGTCGGTGCCGGCGACCCGTCGATCGCGGGTCGCCAACCCGGGAGCCGGGCGTCCCCAGGGCCATCGGACGAGGGGCCAGTTCCTGATCCTGGCACGCCGCCACGACTAGCGTGACACGACCCCTTCCCGGCACTGCGGAGCTAGGCTGGAGGCTCAGACCTACAGGAGGCGACGATGCCGAATCTGACCACGCCTGACGGCGTCCGACTGCACTACACCGACACCGGCGGCGACGGCCGACCGCTGGTGCTGATCCACGGCTGGCCGCTGTCTGGTGCCTCTTTCGCCAAGAACGTGCCCGCATTCACCGACGCCGGGTACCGCGTCATCACCTATGACCGGCGAGGATTCGGGGAGTCGGACAAGCCTGAGGGCGGCTACGACTACGACACGCTCGCCTCCGACGCGGCGTCGCTGATCGAGCAACTCGACCTGCACGGAGCAGCGGTGCTTGGCTTCTCGATGGGCGGCGGCGAGGCCGCGCACCTGGCCGGACGGCACAACCCGCGTATCGCGGGCGCGATCTTCTCCGGAGCCATCACCCCGGCACTCGGCATCTTCGACGACAACCCCGACGGCGCCATGCCGTTCTCGGCCTTCGAGGACATGTCGCGTGCCTGCGAGACGGACCGCGACGGCTTCCTCGACTCCTTCATCACGACGTTCTACAGCACCGAGGAGGGCGGGCTCCAGGTCAGCGAAGCCGTCCGCCGCGAGTCCCTCGACATCGCGCACCAGTCCTCGGAGAGGGCGGCGGTGCAGACCATCCTGATCTGGGCGACCGACCTGCGCGACTTCGTCGAGACCATCGAGGTGCCGACGCTGGTGATCCACGGCGACGCCGACCAGAACGTGCCCGTCGAGAAGTCCGCGGAGCGGATGCCCCGCTATGTGGCGCATGCCAAGCTCGCGATCATCGAGGGCGCCCCGCACGGCGCCAACGTGTCGCACCACGTGCAGTGGGAGTCCTCGATCCTCGACTTCCTGGAGACCCTCGATGAGGGAGTAGCCTTCGCCGGGTGAAGAGAACCGGGCTGGACAGCGGCATCGCCGCCTACCTGTTGTGGGGACTCTTCCCGCTGTACTTCCTGCTCTTCACCCGCTCTGGTGCGCTGGAGGTGGTCGCCTACCGCGCCGCCTGGTCGCTCGCGTTCTGCCTGCTGCTGCTCGCGGTGCTGCGCAAGATGGGCGACCTGCGCGCCATCTGGCGCGACCGCAGGACGGCCCTCTCGCTTGCGGTCGCAGGCGTCCTGATCGCGACGAACTGGACCATCTACGTCTACGGCGTCGCCACCGGTCGCACCCTCGACGCGGCGCTCGGCTACTTCATCAACCCGCTCGCCGTTGCTCTGCTCGGCGTCGTGGTGCTGCGCGAACGGCTCCGCCCCGGCCAGTGGGTGGCCCTGAGTTTCGGCGCGGTCGCCGTCGTGGTGCTGATCCTCGGCTACGGCCAGGTGCCGTTCATCGCGCTCGGCCTCGCGCTCAGCTTCGGCACCTACTCGCTCGTGAAGAAGCTCGCGGGCCGCTCCGTCGCGCCGGCTCCCGGGCTCGCGTTCGAGACGGGAGCGGTGCTCCCGCTCGCCCTCGGCTACCTGTTCTACCTCGGGGTCACCGGCCAGTCGACGGTGCCGCCGCTTTCCGGATACTGGTTCCTGATGGCGACCACCGGAATCGTGACGGCAGTCCCGCTGCTGCTGTTCGCGGACGCGGCCCGGAAGGTGTCGATGGTGACGCTCGGCATGCTGCAGTACATCGCGCCCGTCGGCCAGTTCCTGCTCGGCTGGCTGGTGTTCCGGGAGCCGATGCCCGCCAGCAGATGGGCGGGCTTCGCTCTGGTGTGGGTGGCCATCGCCGCCTTCGCCGTCGACGCGATCCTGGTCAGTCGTCGAGGAGGCCCCAGCGGTAGGCGAGCAGGCGAGGCCTGCCCGGTTCAGCCGGTCGAAGCGGCTCAGCAGGGCCGACACACACTCCCTGACCGACGACGCCGCCAGGCCAAGGGTGCTGCCGATCTCCGAGTTGGTGTGCCCCTGCCCGACCAATGCGAGCATCGTCCGATCCTCGGGCGTCAACGCGGCGGGGGCGTCGGTGCGGGTCAGGAGTTGTCGGAGCAGGGTCCCCATCAGCTTGGGGGAGACCAGCGCATCGCCGTTATGTGCCGACCTGATCGCCCTGGCGATCAGCCCGGGGCTGTCCGTCTTCAGGAGGAACCCCGCGGCGCCCTCCTCGATGGCCTGGGCAAGGGTCCGGTCGTCGGCGAGCGCCGTGAAGCAGACCACGCTTGCGCCAAGCCGCGACGCCACGTGGCGGATCACCTCGAGGCCCTCGACGGAGGGCAGGTGAACGTCGACGAGCACCACGTCTGGGGAGAGGGACTCTGCCAGGGTGAGCGCCTCGCGGCCGTCCGAGGCGACGCCGACCAGGTCGATGTCCTCAAGGGGCGCGAGGTAGCGATCGACGGCCCGACGCGCCAACTCGTCGCCCTCGACCAGCAGGACCCTGATGGGTCGACACGCGGCAGGCATGCGAGGAGTCTAGCCATGCCTGGCTTGGCCAAAAGGGTGGATGCCGCCTATCGAGTCTCAGGCGATCGTGTGGCGGTCCAGCAGCGCTTCCTCGCGGCTCTCGTACCCCGGCGGGAGCGTCACGGTGAGCGTCCACACCCCGTCCTCGAACGTCACCGAGCACCTGCCCTTCAGCAGCGCAGCGCGCTCCTGGACGCCGAGCAGCCCGAGGCCTGCGGGCCTCGGCGTGCGCGTCGTCAGGTTCGAGTAGGTCGCACGGACGTGACCGTCCACCTCGGCGATCCGGATCGAACACTTTGAGCCGGGCACTCCGTGGCGGATCATGTTCGTCACGGCCTCGACGGTGATCTTGGCGATCGTGGTCGCCCGCGCCGCGCTCATGTGGCGCTGCTCGAGTCGCACGTCGGCGTGCAGACCCGCGGCGCAGAGCCTCTGGCGTTGCTGCTCCACAGCGCCCGCGAGGTGCTCATCGTCGATCAGGAGGCCCCGGTCGGGATCGAGACTCTGGCCCTCGCGCAGCGTCGAGAGCAACTGGCGCAGGTCCTGTGCCGCGGAACTGCACTCGCCCGCGATCCGCTCCAACTGGTCGCGCACCGCTGGCTGCAGGTCCGGCTCTCCGAGCGCCATGTGCGCTCGCATCGCGGCGTGCGAGAGGCTCTGGGCGACCGAGTCGTGCAGGTCCCGCGCCAACGCGAGCCGGCGCGCCTCGGAGCGCTGCTCCGCCAGTTCGCGCTCCTGACGCACCCGCAGCACGGCACCGCGCCACAGGTTCGCGCCGCCGACCGTCAGCACGAGGGAGACGCAGTACAGCGCGGCAGATGCCGCCATCTGGCCCCACACCGTCGGCGCGTGGAAGACGAGCAGCAGGAACGCCACGACCGCGAGGCCCGTCGCGATGGGCACCCAGTGCCGGTACCTGATCCGGACGGCGGCGAAGATCCCGGTGAGCGCGGCGAAGCCGGACATGCCCGTCTCGGCAGGCGCGCCCGCGAACTGGCCGAGGAGCCCAACCGCGAGCAGCGCCACCCCAATGGCGGGGCGGTACCCGGAGAGGCCCGCTCCCAGGCAGGCGAGCACGTCCAGCACCCACAGGAAGGCGGGGCGCGGACCGTCGGCCGCGATCGTGCTGACCTGCAGCGCGAAGACCGACAGCGCGAGTGTCGGCTCGAACCAGCCGGATCTGGCATACAGGGGGCGCCGGGCTTCTGTGCTCACGAGCATCCCCCTCACATCCGTTGCGTTGGCCCATCTTCCAACCCCTGCGGGCCAGTTCAGGTCACCTTCGCGGCACGAGGCCCCATTCGTGGGCCCGGGCGGCAAGCGCCGCCCTGTTCCTCACGGCCAGGCGCCTCAGCAGCCGGCTGACGTAGGTCTTGACGGTGGTGGTCGCCAGGAACATCTCCTCGGCGATCTCGGCATTGCTGCGCCCCTGCCCGATCAGCATCAGCAGTCGCCGATCGGTCTCGGAGAGCGTTCCTGGCGGCTCCGCGCGGTTCGCGCGCGACGTCAACAGCGCCGTCACCAGCTTCGGGGAGACCAACGCCTCCCCGTTAGCCGCGCTGCGGATGCCGTGCAGGATCAGGCCGACGCTGTCGGACTTCAGCAGGAAGCCGTCGGCGCCCGCCTCGATGGCTCGCACCATCATCTGATCGTCGCCGAGCGCGGTGAAGCACAACACCTTGACGCTCAATGGAGGGGCCGTGAGGCGCCGCGTCACCTCGATGCCGTCGATCCCCGGAAGGTGGATGTCGACCACGGCGACGTCGGGTCGCACCGAGCGGGCCAGGTCGACGGCGGCGATCCCGTCTCCAGCCACGCCGACCAGTTCCAGGTCGGGGGTGCGGGCAAGGTAGGCCGCAACCGCCTCCTGAGCCAGGGGGTCGTCTTCGGCGAGAAGAACGCGGATCGTCGGCTCCATGGCGCACACGATAGCCCTGTGGGGCGGACCTCACCCGTCGGGGTGGCCTGGCGACGCGGCAGTTTTGGCTAATCGCGCCAGGAGCGACAGACTAGGTCGGTGCTACAGGTCAAGGACATCGAGGTGCGGGCAGGCGCCCGCTTGCTGCTTTCGCCTGTCAGTTTTCAGGTGATCCCGGGCGACCGGATCGGCCTCGTCGGCCGCAACGGCGCAGGGAAGACGACCCTGACGCGGATCCTGTCCGGCGAGTCCCAGCCCGCCGCAGGCACCGTCAACCGCACCGGCCAACTCGGCTACCTGCCGCAGGACCCCCGCTCCGGTGACCCCGAACAGATCGCCCGCGACCGCATCCTCGGCGCCCGCGGCCTCGACCAGGCCATCCGCCGGATGCGGCGCACCGAGGAGACCATGGCCAGCGCCGACGGCGCCGAACGCGACGAGGCCATGTCGGCATACACCCGCGCCGAGGCCGCCTTCCTCGCCGCGGGAGGCTACGCGGCGGAGTCGGAGGCCGCGCGGATCGCGTCGAACCTCGGCCTGCCCGACCGGGTGCTCGGCCAGCCCCTCAAGACGCTCTCCGGTGGCCAGCGGCGCCGCATCGAACTGGCAAGGATCCTGTTCTCCGACGCCGACACGCTCCTGCTCGATGAGCCGACCAACCACCTCGACGCCGACTCCATCGTGTGGCTGCGCAGCTACCTGCAGGGCTTCGCGGGCGGGCTGATCATCATCTCCCACGACACGGCGCTGCTCGAGGCCGTCGTCAACAAGGTCTTCCACCTCGACGCGAACCGCTCCGAAATGGACGTCTACTCGATGGACTGGAAGCGGTACCTGCTGCAGCGCGAGACCGACGAGAAGCGCCGCAAGCGCGAACTGGTCAACGCGGAACGCAAGGCCGCCCAGTTGATGGCGCAGGCGGACAAGATGCGCGCGAAGGCCACGAAGGCCGTCGCGGCGCAGAACATGGCCAAACGGGCCGAGCGACTGCTCGCGGGCGTCGAGGGGGAGCGCGCCGTCGACCAGGTCGCCAAGATCCGCTTCCCCGACCCGGCACCCTCCGGCAAGACGCCCGTGCGGGGATTCGAGCTCAGCAAGTCCTACGGCTCGCTCGAGGTGTTCACCGCGGTCGATCTCGCGGTCGACCGAGGCTCGAAGGTCGTCATTCTCGGCCTGAACGGCGCGGGAAAGACCACCATGCTGCGCGTCCTCTACGGCATCGAGGAGCCGACTGCCGGCCGGGTCGAACTCGGCCACGGCGCGCGCGTCGGGTACTACGCGCAGGAACACGAGACCCTCGACGTCGACCGGTCCGTGCTCGCCAACATGGTCTCGGCCTCGCCCAACCTCAACGACACCGACGTGCGCAAGGTGCTCGGCTCGTTCCTGTTCACGGGCGATGACGTCGACAAGCCGGCCAGGGTGCTCTCCGGCGGCGAGAAGACGCGCCTTTCGCTTGCCATGCTCGTCGTCTCCGCCGCCAACGTGCTGCTGCTCGACGAGCCGACCAACAACCTCGACCCCGCGTCGCGGGCCGAGGTGCTCAGCGCGCTGCGCACCTATGCGGGCGCCGTCGTGCTCGTCACGCACGACCCGGGGGCCGTCGAGGCGCTGCATCCGGACCGGGTGCTTGTGCTGCCGGACGGCGTCGAGGACCTCTGGTCCGAGGACTACGCGGATCTGATCGACCTGGCTTGACGCAGGTCAAGGCGGTTCACGCCGCCAAGCGGTGACATGGGGGTGTCGGGCGATCCGGCCCGCACCCCAGTTCCAGGAGGAACCAATGTCCACCGTCACGCTCACCACCGTCCCCCTCACCTGCCCCAGTTGCATC
Organism: Tessaracoccus aquimaris; assembly: GCF_001997345.1. Taxonomy (NCBI): domain Bacteria; kingdom Bacillati; phylum Actinomycetota; class Actinomycetes; order Propionibacteriales; family Propionibacteriaceae; genus Tessaracoccus; species Tessaracoccus aquimaris. The sequence continues at coordinate 1,555,466 of NZ_CP019606.1, read as the reverse complement.
GCAACCATCGAACGGGGCCTGGCGCGCCGTCCGGGCGTCGACGCCGTCAAGGTCCGCTTCGCCTCCAACGCCGTGCGCGTCGAGTACGACCCCGGCAAGGTGACCCGCGACGACCTCGTCGCCGACCTGGACGCGCTCGGGTACCCGGTGCGGAAATGAACGCCCGCGACGCCTTGACGGCCTCCAGCGGCGCGCTGCTGATCGCCGCGCTGGCCGCGCACGTCACGGGGGCCTCGCAGGTCGCCGCCGTGCTGCTGAGCGTCTCTGCGCTGCTGAGCCTCGGGCCGATCGCGCGGCGCGCGCTGCGCGCCCTTCGGGTGCGGGCCTTCAGCATCGATCTGCTCGTCACGATCGCCATCGTCGGCGCGCTCATCATCGGCGAGGCCACCGAGGCAGCGGTCGTCGGGTTCCTGTTCCTGTTCGGGGCCTGGCTGGAGGCGCGCACCCTCGAACGCACCCGCCGCTCGCTGCTTGCCCTCGTCGCGCTCGCCCCCACCCGCGCGACGATCGATCGCGACGGCGGACGGGTCGCCGTCGACGTCGAGGATGTGCTCCCCGGCGAGCGGGTGATCGTCACCACGGGGGAGCGGATCGCGGTCGACGGGACCGTGCTGACCGGCGACGCATGGGTCGACGAGTCCACGCTCACCGGCGAGCCGAGCCCGGTGCACAGGGTCGCTGGGGAACGCGTCCGCGCGGCCACGCTCCTGACGTCGGGCTACCTGGAGGTCGAGGCCGAACTGATCGGCGCCGAAACCACCTACGGCAGGATCATCGACCTGGTAGAGGAGGCGCAGGAATCGCGCACCAGGCGGCAGCGGTTCCTCGAACGGTTCGCCAGGTACTACACCCCGGGCGTGCTGCTCGCCTCCCTGCTGGTGTTCGCGCTCACCCGGGACGTCGAGTTCGCCCTGGTGTTCCTGGTGATCGCCTGCCCCGGCGCGCTCGTCATCTCCGTGCCCGTCGCCGCCGTCGCGGGCCTCGGCGCCATCGCCAGGCAGGGGGTGCTGATCAAGTCGGGCGAGGCGCTCGAGGCGCTCGCCTCGGCCGACACCCTCGTCGTCGACAAGACCGGGACGCTGACGCTCGGTCGCCCCGCCGTCACCGAGGTCGTCGCGGAGCCAGGCGTCGCGCGCGGGGACGTGCTGGAGAGTGCGGCGGCCGTCGAGTCGGCGAGCGAACACCCCTTGGGCGCCGCCATCGTCGCGGCAGCCAGGACCCGCGGCCTCCCGCTCGGTCGCCCCGAGGACATCTACGTGCTCACGGGCGCAGGCATCTCGGGTCGCCATGAGGGCCGCCGGATCGCCGTCGGCACCCCGGACTTCGTCACCGAGTTCGGCGCCCCGCCAGGGGTCGCGGCGCTGACCCGCGCCGACCGCCTCGAGGAGGAGGGCGCCAGCGTGGTGTTCGTCGCTGACGAGCGCCGACTGCTCGGCCTGATCGCCATCGCCGACCAGCCCCGCGCCGAGGCCGCCGACGCGATCCGGCGGCTCCGGGCGGCCGGGATCGAGCGGGTGGTCGCCCTCAGCGGGGACGCGGACGGCCCGACGAGGCGGGTCGCCGAGGCGTTGGGCGTCGACGAGGCACACGGCAGGCTGCTCCCAGCAGACAAGGCCGCGGCCGTCGCCGACCTGCAGGCCTCAGGTCGCACCGTCGTGATGCTGGGCGACGGCGTCAACGACGCCCCGGCGCTCGCACGGGCCGACGTGGGTGTCGCGATGGGCGTCGGCGGCACGGACGCCTCCGTCGAGACGGCCGACGTCGTCCTCCTCGGCGACAGGCTCGATCAGTTCGCGCACGCGAGGCGGGTGGCCCGGGCGACCGTGCGCGTGATGCGGCAGAACACGGCGCTCGCGCTCGCCACGGTCGCCGTACTGCTGGTGGGGGTCCTGAGCCGCGACATCGGGTTGGCGGGTGGCATGCTGGTGCACGAGGCGAGCGTGCTGCTGGTGATCGTGAACGCGCTGCGCCTGACGAGAATGCGCGGGCCGGCCGCCACGGAGGCGTCGAGGCTCCCGCTGGTCGAGGAGGCGAGGCGATGACCCATCGGGGCTCCTGCGTCGGCCGGGTGCCGATCTTCGCGGGGCTGACCGCCGCCCAACAGGGCGAGGTCGCCCGGCTTGCGAGGCCGTTGCGGCTCGACAGGGGCGAGGTGGCCCAACGCCCCGGCGAGCGCGCCGGCACCTTGCTGGTGGTGCACTCCGGCGCACTTCGCGTGTCGAGGGTTGCGCCGGGCGGGCAGGAGCAGGTCCTGCGGGTTCTGCACCCCGGCGACTTCGTCGGGGAGATCGGCTTCGTCACCGGAGACGCGGACGACCGGCTCGCCGTCAGCGTCGAGCCGGCAGAGGTGTGCAGTTTCCGACACCGGGATCTGGAGGACCTGGTGAACCGGTTCCCCGACATCGGGCTGCGGATGCTGCGGGCCGTCACGCGGCGACTGTCAGCGGCGGAGGCGTCGCTCGCGGCGGTGAGCGGGGTCGACGCCGGCGCGCGGGTCGCGGGCTACCTGCTGGAACTGCCCGCCCGGTGGAGCGACGGTCGCCCCGCCGTCACCTTCCCGGTGCCGAAGCGCGACGTCGCCTCGCTGCTCGGACTGAGCCCGGAGACGCTCAGCAGGCGTCTGGGTGCCCTCAGCAGGGCAGGCCTGATCCGCGTCGACAAGGCAACCGTCGAACTGCACGACCCGGAAGCTTTGGCGAGGATCGCCGAGACACAGTGAGCGACGTGTGCATGATGGTTGCGCATTCGCTCGTTAGGATGACCGGCTCTCCGGGGGGCCCGGTCTACTGTTGAGGCGTGGCACGAATCAACTTTGGCACTGGCGGCTGGCGGGCAATCATCGGAGACGAGTTCATCAGGGCGAACGTGCGGCTGCTCAGCGCAGCCCTCGCGGCTCGGATGCGCGACGAGGGCGTCGCGGACGAGGGGATCGTGATCGGTTACGACCGCCGGTTCCTCTCGGACGTCGCGGCGCAGTGGGCGGCGGAGGTGTTCGCCGGGTACGGCATCCCGACAAAGGTGATCAAGGTCGCCCAGGCGCCGACCCCGCTGATCATGTGGACGGTCAAGGACCAGAACCTGCCGTACGGCATGGCCATCACCGCGTCCCACAACCCCGCGCTGTACAACGGCATCAAGGTGTTCACCCGCGGCGGCAAGGACGCCGACGAGGACGTGACGCTCGACGTCGAGCGCCGGATGGAGGCCCTCGAGGGCGCGCCGGAGGCCGACATCGCCTCGATCGCCTACCCCAAGGCCATCGCGACGGGTGCCGTCGAGGAGATCAACACCTTCAACGGCTACATCGACTCGATCATCTCCCAGATCAACATGGAGGCGATCCGCGAGGCGGGGCTCAAGGTCGCGCTCGACCCGATGTTTGGCGTGTCGAAGACCTCTCTCCAGACCATCCTGATGACCGCCCGCGTCGACGTGGAGGTCATCAACGACCGCCACGACACGCTCTTCGGCGGCAGGCTCCCGTCGCCGACCTCCCACACGCTGCAGGCGCTTTCGCGCTACGTGGTGGAGAACAAGTGCGACCTCGGCATCGCCACCGACGGTGACGCCGACCGGATCGGCATCATCGACGACCTGGGCAACTTCCTGCACCCCAACCAGTTGCTGGTGATCCTCTACTACTACCTGCTCAAGTACAAGGGTTGGAAGGGCGCGGTCGTGCGCAACGTCGCGACCACCTCGCTGCTTGACGACGTCGCCACGATGTTCGGCGAGGAGTCCCACGAGGTCCCCGTCGGATTCAAGTGGATCTCCGGCAAGATGCTCGAGACCGACGCCATCATCGGCGGCGAGAGCTCCGGCGGCCTCACGGTGCGCGGCCACATCTCCGGCAAGGACGGCATCTACGCCGCCGCGCTGCTCGTCGAGATGATCGCGGTCGTCGGCAAGCCCATGAGCCAGATCTACAAGGAGATCGTCGGCCAGTTCCCGCCGCACTACATGGCAGAGACGGACTTCTCATTCGACCCGGAGCGCAAGCCGGAGATCCTCAACACGCTGATGGTCGAGAAGCGGCTGCCCGAGTTCTCCGAGCCCGTCGTGCGCACCTCCTACGAGGACGGCTGCAAGGTCTACTTCGAGGACGGTTGGATCATCGCGCGCTTCTCGGGCACCGAGCCGCTGCTGCGCATCTTCTGCGAACTCCCCGACCGGGAGCGGGCCGAGCGCTGCTGCGACGAGTTCCGCGCATTCCTGGGCCTCTGAGCCCCTAGACGAAGGCGGCCGACGCGTTGGCGTCGGCCGGTTCCTTCGTCTTCGCCTTGGCGTTGGCTCCTGCTCAGAGCTTGCGCATCACCGCGACGACCTTGCCCATGATCTGCGCGTGGGTGCCGTCGATGGGGGAGTACCGCTCGTTGTGCGGCAGCAGCCACACCTCGCCGTCCCTGCGGCGCAGCGTCTTGACGGTGGCCTCGTCGTCAAGGAGGGCCGCCACGATGTCGCCGTTGATGGCGTCGTTCTGCCTGCGCACCACGACCCAGTCGCCGTCGCAGATCGCCGCCTCGATCATCGAGTCGCCCTTGACCTCGAGCATGAAGATCTCGCCATCGCCGACCAACTGCTTCGGAAGCGCGAACACGTCGTCGACCTGCTGCTCCGCAAGGATCGGCCCGCCCGCCGCGATGCGGCCAAGCAGGGGAGCCGCGACGGAGCGGGGCGCCGAGTCGAAGTGCTGCGTCGGGTCGAGGTCCTCGGAGCTTTCGCCCGGCATCTGGACTACGACGGCGCGGGGCCGGTTCGGATCGCGGCGCAGGAACCCCTTCTCCTCCAGCACCTTGAGTTGGTAGGCGACCGACGACGTCGACGCCAGGCCGGCGCGCGTGGCGACCTCGCGGATGCTCGGTGGATAACCGACCTCCTCGATCGACTCGCGGATCACCTGGAGGATCGCCATCTGGCGCGCGGTGAGGCCGTGCAGGTCCTCCGGGCCGTCCGGCAGCGGGGTGATGCTGCCGAACTCGGCGGCGAGCGAGGCGTTGGTGGGCCGTCCGCGGCGTGGGGTCTTGTCGGGCATGGACCCACTGTAGCCGCTGAACGAACGTGTGTTCGAAATTGGGCAGCGTGTCTTCGCTTCTCCCTGACTGCGTCCTGGTCGCGGGACGACACGCCGAAACGAAACTGTCGGAGGCGTCGTGTTGAGTGCTTCTTGAGGGCGACGCGACACGTGGATCGAACGGATGTTCCATTTCGAGAGTCGAGGCGCTAAGCTCAGTAATCGAACAGTTGTTCTAGGACGAGAGGGGTGGTCCCCATGGCCGCTGCAGTTTCTTTCCAGGTCGTTGACGCAGGGTCCCGCAGAGTCGTCACCGTTACGCCTGCCGGCCGCCCCGATCTCCGCCTCCCCGTCGCCCACCCCAGGCGTGGCGAGCGCCCCGGCGCGACCGCTAGGGTCGCCTCGTGCGTCGCCTCCCGTCCGGCGCCCAGGTCGCCGTGGCTTGTCGCAAAGGTGGCGCTGGTCGGTGCGCTGACCGTCGTCGGTGGGGCGATGTGCGTCGGTCAGTTCGCGGCCAACGCCACACCCGATCCGGCGTTCGAGTACGTCGCCGGAGACCCGGGCTGGGCGCACGTCACGCAGCCGTGAGCGTGGCCTAGTCAGCGCTTCGGCGTGTCGCCCCTGGAGTGCTTGTCTGGGGTGCCGGGCCAGCCTAGAATTCCTATATCTAGTGGTTCTGGGCGTGTCGCTACACAAGGGCTTGTGGTTTTGAGCTGAACGTGGCACCTTGGTACCTCCGCAGGGGATTCACGAGGGAAGGTCCACGACAATGCACTGCCCGTTCTGCAGGCACGGCGACACCAAGGTGTCGGATTCGCGTGCCACAGAGGATGGTTCGGCCATCCGGCGCAGGCGTGCATGCCCGATGTGTGAGCGCAAGTTCACCACCGTCGAGCAGATCGTGCTGACCGTCGTGAAGCGCTCCGGGGTCGTCGAGGCGTTCAGCAGGGACAAGGTCATCCGTGGGGTGTCGAAGGCCTGCAAGGGTCGTCCCGTGACACCCGCGCAGTTGGCATCGCTCGCCCAGCGGGTCGAGGAGTCGCTGCGTGCCTCAGGGTTCGCGGAGATCCCGTCCGAGAAGATCGGGGTCGCCATCCTTGGGCCGCTCGAGGAGTTGGACGCCGTCGCGTACCTGCGCTTCGCAAGCGTCTACAAGAACTACGACTCGGTCGACGACTTCCAGAGAGAGATCGACACGCTGCGACTCAGCGTGTCGCAGCAACCGCCGCAGGGCAGTCAGGTCCTCGTCGGCGCGCTCAGCCAGGAACCGCTGATCAGTTGACGCTCAGCGCCAGCACACTCATCTGACACACAACACCGGATACACACGAGGGGAAAACAATGACCGCCACTGCCGCGCGCGGAACACGCCGCAAGAACTCGGAGACCCAGGGCAAGGGCCTCACCATCGGGCGCGTCTTCACCAAAGAGGGGGTGCACCCCTACGACGAAGTGGAGTGGGACCGCCGCGACGTGGTGCAGACCAACTGGAGGACCGGCGAGACCGTCTTCGAGCAGCACGGGGTCGAGTTCCCGTCGTCGTGGAGCGTCAACGCCTCCACGATCGTCACCACCAAGTACTTCCGTGGAGCGCTCGGCACCGAACAGCGCGAGGCCAGCCTCAAGACGCTGATCGACCGGGTCGTCACCACCTACGCCAAGGCGGGCCAGGACTTCGGCTACTTCGCCACCGAGCAGGACGGCGAGATCTTCGAGCACGAGCTCACCTGGATGCTGCTCAACCAGTACTTCTCCTTCAACTCGCCTGTCTGGTTCAACGTCGGCACCCCCTCGCCGCAGCAGGTCAGCGCGTGTTTCATCCTGTCGGTCGACGACTCCATGGACTCGATCCTCAACTGGTACAAGGAAGAGGGCTTCATCTTCAAGGGCGGCTCCGGTGCCGGCCTGAACCTGTCGCGGATCCGCTCGTCGAAGGAACTGCTGAGCTCCGGTGGCACCGCCTCGGGCCCCGTGTCCTTCATGCGCGGCGCAGACGCCTCTGCCGGCACCATCAAGTCGGGCGGCGCGACCCGCCGGGCCGCGAAGATGGTCGTGCTGGACGTCGACCACCCCGACATCGAGGAGTTCGTCGAGACGAAGGCGCGCGAGGAGGACAAGATCCGTGCGCTGCGCGACGCCGGGTTCGACATGGACCTCGGCGGCAAGGACATCACCTCGGTCCAGTACCAGAACGCCAACAACTCGGTGCGCGTGAACGACGAGTTCATGGCTGCCGTGGAGAGCGGCTCCGCGTTCGGGCTGCGCGCCCGCGGCGACGGCTCGGTGATCGAGGAGGTCGACGCCAAGACCCTCTTCCGCAAGATCGCCAAGGCCGCGTGGGAGTGCGCCGATCCCGGCATCCAGTACAACGACACCATCAACGCGTGGCACACCAACCCGGAGACCGGCCCCATCACGGCGTCGAACCCCTGCTCCGAGTACATGAGCCTCGACAACTCGTCGTGCAACCTGGCGTCGCTGAACCTGCTGAAGTTCCTCAAGGCCGACGGCACCTTCGACGCGGAGTTGTTCGTCAAGGCCGTCGAACTGATCATCACCGCGATGGACATCTCGATCTGCTTCGCCGACTTCCCGACGGAGCCGATCGGCGAGACCACCCGCAACTTCCGCCAGCTCGGCATCGGCTACGCCAACCTCGGCGCGCTGCTGATGGCGATGGGCAAGGGCTATGACACCGAGGGTGGCCGCTCCACCGCTGCTGCCATCACGTCGATCATGACGGGCGCCTCGTACCGTCGCAGCGCAGAACTCGCGGCCGTGGTCGGTCCGTACAACGGCTACGCGGTCAACGCCGATGCCCACCAGCGCGTGATGCGCAAGCACCAGGCCGCCAACGATGACCTGCGCGTGCTGCCCGATGACCGTGCGCTGCACGCCGTCGCGACCCGCGAGTGGGACGAGGTGGTCAGCACCGGCACCGTCAACGGCTTCCGCAACGCCCAGGCCTCCGTGCTCGCGCCCACCGGCACCATCGGCTTCATGATGGACTGCGACACCACGGGCGTCGAGCCCGACTTCTCGCTGGTCAAGTTCAAGAAGCTGGTCGGCGGCGGCTCCATGCAGATCGTCAACCAGACGATCCCGCGGGCGCTGAAGCGGCTCGGCTACAACGCCGAGGAGATCGAGGCGATCGTCGAGTTCATCAGCAGCAAGGGCCACGTCGTCGGCGCCCCCGGTCTTGCCGCGGAGCACTACGAGGTCTTCGACACCGCGATGGGCACCAGGGCGATCAAGCCGATGGGTCACGTGCGGATGATGGCTGCCGTGCAGCCGTTCCTGTCCGGCGCGATCTCCAAGACCGTCAACCTGCCCGAGTCCGCCACGGTCGAGGAGATCGAGGACGTCTACCTGCAGGGCTGGAAGCTCGGCCTCAAGGCGCTTGCCGTGTACCGCGACAACTGCAAGGTCGGTCAGCCTCTCTCCGACGGCAAGAAGGAGACGAAGGAGGAGAAGAAGGCCGAGCCGGAGGTGCGCATCGAGTACCGTCCGAAGCGCCAGCGCCTCCCGAAGTCGCGTTCGGGTCGCACCACGAGCTTCTCCGTCAGCGGCGCCGAGGGCTACATGACCTCCGGCTCCTACCAGGACGGTCGCCTCGGTGAGGTGTTCCTGAAGCTCGGCAAGCAGGGCTCGACCCTCGCGGGCGTGATGGACGCGTTCTCGATCGCCGTGTCGATCGGTCTGCAGTACGGCGTGCCGCTTGAGAGCTTCGTGCAGAAGTTCACGAACCTGAAGTTCGAGCCGGCGGGCATGACCGACGATCCTGACATCCGCATCGCGCAGTCGTTCATGGACTACATCTTCCGCCGCCTGGCGCTGGACTACCTGACCTTCGACGACCGTTCCGAGCTCGGCATCTACACCGCCGCCGAGCGCGCCCGCTACGTGGAGACCGGCTCGTACCTGTCCGAGGAGGACGAGGCCGAGCTGATCGAGTCCGAGACCCTGCGCAACGACGCCGGCGACGACTTCAACGTCGACGGCGCCCGGCAGCCCTCGCTGCTCGACGCGCACACGACCGCCGAGCTGATGGAGGCCCTCGGGGTCGCCGAGGTCGACGCTCCGCTGTGCATGACGTGCGGCACCAAGATGCGCCCGTCCGGCTCCTGCTACGTGTGCGAGGGCTGCGGCTCCACCAGCGGCTGCAGCTGACCAGTCAACAGGCCGAGGCCCGCTCCCGAAAGGGGGCGGGCCTCGGTCTGTTCTAAGGAGGAGGGACCGACGCCGACGTTACCGCCGGCGCCGGCCTACTCGGGTCAGACCCGAGGGTGAGGGAACACCATCAAAGACCTTAAGCGCACCCCTGGGGCAAGGCAGTTCACCCCAAGGGGTGTTTGTTTGCGGCCACCCCCTTGGGGGAGTTCGGAGGCGCTTTCACCCTCCGTATAGTCGCCTCGTGAGTCCGATCCGCGTTGCCCTTTTGAACGACTATGACGTGGTTGTCCATGGCCTGAAGGGAATGCTGCGCCGCTACGGCGAACGCGTCGAAGTAGCGGCGTTGGCGTGGGGCGCGACGGTGGATGTGAAGGTCGACATCACCTTGTTCGACACCTTCGGAGAGTCGCAGCGGGGCAACGACGACGTCGCGCGCCTGCTCGCCGACCCCGACGTCGGCCACCTCGTGGTGTTCACCTGGAACCTGGTTCCCCAGCTCGCGGCGGAGGCCGTCGCGCTCGGCTGCAGCGGCTACCTCGACAAGTCGATGACGGCGCTGGAACTGGTGGAGGCGCTGGAGGCCATCGCCCAGGGCGAGATCGTGGTCTCGGAGGCGGGCCGTGAGGTCACGAGCGAGTCCTCGTCCGCAGAGCTGTCCTGGCCGGGAAGCGAGTACGGCCTCAGCCCGCGCGAGGCCGAGGTGATGGCGCTCATCACGCAGGGCCTGACGAACCAGGACATCGCCTCGCGCAGCTTCCTGTCGATCAACTCGATCAAGTCCTATATCCGCTCCGCCTACCGGAAGATCGGCGTTGCGCGCCGCTCGCAGGCGGTCCGGTGGGGCCTTGAGCACGGCATGCTGCCCAACAGCGGCCGGGAGTACGAGGACCGTCGGCGATAGGCTGGCGGGATGATCCCACCAGTTGTCGACCAGGCCTGGCTTGAGGCCCATCCCGAGGCGGTCGTCGCCGACGTCCGCTCCTACCTCGATGGGCGCTCCGGAGCCGACGCCTATCGCGCAGGCCACCTTCCCGGGGCGGTGTTCGTCTCGCTCGACGTGGTGCTCGCCGACCCGCCGGGAGACAGGGGCAGGCATCCGCTGCCCGACCCCGCCCGGTTCGCGGCGGGCCTGTCGGCAAGTGGCATCGGCGACGGGTCCGTCGTCGTGGCCTACGACGACGCTGGGGGCGCGATGGCCGCGCGCCTCGTCTGGCTGCTCAGGATGCTGGGTCGCGACGCGGCGCTGCTGGACGGCGGCATCGACGCCTGGGAGGGCGACCTGAGCACCGAGGCGGTGCTGCCCGAGGTCGCCTCATTCACCGCGACGCAGTGGCCGGACGACGCACTCGCCACCATCGACGAGGCCGTCGCCGGCCCCGTCGTGATCGATGCCCGCGCCACGGAGCGGTTCCGCGGCGAGCACGAGCCGATCGACCCGAAGGCCGGCCACATCCCGGGTGCCCGCAGCTATCCGCTGAGCGGCAACCTGGACGGGTCGCGCTTCAAGACCCCAGACGATCTGCGCCAGAGGTTCGCGGGGCTGGGACCGGCCGAGGGTGTCATCTCCTACTGCGGCTCCGGCGTCACGGCCTGCCACAACCTGATCGCGATGGAACTGGCCGGGCTCGGGAGGGGTCGCTTGTACCCGGGCTCGTGGTCCGAGTACAGCGCCACCGACCGGGACGTCGCGACGGGGGCGTGACCCGTCTCCGAGGCCGTCCGCGTGCTGGTCTGGCGTTGAGCAGTAGTCGGTGTTCGTGTCGGTGTGCGTCGAGATTGAACGATCGAATCGGCATCGAGTTGCGGATAGTGCTCGTCTGACTTGGCCGGCTCTGACCCGCTGAGGTTTCCGCGCCCTCGGCCCGCTCGGCCATCCACCGATCCCAGTGGCGGCGTAATGCGCAAAAAGCCTTCGCGATTGGCGTCGCAATGTGACCCTCCGCGACCTCGGCTGGAAGACTCGACCACATCTGCCATTCCATTCGGAGGAACCCCACGCCATGACTTCACGCGGTCGCGTCACCATGCCCATCGAACAGGGCATGGACGACCAGCTTCCCCACATCCTGCAGCGGATCGGCGCAGACGCCGTCCGCAACTCCGACGGCACGTGGCTGCCGGAGATCACGTCGCAGTTGGGAGTGAAGGTCTATGAGACCTACTTCCCGGCGCGCGGCAACCAGGAGTTCGCGCTCGCGAACCTCGACGCCCGTCCGCACTTCTACCTGATGTCGGAGCGGGTCACCGCCCCGGCAGAGGGCCCGCTCGCCGTCTCGGTGATGAACGGCTACTACGCGCTGCAGATCGAGCCCGACCTGGGCGACGTGCAGCGCTGGTGGGAGGTCATCGACCGCACCACCGGCGAGGTCGTCCCCGTCGACGGGTGGAGCGTCGCCGGAGAGGGCACCGACACCGTCGTCACGATCGCCCAGCCGGCGGCGTTCCATGTCTACACGGTCAGCTTCCTGGCCTGGCAGGTCTGGGACTCGACGCAGATGTACAACTACACGACCAACAACTGGCAGGACGACCCGACGCGCGTGCGCGAGATCGGCTACGACGCAAGGCACCCGGCCGCGTGGGAGTTCATGACCACGTCGCTTCGCCGCTGGTGCGAGGAGCGCCCCGAGGTCGACGTGGTGCGCTTCACCACGTTCTTCTACCACTTCACGCTGGTCTTCAACGACCTCGGCAAGGAGAAGTTCGTCGACTGGTTCGGCTACTCCGCGTCGGTGTCGCCGCGCGCGATGGACGCCTTCGAGGCCGAGTACGGCTACCGCCTGCGCGCCGAGGACTTCGTCGACCAGGGCTACTACAACAACGCCTTCCAGGTGCCGAGCAAGGCGTTCAGCGACTGGATCGACTTCCAGAACCGGTTCGTCTGCGCCCGCGTCAAGGACCTCGTCGACATCGTGCACGAGTACGGCAAGGAAGCCCTGATGTTCCTGGGCGACAACTGGATGGGCACCGAGCCCTACGGCGAGCAGTTCGCCACCACCGGCGTCGACGGGGTCGTCGGCTCGGTCGGCTCCGCCGCCACCTGCCGGATGATCTCCGACATCCCCAGCGTGCGCTACACCGAGGGCCGGTTCCTGCCCTACTTCTTCCCGGACGTGTTCACCGAGGGCGGCGACCCGCTCGGCGAGGCGAACGTCTCCTGGCTGCAGTCGCGCCGCGCGATCGCCCGCAAGCCGCTCGAGAGGATCGGCTACGGCGGCTACCTGTCGCTCGCGGTGAAGTTCCCGGAGTTCATGGACCGGATCACCCAGATCGCCGACGAGTTCCGCTCCATCCACGAGGTCGGGGAAGGGCGCCTGCCGCAGTCCTCCAGCATCCGCGTCGGCATCCTCAACTGCTGGGGTGCGATGCGCAGTTGGCAGACACACATGGTCGCCCACGCGCTCTGGTACAAGCAGATCTACTCCTACCTTGGCGTCCTCGAGTCGCTGGCAGGGCTGCCGTTCGACCTGAAGTTCGTCAGCTTCGACGACGTGCGCGGCGGCGCGCTCGACGGCCTGGACGTCGTCCTCAACGTCGGCGCGGCAGGCACCGCCTTCTCCGGCGGGGACAACTGGCTGGACTCCGACGTGCTGGTCGCGGTGCGCGGCTTCGTCGCGCGCGGCGGCGGCCTGATCGGCGTCGGCGAGCCGACCGCGGTGCAGTCGGAGGGCGCGTTCTTCCAACTCTCCGACGTGCTGGGCGTCGACAAGGAACTGGGCTTCTCGCAGTCCACCGACCGCTACCCGGTCGAGTCGCGGGAGCACTTCATCACCGAGGACCTCCCCGGCGCGCTCAACGTCGGCGAGGGAGCGGGCGACATCTTCGCCACCGGCGACGCGACGCAGATCCTGCGCCTGCAGGACGGCTCGGTCGAGTTGGCCGCGCACCAGCAGGGCGAGGGCCGCGGCGTCTACCTGGCGGGGCTGCCCTACAGCCACGAGAACTCGCGACTGCTGCACCGCGCGATCTACTGGGCAGCAGGCCGTGAGGCCGACTTCGGCGCCCAGTGGGTGCCCTCGCACCCGGGCGTCGAGGTGGCGGTGTTCCCCGAGGCGGGCAAGGGCTTCGTGATGAACAACCTGATGGAGGCCGTCTCGACGCGGCTCGCGGGCCGCACCACCGGACTGGAGGGCGAAGGCGAGGTCCGCAAACTGGACCTCGACCTGGAGCCCATGGAGTCGCGCTGGATCGACCTGGCCTGACGAGCAGAGAGAAGCGCCCCGACCGTCTGGTCGGGGCGCTTCGTCGTCTGGTCTCTCGAAGTCCTAGTCGGCCTGGGCGCGTGCGTCGTCGTCGAGGCGCAGGCTCAGCGAGGAACCCATCGGGATCGCCTGCACCATCCGAAGCTTCGCGAGCGCCGGGTGGTCCTCCAGGATCTTCGCGCCGTTGGCGAGCGTGCGCAGCGCGGCCGTCTCGGCGCGCGCCGACTCCAACTGGGCAAGGCCGCGGGTCTTCGCGGTCAGCAGGGCCATCGCCGCCGAGCGCAGGTCGGCGGGCAGGATCACGTCCTTGATCACAACCGAGGAGACCTCGTAGCCGACGCGGGTACCCGCCTCGACGGCGCGGGCCTTGACCCGGGCGACCAGGTCGGGGTTGCTGCGCGGGGCCTGCGCGGCCTCGGTGACGTCCAGTTCGGCGAACTCGTCGCGCAGCGCGACCTGGATCGCGAGGTAGATCGCCTGCTCAGGCTGCTCGAACTCGAGCCCTGCGAGCGGGTCGACCACGCGCACGTCGGCGACCGCGGTGATCTTGACCTGGGCGCCGTCGGAGGTGGGGATCTCCTGCGGGGCCAACTGCAGCAGGCGGCGGGCCGTCGAGATGGGGGAGTAGGTCGCGTTCCTCGTGCGACGGTGCCGTCCGGCGGGCAGGATCTTGCTGCGTCCGTCGAGGTGCGCGACGACGACCTCGTGCGGGTCCACTGTGACGTGGAAGGTGGTGAGCTTCACCGCTACTCCTTCTGGTTCGAGGGCCCGGATCGCGGCCGGCGCGGTCGTGGACCCAGTGAAGGGTGCATGACGCCCGCGCGTGTTGCCACGATCCGGACCCTGATGGGGACTCGAACCCCGGGCCTTGCGGCCTTTCCCTTGTGAATGTGTCCTGGTGGGGACATCGACGCCGCCGACGAGGGTACGGGTCGCACCACGGTGCTTCCGCCCAGACGACGTCGAGCCTCCAAGGGTATCGACGCCCATGCGCCCCCGGCAAGGGCGCGGCCCCGTCCACCCGTTGTCGCGCGTCGGCCGCGGCGCGCCCGCGCGGGTAATCTGTACTGAGTCTCATCGACTGGAGGTAACTTTCATGCCTGCGCTCAGGTCCCGCACCACCACCCACGGCCGCAATATGGCGGGCGCCCGCGCCCTCTGGCGCGCCACGGGCATCACGGACTCGGACTGGGGCAAGCCGATCGTCGCAGTAGCCAACTCGTTCACCCAGTTCGTGCCGGGCCACGTGCACCTGCGCGACATGGGCAAGCTCGTCTCCGAGTCGATCGCGGAGGCGGGCGGCGTCGGGCGCGAGTTCAACACGATCGCCGTCGACGACGGCATCGCCATGGGCCACGGCGGAATGCTCTACTCGCTGCCCAGCCGCGAACTGATCGCCGACTCCGTCGAATACATGGTCAACGCGCACTGCGCCGACGCGCTGGTGTGCATCTCCAACTGCGACAAGATCACCCCCGGCATGTTCCTCGCCGCGCTGCGCCTGAACATCCCGACCGTTTTCGTCTCGGGCGGGCCGATGGAGGCGGGCAAGGCCATCGTCAAGGACGGCGGCACCGTCGAAAGCTCCCTCGACCTGATCAACGCGATGGTCGCGGCGGTCGACCCGAACGTCACCGACGCCGAGCTCGGCCGCATCGAGGCCAACGCCTGCCCGACCTGCGGCTCCTGCTCCGGCATGTTCACCGCCAACTCGATGAACTGCCTGCTCGAGGCCATCGGCCTCGCGCTGCCGGGCAACGGCTCGACGCTCGCGACCGCTGCCGCCCGCAAGGGCCTGTTCCAGGAGGCGGGCCGCCTCGTCGTCGAACTGTGCAAGCGCTTCTACGACGGGGACGACGACTCCGTGCTTCCGCTGTCGATCGCGACCAAGTCGGCGTTCGAGAACGCCATGAAGCTCGACGTCGCGATGGGCGGCTCCACCAACACCGTCCTGCACCTGCTTGCCGCAGCCCAGGAGGCAGGCGTCGACTTCACCATGGACGACATCGACGAGATCTCGCGCGTCACGCCGTGCCTGGCCAAGGTCGCACCGAACTCCGAGAAGTACTACATGGAGGACGTGCACCGCGCCGGCGGCATCCCCGCCATCCTCGGCGAACTCAAGCGCGGCGGGAAGCTCGACGAGACCGTCCACTCGGTGCACGCGCCGACGCTTGACGCGTGGCTCGACGAGTGGGACATCCGCGGCGGGTCGGCAAGCGACGCCGCCATCGAACTGTTCCACGCCGCGCCTGGTGGGGTGCGCACCACGGAGGCCTTCTCCTCGACCAACCGCTGGGAGTCGCTCGACACCGACGGCGAGGGCGGCTGCATCCGCTCTACCGACCACCCCTACACCGTCGACGGCGGCCTCGCCGTGCTGAAGGGCAACCTCGCGCTCGACGGCGCCATCGTCAAGACCGCGGGCGTCCCGGAGGACCAGTGGACGTTCACCGGTCGGGCGATCGTGACCGAGTCGCAGGACGAGGCCGTCGAGGCGATCCTCGGGAAGCGCGTCCAGCCCGGCGACGTCGTCCTGGTCCGCTACGAGGGCCCCAAGGGCGGCCCCGGCATGCAGGAGATGCTGTACCCGACGTCCTACCTCAAGGGGCTTGGCCTCGGCCCCAAGTGCGCCCTGGTGACCGACGGCCGCTTCTCCGGCGGCTCGTCGGGCCTGTCGATCGGGCACGTCTCCCCGGAGGCGGCCTCTGGCGGCACCATCGGCCTCGTCGAGGACGGCGACCAGATCACCATCTCGATCCCCGAGCGCCTGATCCGCCTCGACGTCGACGACGAGACCCTCGCCGCGAGGCGGGCCAAGCGCGACGCCGAGGGCTGGGCCCCGAAGGACCGCGAGCGTGAGGTGTCGACGGCGCTGAAGATCTTCGGGATGCTCGCGCAGTCCGCCGACAAGGGCGCCGCGCGCAAGCTCGACTGAGCCCTACCGGGCGCCACATCGGGCCGACCTCTCCGCATACGCGGGGTGGGCGGCCCGAATCTTTGAGCATGGTGGGTGAGTCGTTGCGGATTCGAACGTTCAAACCTGGTCGTCCGCGCAACGAGCAACCAAACATGCTCAAGGCCTGACCCGAGCCGGCACCGCTACGATCGGCGGAGAGACAGGAGCCGCCCGTGACGTTGCCAGCCTGGGTTACCACGATCTTCGTGATCGTCGAGTACCTGATGAAGATCATCGCGATCGGGGTCGTGCCCGAGAACCGGCGCCCCTCCTCCTCGTCCGCGTGGCTGCTGCTGATCCTGTTCCTCCCCGTCGTCGGGTTCCCGCTGTACTGGCTGATCGGCAGCCCCTGGGTGCGGGGGCGCAGGCAGCAGATTCAGCAGCGCAGCGACGAGGTCATCAAGCAGCACACGCTCGGCCTGCCCGTCGTCCCGGAGGGGGCGCACACGTCCCCGGCGCTGGAGCGGATCCTGTACATGAACCGCGACCTGACGGGCTGCCGTGCATGACGGGCGCCGTCGTCGCGATGCACGCCGACGCGGAGGAGACCTACGAGGCGATGGCGGCCGCCGTCGACCGCGCGAAGCGCTACGTGCACGTCGAGTTCTACATCATGGCATGGGACGAGACGACCGACGTGTTCTTCACCTCCCTGGAGCGGGCCGTGAAGCGGGGCGTCAAGGTGCGACTGCTGGTCGACCAACTCGGCTCGCAGAAGTACACGGGCTGGCGCCAGTTCCAGCGGCGGCTCACCGAGATCGGCGTCGAGTGGCGCCTGATGATGCCCATCGCGATCCTCAAGGGACGCTGGCGCCGCCCCGACCTGCGCAACCACCGCAAGCTGATGGTGGTCGACGGGGACGTGGCGCTGATGGGGTCGCACAACCTGATCGACCCGAGCTACGCCAGCAAGAAGAACAAGCGGATCGGCAGGCGCTGGCACGACCTGTCCGTGTCCGTCACGGGCGATATCGTGCTGGAACTCGAGGCCGTCTTCGCGATGGACTGGTACGTCGAGTCCGGGGAACTGCTCGACCCGCAGGAGCACTTCATCGACAAGCCCGACCTGATCCCGGGCGGTGCCGCCAACGCCATGCAATTGGTGCCGTCGGGGCCCGGCTATCCGACCGAGCCGAACCACCGGATGTTCGTCGCGCTGATGTACCTGGCGCAGCACACCATCACCATCGCCAGCCCCTACTTCGTGCCCGACGAGCCGCTGCTCAACGCCATCACCTCGGCCTGCTACCGAGGGGTGCACGTCGAGTTGTACGTCGGCGCCGAGGCCGACCAGTTCGTCGTGGGGCACGCGCAGCGCTCCTACTACGAGGCGCTGCTCGAGGCCGGGGTCAACATCTACCTGTACCCGGCTCCCGCGGTGCTGCACTCGAAGTACATGACGGTCGACGACACGATCGGCGTGATCGGATCGTCCAACATGGACTACCGCTCCTTCGCGCTCGACTACGAGATCATGCTGCTGGCCTTCGGCGGCAACATGGTCGACCTGCTGCACGAGAACGACGCGCACTACCGGCAGGTGTCGAAGCTGCTGACGATGGAGGAGTGGCGCCAGACGCCCTGGTGGGAGCGCTACCTCGACAACGTGTGCAGGCTGACGTCGGCGCTCATGTAGCGCTCAGAGCCAGTCCTTCCACTTGAAGATCAGGTACATCACCACGCCGGTCACGACCATCAGCCCCAGCCCCCACAGGTAGCCGAACTTCCAGTCCAGTTCCGGCATGTTGTGGAAGTTCATGCCGTAGGTGCCCGCGACGAGGCTCGGCACGAAAAGCACGCCGGCCCAGGCCGCGATCCTGCGCGAGTCCTCGGCCTGCTTGAGGCTGGCGGCGGTCATGTTGGTGACCTCCTCGTTCTGCCGCTGCGTCTGCAGCGCCAGGTTGAGGTCGAGCGCGCCCTTGAGCGCCTCGTGCAGCGACTCGACGCGCTCGTTGACGCTGATCGCGTGGTCCTCGATGTCGCGCAACTGCTGGCGCAGCAGTTCGGGGCGTTGTTCATGATGGGGTCATCGCGCAGGTCGTCGACGATCTGACGCAGCGGCCGCAGCGCGCGCTGCAGGTCGATGACCTCGCGGGAGAGTTGATAGATGCGCTTGGAGACGTGCGAGGCTCCGCCGAAGACCTCGGTCTCGATCTCGTCGACGTCGTTCTCGATGCCGAGCATCACGGGGCGGTACCCGTCGACGACCGTGTCGAGCAGCCTGGTCAGCACAACGCGCGGGCCCTTGGCGAGCACCTTCGGCTTGGCCTGCAGTTCCCTGCGCAGTTCGGACAGGTCGGGGGTGGGGGAGTGCCGCAGCGTGACGATGAAACGGTCGCCGACCAGCGCGTGCACCTCGCCGAACTCGATGGTCTCCGACGTGTCGCGGTAGGTCGCGGCGCGCAACACCAGGAAGCCGACGGCGCCGTAGCGCTCGAACTTCGGCCGCTGGTGCGCGTTGATGATGTCCTCGATGAGCAGCGGGCTCAGCTCGAACTGCTGGGCAAGCACGTCCACGTCCTTGTGGGTGGGGCGCTTCATGCCGATCCAGGCGAAGGACTCGGGGTGCTCGTCGAGATATCCGAAGGTCTCCGCGAACGTGGTGGCGGTCGCGACGCGGCGACCCTCAGCGTAGATGCCCGCGTCGACGATGGACGTCACGGCGTGTTCGCTGCCCATCTCACCCCTCCCGTCAGGTCGGGGTCAGCCTACTCTGCGGCGACCTTGGCGGGAGTGTCGCGACGCGCCACGGCCCAGACGAGGGCCCCGACGCCGAGCACCGCGACGACGATCACCAGCGGGGCGACAATTCCCACAGCCGCACGACCGCGGCCCACCCGATGAATCCGACGGTGCCGTACAGGAAGGCCCAGATCACGGAGCCCGCGGTCACGGCGGGCAGGTAGCGGCGCAGCGGCATCCGGGTGATGCCTGCCGCGAGGTTGATCATCGTCTGGATTCCGATGGTCAGGAAGGACAGCGCTATGGCGGGGGCGCCCCAGCGGTTCAGCCAGTCCCTGGCCACCGCGTAGTGCTTGGAGCTCATCATCTTCGCCATCCGGGTGTGCTCCGCCCCGCGGGTCAGCCCGCGGCCCAGCCAGTAGGTGCCGTTGGCCCGCAGCATCACGATCACGAACAGTGCCGCGACGATGACGAGATAGGGGGCATCCCAGGTCATGGGATTGAACACGCTGCTCCTGATGGTTCGAGGTCCCGCAAAGTCTAGCCCGCGAATTAGGGAGACTCCATGTCGCGAAAATCATCCTTTGTGATGATTCGGGTCGCGCGGCGGCATGTTCGGGCCCAGGAGGGCGCCCTCTAGGATGCTCGCCATGCGCCTCCATCTGCTCCGCCACGGCCAGTCCGTGTGGAACCTGGAGCGACGGCTCCAAGGCCAGACGATGCACGTTCCGCTCACGCAACAGGGGATCGACGAGGCCCGCGCTGCCGCGGCGGCGCTGAGAGGGGTTGCGCTGAGCGCGGTCTGGTCGAGCGACCAGGTGCGCGCAATCCAGACGGCGGAGGTCGTCGCTGGGGAGGTCGGCCTGCCGGTTACTCCGGTGGCGGGGCTACGGGAGGTCGCGCTCGGTTCGATGGAGGGCATGCGCTACGAGGACCTGCGACCCGAGGATCCGCCGGAGGGCCTGCAGACCTGGGAGGTTGGCTGGGGTGGCGGCGAGTCGCTCGTCGACGTCGCCGGGCGGTTGCGTGTGCTCCTGGCCGACCTGGCGTCGACGTTCGCGCCCGGGGACGAGGTGCTGCTGGTGTCGCACGGAGACACGCTGCGCCTGCTCGTGACGATGCTCGACGGCGGCGGGCCGGGTGACATCGACTGGGAGACCTGGGCGCAATGGCCCAACGGGCTCGTGGTGAGCCGCGACTGGGACCCGCTCACCCTCGAGCCGTGAGCACCGCTCAACGCCAGACCCGCGCCCGCGCGTCGGGTCAGTGGTGCTAGCGTCGCGGCCATGCTTGTCAGCCGTGCCGCCGGGATCGCGCTCGGCGTCGTCGCCGACCGGGTCCTCGGAGATCCCCGCCGCCACCACCCCGTCGCCTGGTTCGGGACGTGGGCCGCGCGGGTGGAGGAGTCGACCTACGCCGACGACACCGCCGCGGGGGCGCTCCACGTCGCGGCGACCGTCGCTCCCGTCGCAGCCGCCGCGCTGCTGGTCGAGCGGGTCAGCAGGCGCCACCCCGTCGCACACACCCTTGCCACCGCCGTCACGACCTGGGCGGTGCTCGGTGCAAGGAGCCTCGCACGGGAGGGTGACCTGATGGCCGACCGTCTCGACGAGGGCGACCTGGGCGGCGCCCGCGCCCGGCTCGGCAACCTCTGCGGCCGCGACCCCGAGCAATTGGACGAGCCGGAACTGGCGCGCGCCGCCGTCGAGTCGATGGCGGAGAACACCGCAGACGCCGCGGTCGCGTCGCTGCTGTGGGGGACGCTGCTCGGCGTCCCCGGCATGGTCGTGCACCGCTGCCTCAACACGCTCGACGCGATGGTCGGTCACCGCAACGAGCGCTACGCGCGGTTCGGGACGGCCGCCGCGAGGCTCGACGACGTCGCCGACCTGGCCCCCGCCCGCGTCACGGGGGCCGTCGCCTGCCTGCTCGCGCCCACCGTCGGCGGCGACGCGCGGCACGCCTGGCGGATCATGCGACGCGACGGGGCGAAGCACCCATCGCCCAACGGCGGATGGTGCGAGAGCGCATGGGCCGGGGCGCTCGGCGTCCAGTTGGGCGGCACCAATGTGTACTTCTCCCGCTCCGAGGACCGCGACCTGCTCGGGGAGGGGCCGCGCCCCAGGTCGCCCGAACTTCGCCGCGCGGCCCGGCTCGTGACCCGCGTCACCGCGGTCGTCACCGCTGGCTGCGTCGCGGCGCTGGCCATATGTGGAAGGAAGAGATGACCGGAATCCTCATCGCGGGCACGTCGTCCGACGCGGGCAAGTCGCTGTTCGTGACGGGCCTGTGCCGGGTCGCCCGGCGGCGCGGCATCGACGTTGCCCCGTTCAAGGCGCAGAACATGAGCAACAACTCGATGGTGTGCCTCGACGGGTCCGAGATCGGCCGCGCCCAGTACCTGCAGGCGCTCGCCGCGGGCGTCACGCCCACCTCGGTGCTCAACCCCGTGCTGCTGAAGCCGGGCACCGACCGGCGCAGCTTCGTGGTGCTGCGCGGGCAGCCGTTCGGCACGCTCGAGGCGGGGGAGTACGCCACCGAGCGCAGGCACCTGGCCGAGGCCGCGTTCGCCGCCTACGAGGAACTGTCCGCCCGGCACGACCTGATCGTCTGCGAGGGGGCAGGATCTCCCGCCGAGATCAACCTGCGCGCAGGCGACTACACCAACATGGGCCTCGCCCGTCGCTTCGACCTGCCGGTCGCGCTGGTCGGCGACATCGACCGCGGGGGAGTGCTCGCCTCGATCTACGGCACCTGGGGCCTCCTCGAAGAACCGGACCGTGCGCTGCTCTCGGGCTACATCATCAACAAGTTCCGCGGCGACCAGTCGATCCTCGACCCGGGACTCGACGACATCAGCGCCCGCACCGGGCTGGCGAACTTCGGCGTGCTCCCGTACCTGCACGGCGTCTGGGTCGACGGCGAGGACGCGCTCGAGGTCGGCCGCTGGCGCTCCGACGGCCGCGCCGCCGACCCGTCCGACCTCACGATCGCGGCCGTCCGGCTGCCGCGCATCTCCAACGCCACCGACGTCGACGCCCTCGCGCAGGAGCCCGGCGTCGACGTCACCGTGACTGTCGACCCGCGCCAGGTCGAGGCCGCCGACGTCGTCGTGCTGCCCGGCTCCCGCTCGACGCTCGACGACCTCGCCTGGCTGCGCGAGACCGGCATCGCCGCCGTCATCGAGGCCCGCGCCGCCGCGGGTCGCCCGGTGCTCGGGATCTGCGGCGGCTACCAGATGCTGGCCCGCACCATCGACGACGACGTGGAGGGCAGCGGCCGCGCCGACGGGCTCGGCCTGCTGCCCGTCTCGGTGCGGTTCCACGCCGAGAAGGTGCTGGCGCGCCCGGAGGGATCCTGGCGCGGCGAGGCCGTCACCGGCTACGAGATCCACCACGGCATCTGCACGGTCGACCCGGGCCACGAGCCCTTCCTCGACGGCGTCCGCGCCGGTTCGGTGTGGGGCACGATGTGGCACGGGTCGCTCGAGTCGGACGGCTTCCGTCGCGCCTGGCTGCGCGAGGTCGCCGCCCAGGCGGGCCGCGACTGGTCGCCGTCAGGGGAGGGCATCAGTTTCGGCGCGCTGCGCGAGACGATGATCGAGACGACGGCAGACGCGATCGAGGAACACATCGACGTCGACGCTCTGCTTTCGCTCGCCCGCTAGCCGCTCGTTCCCTGGGGCTGGCTCCCTGCGCGGGTGTCGAGGTTTCGACGTACCGCGCGACTTCGTCGGTGGGCTGGCTCAACCAACGTGTCGCTGGTTGAGCCATGTCGGGCGCGGAGCGGTCGACATCGGTCGAAACCCCCGTGAGGGGCGCGGGGTCTCGGGTGATGCCCGTGGACTGGCTCGCTGCGTGGGTGCGGGAGGTTTCGACGCACCGCGCGACTTCGTCGGCGGGCTGGCTCAACCAACCTGTCGCTGGTTGAGCCATGTCGGGCGCGGAGCGGTCGACATCGGTCGAAACCCCCGTGAGGGGCGCGGGGTCTCGGGTGATGCCCGGGACTGGCTCGCTGCGTGGGTGCGGGAGGTTTCGACGCACCGCGCGACTTCGTCGGCGGGCTGGCTCAACCAACGTGTCGCTGGTTGAGCCATGTCGGGCGCGGAGCGGTCGACATCGGTCGAAACCCCGGTGAGCTCCGCGGGGTCTCGGGTGATGCCTCTAGTGCCCTGGGGCTGGCTCGGCGTGCGGGTGCGGGAGGTTTCGACGCACCGCGCGACTTCGTCGGCGGGCTGGCTCAACCAGCGATCGTCACGGAACCCGGTGGCCGCCCGCCCGGAACAGTTCGTACCACTCGCTGCGCGTCAGCGGGATGTCCGAGCCCAGCGCCGCGCCCGCGACCCGGTCCGGGGTCGTGGTGCCGAGCACGACCTGCATGCCCGCCGGGTGCCGCGTGATCCACGCCGTCGCGATCGCGATCGGCGGCACGTCGTACTTCGCCGCGAGCCGGTCGATCACCGCGTTCAACTCGGGGTACTCGTCCGAGCCGAGGAACACGCCCGTGAAGAAGCCGCCCTGGAACGGCGACCACGCCTGGATCGTCAGGTTGTTGATCCGGCAGTACTCGACGAGGCCGCCGCCGTCCAGCACCACCGACTGGTCGAGGTCGGACATGTTCGCCGCGACGCCCTGCGCGATCAGCGGCGAGTGCGTGATCGACAACTGCAACTGGTTCGCCACCAGCGGTTGGCGCACGGCCGTCTTCAGCAGGTCGATCTGGCGGGGCGTGTGGTTCGAGACGCCGAACGCGCGCACCTTGCCCGCCGACTCCAACTCGTCGAACGCCCGGGCGACCTCCTCCGGTTCGACAAGCGCGTCCGGGCGGTGCAGCAGCAGCACGTCGATGTAGTCCGTGCGCAGCGCGCGCAGCGACCCCTCGACCTGGCCCATGATGTGCTCGTAGGAGAAGTCGAAGTACGGCCCGTCGGTCACGATGCCGCACTTGGTCTGGATCGTGATTTCGCCGCGTTCGGCGGTGGAGAGCCGCATCGCGTCCGCGAACCGCTCCTCGCAGGCGTGGTCGCGACCCCCGTAGATGTCGGCATGATCGAAGAAGTCGATGCCCGCCTCCCGCGCGGTCCCCACCAGTTCGCGGATCTCTGCGTCGGACTTGTCGGCGATGCGCATCAACCCCAGGACGACGTTGGGCACCTCTTTCCCGGTGCCGCCGAGCGGAACGGTCCTCATCGTGGTCATGCCTGTCTCCTCACGTCCGTGGTGTAGCAGGAGCCTATCGCCGTGCGGTCGCGCGTGGCGGCACCCTTGAGCGACCCCGCCTGACGAGGTCCTGACGGCCCCTGCAAGACTTCACCCGAGCATGGGAATGCTTGAGGAAGCCGGTGTAAGTCCGGCACGGTCCCGCCACTGTGACCGCACCCGATGGTGCGGGAGTCAGGAACTCATCCCATGCGCCGCACACCTCGGGCGAGAGACCCAGAAAGGCGACCAGGATGACGCATCCCCCATCGCAGCCACGCCTCATCGGCATCGGAGTCGGACCAGGCGACCCAGACCTCATCACCCTCAAGGCGACCCGCGCGCTCGAGATCGCCGACGCGGTGCTGGTGCCCGCGACGGAGGAGTCCGGCGACGGGCCGGGCCGGGCGGAACAGATCGTGCTGGCCAACGCGCCGGACGCCCGGATCGTCCGGGTGCCCTTCTCGATGGCCGACCGCAGCGGCGTCAGCCCCCGACGCAAGGCCGCGTGGCTCGCCTCCGCCACCGCCGCCGTGGACGCGTTCGACGATGGCGCCCGGTGCGTCGCCTTCGCCACTGTCGGGGACCCGAGCGTCTATTCGACGTTCTCCTACCTAGCCGCGCACGTCCTGGAGCGCCGCCCCGACGTCGCCGTCGAGGTGATCCCCGGCATCACCGCCATGCAGGCCCTTGCCGCCACCAGTCGCACCCCGCTCGTCGAGGGCACCGAGACCCTCGCACTCGTCCCCGTCACCGCCGGCCTCGATGCCCTGGAGCGGGTGCTCGACGCCGTCGACACCGTGGTCGCCTACAAGGGCGGACGGCGGATGCCGGAGGTCGTGGCGACCCTGCGATCCAAGGGCCGCGATGCGGTGCTCGGCGTCAACCTCGGCCTCGACCGGCAGGAACTGATCCGGCTGGCCGACCTCGACGACGACGCGACCGCCCCCTACTTCTCGACGGTGCTGGCTCCCGCCGCCCGCGGCGACCAGGCGGGGGGACGGCTGTGAACCGCGGCAAGGTCATCTTCGTGGGGGCGGGCCCCGGCGCCGCCGACCTCATCACCGTGCGCGGCGCAGACGTCATCTCCCGCGCCGACATCGTGATCTGGGCCTCCAGCCTGGTGCACCCGGGGATCGTCGCTGGAGCCCGTCCCGACGCGCTTGTCGTCGACTCGGCCTCCGCGGCGCTGGAGGACACCGCGGCCCACTACCGACGCGCCGCAGACGAGGGCCTGCTCGTGGCGCGCGTCCATACCGGAGACCCGTCCATCTACGGGGCGACCGGGGAGCAGTACGAGATGTGCAGGCAACTCGGCCTCGACTTCGAGACCGTCCCCGGTGTCTCCGCCTACTCGGCCACCGCCGCGAGGATGAACTCGGAGATCACCATCCCCGAGGTGTCCCAGTCGCTGATCCTCACCAGGCTCGAGGGCGGCCGCACCCCCATGCCGCCGCGCGAGACGGTCAAGGGGTTCGCTGCCCACGGCGCCACCATGGCGCTCTACCTCTCGGCCGCCCGCAACAAGCAACTGCAGGAGGAACTCCTCGCGGGCGGGTACCCGCCGGAGACGCCGTGCATCGTCGGTTACCGGGTCTCCTGGCCGGACGAGATGATGCTGCGCTGCCCGCTCGGCGAGTTGTCGGCGACCATGCGCGAGAACAAGTTGTGGAAGCACACCGTCGTCCTTGTCGGCCCGGCACTCGCCGAGGGCCACAGCGGCACCCGCTCACACCTGTACCACCCCGGCTTCCGGCACGAGTACCGCGCCGCAGAGGCCACCGCCCAAACCGACCTTCGCGCCAACGGCGCGGGCGCCGTCCGACTCGAGGGAGAGACCCGATGATCCACGTGCACGGCTACCTGGGCGAACTGAGCCAGGCGACCCGGGACCTCGCCGCCACCGCCGCGCTCGTCGTCGGGGGACGGCGCCACCTCGCCGAACTGGGCGTCGAACCCGAACGCCAGGTCGTGCTCGGCGCGCTGACCCCTGCCCTCGAGCGGATCGGCGCGGCCGACCCGAATGACGACGTCCTGGTCGTGGCGAGCGGCGACCCGGGCTTCCACGGGATCGTGCGCCGGATCCGGCTCGCCGGCCACGAGGTCACCGTCTCGCCCGCCGTCAGTTCCGTCGCGGCGGCCTTCGCCGCCGTCGCCCTCCCGTGGGACGACGCCCTGGTGGTCTCGGCACACGGCAAGCCCCTCGACGCCGCCATCGCCGCGGCGCGCTGGCACCGGAAGGTCGCGGTGCTGACCTCCGCCGACGGTGGCGTCCGGGAACTCGCGGTCGCCCTGCCCGCCCGAACCTTCGTGCTTGCCGAACGCCTCGGAGAGCCGGACGAACGGGTCCGCGTCCTGACCGCCGAGCAGGCCTCCGCCCTGGACGACGTCGCCGAACCCAACGTCGTGCTTGTCCTCGACGGCGTCCCGGACGATCCCGGCCTGATCGCCGCGGAGGCGCCGCGCGACCGCGCGCCCGGCGCCGAACCCGTCGTCGGCCACCTCGTCGGCAGCCCCGCCGCGTGCCGCCGAGCCGACGAGATCGACGCGGCCCTCGGCGTGGCGTCCCGGCGCTACGACGGCCCCGCCGCGCACCTGCTCCCGCTCGCCTGGCGCGAGTGCGACCTGATCGTCAGCCACCTGGCGCTCGGCGCCACCACCCGCCTCGTCGCGCCCCTGCTGCGCAGCAAGGTCACGGACCCCGGCGTGGTCGTCGTCGACGAGGCGGGCCGCTTCGCCGTCCCGCTCGTCGGGGGGCACGCGGGCGGAGCCAACGACCTCGCCCGCCGCATCGGCGAGGGGATCGGCGCGACCCCGGTGCTGACCACCGCGACCGACGCCCTCAACCTGCCGGCCCTCGACACCCTCGGCTGGGCATACAGCGGCGACGTCGCGGGCGTCACCCGCGCACTGATCGACGGCAGGCCCGTCCTCGTCGAGAAGACCTCCGGGTGGCCGCTACCGCCGCTGCCCGAGAACGTGTCGAGCGACGCGGACGACCCGGTCGCCCGGATCGTGGTCACCGACCTCGCCGAGGCCCCGGCCTCGGCGCTTCCCACCGTCACGCTGCACCCCAAGAGCCTCGTCGTCGGGATGGGCTGCAACCGTGGCACCGACATCGCCGTCATCCGCCAACTCCTCACCGACACCCTCTCCGAGCACGGGCTCGCGCTGGAGTCGGTCGCCGCCATCACCACGATCGACGTCAAGGCCGGCGAGATCGGCTTCCTCAAGCTGGTCAAGGACCTCGGCGTCCCGCTCATCGACTACCCGGCCGACGAACTCGCCGGCCAGGAGGTGCCGACCCCCAGCGCTCTCGTCGAGGGTCACGTCGGCACGCCTTCCGTGTCGGAGGCCTCCGTGCTTGCCCACGGAGCGGAGTTGATCGTCCCCAAGCAGCGCAACACCGACGCCACCTGCGCGATCGGGCGGCTGCCTGCGCGCGGAAGGCTCAGCGTCGTCGGCCTCGGCCCTGGCTCCCGCGACCTGCTCACCCAGCGCGCCCAGACCGCGCTGCGACAGGCCACCTTCATCGTCGGCTACGGCCCATACGTCAAGCAGATCCGCGACCTTGCCCGCCCCGGCACCCGGATCTACGCGTCGAAGATGGGCACCGAGGAGGCCCGCACAGCCGCCGCGATTGAGGCGGCGCGAGCGGGGGAGAACGTCGCGCTCGTCTGCGGTGGCGACCCGGCGATCTACGCCATGGCCAGCCCCGTGCTTGAGCAGGGCACCGAGGGCATCGACGTCGAGATCGTGCCGGGCGTCACCGCGAGCCTCGCCGTCTCGGCGATCCTCGGTGCGCCGCTCGGCCACGACCACGTCACCTTGTCGCTGTCCGACCTGCACACCGACTGGAACAACATCGAGAAGCGCCTGCACGCCGCCGCCGACGGCGACTTCGTGGTCGCCCTGTACAACCCGCGCAGCCGCACCCGCACCAGGCACCTGCCCCGAGCGCTGGAGATCCTCGGCGCACAGCGCGGCCCCGACACGCCCATCGCGGTCGTGCAGCAGGCGTGCCGGTCCCGCCAGAAGGTGCTGATGAGCACGCTCGCCGAGTTCAAGCCCGAATGGGTCGACATGAACTCGCTGGTCGTCGTCGGCTCCTCCACCACGAAGTACGTCACCACCGGCGGCGGGGAACTGCGCATGGTCACCCCCCGCGACTACGCCTGGATGCCCAAGGAGAACGCATGAGCACCCCACTGATCATCGCCGCCCACGGCACCCGCGACGCGGCAGGCGAGGCCGTATGCCGACGCCTCGGCGAACGGGTCGCCCGGATGCTGCCCGACGCGCGGGTCGCCGTCGGCTTCGTCGAACTGAGCCTGCCCACGATCCCCGACGCCCTGCGGGAGGTGGTCGCCGACGAACCGGCCGGGCGGGCGGTCGTGGTGCCCCTGATGCTCGGCACCGGCGGGCACGTCCGCAATGACATCCCGGCCTTCATCGAGGAGGCCCTCGAGTCGGTGCCCGAGGCGCGGATCGACTACGCGGGCCACCTCGGTGCCGACCCGCGGCTCACCGACGCCGTCCGACAGAGGCTCGACGCGGCGCTTGGCGACTGGGAACCCGGCGAGGCGACCCTGGTCTTCGTCGGCCGCGGCGCGCTGGTCGCCGAGGCCAACGCCGACCACGTCCGGCTCGCCCGGATGCACTACGAACAGGGCGGATGGGGCGCCGTCGAGCCCTGCTTCATCCAGGTCACCGACCCGAGACTGCCCGACGGCCTCGACCGCGCCTACGCCGGTGGCGCCCGCAGGATCGTCGTGATGGGCCACTGGCTCTTCCCCGGGAGACTGCGGCAGTGGACCTTCGAACAGGCCGAGGCCTGGGCCGCAGCGCACCCCGACGCCGAGGTACGCCTCGCCGAGGTGATCGGCGACTGCGACGAACTGGCCGAGGTCGTCATCGACCGCTACCGCGAGACGCTGCCCGACGCCACCCCCTCCGGCTCGCCCGCTTACCTGACGGGGCTGCTGCTGCAGGGGCGAAGCGTCGTCGTGGTCGGCGCTGGCCGCGTCTCCTCTCGACGGGTCCAAAGGCTCCTCGACTCGGGCGCCGACGTCACCTTGATCGCGCCGGAGGCCACCCCCGGACTGGTCAGGCTCGCCGAGGCGGGGCGGCTCCGCTGGCAGCGCCGGGGCTACCGCGACGGCGACCTCTCGGGCGCCTGGTACGCGTTGGCCGCCACCGACGACCCGCGGGTCAACGCCGCGGTCGCGGCCGAGGCAGAGCGAGAGCACGCGTTCTGCGTCCGCGCCGACCACGCCCCAGGCGGCTCCGCCTGGACGGCGGCCTCGCAGTCGGCCGGCGGCGTGACGATCGCCGTCGTCGGGAACCGGGAACCACAGCGCTCCCGGGCGGTCCGCGACGCGATCTTCGCCGCCCCGTCGGTACGGCAGGCCATCTTCACGGCGCTCGTCGGGCAGGAGGAACGATGAACTACCTGAGGACGGGGGCCGAGATCTACGAGGAGTCGTTCCGGATCATCCGCGACGAGACCGACCTTGCCCGGTTCCCCGAAGACGTGAGCCGAGTCGTGGTGCGCATGGTGCACGCCGCCGGGGCCACCGACATCGCCGACGACGTGGCCTTCACTCCCGCCGTGGTGGCACGCGCCAACGCAGCACTGCGGGCGGGGGCCGCGATCCTGTGCGACTCGTCGATGGTCGCCACCGGCATCATCACCTCGCGCCTCCCGCGCTCCAACGACGTGATCTGCCACATCAAGGACCCCGCGCTCGCCGAGGTCGCCCGGCGCGAGGGGATCACCAAGACCATGGCCGCGGTCGACCTGTGGCTGCCGCGCCTCGAGGGGGCCGTCGTCGCCATCGGGAACGCGCCGACCGCGCTGTTCCGACTGCTGGAGGTGGTCCGTGCGACCGGGGTTCGGCCGGCCGCGGTCGTCGGCATCCCCGTCGGCTTCGTCGGCGCCGCCGAGTCGAAGGAGGCGCTCGCCGCCAACGACCTAGGGCTGGAGTACCTGGTCGTGCGCGGACGGCGCGGCGGCAGCGCCATGACGGTGGCCGCCGTCAACGCGATCGCCTCCACCGACGAACTGACCAACACCTCCCGACAGGACTGAGCGTGTCCGAGGGAGGACGCAAGGGCCAACTCCGCTCGTCGGGACTGCGGCCTGGCTGGACGACCGGCGCCTGCTCCGCTGCCGCCGCGAAGGCAGCCTGGGAGGCGCTGCTGTCCGGCCGGTTCCCCGACGCGGTCGAGGTGACGCTTCCCGGCGGCCACCGCCCGACGTTCACCCTGACGCACGAGTCACTGACGCCGCGGCGGGCCGAGGGGGCGGTCGTCAAGGACTCCGGCGACGACCCCGACGTGACGCACGGCGCCATCGTCCGGGTAGCCGTCTCCCAGGCACCGCCGGGCGCGGGCGTCCGCTTCGTCGGGGGAGCGGGCGTCGGCACCGTGACGCTGCCCGGGCTGCCCCTCGACGTCGGCGAGCCCGCCATCAACCCGGTGCCGCGCCGCTACATCGCCGACAACCTCGCCGAGGTGTCGGCGCGCCACGGGGTGGCCACCGACGTCGTCGTCGAGATCTCCGTCGACGGGGAGCAGAGCTTGCCCGGCGGACGTGGAACCCGCGGATCGGCATCGTCGGGGGCATCTCGATCCTCGGCACCACCGGCGTCGTGGTGCCCTACTCGTGCAGCGCGTGGATCGACTCGATCCGCCGCGGCGTCGATGTCGCCCGCGCGGCCGGCCTGCAGCACCTCGCGGGCTGCACGGGGTCGACGTCAGAGCGGGTGGCGACCGAACTCTTCGGCCTCGACGAGTTGGCGCTGCTCGACATGGGCGACTTCGCGGGCGCCGTCCTGAAGTACGTCGGCAGGCACCCCGTCGAGCGGCTGTCGCTGGTGGGCGGGTTTGCCAAGCTCAGCAAGCTCGCCAACGGCCACCTCGACCTCCACTCGCACCGCACCTCCGTCGACACGGGCCATCTCGCCGACCTGGCCTCCTCGGCCGGAGCCACGCCCGACCTGGTGGCCGTCGTCCGCGCCGCCAACACCGCCATGGGGGCACTGCAGGCCTGCGAGGCGGCGGGCGTCCCCCTCGGAGACGCCGTCGCCGCCGCGGCGCGCGACCAGGCGATGCGGGTCCTCAAGGGGGCCCCCGTGGCGGTCGACGTCGTCTGCATCGACCGCGCAGGCACCGTCGTCGGGCGCTCCTGACGGCTATCCGACCCCGCCGATCCGCCCGGAATCCCGGCTGCAAGACTGGCCCCACAAGTACAAAGCTCGAACAGCGAGAGGAACCCGGGAATCAGCCGGGACGGTCGCGCCACTGTGAGCCGCACGCGATGCGGAAGTCAGGAACTCAACCTGTTCGACCTGGAAGCACGGGACGCGAGATCCCGTCGAAAGGAGATCTGCGATGCACATCGCAGAGGGGTTCCTACCACCCCTTCAATGCGCGGCATGGTTCGCCGCCTCAACCCCCTTCGTGATCCACGGCGCGCGCGCCGTCATCCGCGCGTCGAAGGAGTCGCCCGAGAACAAGCTGCTGCTGGCCGCGGCGGGCGCCTTCACGTTCGTCCTGTCCGCCATCAAGCTCCCGTCGGTGACGGGCAGCTCCTCGCACCCCACCGGGACAGGCGCGGGCGCCATCCTGTTCGGGCCACCCGTGATGGCCTTCCTCGGCACCGTCGTGCTCCTGTTCCAGGCCCTGCTGCTCGCCCACGGAGGCCTGACGACGCTCGGCGCAAACGTCTTCTCGATGGCGATCGCGGGCCCTTGGGCCGGCTATGCGATGTGGAAGCTGCTGCGCAGGGTCTCGGCACCCACCTGGCTCGGCGTGTTCTCGGCCATGGCCGTGGCCGACCTGGTCACCTACTGCGTCACCTCGCTCCAGTTGGCCATCGCGCACCCCGACGCCACCGAGGGCTTCGGCGGGGCGCTCGCGAAGTTCCTCAGCGTCTTCGCCCTCACCCAGATCCCGCTCGCGATCGCCGAGGGCGTCCTCGGGGTGCTGCTGTTCGGGTTCTTCACCCGGGTGGCTAAGCCCGAGCTGATCCGGCTCGGCGTGCTCAAGCAGAAGGAGGCCGTCGGTGTTTCAGCGTAAGGATTGGTTCATCGGCGCCGGGCTCGTCGCCATCATCGCGCTGATCTTCGCGATCAGCTTCGCCATGGCCCCTCAGCCGGCCGACGGTGAAGAGGCCTTCGGCGGTACCGACGCCACCGTCACGGGCATCCTCGAGGAGCGGGGCGTCGAGCCCTGGTTCCGCCCCGTCTTCGAACCCGGCTCGGGTGAGATCGAGTCCGGGCTGTTCGCCCTCCAGGCGGCGATCGGGGGCGCGGTGCTCGGGTTCGCGCTCGGCCAGCTCCGCGGACGCGCCGCCATCAGGCGCGAACTGGAGCCGGTCGCCAGCGGTGACTAGCCACCAGACCACCATCGACGACGCCGCCTGGGCCAGCCCCTGGCGGCGCCGTCGAGTGGGGGAGAAGGTGCTCCTCAGCGTCTCGCTCGTCCTCACCGCGCTGCTGACGCCCGCCTGGCCCGGCTGCGTCCTTGTCGCGGCGGTGTCGGTCTTCTTCATCGTCGGTCCCGCCCGGATCCGGCCGGGCCTGCTGCTCACCGTCATGATCGCCCCGCTCACCTTCCTGGTGATGGGCTCGCTGCCGGTGGCCTTCCAGTTCGGCGGCACCGGGTGGGGGATCGGAGGCCTGAGGATCAGTCCCGACGGGCTGGGCACCGCGCTCGGCCTCGTCGCGCACGGCGTCGCCGGGACCCTCGCGCTGATGGTCGTCGCGACGACCACGCCCATGGTCGACGTCGTCACCTGGATGCGTTCGCTGCGCGTGCCCGACCCGCTCCTCGACGTCGCCTCCCTGATGTACCGCCTGCTGTTCGTGCTGCTGTCGACTGCGCTCGCCGTCCGCCAGGCGCAGGTCGCCCGGTTGGGTGACGCGGCCTCGTGGCGCCGCCGCTGGCGCGCGGTCGCCGACACCCTCGGCAGCATCATCCTGCGCACCTGGGCACGGGCGACCGCGCTCCAGCGGGGACTGGAGGGCCGCGGCTACGAGGAAGCGATGCGCACGCTGAGCCCCCGCAGACAACGCAACTGGGGCTTCGTCTGTGGCGCGGTCGCCAGCGTCGCGGGCGTCTGGGCCGCCTGCTGGGTGCTGTCATGAGCGCCCTCCTCGCCGCCGTCGACCTCACGGCGGGCTTCCATGACCACGTCGTGCTCCGCGACGCCACCCTGCGGATCGCCGCGGGACGGAGGATCGCCCTGCTCGGCGCCAACGGCTCTGGCAAGACGACGCTGCTGCGCTGCCTGTCCGGGGCACTGCGCCCGTCGGCGGGAAGGGTCGAGGTCGGCGGTCGTCCGCTTAGCCACGACCGGGCGTCGCTGCGCGCGCACCGCCGCCTCGTCCAGTTGGTGCTGCAGGACCCGGACGCCCAACTGTTCTCCGCCGACGTGACGCAGGACGTGTCCTTCGGCCCGCTCAACCTCGGCCTCGACGACTCGGCCGCATGGGCCCGCGTCGAGGAGGCCCTCGACCTGCTGTCGATCACGCACCTCGCCGAACGCCCGACCCACCACCTCAGCTACGGCGAACGCAAGCGCGTCGCCATCGCGGGCGCCGTCGCGATGCGCCCCGAGGTGCTGCTGCTGGACGAGCCGACCGCCGGGCTCGACCCG
Source organism: Tessaracoccus aquimaris (assembly GCF_001997345.1). Lineage (NCBI taxonomy): Bacteria > Bacillati > Actinomycetota > Actinomycetes > Propionibacteriales > Propionibacteriaceae > Tessaracoccus > Tessaracoccus aquimaris. Next base: position 1,521,577 of record NZ_CP019606.1, on the reverse strand, counting down.
ATGGGGGTCGGCGAACTGCTTGACACGCTGCGCCGACTGGACACGACCGTGGTCCTCGCGACCCACGACGTCGACCTCGCCCTCGCCTGGGCCGACGAGGTCGCCGTCGTGTGTGGAGGCGCGGTCACGCAGGGTGACCCGGCGCTGCTTGGTGACGCGGACCTGATCGGCCGCGCCCGGCTCAGGATGCCGTGGCAACTGGAACTGGTCGCCCGGCTGGGGCTGCCCGCGGCACCGGCCGCCAGGACGATGGACGATGTCGTGAGCCGACTCGGCACCCAGCGGTAGTGCTCAGCGGCCCGGCGGGGGAGGTGCGGTCGACTCCCTCACCACCAGCGTGGTGGCGAGTTCCATTCGCCTGCCGACCGGCTCTTCCACGCCGCGCGACATCGACACCAGGATCCGGATCGCGAGGGTTCCCATGGCCTCGAGCGGTTGGTTGACGGTGGTCAGCTTCGGTGAACACCATTCACCCGACTGGAGGTTGTCGAAGCCGACCACGCTGAGCTTGCGGGGGATCGCGACGTTGTGTTCGCGGGCCGCCGTGTAGAGGCCGTGGGCGTGCAGATCCGAGCCGGTGAACACCGCGGTCGGCGGGTCGGGTAGCTCCAGCAGCGAGCAACCGAGCCGGTATCCCGACTCCTCGTCCATGTGTCCGTGGCGCACCAGGTCGTCGTCGAAGTCGATACCCGCCCGGGCGAGGGCGGCGCGGTAGCCGTCGAGGCGTTCCTGCGAGTAGGGCAGGTCGGAGGGTCCCGTCATGACGGCGATGCGCCGGTGCCCCAGGTCGATCAGGTGCCGGGTCGCGTCGCGGGCGCCCGCGAAGTTGGTCGAGCAGATGGTCGGTACCGCCTCGGGAATGGCACCGAGCGGGTCGAGGACGACGTATGGCACCCGGAGCCGCCGCAGTTCGGCCCCCAACTCCGGGCGGAGCTTCGACGCCACGACCACCAGGCCGTCTGAGCGTCGCTCCTTGAACTTCTCCACCCAGTGCTTGTTGCCGAGGGTGCGGTTGTGCAGGGCGCTGACGACAAGCGCCACCCCCGCGCGGGACGCTTCGCCCTCGGCACCGAAGAGGATGCGCGCCGACCAGAGGCCGTAGACGTCGGCAAGGACCACGTCGATCAGCCCGCTGCGCGAGCGGCGACCCTCCCCACGCCTCCGGTACGAGGTGTCCTCGAGGATCGCCAGGATCTTGTCCCTACGCGCCGCCCCGACGCCGGGCCGGCCGTTGAGGACCTTCGACACGGTGCTGACCGACACCCCCGCCCGCTCGGCGATCTCGGCGATGGTGACGCGGCGGCTCACAGCGACCCGTGCGGACGAGCCTGCGAGGGGACCGCGTCCGCTTCCTCTCGCACCGCGCGCCGGCCCGGGCCGGGTGGAGCGGGAAGGGGCGTGAACGGGCGGCGTCGCAGGAGCATGCTCACACAATGCCATCCGACGCGGGGATACGCATCGCGGAACGACGCATCTTGGACGAAAGTTTCGTAGGGCTTTGCTCCGTGTTCCATGCCGGAGGCTGCCTCGGGCAGAAGGCTCGCTTATGGTCACATCTGCGGCCAGCAGGTTCGCGAAACTATCTCAATCCTCGACGAGGAGGAACAATGAAACGAGCAATCAGGAGCGTCAAGGCCCTGTCGGTCGCCGTCGTCGCTTGTCTGGGGGTCGCGGCGTGCTCGCCCGCCACCAGTGACCCTGCGCAGACCGGCTCGCCCGGAGCCCCCCAAGCGACCGAGATGACGTTCTGGCACAACGCCACCACCGGCGACGGCAAGGCGTTCTGGGACAACCTGGTCTCCGAGTTCGAGGCGTCGCATCCCGGCGTCACCATCCGGGCCCAGGCCGTGCAGAACGAGGACTTCGACGGCAAGCTCCAGACCGCGCTCAACTCGCCCGACGCCCCCGACGTCTTCATGCAGCGCGGCGGGCTCAAGATGCACGACATGGTCGATGCGGGACTTCTCCGCGACGTCAGCGGCGCAGTGACCGACACGCAGCGCGAGGAACTCGGCCAGGGCGCCATCGAGGCCATGACCTACCAGGACAAGGTGTGGGCGATGCCCGACACCATCCTCCCCGGAGGCATCTGGTACAGCCAGGATCTGTTCGACAAGGCGGGCATCACCGAGGCTCCCAAGACGATGGACGACCTGTTCGCCGCCATCGACAAGCTGAAGGCCGCAGGCATCACCCCGATCGCGCTCGGCGCCAAGGACGCGTGGCCTGCCGCGCACTGGTACTACTGGCTCGCGCTTCGCGAGTGCAGCCCTGAGACCCTGGACGCGACCATCGAGGCCCGCAAGTTCGAGGACCAGTGCTGGACAAAGGCGGGCGAAAGCCTGGAGAAGCTGGTCGCGGCGAAGCCCTTCCAGGACGGTCTCCTGACCACCCCCGCACAACAGGGCGCTGGATCGTCTGCGGGCCTGCTCGCCAACCACAAGGCCGCCATGGAACTGATGGGCGCCTGGAACGCGGGAGTCATCAAGGACCTGACCCCGAACAAGGAACCCCTTGCCGACCTGAGCTGGTTCCCCTTCCCTGAGATCCCCGGTAGCAAGGGCGCCCCGGGCGCGGTGATGGGCGGCATGGGCGGCTACTCGTGCTCCGCAGACGCCCCCGAGCAGCTCTGCTTCGAGTTCCTCCAGACGATCGTCAAGGCCGACTCGCAGATCGCCTACTACAAGGCGTTCTCCGTTCCGCCGCTGAACTCCAAGGCGAAGGAGGCCGTCACCGAGCCATTCAACATCGCCATCATGGACGGCCTCGCCAATGCCTCGTTCGTCTCGGACTGGCTCGACACGAGGCTCGGCCAGAACGTCGGAAATGCGCTCAACACCGCCGTCGTCGACCTGCTGGCGGGCAAGGGCGACGCCCAGCACCTGATCGACTCGGTCAACGCGGCCGCGGCCAAGGAATGACGAGCGCCGCACAGGCGCACACCCCGGTGAATGAACCCCTCCCGCCAGCTCGCGTGCGACGCGTGAGCTGGCGGGAGCGCGGGGAGATCGCCCTGATGTCCGCCCCGGCGCTGATCCTCTTCCTGGGCTTCGTCATCTTCCCGGTGATCACCGCCGCCTACTACGGGTTCTTCAAGTGGAAGGGCTACGGCCCGCCGATCGACTTCGTCTGGTTCGAGAACTACCGGATCATCCTCACCGACCCCGCGTTCCTCGACACCCTCCGCCACAACGCCTTCATCCTCGTCTTCTCCCTCGTGATGCAGGGGCCGCTCGCGATCCTTGTCGCCCTGCTGCTGAACAAGAAGATGCGCGGCCGATCCATCGTGCGGGTGCTGATCTTCGTGCCATACGTGATCTCCGAGGTCATCGTCGGCATCGGCTGGTCGCTGATGCTGCAGAGCGGTGGCGCGCTCGACGAGACGCTCAGGAACATGGGGCTCGACTGGCTGATCCGGGACTGGCTCGCCGATCCGTCGATCGCGATCTGGACCCTGATGATCATCATCACGTGGAAGTACCTCGGCTTCGCCGTGATCATCATGCTGGCAGGCCTCCAGGGCATCCCCGAGGAACTAGCCGAGGCCGCCGCCGTCGACGGGGCCTCCTACTGGCAGACGCAGTGGCGGATCACGCTGCCGCTGCTCGGCCCCACGATCAGGATCTGGGCGTTCCTGTCGATCATCGGCTCGCTGCAGTTGTTCGACCTCGTCTACATCATCTGGGGTCAGTACATCTCGTCCACCGCGGGCACCTCGACGATGGCCACCTACATGGCCCTCACCGGTCGCCTGTCCGGCAACTACGGATACGGCAACGCCGTCGCCGTGGTCATCTTCTTCATCTCCCTCACCGTGGCCCTGATCTACCAGCGGTTCGTGCTGCGCAGGGACACCGAGGGCGCCCTGACGGGAGGAAACTGACATGGCACGACGCTCAAAGAACGGGTACGAGTGGGGTTCTCCCTTCATCTACCTCGTCGCCGCGATCCTGATCTCGGCGTGCCTCACCCCGGTGATCTTCATCATCGTCGGCGCCTTCCGCACCAACTCGGAACTGACCACCGACCCGGCCGGCTGGCCATCGCAGTGGCAGTTCAGCAACTACACCAACGTGCTCAGCACCTCGCTGTTCTGGCAGCAGGCAGGCAACTCGTTGATCGTCGCCCTCTGGACGACCCTCGGGGTGGTTCTGATCGGGCTGATGGCCGCCTACGTCGTCGCGCGCTACCAGTTCAGGGGTCGCGGCGCGCTCTACGCGCTCTACGCCTCCGGCCTGATGTTCCCGCTGACCGTTGCGATCACACCGCTCTACCTGTTGATCCGCTCACTCAAACTGGTCGACACCCTGCCGGGCGTGATCATCCCGCAGATCGCCTTCGGCCTTCCGATGACGATCATCATCCTGGTGCCGTTCCTGCGCGCCATCCCGAAGGAGATCGAGGAGGCCGCGGCCATCGACGGGTGCAGCAGGCTGGACTTCTTCTGGCGGATCGCCCTGCGGCTGTCCGTGCCTGGCCTGGTGACGACCGGCATCCTGGCCTTCGTCGGATCCTGGAACGGGTACATGCTGCCCCTATTCGTCCTGAACAACCCCAGCCTGTACACGTTGCCGCTCGGCACCCAGGCGTTCTCCTCGGAGCATTCGGTCGACACGGCGGCGGTCCTCGCGTTCACGTCGCTGTCGATGCTTCCCGCCCTGGCCTTCTTCAGCCTCTTTGAGCGCCGCATCGTCGGCGGGCTGACGGGCGCCGTCAAGGGCTGAGCCAACCCCTCAGCCACCTTAATCCGGCGGGCCACCGCCGTCCCCTTTCCTCAGGAGTACCGTGACCACCTTTCACGTCGCCGTCGACGGATCCGACCTCGCGCCCGGCACGGCCGAGCGGCCATTTCGCACCATCTCCCGCGGCGCCCGCGCCGCCATGCCCGGCGACACCGTCAGGGTGCACGGGGGTGAGTATCGCGAGTGGGTCGTTCCGCGGCGCGGGGGCATCGGTGAGCGGCGACGGATCGTCTACGAGGCGGCCCCGGGGGAACATGTCGTCATCAAGGGATCCGAACCGATCACCGGATGGCAGCCAGAGCAGGGCTCGACATGGCGGGTCGAGGTCCCCAACACCCTGTTCGGGGACGTCAACCCCTACGCGGAGACCATCAACGGCGACTGGGTCTCGCCGGAGACCAATGACGGCCCGCCCCGTCATCTGGGGGAGGTCTATCTCGACGGGATGAGCTTCTTCGAGGCCGGCTCGGTCGAGGAGTTGGCGGATCCGCCGCTGCGGACGACGGTGACCGACCACTGGACGGGGCTCGAGGACCGGGTGCGGGAGCCTGAGCAGACCCGCCATCTCTGGTTCGCCGAGGTCGGTGAGGAGAGCACGGTCATCCGGGCCAACTTCCAGGGCGCCGACCCGAACACGCGCCTGGTCGAGATCAACGTGCGGCGCAGCGTGTTCTATCCGCGGGAGCACCATCTCGACTACATCACGGTGCGCGGCTTCGAGATGGCGCACGCCGCGACGCCGTGGACGCCGCCCACCGCGGACCAGCCGGGCCTGATCGGCCCCAACTGGGCGAAGGGGTGGATCATCGAAGACAACCACATCCACGACTCGAAGTGTTCGGGCATCTCGCTCGGCAAGGAGGGGTCGACCGGCCACAACTTCTCCGCCGAGCGCGGGGACAAACCGGGGTACCAGTACCAACTGGAGTCCGTCTTCTCCGCCCGCCAGATCGGCTGGGACGCCGAGCACGTCGGGGGCCACATCGTCAGGCGCAACCACATCCATGACTGCGGGCAGAACGGCGTCGTCGGCCACCTCGGCGCCGTCTTCTCGACCATCGAGCACAACCACATCCACCGCATCGCCCTCAAGCGGGAGTTCTACGGATGGGAGATCGCAGGCATCAAACTGCACGCGGCCATCGACGTCGTGATCCGCGGCAACCACATCCACGACTGCTCGTCGGCCACGTGGCTCGACTGGCAGGCCCAAGGGACCCGGTTCACGGGCAACGTGCTGCACGACAACAACCGCGACCTGTTCGTCGAGGTCAGCCACGGGCCGTACCTGGTCGACAACAACGTGTTGGCCTCGCCGGTCTCGCTCGAGGTGTTCAGCCAAGGCGGCGCCTACGTCAACAACCTGGTCTGCGGCCTGCTGAGGACCGAACCCGTTCTCGACCGGCCGACGCCCTACCACGTGCCGCGCAGCACCCAGGTCGCCGGCTACGGTGCCATCGTCGGCGGCGATGACCGCTTCGTCGCCAACCTCTTCCTGAGCGGCCCCCAGGGGTACCGCGAGAACCCCGCCGGGATCGCAAGCACCGGGTACGGGACGAGCGTGTACGAGGGGAAGCCGACGTCGCTGGACGCGTACCGGGCCAGGGTCAAGGCCGCGCCGGTGGGGGACCAGGAACCGTTCCTGGCTGTGCCTCAACCGCTGTACGCGCGGCACAACGTCTACGGCTCGGGGCGACCCCACACCCCGAGGAGCCGTCCGTCACCATGCTCGACGGCGAGGCGACGGCGCGGGTCGTCACGGACGGCGACGCCGTATTCCTCGTCACGCGCCTGCCGCAGGCCTTCGACGCGGCGCGCAGCCCCCTGATCTCCGGCGCCGACCTTGAGCCGGTCCGCCTCGCCCAGGCGGAGTTCCAGGACCCGACGGTTCCCCCTCCGATCTGGGGACCGACCTGCTCGGCGCGAGGCGGGAGGGCGCGAGCGACTATCCGGCCGGACCGCTTCTCTCGCTCACCTCCGGCGATGTGCGGACCAGGCTGCGCTGACGATCGACGCGAGCCGGCCCCGGAGCGACGCCCAGGGGCCGGCCTCGATCAGTCGGCGGTCAGGGCCCACTGCGTGACGGTGCGGGCGGGCTTCCAGCCCTGCAGCGAGCCGAGCGGTTCGAGCGTCTCGATCTGCAACCGGCTCAGGTGACCGCCCCAGCGGGCGTGCGCCTCGGCGCACAGGAGTTCGGCCTCCAGCGTGATGCCGTGCACCACGACGCGGCCTGCGGGCCGTAGCGCGGCCATCGCGTCGGCGAGCAGCGCCATGGTGGCGCCGCCGCCAACGAACACGGCGTCAGGGGCAGGCAACTGGGGCAGCAGGTCGTGCGCCTCGCCGAGCACCAGCGAGAAGGCACCCCCCGGAGCCAACCGTTCCGCATTCTCAAGGGCCCGCGCCGCGCGGTCGGCGCGCCGCTCAAGCCCGATGGCCTGTGCCCCGACGGCGCCGCGGCACCACTCGATCGCGACCGATCCGGCGCCGACGCCGACGTCCCACAGCAACTGCCCGGGGAGCGGCCGCAGGTGCGCGAGCGCGCTGGCCCGCACCGCCCGCTTCGTGATGAGCCCGTCGCTGGCGAATGCCTCGTCGGGCAGTCCGGGAGAGGTGCCGAACAGGGCGCAGTCGCGGTCGATGATCACCCGGCCGATCCTAGTGCCGCCGTCGTCGACCCCGCCGTCAGGGCCGCATCGGCCTGTGCCACGATGATCCTGGTCGATGACGAGGAATCCGGTGTGAATCCGGAGCGGTCCCGCCACTGTGAGCGCCGACGGCGCGAGCCAGGGCATCGGAGTCGACTGCGGCAGAGCCGCACACCGATCACGACAGCAGGCGCGGACCTGCAGGAGGACCCCGATGAACGCCATCCGTCCCGAGACGACCCGATGAGCCGCGGCACCACCCCCGCAGCCCCGGACGACGGACTCACCACAAGAGAGCGCCGCAACCGGCCCGTTCTACTCGTCAACACGGGAGACGGCAAGGGCAAGACAACCGCGGCCTGCGGGGTCGCGCTCCGCGCCTGGGCGCAGGGCTGGTCCATCGGCGTCTACCAGTTCGTCAAGTCCGCGGCCTGGAAGCCGGGGGAGCGTGACGCGCTGCTCGCCCTCGGCGCGCTGAGCGGCGACGTCACCTGGGAGACCATGGGCACCGGTTGGTCCTGGGCGCGCGCCACCGACCCGACCGACGCCCGCGCCGCCGCGGTCGAGGGCTGGCGGGCCATCCGGGAGGGCATCGAGCAGCAGCGGCACCGGTTCTGGCTGCTCGACGAGTTCACCTACCCGATGGACTGGGGGTGGATCGACGCCGACGAGGTCGCCGAGACCCTTCGCACCCGCCCCGGCACGCAGCACGTCGTCATCACCGGACGCCGCTGCCCAGCCGCGATCGTCGCGGAAGCCGACCTCGTCACCGACATGACCAAGATCAAGCACCCCTTCGATGACGGGCAGCGCGGCCAGGTGGGTATCGAATGGTGAGCCTCCCAAGGGTGGTCATCGCGGCCCCCGCGTCGGGGCAGGGCAAGACCACCGTCGCCACCGGCCTGATGGCCGCGCTCACCGACCGCGGTACCCGCGTCTCCCCGTTCAAGGTCGGGCCCGACTACATCGACCCCGGCTACCACGGCCTCGCCGCCGGGCGACCCGGGCGTAACCTCGACCCCTTCCTGACGGGCGAGGACCTCATCGCGCCGCTCTTGCTGCACGGCTCACATGGCGCCGACCTCGCCGTCATCGAGGGGGTGATGGGCCTGTTCGACGGGCGGCTCGGCACCGGAGGCTTCGCCTCGACGGCGCACGTCGCCCGACTCCTCGACGCGCCAGTGATCCTGGTCGTCGACGCGCGGCACGCCTCCCGGAGCATCGGCGCCCTGGTGCACGGCATGGCCACGTTCGACCCGACCGTCCGCGTCGCGGGGGTGATCCTCAACCAGGTCGGCAGCCCCCGGCACGCGAAGGAGGCGCGCGACGCCGTCGGCCTGCCGGTGCTCGGCGTGCTGCCGCGCAACCTGGCGATCGAGGCGCCCTCGCGGCACCTCGGCCTCGTGCCCGCCGCGGAGCGCGACGACGCGGGCATCCGGGCCATCGGGGAGGCGGTCGCCGCGCACGTCGACCTCGACGCCGTCGCCGCCCTGGCTCACACCGCGCCGGCGATCGACGCGCTGCCGTGGGACCCGACCGCTGTCGTCCGGCAGGCCGGTCCGCTCAGGCCGCGGGTCGCCGTCGCGGGCGGTCGCGCCTTCACCTTCCGCTACCCGGAGACCGAGGAACTGCTGGTGGCCGCCGGTTGCGAGCCCATCGAGTTCGACCCCCTCACGGCCGACGCGCTGCCGGAGGACACGGCCGCGCTGTGGATCGGCGGTGGCTTCCCCGAGATGCACGCCGACCGGCTCGCCGCCAACCGCTCCCTCCGCGCCGACATCGCCTCCGCGGTCGCCGCGGGGCTGCCGACGGTCGCCGAATGCGCGGGCCTGCTGTACCTGTGCGACAGCCTCGACGGCGAACAGATGGCGGGCGCGCTGCCCGGCACGGCCGCCATGACGGGGCGCCTCACGATGGGCTACCGGGAGGCCACCACCGAGCGCGCCACGCTGCTCGGCAGGCCGGGGGAGAGGGTCACGGGTCACGAGTTCCACCGCACCGCCACCGTCACCACCGGCGATCCCGCGTGGCTGCTGGATGGCCGCCCCGACGGCGTCGCCAGCGCCACTCTCAGCGCCTCCTACCTGCACGTCCACTGGGCCGGCCATCCGCGCCTCGCCCAGCGCTTCGCCGACGCCGCGCACGCGTTCGCCGCCGACCCGACGACGTGGGCCCCGACCCCGTGGGCGGCGCCAACGCCGCCCGAGAAGGCACCAGCCGAGCCCGATCTGCTGCACCACGGCGACCGCGACCTCGCGCCCGGCCTGACCGACCTCGCCGTCAACGTCCGCCAACCGCACACCCCCGACTGGCTGGTGCGCGCCATCACCGATGACGCCGACTGGGCCGCCTACCCCGACCCGGAGCCGGCCAGGCAGGCGATCGCCGCCCACCACGGCGTCGCCGCCGAGATGGTGCTCCCGGTCGCAGGCGCCGCGGAGGCGTTCACCCTGATCGCCCGCGCGATCCACGGCGACGCCCTGGTGATTCACCCCCAATTCACCGAACCCGAGGCCGCGCTGCTCGCGGCCGGAAGGACCCCGCGCCGCCACCTGCTGCGCCCCGAGGAGGGCTTCCGGCTGGACCCTGCAGCGGTTCCGGCCGCCGAGCTCATCGTGGTCGGCAACCCCACCAACCCGACCGGGGTGCTCCACTCAAGGGACGCGCTGCTCGCGCTGCGCGCCGGGACCCTCGTCGTCGACGAGGCCTTCCTGGACGCCGTCGTCGGCGAACCAGAGACCCTGATCGCGCCCGAGATGCCCGGGATCCTCGTGCTGCGCTCCCTGACCAAGACGTGGGCGCTGGCAGGCATCCGGGCCGGCTACGTCGTCGGCGACCCCGCGCTCGTCGCGTCGCTCGCCGCGCAGCAACCGCCGTGGTCCGTGTCCAGCCCCGCCGTCGCCGCCACCGTCGCCTGCCTCGCGCCGGAGCGCGCGGCAGAGGCCGCGGCGCTGGCGCTGGAGGCGCGCGTCGCGCGGGCCGACCTCGTCGCCCGGCTCACCGGCATCGGGCTTGACCCTGTCGAGGGGGAGGCGCCGTTCGTGCTGGTCGACACCTCGCCGATCGCCCGGCACTCGCTGCGCGCCGACCTCGCCGACCGCGGCCTCGCGGTCCGCAGGGGCGAGACCTTCCCCGGCCTCGGCCCCACCTGGCTGCGGCTCGCGGTCCGCGACCCCCACACCCACCAACGGCTCGTCGAGGCCATCACCCAGATCAAGGAACACCATGCAGGCTGAACTCACCCCAGGCGAGGTCGTGCTGGTCGGCGGAGGCCCCGGCGACCCCGACCTGCTCACCGTCGCGGCGCTCCGCGCGCTGCGCCAGGCCGACGTCATCGTGCACGACCGGCTCGGCGCCAACGCCGCCCTCGCCGACGTCTCCACCGAGACCGAACTGATCAGCGTCGGCAAGATCCCGCGCGGCCCGTTCACGCCGCAGGAGGACATCAACGCGCTGCTGATCGACCTCGCACGGAAGGGCCTGCGGGTGGTGCGACTCAAGGGAGGCGACAACTACGTCTTCGGACGCGGCGGAGAGGAATGGCTCGCCTGCGCCGAGGCGGGCATCCCGGTGAGGGTCATCCCGGGCGTCACCTCGGCCGTCTCGGTGCCTGCCCTGGCGGGCATCCCCGTCACCCATCGAGGCCTGACGCAGGGCTTCACGGTCGTCAGCGGGCACGTGCCGCCGGGCGATCCCCGCTGCACGCTCGACTGGGCGGCGCTCGCGGCCTCCGGCACCACGCTCGTGCTGCTGATGGCCGTCAAGAACCTGCCTCAGATCGCGGCGGCCCTGATGGAGGCGGGCCTCGACGCGGCCACGCCTGCCGCCGTCGTGGCGGACGGGTCGACCGCGGCTCAGGCCACCTGGCGGGCCCCCCTCGCCGACATCGCGGCGGTCGCGGCGTCGGCCGGGGTCGCACCGCCGGCCATCGTCGTGATCGGGGAGGTCGCCGGCCTCAGCCTCGGCTGAGCCAGTCGAGGGCCGCCTCGACGCTGCCCACCGTCGCGACCCCTACGGCCGGGGGCTCGCGGCGCACCACCACCACGGCGGCGCCAGACTCGGCGGCCGCGGTCAACTTCGCGGCGGTGTGCGTTCCTCCGGAGTCCTTCGTGACAAGGCAGTCGATCCGGTGCTCGGCGAACAGTTCCCGCTCGCGCGCCAGGTCGAACGGGCCGCGGGCGATCAGCAGGCGCCAGCAGTCAGGGACTTCGCCGTCCGGAGGCTCGGCCACCCGCGCGATCACCGTGCGGTCGGCGAGCAGGCCGTAGTCGAGCGTGTGCTGCCTGCCCACCGTCAGCAGCACGTTCTGGGCGCCGAGGGCCACTACCTCCGCGGCCGCGGAGGCGTGGTCGTCGACCCAGCGCCAGCCGGCGGCGCCCTCCGCGTCCGACCAGCCCGGACGTTCGAGGCGGAGGATCGGCACCCCGGTCGCCCGGGCCGCGGCCGCCGCGTTGCGCGACATGGTGGTCGCGAACGGATGCGTCGCGTCGACGATCGCCGAGACCCGCTCCGCGCGCAGGTAGGCGATCAGCCCCTCCACGCCGCCGAAGCCGCCGATCCTGACGGGCCCGGCCGTCAGTGGGTCCGCGGTGCGACCTGCGAGCGACAGCACGGCCGGACGACCCTCGGTCTCCAGGGCGGAGGCCAGTTCGCGGCCCTCGGCGGTGCCGCCGAGCAGCAGGATCACGACGCCAACCGCTCGGTCAGCCACCTGCTGAGCGCCTCGCGGATCGCGGCATGGTCCTTCTTCAGCGAGTGGTCGCCGTCGACCAGCACCAGTTCCCCGTTGGGTGGCGCGATAGGCACCCCGAAGGCGTCGCCTCGCCCCTGCACGATCAGGCACGGCACCTCGACGGGGGTCAGTTCCGGTTGCCGCGACGGCCGATCGCCCGGGGGCTGCAGCGGGAACGCGAGGCAGAGCACGGCGTCGGCGCCCGTCGCCTCGACGGTGCGGCACGCGACCCGCCCTCCGAAGGACCGGCCGCCGGTGACCAGCGGGCCGTCCGGGAAGCGTTCCCGCAACACCGCCACCACGTCCGCGAACGCCTCGTCCGTCGACGCCCCGCGCGGCGGCACCCTGCGGCCCGCGACGGCGTAGGGCGGTTGCACGACGGCGGCGGCCATCCCCAGCGACCCGGCGACCGAACACGCCAGCGCCAGGTCGGCAGAGCCCGTTTGGCCGCTTGCGCCGGGGCCGAGCACCAGCAGGCCCCGGGCCCCCTCCGGGGCGGCCATCCTAACGACCGCCCGGCCGTGCCGGGTCTCAACATCGAACGAGCTCATAGGGCGATCGTAGGGTGCCCCGCTGTCCCACTGGAGATGTGTGTATTAGGTTGGTCGTGGAGGTACAGCTACGTGAGTGACTATCAGGACTTCGACTTCGACAACACCCAGAAGGAGGCGTGGGACGAGTTCTCCCGCCGACTCGACGAGGTGCTCTCGGTCATGGACGCGACGGCCGACCTCAACATCTCGGTCGCCTCAACCGCCGAGGACGCGCCGCGCGCCGGGATCCGCTTCTCGATGGTGGCACCCGAGCAGATCGGCGCCTACGTCGCCGGATCGGCCGCCGGGCAGGCGACCCCCGACGAGGAGCAGCAGTTGCGGGCGCTCGGCTGGAGCGAACCGGCCGACGGAGAGCCCTTCTTCCACACCCTGACAGACCAGGAGGCCTCCGCGGAGCTGGCCCGGCTCGCAACGGACACGCTCGCCGACGTGTTCGGCGTGCTGCACCCCATCTTCCTCGAGCCGGACCAGCTGGCGGAGATCCTCAAGGGGGAGAGCACCTGGACGCCGCTCGCCCCGCGCCCGCTCAGCAAGGACGAGACCCCGGTGCGCACCGCGAGCCAGGCCGAGCTCGACCAACTCGTCGACGAGATCCTGCGCCGCGAGTTCGGGCACCCGACGCTGCGCAACGAGCAGGGCGACGTGGCGATTCGCGTCGGGTCGACCATGGTGTTCCTGCGCTCGACAAGCGACGCCGCGGAACTGCTGCTGTTCGCGCCGCTCGTGCACGACGTCGCCGGGCGCTCGCGGGCCTGTGAGGTGCTCAACGACCTCAACGTCGAGTCCCGCTTCGGTCGGTTCTCCCTGCACCGCGATCGGGTCTTCGTGCAGTTGTCGGTCCCGTCCCAGCCCTTCGTGCCCGCCCACCTGCAGCAGGCGCTGCGGGCGGTCAGCCAGATCGCCGACGGCATCGACGACGAACTGGCCGCCCGGCTCGGCGGTCGCACCACGTTCCAGTCGCTCTGACGCTCAACCCCCGCGCGTCGTCGAGCGGCCCGGCCTTTGGGCTGCGCAGGCGTTGAGCAGCATTGCGTGTTCGTTTCCGATTGGAACGCTACAACGCGGCTCTCCGACCAACGAACCCGCGCTACTGCTCAACGCTAGGGGCCAGCCCGGGCCGGGCGGCCCACTATCGACCGGCCGGCCGTTACCGCTTGCCCGTCTGGCAGGGCTTCAGGTCGGGCTTCTTCGCGCACGGCATCTTCGCGGGCTTGGCGTCCGTGAGGGCCGCGACCATCGCGTCGAAGGCCGGCTTCGGCTGGTAGTCGCCGGTCATCAGCGTCGCCCAGCCCTCACCCGCGAACGTCTGTGGGACCCACGAGTAGTCGTCGTTGAATCCCCACACAGTGAAGCTGGTGCAGGCCTCGTTGGCGAGGCAACTCTCGAGGAGCCGCACGTGGCGGCTGGCGTGTTCGGCGACCTCGGCGGCCGTCGGTTCGCGGCCCTCGACGCCGGGGATGCGCACGTCAGCCTCGGTGATGGCCACCTTGAGCCCGAGGTCGGAGAACCGCTTCAGGTTTGCGTCGAGCCCTCCGTCGTAGCCGTACTGCAGGCTCAGGTGGGCCTGGGCGCCGAAGCCGTGCAGCGGGACGCCGTCGGCCAGCAGTCGCTTCGCCAACGCGTAGTAGGCGTCGGTCTTCTCGTTGATCCCCTCCGCGTTGTAGTCGTTGAGGAACAGCAGCGCCTTCTTGTCGGCCTGGTGGGCCCACCGGAAGGCGTCGCCGATCAACGCCTCCGGATCGGCGGCGCACGCCTTGAGGAACGGGTTCGCCTCGGTGCGCAGCCTCACGCCCCCGTTGTCCCAGGTGTCCTGGAAGATCTCGTTGGCGACGTCCCACTCGTAGATCTTGTTCTTGTAGCGCCCGACGACGGTGGTGATGTGGTCCTTCAGGACCGCGCGGGCCTCGTCGCAGGTCCACGTCGTGCTCGCCTCGTTGACCCACGCGGGGTTCTGGCTGTGCCACAGCAGCGTGTGACCGCGGACCTGCTGCTTGTTCAGTTGGGCGAAGCGCATGACGGCGTCGGCGCGCTCGAAGTCGTAGACGCCGGGGGAGGGATGGATCTCGGCCCACTTCATGTCGTTCTCGGGGGTGATCGAGTCGAACTGCGCGCCGAGGATCTGCTGGAACCTTGTCGGGGCCGACTTCTGGTAGCCGATCAGGTCGCGCATGCCCAGGCGGCGGTACCGATCAACGGCCGGTCGGGGCCGGTGTCGCGCAGCGTGGGGCCGGCCGCGACCGCTGGTGTGGAGGAGAGGGCTAGCGCCGCTGAGGCCGCGACGGCGAGGCCTCCGCGCACGGGTCGGGAGAAGGTTCGCATCTGATGAACTCCTTTGTCTCGATGCGCCCGCCTTTTGGTGCGAGGCGGAACTAAACGGAGGATAAGTCGGCGCCTCGACGCGGGGCCAGGGGTTTCGGAACGTTTCGACGGCCGTCGCGGGCCGTGGCCGTCTCCTACCCGGGATGGGTGAGCATGCCGGGCGGACGCGAAGTCAGGCCCGCGCGCGATAGTCTGCTCCCATGACGAGTGAACCCGGCCAGGGCGTGACCTATTTCTCGCGGCTAGACGCCGATGAGTGTTGGGCCCTGCTTGCGGAGGCCGAGGTCGGCAGGCTCGCGTGGCACGGAGCCAACGGGATCGTCGTGGTCCCCGTCAACTTCCGGGTCAGCGACTCCAGGGTCGTCTTCCAGACGGCCGAGGGAAGCAGCCTGTCGCGGCTCGCCGAGCCAACAGAGGTGGCCTTCGAGGTCGACGACATCGACGGTGAGGCCATCATCGGCTGGTCGGTGCTCGTGCAGGGAACCACCGCCCGCGTCGAGGCGGACGAAGACAAGCCGATCAGCTGGCTCGACGGTGAGCGCTCCGTGTGGATCGCCGTCAGCCCAGGCGCCATCAGCGGGCGCGTGATGTCCGGAACGAAAAGGAGTTGACTCATGACTGAGCCCACCACCCCCCACAACGATCAGGTCGATCCGGAGACCCCCAAGAGACCCTTGAAGAGACCCCGCGCCACGAGGTCAAGCGTCCGTGGCCCGTCGAGGAGGGGACCGACTCCGATCCCGCCAAGCCGCACGTCCCGCTCATCGTCGTCGGTGTCGACGGCAGCGACGACGGCCTGCGCGCCGTCCGCTTCGGCGCAAACACCGCCAAGCGTCACGACGCGGAACTGATGCTCGTCAACGCCGTCGACGACACCCTGATGGCGGGCGCCTGGGGCGTCGTCTACGACCCCGAGGTGCTGCAGGCAGCGGGAGTCACCGCCAACGAGGAAGCAAAGGCACTCGCCCTGGAGATCGGGCTCGACCCGGCCCACCTCAAGACCGAGGTCGTGATGGGCTCGCCCGGTGGCGTGATGGCCCGCCTCAGCGAGGTTGCCGACCTGGTGGTCGTCGGCCGCCGCGCCGCCTCCGGCCTCGAGCGGATGTTCGTCGGCTCCACCTCCGTCGCGGTGGTCGCCAACGCGTCGTGCCCCGTCATCGTGATCTCCGCCGCAGCACACCCCGACCCCGTCGGGTCGAAGGGCATCGTCGGAGTGGGTCTGCAGACCTCGCCCGGCTCGGAGACGATCCTCCGGGCGGGCTTCCAGCAGGCCCAGCGGCTCGGCAGTCGGCTCGAGGTCGTGCACGCGGTGCAGCCCCCCGTCGGGCTGTTCTCCCGCAGGCTCAGCCCGTCGCAGCTCGACGAGCAGCTTCGCTTCGCGCAGGGCGGCATCGAGGCGATCGCGCAGGGCATCGCCCCCGACTTCCCCGAGGTCGTCTACGACGTGCAGGTCGCGGCAGACAGCCCCATCAACGAACTCGTCAGCCGCAGCGCCAACTACGACCTGCTGGTGCTCGGCGTGGGGGAGTCCACGATTCCGGGCTTTGGGCTCGGCGGCCTGCTGCGCGGCCTGATGGCCCACGCGGAGTGCCCGTTGTTCATCACGCACGGATGACGGGGAAGCCAACCCCCACCATCGAGGTCGACCCGTCCCTGCCGATCGCGGCGGAGGCGGAACACATCGCGCAACTGATCCGCGACAACCAGGTCGTCGTCGTGGCCGGCGAGACCGGCTCCGGCAAGACGACGCAGCTCCCCAAGATCTGCCTGCTCGCGGGCAGGGAGCGGATCGCGCACACGCAGCCGCGCAGGATCGCCGCCCGGACCGTCGCGCAGCGGATCGCGTCCGAGTGCGGGGTCGATCTCGGCGAGTTCGTCGGCTACCAGGTGCGCTTCACGCGCAAGGTGAGCGCCAGGACGCGGGTGAAGGTGATGACCGACGGCATCCTGCTGTCGGAACTGACCCACGACCGGATGCTGAGCCGCTACGACACGATCATCATCGACGAGGCGCACGAGCGCAGCCTCAACATCGACTTCCTGCTCGGCTATCTCAAGCAGTTGCTGCCCAAGCGCCCCGACCTGCGCGTCATCGTCACCTCCGCCACGATCGACACCGCCCGCTTCTCCGAGCACTTCGACGGCGCCCCGGTCGTCGAGGTGTCCGGTCGCACCTATCCGGTCGACGTCGTCTACCGCGAGCCCGACGAGGGCGAGGACGAGATCGACCAGATCACCTCAGCGGTCGAGGAGATCGTCACGACATCCTCCACCGGCGACATCCTGGTGTTCCTCAGCGGGGAGCGCGAGATCCGCGACACCGCCGACGCCATCGACGCCCTCGGCACCGGACTCGAGGTGCTCCCACTGTTCGCCCGGCTGTCCTCGGCCGACCAGCAGCGGGTCTTCGCGCCGAAGGCGGCCCGCCGGGTCGTGCTCGCCACCAACGTCGCAGAGACCTCCATCACCGTCCCGCGGATCCGCTACGTGATCGACGCGGGCACCGCCCGCATCTCGCGCTACTCGGCACGGACGAAGGTGCAGCGACTTCCGATCGAGCCGGTGTCGCAGGCCTCCGCCAACCAGCGCGCAGGCCGCTGCGGCCGGGTCGGCCCTGGCGTTGCGATCCGGCTGTACTCGGAGGAGGACTTCACGGGGCGGCCCGAGTTCTCCGACCCGGAGATCCTGCGCACCAACCTCGCCACCGTCATCCTCCTGATGGCGCAGGCCGGCCTCGGTGACATCGAGTCGTTCCCGTTCGTGGAGGCCCCCGTCACCTCCCACATCAACGACGGCGTCCGCGTGCTCAGCGAACTGGGCGCCATCCATCCGCGCAAGCGCCACGACCGGTTGAGGCTGACCCGCACCGGCCGGATGCTCGCGCGGATGCCGGTTGACCCGAGGCTCGGCCGGATGCTGATCGAGGGCGCACGGCGCGACGCACTTGCGACGGTGCTGGTCCTGGTCGCCGGACTGACGGTGCCTGACGTGCGCGAGCGCCCCGCCGAGTTCCAGCAGCAGGCAGACGAACTGCACCGCAGGTTCTGGGGAGGGGTCCCGGGCAGCGAGCCGGCGCCAGAACCGTCGGGGGCCGAGCCGAGGCGCCACACCGCCCACACGGGAACCCGGCCCGAGCAGCAACAGACCTCCCGCTCGCCCGAGGGCGGCGACTTCGAGGTGCTGCTCAACATCTGGACCTATCTGCGCACCAAGCGCCGCGAGATGGGCAGCAGCGCCTTCCGCAGGCTGTGCCGCTCCGAGTACCTGAGCTTCGTCCGGTTCCGCGAGTGGGAAGACCTGGTCTCCCAGTTGAAGGAGGCCACCCGCGAACTGGACCTCGACACCACGGGGCGCGGCGCGATGCCCGAGGTGCTGACCTGCCTGCTCAGCGGGCTGCTGTCCAACGTCGGCCTCGCCGAACAGGAGCGCGCTAAGAAGCAACCGGGCAAGCGCCGCCCTCTCACGGAGTACCAGGGCGCGCGCGGGGCCAGGTTCGCGATCCAGCCCGGCTCGGCGCTTGCGAGGTCCACCCCGCCGCTGGTGATGGCCTTCGAACTGGTCGAGACGTCGCGGCTGTGGGCGCGCACCGTCGCCGCCATCACCCCCGAGATGGTCGAACAGGTCGGCGGCCACGTGCTGACCCGGACCGTCTCCGAGCCGCACTGGTCCAGCCGCACCGCCTCGGTGCAGGCCAACGAGAAGATCAGCCTGTTCGGGGTCCCGATCGTGGCGGCCCGGCGCACCAACTACGCGGCCGACCACCCCGTCGAGGCCCGCGAGATCTTCATCCGCAGCGCCCTGGTCGAGGGGGAGTGGGAGACAAGGAGCAAGCTGATCGCCGCCAACCGGGCGACCGTCAAGGAGGGCGAGAAGGTCACCGACCGGATGCGCCGCCCCGACCTGCTCGCCTCCGACGACGCGCTGTACGCCTTCTTCGAGGCGCGCGTGCCAAGCGAGGTCGTCTCCGGCGCCACCTTCGACAAGTGGCTGCGCCGCACCCCGGAGGACCAGTGGCCGCGGCTGACCCTCGACGACGTGGTCGTCAACCCGGAACTGCTGCGCCCCTCCGACTTCCCCGACCGCTGGGAGGTCGGCCAGCACAAGCTCCCCATCAGCTACGTCTACGACCCGGGCGCAGGCTCCGACGGCGTCACCGTCACCGTCCGGCTTGAACTGCTCAACCAACTCGACGACGCCACCTTCAGTTGGCAGGTGCCAGGGCTGAGGCGCGAACTGGCCACCGAGCTGATCCGCACCCTCCCGAAGTCGCTGCGCACCAGCTTCGTGCCTGCCCCCGACCACGCCGCCCGCGCGCTGGAGTGGCTCGCCGACGCGCCGCGCGAGGGCTCGTTCCCGACGGGCCTTGCGAGGGCCCTGACGGCGCTCACGGGCACCGTCGTCACCGCCAAGGACTTCGACCCGGCCAAGCTGGGTTCGCACCTGCGCCCGACCTTCGTGATCATCGACAACGGCCGCGAGATCGCGCGCGGCACCGACCTCGACGAGCTCTCCGAGCGGCTGTCGCCCAAGGTCGCCGAGAAGCTGACCCGCTCCGCGGGCGGCATCGCCACCACCGGCCAGCGGTCCTGGACGTTCGGCGCCATCCCCAGGCAGACGAGCGTCGCGAAGGGGGTGGTCGGCTACCCGGCACTCGTCGACGAGGGAGTCAGCGTCGGCGTCGCCGTCGTGGACGAGGCGGCAAAGGCCGACCGGTCGCACGCGCACGGTGTCCGCAGGCTCCTGACGCTGACCAACCCGGAGCCGCTGAAATGGGTGGTGGCGCACATGGGGCGCCTGGAGAAGCTCTCACTTGCCGACTCGGCCTACCCGAGCGTCCCCGACCTGCTCGCCGACGCATGGCTCAAGGCGGGGGAGCAGTTGGCCAGCGAGCAGGGGCCCCTGGCAGAGGTGCGCGACGCGGCTGGCTACCAGCGGGTAGCGCTCGCGGTGCGGCAGGAGTGCCCCGGCCGCACGCTCGAGGTCGTCAACACGGCCGCGCACGCACTGGCGGAGGTGACCCGCGCGCGGCTGCTTGCCGGGTCAACGCAGGCCGGCAGGGACGTCTCGGTGCAACTCGACAACCTGTTCTTCAACCGGTTCATCTCCGCGACCCCTGACCCGTGGTTCGCGGCGCTTCCCCGCTACGCGAAGGCGGCGGTCGCCCGGCTGGAGGCTGCGCCCGCCAACCCGGTCCGCGACGCGGGCCTCCAGGCGCAGGTCGACGAGATGGAGGACCTCTACGGCGCGCTGATCGACGCGCAGCCCGCGGGGCCGCTGCGGCCGGAGGTCGAGGAGATCGCCTTCCTCATCGAGGAGTTCCGCGTCAGCCTCTTCGCTCAGCAGTTGCGCACCTCCGTGCCGATCTCGGCGAAGCGGATCAGGCAGGCGATCCGCCAAGCTGGCTAGTCGCGGCCAGGTGGTGCGAGGATGGGCCCCGTGCCGAAAGACGTGACCGAGCTGCTCAACCTGTTCGCCCTGGACCAGACGGGCGAGCTGAGCTTCCGTGGGCCCCAGCCGAGGACCAAGTTGCAGCGCCTGTTCGGCGGCCAGGTGCTCGGCCAGACGCTGATCGCCGCGGCCCGCACGGTCGCCGAGGACCGGATCCCGCACTCCCTGAACGCCTACTTCCTCCGCCCGGGGGCGACGGACACGGCCCTCGACTTCGACGTCGAGGTGATGCGCGACGGTCGCACCTTCTCCAATCGGCGGGTTATCGCGAGGCAGCGGGACCGGGTGATCTTCGAGATGACGGCGTCGTTCCAGCACCCGGAGCCCGGTCTCGACCACAGCGCAAGCGCGCCGGTCGACGTCGCGCCGCCGGAGGCGTCGCCGGAACTGGCGGAGGTGCTAGGGCGACGCTTCGGTGAGGGCGTCGCACTGATCTCGGAGTGGGACGCACTGGAGGTGCGCCTCGCGTCGCGGCCCGAGCCCACCAGGCACGGAGGCAGCATGCGCGCGTGGGTGCGGACCAAGCAGCCGATGCCCGACTCCCCGCTGCTGAACACGGCGGTGCTTGCCTACCTGAGCGACATGACGCTGCTCAGCGTGACCACGATCCCGCACGAGGTGGAGTTCCTGTCGCCGAGCCTTCAGGCCGCCTCGATCGACCACGCCATGTGGTTCCACCGCCCCGTCCACGTCGACCGGTGGCTGCTCTACGACATGATCTCGCCGTCGGCCTCCAACGCCCGCGGCTTCGCGATGGGTCGGCTGTTCCAGGACGGCGCCGCCGTTGCCTCCTGCGCGCAGGAGGGGTTGATCCGCGTGGTGGCCGAGCAGTAGCCGGACAAGGAGGCGGCCCGCCACGACCCAGGGAGGGCAAGCGTGACGGGCCGCGTCCGGCTAGTGGTTGTGCGTCAGGCAGCGACGCCCTGACGGGCGCGCATCTGCGCGAGCGCCTGGCGCTCGATCTGGCGCACCCGCTCGGCGGTGATGCCCCAGTGGGTGCCGATGTCGGCCAGCTTCGCCTGGCGCCCGTCGAGCAGGCCGTAGCGGCGCCGCACGACGTCCTGGGAACGCTCGTCCAGGTCGGAGAGCATCTCCTCCAGACGGGCACGCTCCTCGGCGTCCAGCACCATCTCGTCGGGCCCGGGGGCCGTCTCGCGGGCGATCAGGTCGCCGAGCGCCGTGTCGCCGTCAGCCTCGACAGGTGCGTCCAGCGAGACGTGGTCGCGGGAGTAGCGCAGCAGGTCGACGATCTTCGACTCCTCAAGGCCGAGCTCTTCGGCGATCTCGCCGAGCTCGGGCTCGCGTCCGAGCTGGCGCTCCAGGTTGCGGCGCACGGCCGAGACCTGGTTGACCTGCTCGGCGACGTGCACGGGCAGCCGGACGATGCGTCCCTGCTGAGCGATGCCACGGGAGATGGCCTGGCGGACCCACCAGGTCGCGTACGTGGAGAACTTGAAGCCCTTGGCGTAGTCGAACTTCTCGACCGCGCGGATCAGGCCGGTGTTGCCCTCCTGGACCAGGTCGAGCAGCGGCATCTGCGAGCGGCCGTACTTGCGGGCGACCGACACCACCAGACGCAGGTTCGCCTGGATGAACTGCTGCATGGCGCGCTCGCCCTCGGCGGCGACCTCCCGCAGTTCGTCTTCGGTCACTTGGGTGGACGAGGTAGCCTCGCCATCGAGGATCTTCTGGGCGTAGAGCCCAGCCTCGATAGCGCGAGCAAGGTCGACCTCGCCCACGGCGGTGAGCAGGGGGGTCTTGGCGATCGCGTCGAGGTAGAGCCCCACCGCGTCCTTGCCGTCGATGCCTTCGGTACTACGCATGCGAGCAGAAGTAAACATATTCAAATCAGACCTTTCGCCAGTCGTCACCCTGTACAACGCATGACCGGCGCCGGAGGTTCCACGAATTTTGAGGCTTCCGGCGAAATCGGCCCAAAGTATGACGCGTGGGCACGTCGACCCTGACCGTGGGTAGGGGCGGCCCCCGACCGCCGTTTGAGTACCCGGGGAACGCGTGCCAGAATGGAGGGCGCGTCACCCTTGACTAGAACGGGGCGGCGCACGCGCAAAAGTCAGTCGTCTGGCTTGAGAGGACAACCGTGACCCAGAACGCTGAAGACCCCGGCAAGGCACCACGCACCCGCCGGAGCTCCGCCCAGGAGGCGCCCGCCGAGAAGAAGCCGGCGACGCGCACCCGGAAGCCCGCAGGAGAGGCAGCAGCGACCAAGGCCGCCCCGCGCACCCGTGCAGCAAAGCCCGCTGTGTCGGACGTGAAGGCCGACGCCCCAGCAGCGAAGACCACCCGCACCCGCAAGGCGCCTGCGAAGGCCGCCGCCAAGGAGCCCACCATCGCGCAGGCCTCGACCGGCGAGGTCGAGGTCAAGTTCGAGCGCGACGGCAACGATGTCGTCCTGACCGTCGGCGGCAAGAAGCGCTCGCTCGACGAGGTCGACGACTCGCAGTTCGAGGAGGCCAAGGAGGCCCCGCTCGAGAAGGAACTCACCGAGGACCAGGGCTTCGCGCTCTCCGACTCCGACGACGCAGACGAGCCGGAGCAGCAGGTCGTCTCCGCCGGAGCAACGGCCGACCCCGTCAAGGACTACCTGAAGCAGATCGGCAAGGTCGCGCTGCTCAACGCCGTCCAGGAGGTCGAACTCGCCAAGCGCATCGAGGCGGGCCTGTTCGCGGACGAGCGGATCACGGGCGACGCCGTCAAGGCAGCCGACCTGGAGGACTTCGAGTGGATCGCCGAGGACGGCCACCGCGCGAAGAACCACCTGCTCGAGGCCAACCTGCGCCTGGTCGTCTCGCTCGCCAAGCGCTACACCGGTCGCGGCATGCTGTTCCTCGACCTGATCCAGGAGGGCAACCTCGGCCTGATCCGCGCCGTCGAGAAGTTCGACTACACCAAGGGCTACAAGTTCTCTACCTACGCGACGTGGTGGATCAAGCAGGCGATCACCCGCGCCATGGCCGACCAGGCCCGCACGATCCGCATCCCCGTCCACATGGTCGAGGTCATCAACAAACTCGCCCGCGTGCAGCGCCAGATGCTGCAGGACCTCGGCCGCGAACCAACGCCCGAGGAACTGGCGGTCGAGCTGGACATGACGCCCGAGAAGGTCGTCGAGGTCCAGAAGTACGGCCGCGAGCCGATCTCGCTGCACACCCCGCTCGGCGAGGACGGCGACTCCGAGTTCGGCGACCTCATCGAGGACTCCGAGGCCGTCGTGCCCGCGGACGCGGTGAACTTCACGCTGCTGCAGGAACAGCTCAACGACGTCCTCGACACGCTCAGCGAGCGCGAGGCGGGCGTGGTGAGCATGCGCTTCGGCCTGACCGACGGCCAGCCGAAGACCCTCGACGAGATCGGAAAGGTCTACGGCGTCACGCGCGAGCGCATCCGCCAGATCGAGTCGAAGACCATGTCGAAGCTGCGTCATCCGTCGCGCTCGCAGGTGTTGCGCGACTACCTGGACTGACATCCCCGACGACGACACCGGCCGCCCCCGATTCAGGGGGCGGCCGGTGTTGCTTGTCTGTGCCTCAGGCGTCTGAGCCTCAGGCGGGGGACAGCGCCTGATCTGCGGTGGAGGCCTCGCGGCGCCGGGCGATCGCGACGAAGTTGGCGAGCACCAGGTGCACCTCCGGCGAGATCGGGGCGCCCTCCGCGAACGCCGCGAGCGTCTCCGTCTCCGACGGATGGAAGTAGCCTGCCTGGCTGTAGATCCGCAGCCGCGACGCCATCCCCGGCCGGTCCAGCTCGGGGTGGAACTGGGTCGCGTAGACGTTGCTTCCCAACCGGAACGCCTGCACGGGGCACTCGATCCCCGTCGCCAGCAGCACCGCGCCCTCGGGCAGTTGGCTCGAGGCCTCCTTGTGGCCGACGAAGGCGACCATCTCGCTGGGGATTCCGTCGAAGAGCCGGTCGTCGCGCCCCTCGGACGTCAGCGTCGCGGTGGCGACCCCCGCGTCCTCGCCGTAGGTGCGGTCCACGACGCCGCCGAGGCGGCTCGTCAGGGCGCCGACGCCGTAACAGAGGCCGAGGAACGGGAAGTCGCGGTGCACGGCGTCGTCGATGACGCGGAAGATGTCCGCCTCGATGCGGTCCTGATGGTCAGACTTCGGGTCGTCGCTCGCGTTGAACGGGCCGCCTCCCAGGAAGACGCCCGAGTAGTCGTCAAGGTCGATCGGCGGCAGCGGCTGGCGTTCCACGCGGTACTGCACGACGTCGTCGTCCGAGAGCCCCGAGAGGCGGACGATGGCCTCCCGCTCGCCCTCGGACGCGGCGTCCTCGGGGCGGGTGCTCAGCAGCAGGAAGGGTTTCATGGCGTGTCCTTGAACGTCGGGGTGCCGGCGCGCAGCTCCTCCACGAGCCTACGGGTCGCCCCAACAGGGTCGCCGACCCGACGCTGCCTCAGGTAGCTGGGTCCCTTCAGCGCCAGCCGCCGCACGTCCTCGAGTTGCTCGGCGCAGCCCAGTTCATCTGCGATGTCGCGCAGCTCCTCGACCCACCGGATGATGCCGTCGTGGACGTGGATCAGGTACTCCTCCTTGCGGGGCGTGATCACGTCGGCGGCAAGACCGTAACGGGCGGCGCGCCACTTGTTCTCCCGCATGAACCAGTACGGCAGCCGGTCGATCGGCTCGCCGACGGCGAGCGCTCGCGACATCCGCTCGACCAGGCACTGGCTGAACGCGCACAGCGCTCCGACCTCCATCAGCGTCGGCACCGAGTCCATGATGCGGTTCTCGACGGTTCCCCACCCCGAAGGTCGCACGTCCCACCGAATCTCGGATGGGTTCTGGATCAGGCCGACCCCCTCGAGTTGGGACGCGAAGCGCTCCAACTCGGCCCAGTCCTCCATGTGATAGGGCAGGCCGTTGGTCGGCAACTGCTGGAACATCATGGTGCGCTGCGACGCGAACCTGGTGTCCTCGCCCATCCAGTAGGGCGAGCTGGCCGACAGCGCGATGAAGTACGGGGTGAAGCGGGCGATGCCGTAGACGATCGGGAGGGCCTTGACCCGCGCGTCGATGCCGGTGTGGATGTGAAGGCCGTTGATGGCCATCCGCTTGCCCCACCACGCGTTGCGTTCGCTCACCCTGCGGTACTGGGGCTTGTCTCCCGCGAACTGCTTCGTCGGGTCGCCGAAGGGATGCGCCCCCGCGCCGAGCAGCGTCAGGCCGTGCGGCTCGAGCACCGACAGCGAGTGCTCCAGCAGCCCACGCATCTCGGCGACGGCGGAGGGGACGCTCTGGTGCACGCCGGAGACGAGTTCGATCATGGAGGTCAGGTACTCGCGCCTGATCGGCCCCTCCGCCGCGTCCTCGACGGTGCTGAGCAGCACCTCAGCCCCGGGCACCTGTTCGAGCGTCTGGGCGTCGACGACCGCCAACTCCCACTCGATCCCGACGCTCGACTGCTTGGACTCACCGAACTTGATCTTCACGTCCCACCTCCGATCTGACCGAACGATAACAACGGGCGACGCCACTTCGGGGCCAGTCCGCGAGCGCGGTTTGGTCGGGCGTTGAGCAGTATCGCGACCTCGATGGGCGACGCGCCGAGAGTTGGCGCCGTTGTGGGTAACGAAAGCGGAATGCTGCTCAACGCCAGACCTGCCCCGGCGGCTGGGATGAGGCGGACCTGCCGGCGACGCGGCACTAAGCTGGCCGGGAACGAGAGGAAGCCAACACATGTCGCTGTTCGACCGCGCCGAACTTGCCCCCGCCGACCCGATCCTCGGACTGACCGAGGCCTTCAACGCAGACACCCGACCCGAGAAGGTCAACCTGGGCGTGGGCGTCTACCTCGGTGAGGACGGCAAGCTGCCCCTCATGGCGGCGGTGCGCTCCGCCGAGGAGCGCGTCACGCAGCAGCACAAGCCGAAGGCCTACCTCGGCATCGACGGCATGCCCGCGTACCGCGACGCCGTCCGCGCCCTGATCTTCGGGGCCGACTCGGCTGCGCTGGCCGACGGCCGGATAGCGACCGTGCAGACCCTCGGCGGCACCGGGGCGCTGAAGGTGGGCGCCGACCTGCTCCACCAGCTCAGCCCCGAGGCGACCGTCCTGATCTCCGACCCGAGCTGGGAGAACCACAGGGCGCTGTTCACCCGCGCCGGCTTCACGGTCGACGCCTACCGCTACTACGACGCAGAGGCGAAGGGCATCGACGTCGACGGCATGCTCGAGGACCTGCGCGCCGCCGCGGAGGGCACCGTCGTGGTGCTGCACGCCTGCTGCCACAACCCCACCGGGTACGACCTGACGGGCGAACAGTGGGACGCCGTCATCGACGTGCTGCGCGAGCGTGGGCTGGTGCCCTTCCTCGACATGGCCTACCAGGGCTTCGGCTTCGGGATCGCCGAGGACGGCGCCGTGGTCACGAAGTTCATCGACTCGGGCCTGAACTTCCTGCTCTCGACTTCCTACTCCAAGTCGTTCAGCCTGTACGGCGAGCGGATCGGCTCCCTCTCGGTGGTGCTCGGCAGCGCCGAGGAGGCCAAGAAGGTGCTCTCGCAGCTCAAGATCGTGGTGCGCACCAACTACTCCAACCCACCGACCGAGGGCGCTGCGCTCGTCACAACCGTGCTGACGGACCCGGAGCTCCGGCAGAGCTGGGAGGACGAGCTCGGCTCGATGCGTGAGCGGATCAAGACGCTGCGCCAGGGCCTCGTCGACGCCCTCGCCGCGCGCGGCATCAGCGACATGGGCTTCATCGCAGAACAGCTCGGCATGTTCAGCTACTCGGGCCTCACCAAGGACCAGATGATCGCGCTGCGCACCGAGCACGGCGTCTACGGGCTCGACTCGGGCCGGATGTGCGTCGCCGCGCTCAACACCGGCAACCTCGACTACGTCGCCGACGCGATCGCATCAGTCCGCGGCGCCTGAGTGATCAGGCCCCGGCCAGGCCGCTCGCGCGCCGGGCCGGGGTGCCGACCGCCTCGGCGAACGCCTCCCACGAGCCGTAGAGCCTGACCTGCTGTCGCGCGCGGGTGACCGCCGTGTACAGCAACTCCCTGGTCAGCAGCGGGGAACCGGGCGGCGGGAGCACGATCGAGACGGTGTCGAACTGGCTGCCCTGCGACTTGTGGATCGTCATGGCGTGCAGGTCGGTCGCGTCGTCGAGCAGCGCGGGCGCCACCCACAGCGCCCCCTCTGGCCGGTCGACGACCGCCACCAACTCGTTGTCTGCGCGTTTCACCACCACGGCCGTGTCGCCGTTGCTGAACAGGTCGCTGTTGCGCTGGATCAGCAGCGGCTGACCGGGGTAGTGGCGGTTGTCGTAGCCGTAGCCGTCCAGTTCGCTGGCGAGCCAGGTGCGCAGCGACCTTGCCCAGTGCGTCACGCCGAACGGCCCCTCGCGGTGGCCGCACAGCACCCGGTGCCTGTCGAGCGCCTTGTTGGCCGCGACCCCGTCCGCCTCCAACGCATGGCCACGCACCGCCGCTGCGGTGGCGAGCGCGTCGCCGCGGATCGCGTGCAGCGTTGCCGGGTCGACGTCGCCTGCGAAGGCGATCATCTCGATGCTTTCCGCGCCCTCAACTGCCGCCCGTGCGGCCGCCTCGTCGCCTCGGAGGATCGCGTCGGCGAGTTCGTTGATCTCGGCGTTGGAGCGGTAGTTGTGCAGCAGTCGCGCCAGGCTGCCGCCGGGGCAGTCACGAGGTCGTCTGCGCTCTCGATGTCAGCGAGCACGGCGCCTGCCTCGACCGAACGCAACTGGTGGGGGTCGCCGAGCAGGATCAGCCGGGTCCGTTCGGACAGCGCGGCGAGCAGGGTCGCCATCAACTCGAGCGAGACCATCGACGTCTCGTCCACCACGACGACGTCGTAGGGGAGTGGGTTCCGCGGCCCGTACTCGCTGTGCGCCGACCGGGGACGCAGCCCAAGCAACTTGTGCAGGGTGCCGCCCCAGGTGTGGCCCGTCGCGCCGCCGACCTCCTGCAGCAGCCGCGCCGCGGCCTTGCCTGTCGGAGCGCACAGCGCGACCCGCGGCATGACGGGGCCGAGCGCCTCGAGGATCTTCGCCACGATCGTGGTCTTGCCCGTTCCGGGGCCGCCCGTGATGACGGTGGTGAGATGGCCGAGCGCGGCCGTGACGGCGTCGCGCTGCTGTTCGTCGAGAACTTCGTCGACCGCGAAGGTGACGGGCACCGGTTCGACGGTGACCGCGCTGCGGGCGCGGAGCAGGTCGGCGAGCGAGCGCTCCTGCCGCCAGTAGCGGTCGAGGTAGAGCAGCGTCCCGTCGAGCCGGAACGGGGCCTCGACGGAGGCGTCGGTCGCCACGGTGGGAGACGCCGCGACCCGTGCAAGCCAGGCGTCGGCCTCGGGCCATGGGAGCGCGACGGGGACGGCCTCGGCCGCGCCGTCGTCCAGGTCGGCCTCGGGTTGGAGTCGCTCGGCCGCCGAGGCCAGGTCGACGCAGACCGACCCGAGCCGCAGTTCCCTGACCGCGAGGGCGCAGGCCAGCATCAACTCGGGGTCGGCCTCGCCCGTGAGTTGCGCGAGGCGGCGCGCCAGATGGAAGTCGATCAGCCGCAGCATGCCCGCCTCCGCAAAGGCGAGCAGCGTTCCGGTGGCGGCGATAGGCAGTTCAGGCACGGTGACCTCCCAGCAGGTCCGAGGTGGCGACCACGAAGGCGGCGGGCGGGAACCAGCCGAAGACGCCGCAGGCGGTGCCGTCGACGACGGGGGTGTCGGGGCCCGCCATGCCGCGCACGAAGAGGTATCCGACGCCGCCGAGGTGCTCGGCCGGGTCGTAGCCGGGAAGCCGCAGCGTCAGGTAGCGGTGCAGCGCGACGCAGTACAGGCTCGCCTGCAGCGGATAGTGGGCCTGCATCATGGCCTCCGCCATCGACGGGGCGGTGTAGTGGCCGAGCGTCAAGGGGTCGGCGGCCGTCGGGCTGAGCCGGTTGGTCTTGTAGTCGACGACCGCGAACCGGCCGTCCGGCAGGCGCAGGACGGCGTCGATCGAGCCGGTCAGGAAGCCGTTGAGGACGGCAGGGGCCGCCTCGGAGGAGGCGAGCCTGCGCGGATAGTCGACCAGCGGGTCGTCGGCTCCGAGGTGCTCGGCCATCAGCGCGGCCAGGTCGGCCAGCGTCGCGGGACGGCCGGCGTCGGCGAGCGGCAGGTCGAAGTCGAGTTCCGGCAGCCGGGACGAGGTGGGCAGGCCGGACAGCGTCGTCGAGGTGAGCGGCAGCAGGGGCGTGCGGCACAGCAGGTCGAGAGCGTCCGCAAGCAGGCCGGACTGCGTCGCGTCGAGGCCGTTGGCCGGGCCGATCTCTGCGAGCAGTTCGTGCGCGCTTGCCGTCAGCCGCTCCGGGGCCCAGTCCAGGCGCTCCAGGGCCTCGTGCACCAGGGTGCCGAAGCCGGCGCCCGCGGGCAGGTCGGCCATCGGGGATGCGGCCAGCAACTCGGGGGCGACCTCATGCACGGGGGCGAGGTCGAGTTGGTCGGCCTCGTCGGTGACGACCCGCACGACCTGCTCGTGCAGGCCCTGAGTCAGCCCCGAGTAGGAGGTGCGCCGCCAGGTGTGGTCGACGGCGCGGTGCAGCGTCGCAAGCGCCAGCGGTTCGCGGCCCTCGGCCGACGGCGGGGTCCCTCCCGGCGGCGGCGTCGGGTCGAGCAGGCTGTCGAAGACGCTCGCCAGGTGGATGGGCGTCGTCGTGCCGCTCTGGCGCCACCCGTGGCGCTTCAGCAGCGTGCTCAGCGGGCCGTTGCTGCTTGCCCGGGTGTTGTCGCTGACATGCCAGGCGATCGTCAGGTGTGCGGCGCGCGTCATGCCGACGTAGAGCAGTCGCAACTCCTCCTCGAGGTTCTGCCGGTTGACGTCCTTGTGGATGTCGTCGAGGTGGCTGGGCTTCTCACCGACGTACAGGTGTCGACGGTTGGCCTCGATGACGGAGAACGGGTACGCCACGCGGACGTGGCTGCCGCCGGTCTCGGGGAGCAGCACCACCGGGAACTCGAGGCCCTTGGCGGCGTGCATGGTCATCACGCGGATCGCTGGCTCGTCGGACTCGATCCGGATGGAGTCGGCCTCGTCGTCCCCGGACCGACGCTCGGCGATCACGGCGAGGAGTCCGGGCAGCGAGCGCTGGCCGCTGGCGTCGAGCAACTCGGCGATGTGCAGCAGGTCCGTCAGGCGGCGGGCACCGTCGGCCTCGGCGAGCACCCGCGCGTCCAGGTTGGCGCGGGAGCGCAGCACGGTCACGACCGCCCCGATCCCCCCGGTGTCGAAGGCGAGGCTCAGTTCCCGAACCAGGGTGCTGACCCGTGCCGGTTCCTGGCTGCCCTCGCTCAGCAGGTCGCCGAGTTCGGAGCCGACCAGGGGAGTCATGGCCGCCATCCTGATGTGCGACTGCGTGGGGTCGGCCATGGCGCGCAGCAGCGACTGCCAGTCGTCTGCCGAGTCCTGCTTCCACACGGACTGGCTGCCGGTGAGCACCGCGGACAGCCCCGCCTCCGTGAGCGCCTCGCGGACGCGGCGGGCGCGGGCCGTGGTGCGGGTCAGCACGGCGATGTCGCCTGGGCCGAGCGCGCGGGTGCCGGACGGCGTCGTCAGGCTGGCGTGGGCCAGCAGGTTGCGGACCTGCCGGATCAGGTCGCGCTCGATGGCGGTGAGGCCGTCGACTCCTGCGGCCAGCAGCGAGTCGGCGCTCTCGCGGCGCAGCCAGACGCGGGCCTCGACAGGCAACGTCAGCCGGGCCCCGTGGCGGGCGGTGACCGGGGTGACGGTGACCTCGGCCGAGCCGAGTTCCATGTCACCGAAGAGGTCGACGACGCCGCGCACCAGCGGCGCGTCGGAGCGGTGGTTGGTCGCCATGGTGAACACCTCGGCGCCTTGGCGGGCCCGCAGGTAGCTGCCCAGGTCGGCGCCGCGGAACCCGTAGATCGACTGCTTCGGGTCGCCGATCAGGATGGTCGGCCGGCCGGGGGCGACGAACGCGCGCTCGATGATGTCCCACTGCTCGGGGTCGGTGTCCTGGAACTCATCCACCAGCACCACGGGGAAGCGGCCCGCCAGGTGTTCGCGGGCAAGGCCTCCGGTGCGGGGGTCGGCGAGCGCTTCGCGCAACCGGGCGATCACGTCGTCGAAGGTGCAGATCCCCTCCGTTGCCTTCCGTGCCGCGTACAACTCGCGCACCGCGACGGCGTAGTCGTGGCGCGGCCCGTCGAGGGGCAGGAGTGGCAGCGCGGTCTCACAGGCCGCCTCGCCGATCCGCAGCGCCGTGCGCGGGTCGAACGGGGGATCGCTCTGGTCGCGGTGCAGCCTCAGATAGGTGTCGCTTGCGCATTGGCGCGCAAGTTCGCGGTCGTCCGGGCCGATGGTCTCGGCCGGGTCCCAGTCGGCGAGGACGCCCAACTCGCGAAGCATCGCGTCGCAGAACGCGTGCGTGGTCAGGATCGTTGCCTCGTTGTAGCGGGCGACGGCGGTGGCGATCCTGTCGCGGTGCACCTTTGCGTCGGTGCCGGCCAGGAGCAGATCGACGGGGTCCGGGTCGTCCATCTGCTCGCCCGCGAGGTGGGCGTCGAGGCGACGCAGCGTCGCCTGGAGCCTGGCGAACACCCGGCTGCGCAGTTCGCCTGCTGCGTGGTTGCCGAAGGTGATCATCAGGAGTTGCGTGACGTCGAGGTCGGGGCGCTCGGCGAGGTAGCGGGTCGCGAGCGCGGCGATCGCGTAGGTCTTCCCGGTGCCCGCGCTCGCCTCGAGAAGCGTCGTGCCGGTGGGGAGGGGGCCGGTCAGGTCGAAGTCGTGCATCAGTTGCCCCCCATCAGGCCGGTGTACAGGGCAACGGCCCACGCGCCGAAGGCCGAGTCCTCACCGTTGGCCGGGTCCTCAGCGGTCGGAGGGTCGACGAAGAGGTCGGCGACGTCCTGGTCGTAGAACAGTTCCCACGCCTCACCCATCGAACTCCACTTGTCGTGCCGGTAGCCCGGCTGGCCGCGCCAGGCGCCCCGCTTGTGGCGATCGCGGCGGATCTCGTCTGCGTAGCAGATCGCGGCGGTCGCGGGGGCGGGGATCAGGCGGTGCTGGCCGAGCACGTAGGCCCGCAACACCGTCTCGAGCCGTGCCCGCGCGGCGGCCGGATCGGGTTCGCCTACCCGACGGTGGTCGACGATGACGTCGCTCCAGTTGCCCGGATCCTGCACGAACCGGTACACGCTGCCAGGGGTGGGGGTTCCCGCGGCGGTCAGTGCCAGCGACTCCAGCCACGGCCCGATCAGCTTGTCGGTCGTCTTGCTCGGGGTCAGCGTCAGCGCCTCGCCCCCGCGGCAACGGATCTCGTCGACCAACCGGATCGTGCCGAGGCCAGGCAGGTCGAAACCCAGGTCGACGGGCACGTCGGTGATCTCGCTCCGGTAGGCGGGGCCAGCCTCCCCCCAGAGCAGTTCGGCGCGTGCCTTTGCGCGCGAGAACTCGGCCCTGCCGATCTCTTCGGGCGGGAGTTCCTCGTTGCTGCGCAACGTCCTGATCACAGACTGCAGCGGCGTGCCCTGCTTCAGCGCGTCGAGCAGGGTCGTGACGACCGACCACTGGGCCAGCCCGTTCAGTTCGAGCGGCATGTCGTCGTTGAGAGATGGCTCCGTGAACAGCGGCAGCCCTGCCGCCGAGCGCAGGAATGCCTTCGCAGGGTCGGCGAGGAAGCGGGTCAGCTGGGTGACGGAGACCTGAGCGGGGGCCGCGCCCGCAGGACGCAGCCTCGCCTGTTCCCTGCGCCGGAGCCGCACGGTCGCGACGCGGGAGGCGGAGCGTCGGGCCACGGCACCCGAGTGCGCCGCGATGTCGAAGCTGGCGGGGGAGCCGAAGTTGGCCTCCGAGGTCGCCGTCGGTGGGTGCGCGACCGGCTGCGGGGCGGCGCCCAGTTCCTCCAGGAGCCAACTCACCGCAGACGGCGGCGCGATCCTGTCGTTGGTGCGCTGCGAGGCGCTCTGCCGCACGATCAGGAGCCGTTCCGCGGAGCGGGCGTGGCCGAGGAGTTGGTCGAGCCGCCTGCGCCGCTGATCGGGGGCCGCGTCGCCGAGGTCGACGGCGTCTGGCGCGAGCCCCGAACCGCCCGGCACCACGTCGTCGGTGACGCCGAGCAGCGCGACCAGCCGGAACTCGACGTGGCGCAGTTCCCCCAGTGGGGCGACGAGCAGCGAGCCGTTGCCCGCCGCGACCCGCGCGCGCGGCGCGGACTCGGCCGCGGTCAGGAGATGGGCGAACTCGCCGCGGGTCAGGCGGGTCTCGCTCGAGACGTGGTCGGCCTCGAACCGGGAGAGCACGGAGTGCGCGTGCAGCACCTGCCACTCGTCGTCGCGCGGGGGCCGATCAGGTCGACGAGAATCGCGCGGGCGCGCCTCACCCATTCGACGATGGTGGCGGGCGCCGCGGTCTCGCCGATGAGGCGACGCAGCCGCGAGACGATCTCGCACAGCGCCCCGACCGTCTCGAGGTCGGAGGCCTCCACCGCGTCGGTGCCCGCCACCTGCAGCGAGCCCTCGTGCCCAGTCGCGACGGACAGGCCGACCAGTAGCCGGTCAAGGCCGCGCAACCAGGTGTTCTGGGCCAGCCCGTCGAGCGCGAAGGCGGCGCGGTGCTGGGCGTCCATGCCCCACCGGATGCCGGAGCCGCCGACGAGTTCGAGGACCGCCTGCCTGTCGTTGAGGCGCCAGCGGTGCGCGATGGGCGCCGAAAGCAGCAGTTCGACAACGTCGGTCGCGGAGGCGCGCAGTTCGCCGAGCCGAAGCAGCGTCGACAGGAGCGTCAGGACCGGATTGTGGTCGGGGGCGGCGGCCTGCTGCACGCGCAACTGCCTGCCGGGGTGGCCTCCCTCGACGCGGTTGGAGAACGCCGCGTCAAGGAGATGCGCGTAGCGCTCAGGGCGGGGGCAGACGATCGCGACGTCGCGGGGCTCCAGCGTCGGGTCGGCCTCGAACGCGCGGGTCAGTTCGTCGCGCAGCACCTCGACCTGGCGGGCCGGGCCGTGCGAGTCGTGCAGCGACACCTCGACCGGGTTGGGGGAGCCCTCGTCGCCCAGGTCGGTCGGCTGCGCGCCGAGACCCTCTGCCCACGCCGCGCCCGGCGAGCCGAGCGGGGCGATCACCGTCAGCGACCCGAACGACTCCAGCGCCGCCCGCTGCGGGGTCGTCAGGTCATCGACGGCGAGCACGAAGGTCGGCACGTCGTCGTCGGCCGCCGCGTTGACGGTCGCCTCGAGAGTGTCGAGCGGGTCGACCTCCAGGCAGTCAACGGCAGCGCGCAGCAGCGCGGGCTGCCAGGCCCAGCGCTGCGCGAGTTCCTCACCGTCGGGCCCTGCATCCTCGCCGGCGAGCCAGCCGCCGAGCAGATCGGGGGAGACGTCGAGGTACCACCTGAAGAGCCGGGCGATCCGTTGCGCCGTCGCGCGCCTGCCTCCGACGCGGCCGGGCTCGGCTGCACGGGCAAGCACCGGGAACTGGTCGGCCAGTTCGTCGATGGCCTCCCAGGTGGCCAGCTCTAGAGGGGTGCCGAGCCAGCGGGACCGGTCGCGGGCGACCCCTGCGCGCTCCGCGAGCTGACCCATCAGGCGCGCGGGGGTGACGTACTCGATGCCCGCGGAGATGCCGAGCCGGGCGGCGATCTCCTGCCCGACGATGCGCCCGGTGGCGGGGGAGGAGACGACGACGCGCGACCAGGCGAAGGGATCGGTGTGGGTGCCGCGCAGCCGGTCGGCAAGGGCATCGAGCAGCGTCGCCCAGCGCCGCCCCGTCAGCAGCTCCACATCCATCTCAAACCCGCCCTTCCCAAGCCTCCGCACCACCCTAGTGGTCGCCTCCGACGGTTGCCGGTTGGCAATGTGTCAGTGGCCACCCGGACAATGGGGGTGTGACCGATCCGATCCTTGATGCCCTCGACCCCGAACAGCGCCGCGTCGCCACGATGCTCGACCACCCGGTCGTCGTGCTCGCTGGTGCGGGGACGGGCAAGACCAGGGCGATCACGCACCGGATCGCCCATGCCGTGCGTGAGGGCCGCTACGACCCGGCGGGCACGCTCGCGGTGACCTTCACCACCAGGGCGGCTGGCGAGATGCGTTCGCGGCTCGCCTCGCTCGGCGTCCGTGCGGCGCAGGCGCGCACCATCCACTCCGCCGCGCTGCGGCAGTGCCAGTTCTTCTGGCCGCAGGCCTACGGCGTCGAGTTCCCGCGCGTCGCCGAGAACACCTTCGGCCTGGTCGCCCGCGCGGCGCACCAGGTGCTCGGCTCCTCCGAGACCGCCCTGGTGCGCGACCTCGACTCGGAGATCTCCTGGGCGAAGACCAGCAACGTCAGCGCCGCCCGCTATCCCGACGTCGCAGACGGGCGCTCCGTGAACGGGGCGACCCCCGCGCAGGTGTCGGCCGTGATGGCGCACTACGAGAAGCAGAAGCTCACCGAGGGAAGCGTCGACTTCAACGACATCCTGATGTGCAACGCCGTGCTGCTCAGCGAACACGAGGAGATCGGGGCCCGGATCCGAAGCACCTACCGCCACTTCGTCGTCGACGAGTACCAGGACGTCTCCGCGCTGCAGCACCGGCTGATCTCGCTGTGGGTCGACGGGAGGGACGACGTGTGCGTGGTGGGCGACGCCAACCAGGCGATCCACTCCTTCGCGGGGGCCGACGCCGCCTACCTGCTGGGATTCGCCTCCGAACACGAGGGCTCCCAGACCGTCCGACTGGTGCGCAACTACCGCTCCAGCCCTCAGGTGATCGCCGCCGCCAACAAGGTGCTCCGGGTCCGCGAAGGTGGGCCCGCGGCGCTGAAGGCGACCAGGGATCCGGGACCCGTCCCGACGTTCACCGGCGAACCAGACGAGCGCACCGAGGCCGCCGGCGTCGCGGCGTGGGTCAAGGCCGTCCGCGCCGAGGGCACCCCCTGGTCGGAGATCGCCGTGCTGTACCGGATCAACGCGCAGTCGCCGAACCTCGAGGCGGCGCTGACGGAGGCGGGGGTTCCCTACACCGTGCGCGGCACCGAGCGCTTCTACGACCGCGCGGAGGTGCGCCAGGCAGTGCTCGAGTACGGTCGCACCGCCTCCAGGGGCCCGGAGGCCCCCGCGACCGACGTGATGGACGGGGTGCTCGCCGGCCTCGGCTGGCGCGCGGAGGCGCCGAGCGGGCAGGGCAGGCAGCGCGAGCGGTGGGAGTCGCTCGAGGCGCTGCGCACCATGCTCGTAGACGAGGCCGCCGGGCGCGACGGATGGGCCGCGGGCGATGCGGCGGCCTGGCTGCAGGAGCGCGCCAGTTGGCAGGCCAGCCCGGTCGCCGACGCGGTGACGCTGTCGACGCTGCACGCCGCAAAGGGCCTTGAATGGCAGGCGGTGTCGATCATCGGGGTCCGCGAGGGGCTGATCCCGTTCGCCCTGTCCCAGGAGGAGCCGGAACTGTCGGAGGAGCGCCGCCTCCTCTACGTCGGGTTCACCCGTGCCAAGCGCGAGTTGCGGATCAGTTGGGCCGCGGCGCGCGGCAACTCCACCAGGTCGCGCTTCATCGCCGACCAGGCCGGGGCCGCGGTGGTCAACGGCCGCGCCAAGCCGAAGCGCACCACCTCGGCGAAGTCGCGGACCTGCCGGGTGTGCGGCGGCCACCTGCACACGGCGGGGGAGCGGAAGCTCAGCAGGCACGAGGGCTGCGAGGTGACCTACGACGAGGCCCTGTTCGAGGCGCTGCGGGTGTGGCGGAAGGCGGTGGCCGACGAGGCGAAGGTGCCCGCCTTCGTCGTGTTCACCGACGCGACCCTCCTCGCTATCGCCGAGGCGGCGCCAAGCAGCCCAGCCGACCTGCTCCGGCTTCCGGGCATCGGCCAGACGAAGGTGAACCGCTACGGCGACGGCGCGCTCGAGGTGATCCGGGAACATCAGGGCTGACAGTCCTTTCCGCCGCACCCTGGCAGCGCCCGCCACCGGACGAGGTCGAGCCCTGGCCTGCTGAGCCGCCAGCGCCAACTGGCGCCGATCAGTTCGCTCGCCCCGGTGCGCAGCAGCGCCTCGCACTGTAGGGCCACCCACGCCGCGACCCAGGAGCGCAGCGCC
Organism: Tessaracoccus aquimaris; assembly: GCF_001997345.1. NCBI lineage: Bacteria > Bacillati > Actinomycetota > Actinomycetes > Propionibacteriales > Propionibacteriaceae > Tessaracoccus > Tessaracoccus aquimaris. The sequence goes on along the minus strand of NZ_CP019606.1, from coordinate 1,484,085 downwards.
GGATGACCGCCGCGCCCGCGCGCCGCCGCGGACCCGGACACGCACGCGGCGCACGGGCCGGCGCCCCGCACCAGCACCGGGCCGATCTCAGCGTCGGTGGCGCTCCAGTGGGCGTAGACGGCGCAGGTGCCCGACGCGTAGCCCTGCGACTCGAGTGTCGGATGGCCCCCGGGAGGAAAGGCCCAGATCAGCGCGGGTGAGCCGACCACGACCCCGGCCGGTCGAGCGCAACCTCGGGGCTGACGGCCCGCCACGGCAGCCCGACCGCAGCGAGCGCCAGCCCGATCGCCGCGGCCCGCTCGGCTCGTCCGACGACGCACAGTTCCCGTCCGGTCTCCATCGCCCCACCCTGCGCCACGCCGCGCGGTGGGTGGTCGGGGCCGGGTTGACCGGACAACACCTCCCCGGAAACGACAACGACGGGGCGATGGAAGCTTCCATCACCCCGTCGAGGTCTGTGCGGTGGCTCAGGCCTTACCGAGAATGCGGTTCAGGTTCGTGCCACACACCGGGCACTTGCCCTTGGCCATCTTGGTGCCCTTGGCGTTGACGACGACCTCTCCCTTGGCGTCGCGCTTCTCCTTGCACTTGACGCAGTAGAAAGAGCCTTCCCAGGTCTCCGTAGCCATATTTCCTCCTTATATGCCGCTGTGATTCAACGGCCCAGACAACTGTAGCCGCGTGACAAGCCCATCTAGGGTAGTTCCCGCCTACACGGCGGAGTCCCGGCGGCTCGATCCGCCTTCCCCTGCGAATTGAGCCGACCGGGACTCTCAGCCACAAAGTCTGGCGTGACTGGTGGTCCGCGTCAAGCGCGAAACAGGTAATCGGGCCGATTTATTCGCCGAGGAGCTTCCGCAACTCGTTGTCCAGATCGTCCTCGACCCCGCCGTGGGAGTCGCCGCCCGCCGTGAATGCGAGGGGGTCTGCCAGGTCGGACTTCGTCGGAAGCAGGTCCGGGTGGCCCCAGACGGCGTCGCGCCCCTCCAGGCCCCGTTGGTGCTCGACGGCGGCCCACAGGTTGCGCGCGTCACGCACCAGGCGCGGCCTGAGGTCAAGCCCGATCAGCTCGGCGAACACGCTTGTCACGGGCGTCCCGGAGGCGCGCCTGCGGTGCGTGATCTCCTCCAACTGGCCCGCGTTGGGCATCCACGGGGAGGTCGCCTTCGCGACCACATGGTCGACCCATCCCTCGACGAGCGCGAGCAGCACCTCGAGGCGCTCCAGGATCTCGAGTTGGGTCGGGGTGCTGGCGGGCTGGAAGAAGGAGCCGCGCACGGACTCGCCGACGGCGACGACGTCCTCGATGGACATCCCCTCGAGGCTCTCGGGGCGGAACTGGTTGGCGATCGCGTCGAAGTCGATGGTGATCTCGCGCGAGAAGTGCGCGAGGAGGGCGCTCATCTGCGGGGAGAGCCAGCCCACCGAGTGGAAAAGGCGCTGGCGCGCCGACTCGCGCAGCAGCAGGTACAGCGCAACGTCGGAGTCCTTGACGTCGAGGTCGCGGGTGAACTGCGCCACGTTGTTGGGCAGCAGCACCACCTCGCTGGAGCCGAGCAGGTTGAACCCGATCTCGGTGCCTGTCAGCACGTCGCTGGCGAGATTTGCCAGTTCGCGCTTGAGGCGATCGCGGTAGATCAGCGACGCGGACGACTTCATCATGGGCGCAAGCATCTGGGACATGCCCTGCAGTTCCGCGTCCTCGACGTCGCCCGCGGTGCCACGCTGGAGGGCGTCGGCGAGGCCGTCGATGATGGGCTCGATGACGGCGCGCCAGCCGTCGCTCGTCGCGTCCAGCCATTGGGCCCGCGTCATGGCGCGACCTGGTCGCCCGGTCTCGGCGAAGGTCGTCACGGGCGTCAGCCAGGACTGGGCGAGCCGCTCGGCGTCGCGCACCGCCGTCTGTTCCTCGTCGTGCAGCGCCGGGTCGCCACCGGACTCCGCGGCCAACTGCTTGGCGGCCGTCAGGGTCGTCAGCCAGGCCGCGTCGGGATCGCGGTCGGCGTTGGTCATGCCGAACATGAAACCGCCGCCCGAGGCCTGCATCCGGTTCACCTGGGCGATCAGTTCCTCGAGGTTGAGATCCTCGGCGTCCCCGAACCCGAGTTGCTCAAGCATCCGGCGCAGTTGTTCGAAGTCGAAGGGGTTGTTGCTGGACATCGGCTTCCTCCTATACCCCCCATTCTTCCGCATCGGGCAAGGACCCGCGAGGGGTCCACCGCCGTTGCCGGCGTCTTGGCGCCGCTTGCTAGGGTGAGCCCAGGCTTGGGAGCAGAAGGGAGCCGCTGTGTCGCGCAACGCGATGGCGATCGTCTCGTCTCTGCTCTTCGCGGTACTTGCCGCATCCCTCGTGCTGATCCCGGTGCCGTACGTGGCCAGGCGACCGGGCCAGACCATCGACGTGCTCGCCACCACCGACAACACCCCCGTCATCGAGGTCACCGACGCGCCGACCTTCCCGACGACGGGCAAACTGCTGATGACGACGGTCTCGACGACCCGCGTCGACGCCACGCTGAGCCTGCCGGAGGCGATCTTCGTGCACCTCGGCGCCGACTCCGACGCGATGCCGCGCGACGTCATCTACCCGCCGGGCAAGTCGTCGGAACAGGTCGAGAGCGAGGCCGTCGCGATGATGGACAGCTCCCGTTCCGACGCGACGGTCGCGGCGTTGCGGGCCGCCGTCATCCCCGTCACCGACATGCCGCGCGTCCAGTCCGTCTCACTCGCGGGCCCGAGCGGCGACGTGCTGCAACCGGGCGACCTGATCGTGAGCGTCGACGACCAGCCGGTCTCCTCCGCCAAGGACGTCGCCTCGGTGCTCGGCACCCACGCCGCGGGCGACCAGGTGATCTTCACGGTGCTGCGGGAGGGCAAGGAGATCTCGGCCCCAGTGGTGCTCGACGCGTCGGCCTCCGAGCCCGGCAAGGCGGTCGCGGGCATCGACGTCGGCACCGGATACCGGTTCACTCCGCGGGTCACCTTCGGTGTCGACCCCGCGGTAACCGGGCCGAGCGCCGGGCTGATCTTCGCGCTCGGCATCTACGACCGGATCACCGACGGCAACCTGATCGGCCAGGAGGTCGTCGCGGGCACCGGCACGATCGACCCCCAGGGAAAGGTCGGCGCCATCGGGGGAGTCCGCGAGAAGATCAAGGGAGCAGAACGCGACGGCGCGACCGTCTTCCTGGTCCCGGAGAGCAACTGCGCCGACATCGGCACCCTCAAGACCAGCCTGAGGCTGGTCAAGGTCGGGACGCTGAAGGACGCCATCTCGGCGCTCCAACTCATCAATGAAGGAAACACCTCGGAGGTTCCCACCTGTGGCTGACTCGTCTCGCCTCATCGCCTGTCTCATGGACGTGGAGCGCCACGTCTCCTCGGCTGGCTGGGATCAACCTGCGCGCCTGTTCGCGCTCGTCACGACCGGCACGCTGCTCGAGGTCGAGCCGCAGTTGCGTGGGCGCGTCCCCGAGACGGCTCCCGACGCGCTGACCGCCATCGAGCAGGACGAGTTCCACGCCACCGACAACCTGTTCGAGCGTCTGCACACCATCTTCTGGCCGGACACGGTCGAGGGCTGCGCCATCGCGTTGGAGCGCGCGTTCCTTCCCCCGAAGTTCGAGGCCGATCTTCCCGAGGATCCCGACGCGGCTGCCGAGTTCGTCGCGAAGCACCCGGAGAAGACCGACGTGCGCGTCGTCGTCGGCGTGCTGCGCGACGGCACCAAGCACGGACTTGCGCGGCTCGTCAGCGACCCAGATGACCTGCTCGGCGCCGAGGATCTCGTCCCCGGGCTCGCCGAGGGACTGCTCGACACCTTCAGGAGCGAAGACTGATGTCCGCCACCCAGGATCTGGACGAGCCCCGCCGCCGTTCCCCGCTGCTGTGGACCGTGCTGATCATCGGCGCGCTGATCATCGCCGCCGTGATCGCCTCCCGCGTCGCCACCGACTACCTGTGGTTCAAGTCGATCAACTTCCAGACGGTGTTCACCACGCGGCTTGCGGCGCAGATCGGGCTGCTCGTCGGCTTCGGCGGCGCCATGTTCCTGATCATGTTCTTCTCCATGGTGATCGCCTACCGGCTCCGGCCGAAGGTGCGCCGGGCGAACCTCGACTCCGAGTTCCTGGTCCAGATGCGTGACGTGCTCGACCAGCGCTCGCGGCTGCTGATGGCCGTGCCAGCGCTCATCATCGCGCTGCTGTCCGGGCTGACGGCGCTCGGACAGGCCGACACGTTCCTGGCCTGGTGGCACGCGACGCCGTTCGGCGAGCGCGACCCGTACTTCAACATCGACGCGTCCTTCTACGTCTTCACGCTGCCGTGGCTGCAGTTCGTCTCCGGCTTCCTGCTGTTCGCGCTGATCGCGGGCGGCATCGCGGCCCTGTTCGTGCACTTCCTGACCGGCTCGCTGAACGCGTCGGCGCTTCGCGGCCGCGGCAACACGGCCGCGAGCGTCCCCGCACAGCGGCAACTCTCGATCACGCTCGGCATCATCATCCTGCTGTTCGGCGCGAAGGTCGTCCTCGACCGGTTCGCGCTCAACGTGACGCCGTCGACGCTGTTCACCGGCATGGGTTACACCGACTACACAACCCGCGTTCCCGTCACGGCGATCGTGGCCGCGATCTGCGTGATCTGCGCGCTCGCCTGCTTCGTCAACGCGTGGCGGGTCCGCTGGTCGGTGCCCGCAGCGAGCATCGCTCTGCTGATCGTGTCGATGCTGATCCTCTCCAGCCTGTACCCCTGGCTGATCCAGAACTTCCGCGTCGCGCCGCAGGAACAGGACCGCGAAGTTCCCTACATCGCCAACAACATGAAGGCGACCAAGTACGCCTACGACGTCAGCGATGTGGAGATCGAGGACTACGACGCCAAGACCACCGCGACCGCGGGCCAGTTGCGCGCCGACGCCGAGGCGCTGCCCGCGATCCGCCTGATCGACCCGTCGATCGTGCCGCGGACCTTCGAGCAGTTGCAACAGGTGCGTGGCTACTACACGTTCCCGAAGGTGCTAGACGTCGACAGGTATGTCATCGACGGGAAGGCCACAGACGCCGTCGTGGCGGTCCGCGAACTTGACCTGCAGTCGGTCGAGTCGGGCGACAACTGGAACAACCGTCGCACCGTCTACACCCACGGCTACGGACTGGTCGCCGCGTTCGGCAACCAGCGCGGTGCCAACGGCGAGCCGGTGTTCTTCTCCGGAGGCATCCCCACCACGGGCGAACTGGCCGAACACGAACCGCGGATCTACTTCGGCGAGAAGAGCGACTACTACGTTGTGGTCGGCGCGCCGGACGGCGCCACCCCCGTCGAACTGGATACTCCTTCGGGTGGCGAGGGCCGCTCCGAGTCGCTCTACACCTACGAGGGCAAGGGCGGCGTTCCGGTCGGCAACATGCTGACGAGGGCGGCGTTCGCGATCCGCTTCGGCGACATCAACCTGATGCTCTCCGACCGGGTCAACTCCGACTCGCGCCTGATGCACGACCGGGTGCCGACCCAGCGCATCCAGGAGGCCGCGCCGTGGCTGACGGTCGACTCCGACCCGTACCCGAGCGTCGTCAACGGCCGGGTCGTGTGGATCGTCGACGCCTACACCACCACCGACTCGTTCCCGAACTCGCAGCGGGTCGACTGGACCCAGTCGATCTCGGACTCCCGCACGGCCACCGACCGCACGCTGCTCGGGCAGCAGGTCAACTACGTGCGCAACTCCGTCAAGGCCGTTGTGGACGCCTACGACGGCACCGTCTCGCTCTACGAGTGGGACAAGGAGGACCCGATCCTCAAGACGTGGACGAAGGTGTTCCCCGGCGTGATCACGCCGAAGGAGCAGATCCCCAAGGAACTGCTGGAGCACCTGCGCTACCCGCAGGACCTGTTCAAGGCCCAGCGCGAGATCCTCGGCAGGTACCACACGCCGAACGCGAGCACCTGGTACCACCAGACCGACATCTGGCAGGTCCCCAACGATCCGGTCAGCGGCGCGACGGACAAGCAGAAGGAACCGCCCTACTTCCTGACGATCCGCTGGCCGGGGGATGAGAACCCGCACTTCGCCAACACCACGGTGTTCGTGCCGAAGGACAGGGAGAACCTCAGCGTCTACATGGCCGTCAACTCCGACGCGACAAGCAAGGACTACGGCAAGAAACGCGTCCTGAAACTCTCCGACGCCAAACAGATCGCCGGCCCCGGCCAGACCTACAACTTCATCTCGACCAACCCGTCGGTCGCGGAGAAGTTGCTGCCGTTCAACCGTGAGGGCGCCAACGCGTCGGCCATCTACGGCAACCTCCTGACGCTGCCCCTTGGCGGCGGCCTGCTCTACGTCCAGCCGATCTACACGCAGGCCAAGACGTCCGGTTCATACCCGGCGCTGCGGTTCATCGTGGTGCGCTTCGGCGACCAGTTGGGCATCGGCGAGTCGCTGCAGGCGGCGCTCGACCAGGTGTTCCAGGGCGACGCGGGCGCGCAGACCGGCGAGGGGGACCCGGGCACGACCGACGTTCCGACGGAGCCGACGGCGCCGTCCGACCAGACCGGAGCCGAGCGGGCCCGGTCGCTGCTTGACGAGGCAGAGGTGCTGTTCAAGGGCGCTGACGACGCCCTCAAGGAGGGCGACCTGGCCGGCTATCAGGCCAAGAACTCCGCCGCGCAGGACAAGGTCGCTGAGGCCGTGAAGGCGCTCGACGAGGGCTAAGCCCGCAGGTCCACGACCTCGGGCGTGAGGCCGCGTTCCTCCAACTCGGGGACGAGCACGGCCGCATCGCCGGTGACGGCCACGCATGCCTGCTCGGGGCTCACGACGCTGCGGTAAGCCGTTGTCGCGTCCGCGGCGGAAACGACCGCGAGGTCGTCGAAGTGGCGCGCCAGGTAGGCCGGGTCGAGGCCGGCCGCGGCCAGTGAGGACGCCTGCGCGACGATGTCGGCTGAGGTCTCGTTGGCCAGCGGCGCAACCCCGATCAGGAAGCGGCGCGCGTCGTCGACCTCGGCATCGCTGAACGGCTCCGCAAGGGCGAGCCCGTCGAGCAGTCGCGTCACGGCGTCGCCCGCCACCTCGGTGCGGATGCTTCCGCCGACGCTGAACTGCCCCTCGGAGACGCCAGGGGCGAAGCCGCCGCCGATGCCGTAGGTGTAGCCGAGACGTTCGCGCAGTTCGAGGTTCAGCCTGCTCGCGAATGCACCGGCGATGGCGTGCCCCGCGACTCGCAGTGCGGGCCAGCGGGGATCGTCGCGGGTGACGGTGCGGAGCCCCATGGCGACGGTCGCCTGGACGGCGTCTGGACGGTCGACGACCACCACTCGCCGCGGCTGGACGGGGGCGGTGTCGGCGGGCGAGGCGGGAGAACCGTCGGCCTCCCACGCAGCGAGGCGCTCGACGACGACGTCCGGGTCGACGGCGCCCGCGATCAGGAGGGTGGCGCCGTCGGGGGAGAAGTGGCGCGCGTGCCAGGCCCGCACGTCGTCGACGCCGATGCCGTGCAGCGTCGCCGGGGTGCCCGCCGCCGGGCGGCCGTCGCGGTGCTCCAGGCCATACAGCGCGCGCCGCAGCGCCATCCGGTTCGCCCCGCCAGGGGAGGCAAGCGTCGAGTCGAAGCCCGCCTCCTGCGCCTCGACGTGGTGCGCCACGTCCCTGGCCTCGTAGTCGGGTTGGGACAGGATCTCGGTGAACAGGGGCAGCACGTCCCCGAGCCGCCTGGACGGTGCCTGGCCGCCGAAGGTGGTGTGCCGGTACTTGGCGACGCCGTGCAGGGTCGCGCCGTTGGCCTCGAGCAGTTCGCCGATCCGGCCCGCGGGGTGAGCGACGGTGCCCTCGTCGATGGCGTGCAGCGCGACGGTCGCGACGCCCTCACGCTCGAGTGGTTCGTCGCTGAGCGGGGCTGGCAGCACCAGTTCGAACGTGGCGATGTGCTGGCCCGGCAGGTGGAAGTGCCACACGCTGAGCCCGTTCGGGAGTCGCAGGATGGTCGGCGTGGGGAACTGCCACGGGGTCGCGAGCGAGACGTCGGGGCGGTTCATCGGGTGCCTTCCGCGAGGTAGTGCAGTTCGTGGGCCGCGCCGGGGGACAGCCAGGCGGCGGCCGCGTCCCTGATGTCGTCAGGGGTGATGGCCAGCACGTCGGCCAGGTGCGTGTTGACCCAGCCGGGGTCGCCGTGCACCAACCAGGCCTCGTTGATGGCGTCGGCCCTCCCGGAACTGGTGGCGAGGTCCCACAACCAGTCGCGCTCGTACTGCGCCACTGCGCGGGCGACCTCCTCCTCCGTGGGGCCCTCGGCGATGAACCGGTCGACCTCGGCGAGGATCGCCGCGTTGAGCGCCTCGATGCTGACGCCGTCGGAGGGGCGCCCCAGGATGGTGGAGATCGATGAAGCGGAGCGGTTCGGCAGCAGGGCGCTGTGCACCTCGTTGGCGATGTCGGCGTTGCGCACCAGCGCCCGGTGCAGCCGGGACGCGTTGCCGTCGGCGAGCACCGCGAGGGCGAGGTTCAGCGCGGAGGACTGCGCGGAGGCGGCCTCGGGTGCACCCCACGACAGGTAGGTCAGCGAGTGCGGCACCTGCCGGCGCACCACCTCGACGCTCGGATCGGCGGGGTTGGCCGCGGGCATCGCCGCCCTGCGCGGCTTGATCGTGCTGGGCAGCCCCCCGAAGTAGCGTTCGGTCAACTCGATGCCCTCATCGGGCGTCACGGGTCCGCTCAGCACCAGCCTGAGGTTGCTCGCCGGGTACCAGGAGTCGAAGAAGGACGACACGTCGCCGAGCGAGGCGTCGTCGAGGTCCTGCATGGAGCCGATCGTCAGGTGCCCGTAGGGATGCTCGGGCTGGAAGTGTTGCCGGGTGAGCAGTTCGAGCAGGTCGCCGTATGGCTGGTTGTCGTAGCGCTGCCGCTTCTCCTCCTTGACGACCTGGCGCTGCGTCTCGAAGTTCTCCTCCGTGATCGCAAGTGTCGAGAAGCGGTCGGCCTCCAGCCAGAGCGCCAGGTCGAGCGCGCCGCGGGGCACCGTCTCGAAGTAATTGGTGCGATCCGAGGAGGTGGTGGCGTTGACGGTGCCTCCGAGGGCCTCGACGGTGGCCATGTGCTCGCCGGAGGCCACCGACGCCGAGCCCTGGAACATCAGGTGCTCAAAGAGGTGCGCGAAGCCGGTCTTGCCCGTGTGCTCGTCCGCGGAGCCGACCTCCACCCAGATGTTGACGGCTACGCCCGGCGCGTCGGGGTCGGGCGCGACGACCACCTCGAGGCCGTTGTCCAGTCGGTGGCCCGCCAGTTCGTAGTGCAGCCTCGCCTCGGTCATGTGACGTGACACTATCGCGTGCGGGGACGAACCGCCTCCGCCCGCCAAGGATCAGTGCAGCGACGCGTCGGCGGGGCCGATCGACCAGTCGTGGAACCGGACGCTGAGGCCCGCCCTGCTCGGGGCGCAGGCGAGCGGCCCGGCCTCCGCATCGGCGTCGGGCGGGAAGGGCGCGACGCGCACCAGGGCCAGCGGTTCGCCGTCGAGCCCGGCCCGGACCGTCAGTGCGTCGCCGGAGCGCGACACGCGGACGCGGACCTTCTGGCCGTGCCACGGGTCGACGGGGGCGACGGACCAGTCTGAGGTCGGGTTGGTGACGACCGCGCCGACCTGCGGGTGGCCGTCGGCGAACTCGACACCCGCCTTTGCCCAACAGTCCTCTGCCGCGACGACGAACAGCCCGGCCTGGTCGAACTGCTGGTCGTAATCGGCGGTGAAGCAGACCTCCATCGCCGTGTCCTGGGGCAGCGGGGCCACAAGGGCGTGCTCGCTGTCGTGCACGAAGCCGTAGGAGGTGACGCGCCACGCGTCGGAGCCCTCGGCGCAGGTCACGACCAGGTCGTCGCCGTCCTGCGACGCGTCGACGGGGGAGTGGGTCCAACGGCCGGTGGTCCAAGGCAACCTCTGCATGGGTGCACCGTATCGGGTGGGGGTAGCCTCTGCTTCATGTTGTATCGCTATCTCGGTAACTCCGGTCTCAAGATCACAGAAATCACCTACGGGAACTGGCTGACGCACGGCTCGCAGGTCGAGAACGACGCGGCCAAGGCCTGCGTGCGGGCGGCCCTCGACGCGGGCATCACGTCCTTCGATACCGCCGACGTTTACGCCAACACCGTCGCCGAGGAGGTGCTCGGTGAGGCACTCAAGGGCGAGGCGCGCGAGTCGCTCGAGATCTTCACCAAGGTCTACTGGCCCGTTGGTCGCAAGGGCGCCAACGACGCCGGCCTCAGCCGCAAGCACATCATGGAGGGCATCAACGGCTCGCTGCGCCGCCTTCAGACCGACTATGTCGACCTGTACCAGGCACACCGCTACGACCTCGAGACACCTCTTGAGGAGACCATGATCGCCTTCGCGGACGTGGTGCGGCAGGGCAAGGCCCTCTACATCGGCGTGTCCGAGTGGAACGCCGAGCAGATCCGCGAGGCGTCGAAGCTGGCGAAGGAACTCAACATCCAGCTCATCTCGAACCAGCCGCAGTACTCCGCGCTGTGGCGCGTCATCGAGGAGGAGGTCGTCCCGGCCTCTGAGGAGGTCGGCGTCTCGCAGATCGTGTGGTCTCCCGTCGCGCAGGGCGTCCTGACGGGCAAGTACCTGCCGGGCCAGCCGCTTCCCGAGGGTTCGCGGGCCACCGACACCAAGGGCGGCCAGAACATGATCAGCCGGCTGATGAACGACGACGTGCTTACCCGTGTCCAGAACCTGCGGCCGATCGCCGACGAACTCGGCCTGACGATGGCCCAGCTCGCCGTCGCATGGGTGCTGCAGAACAAGAACGTCGCCGCCGCGATCATCGGCGCCTCGCGCCCCGAGCAGATCACCGAGAACGTGAAGGCGAGCGGTGTGGAGATCCCCGCCGAGCTGATGACCCGCATCGACGACGCCCTCGGCGACATCGTCGTGCGCGACCCTTCGCTGACCAGGGCGCCGCAGACGCGCCCGTGACCCGTTGAGGCGTGGGGCCGGACCGGTTGACGGTTCGGCCTCACGCCTCTTCTGTCTCCGGTCTCAGGCCCGCACACGGGCCCGCGGTCTGGCGCGTGACCCGATCTATGGCAATAGTGGGCCGATGGACGCTGTGAATGAGTGGCTGCTCGCCTGGGGCGACCGGCTGTGGACCTGGATCGTGTTGCCCCTTGTCGTCGCGCTTGGGGTGTACTTCACGGTCCGCTCCGGCGTCGTGCAGTTGAGGCTGCTTCCCGAGATGTTCCGCACGCTGCTGGACAGGACCCCGACCACCGAGTCCGGGGAGCCGCAGTCGGTGTCGTCGTTCCAGGCCTTCACGATCTCCGCCGCATCGCGCGTCGGGGTCGGCAACATCGCAGGCGTCGGGACCGCGATCGCCGTTGGCGGCCCCGGGGCGGTGTTCTGGATGTGGCTGATGGCCTTCATCGGCGGCGCGTCCTCCTTCATCGAGTCGTCGCTTGCGCAGTTGTACAAGACGCGCGACGAGGACGGCTTCCGTGGCGGCCCCGCCTACTACATGCAGCGCGGCCTCGGCGCCCGCTGGATGGGCGTGCTGTTCGCCATCATCCTGATCGTCTGCTTCCCGCTGGCGTTCAGTTCGCTGCAGGCCAACACCATCCAGGCGACGGTCGCTGGCAGCTTCCAGGACGCCTCGCTGGCCTGGCTTCCGTGGGTCATCGGGGCGGTTCTCGCGGCCCTGATGGGGTTGGTGATCTTCGGCGGCGTGCGCCGGATTGCCTCGGTCACGCAGACCCTGGTTCCGCTGATGGCACTGCTGTACCTGCTGCTCGGCCTGGTCATCGTCGCGATGCACATCGACCGGTTGCCGCACGTCTTCGCGACGATCTTCTCCCAGGCGTTCGGCCCGAACCAGGTCGTCGGGGCCGCGTTCGGCTACATCGTGCTGACCGGCATCAAGCGCGGCATGTTCTCCAACGAGGCGGGCCTGGGGTCCGCCCCGAATGCGGGCGCCAGCGCGGCCGTCACGCACCCCGTCAAGCAGGGCCTGGTGCAGAGCCTCGGCGTCTACTTCGACACCTTCCTGGTGTGCTCGATCACCGCGTTCATCGTGCTTGTCTCGGTGCCCGACCTGGCCTCCGCCGAGCGCGGCATCATGCTCACCCAGACGGCGGTCACCGGCACCCTCGGCGGCTGGTCCAACATCGTGTTGATGGTGATCATCTTCCTGCTGGCGTTCAGTTCGATCCTCGGGAACTACTACTACGGCGAGTCCAACGTCGAGTTCATCACGGGCAACCGCGGTGTGCTGCTCGGCTACCGTGTCTTCGCGATCCTCGCGGTGTTCGTCGGCTCCGTGTTGAGCGCTGACGTGGTGTGGAACTTCGCGGACGGGGCGATGGGCTTCATGGCGATCGTGAACCTGATCGCGATCGCGCTGCTCTCCGGCGTCGCCTTCAAGTTGCTGCGCGACTACACGGCGCAGCGCAAGGAGGGCCGCGACCCCGTCTTCACGAAGGACCGCATCCCGGGCCTGCGTGGCGTCGAGGTCTGGGAGGACGAACTCAGCGTCACCGGCCCCGCCAGCGCGAAGCAGGGCCGCTGACCTACCCCGATTTGCCCCTCACTGTGGAAGCCCCTATAGTTGTCGGAGCGACGCGGGGTGGAGCAGCTCGGTAGCTCGCTGGGCTCATAACCCAGAGGTCACAGGTTCAAATCCTGTCCCCGCTACCAAGAAGGAAACGTTAGAACCTGCAGCCTGAGAAGGCTGCAGGTTTTTTCGTTCCCAAGCGAAGAGGCCACCGGGGCGCTCACGGTGCAGGAAGGTCCGACTGAAGTAGCGGACGACTCCCGGTCGCTCGGATGGTCGGTCGGGTGTCGAGTCCTCCTGAAGTGCAGCGACAGGATTCTCGTCGAGCATCGGACGGAAGACCCGTCGCAGGTCACAGCCAGCTACTTCATCATCTTGGATATAGATGCGCTCGAACACAGCCTGATTGAGGTCACGCCGGATCTGCGGATCGTCACAGCCGAGGTAGCGACCGTGGGCCCTGTCAAGGTGCTGGAGCGCGACGTCCAGCGCAGCATGGAGGCGTTCGTCATCCACCTCGGCCTGAGCCAGCTGGGACTGAATCACTCCTCGCTCAACGGCGATCCTGCCCTGCTCCTCCTTCAGGAGATCGACTGGCAGTGCATCCGCGTAGTAGGCCTGCATCAGCTTATCCGCCTTCGACTGGAGCTGCGCCAGACGCCGCTGTGCGGCTTCGCGTGCCACACGCTGTTCGTGGAGGGAGTCGTTGACGTGGTCAGTGAGAATGTGGCGAACCTGAGTCAGCTGGCTCGCGTCGAGTTCGACCGTCGTCCAGTGGTCCTCGATGAGCTGTTCAAGATGGTGGGCTTGAATCGCGACGAAGGTGCAGCCGTTCTTCCGGGCTTGGCGACCAAGGCAGTAGAAGTACTCGTAGTAGTTGCCCATGCGGTTGCGCGTGACCTCATACGTCAAGGGCTCCCCACACTGGCCACAGAAGACACTCCCCTTCAAGTAGTGCGTTCTGATCTGTGGCTTCTCCTTGCTCTGGCGACGACCGCGACGCACTGCCTGACAGCGCGCGTACAACTCCTCGCTGACCAGCGCTTCGTGCTTGCCCGGATACTCGACCCCCTCGAAGGTCACCACGCCGGTGTAGTAGCGGTTCATAAGGAGCTTGTCGACGTGCGAAGTGGCGATGGGGCGATTGGGAGCCTTCGGCGTTGGTAGCACCGTGACTCCCTGCTCGCGCAGTTCCTCGGCGATCATCGCTGCCGTCCACTCCCCTGTCGCGTACCGCTCAAACATCCATTGCACCCATGGCGCCCGGTCAGCGTCCACGATGACCGTCCGTCGCTCGTGGCCGTCCCGTGTGCGCTCCCGAGTATTGATGTACCCGAATGGAGCCTTGCCCGGAGTGCCGCCTCCCTTGGCCTTCTGGCGCATGCCCTTTCGTGACTCAGTGGCGAGGTTCTGCGAGTAGAACTCAGCGATGCTGCTCATGATGCCGTGCAAGAGCATGCCACTCGGCGTCTCGTCGATGTTCTCAGAGCAGGAGACGAGCTTGGCACCCGCCTTCTGGATCTCGAAGTTGATCTGGACATCATCCATGCGGTTGCGAGCCAGTCGATCTACCTTGTGGACGATGACAAGTTGGACTGCGTTCTGCTTGACGAAGCCCAGCATCCGCTGCAGCTCTGGTCGTTCTGCAGACTTCGCACTCTCCCCCGCATCGACAAACTCTTCGACGACATGCGCACCCAGCGCCTTGGCCTTGCGGTTGCAGGCCTCACGCTGAGCAGGGATGGAGAATCCCTCCGCTTCGCCTCCTCGCGTGGCCTGATCTCGTGTCGAGACGCGGATGTAGATGACCGCCCTTGTCGTAGCGTCCTGATTCTGGCTGGCCTTGTGTTCGTAGGTCATGTGTTACCCCTTCCTGGCGCTTGCGCCGCTGTAGTTCGGCCGCTGCACCACAAACCGCTGCTTCTGCCATCTCGGCGTCCACACCGGCCTCTGGCAGCGTGCTCGTGGGCGGGTGATCTCTGGTTCTGGGTCTACTTCCCGGGACAGTCCGGTCTGGTCGAGGCGCACGCGGATGGCTGCTTCGGAGACACTGAAGTGATCTGCCAAGACGGCTGGGTGCTGGAGGCCGTTGCCCCAGGCATGCTTGAGAGCAGTGCGTGGGACGAGGGCGCAGCCAGCGAAGTAGTCGGCGGCTCGTTCGGCCTGTTCGTGTGGGGTGGTGCGTCGGTCTCCGGTGTAGAGCTGGTGAGTGCGGCCGTGGTCGATAACGTGCTTGAACTCATGGAGGAGCGTGAAGCGTTTGCGGACTTCGGGGTCGTCCTTGTTGATGCAGATGATCCACTCACGGCCGTTCCAGTGGCTCATGCCGCTGACCGGGAGTTTCTCGTAGACGACGGTGATGCGCGGCAGTTCAGCGATGTGCTGGTCGGTGATGCCACTGAACTGGAAGCCGAGGGACTGGCCCATCAGGATGTGGCCGAGGCGGATGGCTTGGCGTTCGGCCAGGCCGAGGGCTTCATCGAAGGTGCAGGCTCTGCTGGGGCTGAGACTGCGGAGGCGCTTGAGAATGCTCTGCTGCTGTGGATGATTGTTATTCATGGTCTTTGCCTCCTTTCGATGAAGCGGTTGGTTGTTAGTGCTCGGAGTTGCGTTCTCTAGTGTGGTGTTCTGTTGAGGTCTGATCCTCAGCTTCGTCTTCTCCATTGGCTGGTCCGGACTGTTGGCTGACGCCGTATTTCTCAGTGATGCGCTGGAATGCGTCGGCTAGCTCGTCTTTAGCGTCTTGGGGAGGTGCCTGTACTTCTGACGGAGGTAGGGCTTGAAGTCAGGCAGCGTGGGTTTCTTGAGCTTGTATCCAGCGGCCTCGATGAGCCGCATCGGGTCGGTGCCGTAGAGTTCCGACAAGGCAAGCAGGGTGTCGAGGGTGGGCTTGACGATCTTGCCTTGCTCGACTCGCGAGATGCCTCCCTTGCTGAGTCCTACCTGCTCGGCCACTTGCTGGAGGGACAGGCCAGTCTCAGCACGCGCTGCTTGCAGTATCTCCCCGAGACTCGGCTTGTGACGGACTCTCTCGGGAATACCATTCCGGGCAGAAGGAGAGCCTTTCCTTGGTTCGTGGGTGTGTTCTTTGTTCATGTATTCATTCTACGATCCGGGTTTCCTGAAGTAAACGGGATTGGCATTTTCTACAACACGTCGGGACGTAGAGTTGGCGGCTCCAATCTGTTAATTGACTGCCTCTTTGATGCTGTGCTTTTTACAGCTACGCCACACACTTCTTGCAGCTGATTCTCCGCTCGCTCCTCAGAATGTTGGGTTGTGAGATGGATGAGTGGGGTGGGATCGGTGTCAGCTCGGATGAGCTGGCAGCCGATCCCACCCGTGTCTCGCCGTGATCCCCTCTCGCCCTACGACTTGCGCGGGCGGGCGGTGGTCGTGGAGCTGGGTGCCTTGGCCGGGGCGGCCTCGGTGGTGGCTCCGAACAGCAGTGACAGTGCGCCTTGCTGTTCGCGGGCTTCCCGGTCGATCTCTTCGCGCAGGGCTTCTGCCTTGGCGGAGAGGGCCGGGTCGCTCGACATGACCTGGATCTGGGACTCGATCGCCTGCCGGATGGCATCGGTGAGCGAGACGTCGGCGAGCTTCGCCAGGATGACCAGACGTGCGTGCACGTCGTCATCGAGGCGGATGGCGAGTGTCTTCATGACACACCTTCCTTTCTGGACTTGCCCCAGCTGCTCCCATGCGGGGAGCGCTCGGCCACCTCCTCGGGGTGGAGTAGCCGCCGAACCATGGATGGTTCGAGGGTGCGGCTACTGGCTCCCGAGGAGCCATGCGGGTGCGAGGGATCAGAGGCTGCGGAACACCCACACCCCTCCCTCCGGACTCTCAGTGAACGAGACCTCGCCACTGAGCCGCATGTCTTCGGCGAAGGCCTGGTAGTCGAGGCGGACGTAGGGCTGCATGGCCTCGGGAAGCTGGGCTCCGGCTTCGAGGGTGTAGCCGAGGTCGTTGCACATCGCTTCGGCCCATGCTTCAGGGCTGTCGTGGTGGCCCATGTAGTAGTCGGGGAACTCGGTGAGCACGTCGTGGTCGAGTGGGCCACCGCCGTCCCAGACGATCTCAGACCAGGCGACGAAGGCTGGCCCGTGTTCGGCAATGCCATTGGCAACAGCTGAGAGGTCCTCGAAGGACTCGTACTCACCGAGCTGGAGTCGGCCGAAGCCGTCGTAGTCGTGGATGACCCACTCTTCGGCGTCGGGCTCGGGGCTGCCAGCCAGGATGCGCCAGGCAGCTTGTTCAAGGTCTTCAGGATCCCGGGTGGCGTCGACCCAGGCGCCGTGGAGTCGGCCGTTGTTGTAGTCAGCGAGGGAGGCGATCCAGATGTGTGGGTGCGGATGCTCTTGCCGTTCATGGTCCTCGGGAGAGGTGTCTGGCCTCTCGCCGGCTGACGGGGTGCCTTGGTGGTTGTTCTCGTGGTTGGTCATGGTTCCTCCTTTCGGTTGTTGGTTGGTGTGTCGGCGATGCGTTGCTCGGCCCAGTCGGCGAAGTCTGGATGCAGCTCGATACCGAGCCAGTCCCGGTGGTGCTGTTTGGCGACGACGCCAGTGGTGCCCGACCCGATGAATGGGTCGAGGACGATGCCGGCCTCGGTGCCTCCGTGGCAGTCACAGGTGGGTCGGAGCGCAAGTCTGAGAGCGGTGGCTCCGAGACGGCGAAGAGGACGCGTGCGTGGTGCGCGGCAGACGCTGCAGCGCTGTTCGGGTACTCCGGCGAGCAGCATCCGTTCCACCAGTTGTTCCGGATAGGTGGCAAAGTGCTGTCCTCTGTAGCGGGAGGTGGCCATCGGCCAGACGTCGCCGGGGTTCTTGCCGAGGGGGTGGCTGGTCAGGCCTTGGCGTTTCATGGCGATGAGACCGGTGTCAGAGTCGGTGTTGGGGCCGCGCCACTGCTTCGGCACTCCAGCCCCTCCCTGCCCGGGACGGCGCGGCTGGCGAGGTGGTCGAGATGGTGCAGTCTTGGCTGGTTGACGGATGGCGTCGAGGTCGAAGAAGTAGCGCCTGTGTCGAGTAAGCAGATAGATGACCTCGTGTGTGGTGGACAGCCGGTCCGGCACGCTGCTCGGGATGGGGTTGGTCTTGGCCCAGATGATCTTGTTCCTCACGGTCCAGCCGTCCTCGATGAGCGCCAGGGCGAGGCGTTCGGGGCCGAGGAGCAGGCTCTTCGCTGGTGCGCCTTGGCGAGGGTGGGTGCTGTAGGTGTCACCGAGATTGAGCCAGACGGTGCCGGTCGGCACGAGGACCCTGGCCAGCTGCCGCAAGACGGGGCGAAGTCCATGAACCCAGGCATCAACGGTGGCCTCCAGTCCGAGCTGGCCAGCGTTCTGGTAGTCGCGGAGCCGGAAGTACGGCGGGCTGGTGATAACGCAGTCGATGCTGGCGTCCTCCAGTTCAGCGAGCCGGGTGGCGGCATCGCCAGTGAGGATGGTGTTTCGTGGTGTAGCGGTCATATAACCTCCTTTCGTTCAGGGTTGGTGACGGGACTGCCCCAGAGGACGCCCGGTAGATCCTCGCGAGTGGTGATCTTAAACAGGCGCGGCTCCAGGCTTGGCGTGCGCAGGATGCGCCTGGTCAGCGTCTCGCCCCGCTGTCGGGCGCGTGGTCCGTGCATCACCCAGAGCGCTCGGGGGAAGCTGCCATGGCTGTCTTGCTCGATGCCGGAGCGGTAGTAGTCCATGTAGAGGCGGCATTTGGTGAGCAGTGTTGGGATGGACTCAGTGCCCATGTCCACCTCGACGAACCAGCGGTCTTCGTAGCTGCCTTGGTGGTCGGCTCCCTGAAGGGCGGCGGCGAGATCGGGTCGGACGAGTCGGGCTTCGCCGCCGATGCCGCTGAAGCGCCGCCAGCTGAGCGGTTCGATCTGGACGCTCACATCGAGCCCGTGGGTCAGTCCGGTTCGGAGGCAGAGGTGGACGTCGGCCACGGCCAGCGTGTGGGCTAGGAACCGTTCGGAGGGTTCGTGGGCGCGCCATGTCTTGCCGGTATCTGGTAGGGCGATGCGGGCTCCGGCTGGGGCCAGTTGCCAGACTCGTGCCTCGGAACCGGCACGGACGCCTCCGATCCTCCTCGTAAGTGGCCGAATGAGTTGGTCGCGCTGCAGCCGGGCAAGCACACGCCGGGTGGTGCGGGCCGCCGACTCGTCAGAAGCGTGGCCGGTGAAGCAGAATCGCTGCACTTGGAGGGTGGTCAGGTAGCGGTGCTCCCAGATTCGGGACAGCACCAGCTGGTCCCGCTCAGACAGCTCGGACGCCAGCCGGGCACGCCGACGACGACCAACCCGGGACACCATCACCCGGCCACCCGGGGACGACGAGGAACGAGGAGTATTCGTCCCCCGTACTGGTCCAGAAGTGCCCGTGGCAACGCCTGGGGCGAATTCTGGGCGGGAGCCGAGCGGAACAGCGACCGGTAGGCGGGCACCTGGGGCGAGTTCGTTGGTAGAACCGCCAGGATTGCCCTGTAATGGATGGCCGGTCATGCGGATCTCCCGTCCGCTCCGGTACCGCCAGGGCGACGCACGCGGCCGATCTGGTCCCCGGTGGGGACACTGTCGCCAGGCCCGCCGTCGACGAGATCCAGCAGATTCTGCTCGACATCGCTGAGGGATTGACCGAACCGGGCACGGCTTTGGCCTTGGGCTGAGTTGAGTGAGCGGACGGGACTACCGAGCGCGGTGGTGCGGAGACTGAACGGCGGTGCCGCTTCACCATTAACCAGCAGCGAGGCATAGGCGTGGTAGCGCGGCAAGGACTGGTAGTCCTCGGGCTTCAGAGTGCCTTGGCTGAGCGCGGCAATAGCTCGGGCGTCGTCTCGGGAGAGGCTGAAGGCGACGCGTGAGCGGGCGTTGGCCATGACACCGGCCTTGAGGTCCTTCGGCAGCTGCCCGAGATGCTGGTGCGCCAAGCTAAAGCCAACACCGAGACCGCGGGCTTGGGCCAGCGCCGAGCCGAGATCTCCGGGTAGCCGGAGGTAGTCCTGCACCTCATCGATGTGCACCATGACCGGGCGACGTTGGAAGGCTTGCAGGCCTGCCCGGCCGACCGCTGCCTGCCAGACCAGCGCCACCACGATCGAGCCGAGCAGCCGAGCCGCTTCCTCGCCCAGTGCGCCCTTGGCGAGGTTGACCAGTACGACCCGGGGTCGCTCGTGGCCAGCCTCGGTATGGCCACTACGGAGACCGAAGATGTCTGTCATGTCGAAGCGCGGACGCCGCTGGCCGAAGACAGCGCGGAGCTGGGGACGGAGCAGGATCGGGCGGAGCTTGTTCATGAGCGGTGCGATGGCCTGCTGGCGTTCACCGTCGCTCATCGCTTCGAACCAAGCCCAGAAGCCACCGAGGCCCATCGGGTCGTGCTTGGCCACTCGGCCGGTGACCGAGCGACGGAAGCCGGGGTTGGTCAGGAGGAGCGGCACCACGACCAGGCTGGCATCGCCGCGACGAGCCAGTGTGAGCAGACAAGCGTGGAGGATGTCGTGGGTGCGTGGGCCCCAGGAATCGGCGTAGAGGGAGTGCATCACCCCGAGCAGGACATCGGCTGCAAGATCTGGATTGCGGGCTCCCGCCAGCGGATTGATCCCGACCGGTGCCTCATCAGCAGCATCGAGAATGACCACCTCATCCATGTACCGGCTCGGGATGCGGCTGGCGATGTCTGCCACCAAGTCACCCTTGGGGTCGATCACCACCACGCCCCGCCCCGCAGCGATGTCCTGCAATGCCAGGTGGGCCATCATGGTGGACTTGCCCACCCCGGTCGGGCCGAGCAGGTGGAGATGGCGCAGCGAGTCCTCGGCCGTGAGCGCTACTGGTCGCCCCTGGGCTTCGGTTGCCGCCTGGCCGAGCAGCCGACCCTGCGATGGGATGGCGGGCGAAGGCGGCATCAGTACCGGGTGTGCGCTGGCGACACCGGGGAGCCCCTCGGTCAGGGGCCAGGCAAGGAATGCGGGCAGCTCCGAGATACGTAGTGGCATCGGTAGCCACCACGACGAGCGTGCCTCGACCACCGCCGATAGACTGGACTTCCAGATCCGCAGCCATGATCCCGGAACTTCGAGGCCCTTCAGCGAGGCAGCGACGGTGCGTACTAAGGCACGAGCACGCGACTCACTACTCGCAGATGCGCTGACCCGTAGCGCCACCACGAATCCCGGCTCGCCGAGATGCTGCTGCACCTCGCGAGCGGCCTTGGGGTGACCAAGCTGCTCAGTTGGCGTGCGGGGCTTGAGACGCCCACCGCAGACCAGCTGCAGCCGGATCGACTCCTTGCCCTTCGCCGAGGCCAGCATGGAGAGCAGGCTTCGCGTGACAGTCTCGGTTGCCTCCACCCGCAGCGGCGCACTGACCGTACCGTTGAAGCGGAGTGCAGCGGCAGCAGCTGGAGGCCTGGTGGCCACCACGTCACTGGCGAGATGAGCTGCCCGGTGAAGGTGCAGCTCCACCCTCTCAGACTCTGGGACGATGTGTTGCTGAGACGGATTGAGTAGCCGGACTCCGGGCAAGTGCGCCAGCGCCAAGGCATGGATATCCCGGACAGCCCACGGCTCAGTGCCGAGACGCCAGAGGACCTGGCCGCCGGAGCCGATGGCTTCGAACGCCACTGTCGGGCTGCCGGTAGCTGTCACTAGCGCGCTGAGAAACGAGCGGACTCGCGCCTCATCCGCCGGCACCGGCAGAACCAGCTGCCGCCAAACGAGACCAGAGCGGTTCATGATGAAGCCTCCTGCGCCTTTTCCTCGGGCGAAGTGGTGCGGCTGTCGTTGACGGCGTCGGCCTCAGCCTGCGCCATGGCAAGCTCGATGACTGCCCGGGCGATCCGGCGAACGTCGGGCTCCTGGCGAAGCTCCGAACGGACACTCAGACGGCGGTTGGTGCGGGAACGGCCACGACGGATCTGCCTCGCCCCTCCCGACTGCTCGTCCTTGTGGCGCGGCCGGGTCGGAGTGCCAGACCATGGTTTGGATGCCTGAGCCTTGCGGCTCGACTTGTTGTTTCTGGGCATGACGAATACGCCTCCTTTCTGCGTGGGGTTGCTGTTGATTGGTGATGCTCTACTCGCCGGGAGCCTGTGCCGCCGGGGGCCGAGTCACGATGCTCGAACGAGTCCTGGACGGCTGCTCACAGGCGAGGAACTGACGCTGAGTATGCGTTTACTGGCTCTTCGGACCTGAGCGTGGGGTGAGCGGGGATCGGATGGCGGGCGTGTCGGCGGGGTGAAGGGGTCGAGGCCCTCAAGAATCGGGGTTACCACACCACCTGATCTTCAAGGACCTCGACGATGCCCGATCCTACTTCCTGCTGCCGTGCCGCGGGCGGCTACTGCCAGCGCTGTGATCTTCTGGTCGGGTTGCCGGGGCTGCATGTGGTTGGCGTCGCCCGCGACGAGGCGGGGCTCAGGATTGAGGTCGAGTCCAGCGCCGACCAGGTGATGGGTTGCCCCGCCTGCGGGGTGATCGCGCATGCGCATGGCCGGCAGCGGGTCGAGTTGATCGACGCGCCGTGTTTCACGGCGCCGGTGAGGTTGTGGTGGCGGAAACGACGCTGGCTGTGTCCCGAACCGTCGTGTCCGGTGACCTCGTTCATGGAACAAGACCCCGACGTGGCGCGACCCAGAGCGCTGCTCACCAGACGCGCGACGTCGTGGGCGATCGGGCAGATGCGGCGGGAGAACGCCTCTGTTCAGGGTCTGGCTCGGCAGCTCGGCTGCACCTGGAAGACGCTGTGGCGGGCCGTCAAGCCGGTCCTTGAGACTGCCGCCGACGACGAGACCCGGTTCGCCGGTGTCACCTCGCTGGGCGTCGACGAACACATCTGGCATCACGTCTCCACCAAGCCCGTCGAGCTCGGCGGCCGCGGCCCGAAGGAGTTCACCGGCATGGTCGATCTGACACGTGACAAGGACGGACGAGTCCGAGCCCGGCTCCTGGATCTGGTCCCGGGCCGCTCCGGCGAGATCTACACGTCGTGGCTGCGTGACCGCGGCGACGTGTTCCGCAAGGGTGTTGAGATCGCCACGCTGGACCCGTTCCACGGTTACAAGAATGCGATCGACGACCAGTTGGAGGACGCCGTCGCGGTGCTCGACGCGTTCCACGTCGTCAAGCTCGCCACGGCTGCCGTTGATGAGGTCCGCCGCCGGGTCCAGCAAGACATCCACGGCCACCGCGGCCGCAGAGATGATCCGCTGTATCGGATCCGCAACGTCCTGCGTGCCGGGAAGGAGCATCTCACCGACCGGCAGAAGACCCGGCTCGAGGCGGCGTTCACCGTCGAGGACCGTCACGTCGAAGTCGAGGTCGCCTGGCACTGCGCCCAGCACCTGCGTTCGGTCTATCACCAGTCGAGTCCTGCTGACGGGCGTCGGGTAGCGGAGAAGGTCCTCGCCTCGTTCCCGACGTGTCCGATCCCGGAGATCGCCCGCCTGGGCCGCACCCTCAACCGATGGAGAGACGCGTTCCTGGGCTACTTCACCACCGGCGGCGCCAACAACGGCGGCACCGAAGCGATCAATGGCTTGATCGAACTCGCCCGCCGCGTCGCCAGAGGGTTCCGTAACCCCGACAACTACCGCCTCAGAATGCTCCTCATCGGCGGCGGTCTACGCCTCTGACCCCACGCTCAAGTCCGAAGAGCCCGTTTACTTGAGTAAACGGTCAACGACTTTGGCAGATTCCACAACACCGGATGGAACGAGCCAGACGGTGGACGACGAGCGGTGAGAATCTTGCTGGCGTGGCCCTCGTCGAGCGACGTGTGGTTCGTCAGAAGCGCCGCCAGCGGATAACCAGCCAGCCGACCAGGATGATCGCCCCCACCGCCGCCAGCCCGATGACCAGCCACGGCCAAATGCACTGGATGAGCAGTACTGCACCGTAGAGGGCCATGCTGGCGAGCAGGATGGCAAAACACCAGCCGACCAAGCGGTCCAGCAGCGATGAGGGCGAAGGGTCAGCCACGGTCGCCTTCCTCCCAGATCTGCTCGGCCTGGATGGTCGTGGGCCATGAGGAGGCCATCGAGTCGCGGGCGGCGTCGAGGAGCTGCTGGGTGGCCTGCGCCGTCCGGAGCTGGATGCGCGCCTCAGACAGGGCCCGGTCTGCCAGCAACTGCCGACGCCGACGCTCCTCCAACCACTGCTCGACAAAGCACGCGACAACGACTACTCCGACGCCGAGGAGAAGGAGTGCGACGGCCACGCCGATGATGCTCACCGCAGGCCCCTTCCGAAGCTGTGGACCTCCCCGACCATGGCCAGCGTGTGAGCCTGGCCGATCTGGGCCAGACGGAAGGCCGCACTCGGCACGGCTTCGGCCAGCTGGCTCTCCAGCTGCGCCACCATGGCAGTGCCCTGGAGGGCGCGCTGCGTGACCTGATCGATGGCATCGAGCTTGGCCGACTCTACGTGGGCTTCGGCGGCCAGGTTGGCCACCTGCAGCTCGGCTCGCGAGACGATGCGGGACAGCGCCCGGCCCTGAGACGACCAGGGCGAGAGCGATGAGGCCCCCGAGCCGGCGGCCGGGGTGTAGGGCTGAATGTTGGACATGAGGTGACTCCTTCTGGACAGTTGCCCGAAACCGGCTTTCGGGCGGTGAGACCAGTCAAGGCCACAGCGTGGGGGCGCGTCGTGACACAAAAGTGACAGTTCTCGACCGGCGTCAGATGGCAGAATCCCTTGCATGGAGGAGCCTCCGGCCAATGAGCCATACGTACCGACCGTTGATCCGGCGGTGGTCGAGGACACTCATTTGGAGCTACAAGCCCTGCGCGCTCGTCATGGCCGACTGACTATGCCTGGACTCAGTACGTACCCGCGGCTTGTTCAGCTCTGCGGAGAGGGGGATCTGCTGGAGGCCTACATGGTCCTTCGTCGTGAGCTGGCGCGCTACGCCAATGGCACAAAGTACGAAGCGGCTGGGGCTCTCAGCATCTCGTCTCCTGCCGACACCGTCTTGGAGCGGCTCACACTCACCGCGGAACACTTCGATTACCAAGATCAACGCACCATCCGGCGATGGTCCGATCGGGGCCTCCGCACAATCGCGGAGGACCTCGCTGCCATCGCAAACGTACGGGGAAGACTCGGGCGAGAACTTCTCACTCTCACGCTAGCCAACGGCGAGGACGAACAGCTTTACCTACGGATTGAGCA
Source organism: Tessaracoccus aquimaris (assembly GCF_001997345.1). Classification (NCBI taxonomy): domain Bacteria; kingdom Bacillati; phylum Actinomycetota; class Actinomycetes; order Propionibacteriales; family Propionibacteriaceae; genus Tessaracoccus; species Tessaracoccus aquimaris. Next base: position 1,459,384 of record NZ_CP019606.1, on the reverse strand, counting down.
GATGGACTTTGCCCAGCTACCCACCGAGCCGCCGAAGATCACGTTGTGGATCTGGGCGGACGAAGACAGCGCCGAGGAAGCTGTAGTCGACCTCCGAGAACACAGATCCCTGGCGGCAGAAGACGGCACGTACCGAAATACGCTGGACGTCATAGCGATGCCAAGACTGAAGCCGTTGCTGGAAGACAAGCCTCGTCGCCAAGCGACGGACAAGGTGTTAACAGTCGCCGTACAAGGCCGGAGCGCTCCCGCAAGGACGGTGACGTGGCGGAACGAAGCCGTGCTTCCGGCGACAGCGCAGGTTGAGGTCATCGTGCACCGAACGATGGTCATGGCTACCCTCACTTCACTACGAGTATCAATGCCTTCTTAGAGTCTCCGTAAGAGTCACCCTCGGGGTCTGCCCGATAATCGTGATGCTCTTCCGAGCGCGGGTGAGCGCGACGTAGAGATTACAGACGTCTCTGATATCAGCGATGTTCGGGATGATGACGTGGTCATACTCCAGCCCCTTGATAAGCACGGTGCGAGACACCGTGTGCAGCTGGCGCCGACGCCCACCGTGACGCACGCGTTCTCGAACACGTGAGAGTTCAGCCAACATGCCTCGTTCTGGGTCTACCGCGCAGGCCTCAACGACGGCGGTCATGTCGAGCCACGCCTCGCGCGAGTGGAGTTGCGCTTCCCTCCCTTGACGGATTTCATTCATGGCGGTCGCCAGCACGCCGAGCTCCGGCGCTGTCCGAACTAGATCAATCACGGCGAGGGTTCTCTCAAGCCCCGGACGCTTGAGCGTCGTCACCGGCTGACCTTTGCACATCCGACCCAGTACCCCCTTGTCGAGCTTTCCATAACCGGTGAAGCACTCCTTGGCTGTCGCCACAAGCCACGTCGCATAGTCGCTGGGATCAAGGTCAGCCAAGGCACCGAGACGCTTGAACATGAAGCTGCCGCCCAGTTCCTCCATTACGGCATACCCAGGCAATCGCGAGGCGACCGCTCGCGCGGAGTGCAAGTGAGGTGCCGTGATCACGACGACGGTCTCGCCGTCGCCGCGGCGCTTTCGTGCGGCATCGACGAGCTCAAACCCTGAAGTTGTCCTCGGGAGGAATGCCACGCCGCTTGGCAGATCGCGGCTAAAATCGACCACGTTGCCGACGGTTAGTTGCGACCGTAGCGCGACGAGCCATTCACCTAGTTCTTCGTTGTGGCCCAGCCAACGCCACGGGACATGACTCACAGGGAAGGCCGGGAAGTGTGGCAGGACGTCCGAACCCCAGTCAACGATCGGGTCCGCAAACCCGAATATGCTCTGTAATCGGTCGCCGAAGACGGCGGTTTGAGGAATCGCAGTCCTAAGTGCGTACACAAGTGCATGTTGGCTCGTAGAGCAATCCTGATATTCATCGACGAGAAGATGCGTGTAGCTGAGACTGAAGACGTCACGGATATGCTGTCGTTGAAGTACGGCTATGGCGCCTTGGATATATTCACCTGAACGAGTGAGATCAACATTCTCGGGAACCGCGAAATCGGCGTGCGATGAGTAGGCACTTACAAGCTCGATCGCCAAGCTGGTTAGTGTGGCGACGCGATACGCGTCGGCCGAAACTTCAAATTCCCGGAGTTTGGAACGTATTGAATGCAGACCAGCCACCGTATGAGTAAGGATCAATGCGCGGCCTTCACCCCCTGCAATGCTTCGCACGGTATCGGCTAACATCCATGTCTTGCCGCCGCCAGCCGCCAGCTCGATCGAGGCGGGTAGGCTGTCCAAAAGGCTAAGAGCGCTCACGGCGCGGACTCGCCCTCCACGAGTTCGTCATTCTCAGCTCGCGTCGGCCTGGGATCGTAGATTGCTGCTCGAAGGTCGTTCACCTTGCCGAGTTCATTCGAACCCTCCAAGTGTCGAGCTGTCATGAAGTGTGAGGCTAGAGCACGTCCACGATGCACCTGTTTGAACCAACTCTTCTTGCTCGCGACCCTTGCGACAAGTTCGCGCGCTTGGGCGAGCGTGAAGCTCGCACTGATCCAGCTGCTGACCTCCAAGTCAGCAAGCTCGCTCGGAAGGCCGAAGTGCTTCAGGTGTGAGAGGAAGTTAGCTTCCCCGTCCTCGGGATGCTCCGACAGTTCGATACCTAACCGAATGAGCGCAGTCAGTCCCTGAACATCGAGGATCTCGCAGAGTGCTCGTTCAAGGTTGAATCCATCTTGCCACCTAACAACGGCTGCCCCTGGCAGCACAGCGAGAGAATCAGCCGCGACGTTGACATCCGCCACGTCGCTGTCGAGCAACAAAGTGACCTCGTACCCGAGGCCGATGAGGATCTCCCCACGCCGTACTGTCTCCGATCCACTTCCTTCGACTGCCACCACCCCGAGCGACGCGCTGACAGGCGCACCGCTTCCTGCTACTTCATCGTCCCAGCGATCCAAGAGACCCAGCAGAAGCCCGTATTCTGTCTTCCCTTCACCTATTGCGATTCGCCGTGCGAGGAAGGCGTCAGGGGAAGCTCGCAAGAGCTTCTGAATCTCTTCCTCGTCCGGGTCCAGGCACTTCACCTCAACATGACCGTTCGGGAACGAACGAACCACAGCGAGATCACCTGGAGCAAGATGCCTGAGAACAGTCGGAGAGTGAGTCGTGATGAAGACCTGGCCCGGGATGTCTGAGCGGCGCAGTTGCGAGAGCAGGTTCACTAGACGGTGGGGCTCAAGGCCATACTCGATCTCGTCTACAAGGAGGAATGCCTTACCATCGTGGGCCAACTGCTGCGCTGCGATACCAGCGAGCCGGCGGCTACCGAGGCCGTAGTTGGTCAGCGGGACGCTGCCTTCGTACAGTGCTAGATTTCCTGTTGAGTTCGTGAGGGAATGGTCGAGGCCAGGTCGCAGGCCCTTAAACTCCCCACTACCCAAGTCGTGCATCTTGCCTTGGATCGTCTTTGTGAGTTGCTGAAGCGCTTCCGGAATCGCGTCCGCAACGGCTGCATGCGCAGAGCGGTTTGCCTCGACGAGAAGCTTCGCGGTGCCGTGCTTACCTTCAGTGAGGCGACCCAGAGCGGATGTCTTGGTCCATCGCAGATGGGCGTCAATTCGTTCGTCCACCTTGTAGGTGCCGATCAGGCGACGCACAGCCGACGTGACTGTGACCTCCTCTGAGTTCTTGTCAGGTCGGAAGATCGTCCATCTTGGCTCCAACTCACTGTCGACTGACAGACATATTGTGACGCACGCTTCGTGGTCATCTGCTGGATCTTGATGGAGCTCGCCGTTGGCGTCGAGGCCACTCAGATGCAAGCCGAGCACGTTGTGTTGTCGAAGTTCAGGCGGAAGACCGGTCAGCGTTACCCGTATCGAGATCTGCTGTGTCACGTCTGCCTGATAGAAGTCGGAATCCGAAAACGACAGGTTCCATCGATCGCTGAGTGCCATATCGACGGCAGTCAGTATGCTCGACTTCGTGCTGTCGCCCGGTCCGATGAGTGCTAGGAAATGGCGCCCCGCTGGGATTTTCCAGATAAGACTCCTAACGCCTCTGAAATTCCGAATCTCGATGCGGCGAATCTCCATCAGCGGTCCCCCTTCCACCGCTCGTCGGCCAATGGAGCGTCGTTGAGCCGATCACGACGAGTTCGCCAGTCAGGCAAATACTTGTCCATCAGTCTAGTGAAGAGCTCACCGTGGTTGCGCTCGAAGTAGTGAGCCATCTCGTGAACGACGACGTACTCAAGGCAGTCGGGGTGCTTCTTCGCCAGCTCCACGTTGAACCACAGGTGCCGGGTCTCCCTGTTGCACGACCCCCATTTTGTCTTCATACGTCGGATTGTCCACTTTGGGACTGACACTTCCAACTTCTGCTCCCAAGTGTTTAGGACTGCGGGAATGGCTTCACGCAGCTGCCCTCGGTACCACTGATCGAGTGCCGTCCGGCGTTGCTCGGCTGTGGCCTCGCCGGGCGTGTAGAGCAGTAATCGGTCGCCGTCGACTTCGAGATGGGTGCGGCCGTTCCGCTCGACGACCTTCAATCGTTTGCGGAGACCCCAGACGTAGTGGGACTCTCCAGTGATCATCTCTCGTTCCGTCTGACGCGGCGCAGCCTTGAGCTGCTCGCGCTGACGCTTGATCCATGGCAGTCGCTGGATCACGGCGAGTCTAACCTGGTCGTCGTTCAGCCGCGTAGGTGCAGCCACGCGCACACGTCCGAGCGGTGGGTAGACGCCGATGTGAAGATTCTTGATGTCCTTGTAGATGACGTCGATCTCTATACCCCGAATGGTCAGGTAAGCACTAGCTGTACTCACGGCGCGCCTTCACCAGTTCGAAGAGTTCGTTGAGTTTGGCCTCGTCGAAGCGGTCGCCGAGGTTGGAGCGGATAGCGTTCTTGACCTTGCGCTCCTTGATCGGGTTGCCAACCCAAGCGTCGGGCTTGGTGTGCCGAACGATGGTGTCGATCTCGATCGCGAGGTGGTCGTCGGGGAAGAAGAAGTCGATCAAGGCGCGCTTGGCGCCGTTGTCCGCCCAGTCCGGATACTTGGTGTCGGACTCCTTCGTGCCGAGCTGCTTGGCAGCATCGAGCAACTTGGCGAGGTATTCCTGGTAGTCGATCGCCTGCTGGCGTCGCTCCTCGATGAGGGCGTCCAGTAGTTCGCTCATCTTGTCGTAGTACTTCGGGTTCATCGCGCGCTCATCGATGATCACCTTGCGCATGTTGTTGGTGATCGTCTCGGCCACTGCTTCAGGGCTGTTCCTGATGCCCGCAGGCAGCTTATCGATCGCTCCTGCGCCGAGCTTGACGATGAGGTCGATGAGCCCGGTGTCCTCGAAGTTGGAGACTATCTCGGATGCGCTCGCCTGGATGTAGGTGTCGAGGAGGAACCGCATACCGGCTTCGTACTGTTTGAAGTCGACGTCCTCACCGGCGCCGAGCTTCACCTCCGCCCGAACGTCGACGTAGTGGGCGATCTCCTTCTTGATCGCTTCTGCCTCGGCCTCGCTGTACCCCGCTTCGGTCATCTCGTTTGCGAGGTTCGCGAAGGCTCGGGCCACGGCGGCGACTGCCTTATAGAGCTCGACGCGCTTGGGTTCGTTGGCCTTGAGTTGCTCGGCGTTGCCTTGCTCCATCGCGCAGAAGTACTGCTGGTACTGCAGTGTGTTTCGCGGCGAAGCCACGGCCTCCACGAGGGCGCGGACGCGCTCTAGGGCGTCGTCGAGATCTTCGCGCGCCTTCTCGATACGGTCGCTGAGAAGGCCTTCGATGTCCTTCTTTTCGTAGCCGTCCAGAGCCCCCGACGTGTAGTCCGTGATGGCGTCCTCGAGCGAGTTGAAGAGGTCTTGGTAGTCGATGATGTAGCCGTAGTCCTTGTCGTCACCGTCGAGACGGTTGACTCGGCAAATGGCTTGGAAGAGGCCGTGATCGCGCATCTTCTTGTCGATGTAGAGGTAGGTGGCACTCGGAGCGTCGAACCCGGTGAGCAGCTTGTCAACCACGATCAGGAGTCGCATCTGACCTGGGTTCTCGATGAACTGCTTCTTGACAGCCTTCTCGAACTCCTCGACCTTGTTGACAGCGACGTCTTCGGGTTCGTCGAAGTAGTCGGCAAGCATCTTGCGGTAGATGTCGTACTGGCGGATCTTCTCGGTCTTTCCTTCGCCGGAGTCTTCCTTGGAGATGTCGCTGGCATTGGGGACGTAGCTGGTGACGATGGCGCACCTGCCCTTGAAGCCGGCGTTGCAGAACAGCTCGTAGAACTTGCAGGCTTGGTAGATGCTGCCGCCGACAAGCATCGCGTTGCCGTGCCCGTCCATCAGGCGCGGCTTGGTCTCCATGTCCAGCAGGATGTCGTTGACGATCTGCTTGGCGCGCGGCTCGCTTGAGACGACCTTCTGCATGGTGCCCCAGCGCTTCTTGAGCTCGGCCTTGGAGAGGTCGGTCATGCCCTTGGTCTTGACCTCGAACCACTTGTCGACCTGGGCTGGCGACGTGAGGTTCTGGTCGATGTTGCGGGCCTCATAGCGTAGGTCCAGTACGACGCCGTCCTCGACGGCCTCGTCGAACTTGTAGGTGTGGATGAAGGAGCCGAAGGTTTCAATGCTGGTGGCCTTGTCGGCCTTGAGCAGTGGGGTGCCAGTGAAGCCGATGAACATGGCCTCCGGCAGGAGCTGCTTCATGGCCGTGTGCATCTTGCCGGACTGGGTGCGGTGAGCCTCGTCGACGAAGACGAAGATGTTGCCTTTGGCCTTGAAGTCCTTTGGGATCTTGGCGTTCAGCTCGGCGATGAAGTCCTCGCCAGCATCGTCGAGCGCCTGGTCGTCGTCGCCGCCTCGGAACTTGTGGACCAGAGAGCAGATCAGCCACTCCTGTGTCTGGTTCAGTGTGCCTAGTAGGTCAGCGCCACTCGATGTCCGGTAGATCTGCTCGTTGACGCCGTTGAACACCTTCTCTATCTGATCATCAAGCTCGGTGCGGTCAGTGATCAGCAGGACCCTCGCATCGTCCTGATGTTCCCGAACCCACTTGGCAAGCCACACCATCGTCAGGCTCTTGCCAGAGCCCTGGGTATGCCAAATGATGCCGCCTTCGCGCTTCGCGATGCGCTCCTGAGCGGCCTTGATGCCGAAGTACTGGTTGTGGCGCGGACCCTTCTTGACGCCCGCGTCGAAGACAATGAAGTCGTGAATCAGTTCAAGGAAGCGGGTTTTGTCGCAGAGTTGTAGCAGGGCACGGTCGAGCAGGTCGGCGACGTCTGACTGTTCCTTCCACTCCAGCCAGTATTTCTCGGGGGTGTCGATGACGCCGTAGCGCAGGCCCTCGACGTCGTTGCCCGCGAAGACGAACTGCACAGTGGAGAAGAACGGGCGGATGAACTCGGCTTTCTGATTGCCGATGGTCTGCCGGATGCCCTCCGTGACAGACACCTTTGATCGCTTGAGTTCGATGGTCGCCAGGGCGATGCCGTTGACATAGATCACGACGTCAGGGCGCTTGGTATGCTGACCGAGCACGGTAACTTCCTCGGCCACGACGAAGTGGTTGGCGTTCGGGTTCGTCCAGTCGATGAGCCAGACTGTCTCGGTCTGCTCACCAACGCCGGGCTTGACCTTCACGCCGTAGCGGAGCAGTTGGTACACGTCCCGGTTGGCCTCGTATAGGTCATGACCGGCGCCGACCGAGGCAGCCTTGCCGAGCTGGTCCAGAGTACGCGTAATCACGTTGTCGCCGTAACCGCGGGCCCGAAGATTCTGCGTCAGCAGCTCAACCTCGACGTTGGAGTTGTCAACACGGTATTCCCAGTTGCCGAGGTAGTCGTACTCAAGCCGCTCCTGGAACAGCTTGACGACGCGCTCCTGTGCCTTGCGCTCGATTTGTCCAACATCGCTCATGACGCGACCTCGTCTCGAGCTGGTAGCAGGGTTTGGAGCAGTCCAGTCCGAAGGTCACGAGCTTTGCGGACCGTTCGCTCAGCACGCGCGGTCTCCGCCTCAAAGTCACGGATGACCGCCGCGATGGCGCGTTGCTCTTCGGCTGCCGGAACTCGGACGCGAAGCTGCGAGAACTCAGGCCAACGGAGACTGCCTCGCCGATTGACGGACGCGTTCGTGATCTTCGCGAACTCCTGTCGGAACGAGTCAAGTTTGAGCAGTCGATGCAGGAAGAACGAATCAACCTTGCCGGGCCGCGGTGCCATCACGACGTAGATCGGGCTGACAACACCCTTATCGACAAGCTCTTGGAGACCGATCGACCCCTCTTCAACGTGATTCGAGGGATACCCAATGTCCCCCGGCGAATGACTAAATACCCGCTCAGATCGCGGCTGAAGACCTGGCTCTTGAAGTAGTCAAGTGAGCGAACGAAGCCTCGATCCTTGGTACAGCTGAGAACTTCAATGCCCTCACCCGCGCCGTTGCGCTCGGAGCGAGGAGTCAGCAGGGTGGAAATCTGCACTTCCTGCCAGGGCGCGCTAAACCCTGGAAGGCGTGACCTCCCAGTCAAGAGCGACTCCCGCACGCCGAGAGCCAAAAGTGTCTGCTTGCGATGAATCGCCTCTGCCGCCGCGACGTACTCATCCGCATCCACAAGTTGGGCGACGATGCGTTCTTGGTCGCTCAATTCTGGAACCTCGAACTCGAGCTCCATCAGCTTCGTCTTAGAAATATTGTAACGAGTGAACCCCTGTGCAAGCTGTGCCACCAGAAATCTTCCTTGGGGTCCGCGGAACATGTAGGCGAGGTACGAGGGGCTCACTTCAGTCGCCGTCGGTGCGAGGCGGTAGCCGAAACAGAAGCTGTTGAGGAATGTCCTAGGAGGAAGATCAGCCTCCACAACCGTAGCGAACGCAACGTCTTCCGCAGTCTCAGACGTGCCGTTGAAGAGGAGGTCGCCTCGTAGGACGCGGTTCTGTGACTCCTTAGGGGAAACAATCACGCGCGCGAGACCCGATTGGTCACGCATCCTCGCAGCTGCCATGACCCCCGTGAAGGTCACGAATCGAGCTTCGCCGTGGCCGAAGTCAGCCTTGGTCTTGCCAGTGAGGCCGCTGTACGTGGTTCCGAGATCTCGGAGTCGAACGATCGTCGCCATCAGCTCACTCCCAGTGATGCCAGATGGCCGCGGAGCTTCTCGTCCAAGTCAGCCTCTAGGAGCTTGAGAGTCTCAACGTCGTCCTCATAGCGAGCGCCCAGCTCACGAAGACGTCGAACAAGACGCTCAGCCACGCCGGTCACTTGGCTCATCACCGCACGGTCGAGACTCGCCCGCCACTTGTCATCGAGCACCAGGCTCCTAACGTCAGCCTCAGTGAGGTCGCCGTACGCCTTCAGTGTGGCCTGGTCAAGCTCTGCTTGGGCTTCCTTGACGGCCTTCTTGGCTGCAGCCTCGCCGTCGTAGAGCTTCACGGCCCGCTCCAACGCATTGATCTCGCTCTGGTCGGTCCTTTCGCGCTTGGCCAATCGAAGACGCGCCGCGACGAGCGCCTTGGAGATCTTGTCGTCCTCCATGGCTTCGGCGAGCAGCCCGTCCTCGACGGCGTGCTCATCGAAGTACTCCTCGAGGCTTCGCGTTGCTTCCTCGGCGATGGCCGTGAGCTCATCGACCTTCGCTTGACCAGCGGCCAGATACCGGGCAACGATCAAGACTGGGGGATTAGGTCCATCTTGTACTTCTGCGCAGTGCGTCCGCTGCCGACGATGAGATCTGGAGTCTCTGCGAGCTTTCGATCCTTGTCCTCGATGGTCTTCCGTGGCTTGGCGGCGCCGAGCCAGCCGTCGTTCATGATGAGGAAAACGTCGTCATGCATGATGTCGTGCCAGTAGGTCATGAGCTGCTCGTAGACGTCATACTCGTCGAGCAGCGGCATGGGCTTGAACCGAGCGAGCAGGTCGTCGCTGATCGTGGCGATCAAATCGTTGGGGGTCGTATTCTCGTCGATGGCTGCGAGCGTTTCGCGGTGTACGGCGAACCAGTCGACAGTGAGCGCCTTCGCCTCGGCGGCGAACTTCTGGAACTCAGTCGAGTCCAAGATTTCCTGCTGAACCTCGCTGACGTGGATCGTCAGGTCGCGGTAACCGGGACGGTTCGGCTGGAAGAGCTGGCCCCGGAGCTGCGGGAACGCGTCCCAGTAGGCCGCGAGCGCATCCAGGTCGACGTCGGGGATGCCGCCATGCAGATGGGCGCTGAGGTCTTGCAGGTCCTCGGGCTCGGAAGAGTCGATGTAGCGCGGGATATTCAGGTTGAAGTCGTTCTTCGGATCCGAAATCTCGCTCATCGGCACCATGCGCGAGTAGCGCGGGATCTCGATCTGCTTGGTGAATGTGTCGACGATCTTGTGGATGTCCTGGCTGCGGAGGCGGTTCTTGTTCCCGTCCTTGATGAAGCCCTTCGATGCATCGATCATAAAGACGCCCGTCCGAGCTATCGCGTTCTCCTTGTCAAGGATGACGATGCAGGCAGGGATTCCGGTGCCATAGAAGAGGTTCGCGGGCAGTCCAATGATTCCCTTGATGAAGCCCTGCTTGAGCAGACGCTTGCGGATCGCGCCCTCAGCGTTGCCGCGGAACAGCACGCCGTGCGGAAGGATGATCGCGGCTTTGCCGGTGCTCTTGAGTGACTTGAGCGCGTGCAGCAGGAAGGCGTAATCGCCGTTCTTCTCCGGTGGCCGGCCGTATTCGAAGCGGTCGAAGTCGTTCTCGAGCCCGTTACTCCAAGACTTCACGGAGAACGGGGGGTTCATGACCACGTAGTCGAAAGTCTTGAGTCGGGTGCCGCTGACGAACTGCGGGCTCGTGATCGTGTCGCCCTTCTCGATCTCCGCGATCTCGTTGCCGTGCAGGATCATGTTCATCTTCGACAGCGCCCAGGTGGCGTTGTCCTTCTCTTGGCCGTAGATCGTCATGCCGCGCGGCGCTTCGGCGGCAGCCTTGAGGAGCAGCGAGCCGGAGCCACAGGCTGGGTCATAAACGGTCTGATCCTGGCGCGTGCCTGGACCGATACCGACTACCTTGGCGAGAATGCGTGACACCTCCGCCGGAGTATAGAACTGACCCTTGCTCTTGCCGGACTCAGTAGCGAAGTGGCGCATCAGGTACTCGTAGGCGTCTCCGAGTAGGTCGTCACCCTCGGCGCGCGAGCCTCGGAAATCGAGGTCATTGAAGATAGTGATCAGCTTAGAGAGGCGGTCTTGCATCTCCTTGCCCTTGCCGAGCTTCTCTTCGTCGTTGAAGTCAGCCTGGTCGATGACATTGCGGAGGCCGTTTGCCTCAGCGAGCTTGGCAATGATCTTGTTGAAACGGTCGCCGATCTCCTTGTCGCCTTTAGCTGCGAGCATGTCGTCGAAGGATCCGCCTTCGGGCACATCGATCAAGGAGTTGCGGTCAGTCTTCGCCTTGTCGGAAACATACTTCACGAAGAGCAACGTGAGGATGTAATCTTTGTACTGAGAGGCATCCATGCCGCCGCGAAGCTGGTCGCAACTCGCCCAGAGAGATGCGTAAAGATCGGACTTCTTCAGAGCCACTGCTGGTCTTCCTAATGTTGTGTCATTGCGCATGTTCTATATACATTCTACCCTATTTACGAACATGCGTACGAAAATCGCCTAGCGAAGCGCCTCGCCATGCGTCGATCCCCAGTATGGCAGAGCAGTAGACGGAGCGACCGAGTGCCTGAGCGCGTGTCCTGGGGCTCCTTGGGATGCGTTAGTAGTGGGCACCGACCGGGCGCATTGGGACGTTCGCCCGCTTGAGGACTGTGAGGACTGTGGCCTTCGAGACGCCGACCTCGTCTGCTACGTAGCGTGTGCTCTTCCCCTGCTCGTATAGCGCAACGATCTGTGCACGGTCGCGGGCCGTGATGCGTCGCCGCCCAGACTGCCGGCGATCATCGAGGCGAGCGGCAGGCGGCCGGAGCGCAACAGGGGTGTTGGCAGAGAATGAGGCGAGGGCTACCAAAAGGCCATCTGACTAGGCATTATGCCGAGTCAGGTGGCCTGTTTTTTGTCCGCAGGCGAATACACGCGTGGTAAGAGGTGGATGTAGCGATGGAGAGCATCCGTCTCGTGAAGCAGTTGCGCGAACTCCTTCTGGAGTGGAAGATCACTCTTGATCCGAGCCCGACGCCCGACGAGTACCTCCTAACGCTCCAACAAAGCGGAGAAGAGACCGTAGCCGTCCTTCCCGCTGGCCCGCTGAGCCGGTACGCGAAGCGCGACGGAGGAGACGGATTGGGCCTGCTGGCGGTCCATATCTTCGAGGCGTTCACCGTGGATGCCCCACCTCTCAAGAGGCTGCGCCTGAAGGGGTCTCTGAACGTCCGTCTCCTGGAGGAACGAGAAAGCTAGCAACGCTTGTTCCCCGAGGGATAGGCAGTGATCACCTGACGCTTCGAGTTCAGGATGACAATGAAACGCTGAACCAGAACCTGCCTACCATGCGAGTTGAAGCGCCTGAATGACACTATCGTCGCGAGTTCAGGGGTTTCATCACGCCGTTCTCGTCAAGATCTGTGTAGTGCTCCCACCCGAGGGTGCCGAAAGTAACAGGGAGAACAACCTCCGCCACATCGCTGATCCGCACTCTGAATGTATGGCACCCAGTGTCGGCTGGTACTGCCAGAACTGGATGCTCAGATGTAGTGAGGCTGTAGCTGTCAGCTACAAGGCAGAAATCCCAATCGACAGTGCACTCGGCTCTCTCGGACCGCGCCCTTGCGATGATCTCACCCGGCGTCATGCCCTCATAGGCGTGGTCGTCGATGATGGTGACCACGTCATAGTTCAGGTCGGGGTCCAGATACTGATGCTTCAGATCATGAAGCAAGGATTCCCAATCCTGCTCATTCTCGAAGGACGTTCGGATCAGCGGTGGGAAGTTTGCGGGGATACCTGCAAGTTCGCTGGCAGCGCTCATGTCGGAAGAATACCTAACCCCCTTGTCAGGCTGTGGTCTTCGTTCTTCCGAACGCTGAGCCGACCATCTCACCCACGTCGCCCACCACCCACGTCGCCCGCCTGCTGCGCGGCCTAGAGTTCGGTTGGTGGCTGCCTGTTGAGAGGGATCATCACGCCGTTCTCGTCAAGATTCGCGTATTGCTCCCACCCCGTTGCGCCGACACCGATGGGAAGAACGACCTCAGCGACGTCTCTGGCGAACACGCGAAACGAGTGCCGGTGCGCATCCACCGGTGCCGCAAGAACCGGGAACTCGGCGGCGCTCATGGCTCGTTGATCGGCGATCAGGCAGTAATCCCACCTGAGCCCAGTCTCGGGGGCCTCCGCCAGAGCCTTCGCGATGATGTCGCCCGCGCTCATGCCTTGGTAGGCCGGGTCGTCGATGATGGTGACGTACTCAGTGTCGAAGTCCTGATCCAGGTGCTGATGCGCCAAGTCCCGAAGCAGGGACTGCCACGCCTGATCATCGTCGAACCAGGTCCTAATGAACGGTGGAATCTCTGAGGAGATCTCTGGAAGGGGAATGTCCTCACTCATCGTCCGAGACTACTGTGACAACGTCTTTCCTCTCGTCAGGTCAGGTCTTCGGGCGCTGCGAGCACCCGGCGACAGGTTTGGGGAGGTTGATGCGAAACTCTGAGCCGCGCGCGGGCGAGCCGACCTCCACGGTCCCGCCGTGGTTCCTGACGATGGTTGCGACGATCGCCAGACCGAGGCCGGTGCTGTCTGCCCCAGCGTTCCTGGCGCGGCCGGAGTCGGCTCTCGTGAACCGTTCGAGCACACGGGGGCCGAGTTCGGCGGGGATCCCCGGCCCGTCGTCGGAAACCGTGAGGCGCAATTGCCCGTCAGAGGTCAGTCGGGTCACGACCTTTGTGCCCGGCGGGGTATGGACGGCTGCGTTCAGGAGGATGTTGCGCACTGCGCGACGCAGCAGATCGCCGTCGCCCAGAGTGACCGCGGACTCCGGGACTTCCAGCGACCAGGAGTGCTCCGGGTACGCAGACCGCATCCCGGCCACGACTCCTGAGACGATCGGGACCAGATCCACCGCTACCCGGGTGCGCTCCTGAGGGGAGGAGTCGAGCCGCGCCAGGAACAGCAGATCCTGCACCAGGTGCGTCATCCTCTGAGCCTCGAGGTCGATCCGCGACGTGGCGAAACTCACCGGCTCGGGGAGATCGTCCCGGAATCGCCGAAGCAGTTCCGAGTAGCCGGCGATGGATGCGAGAGGGGTCCTCAACTCGTGCGACGCGTCCGCCACGAACTGTCGCAACGTGGTCTCGCTCTCCTGCCTCGCAGCGAGGGCGCTTTCGACGTTGTCGAGCATGCTGTTGATCGCCGAGCCGACCTGGCCCGCCTCGTTGTCCTGGTCGGCGTCGGCATCGCCGACGCGGGTGGCGATGCTCACGTCACCAGACGACAGAGACATCCCGGAGATCTCGGTGGCGACGGCGGCGACGCGACTCAGCGACACGAGGGTGCGACGCACCGCATATCCGACCGTCCACCACGCCAGGAAGACGCACACGCCGCCGATGCCGATCCCCATCAGGAGCAGCGTCGACGTGCTCCGATCGAGTTCGTCCAGTGGGAGGCCCCAGTAGGCGCGCCCGGCCGAGACTCCTTGAACGGTGAGGATGTTCACGGGCCTGCCGACAACCCGGTACCTCCCAAGTTCTCCGAGCGAGAGGCTGTGCTTCTGGTCGAGGGACACCGCAGACAGGGCGTCGCTCACCGCGTCGGGGAGGGCGTGCACTCCGCTCTTGTCGAGGATCACCCCGTCCGGCGTGCCGTCGGTCGTCAGGATGGCGATGGTCCCCAGCGGCTGCCCCGGCAGGTCGAGTTGCTGCCCCGGCCCGCCGCGACCATGCGGATCGGCTTCGAGCGAGCGTGCCATCACCTCGTCGAGGCGGGCATCCAACTGCCGGCGGGCCGAGTCGCTCGAAACGCCGACCGTCACCGCGATCGCGAGGACCGTGATCGCCGCAGTGAGCCCCGCGACGCGCAGTTGCAGTTGCCGTGTGAGCGAACCCCGAACAGCCGTTGACATGGGGCGATGGTGGCAGAGCGCCCTATGAATCGCCTGTGAGTCGGACCAGGCTCATCACTGCGACCGGACCAATCTGCGGAGGTTCGCCCTCGAGGAACGTCGTCTCGCGGGCCGTCGCTGAGCCGAATGGGGGTTCCTAGGGAACCTCGATCTGCAGGCTGTGCCAGCGCGCCAGATCTGTCCGTAGGGCCTCGGGGTCCAGACGCACGACGCGAGGCTTCGGCCACATATCCATTCCCAATGACAGGGTCAGTGACACGCAATCGACGAGGGGAGTGGGGAACCGGAAAAGCAATCGGCTCTCGTAGCGCTCCTGCTGAGGACCAGTACCCGAGGAGCCGCCAACAAACGTCATCGGCACTGCCACTTCGTCGGCCAGAAGCCGCATCGGGAATGCCTCATCCAGCGAATCGAGATCCCACCAACGAGTGGCCTTGGGGATGTCGAGGTACTGCTCGGGCTGCAGGTCAGCCGCAACAATGACCAACTGCAGGCCGCTGTAGTCAGGGGAGACGAACCCGCACACAGTCCACACCAGGAGGCCTGTCGTATTGACGAAGACCGCGTCAAACGCCGAAGTGGAAACGGTCATGCCCATGCTGAGAACTTAGCTGCTGCCACGCCAGCCGGGGCGTGAGCATCAAAGACCGTCAACTGCTGTATGCAGGCGGGATCGCAGCGACGAACCCGGCGTCTCGAACAGGGATCACCTCTGCCGAGACTCCGAGGCGCCGTCCGTGGGAGGCGCCAAGCGCGGGTAGCCCCCGTCGCCAAGATCCACCCCCGGGTGGAAGTTCGTGATCTCGGCACGCATGTCTGATGGCATCTCGTCGAGCGGCAGTTCGTCGAGATCGATGCCCCAGGGGATCTCGCATGGACCATCGTGCTCGTCATCTGGGCAGAGCAGGTTACCGATCTGGTTCGACAGTCGAACCGCATCTTCGGTGGGGCACCACACCTTGACGCGAACCTCAAAGAAACGCGGTTCCGGGGGCCACCCGCTCTGCGAAGGCACGGCTAGACGCCCGCCGAGTATTTGCGCGCCGACGCGAACTGCCCGACGTGCTCGGCTGCCTTGCCGGCGTGGCCGTCATGACGACGCATATCGACCTCCCGGGGCGGAGCGAATGGTTGGCCTTCCCCCCCATCTCTGATGAGACTAGATGAAGTGCCGCAAGCGGACCGGTCGATCAAGGAAATCCCCCTCACAGCGCCAAATCTGCTCTTCGCAACGGCCTCGCGCGGAGCAATCTCGGCTCCGGTGACTCGTGTGCGCTTCGCGGAGCTTCACGGAGGAACGAACATCATGGTTGCGTGATGCTGATCGCGTTCGGCATAAGCCCGACTCAGTGCGATACACAAAAGGTGCAGTGTGGTAGCTATAGCGGAGGCTGCTGCGTTTGGCTGGAGGAGGCGAAAGCGTGCGTAGGTACTTCCTAGCCCTGGTGGTGACGATGTTGTGTGTCACAGCCTGCGGTGATCAGGGGCTGGCCGGAACGCCGAACACCGTGCAGAAGGATATGACCCCTCCGCCTTCGCCCGAGGTAGCTGTGACGGGGACTTTGGAGAGCCCGGGGAACGGGTGCGTGGCCATTCGTCCCGACACGGGAGCGCATTCCTTGTGGGTCGTCTGGCCAGAGGGGACGAGCGCCGATGACGACGGAGTCGTGTGGCCGAGCGGAAAACGCAGCATCCCCGGCGACTCGATCACCCTGACCGGATACGTCACAACGCGAAACGCGCTACCCGGCGGGGAGAATCCAGACAGCATGTGGGGAAGCAAGGCCGGGTTCTGCATCGAAGCCCAGCACAATCCAGAGCTCATGATCGTGTTTCGGGAGCCGTAGAGACCGTCGTAGACCCTGGATCCGCTGAGAGAGTCTTCCACAGCGTCAAATCCGCTCTTCACAACGGGCTTCGAGAGGAGTATTGTCTGCTGCGGCGACTCGTTCGAGCGTCACGGAGCTTTCACTGAAGGGGCGAAGACCATGGTTGCGTACACCGATCGCATCGACTCGTTGGTCGCGTCGACCCCGCGTGTGCTTCTTACTTCGCCGACCGGCGAGCTAGTTCAGCCTGGGTCGGCGCTCATCGCGTAGGGACAGACGTCCCGCGAAGCGCGAGGGAGTTGCCGGAGCTCAGCAGAGCACCCAGGCGGCTCCCTTTCTTTCTGCCCTCTAGTGCGCGTCGTCGCGCACCCATGGGCGCCTGATGGCGCTCCTCACATGCCCGCCTGGCGGAACTGGTAGACGCACCGGTCTCAGAAACCGGTGTCCTGACGGACGTCCGGGTTCGACTCCCGGGGCGGGCACCCGAACAACATCCATCGACTCGACCCGACGGTCGACGCCAGACCTCGGCCCGGTGCGAGGGAGTGCCTCGCACCAGACCCGCGTGGGAGCTTCGCCGCCCAAGCGGCGCGCCGAGGCCGGCGCCGACACGACCGCCCCCGTCTAGAAGATCCTGTTCACGATCTCGGCGGGGGCCTCGAGCAGGCGCTCGATCTCCTCGTCGAGTTTGACAAGGGTCAGGGATGCGCCGGCCATCTCCAGCGACGTGCAGTAGTTGCCTACGTAGCTTCGTGCGACGGTGATGCCCATGTCCTCCAGCCTCTGGGCCGCGATGCCGAAGAGCAGGTACAACTCGCTGATCGGGGTGCCGCCCAGGCCGTTGATCATCAACGCGACCCGGTCACCTGACACGAACGGCAGGTCGGGCACGACCGCGTCGAGCAGTTCGGCGACGATGTCGTCCGCGGGGACAAGGTCGGCGCGACGGCGGCCGGGCTCGCCGTGGATGCCCACGCCGATCTCCATCTCGTTGTCGCCCAACTCGAACAGCGGGCTGCCCTTCGCGGGCGGCGTGCACGCCGTCAGCGCGATGCCCATGGTCCTTGTCACCGAGTTGACCCGCTCGCCGATCGCCTTGACCTCTGCGAGGCTTGCGCCCTCCTCGGCGAGCGCGCCGCAGGCCTTCATCACGAAGAAGTTCCCCGCGACCCCGCGCCGCCCGACGGTGTACAGGGAGTCCTGCACCGCGACGTCGTCGTTGATGAACAGCGTGTCGCACACGATGCCGTCGGCCTCGGCCATCTCCTGGGCCATCTCGAACGCCATCCGGTCGCCGGTGTAGTTGTTGACCAGCAGGAGGACGCCCTTGGCTGAGGCGACCCGCTTCGCCGTCTCGTAGACGTACTCTGCGGGCGGGGCGGCGAACACATCGCCCGGGCAGGCCGCGTCGAGCATGCCCTTACCGACGACCATCACGTGCGCGGGTTCGTGCCCGGAGCCCGAGCCCTGCACGATGCTCACCTTGTCCTGGTTCGGGGCGTCGGCGCGCATGATGAGGTTGTACTCGGGCACGTAGACGATGGTGTCGGGGTTGGCCAACGCGATGCCCTTGAGCATCTCGGGAACGAAGGCCTGGGGGTCGTTGACGAACTTCTTCATGGGTGTCTCCTTTGACGGTGGTGAGGGATCAGTCGATGGGCCAGGTGTCTGCGAGGGCCTCGGCGAGGACGGCGACGGCCATCGCGCCTGCGTCGACCGAGCCGATGCTGCGTTCTCCGGTGTAGGCGGCACGGCCGCGCATCGCCTGCATGGTGGAGGTCGCCTCGGCGGCGCCGCGGGCGGTGGTCGCAAAGGCGCGCATCGCCTCGGACTGGTTCGCCCCGTCCGCGATGGCAGCCTCGAGGGCGTCGGTGGCGGGGGAGAGCGCGTCGAGCAGCGTCTTCTCGCCCAGTTCGGCCTGCCCTCGGGTCTTGATGCCCTCGATGGCGGCGCGCAGGCCCCGCACGACGTCGGCCGCCTCGAAGGTGGGCGACCCCTTCAACGCCATGCCCATCCGCAGCAGCGCGGTGCCCCAGATCGGGCCGGAGGTGCCGCCGATCCGGCTGGACAGCGTCATGGCGACCTTCGTGACGAAGACGCCCGGGTCGCCCCGGTCGTAGCCGTCCCAGTTCTTCAGCACGATCTCGAAGCCGCGGGCCAGGGAGTAGCCGAAGTCGCCGTCGCCGACCACGGCGTCCAACTCGCCGAAGTACTTCTCGTTGGCGACGACGACCTGAGAAAGGGTGTGGACGACGCGTTCGACGTCGGTGATGGTGCCGCTCATGGCTGGTCCTGTCTCTCGATGAGTCGGGCGAGGTCGGGCAGTTCGACGAACCGTCCGGCGAGGTCGCCGAGCGACGGGCCGGCGGGAAGCGGGTTGTCGGGGTCGCCGAGGTGAGGCAGCACCAGCGCCGCGTTGGTGAAGTCCTCCCCGGCCGTGAAGTAACTGGTCGTGACGAGCGTGGTCAGCCCGGCCGCGACGGCCGCAGCGCACCCGATGCCGCTGTCCTCGACCACGAGGCAGGAGGCGGGGTCCAACGCCAGATCGTCGAGCACCTTGAGGTAGATGTCGGGGGCAGGCTTCTTGGCGGCGACGATGTCGCCAGCGAACACATGGCACTGCGCCGCCCGCTCACTGCCGACGGCGTTAGTCAGGACCGCTCGCACCGAGTCCTCGGCGGAGGTGGATGCCACCGCGACGGTCCAGCCATCGGACAGCGCCCACGCGATCAGTCGCCGGATGCCCGGGCGGGCGGGCAGGTCGCCTCGCTGGGCCCGCTCCTGGAAGATGGCCGACTTGCGGCGGTGCAGGGCGGCGATCAACTCGACGCGTCCCGTCTCCCCGGGGTAGCCGTGGGCCGAGCACACCTCGGGTGTGAGGCTGAGCGCCATCCGTTCCTTGCCGCCGCCCACCTTGAGCAGGTCGGCGTACTGGTCCTCGGTCCAGACGATCGGGAGCCCGAACTCCGCGAACGCCTCGTTGAAGGAGGGGAGGTGCCCGTCGTGTTCGGTGTCGGCGAGCACGCCGTCGCAGTCGAAGATCAGGGCAGGCATCTCAGGCCCTTCCCGCGCTTCCGAAGGTGTGCGCCAGTCCCGTCACCAGGTCGCGCATCGCGCTCTCCTGCGCGGCGAACAGCAGGACCGGCTCCCATTTGCCCGTTGTCTCGCACTCCTTGAGGTGCGCGAGGCCGGAGCCCATGAACGCCAACTTCAGCGCCGTGGAGATGTTCACCTTCGCGGTGCCCCGGGCGATCATCTCGTGGAACTGCGCGTCGCTGAGGCCCGATCCGCCGTGCAGCGCGATCGGCACCGGATGCCGCTCGACGAGCGCGCTGACCCGGTCGAAGTCGAGCGTCGGGGCCTGCTTGTACATGCCGTGCGCGTTACCGAGCGCGGGCGCGAACACGTCGACGCCGGTCGCCTCCAGGTAGCGCACCTGGATCTCGAGGCTCTGTCGCTCGCCCGGTTCGTCGCTGCCGTGGCCGTCCTCGACGCCGGTGATGGCCTCGATCTCGCCCTCGACGTCTGCCCCGTGGCGGCGCGCCTCGGCGACGACCTCTACCGTCTGGCGCTGGTTCTCCTCGACAGTCAGGTGGTGCGCGTCGAAGAGCACCGAGTTCCAGCCCGCCTCCAGGCACTCGGTGATCAGGGCGCGGTCGGGGCAGTGATCAAGGTGCAGCGCGACGGGGACCGTGATGTCACGGGTCAGCGCCCGCCACATGGCCATGATCACGGGCGAGCCGACCTGTCGGACGGTCTTGACCGAGGTCTGCACGATGACGGGGGAACGGACCTCCTCTGCAGCGTCGAGCACGGCAGCCATGCTCAACGCGTTGAACACGTTGACGGCTGGCACTCCGTAGCGCTGTTCGAAGGCGGGGGCGAGGATCTTTGAGAGTGGCACGGTCGGCATCAGGTCTCCTCTGGAACTCCGGCTCAAAGGACCACGCTATGAAGCGGGCGCCCTCACCCTCAATGGGGAATTACCCCCACGCCGGATGCGGGTGGGGATGGGGGAGGGATCACCCCCGGGCGACCAGTTCCGTCCGGCTCCGGGCCCGGTTCTTCCGCAGCACCGCGCCGACGTGCTTCTCGACAGTCTTGACGGAGATGCTGAGCCTCGTCGCGATCTGCTTGTCTGCGAGGCCCTCGCGCAGCAGAGCCAGAACCTCCCGCTCCCGTGCCGTCAGCGGGTCGCCCAGCGGCACGTCGCCGAGTTGACGCAGGATTCCGCTGAAGACGAGCACGTCGCCCTGGGCCGCCGCGACCACGGCACGCCCCAGTTCTGTCGCGTCGGCCTCGCGTGGCACGATGCCACGCACCCCCGGCATGACCCACTCGAGCATCGGGTTGGTCGGCTCGTCGAGGTACACGATGAGGGGGAGATCGGGGTCGGTGCTGTGCAGGGCCGAGATCAGGTCGATGTCGGCCTCGCGCGCCACACGCGACCCGAGCAGCACCACGTCGGGTGCAAGCAGCGCGATGGCCTCCACCGCGGCTACCGCTTCTCCGATCTCCGCGACGACCTGGACGCCCGGCTCCCGGTGGCTGAGCAGGCCGACGAGCCCAGCGCGCATGGCGGGCTGATCGTGGACGATGACGAGGCGCTGGCGCGGGGTGCCGAGCAGCACGTCGGGCGAGGCCCGGTACGGCAGGTCGGCGCGCACCCGCGTTCCCCATCCAGGCGTCGAGTCCAGTTGGACGACGCCGCCGAGTTGGGTCGCACGGGCCACGAGCCCCGCCAGGCCCCGACCGACGGGGCGCCCGGATGAGCGGTCGAAGCCGCAGCCGTCATCCTCGACGATGACGGCGACGGTGTCGCTGAGGTACACCAGGCCGAGACGGACCTGGGTCGCCGCGGCGTGCTGGGCCACGTTGGTCAGGCTCTCCTGGACGATCCGCAGCAGTTGCGCGGCGACCTCCGGCTCGACGGGTTGGGGGTCGCCGAAGATCCGGAAGGACGTCTGGGCGCCTGCGATTGCCTGGGTCCATTCGAGTTCGAGGCGCATGGCCTCCGACAGGGGCTGCCCGTCCAGCACCTCCACCCGCGCCCAGGCGGCCCGCTGGCTGTCGGCGAGCACTGCCTCGGCCGACCGCCGCGCGTCGCGCAGCGCCTCCGCGACGTCGCCCCCGGCGGCCACGGCCTGCTCGGCGTCGCGGAGCCGGACAAGCACCGTCGCCAGGCCACGACCCAGCGCGTCGTGCAGGTCGAGCATCGCCCGCTCCCTCTCGGCGAGCACCGCCGCCGTCTGCGCCTTCGCCTCAGCCTCGGCGTGCAGACGGGCGTTCGTCATGGCGATCGCCGCGTGCGTCGCGAAGCGCTGCAGGAGTTCGACGTCCTCGTCCGTGAAGAGGCGTTGCGCGTCGGCGGCGAACACGACAAGCGCGCCAGTGACCCCGGAGCGGGTCAGCACCGGGGCACCAACCACCGCACGGTCGAACAGTTCGCTTCCAGGGGCGAGGTGCCCGCCCGGCACGTCGGCGTAGTGCCGGAACGTGACCGCGCGGCGGGTCCGCACCACGATGCCTGTCACCCCCTCGCTGAGCGGGAACTCGCGCCCGGCCTGGCAGCCGGCCGCCAAGTCCACGACCTTGCGATAGCCGGTGTTTTCGGGGCTGACGAGGCTCAGCGAGCCGCTCTCGCAGCCGAGCAGTGCCACCGCGCTGCCGAGGACCAGTTCGAGGAGGGGCTCCAGACGGGTGTCGATCGCGAGATTGCTCGCGACCCGGCTCAGCGTCTCGAGAGACGCGCGGTCGCCCGGTTCGCGGCGGGCCTCGGGTGCTGCATCCATCGCATGCTCCTCACCCGCATCAGCCTACGAAACCCGCTCACGGGGCGAGGCGAGGAGAGGGGAGACTACCCGCGGCGGGTGACCCGGTCCGTGCACGGTGTCGTCAGGCCCGACGCCAGGCGGTGAAGTCCTCCCGGCTGGCGTAGGAGGTCTGGGTGCCGCGCTTGGTGACCGAGTTGGCCGCGTAGGCGTTGGCGGCGACCAGCGCGTCGTGCACTGTCGAACCGTGGGTCACCTCGTGCGCGAAGCAGCCGATGAACGCGTCACCCGCGCCGGTGGTGTCGACCGCCTCGACCGGGTTGTCCTGCGGGATCAACACCTCGCCGTCGGTGCTGACCCACAGCACGCCGCGCGAGCCGAGCGTGACGATCACGTTGCGGCAGCCCTTCTCGATCAGCGCCGCTGCCGCCGCGGTGATCTCGTTGGTGGTGCCAGCAGGCATCCCCGTCAGGGTCGCAAGTTCGGTCTCGTTCGGGACGAAGTACTCGCACTGTGCGACCCGCGCGTAGTCGAGTCCGTGCGTGGCGGGGGCGGGGTTGAGCAGGATGGGCACGTCGAGGCGCACCGCGAGGTCGATCGCGGCGTGCACGGTCTCGATGGGGATCTCCAGTTGCACCACGATCAGGCGGCACCGGGCGATCTCTGCCTCCGCGGCCTCAAGGTCGGCGGGGGTCAGCGACGCGTTGGCTCCCTTGACGATGATGATCGAGTTGCGGGACTGCTCGTCGACGAATATCGGCGCGACGCCCGAGGTGCCGACCGTGGGCAGCACGAACGTGGTGTCGATGCCGTTGGCCTCGAAGTTGGCGACGGTGTTGGCCGCGAACAGGTCGTCGCCGACGCGGGTCACCATCAGCACCTCGGAGCCGAGCCGTGCGGCCGCGACCGCTTGGTTGGCGCCCTTGCCTCCGCAGCCGAGCGCGAAGTCCGGCGCCTCGATGGTCTCTCCCTCGGCGGGCATCCTGGTGATGTAGCTGATCAGATCCACCATGTTCGACCCGATGACGGCGATGTCCATGTGTGCCTCCCGCGACGCTGCAGCCCGGCCCAACCGCCGGTCAACCCCGATCCTACGTGGCGCTTTCCCGGATCCGGGACCGGGAGCTCCACTCCTCGACCCAGGTGGGGAGCGTCAGGTCGGCCGGCGCCGGCCCGGTCAGCGACAGCAGTTCCTCGATGCCGACGCTGCCGCCGGTCTTCTTCAGGAACCGCGCCTTGACGATGGCGCTTGCGTGGATGCGGCCCCCGCGACGGAAGCTCTGCTCGACGTAGACGGCCCGGTCGTCGAAGCCGATGACACGGGTGACGAGGTCGAAGCGCTGCAGCGGATTGAGGGATCGCCGGTAGGTGATCGTCTGCGCCGCCACCACCGGGTACCAGCCAAGGGCGTTCAGCCGCGGCCACAGGCCGGCGCGGACCATCAGGTCGACCCGACCGAGGTCCATCAGTGACAGGTACTTGCCGTTGTTCATGTGCAGCAGCGGGTCCAGATCGGTCGGCGCGACCATCATCGGTGTGACCGCCTCGTCCCAGATCCCCAGCGGACCCCTCCTACGGTGGGTCAGCAGGATCCACGCCAGGCGCAGCAGCAGGTTCACGGCAGGCTCCTCGCCCTCGACAACGAGTCGAACCATACAAGCCACCCGCAGCCACACGCCCGCCTCGTCGCTGCTAGGTTGTCCGCGTCATCAACGAGGAGACGCGATGCCGGAAGCGGCCAGCCTGACAGACAAGCGAATGAGACTGCGCTACGCGGGCACCTGCCGGGTGTGCGGGACCGAACTCGAGGCGCGAAGCGTTGCGGTCTACGAGCGGGCCATGAAGACGGTGCGCTGTGTGACCTGTGTTCCGACCCCCGACGCCGATCCGGAGGCCCACCTCCACGCGGTGCGCCAAGCGCCTGACGATGTCGCCTCGCCGCCGCGGCGCGCCCGCTCCATCGACACGGCCAAGGATGGGCACGGGCCCGCCACGGACGGCCCCGAACAGGACGCCGCTGAACCGGATGGCCCCGAACCGGATGGCCCAGCCTCGCTGCGGGCGTTGCCGCACGGCGCGTCGGTGGTCCACGACGCCCCCGCCGCACCAGAGGAGGCGGCGGATGACCTCGGCGTCAGTGTCGCGGGCGCCTCCGCCCGGCGCGAGTACGAGCGCCGCAAGACGCGCGACGAGCAGCGGGTGCGCGACGAATGGGGCCGGCTCGCGCCCGTCGCCCTCTTCCTGCGCGACGAGAAGCAGTCCACGAAGGCGTGGGTGACCGGCGCAGTCGGGGAGGAGAAGCTGGGCAAGGCCCTCGACGCGCGGTCGGGCCCGGACTTCCGCACGCTGCACGACCGTCTGATCCCCGGAAGCAGGGCCAACATCGACCACCTGGTGATCACGCCGTCCGGCATCTGGGTGATCGACGCGAAGCGCTACAAGGGACGCCCCGAGCTTCGCATCGAGGGCGGCCTGCTCCGCCCCGTCACGCGGACGTTGATGGTCGGACGACGGGACGCGACCAAGCTACTCGCGGGCATGCACAAGCAGTTGGCGGTCGTGCGCGAGGTGGTGGGGGAGCAGGTGCCGGTCAGGGGGGTGCTGTGCTTCATCGACGCCGACTGGCCGCTGATCGGCGGCGCGATCCTCGTCGACGGGATCCACGTTCTGTGGCCGAAGGCCGTCTACAAGCTGATCGGGCGCACCCCCTCAGCGCGGTTCGACATCGACGCCGTCCACGTGCTGCTCGCCACGACTTTCCGACCCGCATGAGTTCGGAGCGTGACGGAACGATAACAATTCCCGGAAACTGGCCGGGGATGGTTGACAGCATCGAGAGGAACCGGATTGGGTAGGGCCACTACTTTTGAACGATCCATCCAGGGGGTGCGATGAATCAGCCGACGCTGGCCAGCCTCGCGGCTGAGCTCAAGGTGTCCCGGCAGACCGTTTCCAACGTGCTGAACTTCCCCGACCGGGTCCGGCCCGAGACGCGGGCGAGGGTTCTGGCGGCGATCGAGCGCTCGGGTTACCGGCCGTCCGCCGCGGCGCGGGCGCTTCGCAACCAACGCTCGATGGCGCTGGGGCTGAGGCTCGGGCAGCACCGCAACGGCATCTCCGGCACCATCGTCGACGGGTTCACCCGTGCCCTGGTGACGCGCGCCGACCAGCGCGGCTACCGCATCGTCCTGTTTCCGGCCTCCACCAACGGCGAGGAGGTGGACAAGCTCGTCGAACTGCGCCGCAGCCTCGCCATCGACGCGTGCATCCTGACCGACACCTGGTACGGAGACACCCGCCCGGCCGAGTTGGCCGCGGAGGAGGTGCCGTTCGCGTCATTCGGGCGGCCATGGGACGGGCACGACCACGGCAAGTGGGCCGACGTCGACGGCCGGTTCGGCGCCGTCGAGGCCGCTAGCTACCTGCGCGGCCTCGGGCACGAGCGGATCGGGTTCATCGGCTGGGACGACGGATCGCCCGTCGGCAAGGACAGGCGCGCGGGCTGGGCCGAGTCGCTCCGGCTGTCCAACGGCGAGGCCGAGGCCCTCACCGTCGAGGGCGAGGACACCATCCTCGCCGGTGCAGAGGCGATGGCCGAACTGCTGGAACGCGGGGCCGACGCCGCCGTCTGCGCGAGCGACTCGCTCTCGCTCGGCGCCTTCACGGAGGCGCGACGCCACAACAGGCACGGCGTGAACCTGGTGGGCTTCGACGACACCCCGGTCGCACGGACGCTCGGGCTCCCCAGCATCAGCCAACCCGTCGATGAGGTCGCAAAGATCGTGCTCGACATGGTGCTCGCGCAGTTGGCGGACCCAGCGGTCTCGCTCAGCGGCACGCTGGTGCAGCCGAACCTCGTCACGCACGAGAGCCCGGATTTCCTCGCCCACTAGGCCGGCCGGTCGGCCTCGTCCATGTCCGGAACCGCCTCGCGGGCGTCGGTGTAGTCGACGCCGCACAGTTCCATCAGGTCGACGAGCATCGAGCGCAGTTGCGCGAGCAGCACCATCGAACTCAACTGGCCCTCCAGGGGAAGCGTCGAGGTCTTCTCGGCGAGGGCCCGGATCTCCGGCAGTCGCGAGTCGGGCAGTCGGCGGGCGAACAGTTCGCTCGCGCAGTCGTCGATGATCTGAGCCATCTCGCTCAACACGCCCAGCAGTTCCGGAGAGACCTCCTCGTGCCGGTAGGTGGCGATCGCGCCGCGCCGCGCGAGCACGCGAAGGTTGCGGATGAACCGGTCGAGCGGCACGACCAGGTCGGAGACCTGCAGCACCGACTCGCGGTGTCTGCGCAGGAACGGCGAGGTGCGCACCACGGCCATGCCCTCGTTGGACGCCGTCAGCAGGGCCGACAACTCCGACTCCGTCGCCCGGGCGCGTTCGAGGATCCCCTCGGCCGCGTCCAGATCCTCGGCCCTGAGCGCCTGGACCATCGCCCGCACCGTCGCCGCCGCCTCGCCAAGCACCTTCGCGGCGAGCATCCGGGGCCGGTTGATGGGCGTCGTCGGCGCGACCGTCGCGAACAGCAGCGCCACCGAGCAGCCGACCAGCGCATCCTGCCAACGGGAGACGCCCTGGTCGAAGCCGGGGAACACCGTCAACACCGTCGCGGCCTGCACCGCGGACTGCGTCACCATCAGCGTCCTTGCGCCCAGCCAGGTGGTCACCGACATGGCGAGCGCGATCACCAGCATGATCTGCCACACGCCCGTGCCGAAGAAGTGGACGAAGATGTCGCCGATCAGCACGCCGACCGTCACGCCGACGGCGACCTCCACGACCCGCCACAGCCGCTGACCGAACGAGAAGCCGAGGCAGATGATCGCCGCAACGGTCGCAAGGAAAGGGGCGGGATGGCGCAACAGATAATGGGCGAGCCCCCACGACACGCCTGCAGCGACCGAGATCTGCAGGATCATGAACAGCCGCGAGCGCCACCGGTTGACCCGGAGCCGTTGTGAGCGCCATCCCGCGCGTGCCGTACGCTCCGACAGATCGAACGCCCGGAGCCGCGCCCGCTGCAGGGTGCGCCCCGTCGACGACCACGAGATGCCCCGCTTCGATGTGCCTTCACCCATGGCCCCTATCCTGCCGCGTCGCGGCGGCGATTGCGCTCTACGCGGAATCGGCCCCGCCGCCTGACAGCGGGTCCGGTTCGCACGACGCCCGAACGGTTAGACTGTGCTCGCCGTTCAACCCCCTCGAAGGGAACATCCGAATATGCGTCGAAGCCGCTCCTTCGTGGGCATGCTCCTTGCCCTGGCGCTCGCCGTCACGCTCAGCGCCTGTACCCGACCCGAGCCGAAGGAAGAGACGGGCCGCGAACTCAACATCGGGGCCACCGCCGAGCCGACGGGGCTGGACATGATCACCGTCCCGGGCGCTGGCACGCCATTCGTGCTGCTCTACAACGTCTACGAGACGCTGGTGAAACTCGACAGCGAGGGCACCATCAAGCCCCTGCTGGCCTCCGACTGGACGCTGTCCGACGATCGGCTCACCTACACGTTCTCGCTGCAGAACCAGGCGAAGTTCGCCTCGGGCGCGCCCGTCGACGCCGACGCCGTCGTCAAGAGCTTCGACCGGGCACGGGCCGACTCCGCAACCGACTCGATCAAGGCCAAGTGGGCCGCCGTCGCGGACGTGGAGGCCGTCGACGTCCACACCGTCAAGGTGACCATGTCGCGTCCCTCGAACGAATGGCTCTACGACATGACGGGACCGGCAGGCATCGTGTCCGACCCGAGCGCCGTCGCCGACCTGAACACCGCGCCCGCAGGCTCCGGGCCGTACACCTTCGTCAAGTGGGACCAGGGCTCGCTGCTCAGGCTGGCTGCCAACCCGTCCTACTGGGGCACCCCTGCGCGCTTCGACCCCGTGAACTTTCGCTACTACGCCGACCCGAACGCCATGAACACGGCGATGCTCTCGGGGCAGTTGGACATCATCTCCAACCTGACGGTGCCGCAGTCGATCGGGCAGTTCGCCGACTCGTCGAAGTACACGACCTACGAGGGCACCACCGAGGGTGAGGTCGTGCTCGGCTTCAACCACGAGACGAAGGCGCTCTCCGACGTGCGCGTGCGCCAGGCGATCAACCACGCCATCGACCGCAAGGGCCTCATCAACTCGGTGTGGGGCGGCAAGGGGACGCTGATCGGCTCCATGGTGCCCCCGACTGATCCCTGGTACGAGGACCTCTCCCAGGCGTACCCGTACGACCCCGCAAAGGCGAAGGAACTCCTGACCGAGGCGGGCGTCGCCAGCGGCCTGACGCTGCGGCTGCGCGTCCCGAACCTGCCATACGGGCCGACCGCCGGCCGCTACGTCGCCGCCCAACTCAAGGAGGTCGGCATCAACGTGGCCCTTGAGGAACTGGACTGGCCGCGTTGGCTGGACCAGGTCTACGGCAAGCACGACTACGACATGACGATCGTCGCGCACGTCGAGCCGCACGACCTGTCGGCCTTCGCGGCGCCGAACAACTACTGGAACTTCCACAACGAGGAGTTCAACGCGCTGCTCGTCTCGGCGGACGAGGGCACCGAGGCCGTCCAGACGGAGGACCTGAAGAAGGCGGCGAAGCTGCTCTCCGACCAGGCCGCCGCCGACTGGCTGTTCCTGCTGCCCAACATCATCATCGCGACCCCCGAGATCTCGGGCATCCAGGAGAACCAGGTCAGCCTGTCCTTCGACCTCACCCTGCTGGCGGCACGGAGCTGATCCATGACCGTCCTGCGCAGGGTCGGGGTGCGGGTCGCCTGGCTGCTGGGTAGCCTCCTGCTCGCCAGCTTCCTGATCTTCCTCGCGACCAACAAGCTGCCGGGCAACATCGCCCAAGTCACCCTCGGCACCAACGCCGGGCCGGGCGAGGTCGCCGCGCTCGAGGAACGCCTCGGCCTGAACCGACCCTTCCTCCTGCGCTACGTCGAGTGGCTCGGCGGCATCGTCACCCGCTTCGACTTCGGCCAGTCCTACTACACCGGCGCCCCCGTCAGCCCCCTGATCGCGGCGCGCTTCGAGGTCTCGGCCTGGGTGATCGCCTTCGGCATGATCTTCGCGATCCTGATCGCCATCCCCGTCGGCTCCTACGCCGCGGTGCGCCGCCGTCACCTCGACGGCATCGCCGTGTCCGCGCTGTCCCAGGTGGGGCTCGCCATCCCCGCGTTCTGGGCGGGCATCTGGCTGGTGATCGTGTTCGCGGTGCGGCTCGGCTGGCTGCCCGCTGGCGGTTACGTCTCCTACTGGGACAGCCCGCTCGACTGGATCAGGCACCTGATCCTGCCCGTCGCCTCGCTCGCGGTCGTGCAGGCCTCCGTCATCTCCCGCTACGTGCGAAGCTCGGTGATCGACGTCCTCCACGAGGACTTCTTCCGCACCGCCCGCGCCGTCGGCTGGTCGCGGATCGGCGCGCTGTGGCGCCACGGCCTCCGCAACATCGGCATCTCGCTGCTGACGGTGATCGGCCTGCAGTTGGCGACGCTGCTGGTCGGCGCCATCATCATCGAGCAGGTGTTCGCGCTGCCCGGGCTCGGGTCGGCGCTGCTGACGGCGGTCTCGGGGCGCGACCTCGGCATCGTGCAGGCGATCGTGCTGCTTCTGGTCTGGTCGGTGCTGCTGATCAACTTCCTCGTCGACATCACCTACCAGATCGTCGACCCGAGGCTGAGGCGAAGGGCGGAGGCGGCATGAGGCGCGGCACCCTGATCCTCAGCATCGTGCTGATCGGCATCGTCGTGGCCCTCGCGGCGGTCGGCCTGTTCTGGACCCCGTTCGGACCTACCGACATCACCGGGGGCAGCCTTGAGGCTCCCGGCTGGCCCCATGTGCTCGGCACTGACGCGATCGGCGTGGACGTGCTGTCGATGCTGATGAGCGGGGCGAGGATCTGCCTGCTGGTGGGCATCGTCTCCGTCGCGGGGGCCGCGCTCATCGGCGTGCCCATCGGGATCTTCTCCGGCATGACCCGTGGCTGGGTGAGCGACCTGCCTGCACGCCTCTCCGACATCCTCTACGGCTTCCCCGCGCTGCTGCTCGCGATCCTGCTCGCCGCGGCGGTCGGCGGGTCGACGTGGACGGCGATGGCCGCGATCGCCGTGGCGACCATCCCTGCCTTCGTGCGCCTCGCGAGGGCGGCGACCTACCAGGTGATGAGCCTCGGCTACATCGAGGCGGCCCGCGTCAGCGGCACCCCGACCCTCGCGATCGCCGCGCGCCACGTGCTGCCCAACATCGCGCCGGTGCTGGGCGTGCAGGCCTCCGTCAGCTTCGGCATCGCGATCCTCGCGGAGGCGGGGCTCAGCTACCTCGGCCTCGGCTCGGGGCCGGACACGCCGACGTGGGGCCGGATGTTGCGCGAGGCGCAGAGCAACCTGTTCAACGCGCCCATCCTGGCGCTGTGGCCCGGCCTGGCGATCGCGGTCGCCACGATGGGCTTCAACCTGCTCGGCGACGGGCTGCGCGACCTGCTCGACCCGCGCCTCCGGGAGGTGTCGTGAACGTGCTTGAGGTCAGGGACCTGACCATCCGGTTCGGGCGGCGCCCTCCCGCCGTCGACGGCATCTCGTTCAGCGTCGGCGAACACGACCGGCTCGGCATCATCGGGCAGTCCGGCTCGGGAAAGTCTGTGACGTCGCTTGCGATCATGGGGCTGCTGCCGGAACACGCACAGGTCACCGGGTCGATCACGTTCAACGGGCGTGAACTCGTGGGGCTGCCCGAGCGCCAGTACCGCGGGCTCCGCGGCGACGAGATCTCGATGATCTTCCAGGAGCCCATGACGGCGCTCGACCCGACGATGCGCGTCGGACGCCAGATCGGGGAGGTCGTGGCGCTGCACCACGGCGAGCAGAAGGGCTCCATCCACATGGAGGTGCTCGACTGGCTGGGCAAGGTCGGCATTGCGGAGCCGGAGCGGATCGCCGACTCCTACCCGCACGAACTCTCCGGAGGGCAGCGGCAGCGGGCGCTGATCGCGATGGCGCTGGCAAACGAGCCCGAACTGGTGCTGTGCGACGAGCCGACCACCGCGCTCGACGTGCTCGTGCAGCGCCAGATCCTGCGACTGCTCGACGAGCAACTCCGCGACCGCGCCTCGGTGTTCGTTTCGCACGACCTGGCCGTCGTCCGGGAGGTATGCCCGCGTGTCGCCGTCATGCTGGAGGGCAGGATCGTCGAGGAGGGCGAGGTCGAGCAGATCATCTCCGACCCGCAGCACCCGTACACCAAGGGCCTGATCGCCTCCGCCCGGATCGACCGCGTTCCGCGCGACCAGCCGCTGCCGAGCGTCGCCGACTTCTACACGGGGGAGGCGCACGCATGAGCCTCGTCGAACTCCGCGGCGCGACCGCAACGTACCGCCGAGGCGGCAAACAGTTCGTGGCGCTGAGCGACGTCACCCTCACCATCGAGCAGGGGGAGCGTGTCGGCATCGTCGGCGGCTCGGGGTCGGGCAAGACGACGCTCGCCCGGCTGATGCTCGGCCTCCTGAAGCCCTCGGCGGGGGAGATCACGTTCCAGGACCGCTCGATCGTCGGCCTGCCGGAGCGGCGGCTCGGCTGGCTGCGGGCGGCGGCGTCGATGGTGTTCCAGGACCCGAACTCCTCGCTCGACCCCCGAATGAAGCTGCGCGACATCATCGGCGAGCCGCTGCGCTCCCCGGTGCTCAGGAAGCGCCCCGACGTTCCGCCGCTCAGCGACGCGGTCCTCGCCGCCGCGATGGACGGCGTCGGCCTCGACGTCGAGATGCTTGAGCGCTACCCCCACCAACTCTCCGGCGGTCAGCGGCAGCGCACCGCCATCGCACGGGCGCTGATCAGCGACCCGGCTCTGCTGGTCGCAGACGAGCCCGTGTCGGCCCTCGACGTGTCCGTGCGGGCGCAGGTGCTCAACCTGCTCACCTCCGAGGTGCAGGAGCGCGGCCTTGCGCTGGTGCTCGTGTCGCACGACCTGTCGGTGGTGGCGCGGCTGTGCGACCGGGTGGTCGTGGTCGAGCGCGGCCGCGTCGTCGAGGAGGGCCCCGTCGACGCCGTCCTGACCTCACCGGAGCATCCGTACACGCGGGCCCTGCTCGACGCGACGCTGACCATCTGAGGTTCGCTGCCGGCGCAGTGGAACGTGCGTCGAGCGGTGTCGCAATCGAAGTAGACTCCTCACCCGTGAAGGCACTGCTACTCGAGAACATCCACGCCGACGCCGAAAAGTCGCTGCGCAACCGCGGCTTCGAGGTTGAGACCCTGCCCGGCGCCCTCAACGAGGACGACCTGATCGCCGCGCTGGAGGGCGTCGACTACCTCGGCATCCGATCGCGCACCTACGTGACGCGACGCGTCATCGAGTCCTCCCCGAACCTGCGGGCGATCGGCGCGTTCTGCATCGGAACCAACCAGATCGACCTGGACGCCGCCACCGAGGCGGGGGTCGCCGTCTTCAACGCGCCGTACTCCAACACGCGCTCGGTGGTCGAACTGGCCATCGGCGAGATCATCTCGATGGCCCGCCGCCTGACCGACCGGAACCGCGACATGCACGAGGGTCGCTGGGACAAGTCGGCGATCGGCTCGCACGAGGTCCGCGGCCGCACCCTCGGCATCGTCGGCTATGGAAACATCGGCTCGCAGCTTTCCGTGGTCGCCGAGGCGCTCGGCATGCGCGTGATCTTCTACGACGTGGTCGACCGGCTCGCCCTCGGTAACGCCCGCCGCGTCGACTCGCTCGACGAGCTGCTGGAGCAGGCCGAGACCATCTCGCTGCACGTCGACGGCCGCGCAACCAACAAGAACCTGTTCGGCGCCGCCGAGTTCGCCAAGATGCGCCCCCGCGCGCTGTTCCTGAACCTGTGCCGCGGGTCGGTCGTCGACCTGGACGCGCTGCACGAGAACCTGGTGAGCGGCCACATCGCGGGCGCGGCGATCGACGTCTACCCGTCGGAGCCGAAGTCGAAGGACGAGCCGTTCGTCTCGAACCTGCAGAACGTGCCAAACGTCATCCTGACCCCGCACGTGGGCGGCTCGACGCTGGAGGCTCAGGTCGACATCGGCCGCTACGTCGCGGGCAAGCTGGCCGACTACCACGAGCTCGGCGGCACCGCGATGTGCGTGAACATCCCCGAGGTCGCCGCAGGTCCGAAGACCTCCGACGCCCGCGTGGTCGCCCTGCACCGCAACGTGCCGGGTGTGATGGCCCGCCTGAACTCGGTGCTCGCCGAGTGCAACATGAACATCGGCTGGCAGACCCTTGCCACCAAGGGCCACCAGGGCTACGCCATCACCGACGTCAGTGGTGAGGGATACGAGGGGCTGCTCGCGAAGCTGGACGGCCTGGATGAGACCATCCAGGTCCGCGTCCTCTGAGACAAGAGCGTGGGGGAGGGGCGCCGTCGGAGCAATCCGCGGCGCCCTTCGCCGTCGGCTGGATCGTGCGTTGAGCATGTTCGGTTGCTCGTTGTCGCGTGAGCCGCGTTTGAACGTTCGAACCGCAAACGAGTTACCAAACATGCTCAAGGACTGAGTCGCCCCCAGCGTCCAGGAAGCTACTCGGACGGTGCCTCGGCAAGAGCCTCAGCAGGCTCGTCGTCGGGCGCGGCGTCGTTCAGGTAGGCCAGGACGGCCTCGTGGATCAGCCCGTTGGTGGCGAGCGCGCCGGGGCCCTTGACGCCATCCTCGCCGGACAGGTTGGTGAACTTCCCGCCAGCCTCGCGGACGATGATGTCAAGGGCGGCCATGTCGTACAGGGCCAGGTCGGGTTCGCACGCGATGTCGACGGAGCCCTCGGCCACCAGCATGTAACTCCAGAAGTCGCCGTAGGCGCGGCTGCGCCAACAGTCGCGCATCAGGTCGATGAAGCCCTGCCCGCGACCCGACTCGACCCACTCCGAAATCTCCGAGTACGACAGCGAAGCATCGGCCATCTCGGCGACCCGGCTCGTCCGCAGTTCCGTGGCGTTCAGGATCGAGCGACCCGTGAACGCGCCGCCGCCCTCCGACGCCCACCAGCGGCGACCGAGCGCGGGAGCGGAGACGACGGAAGCGACGATCTTGCCGTCGACCTCCAGCGCGATCAGCGTCGCCCAGACGGGCACGCCGCGCAGGTAGTTCTTGGTGCCGTCGATCGGGTCGATGATCCAGCGACGCGACGACTCGCCGGTGTCACTGAACTCCTCGCCGTGCACAGCGTCGCGCGGGCGGGTCCTTGCGAGCGTGCGACGGATGGACTCCTCGACGGCGGTGTCCGCCTCCGTGACGGGCGTGTTGTCCGGCTTCGCCGAGAACTGCAGGTCCAAGGCCTTGAACCGGCTCATGGAGAGGGAGTCGGCGTCGTCTGCCATCAGGTGCGCGAGGCGCACGTCGTCGGTGAGGTCCTTCGGTCGAGACATGTAACCAACCTACCGAAGCCAACCCTCATTCGTCGCGCGACGCACTGGCAGGCGCGACGCCCTACACGAAGGCCCGCTCCATCCGCCGGAAGGAGGCGAGCCGCTCCGGGGCCAGCCGGCCGTCGGCGACGGCATCGTCGAGCGCGCACTCCGGGGCGTCCGTCTGATGCCTGCACCCGCGGGGGCAGTCCTCTGCGTACTCGGCCAGATCGGGGAAGGCGCCGAGGATCGACCCGGGCCGGACGTGGCTGATCCCGAACGAGCGGACGCCGGGGGTGTCGACGATCCAGCCGCCCTCGGGCAGTTCCATCGCGACCGCCGACGTCGACGTGTGCCTGCCCTTGCCCGTCAGTTCGGAGACCTCCCCGGTTGCGCGGTGCGCGTCGGGGATGAGCCGGTTCACCAGCGTCGACTTGCCGACGCCGGAGTGTCCGACGAACACCGTCACGTGGTCCGTGAGGGCCTCGCGGACCGGCGTCAGGTCGGCCAGGGGGTCGGTCACCAGGATCGGGACGCCGAGCGGCTCATAGGCCGCGCGAAGCTCGTCGGGGCTGGCGAGGTCGGCCTTCGTCAGGCAGAGCATCGGCGCGATCCCGGCGTCGTAGGCCGCCACCAGGATCCGGTCGATCATCCCCATCCTCGGCGGCGGGTCCGCCAGCGCCGTGACGATGAACAGTTGGTCCGCGTTCGCGACGATCGGACGCTCGAAGGTATCCGCGTCGTCGGCGCTTCTGCGCAGCATCGTGGTCCGCTCGAGGACCTCGACGACGCGGGCGAGGGTGCCCTCGTCTGCGCTCGTGTCCCCGTCCAGGCGCACCTCGTCGCCGACGATGATGCCCTTGCGCGCGATCAGCCTGCCGCGCACGGCCGAGACGATCCTGTCCTCAAGCAGGCAGCGGTAGCGGCCCCGGTCGACCGACACCACCCGGGCGACCGGAAGCGACGAGTAGTCGGGGCGGTCCTTGGTGCGGGGTCGGCTGCGCTTCCGCGGCCGGTCGAATCCGGTGTGGTCGTCCTCGTGGATACTCACCCGATGAGCCCGGCCCAGTCGGACGGGAAGCGCGGCATGGTCTTCGACACGCACGCGATGTCATCGATCCCGATGCCCCGGATCCGCAGCGCAAGAAGCGCGGCGAAGTGCACCATCCGGTGGTCCGCGTAGGCGTGCAGCACGGCAGGGCGAAGGTCGCCGCCTCCGGTGATGCGCAGCCCGTCCTCGGTCTCGGACGCGTCGACGCCGACCCGCCGCAGTTCCGTGACGAGCGCCGCGAGCCGATCCGTCTCGTGGCCTCGGATGTGCGCGACCCCGGAGATCGTGGTCGTCCCCTCAGCGAGGGCTCCGAGCGCCGCCACCACAGGCGTCAGTTCGGACGCGGCGCCGAGGTCGACGTCGATCCCCTGGAGCCTCCCGGCGCCGTGCACCGTGACCTTTCCTGCCGAGCGCGTCACCCGGGCACCCATCGACTCGACCACGTCGAGGAACAGCGCCCCCGGCTGCAGCGATCGGCGCGGCCAGCCCACGACCGAGACCTCGCCGCCGGTGAGGGCGGCCGCGGCCAGGAAGACCGACGCGTTGGTGAGGTCGGGCTCGATGGTGGCGTCCTTCGCGGCGATCGGCCCGTGCGCGACCCGCCAGGTCCGCGCGTCCGGTTCGGCGACGCTGACGCCCCTGTCGCGCAGCATCGCCGCCGTCATGTCGATGTGCGGCCGCGACGGCAACACGTCGCCGGTGTGGCGTAGCGTCAGGCCCTCGGGGAGCCGGGCGCCGATCAGCAGCAGGCCGGAGATGAACTGGCTTGACTCGGACGCGTCGATGGCCACCGTGGCGCCGTACTGCGCCGGAGGGCTGATCCTGAACGGCAGTCGATCGCCGGTGACGATGGCGCCCAGTTGGCGGAGCCCGTCGAGCAGCGGCTTCATCGGGCGCTCGGACGCGTGGGGGTCGCCCACGAATCCGGAGGGGCCGTCGGCGAGCATCGCCACCGGTGGGGCGAATCGCATCACCGTGCCCGCGAGGCCGCAGTCGATGTCCTTGGCGCCTGCGAAACGTACGGGGGGCGCGACCCGGGCGCGGGTGCCGTCGGTCTCGACCGAGACGCCGAGGGCGCGCAGGGCGTCGATCATCAACGCGGAGTCGCGCGACTCGAGGACCCCGTCGAGGCGGCTGGGACCGGTCGCGAGAGCGGCGAGCACCAGCGCACGGTTGGTTTCCGACTTCGACCCGGGGACGATCACCTCACCGCGGACGGGAGCGGACGCGTGGGGGAGCGGTCGTTGCATCACGAGGTGACGGCGTCGATCTTCTTACTGAGCCGCCGGGCCTGCTTGCGTGCCTTGCGGGCCAGCTTCTTCGCCTTCTTCTCGGCGGTCGCGGCCGCGGCCTTCGTGGACTTGGAGATGTCGTCGCCGAGCGCGGCGGCCTTCTTCTCGGTCACCTTCGCCGCCTGGTCGGCGCGCCAGGCAAGGCTCGGCTTGCCCTGGGTGTCCTGCATCGCAAGGATCGAGGCGCCCAGAAGCGCCACGTTGCGGAGCACCTCGGGACGTGCGGAATCCTTCGCCGTCTTGGGGGCATCCTTGCCGGGCAGCGCCATCGCGACGTTGAGCACGCTCGCCTTGGCGAGCAGCAGCGCGCCGATCCTCCGGCCGATGCCGGTGGCGAACATGGCTCCGCCCGCGATCTGGGCCACGCCGGAGATCCGCACCCACGTCTCGGCCTTCTCGGGCACGTAGGACGACACGTCCGCTGGCACGACGCGCTGCAGCAGCGGCGTGATGGTCGAGGTGAAGGCTTCAGCATCAGGGGCGCTCTCGGCGGGCTTGGTGACCGCCTTGACGCCTTCCGTGATGAAGTAGCCGGCGAACATGCTCCGGGCAACAAATCGCAAGAGGCTCATGGCGCCACCCTACTAGGCTGGCGACATGTGCGGACGGTATGCGGCCACTGCCAACCCAGACGAACTCGTTGAGGAGTTCGAGATCTCCTTCGTCGACGAGGGGATGGACGAGGTGTGTGAGCCTCGCTACAACATCGCCCCGACCGACACCGTCCCTGCGGTGGTGGAACGCGCCAAGGACGGCGAGCAGACGCGCAAGCTCGTCGGGCTGCGCTGGGGCCTGGTGCCAAGCTGGGCGAAGGCGCCCACCGCCACGATGATCAACGCGCGGGTCGAGACGGTCACCGAGAAGCCTGCCTTCCGGAAGGCCGCCTCAGCCCGCCGCTGCCTGATTCCGTCGATCGGCTACTACGAGTGGCGGCCCGAGCAGGTCCCGGGAACGGCGAAGCCGGTCAAGCAGCCCTACTTCCTCTACCCGCAGGCGGAGCCGTTCGTGATGGCAGGGCTGTACGAGTTCTGGAAGGGCCCCGACGGCTGGGTCGCGTCGACGACGATCATCACCACCGAGGCCACCGACGAACTGGGCTGGGTGCACGACCGGATGCCGATGATCGTGCCCGCCGACTCCTACGACGACTGGCTCGACCCCGGACTCACCGACGCAAGGGCGGCGGTCGCGCTGCTCGAGACCCCCCTGACGCTCGCCCACCGCAAGGTCTCCCGGGCCGTCAGCTTCGTCGGAAACGACGGCCCCGACCTCATCGTCGCGGCTGGCTGAGCCTCGGCCCCAGCCGGCCGCGCGGGAATATCGCGGCGACAATCGGGGTTGTCCCACACATGACGCTCACGAAGGTGCCACCGGTGGTGACCATCGCCGAGTCGATCGTGGACTCGGCGCTATTGTCGTACCTGATGGAAGATCAGGATCTGGTGGCAGCGTCGGCAGACGCCACCCTCGAAGATGCCGAAGCGGCAGCCTTCGAGGAGGAGGCGCTGAGCCATCTCGACAAGCTGTACGCGGCCGCCCTGCGGATGACGCGGAACCCGGCCGACGCCGAAGACGTGGTGCAGGACACCTACGCCAAGGCCTTCGCGTCCCGCCACACCTTCAC
The DNA here is from genome assembly GCF_001997345.1 of Tessaracoccus aquimaris. Classification (NCBI taxonomy): domain Bacteria; kingdom Bacillati; phylum Actinomycetota; class Actinomycetes; order Propionibacteriales; family Propionibacteriaceae; genus Tessaracoccus; species Tessaracoccus aquimaris. The sequence goes on along the minus strand of NZ_CP019606.1, from coordinate 1,420,970 downwards.
GCCAGGGACCAACCTCCGCGCCTGGCTCTACCGGATCCTGACAAACACCTACATCAACGCCTACCGCAAGGCGCAGCGCACCCCAAGAGCACCGGCGACGACTCCGTCACGGACTGGCAGTTGGCCCGCGCGGCCTCGCACGACTCCACCGGCCTGCGCAGCGCCGAGATGGAGGCGCTCGACCAGACGCCCGACGCGGTCGTCGCCGAGGCGATCTCGCAGTTGCCCGAGAACTTCCGCACCGCGGTGCTGCTCAGCGACGTCGATGGATTCTCCTACAAGGAGATCGCCGAGATCATGGGCACCCCCATCGGCACGGTGATGAGCCGGCTCAACCGCGGAAGGGCCCAACTGCGGGAGTTACTCGCCGACCACGCCAAGGAACTGGGCATCGGACGAAACGACACACGGGAGGGGGGACGCTGATGAGCGCCATGGGAATGTCCCAGGAACACGACGAGATGGACGAGTGCGTGCAGGCCCTCGCGCGCGTCCACGCCTTCCTCCACGAGGAACTGGTCGAGGCCGACGCAGACGCCATCCGGATCCACCTGCATGCGTGTGAGCGATGTATGGAGAACTTCGAGATCGAGTCGACCATCACCGAGATGATCGTGCGCAGTCAGCCCGTAGAGCAGGCCCCGACAACGCTGGCTGCGCGGATCCAGACGATGCGCATCACCCGTAGGTGACCCCCGACATGAAGAAGCCCCCGCACGCAGCGGGGGCTTATCTGCCTCGGCGAGGCGACGGCTCAGGCGTTGGGACGCTTGCCGTGGTTTGCCTTGTTCTTGCGACGCGCGCGGCGCTTGCGACCGGTCTTACCCATGGTGGGACTCCTCGTGGCTGAATCTGCGGACACCACATTGTGCCAGAACCGGGTCGTCATGAAAAAGCCCGACGTGGCAGAGTTGGCATCGTGGCACGAGCAGTAGACCGGATGACCGACGACGAGTGGCTCGACGCCTTCGTCTCCCAATGGCACCTCCTGGCGGATCTGAGCTTCTCGGATCTGGTCCTGTGGAGGGCACTCGACGAGGGCGACACATTCGAGTGCACCGCCCAGATCCGCCCCGTGACAGGCCCAACGGCCCTCGAGGACGACATCGTGGGGGAGCGCATCGAGTACGACCCCGAGCATCAGGTCACCGTCGCCTACATGACGCACGAGATCTCCGAGACCAGCAACAACGCGATCAGCGCGGGCATCCCCGTCGACGTGTGGGCGATCCCGGTGATCCGCAACGGCCACCCCATCGCCGTCATCGAGCGGCACACCAACCAGATGGGCATGCGGGCCACCGGCGCCCTCGAGGAGAACTTCCTGGAGGCCGCGGAGATCCTCACCCAGATGCTGATGCGCGGCGAATTCCCGCTCGTTCCGCCGTCCGACAAGGCGCTGGCGCCGCGCCCCGCAGACGGCGTGCTGCGGGTGCAGCCCGACGGGATCATCTCCTTCGCCAGCCCCAACGCGATCACCGGCTACCGCAGGCTCGGCGCGCAGGGCGACATCGAGGGCGAGCACTTCCGCGACCTCACGCGAACGCTGCGCCGTGGCGTCGAGGCGGTCGGCCAGACCGTCAACGCGGACATCGACGGGCGACTCACGCTCGAGTTCGACGTCGAGACCCACAGCGCGTCGATGCGCTTCGTGGTGCTGCCGCTCTGGTTCGAGACGACCTCCGCCGGGATGCTGGTGCTCTGCCGCGACACGACCGACCTGCGGCGCCGCGACCGGATGCTCGTCACAAAGGACGCCACGATCCGCGAGATCCACCACCGGGTCAAGAACAACCTTCAGACGGTCGCGGCGCTGCTGCGGATGCAGTCACGCAGGCTCGAGTCCCCGGAGGGCAAGGAGGCGCTGCGCGACGCGATGCGGCGCGTCTCGTCCATCGCGATGGTGCACGAGACGCTGTCCTACTCGCTCGTCGAAGAGGTCTCCTTCGACGAGGTGTGCGACAAGATCCTCGACATGGTGGGAGACCTGGCCGCCTCGAACGGAACCGTCCGTGCGGTCCGGCGCGGCACCTTCGGGGTCGTCCCCGCCGACATGGCCACGTCGCTGTCGATGATCATCACCGAGTTGTGCCAGAACGCCATCGAGCACGGGCTGAACAGCTCCTCTGGCCTCGTGGAGGTACTCCCGGAGCGCAACGGCCAACAGTTGGCCGTGTCCATCCTGGACGGCGGTCAGGGGCTGCCGGAGGACTTCAGGCTCGGTAACCAGAAGTCGTTGGGGCTCTCGATCATCTCGACGCTGATGCACGACCTGCACGGCACCCTGTCGATCGCCAACCGCACGGACGCGCCGGGGACGGTCGCCCGGATCGAACTGCCCGTGCCGAGGGGCTGAGCCTCAGGAGTTGCGCAGGCGGGAGCGCGCGGCGCGGCGCTTGATGGCGCGGCGCTCGTCCTCGCTCAGGCCACCCCACACACCGTGGTCCTGGCCGGCCTCAAGGGCCCACGCGAGGCACTGTTCACGAACGACGCAACGGGCGCAGATCTTCTTTGCCTCTTCGATCTGCTGCAGCGCCGGACCAGTGTTGCCAACAGGAAAGAACAACTCCGGATCCTCAGTGAGGCAGGCAGCCTTGTGGCGCCAATCCATAGTTGTGCTCCTTCTGTGGCAGGTTCATGGTGCTGCGGAGGCTCCGCAAGCTTATGCAGGTTACCCCTGGGACCAACGATAGGCAATAGATGCTCGCCGGGGGAGGGTTGTTCTCAACAAATGTGTCAGTCGGCTTGATCGACGGCGGTGGCCTTGGCAGGCTTCGTTCCGTGAACCTTAGCCTGCTGCGCCGGCCCCTGCTCGCCGTCGCCATCATCCTGACAGCCCTGACGGGGCTTGCCTTCGTGGTGAGCGGAATCGCGGCGCTGGTGGCCAACTCGCGCACGTTCGGTCTCGGCGTGGCGGCCATGCTCATCGGCTACGGCGCCGTGCTGATCCTCATCGCGTGGCTGGTGCTGCGCGGCCGCCCGTGGGCGCTCGGCCTGATCGTCGCGTCGTCGCTGCTGCACGCGCTGGCGGTCGGCAGTTTCCTGACCAGCCAGGACCGGACCCAGTTCGTCCTGATGCTTGTGATCGCGCCGTTCGTGCTCGCCACGTTGGTGGCGTCGGTGCTTGCCGTCGGTCGCGGCGAGTTGCAGCGCGCGACCGACGGCACCGCGGGTTAGGCCAGCCGGCCCGCACCCGGGGCTGGCAGCACCGTGAACCATTCGGGGGCCGCGTAGCCAGCGTCTGCGAAGGCGGCCGCGACCTCCGCGCCGATCCGCTCACCCTGGCCTGCAGGGGCGAGCGCGATGATGCAGCCACCGAACCCGCCGCCCGTCATCCGGGCGCCAAGCGCGCCCGAGCGACGCGCCTGCTCGACGGCGAGGTCGACCGTCGCGACGGTGATCTCGTAGTCGTCGCGCATGGACGCGTGCGACGCGTCCAGCAGCGGCGCCAAGTCGGCGAGGTGACCGTTCTTGGCGACCTCGAAGGCGTCCAGCACCCGGGCGTTCTCCGTGACGATGTGACGCACCCGGCGCCGCATCGTCTCGTCGTCCAGTTGGGCGAGGGCAGCGTCCAGGTCGGTGACGTCGCGCAGCGCAGGAATCCCCAGCAGCGCGGCCGCCTCCTCGCAGGACGCGCGCCGCGCGCCGTACTCGCCGTCGACGTGGCTGTGCGGCGTCTTGGTGTCGAGGACCAGGATCTCAAGGCCCTGCTCCGCAAGCGGGAGCGGGACCTGTTCGGCCTCGAGCGAGCGGCAGTCCAGGAACAGGCCGGCGTCCTTCTCACACAGCGTGCTCGCCGCCTGGTCGAGCAGGCCCGTCGGGGCGCCGACGTAGGCGTTCTCGGCGACGCGGGCCAGCTTGGCGCGGTCCATCGGGGCGATGTCCAGGTCGTACAGGTCGGCCATCGCGGCGACCGTTGCGCACTCGATCGCCGCCGAGCTCGACAGCCCCGCACCCAACGGCACGTCCGAGGTGAGCACCAGCGTGGCCCCGCCGAGGTCATGACCGGCCTCACGCAGCGCCCACACGACGCCCGCGAGGTAGGCGGACCACCCGTCCTGCCCAGGCGCCAGGTCGGCAAGCGGCAGGCTGACCTGCTCGTCGAGCTCCAGGGAGACGATCAGCAGGGTGTCGTCGTCGCGACGCCCCGCGGCGAGCACCGCCTTCCTGTCGAGCGCGAACGGCAGCACGAAGCCGTCGTTGTAGTCGGTGTGTTCGCCGATCAGGTTGACCCGTCCGGGCGCGAACCACAGACCCTCGGGCGCGGCATCCGCCACCTCCTGGTAGCGCTGACGCAGGGCGTCGAGGTCGAGCATTCAGTCCTCCTCATCGTCGAGCCGTGCCAGCCACGAGGCGAGCCGCTCGACCGGAGTCTCGAACTCCGGGTTCAGGTCAACAAAGGTGCGCAACTGATCGGCGAGCCACTCGAAGGTGATCTCCTCGTGGCCGCGCCGATCGACGAGCTCTTCGAGCCCGCGGTCGGTGAAATACATGGCGTCACCCTAGCGCGGCGTCGAGGAGTTCATCCTCCTGGGCCTTGTGGACCTTGAGTGAGCCAACGGACGGTGCCGACGACCACGGGCGGGAGACCAGCACCATGTCGAGGTTGAACTCGGGGAAGTGCTGAGCGACCGCGCCGGGCAGATGGACGGACAGGAACGGCCAGCCGCCCTGGTTCTCCGGCTCGTCCTGCACGAACCGCACATCGGTGACGTGCGCGTAGCGGCGCAGCACCTCCGCCAGTTCCGCGTCTGGAAGCGGGTAGAGCCGCTCGAGCGCGATGATCGCGACGGTCCCGTCGTGACCGGCCTTCTCGCGGGCCGCGACCAGGTCCCAGCGGACCTTGCCGGAGCACAGCACCAGTCGCGTCACCTTGCTCGGATCCTCGATCGTCGGATCGTCGAGCACGGGCTGCCACTTGCCGGAGGTGAAGTCGCTCGGATCGGAGGTCGCCAGCTTGTTTCGCAGCATCGACTTGGGCGTCGCGATCACCACGGGACGGTGGTAGTTGACGTAGGCGTGCTGGCGCAGCAGGTGGAAGTAGCTGGCCGGCGTCGACGGCTGGCACACGGCAAGCGCGTTCTCGGCGCACAACTGCAGCCAGCGCTCGATCCTGGCCGAGCTGTGGTCGGGCCCCTGCCCCTCGTAGCCGTGGGGGAGCAGCAGCACAACGCCCGACTTCTGGCCCCACTTGGCGTTGCCAGCGGCGACGAATTCGTCGGAGATGGTCTGGGCGCCGTTGACGAAGTCGCCGAACTGGGCCTCCCACAGCACAAGGGCGTCGGGGCGGGCCACGGAGTAGCCGTACTCGAAGCCGAGCGCGGCGTACTCGCTGAGCAGCGAGTCGAACACGTCGAAGGAGGCCTGGTCGTCGGTGAGGTGCTTCAGCGGCACCCACGCCTCGTTGGTGACCCGGTCGACGATCGCGGCGAAGCGTTGCGAGAACGTGCCGCGTCGCGAGTCCTGACCCGCGAGGCGGACCGGGCGACGCTCCATCAGCAGCGAACCGAAGGCGATGATCTCGGCGGTGGCCCAGTCGATGGGCCCCTCCAGGATGGCGTGCGCACGACGCTCCAGTTGGGGCTTCACCTTCGGGTGCGGCGTGAAGCCCTCCGGGAACTGCGTGTGCACGTTGGCGATCGTCTGCATCATCTCCGGGGTGATCTCGGTGAGACGCTCATCGGGCTTGGTCGGGTAGTAGGGGACGCGCATGTAGTCGTCATCCGCCGCCGCGCTGTCGCGCACCTCGCGGAACACGTTCTCGAGCCGGCTGCGGAACCGGTTCATGACGTCCTCAGCGTCCGACATCGAGATGTCGCCGCGGCCGATCAGCGACTCGGTGTAGAGGCGCCGCGTCGAGCGCTTCTGCTCGATCAGGTCGTACATGTTGGGCTGCGTGAAGCTCGGATCATCGCCCTCGTTGTGACCGCGCCTGCGGTAACAGACCAGGTCGATGACGACGTCGCGGTGGAACTTCTGCCGGTAGTCGAACGCGATGCGCGCCGCCCTGATGCAGGAGTCCGGGTCGTCGCCGTTGACGTGCAGCACCGGGGCCGAGATGGCCTTTGCGACGTCCGTGGAGTAGGTCGAACTGCGCGACTCGGTCGGCGCAGTGGTGAAGCCGACCTGGTTGTTGACGACCACGTGGATGGTGCCGCCGGTCTTGTAGCCGCGCAACTGGCTCATCTGCAGGGTCTCGAACACGACGCCCTGGCCCGCGAAGGACGCGTCGCCGTGCAGCGTGAGGGCGAGCACCGGGTGGTCGGTGGCCTTCAACGTGTCCTGCTTGGCGCGCGTGATGCCCTGCAGCACCGGGTTGACGGCCTCGAGGTGCGACGGGTTCGCCGCGACCGACGCCTTGATGGTGGCGCCGTTGGCCGCCACGAAGGTGCCCTCGGCGCCAAGGTGGTACTTCACGTCGCCGGTGCCGGTGGTGTCGAGGACGCCGTCGAACTCCTTGAAGATCTGCGCGTACTTCTTGCCGACGATGTTGGCGAGCACGTTGAGGCGGCCGCGGTGCGGCATGCCGATGCAGACCTCGTCGAGCGAGTCGTTTGCCGCCTGCTGCGCGATCTCGTCGAGCAGCACGATCAGCGACTCGCCGCCCTCGAGCGAGAACCGCTTCTGGCCGACGAACTTCGTCTGCAGGAAGGTCTCGAAGACCTCCGCCTCGTTGAGTTTGTCGAGCGCGTGCATGTGCTCCTCGTGCGTGAGGGGCTGATGCGGGACCTCCATGCGCTGCTGGAACCACTCGCGCTGCCGGATGTCTGCGATGTGCATGTACTCGACGCCGACGGTGCGGGTGTAGGAGTCCTGCAGGATCGAGATGATCTCGCGCAGCGTCAGGTAGACGCGCTCGTTGCCGCTCAGGGTGCCGACGGCGAACTCGCGGTCGAGGTCCCAGATGCTCAGGCCGTGGCTCTCGAGGCGCAGGTCCTCCTGCGAGCGCTGCCGGTACTCGAGTGGGTCGGTGTCGGCGACCAGGTGGCCGAACGTGCGATAGGCGTTGACCAGTTCCAGCACGCGGGCCGTCTTGGAGACCTGCTGGTCGCGGTGCGCGGAGATGTCGGGTGACCAGCGCAGCGGCTCGTATGGGATGCGGAGGGCCTCGAAGATCTCGTCGTAGAAGCCCTCCTCGCCGAGCAGCAGCGAGTGCATCTTCTTGAGGAACTCTCCCGACGTGGCGCCCTGGATGACGCGGTGGTCGTAGGTGCTCGTCAGCGTCGTGACCTTGCTGACGGCGAGGTCGGTGATCCGCGACGGGCTCATGCCCTGGAACTCGGCCGGGTAGTCGATGTTGCCGACGCCCAGGATCATGCCCTGGCCTGCCATCAGGCGCGGCACCGAGTGGTTGGTGCCGATGCCGCCCGGGTTGGTGAGCGACGCGGTGGTGCCCGCGAAGTCGCTGACCTGCAGTTCGCCGGCGCGCGCCTTGGCGATCACCTGCTCGTAGGCGGACCAGAACTGGAAGAAGTCGAGCTTCTCGCAGCCCTTGATGTTGGGCACCAGCAGTTGGCGGGTGTCACCCTTCCTGAGGTCGATGGCGATGCCGAGGTTGATGCTCGGATTCTCGACCAGGTTCGGCTTGCCCTCGACCACCGTGTAGGCGTTGTTCATGTCGGGCAGCGACTTCAGTGCCTGCACCATCGCGTAGCCGACGATGTGGGTGAAGGAGACCTTGCCGCCCTTGGAAGTGCGGAGGAAGTTGTTGATCACCGTTCGCTGATCGATGACCAGCTTCATGGGAACCGAACGCACCGACGTCGCGGTCGGCACCGTCAGCGAGGCGTCCATGTTCTTCGCGGTGCGCATCGGGGCGCCGCGCATCACCACGTAGGTCGGTTCGGCGGCGCTCGGCTCGGGGCGCAGCGACGGGTTCGGCGCGTTGGCGGAAAGGCCAGCGCCGCTTCCCGGGTTGGAGGGGGCGCCTGCACCCTTGCGGACGGGCTCCACCTGGGGCCTGCTCGCGGGCCTCTCCTCGGCCTTCGGCTCGGGCTGAGTCGCTGGCTTCGCCGCCGCCGCCGCTGCCGTCGTTGGAGTCGGTGCGGGTGTCTGGGGCGCAGGCTCGGCTGCGGGCTCGGGGGTCGCGGGCTGCGGGGGAGGGGTCGCTTCGGTCGCGGCCGCGGGGGCCTCGGGCCGCTTCGGCTCGGTCTGGGCGGCGACCCGGGGCTGAGCCTCGGCCCGATCGCCGGGGTCGGCCTTCTCTGCGGCGAAGAACTCTCGCCAGGACGGATCGACGGACTTCGGGTCGGCCTCGTAGGCCTCCCGCATCTCGTCGATCAGCCAGGAGTTGGCCCCGAATGCGTCAATGGAGTCAGGTGCTGACATATGCCTTGTGGCGGTGGCCACGATCCCCTCTGTGTGGACTACGACCGCAGGCGCCTGCGGCTGCTGAAAAGGAAGCTTACCCAATCAAACCGACGCCGTGTCGCCACGACGACGGCTGGACCTCAGTGTCAGATACAACGCGTACCCCGTCAGCACCACAAGCGTCAGGTTCCTGAGCAGCAGAACGGACGTCTCAGGGCCGGATCCGAGCGGGTTGCCCATGATTCCGTAGGTGCCCCACGGGTAGGTGAACTGCGTCAGCGCGCCGACCAGCACGAGCGCCACCGCGAGCACGTTGACGTGCCTGCGGAGCCAGCCCGACTCGTGGTGGATGTACAGCGCGGCGACGGGGCCGCCGAGCCACAGGATGTACTGCGGCGAGAGGGTCTTGTTGACGATGATGGTCGCCAGGATGATCGTCAGGACGGCGAGCAGGATCGACTGCGGCAGCCGGGCGTCGCCGATCCGAAGGTTCCTGATCAGGCGGTAGCTGAGGTAGCAGGCAAGCAGGATGCTCAGCACCGTCAGAACCGACGAGACCTGCAGCATGAGCTGAACCCCTGGGGCCTCGCCGCGGATCTCGATGGCGTTGAACTCCGAGAGGTAGGTCTCCCAGAGCGGCTGGTTGGTGAAGGTGCGCAGAAACATCAGGGGCTGGCGGGCACCGACTCCACCTGCAGCCCACGGTTGCCCTGCCAGGTGATGGGGGAGGCCGAGCGCGACCACCCGTGCGTCAGCAGCGACGCGGCGGCCAGCCCGAAGCCGACGACCGCGAAGCCGATCAGGCGGCCGCGGGAGGTCTTGTCGCGCAGCGGGTTCGGGGCGAGCATCGGGCCGATCAGCAGCGCGGGCCACAGCTTGATGGCGGCGCCAAGCCCGACAAGCGCGCCCGCGATCCGCGGATGCGTCATCACGAGCATGCAGGCCCAGGCGACGAGCGCGGCGGGGATCAGGTCGAAGCGCGACCACACCACCGCGCCCTGGACGCCGGTGAAAAGGATCCAGAACAGGCAGCCCCACGGGTTGCCCCGCCGGTAGAAGGAGATCGCCACCAGCGCGTCGAGCAGCACGAAGGTCACCATGAAGTACGGCGTCCACTCGTAGTAACCGCCGAAGAGTTCGTACAACCCCTGCAGGATCCACACCGCCGGAACCGGATACTCGGCCATCACGTCGGGTTGGCCCTCGATGAGGGCGTAAACGTTCGCGCCGTAGTAGGAGATGTCGTTGATGACGAACTTCACGGACTCAAGGCGCAGCGTGAGGACGGTGAACAGCCGGGTGACCAGGAAGACGAGGATCAGCGCCGCGATCGTCTCGAGACTGCGCAGGGAGGGCCCGGCCTTCGGCGCGGTTCCAGCCAGTGACAACCTCGGCCTCCTCATCGTCGGTCGAAGAGTCTCCGACAACTGCTGGTCGGCGCCCCCGCGAGGATTCGAACCTCGGCTCCCGCCTCCGGAGGGCGGTGCTCTATCCCCTGAGCTACGGGGGCCGACGCGCACCCTGGTGCGCGACCTCGGCAAGGTTAGCACCCGTGCGACCCCGCTGTCGCACCGCGACGCGGCGACGGGCGGATCGGCCGCGGCTGTGGCGTCCTCCACGTGGACAGTGCGGTCATGGATGGCGCCGATCGGCGGCGCTCTGGCAGGCTTGCGGACATGACGCACATGCACATCGCCGGGTCGATCCACGCCGACGCGGCACAGGGCGGCCCGACGTGGCTGCGCGTGCCAGACGACCTGAACGAACTGGACCTGAAGCTCTGGCCGCGCGGCACGCACCGCGACGAGGCCGGGCGGATCGTCGTCGCGGGCGTCGCGCTGACCGATGTCGCCGAGCAGCACGGCACCCCCACCTACGTCATCGATGAGGACGACTTCCGCTCGCGCGCCCGCGACTTCACGGAGGGCTTCCCTGGCTGGGAGGTCTACTACGCAGGCAAGGCGCTGCTGACCCGGACGGTTGCCCGCTGGGCGGCGGAGGAGGGCCTCAACCTCGACGTCACCACCATGGGCGAGATGAAGATCGCGCTGGCGGGCGGCATGCCGGCGGCGCGGCTCGGCTTCCACGGCAACAACAAGTCCGACGAGGAGATCGCGTTCGCGCTCGACCAGGGCGTCGGGCGCGTCATCGTCGACTCCTTCGACGAGATCCAGCGCCTCGAGCGGGCCTGCGCCGAGGGGGCCACCGCGCCAACGTGCTTGTCCGTGTCACCACCGGCGTCGAGGCGCACACGCACGAGTACATCGCCACCGCCCACGAGGACCAGAAGTTCGGCCTCAGCATCATGGGTGGGCAGGCGCTGACGGCGCTGGTGCGCTGCTACTCGTCGCCGTACCTCGATCTGCGGGGCATCCACAGCCACATCGGCTCGCAGATCTTCGAGACCCTCGGCTTCGAGGTCGCCATCCGGCGCACCATGAAACTGGCGAGCCAGTTCCGCACCGCCACCGGCGTCGAACTGCCCGAGTTGGACCTCGGCGGCGGCTTCGGCATCGCCTACACCGCGGCCGACACGCCCCGCGCGACCACGGAACTTGCGGCGGCGTTCGAGGAGATGGTCGACCACGAGTGCAGGGCTCTCGGCCTCAACCGCCCCGAACTCAGCATCGAGCCGGGTCGGGCGATCTGCGGACCCTCCGGCGTCGCGGTCTACCGCGTCGGCACCGTCAAGACCGTCGAACTCGAGGGCGGCCGCTCCCGCGTCTACGTCTCGGTCGACGGAGGCATGAGCGACAACATCAGGCCCGCCCTGTACGCCGCGGAGTACTCGGCGGCCGTCGCCAACCGGACCTCCTCGGCTGAGCCGGTGCTCAGCCGTGTTGTCGGCAAGCACTGCGAGGGCGGCGACATCCTGATCCGCGACGTCTTCCTGCCCTCCGATGTCGCCATCGGCGACCTGATCGCCGTGCCCGGCTCGGGAGCGTACGCCAGGAGCATGGCCAGTAACTACAATCAGATCCCGAAGCCGCCTGTGGTGAGCGCCAAGGACGGCGACACGTCCGTGATGCTGCGCCGCGAGACGCTGGAGGACTTGATGAGATTGGACGTGGGACAGTGACCAAACCGCTGAAGGTCGCCCTGCTGGGCGCTGGCGTCGTGGGCTCTCAGGTGGCCCGCATCCTGGTACAGGAGTCGGACACCCTGGAGTCGCGGATCGGCCGCCGCCTCGAACTGGTCGGCGTCGGGGTGCGCAACCTCGACACCCCGCGCCCCGGGATCGACCCGGCGCTGATCACCGACGACCTGGAGGGCCTCGTCAACCGGGGCGACCTCGACGTCGTCATCGAGTTGATCGGCGGCATCGAGCCCGCCCGCGGCCTTGTCCTCAAGGCCATCGAGAACGGCGCCTCCATCGTGACGGCCAACAAGGCGATGCTCGCCGACGACCTCGGCTCCCTGTCGCGCGCCGCCGTCGACAAGGGCGTCGACCTCTACTACGAGGCCGCCGTCGCGGGTGCTATCCCGATCATCCGGCCGCTGCGCGAGTCCCTGGTCGGCGACGAGATCGCCGAGGTGATGGGCATCGTCAACGGCACCACCAACTTCATCCTCGACAAGATGGTCACCGACGAGGTGAGCTTCGAGGAGGCGCTGCGCGAGGCGCAGGAACTCGGCTATGCCGAGGCCGACCCGACCGCCGACATCGAGGGCCACGACGCGGCCGCGAAGGCCGCGATCCTCGCTGGCCTCGCCTTCCACACCGAGGTCCGCAGCGCGGAGGTGTTCTGCGAGGGCATCACGGACGTCACCCCCGCGGACATCGCCGCGGCGGAGCAGATGGGTTGCACCATCAAGCTGCTTGCGATCGCCAAGCTGACAGACGACGACCGGATCATCGTGAAGGTGCACCCGGCGATGGTCGCCAACAAGCACCCCCTCGCCAGCGTCTCCGGCGCCTACAACGCCATCTTCGTCAACTCCCGCGAGGCGGGCGAACTGATGTTCCTCGGCCAGGGTGCGGGCGGCAACCCGACGGCCTCGGCCGTGATGGGCGACGTCGTGACGGTGGCCCGCAACCGAGCGCGCGGCACTGCATCGCACCTCAGCTCCGGGTACACCCGGCGCGCGGTCGCCCCGATCGGCGAGTCCTCTGCCCAGTTCTACGTCAGCTTCGACGTGGTCGACCGGCCGGGGATCCTGGCGAAGTGCGCCGCGGTGTTCGGCAGGCACAACGTGTCGCTTCGCGTGGTCCAGCAGAGCTACGCCGACGACGGTCGCCCCTCCGACGGCTTCCCGGCAAGGCTCGGCGTGATGACGCACCTGACGCTCGAGGGCAGCCTCAGCAAGGTGATCGAGGAGCTGAACGAGGCCGACTTCGTCGGGTCCACCGTGCGCGTGATGCGCGTCGAGGGCTTCTGACGTGGGCCGGAGGCTCCACGTCCGGGTGCCGGCCACCACGGCCAACGTCGGCTCCGGGTTCGACTGCATCGGCATCGCGCTCAACCTGTACGACGACCTCGACCTGGAACTCCTCGGCGATCCGGGCGACCTGCGCGTCGCCGTGACGGGCGAGGGTGAGGGGTCGGTGCCGCTCGACGCGCGGCACCTGGTCGTCTCGTCGCTGCAGCACGGCCTCAACGCGTGGGGCGCGGAGCGGCCCGGCCTGGCGCTGACCTGCCACAACCGGATCCCGCACTCGCGCGGGCTCGGCTCGTCGGCCGCCGCGATCGTCGCTGGCCTGGCGCTCGCCTGGGGCATCGCCCGCCCCGGGGAACCGCTCGATCTTCCGGAACTGACACGCATCTCGAGCCGCCTCGAGGGGCACCCGGACAACGCCGGGGCAGCAGTGTGGGGCGGCGCGATCCTCGCGTGGTTCGCCGACGACGACGTCCGCCTGGTCAACCTGGCCGTCCCCGACGCGCTCGGCACCCGCGTGTGGGTGCCCGACTTCGAGGTGGCGACCGCGGGGGCCCGCTCGGTGCTCCCCGATGAGGTGGCGCGCCACGACGCCGTCTGGCAGGCCATCGCCTCAGCCGCCCTACCGCTCGCCCTCGAGAGGCGCCACGACCTGCTGCTCAAGGCGACGGGGGACAGGCTGCACCAGAGCTACCGGGCGTCGCTGATGCCCGAGTCCTGGGAACTGATGAACCGGCTCCGCGGGGCGGGCGTGCCCGCCGCGATCTCCGGCGCGGGGCCCGCGGTCTTCGCGATCGGCACCGCGGACCAGTTGGCCGTCGCCGACGCCACCGGCCACGACGGCTTCGTGCGCCACGATCTGGCCATCGGGCCGGGCGTCGAGCTGAGCGTCACGGCCTGATCCTGCGTCCTTTCGGCGCGACGTCAGCAGCCGATGCGCGATGGCGGGTGGTGACCTCTGCCGTGCTCGTCACGCGCGATTGACGGGGGATGCGCGACCCGTGGCTGAGTGGCGGCTTTGCCCCTGACGGGTGCAGTGCTAGCCTTGATACGTTCACTGATCGATGGCGCCCAGCTGCGAGATTCTTGCGATAAGCCTGTGCAGCGCCGAAGCGAATCTCAACTTGTCAGCCGATGAGGCCTTATCTAGTTGCCTTTCGGTTCATTTGTGGAAGGAAATCCGTGACCGAAAACGGTTCCCACCTCGCCAGCTTGAAGCTGCCCGAACTCAAATCCGTCGCCTCCGGCCTCGGCATCAAGGGCATCTCCGCCATGCGCAAGGGTGACCTGATCGCCGCCATCCAGGGGGCGGGATCCTCGCCGAATGGCGGCGGGGCGAAGACCCAGACCCGCCGCGCGACCCGCCCGGCGGGCGCGACGACATCCGACGCCGCCCCGTCCCAGGGCGACCAGGCGCGCGACGGGGCAACCCAGCGCCCCGCGAAGGCAGAGCGTGCCGAGCAGGCACCCAAGGCCGAGCGTGCCGACCAGGCCCCCAAGGCCGAGCGGGACGAGCGCGCCCCGCGGGGCGAGCGCTCCGAGCGACGCGACGGCCAGCAGCGCGAGAAGCAGGACAGGCAGCCGGAACTGGTCGCCCAGGACTCGGGCGCCCAGGCCGACCAGGACGGCAACCGGAACCGCCAGCGCCGTCGTTCCCGCGACCGGGCCGGCCAGGACACCATCGCGGAGGTCGGCGAACTGCTCGACGCCGCCATGGGCCAGTCGCCCGCGCCTGTTTCGAAGTCCGTTCCCGTCGAGTCGAGCCCCCCGCCCAGCGGCGGCTACGACGACGGAGACGGCAACTCGCGGCGCAGCCGCCGTCGTCGCAACCGTGAGCGCAACAACAACCGCCGCCAGGGCCGAGGCAGCCAGGGCATGGAGCGCATGGAGGCCGAGCCCACCGTCTCCGAGGACGACGTCCTCGCCAACATCTCCGGCATCGTCGACATCCTCGACAACTACGCCTTCGTGCGCACCACCGGCTACCTGCCCGGCTCCGCAGACGCGTACCTGCCGATCTCGACCGTCCGCCGCTACGGCCTGCGCCGCGGCGACGTCATCACCGGCGCCATCCGCACGCCCCGCGACGGGGAGCGCAAGGAGAAGTTCAACCCGCTCGTTCGCCTCGACTCTGTCAACGGCGACGACCCGGAGAAGGCAAAGGGCCGTCCCGAGTTCGCCAAGCTGACCCCGCTGTACCCGCAGGAGCGGCTGCGCCTCGAGACGGTGCAGAACCAGCTCACCGGCCGCATCATCGACCTGGTCTCGCCGATCGGTAAGGGCCAGCGCGGGCTCATCGTCTCGCCCCGAAGGCGGGCAAGACCATGGTGATGCAGGCCATCGCCAACGCGATCGCCGCGAACAACCCCGAGGTGCACCTGATGGTCGTCCTCGTGGACGAGCGTCCCGAGGAGGTCACCGACTTCCAGCGGACCGTCTCCGGTGAGGTCATCGCCTCGACGTTCGACCGTCCCGCCGAGGATCACACCATGATCTCCGAGTTGGCCATCGAGCGCGCCAAGCGCCTCGTCGAGCTCGGCCACGACGTCGTCGTGCTGCTCGACGGCATCACCCGCCTCGGCCGCGCCTACAACCTGGCCGCGCCCGCGTCGGGCCGGATCCTCTCCGGTGGCGTCGACTCCGCGGCGCTGTACCCGCCGAAGAAGTTCTTCGGTGCGGCCCGCAACATCGAAAACGGTGGCTCGCTGACCATCCTTGCGACGGCGCTCATCGAGACCGGATCCAAGATGGACGAGGTCATCTTCGAGGAGTTCAAGGGCACGGGCAACATGGAGCTGAGGCTCCGCCGCGAGCTGGCCGACAAGCGGATCTTCCCCGCGATCGACGTCGACGCCTCCGGCACCCGCCGCGAGGACCTGTTGCTCGGCCGCGACGAGCTGAACATCATCTGGAAGCTGCGGCGGGCACTCTCCGGCCTCGACGACCAGTCGGCGCTCGAGACGCTCAAGTCGCGCATGACCAAGACGGCCAACAACCACGAGTTCATGCTCAGCGTCCTGAAGACGACGCCTGCGCAGGACGGCTGAGACCCGACTTGGAAATCTCGCACCCGCGAGGCAAAATGAATAGTTGTGCCGGTTCACGCACTCTCACTGTCCCGACCATGGGCAGGCGACCCGGCCGAATCGAAGGAGAAACACATGAAGCAGGGAATCCACCCTGACTACGTGGAGACCACGGTGACCTGCACCTGTGGCAACACGTTCACCACGCGTAGCACCCTCACCAAGGGCAGCATGAGTGCCGACGTGTGCGCCGAGTGCCACCCGTTCTACACCGGCAAGCAGAAGATCCTCGACACCGGCGGCCGCGTCGCCCGCTTCGAGAAGCGCTACGCCAAGAAGTAGCTCTTGACAACGAACGCCTCGTTGGGACCCGGTTCCAGCAGGCGTTCGTTTCTTTTTGCCCGACCGTCCCGCCTGGAAGAGCCCCATGTTCGACAACGCCCAGCCCCTCATCGATGAGTTCCACGACCTGGAGCAGCAGTTGGCAGACCCGGAACTGCACGCCGACGTTGCGCGCTCCCGGAAGGTCGGTCGTCGGTACGCCTCGCTCCGGCCCATCGTCGAGGGCATCGAGGAGTTCCGCCGCCTGAGCGACGACCGGGAGGCCGCCGCCGAACTGTCGGCCGACGACTCGTCCTTCGCCGACGAGGTCGCCGACCTCGACGCGCAACTCGAGGTCTCTACCGCGAAGCTCACAAAGCTGCTCGCGCCCCGCGACCCCAACGACGACGCCGACGCGCTGCTGGAGATCAAGTCCGGCGAGGGCGGCGACGAGTCGGCGCTGTTCGCGGGCGACCTGCTGAAGATGTACACCAGGTACGCCGAGCAGGTCGGCTGGAAGATTGAGGTGCTGGACTCGCAGGAGACCGACCTGGGCGGCTACAAGTCCGTCACGGTCGCCGTCAAGACCACCAGCCACCAGGAGTTCGGGCCATACGGTCGACTCAAGTTCGAGGGCGGCGTGCACCGCGTGCAGCGGGTCCCCGTCACCGAGTCGCAGGGCCGCATCCACACCTCGGCGGCGGGCGTCCTCGTGATGCCCGACGTCGAGGCCGACGAGGTCGAGATCAACGACGACGACCTGCGCATCGACGTGTACCGCTCGTCCGGGCCGGGCGGCCAGGGCGTCAACACGACCGACTCTGCCGTGCGCATCACGCACCTGCCGACCGGGGTGGTGGTGAGCTGCCAGAACGAGCGCTCGCAGTTGCAGAACCGCGAGTCGGCCATGCGGATGCTGCGCGCCCGCCTCACGCAACTCGCCGAGGCGCAGGCCGCGGCGGCGGCGTCGGACGCTCGCAAGTCGCAGGTCCGCACCGTCGACCGCTCGGAGCGGATCCGCACCTACAACTTCCCCGAGAACCGGATCACCGACCATCGGATCGGCTACAAGGCCCACAACCTCGACCAGGTCCTCGAGGGCGCCCTGACCCCGGTGCTCGACGCGCTCGCCGAGCAGGACCTCGCCGAGCGGCTCGCGGAGGTATCCGGGTGAGCGAGGCGGCCTACGAGCTCGCCGTGCGCCTCGCGAAGACCGGCTCCCCGAGCCCGGGACCCGAGGCGCGCACGATCGTGGCGCACGTGCTCGGCGTCGAGGTGTCGCGGCTGATCACCGTCGACGGGGTGACCCCGGAGCAGCAGCGCCTCATCAACGAACTGGGCGAGCGCCGGGCGGCCGGGGTGCCTGTGCAGCACCTGACGGGGACGGCCTACTTCCGCCACGAGATCCTCAGCGTCGGGCCGGGCGTGTTCATCCCGCGGCCCGAGACGGAGGTGATGGTCGGCTGGGCGCTTGACCGCCTCGCCGAGCGCGACAGCCGCGTGGTCGTCGAGCTCTGCGCCGGCTCAGGGGCCATCTCGGCGGCGATCGGCTCGGAGATCGGGGGAGTGCGCCTGCACGCCGTCGAGCTCGACCCCGCCGCGTACCGCTACCTCGCCTCGAACCTCGAGGACTACGACGCCGACCTGCGGCTCGGCGACATGGCGGACGCTTTCGGTGACCTCGACGGCACCGTCGACCTCGTCATCGCCAACCCCCCGTACGTGCCGGAGACGATGCGCCCGTTCCTGCCGAGCGACGTCGTCGACCACGACCCCTCCATCGCCCTGTTCTCCGGGCCGGACGGCCTGGACGCTCTGCGCGTGCTGGTGGGCGTCGCGCACCGACTGCTGGTGCCAGGTGGCCTCGTGGCGAGCGAGCACGACGAGTCGCACCCGGACGCCGTCGTGGAGTTGTTCACCGCAGCGGGCTTCTCCGACGTGACTCCGCATGCCGACCTGACGGGACGAGCCCGATTCGTCACCGCCGTCAAGCCCCTAGGATGAGCCTGTGACTGAACCCGCCCGCGTCTTCAACCTGTCCATCGACGAGGAGGCCGGACTCGCCGAGGCTGTTGCGGCGGTGCGCGCCGGGTCCTGCGTCGTGCTTCCTACCGACACCGTCTACGGGATCGGCGCGAACGCGTTCGACACCGCGGCGGTGCAGGGCCTGCTCGACGCGAAGGAACGCGGCCGCGACATGCCGCCGCCCGTGCTGATCGCCGAGCCGTCGATGCTGCGCGCGATCGCCGACGAGGTGCCCGAGGGCGCCGCCGCGCTGGCGAAGGCGCTGTGGCCGGGGCGCTGACCCTCGTGCTGAAGGCTCAGGCGAAGAGCGGGATGGACCTCGGTGAGACGCAGGGCACCATCGCGGTGCGGGTCCCCGACCACGAGGGCGCGCGCACGCTGCTGCGCCGCACCGGGCCGCTCGCGGTGAGCTCGGCCAACGTCTCCGGTCAGCCAGCGGGCCTGACCTGTGAGGAGACGCTCGCCCAACTCGGTGACCGGGTCGCCGTCTACCTCGACGGCGGTCCCGTCAGTGGGGGAGTCGCCTCCACGATCGTCGACTTCGCCGCAACGGACGAGGGCAAGGTGCTGCGCCTCGGGGCGATCCCGCTCGAGACGCTGCGCGAGCACGCCCCGTCGGTCGTCGGCCTCGACGAGCCGAAGGACGAGCGCGCGGAGCCCACCGACCAGGAGTCGGACGCCGATGCCGCCGCGATCGAGCAGGGGGATGGTGCCATGGGCGGGGCCGACGCGGACGCGACGGTCGCCGACGCTGAGACCCCTGCCGACGCCGCGACCGACACCGGTCCGGCCCACGAAGACCACCCCGACGCCGCCGACCCGGCCGACGAGGCCAACCCGAGCGACGAGTCGCCCACCGACGCGACCGACGCCGACGCCACCGATCGGATCGACGGGGCGTAGTGCGCGAATACCTGCTGGTCCTGCTCATCGCGGCCGGCGCAACCTACGTCCTGGCGGGGCTGTGCCGGAACCTCGCCGTGCGCACGGGCATCATGGCGCCGGTCCGCGCCCGCGACGTGCACACGCACCCGATTCCCTACCTGGGCGGCGTCGCGATGCTTGGCGGCCTCGCGGTCGCCTTCACCGTCGCGCTGCAGATGCCGTTCCTCGGCAAGTACGCGCTTGTCGCCCACGACGCCTCCGCGGTGCTGTGGGCGGGGCTGATCATCACCATCGTGGGTGTGCTCGACGACAAGTACGACCTCAACCCGATCGTGAAACTCGGCGGGCAGACGCTAGCGGCAGGCGTCGCCGTCATGCAGGGCGTGCGGCTGTTCTGGATCCCGCTGCCGAACCGGATCATCGCGCTCGACGACGCGACAAACATCGTCCTGACGGTGCTGGTGATCCTGGTGTGTGTCAACGCCGTCAACTTCGTCGACGGTCTCGACGGCCTCGCCGCGGGCGTGGTGGCGATCGGCTCCGGAGCGTTCTTCAGTTACACCTACGTGCTCGCCTACCAGCACGGCCTTGAGCGGGCCACCACCGCCAGCCTCATCACGGTCGCCACCTGCGGCATCGCCGTCGGTTTCCTGTTCCACAACTGGCACCCCGCCAAGATGTTCATGGGCGACTCCGGCGCGATGCTGCTCGGCCTCCTGATGGCGATGAGCGCCATCTCCTACACCGGCCAGTTCGACTCGAGCGCGCTGCCGCAGCAGAGTTCGGACTTCCTGCCCACCCTGCTGCCGATCCTGCTCCCCGTCGCGGCGCTCGCGCTGCCGCTGGTCGACCTGGTGACGGCGTGGGTGCGGCGCGCCTGGAACGGACAACACCCGTTCTCGGCAGACAAGCAGCACCTTCACCACCGCCTGCTGGCCCGTGGCCACTCCCACTGGGGGGCCGTGCTCCTGATGTACGGCTGGACGGCGGTTGTCGCCGTCGGGCTCGTGGTGATGGCGTTGTCACCGGCGTCCGCGTCCATCTGGATCCTGGCCGCCGCCCTGGTGATCCTGCTCGTCCTCACGCTGTGGCCGGTGCGGACCGCGCCGCCGCACATCGGGGGCGAGGAGTCCGACGTCGTCGACCAGGTGCCCAATCATGAGTGAACGCAAGGTGGTGACGGCGGCCACCCGGAGGGCCCGCCAGATGATGTTCGGAGGGCTGGTGCTCGGTCACGTGGTCGGCATCACCATCATCGGCCTCGGGTTGGCGATCGGCGGGGTGAACGCGGCCCTGACCGCGGCGCTCGGCTTCGCGGCCGTCGTGATCTTCTACAGCATCGGGCAGGCCCTCGAGGTGGTCGCCTCCGAACTGGAGCCTATGCAGGGCATGGCGCTGGTGCTGGTGAGCTACGCCGTCCGGGTGATCGGCATCGCGGCGGGACTGTGGGCCATCCTCCGGCTGCCTGCGGTCGCCCCCCGCGTGGAGGGTGGTTGGCTGCTGCTCAGCATCGCGGGGACCGTGTTCGCCTGGGTGACCGGCGTTGTCCTGGTGGCATCCAGGCAGCGCGTCCCGGTCTACGACTCCGAATATCACCCCCCAGGCCAGTCCTGACTCACCCGGTGGTATGTACGGCGTGGGCTCAAGATGAAACGGGGCCGAGTTTCCGCTAGGCTCGACCCCGACATGGGCACCACACCTACGCCACCCGAGGACAACGAACGCAAGGGTC
Source organism: Tessaracoccus aquimaris (assembly GCF_001997345.1). Taxonomy (NCBI): domain Bacteria; kingdom Bacillati; phylum Actinomycetota; class Actinomycetes; order Propionibacteriales; family Propionibacteriaceae; genus Tessaracoccus; species Tessaracoccus aquimaris. Next base: position 1,400,294 of record NZ_CP019606.1, on the reverse strand, counting down.
CAACGGGCACAGAGGACGGCATGGTCGTGCTTAGTTACATCCTCGCGGGATTGATTTTCTACGGGGGCCTGGGCTGGGTTGGTGACTATTTCTTCAAAACCTCATGGCTGTTGCCGCTCGGCCTGATCCTGGGCCTGGTCTTCAGCTTGTATCTGATCATCAAGCGATACGGGAGCGGTACGTGACACTAGGGCTACTTCCGATGGAATCCGGCGGCGGCTACACCCCGCCAGGCACCCACGACTTCGAGTTCGAGACCATGTTCCCCGGCGTCCCGGGCCTCGAATGGCTGAACAAGCCGGCGGCTCAAGCGATCATCGGCGCCGCCCTCGTCATCATCTTGTGGTGGATCGCCTCCAGGAACCTCAAGGTCAAGCCCTCGAAGGGGCAGTTCGCCGCGGAGTACATCTACGAGTTCGTCCGCAACGGCATCGCCCGAGACATCCTGCACTCCGACTTCCGCCGGTTCCTGCCGTACCTGCTCGGCCTCTTCAGCTTCCTGCTTGTCAACAACTGGTTCGGCGAGTTGTTCGTCTTCATGTACCCGACGTTCTCCAACGTCGGCTACGCCTACGGGCTCGCGATCCTCTCCTGGCTGATCTACATCGGGGCAGGCTTCCAGAAGTGGGGCTTCGGCGGCTTCCTGAAGAAGTCGCTGATCCCGAGGGCGTTCCCGGCTACCTGCTGCCGATTGTCATCCCGCTCGAGTTCCTCGCGACCTTCATCACGCGCCCCATCACGCTGGCGCTTCGTCTGTTCGCCAACCTGTTCGCCGGGCACCTCGTCGTGCTGGTGTTCGTGGTCGGCGGCGGCTTCCTGATCACCTACGCCAACAACGCGTTCTACAACGTCGCAGGCGGGGTCTCGATGGCCTTCAGCCTGGTGATCCTCCTGCTCGAGCTGTTCATCGGCGCCCTGCAGGCCTACATCTTCACGGTTCTCACCGCCCAGTACGTGTCGACCTCCATCGCAGAGGCGCACTAAACCCAACCGACTTCTCGGCTTAGGAAGAGCCGAGCAAGCCATCCGAAAGGAAAACGCATGTCCCTCCTCGAAATCAACGGCTCGCTGAACATGATCGGCTACGCGATCGCCACGATCGCGCCGGCGCTGGGCGTTGCCTGGATCTTCGCCTCGGTCATCAACGGCACCGCCCGCCAGCCTGAGGCTCGTGGCGCCATGATGAGCACCGCCTTCATCGGCTTCGCCGTGGTCGAGGCCCTCGCCATCATCGCCATCGCCCTCGCCTTCGTCCTCAACTGAGCCGCGTCATGGTCCCCACTATCGGGGTGCTCCAGGAAATCGACCTGGGGCCACTGTTGCCCCACAAGATGTCGGAATTTGTCATCGGCATCGTCTTGATGCTGATCATCTTCGTCATCATGTGGAAGGTCGTCGTCCCCGCCTTCGAGAAGATGTACGCGGAACGCTCCGACAAGATCGAGGGTGGCATGCAGCGCGCGGCCGCAGCCGAGGCTAAGGCCGAGGCGGCGCTCGCCGACTACAACGACCAGCTCGACGCGGCGCGTGAAGAGGCAGCCCGGATCCGCGAGGACGCGAAGAACCAGTCCGCGACGATCCTGGCAGAGGCCCGCGACAAGGCACAGAAGGATGCGTCGCGCATCCTCGAGTCCGGTCGCGTGCAGCTCGAGGCAGAACGCACCCATCTCGTGCACCAGCTCCGCGGTCAGGTCGGCGGCATGGCCACCGAACTGGCAGGCAAGATCGTCGGCGAGTCGCTGTCGGACGACGAGCGCGCCAAGCGCACCGTTGACCGCTTCCTGGCCGATCTCGAGTCCGCAGGTCAGACGCGATGACGGCCCGCGACGCCGCAAATGCTGCGCTCGACTCGTCCGTGGAGGGCATCGCAACCGATGCCGCCACGGCAGCCGAGCTGTTCGCCGTCGTCGATCTGCTCGACGGTCAGCCGATGCTGCGTCGATCGCTGTCGGATCCGTCTTCGACGCCCGCGGCGCGTGCGGGTCTCGCCAAGCGCCTGCTGGCCGGCAAGGTCTCCGACACCGCAATCGAGGTCGTCGGGTCCGTCGTGCAGTCGCCGTGGCGAAGCGCCAACGCGATGGTCGGAGGCCTTGAACGACAGGGCGTCCGGATCGCGCTGCGCGCCTCGGCGGCAGGCGGTCAGCTGGAGCGGGTCGAGGAGGAGTTGTACTCCCTGGCTCGCACCGTCGACTCGGATCCGGAGCTCGGGGCCGCGCTGCGCAGCCTCGCGTACCCGCTCGAGGGCAAGCGCGACCTTGTCGCGCGCCTGATCTCGGGCAAGGTCGACCCCGTCACGGCACAGCTCGCCTCGCGGGCGGTGCGTGCCAGGCGCCGCACCTTCCCCCTGACGATCGAGAGCTACCTTCAGATGGCCGCCGACATGGCCGGTCAGAAGATCGCCCGCATCACCGTCGCGCAGCCCCTCGATGAGGCTCAGGAGGCCCGGCTCAAGGCCGCCCTCGTGGCCCAGGCGGGCGGCGCCGTCACCCTCCAGATCCACGTGGATCCAAAGGTGATCGGCGGCATCAGCGTGGCCATCGATGACGACGTGTACGAATCAACCGTTGCCGCCCGGCTCGAAGACGCCCGCAGGCAACTCATCAACTTGTGAGAATCAGAAAGTAGGACGCAATGGCTGAACTCACCATCAGTCCAGACGAGATCCGCAGCGCGCTGGACGAATTCGTCCAGGCCTACGACCCGCAGGGCGCCGAGCGCACCGAGGTCGGCACGGTCGTCAGCTCGGGCGACGGCATCGCCCGGGTCGAGGGCCTTCCCTCTGCGATGGCCAACGAGCTGCTCCGCTTCGAGAACGGCACTCAGGGCATCGCACTGAACCTGGACGAGCGTGAGATCGGCGTCGTCGTCCTCGGCGACTCCGAGGGCATCGACGAGGGCTCGACCGTGCACGGCACGGGCGACGTCCTGTCGGTCCCTGTCGGCGAGGGCTACCTGGGTCGCGTCGTCGATGCCATGGGCACCCCGATCGACGGCCTCGGCGAGATCAGCGGCATCGAGGGACGCCGCGCGCTCGAGCTGCAGGCCGCAGGCGTGATGGACCGTCAGGAGGTCCGCGAACCCCTGCAGACCGGCCTCAAGGCCATCGACGCCATGATCCCGATCGGCCGCGGCCAGCGTCAGCTCATCATCGGCGACCGCAAGACAGGCAAGACCGCCATTGCGATCGACACGATCATCAACCAGAAGGCGAACTGGGCCTCCGGCGACCCGAAGAAGCAGGTCCGCTGCATCTACGTCGCCATCGGCCAGAAGGGCTCGACCATCGCAGAGGTGCGAAGCACCCTTGAGGATGCGGGCGCCTTGGAGTACACGACGATCGTGCACGCTCCCGCCTCCGATCCCGCGGGCTTCAAGTACATCGCCCCCTACTCCGGCTCGGCCATCGGCCAGCACTGGATGTACCAGGGCAAGCACGTCCTTATCGTGTTCGACGACCTCACCAAGCAGGCGGAGGCGTACCGCGCCATGTCGCTGCTGCTGCGTCGCCCTCCGGGCCGCGAGGCGTACCCCGGCGACGTCTTCTACCTCCACTCCCGCCTTCTCGAGCGCTGCGCCAAGCTCTCCGACGAGCTGGGTGCCGGCTCGATGACCGGCCTGCCGATCATCGAGACCAAGGCGAACGACGTGTCGGCCTACATTCCGACCAACGTGATCTCGATCACCGACGGCCAGATCTTCCTGCAGTCCGACCTGTTCAACGCCAACCAGCGCCCCGCGGTCGACGTCGGCGTCTCGGTGTCCCGAGTCGGCGGCGCCGCACAGGTCAAGGCCATGAAGCAGGTCTCCGGCTCGCTCAAGCTGAGCCTCGCGCAGTACCGCGACATGCAGGCTTTCGCCATGTTCGCCTCCGATCTCGATGCCGCCACCCGGCGTCAGCTCGAGCGCGGCGCGCGTCTGACCGAACTGCTGCGTCAGGGCCAGTACGCGCCCTACTCGGTCGAGGATCAGGTCGTCAGCGTGTGGTCGGGCGTCGAGGGTCACTTCGACGACGTTCCGGTCGACGACACCCTCCGCTTCGAGCAGGAGTTCCTGGACTACCTGCGGCACAACTCCGACGTGCTGCAGGGCATCGCGGGCGACTTCCTCTTCGGCGACGACCGCAAGGACGCCACCGTGACCGCGATCGGCGAGTTCAAGAAGATCTTCCGCACCTCCGAGGGCAAGCTCCTCGTCGGTCGCGAGGACCACACTCCGCTTGAGGACGAGGAAATCGGCCAGGAGACGATCGTCCGCCAGAAGCGGGGTTAGTCCAGATGGCTAGCAGTCTGCGCGAGCTTCGACAGCGTCGAAAGAGTGTTTCGACCACGAAGAAGATCACCCGTGCCATGGAGCTGATCGCTGCCTCGCGGATCGTGAAGGCCCAGCAGGCCGTCCGAGCCGCGACGCCGTACACCCGTGAGCTGACCAAGGCCGTCTCGGCCCTTGCAAGCGTGCACGATCTGGAACACCCGCTCCTCACCGACGTCGAGAACCCGAAGCGTTCGGCGATCCTGCTGATCACCTCTGATCGTGGGCTCGCAGGCGCCTACTCGGCAAACGTCATCAAGGCGGGCGAGCAGTTGCACGCGAAGTTGGCGGAGGAGGGCCAGGAGGTCGTCCAGTACATCACCGGCCAGAAGGGCCTCGCGTACTTCGACTTCCGCAAGCGCCCGGTCGAGCAGTCCTGGACCGGGTTCTCGGATCGTCCCCAGTACGCGCACGCCAGGGAGATCGCCGACGTGCTGTTGGCCAAGTTCCTGCTCCCGACGGAGGAGGGCGGCGTCGACCAGTTGCACATCGTCACGACCAGGTTCGTGTCCATGCTGACGCAGACGGCGACCGCGGTGCGCCTGCTCCCGCTCGTCGTCGAGGATGCCCCGCCAACGGCCGCAATGGCAATGGCAACGGCGAGGTGCTTCCGTACTACGACTTCGAGCCGGACGCCGCGACGGTGCTTGACGAACTGCTGCCCATGTTCGTCGCCAACCGCATCCACACGGCCCTTCTGCAGGCGTCGGCATCCGAACTGGCAAGCCGTCAGCGCGCCATGAAGTCGGCGACCGACAACGCCCAGACCCTGATCGAGGACCTGACCCGCGAGGCCAACCAGGCCCGCCAGGCGGAGATCACCCAAGAAATCACTGAAATCGTCGGTGGCGCGTCGGCGCTGGCCGAATCTGCCGGAAACGAATGAGGAAACACATGACTGCAACTCTGAACGAGACGCAGCCGGCCACCACCGGTGGTGTCGGCCGCGTCGCCCGCGTCATCGGCCCCGTCGTGGACGTCGAGTTCGCGGCCGACCAGATTCCCGCGATCGGCAACGCGCTGCTCGTGGACACCGAGATCATGGGCGAGAAGTTGACCATGACGCTCGAGGTCGCGCTGCAGGTCGGCGACTCGATGGTCCGCGCCATCGCGCTGAAGCCCACCGACGGCATGCGTCGTGGCTCTGAGGTGCGCGACACCGGCGCCCCCATCTCGGTGCCCGTCGGCCTCGTCACGAAGGGGCACGTCTGGAACGTGACCGGGGACGTCCTCAACGCCGACCCCGCTTCCCTCGAGATCACCGAGCGCTGGCCGATCCACCGTCCCGCCCCGAAGTTCGACGCGCTCGAGCCCCGCACCGAGATGCTCGAGACCGGCATCAAGGTCCTCGACCTGCTCACGCCCTACGTCAAGGGCGGAAAGATCGGCCTCTTCGGCGGCGCAGGCGTCGGCAAGACGGTGCTCATCCAGGAGATGATCTACCGCATCGCCCACAACTTCGGCGGCACCTCGGTGTTCGCGGGCGTGGGGGAGCGCACCCGTGAGGGCAACGACCTCATCAACGAGATGGAGGAGGCGGGCGTCCTCAAGGACACCGCGCTCGTCTTCGGCCAGATGGACGAGCCCCCGGGCACCCGTCTCCGCGTCGCCCTGTCTGCGTTGACGATGGCGGAGTACTTCCGCGACGTCGAGAACCAGGACGTGCTCCTGTTCATCGACAACATCTTCCGCTTCACGCAGGCCGGCTCGGAGGTCTCGACGCTGCTCGGCCGCATGCCGTCCGCCGTGGGCTACCAGCCCAACCTGGCCGACGAGATGGGCCAGTTGCAGGAGCGGATCACGTCGACCAAGGGTCACGCCATCACGTCGATGCAGGCCATCTACGTGCCTGCGGACGACTACACCGACCCGGCCCCCGCCACGACGTTCGCCCACCTCGACGCGACGACGGAACTGTCGCGTGAGATCGCCTCGCGTGGCCTCTACCCGGCGGTCGACCCGCTGTCGTCGTCGAGCCGCATCCTCGACCCGCAGTACATCGGTCAGGAGCACTACGACACCGCGGTGCGCGTGAAGCAGATCCTGCAGCGCAACAAGGAACTCCAGGACATCATCGCCATCCTGGGTATCGACGAGCTTTCCGAAGAGGACAAGATCATCGTGAACCGGGCGCGTCGCATCCAGCAGTTCCTGTCGCAGAACACCTACACCGCGGAGAAGTTCACCAACGTGCCGGGTTCGACCGTCGCGCTGGCCGACACCATCGAGGGCTTCCAGATGATCTGCCGCGGCGATGTCGATCACATCGCCGAGCAGGCGTTCTTCAACGTCGGCGGCATGGACGACGTGATGGCCGCGTGGGACAAGATCCAGAAGGAACTCTGATCCATGGAGCGTCCCCCGCTGGAAGTTGAGGTGGTCTCCGCCGACCGGGTCGTCTGGTCCGGCGACGCCATCAACGTCATCGCACGCACCGTCGAGGGCGACATCGGCATCCTGCCGGGCCACGAGCCGCTGCTCGCGCTCCTGGTGCCAGGGGTCGTGGAGGTCGTCACGGCAGATGGACGCAGCGAGTCGATCGCGATCGACGGTGGCTTCATCTCCGTGGCCCACGGTCACGTGTCCGTGTTGAGCCAGATGGCTCAGCCCGGGCAGGAGGTCAGCCTCGATCTGGCCCGCAAGCAGGCGTCCACGCTTGAGGACAAGGCCCTCAAGGGCGAAGCAGACGACGATGAGCTTCATCATCTACGGATCCTGCAGGCGCAGATCAGGGCAGGCGAGTCTGTGAAGAACACAAACTGATCTCATTTTGCTCAGGGCGGTCCCTTCGGGGCTGCCCTGAGCGCATCATATGCAAGGGAGGTGTGAGGGAACATGCCGTGGCAGATCGTGATCGTGACGATCATCGTCGTCGCTGTCGTGATGCTGCCCTTCGTCGCCCTCTATCTCCGCCGCCGCTGGCTCACTGGCCAGGGCGGCCTTTTTGATTGTGCGTACCAGTTGCCAGACGCCCCCGGGCCGGCCTGGGTGCTGGGGGTCGCACGGTACCGGCGCGAGCAGTTGGAGTGGTTCCGGGCGTTCTCGCTCAGCCTGAGGCCCAAACACGTCTTCCCGCGCGTCGGCACGACCTACGTGCATCAGCGCACCCCACAGGGGCTCGAGGCGATCGCGCTGTTCGAGGGCTCGCTCATCGTGACGCTCCGCGACAAGGCGACCGGGTCGACCAGCGCGCTGTCGATGGCGAGCGACGAGGCCCTGGCGTTGATGAGTTGGCTCGAGTCGGCTCCTCCCGGCAGCCACTATCTGCCGGGCAGCGCGGACTCGCCGAACCCCAATTGAGCTAGGCCTCGACCACATCTCTCTCGGCGGGCAGCCATGGTGCCTCGTCCCTTCGCTGGAACGCGATGGGGAGCGCGCGGCACCGCGCCCAGTCGATGCCGTCGGTGGCTTGGACGTGGACGTGCGGTTCGGTGCTGTTGCCGGAGTTGCCGCACGCCCCGATCGTCTGGCCAGGAACCAGGATCTGGCCCTCCCCGACCGCGAGCGAGCCGCGCTGCAGGTGCGCGAGCAGCACGTACACGTCGCCGGAGCGGATCACCACGTGGTTGCCCGCGACGGCTGAGGCGCCCCTCCTGACCCGCGCGGCCTGGGTTGCGGCGTACCCGAGTTGGGCGCGGAACGAGCGGTAGGCGTCGTGATCCGGCTCGCCGTCGTGGGTGAGCACCACCTCGCCCGCGAGAGGCGCCAGGATCGGGGAGCCGAAGCCCACGAACCGCTCGGGTGGCTCGGTCGCCAGGAGCGAGCGCAGCGTCCGTGGCGCTGACCTGCCGCGGTCGTCGACCCGGACGAAGTCGATCGCGTACGCGGTGCCGAACAGCTCCGTCCCGTGGCTCGGCACCCGCCGGGCAGGGCTGTTCTCGACGCGCCACCGCCCGGTGAACGGGAAGCGCAGGGCGACGGGGGAGTCCATGGCATCCATCCTCGCGCATCCGTGCCTGGCGTGGTTCCCGACCAAGGACCCCGGTCGATGGTTCGATGGGACGGTGGAAGCGCATCCCGGACCCGTCGTCGTCGCCTCGGCCATCAAGCTCGACGAGTCGATGCGCGCCCGGCTCGGCGCGCTGCTCGGGTCGGACTTCGTGGTGCTCGACGTCCGGGTCGCACCGGAGTCGGCCAACGTCGTCATCACGCCGCGCGTCAGCGACCTGGCCCTCGGGCAGTTCCGGTTGATGTTCCCCACCGCCCGGATCGTGGTCTCGGAGGTGTTCGACCTCGACTCGGGCCTCGATCACCGCGGCCCGATCCATGACGCGCTCTCGGCCGACGTCGATGGCTACGTGCTCGCCAACTCCCTCGACGGCCTCGGGGTGGAGATCGCCAAGCAGGCGGGCCTGCAGTTGTCGGGCTCCACCGGTCGCACCCCGCTGCAATTGCAATCCGCGGCCCCTTCGCCACCCGCCGCGACGGCCTCCGCGCAGCAGGGCGCCGGGCGGACGATCTGGTGGATCAACGGCCCCTTCGGCGTCGGGAAGACGGCACTGGCCGCCGCCCTTGCGCGCTTGGACCGTCGCGTGTTCGATCCCGAACTGATCGGCACCCTGGTGCGGCGGTTGATCCCCGAACCTGTCCGCGACTATCAGTCGCTGCGTCCATGGAGGGCGCTGGTGGCCGAGACGGCGATCCAACTGGTCGAGCACTACGACTGTGACCTGGTGTGCCCCATCAGCCTGCTGAACCGGGAGTGGGCGGGCGAGATCTTCGCAGGGGTCTCCCTTGCGGGCATCGGGCAGCGGCACCTGGTGCTGCACGCCGACCGCGCCGAACTGGAGCGCCGGATCCGGGAGGACGAGAGCGAATCGGAGGCGGCCCCGTGGCGGCTCGACTCGATCGACCGTTACGAGGCGGCCCGCGCCTGGCTCGACGCCGGGGCGGAGATCGTCGACACCACGCTCCTCAGCCCCGCCGACGTGGCGGATCGGGTCGACTCGCTGATGACCGCGCGCGGCTGAGACCTGCGGAGCGCGTCCTCACTCGGCGGCGGCGGCCCGCTTTGCCGGCCTCTCGCGGTCGGTGCCTTGAACCCACAGCACCTCCGACTCGGTGCCGTTGGCGGCGCGGCTCATGATGAACAGCAGATCGGAGAGGCGGTTGAGGTATGTGATCGCCAGCAGGTTGATGCCGCCGTCCTCGTCGGTGCCGAACTCCTCGTAGCAGCGCCACGCGGCCCGCTCCGCCCTGCGCGTGATGGTGCGGGCGACGTGCAGTTGGGCACCCGCGGGGGTGCCTCCCGGCAGGATGAAGCTACGCAGCACCGGCAGGTCCTCCTGCAACTCGTCGCAGTAGGCCTCAAGTCGGTCGATGCAGTGCTGCTCGATGCGCAGCGGCGGCCACTTGGGCGCGGGGTCCTTTGGCGTCGACAGGTCGGCGCCGACGTCGAAGATCTCGTTGCGGATCAGCGCGAGCATCTCGACCACGCGGTCGGGCAGGCCGCCGAGCGCGACGGCGACCCCGATCGCCGCGTTGGCCTCGTCGGTGTGGCCGTAGGCCTCGACCCGCAGGTCGGTCTTTGCGACCTCCGAGTTGTCGGAGAGTCGGGTCGTGCCTGCGTCGCCGGTGCGGGTGTAGATCTTGGAGAGAGTGACCATGTCGTCCAATCTAGTGGCTGCGATGCCCTGGGGCTGGCGAGTCCCGCCCCGCTACGAGGTCGTCGGTGTGAAAGAGTTGGGGCGTGCAGAAACGAGCCTTCCCCCTCATCATGGCCGCCGTCACCCTGCTTGGCCTCAGCGCCTGCAGCGACGCGAACAAGTCCGCAGCGGGAGGCGAGGTGCCGGCAGGGATGGTCGAATGCTCCTACCCGTCGGAGGGCTCGCCCGCCCGCGCCGTCGACCCGCCTGCGGCCACTGCGCCCAAGGAGGGCGTCGTCACCGTCACCCTGAAGCTCACCGCGGGCGAGATCCCCATCACGATGGACCGCGCGAAGGCGCCGTGCACCGTCAACTCGTTCGTCTCGCTTGCCGAGCAGGGCTACTTCGACGACACCGTGTGCCACCGCCTGACCGACTACGGCATCTTCGTGCTGCAGTGCGGCGACCCCAGCGCCACCGGCACAGGAGGCCCCGGTTACACGATCCCCGACGAGGTCGACCCGTCGCTGACCTACCCGGCCGGCACCGTCGCGATGGCCAACCGCGGCTCGAAGGACACCGGCGGCTCGCAGTTCTTCCTCGTCTACGCCGACAGCCAACTCGACCCGGACTACACGGTGTTCGGGACCATGGACCAGGCGGGAATCGACGTCGTCGGCGGGATCGCCTCGCAGGGCGTCGACGCGGGCGACAAGACCTCCCCGATCGCCGAGGCCAAGATCGAGTCCGTCTCCCTCGGCTGACCTCCGCCGGCTAGCGGGTGTCGGTGAGGAAGCGTCGGCAGACCACCAGGAATGCCTCGGGGTCGTCGGCGTGCACCCAGTGGCCGGCGCGCTTCAGCGTGATCTGGAACATCCGCGGGAACAGTTGCCGCATGATCGGCACATGCTCGGGCTGGACGTAGGGCGAGAGGCCGCCAGTGACCCAGAACACCGGGCCCTCGAAGCTTGCGTCGATGCTGCGCCATCCGCCGACCTCGTGCAGCGAGTCGCCGAGCAGGTCCAGGTTGGCGGCCCAGGACCAGTGCTGACCCTTGTGTCTGAGGTTCTGCAGCAGGAAGCGCCGCACGACCTCGTCGGGGATCTCGTCGGTGAGCAGCAGTTCGGCCTCGGTGCGGCTCTTGATATGGTCGATGTCGAGGTGGCGCAGCGCGGCGACCAACGCGGCGAACGACTGCGCGGCCTCGTTGCGTGCCGGGGAGATGTCGACCACCATCAGCCGATCGATCAGTTCCGGCCGACGCAGCGCAACCCGCATGGCGATCTTGCCGCCCAGCGAATGCCCGATCAGCGCGACCGGAGCGTCGAAGCGCTCGGCGATCCAGTCGGCGACGAGGTCGGCCTGCGCGTCGAGGTCGAACTCCTCCGTCCACGGCGAGCGGCCGTGGTTGGGCAGGTCGACCAGGTGCGACGTCGCGACGTCGGCAAGCGCCGTCGCCACGGATGAGAAGTTCTTGCCCTGCCCGAACAGCCCGTGCAGGAAGACGACCTGACGCGGCCCAGAGCCGATGACGACCTCGTACAGGTTCACGACGCGACGCTCCAACAGTGCGAGTGCCAATGCCTGCGGACCTCAAGGCCGGAGTCGTTGCCGAGCGGAGGCGCTGCGGGCCACACGACCACATGCGCGGTGCCGGGGGCCACGCGCTGCGAGCAGCCAGGGCAGCGGTACTCCTTCTCCGAGCGTGCCGCCGGGACGTCGCGGACGATGTAGTCGACGCCGCCCTTTCGGACGCGCCGCTGCGACCCGCCCGCCAGCAGCGGCCGTGGGGCGCGCAGGTGTTTGGAGGGGCGCTTGGCCATCAGAACAGCCGCTCGTCGGCGTTGTCCATGCCGCGCAGCGCGTCATAGTCGATCAGCCGGCATTCGATGCCCCGGTCGACGGCGAGGGTGCGCGCCTGGGGCTTGATCTGCTGCCCCGCGAAGATGCCCCGCACGGGCGCCAGAGCCGGGTCCCGGTTCATCAACTCCAGGTAGCGCGTCAACTGCTCGACGCCGTCGATCTCGCCGCGGCGCTTGACCTCGACCGCGACGTAGTGGCCTGCGGTGTCGCGCAGCAGCAGGTCGACCGGGCCGATCGGCGTCAGATACTCGCGCTGCACCAGCGCGAGCCCGTCACCCAGCGTCGCCGGGTGCTCGGCGAGCAGCACCTGCAGGTGAGCCTCGACGCCGTCCTTCTGGAGGCCTGGGTCGATGCCCAGTTCGTGGGCGGTGTCGTGCAGCACCTCGGCGAGCGAGATCCGCAGCGTGTCGCCGTCCTTTGACTTCACCTGCCACACCTCGGTCACGCCGAGCGCCTCGACGGCCTCCGCGTCCGGTTCGGTGACGCTGAGCGTGCAGGGCGGGCTCATCCAGTTCAGTGGCTTGTATGCGCGGTCATCGGCGTGCACCGACACCGACCCGTCGGCCTTCACGAGGATCAGTCGCGTGGCCATGGGGAGATGGGCGGTCAGCCGACCCACATAGTCGACCTGACATTGAGCAATCACCAAACGCACCCGAACAACCTACCTTCGCGCTCAGGAAGCGTCCAAAGCGGGACGCACCATCTCGCGGTACAGCAGCAGGACGGCGGCCGTCGTGGGGATGGCGATCACCGCCCCGATCACGCCGAACAGCATGCCGCCGATGATCGCAGACAGCACGACGAGGGCGCCCGGCACCTTGACGGTTCGCTTCATCACGTTGGGGTAGAGCACGTAGGCGTCGAACTGCTGGTAGATCAGGAAGTAGATGATCGTGGCGATGCCGATGTTGGGATCGACCGCGAAGCCGACGAGGGCGACCGAGACCATCGCAAGCGACGATCCGACCAGCGGGATGAAGCAGAACATCGCGACGACGAAGCCAAGCGCGAGCGAGTAGGAGCCCAGGCCAGCGATGTTCATGAAGACGAAGGAGCACAGGGACGCGACCGCGACGATCACGAACATGCCGGTGATGTAGCCGGACACGCCGCGGAAGATCTCGTCTGCCAGGTAGCGGGCGCGGGGGCGCTTGCTCGCCGGCGCGAAGGCGTAGATGGTCTCCTTGATGGCGGGGAGGGAGGCGAGGAAGTAGATGGTGAGCACCAGGGTGACGATGACCGAGAAGACCAGGTTGGCCACCAGTTTCCCAGCGCCCATCAGGCCGCCGAAGAGGTTGTTGATCAGGCTCCCGGACGTGATGAACGACTCGATCTTCTCGACGATCTGGTAGCGCTCCTCGAACTCGCGCAGTTGCGGGTGGTCGGCGAGGTTCTGCAGCAGGCCCGGCAGGTTGCGGGTCAACTGGGTGGTCTGCTCGGTCAGCACCGGCACGAGCGCCGTCAGCCCGAGCGCGATCACGCCGAGCAGCGCGAGGGTGACGATCGTGACGGCGAAGCCGCGGGGGACGCGTCGCCTGGTGAAGAACTCGACGGCTGGGTTCAGCCCAAGGGCCAGGAACATTGCAAGCACGACGAGGATCAGGACGCTCTGGACGGTCAGGATCGCCTGAGCGAGCGCAAGCGCCACCAGTACGCCGACCGCGCCGAGGAATCCGACGGCGAAGGGGGAGGGCGACTTCTGTTCCGGGGGCAGCGGTTCGGCGGGCGGAACGGGCTCGATCCGGACCTCCGGTTCGGGCGCCAGCAGCTTTCCTGCCCTCCGCGCTGCGCCCCCGAGTACCCGAGCGGCCCCGCTACGAAAACGGGGCCGCTTCTTGGGAGCCTTTTCGGGGAGTGACTCCGCAGGGGAGTCCGTGCCGGGGTCCTCGTCGCTCACTTTTCCTCGTCGCGGGTGATCACCGTTGTCGGGTCTTCGCTGAACTGCGCGCCGGACTCCTCGGCGAGGGCACGCAGGTTGTTGAGTTGGCCGAGCGCGTTGGAGCGGCGTGCCTCGAGCGAGGCGATCTCACGGGTTAACTGCTCCTTGCGCCAGGCGATGCGCTCCTCCAGGTCGGTCTCCTGGTCGCGGGCCCGTTCACGCATCGCCGTCAGGGTGTCCTCGGACTGGCGGGTCGCCGCGAGCCGGATCTCCTCGGCCTGCTTGACGGCGTCGGTGCGGATCGTGGCGGCTTCGTCCGACGACTCCTTCGCGCGTGCCGCGGCGGCCTCGACCTCCTTCTCGGCCTGCGCGAGGCGCTCCGTGATGGAGTCCTCTGCCGCCTTGGCCGTGGCAAGGGTCTTCGTGAGGGAGTCCTCGGAGGACTTCTGCGCCGTTGCGATGATCTCGGTGGCCTTACGCTCGGCCTCCTGCTCGCGCCGCAGGCCCTCGACCCTCGCCGTCTCCAGGAGAGCGTCGCTCTTCTGGTTGGCGGCGTCGACGATGGACTTGGCTCGCTGCTTGGCGTCGGCGATCATCATGTCCGCGTCGCGGCGGGCCTTCTCGAGCGCCGCCGCGCCCGCATCCGCCTGCTCCTGGCGCAGTTGCCGCAGCCCGGACAGGCCGGTCAGCCGGACGTCGTCGGCCTCCTGCTGCGCCGCCTCGCGCAGCGCCGATGCGGTGCGGCGGGCCTCGGTCTTGATCCGCTCCGACTCGTGTTGCGCCTTGTCGATCAGGTCGCCCGCCTGCGCCTCCGCGGCCTTCAGCAGGCCGGTGGCGTGGGCGCCGAGGCGGGTGAAGTCGGTGGTGCCGACCTCGCTCCGGACGTACTCGACCTCGCGGGAGGACTCGCGCAACTGCATCTTCAGTTGCGTCACCTTCGCCTCGACCTCGCGGACGTAGCTGTCCACCGAGTGTCTGTCGTAGCCGAGCATCGCGTGGGGGAAGTTCCCAGCCGCGGAAGCGCTGTCCTCAAAGAGGTTCAGGCCGGTCTCTTCCGTGTCGAGATCGCGATTCGAGTCAGTCACGAGCGGTCCTTTCGGTCTCCTGCAGCCGAGCCTAGTCGCTCCGTCTGCCAGATTGACGCTGGAAACACGGCCGGGGCGGGACGGCCTCGTGCCATCCCGCCCCGGACGTCGTCAGAGGTCGCGGATCAGTGCTCCGCGGGCTCCTTGGGGAGCTCGACGAGCTCGAGCAGCACGCCACGGGCGTCCTTGGGGTGCACGAAGTTGATGCGCGAGCCGCCGGTGCCACGCTTGGCCTCGGGGAACAGCAGACGCATGCCGCGCTCGCGCAGCACCTCGGAGACGTGGTCAAGGTCCGCGACGCGGTAGGCAAGCTGCTGCATGCCGGGGCCGTTGCGGTCGAGGAACTTGGCGATCGTCGAGTTCTCGTTGAGCGGCGCGAGAAGCTGGATCTTGGCGTTCTCCTCGCCCTGCTCGCCGGTGCCGATCATCGCCTCGGCGACGCCCTGCTCCTCGTTGATCTCGCGGTGCAGTTCGCGCCACCCGAAGACCTCGCTATGGAACTTGATGGCCTCGTCCAGGTCGGGGACGGCAAGGCCGACGTGATCGATGCAGATGAAAAGATCTGAATTCTCCATGTGTCCAAGCTTCCCACACCCCCTTTTGTGGGGCTGGGCGGGGTGGCGGAATCGTGACGGGTGACAGGTTGGCCCGATCGGCCCGCTTCGGCGCGTCGGTCACTGCTGTGGTTGCGCCGTCGTGCACACTTGATCACGAACTACGCGAGGAGGACCGTCGTGGGTAATTGGATCAAGAAGATCCTGCTTGTGCTCGTTGTCGCGTTCGTGTTGTTCTATCTGTTCACGCGACCGGAGGCAGCGGCGGAGGCTGTGCGCACCTTCCTGGGCGCCTTCGAGTCGATCGGTCGCTTCTTCACCAGCCTCGCCGGGTAGCGCGTCGTGAGCCTCCTGGGGCGACTCCTGGAGCCCGACATCGAGGCACACCTGCTCACCGTCGAGGGCGAGGTCGTCATCGACGAGGTCCGCAAACACTGGGCCGCGACCTTCGGGTGGCACTGCCTGATCGCGCTCAGCATCCCGCTGTTCATCGCCATGATCCCGCTCAAGGGACTCTTCTGGGTGCCCATGGCGCTGGGGCTCGCCTGCCTCGCGCTGGGGATCTGGAAGGTGCACGTCGCGTTCATGGACCGCTTCGTGATCACCAACATGCGGGTGTTCCGGGTGCACGGGGTGTTCAACACGCACCTGGCCACGATGCCGATGAGCCGGATCCTCGACATCTCGATGATGCGCCCCCTGATGGGGCAGTTGTGCGGGTACGGGCACTTCGTCTTCGAGTCCGCAGCGCAGGACCAGGGCCTTCGCGACATCCGCTACGTCGGGCACCCCGAGCAGCGGGACCTGACCATCCAGCGTGTCATCCAACTCTCCGGCCTGCGTCAGACCATGCAGGTCGAGCGGTGGGCCGTCGACGAGGACGGCACCGAGGAGGACGGCACCTAGTCGCGCCATAACGAGTCTGAACACGCGAAGGCGGCGGCCCCCGAAGGGACCGCCGCCTCTCTGCCTGTCTGCGTCCTGTTCGTTGGTGTCGGACGCGCCCCCGATCTCTCGTCAGGCGTTCAGGGCCGCGTCGACGAGCGTCTTGGCCGCCGCCTGCACCTCGGCGAGGTGTTCGGCGCTCTTGAGAGACTCGGCGTAGATCTTGTACTTGTCCTCGGTGCCGGAGGGGCGGGCCGCGAACCAGGCGTTGTCGGTGGTCACCTTGATGCCGCCGATCGCCGCGTCGTTACCGGGGGCGTGCGACAGGACCGCCGTGATCGGCTCACCCGCGAGTTCCGTGACGGTGACGTCCTCGGAACTCAGCTTCGACAGGCGGGCCTTCTGGTCGCGGTTGGCGTCGGCGTCGACCCGCGCGTAGTAGGACCTGCCGAACTCGGCCTCCAGGTCCGCGTAGTGCTGGCTCGGGGTCGTGCCCGTGACCGCCAGGATCTCGGAGGCCAGCAGGGCGAGCAGGATGCCGTCCTTGTCGGTCGTCCAGGTGGTGCCAGCCATCGTCAGGAACGAGGCGCCGGCGGACTCCTCGCCGCCGAAGCCGATCGACCCGTCCGTCAGGCCCGGCACGAACCACTTGAACCCGACGGGGACCTCGACGAGGCGTCGACCCAGCTTCGCCGCCACCTTGTCGATCAGCGAACTCGACACGAGCGTCTTGCCGACGCCAGCCTCGGGCGACCAGCCGGGACGGTTCGCGAACAGGTAGTTGATGGCGACCGCCAGGTAGGCATTGGGGTTCATCAGGCCCGCGTCGGGGGTCACGATGCCGTGCCGGTCGGAGTCGGCGTCGTTGCCCGTCGCGAGCGAATAGGCGCCGCGCTGCCGAACCAGGGAGGCCATCGCGTTGGGGGAGGAGCAGTCCATCCGGATCTTGCCGTCGGTATCGAGCGTCATGAACCGCCACGTCGGATCGACGACCGGGTTGACGACCTCGATGGGCAGGCCCTGCTCGGCGAGGAACTCCCAGTACTGCACGGAGGCCCCGCCCATCGGGTCGGCGCCGTGCCGCAGGCCCGAGTTGCGGATCGCGTCAAGGTTGAGGACCTGCGTCAACTCGCTGCAGTACGGGGTCCGGTAGTCGTAGCGCGTGACCTCGCCCGCGATCTGCTCGTACGGGTGACGCTTGATGGAGCGGAAGTCGCCGAGCAACTCGTTCGCGCGGGCCGCGATCACCTTGGTCGCGTCGGTGTCGGCGGGGCCGCCGTTTGGCGGGTTGTACTTGAAGCCGCCGTCGCGGGGCGGGTTGTGCGACGGCGTCACGACGATGCCGTCGGCCAGGCCGTCGCGACGGTCCATGTTGTAGCGGATGATGGCGCGCGACACGGCGGGGGTGGGGGTGTACTCGTCCTCGCGTTCGGCGAGCACCTCGACGCCGTTGGCGTGCAGCACCTCGATCGCCGTCTTCCAGGCGGGGGAGGAGAGCGCGTGGGTGTCCTTGCCGATGAACAGCGGGCCGGTGGTGCCCTGCGCGGCGCGGTACTCGACGATCGCCTGAGTCGTGGCGGCGATGTGGGCCTCGTTGAATGCGGTGTCGAGGCTCGAGCCGCGGTGGCCGGAGGTTCCGAAGACGACCTGCTGGTCCGGGTTGTCCGGGTCGGGAATCAGGTCGTAGTAGGCCGCGATGACCTCGTCGACGTTGATCAGATCAGATTCTTGGGCAGGCTGCCCTGCGCGCTCGTGTGCCATGCTCAACATCCTATGGCCGTTGGTTGAAGGCGGGCCCCTTCCCGGCCAAGATAGAACCCATGACCGATGCGAACTTCAACCGTCCTGGCGCCGTTGACCTCTCAAGCCTTTCGGGGGCGGCGCTCCCGCGGCCGGAGGCTTCGTGACGAGCGTCACGGAGGCGGACTTCCAGACCCTTGCGACCCAGTCGATGCAGTACCCGGTCATCCTCGAGTTCTTCTCGCAGCGGGACCCCGCAGGCCAGGAGGTGTCGACGACGCTCGCAGGCCTCGTCAACGCCGCCGGTGGCCGCTTCCTGCTGGGACGCATCGACGTCGACGCGGAGCCGAGGTTCGCGCAGGCGTTGGGCGTGCAGGCCGTGCCGACGGTGGTCGCACTGATCGGCGGCCAAATGGCCCCGCTGTTCCAGGGCACGATGGCCGCGGACGAGATCTCGGCGCTGCTGGATCAGGTGGCCCAGTTGGCCGTGGCGAACGGCCTGACGGGTCGGGCCCAGCCGGTCGCCGGGGCCGCGCCGGAGGGCGATGAGGCGGCCGGGGCCCCGGTGAACCCGCGGTTTGACAAGGCAGACGCTGCCCTGGAGGCTGGCGACTTCGCGAAGGCCGTCGAGGAGTTCGAGGCGCTCCTGAAGGAGACCCCGCACGACCCTGAGGTGCTGGCGGGTCGCGCCCAAGCCGCGCTGCTGCAGCGCTCGGCCAGCTTCGACGGGGCTGCCATCGTCGCCGATGCGGCGGCTAAGCCTGACGACATCGACGCCCAGTTCGATGCTGCCGACCTGGAGGTCATCAACGGCCGCTACGAGGAGGCGTTCGATCGCCTGCTTGGGTTGGCGGCTGACAGCACGCCCGAGGATCGCGAGCGGATCCGGCTTCGGATCCTCGACCTGTTCGAGATCGCAGGTCGCACCGAGCCTGTGGTGTTGAAGGCCCGTCGTCGCTTGGCGACCGTCCTGTTCTGAGCCTCTCCCGGGGCTTGTCGGTAGCGTCCGAGGGACGTGAGCACCGTTCCCCGAGCTTGTCGAGGGGTCCGAGTGCGAATGCGCCTTCTTGGGCAGCACCGGGAGTACCTCTGTCCGGTCAGCCGCGGCCGGTCGCTGCTGATTGAGCCGGTGGGCGGCCGGAGCGGCGACCAGCGTGTCGAAATTCGCGTGACCTTGCGTGAGGACTTGACCACCGTTCCCCGAGCTCGTCGAGGGGTCCGATTGGCCCTCATGGAGAGGGTCCGAATGCGGATGCGCCTTCTTGGGCAGCACTGGGAGTGCCTCTGTCCGGTCAGCCGCGGCCGGGAGCCGGGCGGCGCCGTGGTCGGTGTCGCTGACTTGGTCGGTGTGCTTGTGGTCGGGTGGTTGAGGCCGCCCGGCGTCCCGTCCGTGTCTGCCCGGTTGCTCGCGTTCTGCTGGTGGTTGGGTGCCGTGCCCTGGAGTACGCGACCGCGGCGCGCGCCGCCCGGTCGCCCCGTTCGGGTCGGGTTGGACGAGGCGTGAGGCCAGTTCCTGCCTGATCGGGCTGGGCATGCGGCGCAGAAGGGGCGACGGAGGCTCACGGCCGTATTCTCGGCATCTCCCGTTGCGCTGTGGCGTGGTCGAGTCTTCTGCCACCAAGCGTCGTTTGTGCTTCGTCGCTTGGCGATCGCTCTGTCGCGGTCCGGGACTTACAGCCGTCGTCTGAGCTTGTCCAAGCGTCCGAAAGTGACGCCCTCTTGGAAGCATTGGGCGACCGTCTGCCCGGTCAGCCGCGGCCGGTCGTGGCTGATTGAGCCGGTGGGCGGCGCGGAGCGGCGACCAGCGTGTCGAAATCCTCGTGACCTTGCGTGAGGACTTGGCCACCGTTCCCCGAGCTCGTCGAGGGGTCCGATTGGCCCTCATGGAGGGTCCGAAAGCGAAGGCGCCTTCTTGCGCAGCACTGGGAGTGCCTCTGTCCGGTCAGCCGCGGCCGGGAGCCGGGCGGCGCCGTGCGCCCGTGTCGCTGACTCCATCGGGGTGCTTGTGCTCGGGTGGTTGAGGCCGCCCGGCGTCCCGTCCGTGTCTGCCCGGTTGCTCGCGTTCTGCTGGTGGTTGGGTGCCGTGCCCTGGAGTACGCGACCGCGGCGCGCGCCGCCCGGTCGCCCCGTTCGGGTCGGGTTGGACGAGGCGTGAGGCCAGTTCCTGCCTGATCGGGCTGGGCATGCGGCGCAGAAGGGGCGACGGAGGCTCACGGCCGTATTCTCGGCATCTCCCGTTGCGCTGTGGCGTGGTCGAGTCTTCTGCCACCAAGCGTCGTTTGTGCTTCGTCGCTTGGCGATCGCTCTGTCGCGGTCCGGGACTTACAGCCGTCGTCTGAGCTTGTCCAAGCGTCCGAAAGTGACGCCCTCTTGGAAGCATTGGGCGACCGTCTGCCCGGTCAGCCGCGGCCGGTCGTGGCTGATTGAGCCGGTGGGCGGCGCGGAGCGGCGACCAGCGCGTCGAAATCCTCGCTACCGTGCGTGAGGACTCTGCCACCGTTCCCCGAGCTCGTCGAGGGGTCCGATTCGCTCTCGTGGAGGGTTGCCTGCCGGTCAGCCGGGGCGGCCGTTTCCTGCGCCTGTCGAAGGGTCCGGAAGCGAATGCGCCTTCTTGCGCAGCACCGATGTGTCGCTCGGGTGGGATCTTGAGCATGTTTGGTAACTCGTTTGCGATTCGCACGTTCAAACCTGGCGCGTGGAGCAACGAGCAACCGAACATGCTCAACGGAAGACCCGCACCCCGGTCCGCGCAGAGGGGGTCAGGAGCGGCGGAGGATTGTGGCGCCGGGGGAGGAGAGGATCAGTTCGGTCGCGGTTGGCCGGGCGACCTCGCTCCACGTGGCCACGACCTCGTCGCGCTCGTCGATCTGGACCGTCGAGGTCGAGCGGGTCGCGACCACCAGGAAGTCGCCGCGCCGCATCGCCAGGGTGTTCGGGTCGATGACGTCGACGCGGACGGCGCCCAGGCGCGGGTCGCGCAGGTCCTCGTGGTCGCGACGCAGCCCGATCAGCTTCTGGTACCAGGCCAGCATCCGGGCATGCCCGGGATCTGCCCGCTCGGCCCAGTCGAGCTTTGCCGAGTCGAAGGTCGCCCCTGCCTGCGGATCGGGGGTGGCGGCGTCCCAGCCCATCGCGGCGAACTCGCGCGCCCGGCCGGCCGTCACCAGCGGCCCGAGGTCCGGGCCGAGGTGGCTGAAGAACGGGAACGGCGCGCTGGCAGCCCACTCCTCGCCCATGAACAGCATCGGCGTGAAGGCCGACAACAGGTAGAGGGCGGCCGCTGCCGCCTGGTCATCCGCGCCGGCGTGCTGCGCGAACCGGTCGCCGACGGCGCGGTTGCCGACCTGATCGTGGTCCTGCAGGAACACCACGAACGAGTGGCCGTCGTAGTACGGGCTGTCCGGGTCGACCGGGGCGCCCCAGTCCTGGCCGCGGAACCGA
Source organism: Tessaracoccus aquimaris (assembly GCF_001997345.1). NCBI lineage: Bacteria > Bacillati > Actinomycetota > Actinomycetes > Propionibacteriales > Propionibacteriaceae > Tessaracoccus > Tessaracoccus aquimaris. The sequence goes on along the minus strand of NZ_CP019606.1, from coordinate 1,378,951 downwards.
GAGAATCCGCCGTCATGGATGAACACCCTCGTCAGGGCCTTCGCGAGTGCATGCGCGTCGCCGAAGTCCACGTAGTAGCCCGACTGCTCCCTGCCGAAGAACGCGTGCAGCGCGTGGTGCACGTCGTCGGCCCACTGAGCGTCCATCCCCCGCGCCTCTGGCTCGGTGCCGACCGGCATCACCATGCTCGGCCGATTCAGGTCGGACTCGGCGATCAGCGTCATGGCCCGGCCGGTCTCGGCCTCCCACTCTGCCTTGCGCAGCGACAACTCCGCCAAGAAGTGCGTGGGGGAGTCGTCGGCAAGCGCGTGCACCGCGTCGAGGCGGAGCCCGTCCACCCCGACGTCGACCAGGAAGTGGCGCGCGGAGCCGATCAGGTAGTCGCGCACCTGAGCCGACCCGTCGTCGTCGAGGTTGATCCCGTCGCCCCACGGCGTCTGGTGCCGGGGGCTGAAGTAGCGGCCGAAGCGGGACACATAGGCGCCCTCCGGTCCGAGATGGTTGTGCACGACGTCGAGGATCACGCCGAGCCCCCTCGCGTGCGCGGCGTCGACGAAGCGCACCAGCGCCTCCTGGCCGCCATAGCCCTCGTGCACCGACCACGGCGCGACCCCGTCGTAGCCCCAACCGCGCTCGCCGGCGAACGCGGCGAGCGGCAGCAGTTCGACGGCGTCCACCCCCAGTGCGACGAGGTCGTCGAGCCGGGCGACCGCGGCGTCGAGGGTGCCCTCGGCCGTGAAGGTGCCGACATGCATCTCGTACAGGACGCCGCCAAGCACCTGCCGACCGGGCCAGTTCGTTGCCCTGCCGAAGATCGCGGGGTCGACGACGCGGCTCAGGCCGTGCACGCCGTCGGGCAGGCTGAGCGAACGCGGGTCGGGGAACGGGCCATCGCCGTCGACGATGAACCCGTAGCGCTCGCCCGGCAGGAGCGCCCGCTCGGGCCGGTACCAGCCCTCGGGTTCGGGCAGCATCGCGAGATCGCTTCCGTCGCCGAGTCGCAGCGACAGCGATCCGGCGGACGGCGCCCAGACGCTCCCCGCCGTCACGGGGCGGCCACCGTCAGCAGGGCGACGGGACGCCGCTCCAGCACGTCGACGAGCGGAACCTGGCCGCCGTCGAACTCGCGGCCCGACAGCGCGTCGCGCCAGCGGCCCTCGGGGAGGATGATCTGGTGCTCGCCCCAGCCGCCGCGCTCGGTGAGTTGCGAGTTGAACCGCGCCGCGACGGTGATCGCGGTGAGTCGTTCCTCGCCCGCGACGCCCCTCGCGAACGCGACCGCCTGCCCCGACGTGGTCGCCACCGGCGAGTAGGACGACGTGGCCCCCGGAACGCATCGGGGTGGTCCCGGCGCAGCCGGAGCGCCTCCCTGACGACCAGCATCTTCTCCGCGTCGAGGGAGTCCGCCTCGGTGTCGGCGAGCAGCGCGCGACGCGCGCCGTAGTCGACGGGGCGTCGGTTGTCGGGGTCGACCAGCGACAGGTCGACGATCTCGTTGCCCTGGTACAGGTCCGGCACTCCGGGCATGGTCAGTTGGATCAGCTTGGAGCCGAGGATGATGCCGCGGGTCGTCTCGTAGCTTGCCGCGACGAACGCGTCGAGCGCGGCCGCGACCCGCTCGTCTGCGAGTGCCGTCTGCGCGAGGGTCTGGACGGCGTCCTCGTAGGCCGCGTCGGGGGAGGTCCAGGTCGTGTACGCCTTGGCCTCCCGCATCGCCTTGGTGAGGTAGCCGGAGAGCCGCTCGCCCGTGATCGGCTCGCTACCGGCAGCGGTCCCCGGCAGCCGCCAGGTCGCGGCCAACGTCTGCCACAGCAGCAGTTCGGTCGGCCCGTCGACCAGCGGCGAGCGCGCCTCATCCGTGGCCGACCTCAGCTCGGTCAGGCATGCGTCCCATTCCTTGGCGTGCTCGAGCATCGCCGACATCCTGGCGCGGACGTCCTCGGAGCGCTTGGTGTCGTGCGTCGAGAGCGTCGTCATCGTGGCGGGCCACGCGGAGCCGAGTTGGGTGCAGAAGTCGTGGAAGGCGTCGGCGGAGATGCCGACGATGGTCGGCTCGCTCCCCACCTCGTTGACGGCGAGGAAGCGGGTCCAGCGGTAGAAGGCCGTGTCCTCCTTCGACTTGGCCATCACGGGGCCGCAGGTCTGCGCGAAGCGGATCATGAACTCCGCCCGCAGCGCGGCCACCGGATCCTCGCCCGACCCCGGGCGGTGCGAAATGTTCGGCAGCGTCTCGGCCCCGCCTCCCTCACCTGCGGGCGCGTCGCCAAGCACCAGTCGCACGATCAGGTCGAGCGTCGAGGACTCGTCGTCGTCGAGTTCCGGGCGGACCCGGTCGGCGGCCTCGGCGATCACCTGGCGCTCCGCCTCGGGGCGGCGATACCGGGCTCGACGTACGCGCGGTAGCGGTCCATCTGGACCAGGAGTTCGGCGATGGTGCGACCCATCTCGCGCCTGGTGTGGTCGTAGAGGGCCAGGTCGGACTCGCAGATCGCCACCGCGATCGACGTCAGCCGGTTGACCTCCGTGAACAGCATGGTTCGCACGACCTCGCGCTTGGCGGCGAGCAGAACCTGCGAGAAGCCGCCCTCACCCGCGCCGCCGAGCCGCTCCCAGATCTCGTCGAGCTTCGGAAGCTGGTTCGGATCGTTGAACAGGCCCTCGACGCGCAGCAGCGAGTCGTATCCCGTGGTGCCCGCGCAGCGCGAACCGGGCGGCAGGTGCTCGTGCGGCTCGAGGATCTTCTCGACGACGACCCAGGCGCCGCCGGTGGCGCGGTGCAGCCGCTGCAGGTAGCCGCGCGGGGTGGCGAGGCCGTCGGGATGATCGATCCGGAACCCGTCGATCAGCCCCTCGCGGAACAACTCGAGCAGCAGTTTGTGGGTGGCGTCGAACACGTCGTCATCCTCGACGCGCAGCGCCGCCAGGGTGTCGACGTCGAAGAAGCGTCGGTAGTTGAGCTCCTCGTTGGCGACCTTCCAGTAGGCCAGCCGGTACCACTGCCGCTCCAGCAGTTCGTCGATCGAAAGGTCCTCGGTGCCGGGCCTGATCGGGAAGACGTGGTCGAAGTAGGCGACCACCGGCTCCTCGTGCCCCCGACGTCTCGCCTCTCGACGCGGATGTTGCCGTCGGCCAGTTCGTCGCCGATCCGGCGGCCGAGCACCGGCATCAGGACGGCCCGGGAGGAGCTGAGGTCGACGTCGAACCAGGCGGCGTACGCGGAGGCGGCGCCGTTGCGCAGCACGTCCCACAGGGCGGCGTTCTTCCAGATCGGGGTGGGCACGGCCATGTGGTTGGGCACCACGTCGACGACGATGCCGAGCCCTGCCGCGTGCGCGGCGTCGGCGAGCCGTCGGAACCCGGCCTCACCGCCGCAGTCGGCCGAGATGCGCGTGTGGTCGACGACGTCATAGCCGTGCATCGAGCCGGGCGCGGCCTGCAGGATGGGGGAGCAGAAGATGTGCGTGACGCCGAGGTCGGCCAGGTAGGGGACCTGGGCGACCGCATCGTCGAAGGTGAATCCCTCGTTGAGCTGAAGCCGGTAGGTCGACGTGGGCAGGGCGAGATCTGATCGTTGCTGCACATCGCCACTCTATTGGAGTCGGTGGTCTGAGGCTCTTCGACGAGTTCCCTGGGATGGGCTTGGCGTTGAGCAGCATTCGGTGTTCGTTGCTGGTTGGAACGTGAAAACGGCTCGGGTCGGACGTCGAACGTGGACTACTGCTCAACGCAAGTCCCGACCCGGCCCGCGCGAGGAGTGCCGATGGCTGCGCGGTCGGCCGTGGCTTGGCGTTGAGCAGCAATCGGGGTTCGTTGCTGGTTGGAACGTGAAAACGGCTCGAGTTGGGCGTCGAACGTGGACTACTGCTCAACGCAAGTCCCGACCGCCGGCCTCACGTCGCGTCGAGGTAGCCGGCCTCCGTGTAGCCCTGCCTGCCCTCCAGCATCAGGGCGATCCTGCGCGCGGACAGTTCCGTCACGTGGTCGGTGACCATCGCGGGCGCGACCCAGTGAAGGGCCTTGATCTCCCGGTCCGAGGGGGCGAGCGTCGCGACGGTCGCAGCGTCGACGACGCCAGCGTCGAAGATGAACTCGACGGCGTCGGACCACCCCAGGTACGGCGGCATCCAGTCCGCGAGAAGCGGCTGACCCAGCCGCACCTCCAGGCCGATCTCCTCGCGGATCTCCCGCTCGGCCGCGGCCCGGGGCGGCTCGCCGACCTCGGCGACCCCACCCGGCAACTCCCAGTCCGACTTGTAGGTCGTCTCCAGCAGCAGCACCCGGCCCGCCTCGTCGCGCATCAGGGCGTGCGCGATCACCCGCTTGGTGGGCAGGATCGAGTTCAGCACGCCCGAGTGGCCGGGCACCCCGTACACCGGATCGACCGCCAGCCTGGCGTAGATCAGCGAGTCGCGGTAGTCGCCCGGCTCACGCTCGAGCGACGAGCGGAGCCGCCCCTCCAACCGGAAACCGGCCCGGTGCAGCGCCGTGCGCGCGGCCGTGTCCCACTCCGGGATCTCGACCTGCAGCCTCCTCAGCCCGCGACCCACCAGCACGTCGTCGGCGGCAAGCGAGACCGCCCGCTGCAGGGTGTCCACGTCGACGCGCTGCTCGTCCCAGCGCAGATTGCCGGTGGAGCCGTTGACGTCGACGTGAACCTGGAACTCCGTCACGACACCACGCTGCGGCGCAGCCAGATGGAGCCGAGCGGGGGCACCGTCACGCGGGCGCGGGCGGGGAAATGGCCCCACGGCTCGGGGGTCGCAGTGACCTCGCCGAGGTTGCCGAACTCTCCGGAGCCGTCGTAGATCGGGGCGTCCGTGTTGAGGATCTCCTCCCAGGCGCCCTCCTCGGGAAGGCCGATCTCGTAGTCGGTCAGCGGCTCGGGCGAGAAGTTCGTCACGCAGGCGACGTGGTTGCCGCGCGAGTCGTTGCGCACCCACGACAGCGTGTTGTGGGCCGCGTCGTCGGCGTTGATCCAGGTGAACCCCGCCGGGTCGTTGTCCAGTTCGTACAGGGACGAGTTGTCGCGGTAGATGTGGTTCAGGTCGCGGAACAGCCGCTGCAGGCCGCCGTGGCCCCACAGTTCGGAGACCCACCATTCGAGGCTGGCTGCCTCGTTGAACTCGGGGCGCTGGCCGAACTCGCAGCCCATGAAGATCAACTGCTTGCCGGGGAAGCTCCACATGTAGGAGTAGAAGGCGCGCAGCGTGGCGAACTTGCGCCAGTCGTCCTGTGGCACCTTGTTGATCATCGAACCCTTGCCGTGCACGACCTCGTCGTGGCTGATCGGAAGCACGAAGTTCTCCGAGTACTGGTAGACCATCGCGAACGTCAGCAGGTTGTGCTCGTACTGGCGGTAGATCGGGTCGAGCTGCAGATAGCGCAGCGAGTCGTTCATCCAACCCATGTTCCACTTGAAGCCGAACCCGAGGCCGCCCTCGTGCACCGGCTTGGTGACGCCCGCGAAGCTGGTCGACTCCTCGGCGATCATCACGACGCCGGGTTCCCGCTCGTACAGGTGACGGTTGACGTAGCGCAGGAAGTCGATGGCCTCGAGGTTCTCGCGGCCTCCGAACTCGTTCGGCACCCACTCGCCCTCTTCGCGCGAGTAGTCCAGGTACAACATCGAGGCGACGGCGTCGACGCGGAGGCCGTCGATGTGGAACTCCTGGATCCAGTACAGCGCGTTGCTGACCAGGAAGCTCTTCACCTCGTTGCGGCCGTAGTTGAAGATGTAGGTTCCCCAGTCCATGTGCTCGCCCTGACGAGGGTCGGCGTGCTCGTACAGCGCCGTGCCGTCGAAGCGGCCGAGCGCCCACTCGTCCTTGGGGAAGTGCCCCGGCACCCAGTCCATGATGACGCCGATGCCCGCCTGGTGGAGCCGGTCGATCAGGTGGCGAAGGTCGTCCGGCTTGCCGAAACGCGACGTGGGGGAGAAGTAGCCGGTGACCTGGTAGCCCCAACTCGGCGCGAACGGATGCTCCGAGACCGGCATGAACTCCACGTGCGTGTAGCCCTGCCACTTCACGTAGCTGACCAGTTCCTCTGCCAGGTCGAGGTAGCTCTTGCCCTGCCGCCAGCCGCCGAGGTGGACCTCGTAGACGCTCATCGGCTCGGCGTGGGCCTTCGCCTCGCGGCGGCGCTGCATCCAGTCGTCGTCGGACCAGACGTACTTCGATTCGTAGACGATCGACGCGTTCGCGGGGCCTGCTCGCTGAAGCGGGCCATCGGGTCGACCTTCTCGATCCAGCGGCCGTCCTCGGTCTCGATCCGGTACTTGTACAGCGTTCCCTCGCCGAGTCCCTCGATGAAGGTCGCCCACACGCCGCTGCCCGGCACGAGTTGCATCTGGTCGCCGGTCCACCAGTTGAAGTCGCCGATCACCTGCACCGACCGCGCGTTGGGCGCCCAGACGGCGAACCGGACGCCAGAGATGGCGCCCTCCTCGTCGTCGGTCTCCGCGACAACATGGGAGCCGAGCCGTTTCCACAGTTCGGTGTCACCCCCGCTGTGGAACCCTTCGAGGTCCCAGCCCGTGAGTTCACCGAACGTGTCGTGTGCCATGGCTCATGCTCCTTCAGGAAGTGTTGAAAGGAAATCTAGCGGTACGCGGATGAGTTGGGGCGGTAGCGAGCCTCGTAGGCGACCTCGTAGCCGGCCTTGTCCGCCTCATACGCCGACAGCAGCGGGTCGGGGCGACCCGGGTCGATCCCGTAGCCTGTCAGGAACGCATTGCGCGTCTCGGCCAGCCAGTCGGCGCCCGCGGAGCCCGCGGCCTCCGCGTACCCGAAGGAGCGCAGCATTCCTGCCACGTCCCGCAGCGGCGAGTCGGGCTCGCGGCGCTCGGCGAGGCTCTTGAGTGGCTCGCCCTCGAAGTCGACGTAGATCCACCGCCCGCCGGTCAGCAGCACCTGCCCAAGGTGGCAGTCGCCATGCACGCGCTGCACGACGATCTGCTCGTCGGCGACCTGGTCGAACACGGCGCTCGCCCGCGGCAGGAACTCCCGTGCCTCCGGGTGCTCCGCCGCGATCCCGTCGAAACGGGTCCGGAAGTCGGCGGCCAGCCCCGAGCCGGGTCGGGTCCCTGTCCCGAGTCGCTCCGCGAGCACCCTGTGCACCGTCGCGAGGGCAGCCCCGAGCGCGGCGGCGTGGGCGGTGAAGTCGCGGCCCGCGGCCGCGTACTCGCAGGCGAGCACGTACCCGTCCGTCGGGTCGGGAAGTGACTCCAGGAAGACGGCGAGGTCGGTTCCGTCGACGTGCCAGGAGCCGTACAACTCGGCGACCACGCCGCTGCCGCGTAGTTCGCGGTGCAGTTCGACGTCGACGTTGCTGCCCGGCTCGATGCGTCGGAACACCTTTGCGAGCAGTCGGTCGCCGTAGAAGATGCTGGTGTTCGACTGCTCACCGGTATAGCGACGCGCGGGAAGCCCCTCGGGGATCGGAAGCAACCGCTCGAAGCCTGGGGCGTCCTCGCGCAGCAGATCGAGCAGGATCCCGGCGTCGTCGCACGCGTCGATCGGTGCCTCGCCGTCGCTGTACAGCAGCGGGATCAGGTAGCGCTCCCGGTGGCCGTCCTCGAAGTCGACGTTGAGGAACGCGGGCCGCAGCCCCGGCCTGCCTGGCTCGGGCGCCTGGGCCCAGTCGCCCAGTTCCACGTCGACCGGACGGCCTGCTCTTCCGGAGAACCAACGCTGCCCGAGCGCAAGGTCCCACAGCGTCGCTGTCAGGTCGGCGTCGCTCATGACACCGTGACGTGCAGCACGTGGGCGGGCTTACCCGGGTACAGCCGCACGAAGGCCTGCCGCTCCCACAGGTACTCCTCACCCGTCAGTTCGTCGCGGACGCTGATCTTGCCCGCCGCGGGGAACCCGAGGGCGTCGAAGTCGAGGTTGAGTTGCGACTCGACGGTGTTGTCCGGATCGAGCGAACACACCACGAGCACCGTGTCGTCGCCGTCGCGCTTGGAGAAGACGATGACGGCGTCGTTGGGCGCGTGATGGAAGTGCACGTCGCGCAACTGCTGCAGCGCCGGGTGGGCGTCGCGGATCTCGTTGAGTCGACCGAGCAGCATGTTGAGGTTCGGCTCGGCGTCGTAGTCGCGCGGCCGGAACTGGAACTTCTCCGAGTCGAGGTACTCCTCCTTGCCGGGGGCCAGCGGCTCATGCTCGAACAGTTCGAAGCCGGAGTAGACGCCCCACGACGGCGACATGGTGGCCGCGAGGATCGCCCGGATCGCGAACGACGCCTGGTTGCCCGACTGCAGGAAGAACGGGTTGATGTCTGGGGTGTTGACGAAGAAGTTGGGCCGGTAGAAGTTGGCCATCTCCGTCGACAGTTCCGTCAGGTACTCCGTCAGTTCCCACTTCACGTTGCGCCATGTGAAGTAGGTGTAGCTCTGCTGGAAGCCGATCTTGCCGAGCGCGGCCATCATCTGCGGCTTCGTGAAGGCCTCCGCCAGGAAGATCACCTCGGGGTGCCGCTCGTTGACGCGCCCGATCAGCCAGTCCCAGAACTCGACCGGCTTGGTGTGCGGGTTGTCGACACGGAAGATCGTGACGCCATGGTCGATCCAGAACTCGATGATCCGCAGCACCTCGTGGTAGATGCCGACCGGGTCGTTGTCGAAGTTGATCGGGTAGATGTCCTGGTACTTCTTCGGCGGGTTCTCCGCGTAGGCGATGGTGCCGTCGAGGCGGGTGGTGAACCACTCGGGGTGCTCCGTGACCCACGGGTGGTCGGGGGATGCCTGCAGCGCGAAGTCGAGCGCGATCTCGATGTCGAGAGAGCGGGCCTTCGCGACGAAGGCGTCGAAGTCCTCGAGGCTGCCCAGGTCGGGATGCACGGCGTCGTGACCGCCCTCGGGGGCGCCGATCGCCCACGGCGAGCCGGGATCCTGGGGCCCGGGGGTCAGCGTGTTGTTCGGACCCTTCCGGAACGAGGTGCCGATCGGGTGGATTGGCGGCAGGTAGACGACGTTGAAGCCCATCGCTGCGGCCGCCTCGAGGCGCACCATCGAGGATTGGAAGGTGCCCGAATGCCAGTGGCCCTCGTCGTCGACCCAGGCGCCCTGCGAACGCGGGAAGAACTCGTACCACGAGGAGTACAGCGCGCGCCTGCGCTCGACGCGGATCGGGTAGTCGGGCGTCGGGGAGACGAGTTCGCGGGCACCGAAGCGGGCCATCGCGCGGGTGATCGGCGCGGACGAGATCAGCTCGAGCACCTCGTCGACCTCGGTGTCGACGGTGAGGCCGGCGGCCGCGCCGCGCAGCAGGCTCGCGGCTCCGGGCGTCCGCATCGCCTCGGCCTGTCGCGCCGCCTTCTCGAGGAGTTCGCGGCCCTCCATGTGGACCAGGTCCACGTCGACGCCCGCAGGAAGCTTCTTCTCGGCGGTGTGCGCCCAGGTGCCCCACGGATCGGACCAACCCTCGACGCGGAACGTCCAGTCGCCCGGTGCCGCCATCCGGATGTGCGCCTGCCAGATGTCGAGGCCCATGGGCTCGACCTGCGTCATGTCGATGCGGCGCTGGGTGCCGTGCGGGGAGGTGAGGATCACCGACGCGTTGACGGCGTCGTGCCCCTCACGGAAAACGTTGGCCTGCACGAGCAGCCGCTCGTGGGTCACCGCCTTGACGGGGTAGGCGCCGCCCTCGAGAACGGGGGACACTCCGCTGACCGGGATGCGGCCGAAGCCGCCCTCGGTCCGGACGATGCGCTTGCTGCTTCGGGCTGGGAACTGCTCGGTCACACGGCAAGCCTAGCGGGCGCGGCCCTCGCCGGTCGGGTGCTTGTCCCGCCGACACCCTGACAGGCGGGGGATCAGGCCTTGGGGCGGTGCTCGCCTCCGCCTGGAGTTCGAGGAGGTCGCGCGAACTGAGCGGCACGTCGACGCGCATCACCGTGACGCTTCGGCCGGGCACCTCCACCTCGGACCTGGCCGCGAGGGCCTCGCCGATGGGAACCTCGCCCTCGTCGCCGCTGTGCCAGGCGACCTCGAACCGCGACCCCCAGGGAAGGCCCGGGAGCACGACGGTGACAGGGTCGGGGGCGGAGTTGAACCACGTCAGGAACGCCTCGCGCTCGTTGGAGACGTACATGCCGAGCAGCCGCCTCGACCCGTCGTGCCAGGCGTCCTCACCCATCTGCCCGTTGGTGCCGTCCATCCAGGTCAGGTCGACGCGCTGAAGGTTCTCGCCGTTCTCGCCGATCACCTCTGTGTGGTAGGCGAACCGGTCCATCCGGAGCGACTCGTGCTCGGCGCGCAACCGCAGCAGCGCCGCGACCCGGTCCTGCACGTCGCGCCACACGTCCGGGTAGCCCCAGTCGACCCACGAGAGGGGCGAGTCCTGGCAGTAGGCGTTGTTGTTGCCCTTCTGGGTGCGACCGAACTCGTCGCCCGCCGTGATCATGGGGGTGCCTGCCGCGAGGATCTGGGTCGCCATCAGGTTCAGCACCTGACGGCGGCGCAGCGCGTTGAGCGCGGGGTCGGGGGCGTCGCCCTCCCAGCCGTGGTTCCAGGAGTGGTTGTTGTCGGTGCCATCGCGGTTGGCCTCTCCGTTGGCCAGGTTGTGCTTGACGTCGTAGCTGACCAGGTCGCGCATGGTGAAGCCGTCGTGGGCGGTCACGAAGTTGATGCTGGCCTGCGGGGAGCGGCCGGGCCGGTCGAACAGGTCCGGCGATCCCGCCAGTCGGGTCGCCAACTCCTGCACGCCGTGCACCGACCCGCGCCAGTAGTCGCGCACGTGGTCGCGGAACCGGTCGTTCCACTCGCTCCAGCCCGGGCCCCAGGCGCCGACCTGGTAACCGTACGGGCCGATGTCCCACGGCTCGGCGATCATCTTGATGCCCTCGAAGGCAGGGTCGGAGGCGATCGCCCGCTTGAAGGGGTGGTCGTGGTCGACGTGCTGGTGCCAGTCCCGGATCAGGGTGGTGGCCAGGTCGAAGCGGAACCCGTCGACGCCCATCTCGGTGACCCAGTAGCGAAGGGAATCGAGCACCAACTGCAGCACCATCGGGTGGGCCGTGTTGACCGAGTTGCCGCATCCCGTCACGTCGTAGTCGTCGCGGCGGTCGTTGGTGAGCCGGTAGTAGGCGTCATGGTCGATGCCGCGCATCGAGAGCGTCGGGCCCTCGTGGCCGCCCTCGCCGGTGTGGTTGTAGACGACGTCGAGGAGGACCTCGATGCCCGCCTCGTGCAGCGCGGAGACCATCTGCTTGAAGTCGGTGACCTGGTTGCCGACGGTGCCCCGGGGGGCGTAGGCGGCGTGCGGGGCGAAGAAGCCGAGCGTGTTGTAGCCCCAGTAGTTGCGCAGCCCCTTGTGGGCGATGAACGGCTCGCTCACGAAGTGCTGCAGCGGCAGGAACTCGACGGCGGTGACGCCGAGGCCGACGAGGTGCTCGATCACGGCAGGGTCGGCCATCCCGAGGTAGGAGCCGCGCAGGTGCTCGGGCACGTCGGGGTGCAGTTTGGTGTAGCCGCGCAGGTGCGTCTCGTAGATCACGGACTCGGCCATCGTCCTGCGGCGCGCGATCGGCGTCGGGGGAGGGGAGTCGGCGACGACGACCGAGACGGGCACCGCCCCGAAGGAGTCCTCCGTCGACATCGTGTCAGGGTTGCCTGCGACGTGGTCGAGGATCGGGCCGCGGAAGTCGATGCCGCCGACGATGGCGCGGGCGTAGGGGTCGAGCAGCAGTCGCGCGGGGTTGAACCGGGAGCCGTCCGACGGGTCCCAGTCGCCGTGCACCCGGAAGCCGTACTGCTGGCCCGCGCCGATCCCCGGGACCTCAAGCGTCCAGATGCCGTGCTCGTCACGGTGCATGTGGTGGTTGTGCTGCTTGTTCCTGCCGTCGATCAGCGCAAGTTCGACCTTGTCGGCGCGGGGTGCCCACAGCCCGAAGGCAACCCCGATGTCGGTGACACGGGCGCCGAGCCGGGAGGTGTCTGGGATCTGCATGGCTACTCGGTTCACGCTTTCTATCTCGGTGGGCGCGGCAATTGTGCCACGCCGGGACGAAAACCCACGGAGGCGCGCTTCACTACAGTGGGGCCATGTCTGTGTACCTCGATCACGCGGCGACCAGCCCGATGCGCCAGGAGTCGGTGGAGGCGTTCGTGTCGGCCTCCGAACTGGTCGGCAACCCGGCGTCGCTGCACCGGTTGGGGCAGCGGGCCGCCGCCGCGCTGGAGGAGGCGCGCGAGGAACTGGCCGATGCCGTTGGCGCGCACCCCAGCGAGGTCATCTTCACCTCCGGTGGGTCGGAGGCCGACACCATCGCGGTGCTCGGGGGTGGGCCGCGCGCGAGCAGCAAGGCCGCACCCGTGCGCTGGTCTCGGCCGTCGAACACCCAGCGGTGGCCGGGGCGCAGGAGCGGGGCGCTGAGGTGCTGCCCGTCGACCGCGACGGGATCGTCGACGTGGGCGCCGCCGTCGCCGCGATCGACGAGTCGGTTGCCCTGGTGTCGGTGATGTGGGTCAACAACGAGACCGGCGCCGTCCAACCGGTCGAGAAGGTGCGCCGGGCTGCGGTCCGCTGCGGCGCTTGGATGCACAGCGACGCGGTGCAGGCACTCGGACACGTGCCCGTCGACTTCCACGCCAGTTCGCTCGACCTGATGACGCTGTCCGCGCACAAGATCGGCGGCCCCGTCGGCGTCGGGGCGCTGCTCGCCGGGCGTGCGATCGTGCCCGCCGCCGTCGGGCTCGGCGGAGGTCAGGAGAGGGGCGTTCGCTCCGGCACCAACTCCGTCGCGCTGGCCGCGGCCTTCGCGCGGGCCGCGAGCCTCGCCGTCCAGGAACTCGACGGCGAACGGGACCGGCTCACCGTGCTGCGGGACCGCGTCGCTGCCGCCGCGCTCGCCGTCGGAGGTCGGCTCAACTCGCTTCCAGACGGTGCCCCGCACATCGTCAACGCCACCTTCGACGGGATCAGGGCGGACGACCTGCTGTTCCTCCTCGACCAACGCGGGGTGCACGCCTCCGTCGGCTCCGCCTGCCGCGCGGGAGTGCATCAGCCGAGCGAGGTGCTGCTCGCCATGGGGCGCAGCGTCGACGAGGCGAGCCAGTCGCTGCGCTTCTCGCTCGGACGCACCACCACCGAGGCCGACATCGCCCGGCTGGAGGAGGTCCTGCCGCTCGCCGTCGAGCAGGGTCGTTCCGCCTTCGGCGCGTAGACTGTCACGGCCGATCCAACGGGAGGAGACACGGTGCGGGTACTGGTCGCGATGTCAGGCGGGGTCGACTCCGCCGTCGCCGCAGCGCGCCTCGTGGCCGAGGGCCACGACGTGACGGGCGTGCACCTTGCGCTGTCGAAGAACCCCGCGTCGTACCGCTCCGGCGCCCGCGGTTGCTGCTCGCTCGAGGACTCCCACGACGCGCGCCGGGTCGCGGACAAGCTCGACATCCCGTTCTACGTGTGGGACTTCGCGGAGGAGTTCCACGAGGCCGTCGTCGAGGACTTCGTCGCCGAGTACCGCGCAGGTCGCACCCCGAACCCGTGCCTGCGCTGCAACGAGAAGATCAAGTTCGCCGCCGTCCTGGACCGTGGCATCGGGCTCGGCTTCGATGCGGTCGCGACCGGCCATTACGCCGACCTGCGCCGCAACCCCGACTCGACGGTGTCGCTGCACCGGGCCGCCGACGACGCGAAGGACCAGTCCTACGTGCTCGGCATGCTCAACCAGCAGCAACTCTCGCGCTGCCTCTTCCCGCTGTTCGACGTGGAGAAGCCGGTGGTCCGCGAGGAGGCAAGGGCGCTTGGCTTCGGGGTCGCGAAGAAGCCCGACAGCCACGACATCTGCTTCATCGCCGATGGCGACACGCAGGGCTTCCTCGCCCGCTACATCGACGATGCCCCGGCGACATCGTCGACGCCGACGGCGCGGTGCTCGGCCAGCACCGCGGCACGCACCGCTACACAGTCGGCCAACGCAAGGGCCTCGACCTGCGAGTCCCCTCACCCTCGGGCGACCCGCGCTACGTGCTGAGCATCGAACCCGTCTCCCGCACCGTCGTGGTGGGCGATCGCGCCCAGTTGGGCGTGCGGCGCCTCTCCGGCATCCGGCCGACCTGGACCGAGGGCCCCGTCGAGGGCTCCTTCCGGGGAAGGGCGCAGTACCGGGCGCACGGCGTCGCGCAGGAGGCCACGGTCGTGGCGACCGGGAACGGGTTGAGCGTCGACCTCGACGAGCCCGCCTCAGGCGTCGCGCCCGGCCAGACGGTGGTCGTGTATTCCGGCGACCGGGTGGTCGGCAGCGCCGTGATCGCCGAGGCCGCCTGATGCGCGTCACCGCCGCCGGGTCGCTCCCCGGCACCGACTTCCGCGGCGCGCTGACCGCGATGACCGAGGCGCTTCCCGAGGTGCTGCCGCTTCCGGAACTGCCTGCCCGCGGCGTCGCGTCGCAACTGGTCGGACGCGCGCTCGGGCTGATCGACGGCCTGGGCTTCGACCTGCAGCCTGCCGGGTGGCGGCTGACCCCGCATTCGACGGCGGAGCAGCGGCGTGCCCGCGCGCAGTGGCGAAACGACCTCGACGACACCGAGGAACTGCTTCAGGGCTTCGACCAGACGCTGAAGGTGGGCGTCGCAGGCCCGTGGACTCTCGCGGCCTGCGTGGAACGGCCGATGGGGACCGGTTGCTCGCCGACCACGGCGCGCGCCGCGAGGTCGCACAGGCGCTGCTGGAGGGCGTCGGCTGGCTGCGGGCCGAACTCGGTAGCCGGGTGCCGGGCGCCTCGGTGCTGATCCAGGTCGACGAGCCCTCGCTGGTCGCCGTCGCCGACGGTGCGATCCCGACCGCCTCCGGATTCTCCAAGCACCGCCGCGTCGACGAACCCGAACTCGTGGCCGCGCTGCAGCCCTTCGGCCACGCCGGGTGGCTGCACTGCTGCGCGCCCGGCCGCTGGCTCGACGTGGCGAGACGTGCGGGCTTCGCCGGGGTCGCCGTCGACTCACGGTTGGCCGACCTGGACGACCTGGCTCAGTGGATCGACGAGGCGCGCGGACTCTGCCTGGGCGTGGTGCGCACCGACCAGCCGACCAGGCAGGGGGTCGACGACCTGGTCCGCGAGTCGCTGCGGGTGCTGCGAGCCGTCCAGGCCGACGTGTACCCCGGGCTGCTGCTCGGCACAGCGTGCGGGCTGGCGGGCTGGTCGCAACGCGACGTGGCGCCCCAACTCGAGGCGCTGACGCGCGCCGCCTCCCTGGTCGAGGAGTCCCTCGCCCGCGGCTAGTCCGCTCCGGCGTCGCGCCGTCGCCGGGCGAGATCCTGGGCACGGTGCGGTGTTCGGTGCGGCACCTTTGAGCGTGCGAATCGCCGTCGAGCCACGGAGGCCGCTCATCGCCAGAGCCCCGCTGGTCGCCCGCGATGCGCGAGTGTCTCCCGGCGGCCACCTCCCGTTGGTCGCCCGGATCTTCGCCTAAGCTGGCCCCATGCGCGTCTTCTCCGACCTGAACCTCAACGGCCAGACGCCGACCCGCGCGCAGGCGGGCCGCGGCACCTGGGGGCCGACGGGCGTGCCCACCACCCGGTGGAAGAAGATCCAGCGGATCATCGTGCCGATCATCGTCGTCGGCATCGCTGTCGCCTTGTTCTTCCTCGGGCGGATGTTCTACCTGTTGCTCACCGGCTCCTGAGCCACCTCGCCCGGGAGCGCCGCGGCACGGACCTGAGCAGCGCTCGGCCTCCGACGCACGCCTGAGCCGCCCGTCAACCCCGCGACGCGAACTCCGCCAGCAGCGCGGCCAGCGCCTCCGGCTGATCCTCGGGAACCAGCGTCGAACTGTCCGCCACGATCTCCAGTCGCGCGTCGGGATACAACTCGGCCAGTCGTGGGCCGTGCTCGGACGGCATCATGGGGTCGCGGTCGGCCCACACCACAAGCACCGGGCGTTCGAACCCCGCCAACTCTGCCGACCAGGCGAGCAGGGTCTCTTTGTCGGGGGCGCCCACCGCGAACTTGCGGAAGTCGCGTCGGATCTCGCGGCTGCGCCAGGCGGGGGTGAACCAGTCGACGAGCAGGTCGTCCGGGAGCCCCTTCAGGCTCATCGACGCGTATCCGCCCGGCATCTTCCGGAATGGACGCAGTCGCATCATCGCCACCAGCAGCCACATGCCGCCCGGGGTCTTCGCGACGAGTTCCAGGGCCTTGCCGGGGCCCGGCGGGAAGTTGTCGAATGCCTCGCACGCCACCAGCGCAAGCCTGCCGACCCGCTCGGTGCGACCCTCGTTCACCAGGAACTGGCCGCCGCCCCAGTCGTTGAGGACGAGCGTGACGTCGCGCAGGTCGAGGGCGTCGAGCAGGTCCGCGAGGATCCGGGCCATGCCGCGCTGGCTGAGGTCCGCCTCGTGGCGCATCGGGCGCCGGTGGCCGCCCATCGGGAGGATCGGCGCGACCACCCGGAAGTCGCCCAGGAGAGGGATCACCTTCCGCCACTGGCGGTGGTCCATCGGCACTCCGTGGCAGGCGACGATCACGGGACCGGAGCCTCCGCTGTCGAAGTAGTCGACCTGTCCGGCGGGCAGCTCGACCGTTGACAGGTCCTCGGCGTCGTGTGGCATCTGCTGCCGCCTCTCGTTGGGGGCCTTGGGTAGCGCTTCTTCGAGACTAGGGGCGACCCGACAGGCGATGGGGCGGTTCCGGGATCTAGTCGGTCGCGGGCGGCGCGTCGCCACGGTGAGCCGTAGCGGCGGCCCGCACGCGCCCGCCTCCAGAGGAAGGGACGGCGCGCCGACCCAAGCGCCGTGGGCCCTAAGATGGTCGTCGCCGCCATCGCGGCAGCGTACGAACTGAGGAGCGAACAACAGTGGGTCTCACCGCCGACGACGTGGCTCGACTGGCAGGGCTCGCCCGCATCCAGCTCACCGAGCAGGAATGCAGCGAACTCGCCCCCGAGCTGGACGTCATCCTGGAATCCGTCGCGAGCGTCTCTGAGGTCGCCGGGCCGGACGTGCCGCTCGCGACCCACGCGATGCCGGTGGTCAACGTGTTCCGCGCCGACGTCGTCACCGCATCCCTCACGCAGGAGCAGGCCCTCTCGGGCGCCCCTGACGAAGAGGACGGCCGGTTCCGCGTCCCCCAGATCCTGAGCGAGGACTGATGAACATCCTCAAGAGCACCGCCGCCGACCTCGGCCGCGCCATGGCCGCAGGCGAACTAACGTCCGAGGCCCTCACGCAGGCATGCCTCGACCAGATCGACGCCCTGAACCCGACGCTCAACGTCTTCCTGTCTGTCGACGCCGACTCCGCCCTTGAGCAGGCCCGAGCCATCGACGCGCGCCGCGCGGCAGGCGAGGAACTCGGCCCGCTTGCCGGCGTGCCGATCGGTGTCAAGGACAACTTCTGCACCACCGACTTCCCGACCACCTGCGGATCGAAGATCCTCGACGGCTGGGTGCCCCCCTACGACGCCACCGTGGTCGCCAAGCTCCGCGCGGCAGGCCTTGTCATCGTCGGCAAGACGAACATGGACGAGTTCGCCATGGGCTCCTCGACGGAGACCTCGTACTTCGGCCCGACCCGCAACCCGTGGGACACCGAACGCATCCCCGGTGGCTCCGGCGGCGGCTCATCCGCGGCCGTTTCGTCGTTCATGGTGCCGATCGCCGTCGGCTCCGACACCGGCGGCTCCATCCGGCAGCCCGGCTCCGTCACCGGAACCATCGGAGTCAAGCCGACCTACGGCGGCGTCTCACGCTACGGCCTCGTCGCGATGGCCTCCAGTCTCGACCAGCCCGGCCCCGTCACGCGGTCCGCGGAGGACGCCGCGCTGCTGCAGCAGATCATCGGCGGCTACGACCCGCACGACTCGGCCTCGATCAACCAACCTGTCCCGGACCTGGTCGCCGCGGCGGCCTCCGAGGACCTGGCAGGCGTGCGGATCGGCGTTGTCACCGAGTTCCAGGGCGAGGGCTACGAGCCGGGCGTGCTCGACCGGTTCCGCGAGGCAGTCGAGGTGCTGCGTGAGGCGGGCGCCGAGATCGTCGAGGTCTCCTGCCCGGCGTTCAACTACGCGCTGCCCGCCTACTACCTGATCCAGCCCGCCGAGCTCAGCTCCAACCTGGCCCGCTTCGACGGCATGCGCTACGGCCTGCGTGCCGGCGACGACGGTGGTGCCTCGGCCGAGCAGGTGATGAACCTGACCCGCGAGGAGGGCTTCGGCCGCGAGGCGAAGCGCCGCATCATCATCGGCACCTACGCGCTGTCGGCCGGCTACTACGACGCCTACTACGGCTCGGCGCAGAAGGTCCGCAGCCTGATCATGCAGGACTTCGACAAGGCCTTCGGGCAGGTCGACGTGCTGATCTCGCCGACCACTCCCACCGTCGCGTTCAAGGTGGGGGAGCGCACCGCCGACCCCATGAGCATGTACCTCGCAGACCTGTGCACCATCCCGTCGAACATGGCGGGCAACGCGTCCGCGTCGTTCCCGGTCGGGCTCAGCGAGGGCCTCCCCGTCGGGCTGCAGGTGATGGCCCCGCCGATGGAGGACGCCCGGCTGTACCGGGTCGGTGGCGTGCTCGAACGCGCGCTTGAGGGTCGCTGGGGCGGCCCGCTGCTGGACCAGATGACACAGATCGAGGGATCGAAGGCGGTCGACGCATGAGCGAGACGGTGGACTACGACGAACTGCTCACCCGCTACGAGCCCGCGCTCGGCCTCGAGGTGCACGTCGAACTGAACACGAACACCAAGATGTTCTGTGGCTGCACCAACGAGTTCGGCGGCGAGCCCAACACGCACGTCTGCCCGGTGTGCCTCGGCCTGCCCGGGTCGCTCCCTGTGATCAACGGCAAGGCCGTCGAGTCGGCCATCCGGATCGGCCTTGCGCTGAACTGCGAGATCGCGTCGTGGTGCCGGATGGCGCGGAAGAACTACTTCTACCCCGACATGACGAAGAACTTCCAGACCTCGCAGTACGACGAGCCGATCGCCTTCGACGGCTACGTCGACGTGGAGGTCGACGGTGAGACCTACCGCGTCGAGGTGGAGCGCGCTCACATGGAGGAGGACGCGGGCAAGGCGACTCACGTCGGCGGATCCGGCCGCATCCAGGGCGCCGACTACTCGCTGATCGACTACAACCGTGCGGGCGTGCCGCTGATCGAGATCGTCACCAAGCCGATCCGTGGCGCGGGCGCCAAGGCACCCGAGGTCGCCAAGGCCTACGTCGCACACCTGCGCGAACTGATGAAGGCGCTTGGCGTCTCGGACGTGCGGATGGAGCAGGGGTCGCTGCGCTGCGACGCCAACATCTCGCTTGCGCCGATCGGCGACGAGGAACTGGGCACCCGCACCGAGACCAAGAACGTCAACTCGCTGCGCTCCGTCGAGCGGGCGATCCGCTACGAGATGACGCGCCAGGCCGCGATCCTCGACGACGGTGGCAAGGTGAAGCAGGAGACCCGCCACTTCCACGAGGCCGACGGGACGACATCCTCCGGCCGCTCGAAGGAACAAGCCGAGGACTACCGCTACTTCGCAGAGCCCGACCTGATGCCGATCGCGCCGAGCCGGGAGTGGGTGGAGGAGTTGCGCACCACGCTCCCCGAGCCGCCCGCCGAGCGCCGCGCCCGGCTCCAGGCCGACTGGGGCTTCAGCGACATCGACTTTGCGGCCGTGGTCAACTCGAACGCCCTCGGGCTCGTCGAGGAGACGGTCGCCGCGGGCGCCAGCCCGGCCGCCGGGCGCAAGTGGTGGGTCAGCGAACTGTCGCGCCGCGCCAACGAGGCGGGCCTCGAACTGGACGAGTTGGCCATCACCGCGGCGCAGGTCGCGGGCGTTCAGGCGCTCGTCGACGAGGGCAAGGTCAACGACAAGTTGGCCCGCCAGGTCATCGACGGCGTACTCGCAGGAGAGGGCGAGCCCGCCGAGGTCGTCGAGAAGCGCGGGCTCGTGGTCGTCTCCGATGAGGGCGCGTTGAGCGCCGCCGTCGACGAGGTGATCGCAGCGAACCCGGACGTCGCGGACAAGATCCGTGACGGCAAGGTCCAGGCCGCCGGCGCGCTGATCGGCCAGGTCATGAAGTCGATGAGGGGCCAGGCCGACGCGGCAAAGGTCCGCGAACTGATCCTCGCCAAGCTGTCCTGACGCTCGCCCCTGAAGCAGCGCCGTTCGTCGAGCTTGTCGAGACGTCCGTTCGCCGGGCTCGTCAGCCGTTCGTCGAGCTTGTCGAGACGTCCGGTTGCGGGGCGCTTCCGATGGGTTGTGGTGCCGTTCGTCGAGCTTGTCGAGACGTCCGGTTGCGGGGCGCTTCGGGTGGGTTGTGGTGCCGTTCGTCGAGCTTGTCGAGACGTCCGATCGCTGCACGTTTCCGACTGGCTGTGGTTGCGGACCCTTCGACAGGCTCAGGGAACGACGTGCGTCGGACTGGTGCGTTCGTCGAGCTTGTCGAGACGTCCGATTGCGGGGCGCTTCTGGCGAAGTGTGGTTCCGGACCCTTCGACGAGCTCAGGGAACCGGGTTGATCCAACTGGGTCGTGGAATGGCGCTCCCCGCGCGACAAGCGCAGTTACAGTGGCGTGATGGGGCGGATAACGGCGCGGCGACCCGTGACGCGACTCACCCTCGGTGAGCCGCCGAACACACGCGTCGACACGCTCGCCGTCGAGGAGCCCCTCGAGATCAGGATCGCCGGGCGACCGCTGACCGTCACGATGCGCACCCCCGGGCACGACGTCGAACTCGCCGCGGGCTTCCTCGTGTCCGAGGCGGTCATCTCCCGGGGCGACCAGTTCCGCACCGCCATCCACTGCGGCGGGCCGGGCGCAGGCGGCGAGGAGAACACCTACAACGTGCTCGACGTCGCCCTCGCGGCTGGGGTCGCACCCCCGTCGACGGACATCGCACGGGCCTTCTACACGACCAGTTCGTGCGGGATGTGCGGTAAGGCGAGCATCGAGGCCGTCGAGACCGTCTCCGTCTACGACGTGGCCTCCGACGCCGCGACCGTGGCCGCCGAGCGCCTGGTCACCTTCCCCGACCGGCTCCGCGCCGAGCAGGCCGTCTTCGACAAGACCGGAGGGCTGCACGCCGCGGCACTCTTCGACGCGGCGACGGGGGAACTGCTCGTCTCGCGTGAGGACGTCGGGAGGCACAACGCCGTCGACAAGGTGATCGGCTGGGCCGTCCTGCACGACCGGCTTCCGCTGCGGGGCACCGTGCTGCAGGTCAGCGGCCGTGCCAGCTTCGAACTGGTCCAAAAAGCGACCATGGCAGGCGTCCCGATGCTGGCGGCCGTCTCCGCACCGTCGTCGCTGGCCGTCGAACTCGCGCAGTCCGCGGGGCTGACCCTCGTCGGCTTCCTCCGCGGCACCTCCATGAACATCTACACCCGAGCAGACCGCATCACGCAGGAACCTGCGCACGCCCTAGCGAAGGACGATCGATATGTCACACGATGAACTGGAGAAGGTCGCCGGGCTGATGCCCGACGTGCCACGTCAGGGCGGCTACGGCCCCGCCACCACCGAGAAGTGGTACCAGAAGGCCTACACGCACCCGGCCGCCGGATGGGGCGCGACGGTGTCGGTCGGCAAGATCCTCACCGGGGAACGTCAGGTGATCCGCGGCACCAAGGCGATGTTCACCATCAACCACCCGGACAAGGGATTCGACTGCCCCGGCTGCGCCTGGCCCGACGCCAAGCACTTCCTCCCGCTCGACGTGTGCGAGAACGGCGTCAAGCACAGCACCTGGGAGATGACCGACGACCGCACCACCCCGGAGTTCTTCGCCGAGCACACCGTCACGGAACTGGCCGAATGGACCGACTTCGCCCTCGAGGACGTCGGACGGCTCACCCACCCGATGAGCTACGACGCCGAGACCGACACCTACGTGCCGGTCTCCTGGGAAGAGGCGTTCGCGATGATCGGCGACGAACTCAACGCGCTCGGCGACCCGAACCGGGCCGCGTTCTACACCTCGGGGCGGCTCAGCAACGAGGCGTCGTTCCTGTACCAGTTGATGGCCCGCGAGTTCGGCACCAACAACCTGCCCGACTGCTCCAACATGTGCCACGAGGCGTCCGGGCGGGCACTACGCGCCTCACTCGCGACCGGCAAGGGCACCACCGACGTCGACGACTGGGAACTGGCCGACGCGATCTTCATCATGGGCGTCAACGCCGCCACCAACGCCCCGCGGATGCTGACGATGCTCACCGACGCGTACGCCCGCGGCGCCCAGGTCGTCCACATCAACCCGCTGATCGAGGCTGGCGCCAGGAAGGCGATCGTCCCGCACGACCTGGTCGACATGGCGCTGAACAAGGCGACCCCCACCAGCACCATGAACCTGCAGGTCCGCCCCGGCGGCGACTTCGCGCTGATGCGCGGCATCGCGAAGGTCGTCTTCGAGGAGGCCGAGCACGACCCGAAGGCCATCGACCGCGAGTTCCTCGACGCGCACACCGAGGGCTGGGAGACCTACCGCGACATCGTCCGGGCGACCCCGTGGTCCGAGATCGTCAGGCAGGCGGGTCTCACGGAGCCCGCGATCCGCGGCGCCGCCGCCATCTACCTCGCCTCCGAGGCGACCATCATCAGTTGGTGTCTCGGGCTCAGCCAGCACGAGTTCGGCGTTCAGGCGATCCGCGAGATCGTCAACGTGCTGCTGCTGCGCGGCAACATCGGCCGCCCAGGCGCCGGCCCCGCCCCGGTGCGCGGCCACAGCAACGTGCAGGGCAACCGCACCTGCGGCATCGACCACCGGCCGACCGAGGAGTTCCTCTCGAAACTCGACGCCGTCTGCGGCATCACCAGCCCCGCGAGCACGGCCTCACCACCGTCACCACCATGAAGGCCCTCCACGACGGCGACGTGAAGGTGTTCATCGGGATGGGCGGCAACTTCGTGCGCGCCGTCCCCGACCCCGCTTACACCGCGGAAGGCATGGCGCAGTGCTCGCTGACGGTGCACGTCTCGACCAAGCTCAACAGGTCGCACCTGACGCACGGCGCGAGGGCGCTGATCCTGCCGTGCCTCGCCCGCACGGAGCGCGACGAGACGGGGTACGGGCTGCAGCGACAGTCCTGCGAGGACGCCATGAGCAACGTCCAACTCTCGCTCGGCAAGCGCCGCCCCGCGTCGGATCAGTTGCTGTCCGAGCCTGCCATCCTGGCGGGCATCGCGCGCGCCACGCTGCCCGGGAGCGCGACGCCGTGGGAGCGCTACGCCGTCGACTACGACGCGATCCGCGACGTGATGGCGAAGGTGCTGCCGGGCTTCGAGGGCTTCAACAAGGTCGTGCGGGGCAAGTACGGCTTCCGGATCCCGCAACCTGCGCGCGAGCGTGACTTCCGCACCCCGTCGGGTCGCGCCGAGTTCTGCCTGGCCGACCTGCCCAACGTGGTCCCCGACGACGACCAGACGATCGTGCTGCAGACGATCAGGTCGCACGACCAGTGGAACACGACGATCTACACCAACGACGACCGCTACCGGGGCGTCAAGAACATCCGCGAGATCGTCTTCATGCACGCCGACGACATGGCCGAGCGGGGCATCTCCTGGGGTGGCGCCATCGACCTGGTGTCGACCTCGAAGGACGGCAGCAAGCGCACCGCCCGCGGGTTCCGGGCCGTGTCCTACGACCTGCCGCGGGGAGTGCGGCGGGCTACATGCCCGAGTTGAACGTCCTGATCGGGCCGAAGGACTACAGCGAACTGAGCGACCAACCGCTGATGAAGTCGATCCAGGTGCGCATCACCGCCGCGCCCTGATCCTTGCGTAAGGCGAGCCATACGATAGGATAATGCTCATAACTATCGTATGGATCGGCTAGCGAAGGGATCATCCATGGGTGCCGCATGGCCCTCGGCCTCCAGCGAGACGCTGCAGTGGAACGACTGGCGAAGCTATCAGGGTGCCGTCCTGCCCGGCATCGACGGCATGGAGGTCGCAGCGGCGCTCCCCGCCGCGTTGGTCGGTGAGGTCGGCGCGGCGCAGCAGTCCATCGTCGAGTTCGACGCCCTGTTCGCCCGCGAACTCGGGGGCATGGCCATCGAGACCGTCGACACGGTCCTGGTGCGCTCCGAGGCGGCCTCCTCGTCCCAGATCGAACATCTGACGGTGTCCTCCAAGCAACTGGCGCTGGCCGAGTTCGGCGCCTCCCGCAGCGGCAACGCCCACCTGGTGCACGCCAACGCCGTCGCGATGGCCGACGCGCTCGGCGACGACGCGCCCCTCGACACGGCGTTTGCCGACCGGATGCAGGCCGAACTGCTGGGCGAGACCGGGCTGCATCTGGGGATCAGGAGGGAGCCTGTGTGGATCGGCCCCACCGGGTCGACCCCGGTCGGCGCCGACTACGTCGCACCGGACCACACGCGGGTCGCCGCCTCGCTCGAGGATCTGTGGCGCTTCCTGGAGCGACCGACGGCGCTGCCGCTCGCGCAGATCGCCGTCGGCCACGCCCAGTTCGAGAACATCCATCCTTACGTCGACGGCAACGGCCGCGTCGGCAGGGCGCTGGTGCACCGCTACCTGCGTCGCGCGGGGCTGACGAGCGCGGTGACAGTGCCCATCTCCGCAGGGCTGCTCGCCAACCCGGGCGGCTACGTCGCGGCGCTCACGGCCCTGCGGGCAGGCGACCCCGCCCCATCGTCGGAGAGTTCACCCGGGCGACCCGCGACGCCACCGCCATCGGGCGCGAACTGGTCGCCGACCTGCGCGACCTTCGGACGGCGTGGGACGACAGGCTGACGGTCCGCGTCGACTCGGTCGCCCGGCGGATCGCCGACGCCCTGATCGGCAGGCCAGCGATCAACGGACGCGTCGCGGCGGAACGGTTCGGCGTCACGCCCGCGGCGGCCCGCACCGCGATCCACGCGTTGGTGGAGGCGGGCATTCTGCGGCAGGCCTCCACAGGGAGTAGGAACCGGGTCTGGGTAGCGGAGGAGGTCACCGCCGCATACGACCGGATCGCCGTCCTGATCGGCCGACGTAAACCCTACTGAGAGTGCCTTCCCGCAGGGGTAATGTGCCTGACGGCGGAAGGACGACAATGACCACTCCCCAGCGCACAGCGCAGCGCTTCCCGGCGGAACAGGCCCGCGCCTTCGCCGACGCCGTCGTCGCGATCGCGATGACGCTTCTGATCCTTCCCCTGATGGAGTCCGCGGCCGACGTCACCCGGGCGACCTCGGTGCCCGTCTGGCTCGACGAGCACGGCAGCCAACTCTTCAGCTTCGTGCTCAGCTTCGGCATCATCGCCATGTTCTGGGTCAACCACCACCGCACGTTCCAGCGCGTCAAGGAGGTGGACAGCGGCCTGCTCTGGTGCACGATGGCTTGGCTGCTCGGCATCGTCTGGCTCCCGGTGGCGACGGCCCTGTCAGGTCACCTGGAGGCCGACGACCGCGCCGTCAAGGCCGTCTACATCGGAAGCATGACGCTCGTGGCGCTGCTCTCGCTGCTGCAGTTGCTGTGGCTCCGCGCGCACCCGGTGCTGCACGAGATGGATCCCGCCACGATCAACGGAACCGTCGCCATGGCCACGGCGATGCTGGCGCTGTTCGCCGTCTGCCTCGTAGTCGCCGTCGTGTTCCCGGGCCTGTCCTACTTCCCGCTGTTCCTGATGGTTGGCGTCGGGCCGCTGGGCCGCCTGTTCAAGAGGATCATGGGTCCGGGCCGCCCGACCGGCCCCGAGCCTCAGTGACGACTCGCTCTCCCGCTGCCGCGCAAGCAACGGTCAGTAGAACTGCCTTGGCCCAGGCCGCATCGCCAGCCGGGCCCGCTCCTGGTCGGCCTCGAGGATGCCGCGTTTGATCGCGGACACGACGAGGCGATAGCCGACCCACATGGCCAGTGCCACGATGCCGAGATTCGCCAGCAGAACGACGAAGCCGATGAGGAAGAGCATGCCTGTCATGCGATCAGTATCCGTGCCGCCCCGGACGCGTCGACGCCGCCCCCCCTCGAATGAGGCAGGGGCATGGTCGCAGGCGGAACACGAGGACCCGGACAAAGTTCAGGATCGGCGTCACGGCCGCGGCAACGGCTGGCGAAGCTCAGACGCCCGACTGCGCCGTCACGCTCAAGATGGGCCAGGGATGCTACCCAGCGAGAGGGACAGCGATCGACGGATCGCTGCCCCTCAACGCGCTCTACTCCCTGCCGGTTACTCCATGCCGAGTTGCTCGGCGACGAAGTCGATGTCCTTGTCCCCGCGGCCCGACAGGTTGACGATGATCACGTCGTCGGAGGTCAGCGTCGGGGCCAACTTCATGGCATAGGCGACGGCGTGGCTCGACTCGATCGCGGGGATGATGCCCTCGGTGCGGCACAGCACCTGGAAGGCCTCCAGCGACTCGGCGTCCGACGCCGTCACATAGTTGGCGCGACCGACGTCCTTCAGGTGGGCGTGCTGCGGGCCGACGCCCGGGTAGTCCATGCCGGAGGCGATCGAGTGCACCGGCCACGGCTCGCCCGCCTCGTCCTGCAGCACGATGGTCTGCATGCCGTGGATGACGCCGGGGGTGCCGAGCGTCATGGTCGCGGCGTGCTCGCCCGGCGCGTCCAGGCTTCGGCCCGAGGGCTCGACGCCGTAGATCGCCACGTCTGCGTCCTCGAGGAATGCCTGGAACAGGCCCATGGCGTTCGACCCGCCGCCGACCGCGGCGACGATCGCGGTGGGCAGTTTGCCCTCCTTCTCCATCACTTGACGGCGCGCCTCGCGGCCGACGACCGACTGGAAGTCGCGCACCATGGTCGGGAACGGGTCGGGCCCGACGACCGAGCCGATCGCGAACATCGTCTCGCCGAAGTCGGCCGCCCACACGCCGAACGCGGAGTCGACGGCGTCCTTGAGGCACCGTCCGCCGTCCTCGACCGACACGACGGTCGCGCCGAGGAGACGCATCCGCACCACGTTCGGGTGCTGCTTGGCGATGTCGATCGCGCCCATGTGGATCTCGCACTCAAGCCCGAGTAGGGCCGCGGCGGTCGCCAGCGCGACGCCGTGCTGGCCCGCGCCGGTCTCCGCGATGACCTTCTTCTTGCCCATCCGCTTGGCGAGCAGCACCTCGCCGAGGGTG
Organism: Tessaracoccus aquimaris; assembly: GCF_001997345.1. Lineage (NCBI taxonomy): Bacteria > Bacillati > Actinomycetota > Actinomycetes > Propionibacteriales > Propionibacteriaceae > Tessaracoccus > Tessaracoccus aquimaris. The sequence goes on along the minus strand of NZ_CP019606.1, from coordinate 1,351,918 downwards.
TGGTTGATCTTGTGCGCGCCCGTGTGGTTCAGGTCCTCGCGCTTGAGGTAGATCTTTGCCCCACCCAACTCGGCGCTGAGGTTCTTCGCGAGGAACAGCGGCGAGGGGCGACCGACGTAGTCGGCAAGCAGCGCCTCGTACTCTGCCAGGAACGCCGGGTCGTCCTTGGCCTCGGCGTAGGCTGCTGCGACCTCGGCGATCGGTGCCTCAAGGTGCGGGGGGAGGAAGCGTCCGCCGTGAGCTCCGAAGAATCCGGCCTCGTCGGCTTGCGTAAGCGATGTCATGGCCGGATGTTACTGGTTGGGGCCCCGTCTGGGAGACCCGGTTCACCCATTGGTGCGACGGGTGGTCGGCCCGATCGCCCTGCGGCTACAGGGACAGCAGCGATCGCAGCCAGTTGTCCAGCACTGGCGGGTCGGCGATCAGTTCGACGTTCGAGTCGCGGCCCGTCAGGTGAAGGAGGAGTTCGGACGGCAGCCCGCGCAGATGGACGGTGCGTTCGCCGGTGCCGATCTGCTTCTCGAGGCCCGTGTCGGTGCGGGTGATGCGCAGTTGGTCGCCCGCCTTGGTCTGGACCCTGCGCGCCATCACCGTGACCAGCGGCCACAGTTCCTGCTGCTCCTTGGCCGTCAGCGTCTGGGAGCGGCCGTTGGCGCGCAGCACGTCCTCGTGGTGGATGAAGAACTCGCTGGTGTTGACGAGGGAGTCGAGCGGCCGCATGATCCAGCCGACCGTGCGGATCTCCTCAACCAGGGCCGGGTAGTCCATCGAGTGCAGCACCTGGTTCTGCACCTGCGAGGTCTTCTCGGCGAACCGCTCGAGGCCGATGCCGGGCAGCGCGCTCAGCTTGTGCTCCCTGACGTAGAGGTGCGCGGCGAGGTCCTGCGTCTGCCACCCCTCGCACTCGGTCGGGGCGAACGGGCCGAGTTCATCCAGGAGATCGGCGAGGGCGGCGCGCTGGCGGGAGGCGAAACTCATGTCGCCCAGCCTAGACGCGCCGGGGCCGACCGGGCGACGAACCGTCGCCCCGTCCGGGCGCGGCGCGGGGGAGTTGCTTGAGCATGTTTGGTAACTCGTTGGCGATCTGAACGTTCAAACGTGTCGAAAGCGGCAACGAGCAGCCAAACATGCTCAAGGCGGGGCCCGACCCACGCTCTAGGGTTGGGGGCATGGACAACCGGATCGGCACCGTCGCGGCGCTGCGCGTGGGGCGCGTCGTCAGCCAACCCTGGGGGCCGAAGGGGGTGCCGAGCGCCGCGGTGAAGGCCGCGGTGGAGGGGCCGCTGCGGCTGGGAGTCCTCGGCTTTGACGGTGATGAGCACGGCGACACCGTCAATCACGGCGGCCAGGCAAAGGCCGCGTTGGCTTACGCGCGGCACCGCTACGACGACTGGCGGGGTATCGGCCTCGACCTTCCCGACGGCGGCTTCTTCGAAAACCTGACGCTCGACTCGCCCGGCACCGACGACGGCACCGTCGTGCTGGGCGAGACCTGGCGGATCGGGAACGCGACGGTTCGCGTCACCCAACCGCGCAGCCCCTGCTACAAGCTCGCCAAGCGGTGGGGCATCGACGACCTGGTGCTGCGCGTGCAGCAGACCGGCTGGTCCGGTTGGTACCTCGCGGTGGTCGAGGAGGGCGTCGTCGGCCCGGGCGACCCCGTTGTCCTGGTCGACCGGCCGGCAGGCGCGCCCACCATGGCCGAGATCTCGCGGATCATGGAGCGCGACAAGCACGACCTCGACGGCGCGCGCCGCCTGATCGACGCGCCGGGCCTGCCCGAGCGCTGGGTCGCCAAGTTGGAGCGCCGACTCGCAAGTCGCCCGGACAGCGACGCCGCGAGGCTGCTCGGCCCCACGGAGGACTGAGCGCGGTACCCGCCGAGGTGCAAGCGCAGATACCCGGCTGCGGCCGACGGCCCGCGGGAGCGGTTGCGACTGGTCTCCTTGCGCTGGGCGTTCCGGACCCCTCGACAGGCTCGGGGATCGGTGACCCGTTTCGCCGAGCCGGGCGCATTCCGCTCGTTGAGCCGGACGGCCGACGAAGGCGCGCGTCCGCGTCGAAACGTCCGCGACGTGTCTGCGGTCTTGGCCCAGGGGTGTGCGCGGACCGGAGTCAGTCACTGGCGGCGCGCCTGGTGCCCGGGGTCTGAGCGTGGGAACGGGGCCGGATATTGGCGGCGGAGACTGACCGGGTATGGGAGCGGTTTGCGGGCTGGTCACGTTGCGTTGGGGTTTCGGACCCCTCGACAGGCTCGGGGATCGGTGACCCGTTTCGCCGAGCCGGGCGCATTCCGCTCGTTGAGCCGGACGGCCGACGAAGGCGCGCGTCCGCGTCGAAACGTCCGCGACGTGTCTGCGGTCTTGGCCCAGGGGTGTGCGCAGGCCGGATTCAGTCACGTGGCGGCGCGCCAGGTGCCCGGGGGTACTGAGCGCGGAAACGTCCAGGCGCACGGCCGGGTACCTGGCGGCGGAGACTGACCGGGTGACGGGGGACCCGGTTGCGGACTTGTCACGTTGCGCTGGGCGTTCGGACCCCTCGACAGGCTCGGGGACCGGTGACCCGTTTCGCTGAGCCGGGCGCATTCCGCTCGTTGAGCCGGACGGCCGACGAAGGTGCGCGTCCGCGTCGAAACGTCCGCGACGTGTCTGCGGTCTTGGCCCAGGGGTGTGCGCGGACCCGGGTCAGTCACGTGGCGGCGCACTGGTTCCCTGGGAACTGAGCGTGGCAACGTCGAGGCGCTGCCTCTACGGCGTCGCGACCTGCCCGCCCCAGCGGACGGCTGAGCACGCGGTACTGCCGACTTGGCACAATGGGCCACATGCCGGAGATCCACTACAACGCCGACGGGCTCGTGCCCGCCATCGCCCAGGACGAGGACACCCGCGAGGTGCTGATGCTCGCCTGGATGAACGAGGAGGCACTGCGCCGCACCCTTGCCACCGGCAAGGCGACGTACTGGTCGCGCTCCAGGCAGGAGTACTGGGTCAAGGGCGAGACGTCGGGGCACCACCAGGCGGTCGTCGACGCTGCCCTCGACTGCGACGGTGACGCGATCCTGCTGACGGTCCGCCAGACCGGCGCCGCGTGCCACACCGGCAACCGCACCTGTTTCTTCACCGACCTGACCGCGCAGGACCTCACGTGATCATCGCCCCAACCCTCTCCGAGTTCACTGACCTGGCCAAGGACCGCCGCGTCATCAGCGTCTACGCCAAGCTGCTCGCCGACGACCTCACCCCCGTGAGCGTCTACCAGGCGCTCTGCGGCGCCCGCGAGTCGACATTCCTGTTCGAGTCTGCCGACGCCGGGGTGTGGTCGCGCTGGTCGTTCATCGGCGTCCGCACCGCCTCGACCCTCACCGAGACCGACGGCCGCGCGCACTGGCTCGGCAGGGAACTGGTCGGCATCCCCGACGACGGGGACCCCGTGCAGGTGCTTCGCCAGACCCTCGCGGAGCTGGCGACCCAGCAGATCGACACTCTGCCGCCCTTCCATGCGGGCATGGTCGGCTACCTCGGCTACGACGTCGTGCGGCGGCTCGAGAAGCTGCCCGACACCACCGTCGACGACCTCCAGATCCCCGAACTGGTCATGATGCTCACCAGTGAGCTCGCCGTCTTCGACCATCACAAGGGCGAGCTGTGGCTGATCGCCAACGCGATCAACTTCGACGGCACCGACGAGGGCGTCGAGCGCGCCTACTACGGCGCGGTCGCCGCCATCGAGGCGATGGCTGAGCAGCTCCGCCAGCCGCGCGCCAGCCTCGCCTGCCAGGAGGGCGAGCCCCGCACCCCGCGCATCGACAGGCAGCGCACCTCCGAGGAGTACATGGCGCTCGTCGACGAGGCAAAGGAAGAGATCCGGGCGGGGGAGGCGTTCCAGATCGTCGTGTCGCAGCGCTTCGACATCCGCACCGACGCCGACGCGCTCGAGGTCTACCGCGCGCTGCGGCTGACCAACCCGAGCCCCTACCTGTACCTGCTGCGGCTCCCCGGCTTCGCCGTGGTCGGCTCGAGCCCGGAGGCGCTTGTCACCGTCAGCGACGGTGTGGCGACCACCCGGCCGATCGCGGGCTCCCGCCCTCGCGGCAAGACGCCAGAGGAGGACCGCAGGCTGGCCGAGGAGCTCGTCGCCGACCCGAAGGAGAAGGCCGAGCACCTGATGCTCGTCGACCTCGGTCGCAACGACCTCGGCCGGATCAGCGAGCCGGGCAGCGTCACGGTGCACGAGTTCGCGAAGGTGCACCGCTACTCGCACATCATGCACCTGGAGGCCGAGGTCTCGGGTCGCATCGACGCCCGGCACAGCGCGCTCGACGCGGTGTTGTCCTGCTTCCCCGCGGGCACGCTGTCGGGCGCGCCGAAGGTGCGGGCCATGGAGATCATCGACCGGCTCGAGGCAAGCAGGCGCGGGCTGTACGGCGGGGTCGTCGGCTACTTCGACTTCGCTGGCAACGCCGACGTCGCCATCGCCATCCGCACCGCGCTGATCAAGGACGGCGTCGCGCACGTGCAGGCGGGGGCGGGCATCGTCGCCGACTCGGTCGCGGAACTCGAGGACGCCGAATGCTCGCACAAGGCGCGCGCGGTCGTCACGGCGATCGGCCGGGCGGAAGCGATGGCGCGACCGTGACCGGCCGCTGGCCCGTCACGCTGCTCGCCGTCGTCGGTGCGCTGCTCGCGGGTGTCTCCGCTCAGGCGGCGGGCTCGACGCTCGCATCGGTGGGGTGGGCGGTCGCCGCGGGCGTCGGCCTGTCGCTGATGCTGCGCGGCTTCGGGCTGAGGGTCGTCGGGGTCCTGTTGGCCGTCGTCTCGATCGGCGGCATCGCCTGGTCGGCGCAGGCTGGCCAGTGGCTGCCGCTCGCCGGATTCGTCCTCAGCCTGGTCGCCTCCGGGGGCTTCGTGATCTGGGGCCCCTCATGGCGCCATCGGCAGCGCACCCGATCGGACGCGCCCGCCGACCTGTGGAAGACCATGGACGAGGGCGTCGACCCGACCGATGAACATAGCTCGCCTCCCGAGAGCGATTGAGGGTAGGCTCAGCCACGACGTTTCCTCCCGAAAGGCCGGTCTCATGGCGCAAACCCCGAAGTTCTACCACCACGGGAAAAGCCCTGCCGCTTGGGCAGGCGTGGTCGTCGCGGCCGTCGGGTTCGTGATCGCGGCCATTGGCTCCGTGATCGGCCCGAACTGGGCCGTCGCCATCGTCGGAGGCGCGATCGTGCTCGTCGGAGGACTCGTGACCATGGTGATGAAGGCCATGGGCTACGGGCAGCCGTGAGTGTCCTCGACGACATCATCGACGGAGTCCGACTCGACCTCGACGCACGCAAGGCCCATCGCCCGCTCGCCTCGCTGAAGCAGCAGGCCGCATCGCTGGCGCCCGCGCTCGACCCGATGCCACGGTTCCGCGCGCCGGAACTGGCGGTCATCTCCGAGGTCAAGCGGAAGTCCCCGTCGAAGGGGCATCTCGCCGAGATCACCGACCCGGCCAAGCTCGCCGCGTCCTATGCGGCGGGCGGCGCGGCCGCGATCTCCGTGCTCACCGAACAGCGCCGCTTCAACGGCACCCTCGCCGACCTTGACGCCGTCCGGGACGCAGTCGACATCCCGGTGCTCCGCAAGGACTTCATGGTCGAGGAGTACCAGTTCTACGAGGCGCGCGCGCACGGGGCCGACCTGGTGCTGCTCATCGTGGCAGCGCTGGACGATGCCGACCTTGCCCGCTTCCTCGACCTCACCCACGAACTCGGCATGACGGCGCTCGTCGAGACCCACACCGCAGAAGAGGTCGACAGGGCGCTGGCCGTCGGCGCCGAACTGATCGGCGTCAACAACCGCAACCTCAAGACCCTCGACGTCGACATCGACACCTTCGGGGGCTCGCCGAGCGGATCGGCCAGCGCGCCGTCAAGGTCGCCGAGTCCGGCATCACCGACACCGACGACGTGGCAAAGGTCGCCGCACAGGGAGCCGACGTGATCCTCGTCGGTGAGGCGCTCGTCAAGCACGGCGACCCCACCACCGCGATCCGCGACTTCATGGCCGCCGCAGAAAGGGCCGAGGCATGAGCCAGCCTGACATCACCGGACACTTCGGACGCTTCGGAGGACGGTTCGTCCCGAGGCGCTGCAGGCCGCCCTCGACGAACTGACGCAGGCCTTCGACGAGGCGATGGCCGACCCCGGGTTCCACGCCGACCTCGAGAAGTTGCAGCGCGACTACGCGGGCAGGCCGACCCCGATCACCGAGGCCGCCAACTTCTCCGAGCACGCGGGCAACGCCCGCATCCTGCTTAAGCGCGAGGACCTGAACCACACGGGCGCCCACAAGATCAACAATGTGCTCGGGCAGGCGCTGCTGACCAAGCGGATGGGCAAGACGCGCGTGATCGCCGAGACCGGCGCGGGCCAGCACGGCGTCGCGACCGCGACCGCCGCAGCACTGCTCGGCCTGGAGTGCCGCGTCTACATGGGCGAGGTCGACACCAAGCGACAGGCGCTCAACGTCGCCCGGATGCAACTGCTCGGCGCCGAGGTCTACGCCGTCGCCGCCGGGTCGCGCACCCTCAAGGACGCGATGAACGAGGCCATGCGCGACTGGGTCACCACCGTCGACTCAACGCACTACCTGATCGGCACCGTCGGCGGCCCACACCCGTTCCCGTACCTGGTGCGTGAACTGCAGCGCGTCATCTCCACCGAGGCCCGCCAGCAGATGCTCGACGCGTACGGCACGCTGCCCGACTACGTCGCGGCCTGCGTCGGCGGCGGCTCCAACGCCATCGGCATGTTCGCCGACTTCATCCCCGACGCCGACGTGAAGCTCTACGGCTTCGAGGCCGCGGGCGACGGCGTCGAGACCGGCAGGCACGCCGCGACCATCACCGCAGGCACCCCCGGCGTGCTGCACGGCGCCCGCACCTTCGTCCTGCAGGACGAGGACGGCCAGACCATCGAGTCGCACTCGATCTCCGCCGGGCTCGACTACCCGGGCGTCGGACCCGAGCACGCCTGGCTCGCCGACACCGGCCGCGCCAGCTACGAGCCGGTCACCGACGCCGAGGCGATGGACGCGTTCCAACTGCTGACGCGCACCGAGGGCATCATCCCGGCCATCGAGTCGGCCCACGCGCTCGCGGGCGCCCAGCGCCTCGGACGCCGGATCGCCGAGACCGATCCCGACGCGACCCCGACCATCCTGGTGTGCCTCTCCGGCCGCGGGGACAAGGACGTCGCGACCGCCTTCGAATACTTCGGCCTCTCGGGAGAGCCGGACAAGACCGTTGGGGGCTTCGAATGAGCCAGTTCACCGACCAGCAGCGCCTCGGCCTGTCGGGCCGCGTCGTGGCCGACCGCCTCGACGCGGGTCGCCCCGCCCTCGTCGGCTACCTCCCCGTCGGTTACCCGAGCGTCGCCGACTCGCTCGACGCCGTCCGCGCCATCGTCGAGGGCACCGAGGGGCGTGGCGTCGACATCGTCGAGATCGGCATCCCGTACTCCGACCCGCTGATGGACGGCCTCGTCATCCAGCACGCCACCACCCGCGCCCGCGAGCGTGGCGTCCGCACCCGCGACGCCTTCACCGCCGTCGAGGCCGTCGCCTCCGCCGGGGCGACCCCGATGGTGATGACGTATTGGAACCTCATCGAGGCCTACGGCGCCGACGCGTTTGCGCGCGATCTCGCGGCCGCAGGCGGCGCGGGCGTTATCACGCCCGACCTGCCCCGGACGACTGCCCCGAGTGGTTCGCCGCGACCGACGAGCACGGCCTCGACCGCGTGTTCCTGATCGCGCCCAGCTCGAAGGACGAGCGCATCGCCATGACCATGGAGTCGTGCCGCGGCTGGGTCTACGCCTCAAGCGTGATGGGCGTCACCGGCACAAGGGCCGCCACCTCCGACGCCGCCCCGGTGATCGTCGATCGGGCCCGCGCCATCGACCCGAGCCTGCCCATCGGCATCGGCCTCGGGGTCAGCAACGCCGACCAGGCCGCCGAGATCGGCGAGTTCGCCGACCTGGTGATCGTCGGGTCAGCGCTGCTGAAGTGCCTCGACTCCGACGGCGCCGACATGGCGGGCGACCTCGCCCGGCTCCGCGCCCTCGCCTCCGACCTTGCCGGGGAGTCGAGCGCTCGCGCCGCTGACGCCTCAGCCGACCGCACCCCTACGGTCGACGATCCTGTTGACCAGTTCCGACATTGCGAGCATCAGCGCAACAAGCACGCCCAGATACAGCGGCAGGATGCGGAGCCCGAGCCAACCGGACAGTGCCCCGAACAGCGGAGGCATCAGCGTCACGCCAAGGTAGGCGCTCGCCATCTGGATGCCGATGATCGACTGGGAGTTCTCCCGGCCGAAGTTGGTGGGCGTCGAGTGGATGATCGCCGGGTAGACCGGCGCGCTGCCGAAGCCCGCGACGACAAGCCCCGCAAGCGCCACGACCGGGGTGGCGAGCGGCAGGGCGATCATCGCGATGCCGAGCGCGACCAGCAGCCCGCCGAAGCGGACCAGCCGCCTGTCGCCCACCCGGTCGGCGACGAAGCCGCCGAGGAACCGGCCGCCGGTGATGCCGAGCAGGTAGAGCGAGGCGAACGCGGCGGCGGTGGCGGGCGCGACGCCGCGATCCTCCACCAGATAGGTCGCGGCCCACAGCATCGTGGTCGACTCCAGGGCGCAGTAGGCGAAGAAGGCGATCAGGATCTGGGGCGCGCCGGGCAGTCGCAAGGTCCCGATCAGCCCCAGGGGTTTCGCCGCGGGCGCGGCGTCCTCGTGGTCCGGCGTCTTCTCCGGGTGCACCTTCCGCCACACGGGAAGGGTCAGGATCAGCACGACGGTCAAGGCGACCTGGATGATGCCGACGATGCGGTAGCCGGCCGACCAGTCGCCGTTGCGGGTCAGCGCGAAGCTCATGATGAAGGGGCTGATGGAGGCCCCGACGCCCCAGAACGAGTGCAGCCAGTTCATGTGCCGGGACGAGTAGTGCAGCGCCACGTAGTTGTTCAGCGCTGCGTCGACAGCGCCTGCCCCAGCCCGTACGGCACGGCCCACAGGCACAGCGCCCAGAACGACGTCGACAGGGAGAACCCGAGCAGCGCGGTCGCCGTCATCGCGACGCTGACGGTCGTCACCATCGCTGCGCCGAAGCGGCGCGTCAGCCGGTCGGACAGCAGGCTGGAGACGATCGTGCCGATCGCGATCACCATCGTCAGGATGCCCGCGAACGACAGCGGCACGCCAAGGTCGGCGTGCATGACGGGCCAGCCCGCGCCGACGAGGGAGTCGGGCAGTCCGAGGCTGATGAACGCGACGTAGATGATCGCCAGGAGAAGTGCGTACACGCGGTGTCCTTCGGCTAGGCAGAACGGCAAGCCTAGCCGGGGTGCCCTTCGGCGCCGAACGCCGGGCGGTCTGGTCCAGCGGCGGGCTAGCCTGTGCCGGATGAGCCAGCCGCCCCCGGATCGCCCGGACTTCCTGCCGCCCGGGGTCCAGCCGCAGCCTCCGGCACACACGCCCGGGCCGAACTGGGGGCCGGCTCAGGATCGCTACGGCCACACCCCGGCCGCCCAGGGATCGCCTCCACGTCCCCGACCCGACCGGGACCGATGCAACCGGGACCGATCCGACCCGCGCCGGTGCCGCCAAGCCGCTCGAGGCTGACGTGGGTGGTGGTGCTGGCCCTCCTGATCCCCGCGCTCGGGATCGGGTGGTACCTGGCGTCGCGCCCCGGCCTGGTCGACACGGACCCCTGGCCGACGCCGCCCGGCACGCCCGTGCCGACAATCACGCCGAGCGACTACTCGGGCATCAACCCAGGCTGGGATCCGTCCAACGGGAGCGGCCCGTTCTCCGAACCGCGCGAGTCGCGTCCTCCCGTGCAGCCGCCGACCGCAACACCAAGGCAGGAATGGCCAGACCTCGAGGGCCCCGTCACGCCCGTCACCGAGTGGACGAACGTCGACGGCGGCACCGAACGGGGCTCGTACCGGATCCCGTCGTCCGGGTGGACGTACAAGGACGGGCTGATGATCGGCTTCGAGACGATGCAGCGCGTCATCGGCGGAAACATCGTGTCCTTCGACCGGGAGTTTGAGTGTCAGGGCGACTACTGGAGCGCGGTGATGCTGCGGAAGGCCGCGGCCGATCAGCCCGACCTGAAGCGCTTCACCCGGCTCCTGGTGATGGACTGGGCACAGATGCGCAACACCGAGTACGAGGGCGACTACTACGAGATCCCCGCCGCGACGGTCGAGCCGTTCACCTTCGCCGACGGGGGAGAGGGGTTCATCGGCAGCGTCAGTTTCGTGCCGATGTACCAGAGCAAGTACAGCTGCAACACCCCCGCTATCCGGATCAGCGCCGTCACGCGCACCCATGATGGGCTGGCCTATCAGATGCTCGCGATCACCCATATCGGCGACGCGCAGTCCCTGCCGCTGGCCACCGAACGCGAGATCCTGGCGACCTTCACCGTCGGGGAGTGATTCTCCCGCCCTCCAAGCCTGTCGGGCGCGTTTCTCTGCTTGTCGATCGGGCGCGGTGCGGGTAGTTGTTTGAGCATGTTTGGTAACTCGTTGGTGATCTGAACGTTCAAACGTGCCGAAATCGGCAACGAGCAACCGAACATGCTCAAGGATCCACCCAGCGCACGCGCTCTACGGTGCAGGACCAGGTGCTGCCTCGATGGACTACCCGGACCTGGTCCGGTTGCTGTGTGGGTCTCGGACGTCTCGACAGGCTCGACGAGCGGTGGTCCCTGAGCTTGTCGAAGGGTCCCGTTGCCGTGCGGGTGTCGGACGTCTCGACGAGCTCGACGAGGGGTGGTCCGTGGGCTTGTCGAGGCGCACCGCGCCCGCCGAACGCGGGGTCAACGCAGTCGGCCCGCGGCGCCATCGCGCCTTCCCTGAGCATTTTGGCTAGCCAGAACTCGCCAAAAAACCATCGGGTGGGCTCATGTTTCGGCCGCGTAACAATTATGCGAAGAGAATTCGCACGGACCTGATCTGGGTTGGTTGACGCGAAACCGCGCCCTTACTGTTTTTCCGCTGGTGCAGTGCGCCAGCGTGCCCACCCGAACTGAGGAGGTCCTTCGATGGCCCAGAGCGTCTTTCCGCATCGCGAGAAGGTGGGGCTCTACGACCCCTCCTACGAGCACGATGCCTGCGGCGTCGCCTTCGTCGCGCACCTTGACGGTGAGGCCAGGCACGACATCGTCGCAAAGGGCCTCGAGGCGCTGCGAAACCTCGACCACCGCGGCGCGACCGGAGCCGACGAGGCGGCCGGCGACGGGGCTGGCATCCTGATCCAGGTCCCCGACGCGTTCCTCCGTGGCGTCGTCGAGGCCAAGCTTCCAGAGGCGGGCGAGTACGCCGTCGGGATGGCCTTCCTGCCGGTCGACGACGAGGCCCGCGCCGAGGCAAAGGCCCGCATCGAGGAACTCGCAGACGAGGCGGAACTCGACGTGCTCGCCTGGCGCGAGGTGCCCGTCCAGACCGAAACCCTCTCGCCTATCTCCGTCGGTGCGATGCCCCGCTTCGAGCACCTGATCGTGGCGGGCCGCACGGGCCAGTCGGGCATCGACCTCGACCGCTTCACCTTCGTGCTGCGCCGCCGCGCGCAGCACGAGGCGGGCGTCTACTTCGCGTCGCTCTCCTCGCGCACCCTCGTCTACAAGGGCATGCTGACCACCGACCAACTCGAGGAGGTCTTCCCCGAACTGCACGACGAGCGGGTCGCCTCCGCGCTGGCGCTCGTCCACTCCCGCTTCTCCACCAACACGTTCCCGGCGTGGGAACTGGCGCACCCCTACCGGATGATCGCCCACAACGGCGAGATCAACACCGTGCGCGGCAACCGCAACTGGATGCGTGCCCGCGAGGCGCTGCTCACCTCCGACGTGTTCCCCGGCTCGCTGGACAAGCTGTTCCCGATCTGCAGCCCAGATGGCTCCGACTCGGCGTCCTTCGACGAGGTCCTCGAACTGCTCCACCTGGGCGGCCGCTCGCTGCCGCACGCCGTCCTGATGATGATCCCCGAGGCCTGGGAGGGCCACGCGGAGATGGACCCGGCCCGACGCGCCTTCTACGAGTTCCACTCCATGATCATGGAACCGTGGGACGGCCCCGCCTGCATGACGTTCACCGACGGCTCGATCATCGGAGCCTGCCTCGACCGCAACGGACTCCGGCCCGGCCGCTACTGGGAGACGCGCGACGGGCTCGTCGTGTTCGCCTCCGAGGCGGGCGTGCTGCCGATCCAGACGGAAGACATCGTCGCCAAGGGGCGGCTCCAGCCTGGCAGGATGCTGCTGCTCGACCTCGATCAGCACAGGATCCTCTCCGACGACGACGTCAAGGGCGCGCTCGCCGCGGAGCAGCCATACGAGAAGTGGGTCGCCGAGCACAAGATCGAGCTCGACCACCTGCCCAGCCGCGCGCACATCGTCCACTCGCACAGCTCCGTCACCCGCCGCCAGCAGACGTTCGGCTACACGCACGAGGAGCTCCGTCTGCTCGTCGCGCCGATGGCAAACGGCGGCGCAGAGGCGATCGGCTCCATGGGCACCGACACCCCCGTCGCGATCCTGTCCTCCCGGCCTCGGCTGATCTTCGACTACTTCAAGCAGTTGTTCGCCCAGGTGACCAACCCGCCGCTCGACGCGATCCGCGAGCAGCTCGTCACGAGCCTGACCGCCAAGATCGGCCCCGAGCGCAACCTGCTCGAGCCGACACCGGAGGCCGCCAGGATGATCACCATGAGCGGCCCGATCCTCGACTCCGAGCAGCTCGCCAAGATCGTGCGACTCAAGGAGGGCACGGTCCCCGGCTACTCGACGCACGTCGTCAAGGGCCTCTACAAGGTCGCAGGTGGAGGCCGGGCGCTCGCCGCCAAGCTTGACGAGCTCAGCCGGGAGGTCTCCGCGGCGATCCGCGGCGGCGCACGCGCGATCGTGTTGTCGGACCGGCACTCCACCGCAGAGCTGGCGCCGATCCCGTCGCTGCTGCTGACCGCCGCGATCCACCACCACCTGGTGCGCGAGAAGACCCGCACCCAGGTCGGGCTCGTCGTCGAGGCGGGCGACGTGCGCGAGGTGCACCATGTCGCGCTGCTGCTCGGCTACGGCGCGGCCGCAGTGAACCCCTACCTGGTGTTCGAGACTGCTGAGGATCTCGCCCGCCGCGAGATGTACGTCGACGTCTCCCCGGAGAAGGCCATCGCCAACGTCGCGAAGGCGTTCAACAAGGGCGTGCTCAAGGTGATGAGCAAGATGGGCGTCTCGACGGTCGCCTCCTACACCGGCGCGCAGATCTTCGAGTGCATCGGGCTCAGCCAGGACGTCGTTGACGCCTACTTCACCGGCACCTCCAGCCGGCTCGGTGGCCTCACGCTCGACCAGTTGGCCCAGGAGATCCGCGACCGCCACCTCGACGCGTATCCCGCCGACGGGATCCCGCTCGCACACCGCGACCTTCTGATCGGCGGCGAGTACCAGTGGCGACGCGAGGGCGAGCAGCACCTGTTCGATCCCGAGACGGTCTTCCGCCTGCAGCACTCGACGCAGACCGGCGACTACGCGGCGTTCAAGAAGTACTCGGCGCTGGTCAACGACAACTCGCGGCGCATCATGACGCTGCGCTCGCTGATGCGTTTCGTGGACCGCGACCCGATCAGCATCGACGAGGTCGAGCCGGCCAGCGAGATCGTGAAGCGGTTCTCCACCGGCGCGATGAGCTACGGCTCCATCTCGATGGAGGCGCACCAGACGCTCGCCGTCGCGATGAACCGGATCGGCGGTAAGTCGAACACGGGGGAGGGCGGCGAGGACCCGGAGCGGCTCCACGACCCGTCGCGCCGGTCCGCCATCAAGCAGGTGGCCTCGGGGCGCTTCGGCGTCACCTCGGAGTACCTGACCTACGCAGACGACATCCAGATCAAGATGGCCCAGGGCGCCAAGCCTGGCGAGGGCGGCCAGTTGCCCGGCCCGAAGGTGTACCCGTGGGTCGCCCGGACGCGCCATTCGACGCCGGGCGTCGGGCTGATCTCGCCGCCGCCGCACCACGACATCTACTCCATCGAGGACCTCAAGCAGCTGATCCACGACCTCAAGTGCGCCAACATGTCGGCGCGCGTGCACGTCAAGCTGGTCTCCGAGATCGGCGTCGGCACGGTCGCGGCGGGCGTCAGCAAGGCGAAGGCGGACGTGGTGCTGATCTCCGGCCACGACGGCGGGACGGGCGCCGCACCGCTCACCTCGCTCAAGCACGCGGGGGCGCCGTGGGAGCTCGGCCTCGCCGAGACCCAGCAGACGCTGCTGCTCAACGGCCTGCGCGACCGGATCGTCGTGCAGTGCGACGGTCAGCTCAAGACGGGGCGCGACGTGATCGTCGCGGCCCTGCTCGGCGCAGAGGAGTTCGGCTTCGCGACCGCGCCCCTTGTGGTGTCGGGCTGCATCATGATGCGCGTCTGCCACAAGGACACCTGCCCGGTCGGTGTCGCCACCCAGAACCCCGAGTTGCGGGGCAAGTTCCACGGCGATCCGGACCACGTCGTCAACTTCTTCATGTTCATCGCGGAGGAGGTGCGCGAGCTCCTCGCGCAGTTGGGCTTCCGCACCCTCGAGGAGGCCATCGGCCACGTCGAGCTGCTGAACGTGAGCGAGGCCGTCGGGCACTGGAAGACCCAGGGCCTGGACCTGCAGCCGATCCTCACCCGGATCGACGTGCCGGAGGGCACCGAGCTGTACCACACCACCACGCAGGACCACGGGCTCGGCGACAAGCTCGACGTCGAACTGATCCGGCTCGCGGAGCCCGCCCTCGCACGCGGCGAGCGGGTGCGCCACAGCCTGCCGGTGCGAAACGTCGACCGGACGGTCGGCACCATGCTCGGCCACGAGGTCACCAAGGCGACCGACGGCAAGGGGCTGGAGCCGGGCACGATCGAGTTCACCTTCACCGGCACCGGCGGCCAGAGCTTCGGCGCGTTCCTGCCACGCGGCGTCACCCTGCGGCTGGTCGGCGACTCGAACGACTATGTCGGCAAGGGCCTCTCGGGCGGCAGGATCGTCGTGGCCCCGCAGCCCGACGCGGGCTTCGATGCTGCGACTCAGATCGTGGCTGGCAACGTGATCGGCTACGGCGCCACCTCCGGTGAGCTGTTCCTGCGCGGCGTCGTCGGCGAGCGCTTCTGCGTGCGCAACTCGGGCGCGACCGCGGTCGTCGAGGGCGTGGGCGACCACGGTGCCGAGTACATGACGGGCGGGGAGGTGCTCGTCCTCGGCCCCACCGGACGCAACTTCGCGGCCGGCATGTCCGGGGGCGTCGCCTGGGTCCTCGACCTCAACCCGCTACGACTCAACAACGAACTGGCCGACCCCGTCGAGATGACGGAGGGCGACATTGCCCGCGTCAGGCAGTTGATGGAGCAGCACCGTGAGGAGACCGGTTCGCTGGTCGCCGACGCGCTGCTCGCGCTCGGCGACGACGACCTGGCGGGGCGCTTCACGAAGGTGCTGCCGCGCGACTACGCCCGGATCATGGCCGTCAGGGAGATGTCGGCCGCCGACGGGCTCGACGAGAACGAAACCACCAAGCTGATGATGGAGGCCGCTCATGGCTGATCCCAGGGGATTCATGACCACGCCGCGCGAGGTCGCGGCCCGCCGTCCCATCGAGGAGCGCGTCCACGACTGGCAAGAGGTGTACCCGGGCAGCCCCGGCCGCGCGCTGCTTCCGATCATCTCGAAGCAGGCCGGTCGCTGCATGGACTGCGGCATCCCGTTCTGCAACAACGGCTGCCCCCTTGGCAACCTGATCCCGGAGTGGAACGACCTGGTGTGGCGGGGGAGTGGCAGCCGGCGCTTGAGCGCCTGCACGCGACCAACAACTTCCCGGAGTTCACCGGAAGGCTCTGCCCTGCTCCGTGCGAGACGGCCTGCGTCGTCGGCATCAACCTCGATCCGGTGACGATCAAGAACGTCGAGGTCGCCATCATCGACAAGGCGTGGGACGACTCGCGCGTCACGCCGCAGCAGCCGGCCTGGCACACCGCCAAGACGGTCGCGGTCGTCGGCTCGGGCCCCGCTGGGCTCGCCGCCGCGCAGCAGTTGACGCGCGCCGGGCACACGGTGGTCGTCTATGAGCGCGCCGACGCCATCGGCGGGCTGCTGCGCTACGGGATCCCCGAGTTCAAGATGGAGAAGTCGGTGCTGAACCGGCGCCTCAAGCAGATGGTGCTCGAGGGGACGCAGTTCAAGACCGGCGTCAACATCGGCGTCGACATCACAGGCGCCGAACTGCTGGAGCAGTACGAGGCGGTCGTCCTCGCCATCGGCTCGACGCTGCCGCGCGACCTGCCGGTGCCGGGACGCGAACTCGGGGGATCCTGCAGGCCATGGAGTTCCTGCCGCAGGCCAACCGCGCCGCGGTCGGCCAGAGCGTCGAGAACCAGGTCACGGCCGAAGGCAAGGACGTCGTCATCATCGGCGGCGGCGACACCGGCGCCGACTGCCTCGGCACCTCGATCCGACAGGGTGCCCGCACGATCACCCAGTTGGAGATCATGCCGATGCCGCCCGAGCTCCGGCCCGGAAACCAGCCTTGGCCGACCTATCCGATGACGTTCAAGGTCACCTCGGCGCACGAAGAGGGCGGCGACCGCGTCTACGCCGTGTCGACCAACCGGTTCGTCGGCGACGACCAGGGCAACGTTGCGGGCCTCGACATTGTCGAGGTGCGCTTCGACGCGGGCAGGTTCGTCCCGGTCGAGGGAACCGAACGGCACATCCCGGCCCAACTCGTGCTGCTCGCGATGGGCTTCTCCGGCCCGCAGCAGGCGGGCCTCGTCGAGGAACTCGGCGTCGAACTCGACCCGCGTGGCAACATCTCGCGCGACGAGAACTACGCGACCACCGTGCCTGGGGTCTACGCCTGCGGGACGCGGGCCGCGGCCAGTCCCTAATCGTGTGGGCCATCGCCGAGGGCCGAAGCTGCGCTCAGGGCGTCGACGCGTTCCTCAGCGGCTCCTCAAAGCTGCCCCGCCCGATCGGCCCGGAGGTGCGCCAACTGCTCGCCTGAGCATCGGCATCGCCTTGCATCGCGGCCGGTGGGGTCACGTTGAGCCACCGGACGCGAGGCCATAGGCTTGCCGGAACACCGCCGAAGGGACACATCGTGCGCATTGCCATCGCGAGCGACCACGCAGCCATCGAGTTCCGCAGGGACCTCGCCGACTCGGTGCGCGGGTCGGGTCACGAGGTGACCGACTTCGGCACCAACGACCCGACGAAGGCCGACTACCCGTACTTCGCGCGGCTCGTCGCCGAGGGGGTCGCGGCGGGGGAGTTCGACCGCGGGATCCTGGTATGCGGCACGGGGGTCGGCATCTCGATCGCGGCCAACAAGGTGGACGGCGTGCGCTGCGTCGTGTGCTCCGAGCCCTTCTCCGCCGTGCTGTCGCGCAACCACAACGACACCAACGTGCTGGCGATGGGTGCCCGCGTGATCGGCGTCGAGATGGGCAAGATGATCGCCGGCATGTGGCTGGAGGCAGGCTTCGACGGGGGCGATCGCCACCAACGCCGCGTCAACCAGATCATGGCGCTGCAGAACGGCGTCGAGGTTGAGGATCAGGTCGACCCGGGGCTCTGCTGAGACCCCACCAAGTGGCGGCGCTGCAGCGACCTGACGCGCTCAGTCAATGACGGCTCGGGGCCGTCTACCTGAATCGCGGGCGCCACGACGGCGATCGGCAGCGGCGCGACCGGAGCAGGTTCAACGCCCCACGCGGTGAGCCACTCCACCAGTTGAGCCGACGACGACGCATAGACGATCCGCCCCAGCCCCGCCCACGCGTGGGCGGCCGCGCACATCGGGCAGTGCTCCCCGGAGGTGTAGACGACGCACGCCGCCCGCTCGGCGGGCTCCAAGTTGGACGCCGCCCACCGGGCGATCTCGAACTCCGGGTGCCGCGTCGCGTCGCCACCACCTGTGCGGTTGTGATCCTCGAACAGCACCTCGCCGGTGGGGGAGACCAGCAGCGAGCCGAACGGCTCCTCGCCCGACTCGACGGCGGCCTCCGCGAGGTCGACGGCCCGGGTGAGGAAGCGGCGGTCCGGATCGCTGATGGTCATGGCGCAACGTTAGCCGGGAAAGAATCGACAGCCGGGAAAGAAGTGCGGGGCCCGGTCCTGGGGGAAGACCGGGCCCCGCGCACGCGCCGGAGACCCGCCGTGCACCGGAGCGGAGCGACCACCGGGGGTCGGGTCGCGGCTCCGGGGTCAGAGGCGCCGCAGTCGCGCCACGCCGATCCTCGAGTCGGCCATCCCGTAGAACACGTTCCAGCCGTCGTCGGCGGGCTCGATGGCGGTTGGGAACACCACGTTGGCCACCGTCCCGTCCGTCTCGTCGGCCGTCTCCGGCACCAGGAGCGGCTCGGGGGTCCGGGCAATCACGCGGGAAGGGTCGTCGGCGTCGAGGATCATGATCCCCGCCGCGTAGTGGACGTTGGCCTGCGGCACGAAGGCGCCACCCTCGATCTCCCCGGTCACGCCGTGGTGGATCACGAGCCACCCCTCCTCGACGCGCAGCGGGGCGGGTCCGGCGCCGATCTTGAGGGCCTCCCAGCCGAACCGCGGCGTGGCCACCTCGCGGTGCCCGACCGGGCGCGTCAGCGCGCTCAGGTCGGCCTCCACGGCTGCGACCGGCACGTAGGAGATCCAGATACTCGCCCGCTCGTCGGTCGCGGTGGCGGGAAGCGGCGGCCGCTCCTGGGGCCGGGTGAAGCTGAAGTCCCACATGGGCCGGTGCAGCAGCGCGAAGCATGGCTCGCCGTCCGGCCCCGGGACCGGCTCGGGGAAGTAGACGACGTCCTTGTTCGGGAACAGGTTGAGGTCGGTGTCGAGTTCGTCGACGTATCCGAAGCGGATCGGGCCGAGGCGCCGCCAGTCGACTCCGTCGTCGGAGACGGCGACCGCTGGGACCGGGCCGAGCGGTCCGAACGCGACGTAGGTCATGACGTGGAGGCCGAGCGCCGGGATGGTCGTGATCCGTGGGTCCTCGACGCCGCCGTGGTCGACGCCGCGCTCCCACCCGCGCTCCGCCTCGAGGACCACGCCGAGGCGCTCGACGTCGACGGGGACGTCTCCGTCGAAGACGACGCGCGCCCTGCCGACCCGGGAGACGTTGCCGGCAGCGACCAGCCGCGGGTACAGGTACAGCTCGCCGGACGAGTCGCGCACGGTCGCCGGGTTCAGGACGCCGTCGGCCTCGCGCGGGTCGGTCGGGTCGGGCGTCATGAGGGTGCCGAGCCGCTCAAGCGTGTACGGGATGTGATGCATGGGTATCTCCTGAGCCTCAGCCCTTGACGGCGCCGAGGACGCCGTTGACGAGGTAGCGCTGGATGAAGATGTAGCCGACCACCAGCGGTGCGGCCACGAGGAAGGTTGCGGCCGCCAGCAGCGGCCACTGGTTCGAGTAGGTGTCGCGGAAGTTGTAGAGGCCGCGCGTGATCGGGAACTTCGCGGGGTCTGCCAACAGCACGGTAGCAAGGATGATCTCGTTCCAGATCCAGACCCCCTGGAGGATCGCCACGGTGGTCAACGCGGGCTTGGCGAGCGGCACCACGAACGTGAACAGGTAGCGCCAGTAGCCGATCCCGTCCATCGCGGCGGCCTCGTCAAGTTCGCGCGGCACCGAGGAGACGAAACCGCTGAACAGCAGCGGCCCGATCCCGACGCCTGCGCCGACCATCAGCACATACCCGAGCCGGTTGTCGTACAGCCCGAGCTTGAGGAGCAGTTGGAACTGCGTGATGAGCGCGTTCGGGAGGAACAGGATCACCACGAAGACGATGGACCAGAGCTTCCCGCCCCAGATGTAGCCGCGCGCGACGGGGAACCCGAGCAGCAGCGTCACGAGCGTCCCGATCAGGGTCCCCCCGACCGTGTACAGGACGGAGTTCAGGATGAAGGCCCCGAAGCCGCCCTGCTGCCACGCCTGCGGGAAGTTGCCCCACTGCGGATCGGAGACCAGCCCCACCGGGTCGGCGAAGAAGGCGTCGTTCGACTTGAGCGCGGTGTTGAGCAGGTACAGCAGCGGAAACAGGAACACGACCAGGATCACCGCGGCGCGCAGGTAGGCGCCCCACGGAATCCGGCGGCGTCGTCGAGTGGCGGTCACAGCCGCACCTCCCGCCCTCGCAGGTACCACAGGGATGCGAGCGCGATGACGGCCACGATGACGAACTGGACCATCGAGACGGCGCTCGCATAGCCCTGGGACTGGGAGAGCGAGGTGCCCGACTTGCCGCCGAAGCCCTGCACGTAGACCAGCAGCGAAAGCACCTGGGTCGCCTTGTTGAACGGCCCCGTCAGGACGTAGGTGAGTTGGTAGCTCTGCAGCGCGTTGACGATGCCGAGCAGCACGTTCGCGGTGATGGCGGGGGAGAGCATCGGCAAGGTGACGAACCGGAAGCGCGCCCAGCGACTGGCCCCGTCGATGGCCGCGACCTCGTACAACTCCTCGGGGATCGCCTGCAGGCCCGAGAGGAAGATGATCACCGAGACGCCCATCACCATCCAGATCTGCACCACGATGACCAGGGCCATCGCCAGGTTGGGGTCGCCGAAGAACGCGGAGTCGCCGCCGAAGGCCTGCACGACCGAGCGCGCAGGGCCGCCGGTCACGTTGAACATCAGCGACCAGATCAGGCCCGTGACGGTCACTCCGAGGATCGTCGGCATGAACACCACGGCCCGCACGAAGTTGCGGGCGCGGATCCGCTGGTTGAGGACGATCGCGACGCCGAGCGCCAGGACGATCTGGGCCACCGTCGAGACGCCCGCAAAGACGATCGTGTTGCGGATCGCGTTGACGCTGTCGCCCCACTTCGCCGGCGAGAAGAACGACACGTAGTTCTCGACGCCGACCCAGTTGACGGGGATGCCGGGCAGGCCGCGCAGGTCCGTGAACGACACCACGAGGACCGCAACGGCCGGGATCAGGCCGAACACCAGGAGCATCATGAGGGCCAGCGTGAAGCTCACCCGCATCGAGGCCCGGCGTGGGAAGGGGAAGCTCTGCGCCATCGCCCATGCCTTTCGAGGAAGGGTCCCGGGGCGGCAAGGCCCCGGGACGAGGCGGTCAGAACCCGGTGCCCCAGGCCTGCTGCGCCGCGTCAGCGGCCTGCTGCGGCGTCGAGGTGCCGAGCGGGGCGAGCGCCGGGTAGTTGAAGGGGTAGGCCGCATCCTGGCCCGCCTTGTTGTTGGCGATCCAGACCTGGCCCCAGACGGTCTCGAAGGTGCCGGTGTAGGGCGCGATCTCCTCCAGGAAGCCGGAGGTGGCCATGTTGGGCTGCGCCGAGGAGAACCCGGTCGTCTCGAGGAACTTCTGGTAGTTCTCCTTCTCCGAGAAGAAGTCCATCCAGGCGAGCGCCGCCTGCTTGTTCTTCGACGAGGTCGGGATCGCCATCTGGAGTTCGATCTTGCCGTTGACGGTCTTGTTGGCGGCCGCGTCGTCGCTTGCTGGGAACGGGAAGTAGCCGATCTCGAACTTGTCGCCGACAGCGGTCTGGATGGTCGTGGTGTTCCAGGTGCCGTCCGACATCATCGCAAAGGTGCCGTTGGCGAACTGGCCAGGCAGGTCGTCGTAGCCGGTGCCCGCGAAGTTGGGCTGCGCGTACTGGAAGACCTTCTCGGTCTTCTCGAGGATCTCAAGCGAGGGCCCCTCGTCGAGCTTTGCCTTGTTGATCCACAGGTCGGCGGCGAGGCCCTGCTTGTCCTCCAGCGTGGGGAGCACGCCCGCCGCGGCGCCGAGCATGATCAAGCCCGCGGGCCAGGTGTCCTTGCCGCCGATGCCGTACGGGGTCACGCCCTTGCCCTTGAGCGTGTCGAGGACCGAGACGAACTCCGTCCACGTCGTGGGGACCTCGACGCCGTTGTCGGCGAAGATCGACTTGTTGTAGAAGACGCCGGTGACGTAACTGGCGCCGGTCGGCATGGCGTACTGGCGTCCGCCGATCGCCTGGGCATCGAGCATCGTCGGCGTGAAGCGCTGCATGAACGGCTCGTCGGTCAGGTCGACGAGGCCACCCGACTGCGCGAGCAGCAGGTCGTCGGAGGCGGAGTCCTTGGCGTAGTCGGGGACCTCCGCAAGGTTGAGGGCCACGAAGATGCCGAGGTTGCCCGCTGTAAGGCGCGACGACTTGGTCTGCGGGAACGTGTTGTTGTCGACGGCCGAGTAGATGACCTTGACGTCGGGGTACTTCTTCATGAACGCGTCGCTGACGTCCTGGAAGGCCTTGTCGGAGCCGGCGGCCGAGCCGGTCAGGATCTGAAGCTCTCCGGAGATCGCGCCACCGTCGCCGGAGGGCGTCGAGCCGGTGGCCGCGGGCGAACACGCGACGAGGCTGATCGCCGCGAGGGCCGCGGTCACGCTCGTGGTGGCGCGGCGCCAGGTGCGTCCGCGCGAAGCTGTTCTTGCCATGCTCTATCTCCCTTGATGACGCCCGGGGAAGAATCCCGGTGGCTACCGAAACGTTTCGGTAAAGAGAGTGTGGCAGGTGGAAAGGAGCTTCGCAAGGGGCAATGCGGTCAGCGCATTGGAGCGGCGGCGATCGAGTCGCGCCACACCGGGGTGGCCGCCTCGACGACGGCGGGTTCGGGGGAGTCCCCGTCGATCACCTCGAGCAGGATGCGCGCGGCCTCGTGGCCGACCCGCCTGGCCGAGGCGCGGACCGAGGTGAGGCGGGGCGGGACGAACTCGCCGAGTTGGATGCCGTCGAAGCCGACCACCGAGAGGTCGGCAGGGACCGCGACGCCCCGGCGTTGCAGTTCGGCGACGAAGCCGAGCGCCGAGAGGTCGTTGGCGCAGAACATCGCGGTCGGCAAGGGGCCGGGGAGCGAGAGCAGGGTCTCGGCCGCGGCGATGCCTCCCTCGTAGGTGAAGGCGGCGTCGATCACGGGGCCAGGCGTGAGGTCGTGCTCGGCGAGGAAGTCCCGCCAGACGCGCTCGCGCTGGCGCGAGTGCACGTAGTCGCCCGGGCCGGCCAGGTGCCCGATGTCGCGGTGCCCGGCGGCGGTCAGCGCGGCGAGGAGTTCACGCACGCCGCTCTCGTGGTCCTGGCGCACGTGCGGGAGGGGAATCCGGGGTCGGGGTTGATGCCGACGGCGGGAAGGCCCAGTTCCTGCACGAGGGCGACGCGCGGGTCGTCGAGGGTGAGTTCGTTGAGGATGACGCCGTCGACGCGTCTGTCGGCGGAGAGTCGTCGGTAGCGCTCCAGGTCGTCCTCGGGGTCGCGCTGGACTGCAGCACCAGGGCGAAGCCGGAGCGGTCGAGCATCTCCTCGATGCCGCCGATGAAGGCCCGAAGAAGGGGTCCAGTTCGAAGACCTCCGGGTCGCGGTGCACCACAAGGCCGATGGCGTAGGCCTTGCGTCCGGAGAGCGCCTTGCCGCGCAGCGAGGCCACGTAGCCGAGTTCGTCGGCTGCCCGCATGATCCGCTGCCGGGTCGCGTCCGAGACTCCCGGCCGGTCGTTGAGGGCGCTGGAGACGGAACTGATCGCCACGCCGGCGCGCTTGGCGACGTCGACGATGGTCACCCGCTTCATCCAGACTCCCTATGGCTCGCGACGTGCGCGGACCCGCGCGCACGACCACGATAGCTTTCCGCCGTCTCGCGGTGGCCGCACCGCGCCCATCCGGTGGTTGGCTGCGGCGTTGAGCAGCATTCTCAACTCGAGTCCCGTTTGATCGTTCAAGCGCGTTCCGCGGCCCAGCGAACGCGGAATGCTGCTCAACGCCGGACCCGCGCCGCGCTCGAGCGCTGGGAGGTGGCCTGTCCGGTGGTTGGCTGCGGCGTTGAGCAGCATCCGCAACTCGAGTCCCGTTTGATCGTTCAAGCGCGTTCCGCGACCCAACGAACGCCGAATGCTGCTCAACGCCCAACCCGCACTGGGTCCGACCCGACCCACACCCTGCCCGATCCACACAGCGCCTAGCGGAGGCGGGTGATGGTCTCCTTCGAGATGGCGAAGAGGGAGCCCGCGGCGTCGGCGAAGATCATCTCCTCCTCTGTGGTGTAGGTGTAGTTCACCTTCCCGTCGGGGCTGATCGCCCAGAGTTTCTCGGCCTCGCCCTGCCGGGTCGAGAGAAGCAACTGGTCCTCGCCGCGCCAGGTCGCGGGGAAGGTCTGGAGGACGACCTCGAGTTCCGAGCGCTGCTTACCTGTCCCCACGTCCAGGAAGGTGACGAGTCCGGCGCCGGAGGACTCGGCCAGGCCCTGCTCGTCGTAGCCGACCACGGCGAGGTCGCCCCCGATGACGGCGAACTGTTCGGCCTTCTCCACCTCGGCCTCCCAGATCACGCCACCGGTGGCGGGGTCGAGGCGGGACACGCTCGTCGGCGTCGACACGATCAGAGCGCCGTTGAGGTTCAGCGCCCGCTGCCCTGACGCCTCCCACCGGGTGCCGCCGTCCTCGCCGAGGCCGGTGACGGTGCCCTCAGTGGAGGCGGTCACGATCACGTCGTCGAACCACGTCAGGGAGACGTTGCGGGACCAGTCCGGGATCGTGCCGTCGCTCAGCGTCAGCGCGGCGATCGCCTCGGGGGACCTCTGGAGGGTGTTCGACGGTAGCCGGAACACGTTGCCGGTTACGGCCTCCGTGACGAACGCGTGCCCGCCGTGCACGTCGACCATGGTGTCGCGGACCATGAACGGCATCGTGGCCAACTCGGTCGTCCAGGCGGCGTCGGCCGGGTCGTGCGACCGGAGTTTCGACAGTCTGGGGTACTGCTCGTCATCCGTGCGGGCCAGGTACCAGAGGCTCCCGTCGGAGGCACTGCCGTACCACGCGTCGACCTCGGTGGTGTAGGTCTCCTTCACCGCCCCGTCGGCGCGGTCGAGGAGGTAGAGCCGGTCGTCGGAGTGCGCGACGAGTAGGTCGGTGCCCGTGAGCGGCCGGACGTTGACCTGGAAGGCGTCGCCGCCCAGTTCGGTCCGCCAGACGTCCTTGCCGTCGGCGACCGTGACGAGGCGGATCTCGACGGTGCCCGCGGTCGGGTCGAGGAAGCCGACGGTGGCCAGGTGGTCGTCGTCGATGGCGTAGACGAACCCGGCCTCAGCGTCGATGGACCAGTCGGCCGTCGGGTCCGACGCGAGGCCGGCGACCTCGGCGGCGGGCGAGGGAGCGGGTCAGGCTTCGGGGCCGACGGCGCGGTGGGGCCGGTGCTTCCGGGCGACGTGGGCGACGACGCGGTGGACGTCGAGCCAGGCGCGGGCCCCGCGTCCCCGGCCGGGTCGCGCGGCCACAGCGACGCCGCGCTGACGGCGGCCAAGCCGGTCACCACCGCCGCTCCGCAGATCGCGATCAGGTGTTGTCTCTTCAACGCTGACATGGACGTCTCCTGGGGCTGGGCGGTTCCTCTCACCCTCTGACAAGTGCCTGACGAGCGGTTTCGTTGCGCCCAACACACCTAACTTTCGGCCGGTGGACGCGACCGTGCGTGGGATCGACCCCCACAGCGCGGTGGGGATAACCTGACTGCACTGTGTTTGACCTCCTCGCGTCCTCGCCCCTCCTGACCATCATGGTGGTGGTCACCCTGGGTGCCGCCTTCGGCGTGATCCCCTTCGGTCCGCTGCGCTTCGGGGCCGCGGGCGCGCTCTTCGTCGGGCTGACCCTCGGCGCCCTCGAGCCGAGCCTGGGGGAGGGCCTCGGGCTGATCTCCAACCTCGGCCTTGCGCTGTTCGTCTACACCGTCGGCATCGCGGCGGGGGAGACGTTCTTCTCTGACCTGCGCAAGCAGATGCCGCTGATGGGGTTGGGTCTCGCGGTGATCGCCGTCGTGACGATCATCGCCGTCGCGATGGGCGGATCGCTCGGCCTCGGCGACGACCTGGTGGCGGGAGTCCTGGCTGGTGCGTTGACGGCGACGCCCGCGCTTGCGGCCGCCACCGAGGCGACGGGAAGCGCCGACGCGGGCGTCGGCTACTCGCTCGCCTACCCCGTCGGCGTGGTGCTGTCGATCATCGTGGTGGCGCTGGTCGTGCACCGCCGCTGGCCGGGGAAGAAGGACCCGGTGCCGACCACGGCGGAGGGCCTGGTGGCCGAGTCGGTCCTCGTCGACCGGCGCGCCGCGCTGCGCGAGGTGCCGGGCTGGTCCGACGAGTCGATCAAGATGAGCTACCTCGCACGGCAGGGCCGGACCCGGGTGCTCGCTCCTGGGGAGGAGTTGTTGCCCTCAGACGAGGTTCTCGTGGTCGGCGCACCTTCGGCCGTGCGAGCCGCGGCGCGGTACCTCGGCCACCCGCTCGACCGGGAACTCACCGACGATCGCGAGGCCGTCGATTTCCGCCGCTTCGTCGTGTCCTCGCCGTCGGTCGCGGGCCGCAGCGTGTCGCAACTCAACCTGCCCGGCCGCTTCGGCGCGGTCATCACGCGCGTGCGGCGCGGCGACTCGGATCTGCTCGCCAGGGACGGCCTGGTGCTCCAGTTGGGCGACCGGGTGCTGGCCGTCGCGCCGCAGAGCGAACTTGCCACCCTCGGGGACTACCTCGGCGATTCGGAGCGCAAGATCTCGGAGGTCGACGCCATCGCGCTCGGCCTCGGGATCGTTCTCGGGCTGCTGCTCGGATCGGTCAGCATCGCGATGCCGGGCGGCATGACGTTCTCCCTCGGCCCCGCCGCGGGCCCGCTCGTGGTCGGCATGCTGCTCGGCGCCGTGCACCGCACCGGTCCGCTGATCTGGGACATCCCGCTGTCTGCCAACCTCACCATCCGCCAGCTCGGGCTACTGCTGTTCCTGGCCGCCGTCGGGCTGTCCTCGGGGCCGGCGTTCGCGGCGCAGGCCCTGACGGCGACCGGGCTCCGGGCAGGTGCGGTCGCAGCGGTGCTGGTGCTCGTCTCAGCGGCACTGCTGCTGGGAGGCGCGAGGCTGCTCGGCCTCAGCGCCCCACGCGCCGCGGGTGGTTTCGCAGGGTTCGTCGGCCAGCCCGCCATCCTGGCCTTCGCCGTCGACAAGGGTCGCGACGAGCGCATCGAATCGGGCTACGCCGCCCTGTTCGCCTTGGCGATCATCGGAAAGATCGTCGCCGTGCAGGTCATCGCAGCGGTCATGTGACCCAAGACCCCGGTTATCGGGCCGGGGCCGCGCCGTCCCAGGCGTGATGGTGAAACCGTCGGTGCCGCTGGGTAAGCTGGGCCAGCGTCGCCGGGTCGTAGGAGGAACAAGTTGTCCGCATCGTTCGTGCATCTGCACTGTCACACCGAGTTCTCGATGCTCGATGGTGCCGCGCGAATCAAGGACCTGTTCCAGGGCGCCGAGGAGATGGGGATGCCCGCTCTGGCCATCACCGACCACGGCAACCTGTACGGCGCGTACGAGTTCTACAAGGCGAGCAAGAGCTTCGGCGTCAAGCCCATCATCGGGCTGGAGGCCTACCTGACGCCCCGCACGCACCGCTCGGAACGCAAGCGGGTGCAGTTCGGCGACGGCACGGGCGACGACGTGGCCTCGAAGGGCGCCTACACGCACATGACGATGTGGGCCGCCAACCAGGAGGGCATGCACAACCTCTTCCGGCTCAGCACCCGTTCCTCGCTCGAGGGCTTCTTCTACAAGCCGCGCGCCGATCGGGAACTGCTCAACCTCTACGGCAACGGGCTGATCGGCACGACCGGCTGCCCCTCCGGTGAGGTGCAGACCTTCCTGCGGCTCGGCCAGTACAACAACGCCCGAGAGGCGGCCGCCGAGTTCCGCGACATCTTCGGCGACGGCAACTTCTACGTCGAGTTGATGGACCACGGGCTCGACATCGAGACGCGCGTCCGCAGCGACCTCCTCAAGCTGGCCAAGGACCTCAACCTTCCCCTGGTGGCGAGCAACGACCTGCACTACGTGCACGCCGACGACGCCGACTCGCACGACACGCTGCTGTGCGTGTCCTCCGGGTCAAGGAAGGCGCAGACCGACCGTTTCAAGTTCGACGGCAACGGCTACTACCTGAAGTCGCCCGAGGAGATGCGCCACCTGTTCCGGGCGCTCCCCGAGGCCTGCGACAACACGCTCGCGATCGCCGAACGGATCGAGACGGCCTTCGACGAGGGCATCGGCACCTACATGCCCCGCTTCGACGTCCCCGACGGCGAGACGGAGGACTCCTGGTTCCGCAAGGAGGTCGAGCGCGGGCTCGACGTGCGCTACCCCAACGGCTACGGCCAGGACGTCCGCGATCGCGCCGAGTTCGAGATGGGCATCATCGTCCAGATGGGCTTCTCCGGCTACTTCCTCGTGGTCGCCGACTTCATCAACTGGGCCAAGAGCAACGGCGTCCGGGTCGGCCCCGGCCGAGGCTCCGGCGCAGGCTCGATGTGCGCCTACGCGATGCGGATCACCGACCTCGACCCGATCGAGCACGGCCTGATCTTCGAGCGCTTCCTCAACCCGGAGCGCGTCTCGATGCCCGACTTCGACATCGACTTCGACGACCGTCGCCGCGGCGAGGTCATCCAGTACGTCACCGACAAGTACGGCTCCGAGTACGTCGCCCAGATCATCACCTACGGCTCCATCAAGGCCAAGGCCGCCGTCAAGGACTCGGCCCGCGTCCTCGACATGCCGTTCGCGATCGGCGAGCAGATCACCAAGGCGATGCCCCCGGACGTGATGGGCAAGGGCGTCCCGCTCGGTGACCTGTTCAACGACGAACACAAGCGCTACGCGGAGGGCGCCGAGTTCCGCGAGCTGTACCAGTCCACGCCCGACGTGCGCACCGTCGTCGACACGGCGCGCGGCATCGAGGGCCTGAAGCGTCAGTGGGGCGTGCACGCGGCAGGCGTCATCATGAGCCGGGCGCCCCTGATCGACATCGTGCCCCTCATGAAGCGCGAGGCCGACGGCGCCATCATCACGCAGTTCGACTACCCGGGCTGCGAGAGCCTCGGCCTGATCAAGATGGACTTCCTCGGGCTCAGGAACCTGACGGTGATCGCCGACGCCCTCAACAACATCACGCTGAACCAGCAGCTCGACATCGACCTCGAGACGCTCACCCTCGACGACCCCAAGACCTTCGACCTGCTGCAGCGCGGCGACACCCTCGGGGTGTTCCAGCTCGACGGCGGGCCGATGCGTTCCCTGCTGCGCTCCATGCAGCCCGACTGCTTCGAAGACATCTCCGCCGTCGGCGCGCTGTACCGACCGGGGCCGATGGGTGCCGACTCGCACAACAAGTACGCCCGCCGCAAGACCGGCCGCGAGCCCGTCGAACCCATCCACCCCGACCTGGCGGAGGCGCTGGAGCCGATCCTCGGCGAGACCTACGGCCTGATCGTCTACCAGGAGCAGGTGATGGCCATCGCGCAGCACCTCGCCGGGTACACGCTGGGCGGCGCGGACATGCTGCGCCGCGCGATGGGCAAGAAGAAGAAGGCCGAACTGGACGCCCAATACGAGATCTTCTCCGGCGGCATGATCGAGCGCGGCTACTCCAAGGCCGCCATCCAGACGCTGTGGGACATCCTGCTCCCGTTCTCCGACTACGCGTTCAACAAGGCGCACTCCGCCGCCTACGGCGTCATCTCCTACTGGACGGCGTGGCTCAAGGCCAACTATCCGGTCGAGTACATGGCGGCACTGCTGCAGTCGGTGCGCGACGACAAGGACAAGTCGGCGCTGTACCTTGCCGAGTGCAGGCACATGGGCATCGAGGTGCTGCCGCCCGATGTGAACTCCTCCGAGGTCATGTTCACCCCCGTCGGGCAGCACATCCGCTTCGGCCTGGGCGCCGTGCGCAACGTCGGAGACAAGGTCGTGACGGCCTGGATCGAGGAGCGCAACGCCGTCGGGCCCGCGTCCGACTTCTACGACTTCCTCGACAAGGCGCCGCTGCTGATGTGCAACAAGCGCGTCATCGAGTCGCTGATCAAGTCCGGCGCCTTCGACGAACTCGGCCACACCCGCCGCTCGTTGATGGGCATCTTCGAGAACGCCGTCGACTCCATCATCGACCTCAAGCGCAACGCCGAGAACGGCCAGGACGGCTTCGACTTCGGCTTCGAGGCGGAGCAGGACGACTCGTCGTCTGCCGTGCACGGCCAGGTGCCGGAGGTCGACGAGTGGGACCGTCGCACCAAGCTCGCCTTCGAGCGCGAGATGCTGGGCCTCTACGTCTCCGACCACCCGCTCAACGGGCTGGAGCACGTGCTGCAGAGCAACGGCGACCGGAGCATCGCCGCGGCGGTTGCCGAGGACGGCTACCGAGGGCCCGCGAAGCTGTGCGGGCTGATCACCTCGGTCAACCGTCGCGTCAACAAGGCGGGCAACATCTGGGCGCAGGTCGTGCTGGAGGACCTCACCAACTCCATCGAGGTGACGGTCTTCCCGCGCGTCTACGACCAGGTCGCGCAACACCTCGCACCCGACACGATCGTCTCGGTCGACGGCATCGTCGAGTCCGGAGAGGACCGCGGCCGGGTCCGGGCGCAGGGCCTCACCGTTCCCCACATGAGCGCTGAGGGCAACGTCGGGCCGCTGGCGCTGACGCTTCCCGCGGTGCGCTGCACGCCGGGTGTGGTGGGTGAACTGAAGCGGATCCTCGCCCAGTACCCGGGCGCCGCCGAGGTGCACCTGAACCTGCGCACCGGCGAACAGGTCAAGACCTTCCGGCTCGGCGACGGCTTCCGCGTCGAGCTGACCTCCGCGCTGTTCGCCGACCTCAAGGCGGTCCTCGGGCCGTCGTCGGTCGGCATGGAGCGGGAACTCTGATGGTCGAACCGACACTGACGGTCACCCCGCCGAGCGGGCAGCTCGCCGAGCTGTGGGGTCGCACCTACTGGCGCGTCGCCGTGTTCTTCGCAGGCTGCGTCGTGATGGGGGCGCTCGGCGGGCTGCTGTGGGCCAAGACGACGCCGCTGCCGTCGTACGCGGTGCGCGACGACCTGTCCGCGACGATGTCCGAGCTGAACCTGGCGGGCATCGTCGGGGCCGACGTCAGCTTCACGGTGATCACGGGCAGCATCGGCCTGCTGATCGGCATCGTGGGCTGGCTGATGCTCCACAAGCGCGGCTGGGTCGTGACGGTCGTACCGATGCTCGCGGCGCTCGGCGCCTCCCTGATGGCGTGGCGGTTCGGCATCGTGATCGGCACCTCCGGGTTCGACGCCCGGCTGGCCGCCGCATCGGCGGGCGACGTGGTGCAGGTCGACCTGCAACTGAGGGCCCTCTCGGCGCTGATCGTCGGCCCGTTCGCGGCGGTGACGCCCATCATGCTGCTCTCCGCCTTCTGGCCAGAGCCACGCATTGAGCAGGTGGAGAGCGACATCGTCGTCACACACTAGACTCAGGCCCGTGCTCCAAACTCTTGATTTCACGGGCGTCGACGGCGCCTACCGGACGCGCCTGCCGCGGGGTCAGTTCGACGTGGATGCGGCCCTTGACGTGGTGCGGCCCATCGTCGCCGACGTCGCGCATCGCGGCGAGGCCGCCATCATGGAGTACTCGGAGCGCTTCGACGGCGTCGCGCCCACCTCGCTTCGCGTGTCTGCCGACGTGCTGGCCAAGGCCGCCGCCGACCTCGACCCCGACCTGGCTGACGCCTTCGGGGAGTCGATCCGGCGCCGCCGTCAGGTCGCCCAGGAACTCGAGGTCGACACCAACCCCGCGCCCGCGATCCTCGCCGAGGGCGCGCGCGTCTCGCTGCGCAACATCCCCGTCGACCGCGTCGGCCTGTACGTGCCTGGCGGCCTTGCGCCGCTGGCCTCAAGCGTGATCATGAACGTCGTCCCAGCGCAGGTCGCGGGCGTCGGCTCCATCGCGGTCGCCTCCCCGCCGCAGCGCGAGTTCGGTGGCCTGCCGCACCCCAACATCCTCGCGCTGTGCCACCTGCTCGGCGTTGACGAGGTCTACGCCGTCGGCGGTGCCCAGGCCGTCGCGATGTTCGCCTACGGTGTCGAGGACATCGTCGAGCCCGTGTCGCTGATCACCGGCCCCGGCAACATCTACGTGGTGGCCGCCAAGCGCCTCGTGCGCGGCCGGGTCGGCATCGACTCGGAGGCGGGCCCCACCGAGATCGCGATCGTCGCCGACGACACCGCGAACCCCGTCTTTGTCGCGGCCGACCTGATCTCCCAGGCCGAGCACGACCCGCTGGCGGGCTCCGTCCTGATCACCGCCTCGACCGCGCTGGCCGAGAAGGTTCAGGCGGAGGTCGAACGGCAGGTCGTCGACGCGCCCAACGCCGACCGGATCCGCACCGCGCTGACGGGGGAGCAGTCGGCCGTCGTGCTGGTGCGCGACCTCGACCAGGCGATCGCGGTCGCCGACGCGTACGCGGCCGAGCACCTCGAGATCCAGACGGCGGACGCCGACTCGGTCGCCGCAAGGATCCGCAACGCGGGCGCCATCTTCGTCGGCGACTACTCGCCCGTCTCGCTCGGCGACTACTCCGCCGGGTCGACGCACGTGCTGCCGACCGCGGGTGCCGGGGCGCACTCGTCGGGCCTGACGGTGCGATCCTTCGTGCGCACCGTGCACGTGATCAGCTACGACGAGCAGGGCCTGATGGCCATCGCCGACGGCGTCGAGCGGTTCGCCAACGCCGAGCAGTTGCCGGGGCATGCCGCGGCCGTCACCGTCAGGCGGCGCGCGTGATCAGCCTCGCCGACCTGCCGCTGCGCGACGACCTCGTCGGCCAGGAGCCCTACGGGGCGCCGCAGATCGACGTGCCGATCGTCCTCAACGTCAACGAGAACCCGTACCCGCCGTCGCAGGTGATCCGGCACGAGATGGCCGCCGCGATCGTGTCCGCCGCTGGCACCCTCAACCGTTACCCGGATCGCGAGGCGCTCGGGCTGCGCGGCGACCTCGCCGCGTACCTCGGCCACGGCCTGAGCGCCGAGAACGTGTGGGTGGCCAACGGCTCCAACGAGGTGATGGCGCACCTGCTCACCGCGTTCGGTGGCCCGGGGCGCCGCGTCCTGACGTTCACGCCGACCTACTCGATGTACCCGGAGTACGCGCGCAACACCTGCACCGAGTACGTGACGGTGCCGCGCCACCCCGACTACACCCTCGACGCCGACCTGGTGCTCGGCGCGATCGCGGAGCACCGCCCGACGGTGACGCTGATCACGACCCCGAACAACCCGACCGGCACCACCGTCGACCTGGCCACCATCGAGGCCGTGCTCGAGGGCAGCGACACGCTGCTTGTCGTGGATGAGGCCTACCAGGAGTTCTCCAGCGGGCCGAGCGCGCTCGAACTGCTGGCGAAACACCCGAGGCTGATCGTGTCGCGCACCATGTCGAAGGCGTTCGCGCTGGCGGGGGGCCGGGTCGGCTACCTCGCCGCGGCCCCCGCCATCGTCGACGCCTGCCGGATCGTGCGACTGCCGTACCACCTCAGCGCCCAGACGCAGGCCATCGCCCGCGTCGCGCTGGCGCATTCCGACGAACTGCTCGCCCAGGTCCGCTCGCTCGCGGCCGAGGCCCGCGCGTTCGAGGACTGGGCCCGCGGTCGCGGCTACGAGGTGATCGACTCCGAATCGAACTTCTCGCTGTTCGGGCGGTTCCCCGACAGGCACCGCGTCTGGCAGGATCTGCTGGATCGCGGCATCCTGATCCGCGAGACCGGGCCTGCAGGCTTCCTGCGCGTCTCGGCGGGCACCCCCGACGAGATGGCCATCCTGCGAAGCGCCCTCGACGAGCTTTCGCCACCACTGGAAGGGAACCCCTCATGAGCCGCACCGCGACCATCAGCCGCTCCACCAGCGAGTCGACGATCACCGTCACCCTGGACCTCGACGGCACCGGCACGTCCGAAATCTCCACCGGCGTCGGGTTCTATGACCACATGCTGACGGCGCTGTCGAAGCATTCGCTGATCGACCTCACGGTCAAGGCGGAGGGCGACCTGCACATCGACGGCCACCACACCGTCGAGGACACCGCCATCTGCATCGGCCAGGCTCTCAAGGAGGCGTTGGGCGACAAGGCGGGCATCCGCCGCTACGGGCACGCCGTCATCCCGCTCGACGAGGCCGTCGCCGACGTGGTCGTCGATGTCGCGGGCCGCCCCTACGTCACCTGCCAGGGCGAGCCGGAGGGCCAGCCGTACGCGCTGATCGGCGGCTCCGGGGTGCCGTACGCCGGGTCAATGACGTACCACGTCTTCGAGGCGCTCGCGCTCAACGCTGGCCTCTGCCTGCACCTGCGCCTGCTGTCTGGACGCGACCCGCACCACATCGTGGAGGCCGAGTTCAAGGCCCTTGCCCGCGCGCTGCGCGAGGCAGTCGAGATCGACCCCCGCCAGCAGGGGATCCCGAGCACGAAGGGCGCGCTCTGAACCGGCGCGTCGGCCTGTTCGACTACGGCTCGGGCAACCTGCACTCGGCTGCCCGGGCGTTCGCCAACGCCGGCGCCGACGTCAGCGTCACGTCCGACCTCGGTGAACTGCGTCGCCAGGACGCCCTCGTCGTGCCGGGCGTCGGCGCCTTCGCCGCCTGCATGCGGGGGCTGACGCAGGCGGGCGGCGTCGATCTGATCCGCGAGTGGGTCGCGGCCGACCGGCCGCTGCTCGGCATCTGCGTCGGGCACCAGATCCTGTTCGAGCAGGGCACCGAGCACGGCACCGTCACCCCCGGGGTCGGGGTGCTGCGCGGCAGCGTCGACACGCTCCCCGCGAGGCGGCTGCCACACATGGGCTGGAACACCGTTCAGCCCGCCGACGGCATGAGCCTGTTCGGCGGCCCCGCGGGGGAGCGGTTCTACTTCGTGCACTCCTACGCGGCGCTCACCGGGCCCGACGACGCCCTCGTGGCGACCGCCGAGCACGAGGACGGCCGGTTCGTTGCCGCCGTCGAACGGGGCAACCTCGCCTCGACACAGTTCCACCCCGAGAAGTCGGGCGAAGCCGGGGCGCACCTCATCGCCACCTGGCTTCGGAAGCTCTGATGAGGGTGTTCGGATAGGGTGTGACGTCGTGGAGACTTTGGAGCTTTTGCCGGCCGTTGATGTGCAGGGCGGTCAGGCCGTTCAGCTCGTGCAGGGGGTCGCTGGAACCCAGAAGGAGTTCGGCGACCCGCTGAAGGCCGCGATGCGCTGGCAGGACGGCGGCGCCTCCTGGCTGCACCTCGTCGACCTGGACGCCGCGTTCGGTCGCGGAAGCAACGCCGACCTGCTGCGCGACATCGTGGGCAATCTCGACATCCAGGTGGAACTCTCCGGCGGCATCCGCGACGACGAGTCGCTGAACCGGGCGCTCGCCACGGGGGCGCGCCGCGTCAACATCGGCACCGCAGCTCTCGAGAACCCGCAGTGGTGCGACCGGATCGTCGCCGAACACGGCGACCGGGTCGCGATCGGCCTCGACGTGCGCGGCGAGAACCTTGCGGCCCGCGGCTGGACCACGGAGGGAGGCCCCTGGATGGAGACCCTCGACCGGCTCGTCGCGGCGGGCTGCGAGCGCTTCGTGGTCACCGACGTCAACGCCGACGGCATGCTGACCGGGCCCAACACCGAACTTCTGACGGCGGTCGCCGCGCGCAGCGGCAAGAAGGTGATCGCCTCCGGCGGCATCGCGACGCTGGAGAACCTGCGCGACCTGCGCCGCCTCGTGCCCCAGGGCGTCGAGGGCGCCATCGTCGGCACCGCCCTCTACGTCGGCCGCTTCACGATCGAGGAGGCCCTGCAGGTCGCCGAAGGGGAGCTGTGATGGTCAAACCACCCGCTAGCACGTTCGGGGTGAGCTCACCCGGGACGGTGCACGTGCCGCCGCTGCTCGACGGCAGGATCAGCGACCTCCTCGCGGGCAAGAAGATCGTGATGACCGGCGTCACCGGCTTCATCGGTGAGCAGATCCTCTGGAAGGTGCTCACCGAGTGCCCCGACACCCGCACCGCCGTGCTGGTGCGCCGCAAGGGATCGGTGACCGCCGCGGAGCGCGTCGCCAGCCTGCTGAAGAAGAAGATCTTCGCCGACGTCGTGCGCGATGCGGGCGGCGTCGAGGAACTGATGGCCAGCCGCGTCGAGGTCATCGAGGGCGACCTGCCGCAGGTTCCGGACCTGCCCCGTGACCTCGACGTGCTGCTGCACTGCGCGGGAGACGTCTCGTTCGACCCGCCCATCGACCAGGCGTTCATGACCAACGTCGTCGGCACCAAGGCGCTGCTGACGAAGCTGCGCGAGGCCTGCTCCGACGACGAGGGCAACCTCGTCAAGATCCCGCACTACCTGCACGTGTCGACCGCCTACACCGCGGGCAGGCGCCGGGGGCCATCCCCGAGGCCGCGCACATCCACGACATCGACTACGAGGCGGAGACCCGCGCCGCGCTCGCCATGAAGGAGCACGTCGAGGCCCGCTCCCGCAGTTCCGAACAGCTCACCAAGCTGCGCAAGGAGGCGGAGGCGCTGCACCGCCAGGCCGGCTACCTGACGACCTCGGAGGACACCGAGCGACGCCGCCAGGAGTGGGTCAAGCAGGAACTCGTCGCGGCAGGCACCGAGCGGGCCCGCTCGCTCGGCTGGACCGACGTCTACACCTTCGCCAAGGCGCTGGCTGAGCGCGTCGTCGCCGACCTCAGCGGCGACTTCATGGCCTCCATCGTGCGGCCCGCCATCGTCGAATCCTCGCTCACCAACCCGTACCCGGGGTGGATCGAGGGGTTCAAGATGGCCGACCCGATCATCCTGGCCTACGGCCGCGGCCAACTGCCCGAGTTCCCCGCCTCGCCCGACGCCGTCATCGACATCATCCCGTGCGACTTCGTCGTCAACGCGATCGTCGCGGTCTGTGCGACCACGCCGGAGATCGGCCAGCCCGAGTACTACCACTGCAGTTCCGGTGCCAGGAACCCGCTCACGTTCCGCGGCGTCTACGAACACGTCCGCAACTACTTCAGCGAGCACCCCTACACCTCCGGGCAGGGCTCGACCCCGCTTGCGACCTGGAACTTCCCCGGCGCCGAGCCCGTCGAGATGTTCATGAGGCTCGCCGACAAGGGCGTGAGGATCGGCAACAAGCTGATCAGCTTCGCCCCCCGTGGCAAGAAGACCAGGCAGTTGGCCGCCTCGCTCGACAAGTCCCGCAAGCAACTCGAGTTCCTCGGCAAGTACATGACGCTGTACGGCGAGTACCTGCAGTCGGAGCTCCACTTCGTCGACGACTGCACGCTCGCGCTGCACCACTCGCTGCACCCCGACGACCGCGACCGGTTCGGCTTCGACTCGGCCAGCTTCGAGTGGAAGCACTACATGGAGGAGGTGCACATCCCGGCCATCACGGATCCGGTGCGCCGACTCGAGGCGGCCCGCAAGCGCCGCAAGGGGCGCTCCACCACCTTCCGCGACCTCAAGCCCGCCGAGCCGGGCACCGTGCTCGCCGCGTTCGACCTTGACGGCACCGTGATGGCCACCAACGTCGTCGAGACCTACCTCTGGGCGCGGCTTCCCGAGCTGTCGCCGCTGCGGCGGATCGGGGAGGTCGCAAGCCTCGCGCTGCAACTGCCGATGTACCTGGGCGCGGAGCGTCGCGACAGGGGCGTGTTCCTGCGCTCCATCTACCGCCGCTACGCGGGCGCCGACCTGGCCGCGCTGGAGAGCTACGTCGACGAGAAGCTGTCGCCGCTGATCCTCGACCGGATGTCGCCCGACGCGATCCGCCGCATCCGCGAGCACCGCGACGCCGGCCACACCACCATCCTGATGACCGGCGTGATCCGGCCACTCACCCGGCCGTTCGAGGGCCTGTTCGACACCATCGTCGCCGCCGAACTGGCCACCGACGAGAACGGGATCTGCACCGGCTTCCTCAGCGGCCCGCCCATGGTGGGGGAGTCACGCTCCGCGTGGCTGAACCACTACGCCCAACTGCACGGCATCAACCTGGCCAACTCGTTCGGCTATGCCGACAGCCACGTCGACCTGCCGATGCTCAACGCCGTTGGCAACCCGGTCGCCGTCAGCCCGGACATCGGGTTGATGCGCGCCGCCAAGTCCAAGGGCTGGTCAATCGTCGAGTGGCCGGAGATGTCTCCGCTGCCTCGCCTCAAGATGTCGTGAACGGAAAGGACCGCTGATGTCTCGTCCCGGGTTTGTGCTGGAGGTCGACGAAAAGACCCCGCACCTCATGACGATGTCGGGAGCCCAGCTTCGGTTGGAGCGCTTCGGCATCGGCACCCAGGTGGTCTACGCCGCCGACGCTGAGGAGTCCTCGGACCCCGTCGGCCTGATCGACGCCGCGGTCGGCGCCCCGACAGGCGTCGCGCCGCTCTCGGAGCAGTTGCGCCCCGACACCCGGCTCACGCTGGTCATCGTCGACGCCGACGCGCCGCTGCCACGGCCCCACTTCGACCCGCGCCGCACGCTCGCAGAGCGGGTCCTGGAGATCGCGGCCCGCAACGGGGTCGACGACGTCGAGATCGTGGTCGCCAACGGCCTGAAGCAGCGCTGGAACACGCAGCAGGTCACCCGGGTGCTCGGCGACCGGGTCGCCACGTCGTTCCTGCCTGACGGGCTCATCACGAGCCATGACGTGACGAGTCCCGACCTCGTCTCCGTCGGCGAGGTGGACGGCACCACGGTGCGCGTGAACCGGCGGGTCGCCCAGTCCGACCTCGTGGTCGTGATCGGCATCCGCGGCGACGACTCGGAGCGCTGCCCGCTCGCGCTCGGCCTGACCGACCTGACCACGCTTGACCGGATCGGTGGCGTCGCCCCCGACCGCGAGTTCGAGCGCGGCGTCAGCGACCTGATCCAGGAAAAGGTGCCCGGCTTCGCGCTGCTCGCGGTCCTCGGCCAGCCGCTGCTCGCCCCGGGCTTCGCTTCCTGTCGAGCCGCGAATGGGAATGGCGCCTCAGCGACCGGTTGGCGTTCGCCGCGTCCCGGCAGATCATCGCGGCGCTTCCCCGTCAGGGTGCCCAACTGGTCAACGGCAACCCCCGTGCCGACTACGCGGTCATCGACGTGGTCGGTGGTGCCTTCTCCGCGGCGCTGAACGACTCGCGCGAGGTGTGGCAGGCCGCCAACGCCGTCGAGGTGAAGGGCTCGGCCGACGTGCTCGTCACCTCGGTGTGGGGCCCCTCCATCGACCCGGTCGACGCCATCGGGTCGCCGCTCGGCGCCGCGCACCACGCCCTGGTCACCCGCGCAGGCAGCCACCTGGAGGCGCCGCTTGCCCGCGAGGGCGGCGTGCTGATCGCGTTCCATCCGCTGCGCAACCGGTTCTCCAACCGTCGCCAGTCCAGCGCTGCGGACTTCTTCGCGAAGGTGCTGCCCGTCACGACCGATCCCGCGGAGATCGCCGCCGACTTCCAGCCCAGCTCGGTCGACGACGAGTGGTACCTCGACCTGTACCGCAAGAACTTCGCCGACCATCCGCTGCGCGTCTACCAGCAGTGGTACGAACTGGCCAGCGCATCGAGCCGGTTCTCCGACGTCATCTGGGTCGGGGGAGACCGTCGCGTCGCTGCGCTGCTCGGGCATCGCGCGGCCACCACCTACGCCGACGCCCTCGAGATCGCCTCGGGCACCGTCGGCATGCACCCGAGCATCACGATGCTGCGCGGCCCAGGGCTGGCGTTGGGCGACGTGCGATGAGCAGGGACCTGCCCTCCTGGGCGCAGAGCCGCAGGTCGAAGAAGCGGCCGCAGTTCACGCTGCCCGCCGACCTCCTCGACGCGTTGACCGCCACGCTGCGCCGCCGTCGCCCCGCGGGTGTGCCGCCCCGTCCGGTCGTGGCCCGCGAACTGGGGTTCCGGACGGAGCGTCCGGGCAGGCACCTGATGCTCCGCCTCCTCGGCTTCCGCTTCGACATCGAACTGGTCGGTGACGACTCCCTGACGGGCCTTCGCCACCCGTTCGTGCTGGCCGCCAACGAGCAGGGCGCCCTGGACTACCAGTTGCTGCGGCTCTCGCTCCCGTCGCGGCTGCGCCCGACCAACGTCACGCCCTCACGCTCGCTTGCGCGGGGCCGCAACGTGGTGGTCTTCACCGACGACCCATCTGCCGGGCGACAGGTGGGGGAGTTCTCCGACGTCGCGGCGGGCATCGCAGGGCAGCACAACGTCGCGGTGGTCCCCGTCGGCCTGGTCGGTACGTTCAAGCTGAAGGACATCCTGAAGCTGCCGCTGCGCGCGCGGCCAAAGGTGTCGATCCGGTTCGGTGCCCCCATCTACCCGCGCGGCCAGGGCCTCGCCGAGGCGACCGCGGAACTGCAGCACCGCGTGGAGCAACTCGTCCACGAGGGCGACCTGAGCTGGTGGGCCGTCGAGCGGCGGCGCGCCGAGGGGCCCTCAGTCCCGTCGCTGGAACAGACGCCCCGCTGGCGTCGGCTCTGGGACCAGGCCGCCCCAACCAAGGA